>NZ_PJRS01000009.1 GCF_002858925.1 Caulobacter zeae
GGGAGGTGTCCGCGAAGCGGACGGAGGGGGGCCGTTTTCAGCTCTCGAGGCGTCGGAAAGTCTCCCCCCACCGATCGCTGACGCGATCGCCTCCCCCACAGGGGGAGGTTCCTCCTCAACCGCCCTTCTGGCGCGCCGCGAAGTCCCGGCGGAACTGCTCGAAACGCCCCTCTTCGATGGCCGCGCGCATGGCGGCCGTCAGGGCCTGGAAGAAGGCGATGTTGTGCCACGACAGCAGCACCTGCCCCAGGATCTCCTCGGCCTTGAACAGGTGGCGCAGATAGGCCTTGGAATAGTCGCGGCTGGCCGGGCAGTCGCTGGTCGGATCCAGCGGGCTCTCGTCCTCGGCGAAGCGGGCGTTCTTGATGTTGATCGCCCCGTCCCAGGTCCAGGCCTGGCCGTGGCGGCCCGAGCGGGTCGGCAGCACGCAGTCGAACATGTCGACGCCGCGATAGACGGCCTCGACCAGGTCGATCGGCTTGCCCACGCCCATCAGGTATCGCGGGCGATCGGCCGGCAGCAGGCCCGGCGCGTAGTCCAGCACCTCGCACATCGCCTCGTGGCCTTCGCCCACGGCCAGGCCGCCGATGGCGTAGCCGTCGAAGCCGATCTCCTGCAGGCGCTCGGACGACTCGCGGCGCAGGTTCTCGAAGGTCGAGCCCTGCTGGATGCCAAACAGGGCCTGGGTGTACCGCGCGCCGAAGGCGGTCTTGGAGCGCAGGCCCCAGCGCGCCGAAAGCTCCATCCCCTCGCGGGCCCGCTTCTCCTCGGCCGGCCAGGCCACGCACTCGTCCAGCTGCATGACGATGTCGGATCCCAGCAGGTCGGCCTGGATCTCCATCGACCGCTCGGGGCTCAGCACGTGCTTGGTCCCGTCGATGTGGCTGGCGAAGGTCACGGCCTCTTCGGTGACCTTGCTGATCCCCGACAGGCTCATCACCTGGAAGCCGCCGCTGTCGGTCAGGATCGGCTTGTCCCAGCGCATGAACTTGTGCAGCCCGCCCAGGCGCTTCACCCGCTCGGCCGTCGGCCGCAGCATCAGGTGATAGGTGTTGCCCAGGATGATGTCGGCGCCCGTGTCCTTGACCTGGTCGACCGTCAGGGCCTTGACCGTGCCGGCCGTGCCCACCGGCATGAAGGCCGGCGTGCGGATGTCGCCGCGCGGGGTCTTCAGCACGCCCGTCCGGGCCTTGCCGTCCGTGGCTTTGATCTCGAAGGGAAAGGCGGCCATCTAGACGGTCTCGGTTTCGGCGCGGAACAGCAGAGAGCCGTCGCCATAGGAATAGAAGCGGTAGCCCGTCGATATGGCGTGCTCATAGGCCGCGCGCATCGTCTTGCGGCCGGCAAATGCGCTGACCAGCATGAACAGGGTCGACTTGGGCAGGTGGAAATTGGTCATCAGCACGTCGACCGCCCGGAAACGATAACCCGGCGTGATGAAGATCGCCGTCTCGTCGGCGAACGGGCGGACAACGCCGTCCTCGCCCGTGGCGCTCTCGATCAGGCGAAGGGACGTAGTGCCGACGCAGACGATGCGGCCGCCGGCGGCATGGACCGCGTTCAAGGCGTCCGCCGTCTCCTGGCTCACCTCGCCGAACTCGGCGTGCATCTTGTGCTCGGAAACCTCGTCGGTCTTCACCGGCAGGAAGGTGCCCGCCCCCACGTGCAGGGTGACGAAGTGCAGGGACACGTCCTTGGCCTTCAGCGCCTCCAGCAGGTCCGGCGTGAAGTGCAAACCGGCCGTCGGCGCGGCCACCGAGCCGTCCTCGCGGGCGTAGACGGTCTGGTAGTCGGCGCGGTCGCGGTCGTCCTCGGCCCGCTTGGCGGCGATGTACGGCGGCAGCGGCATCATCCCATGCCGGGCGATGCCGATGTCCAGGTCAGGACCCGACAGGTCGAAGGCCAGAACGACCTCGCCGCCCTCGTGCTTCTCGACCACCGTGGCGTCCAGGCGCTCGGCCTCGCACGCGACCGAGCCCTCGGCGGCGAAGGCCACGCGGTCGCCGGCCTTCAGGCGCTTGCCCGGGCGCATGAAGGCGCTCCAGCGGTCGGGGGCGATGCGGCGGTGCAGGGTCGCCTCGACGGCCACCGGGGTTCCGTCGGCTCCGCCGGTCGTGCGCCCCTCGCGCAGGCCCGACAGGCGCGCGGGGATCACCCGGGTGTCGTTGAACACCAGGGCGTCGCCGGCGCGCAGGAAATCGGGCAGCTCGCGGACGATGTGGTCCTCGAGGTCCTGCCCCGGGCGCACGACGAGAAAGCGCGCGCTGTCGCGCGGCTCGGCCGGGCGCAGGGCGATGTTGTCGTCGGGAAGGTGAAAGTCGAAGTCGGAAAGGCGCATGGGCCGGCTTCAAGGCCACGAAGGGGGCGCAAGGTCAAGGCGCGGCGCGGCCGCTTCGGCGCCGCGCGGCTGCGCAACCGCCCTCCCAGGTCCCTCGAAATGTACGCCGGCTTACACGACCGTCGTCGGCTCGTGCTAAGGGCGAAGTCATGCAACTGATCCTGCACCTTGCCCGCCTCTTCTGCCGCGGCACGGCCCTGGCCCTGGTCCTGCTGGCCCTGGCGCTCGGCCTGGCCGGCCTCGGCGGCGCCTTCAGCGACCGGCTGGACGTGGCCAACCACTTCGCGCCGGTCTGGCTGGTGGTGGGCCTCGCCGGCGCCCTGGTCGGGGCCGTCGTCTCGCGGCGCAGCGAGCGCTGGGCGATCATCGTCATGGGCGTCATCGCGATCCTGGCCCACGGCGGCCTGATGGCGCCGGAACTGATCGCGGCCCAGACCCGCAAGCTCGATCCGGGCCCCGCCACGCTGAAGGTCATGCAGTTCAACGTCTGGGCCTCGAACGACGACCCGACGGAGGCGCTGGAATGGGTGCTGGCCGAAGACCCCGACGTCCTCTTCGTCGAGGAAGGCGGCGGCAGCGCCTGGCCGCTGATCGGCCCGCTGCGCCGGCTCTATCCGTTCGTCGTCTCCTGCGTGGGCAACACCCGCCCGTGCGACACCTGGATCTTCAGCAAGAAGAAGATGGTCGCCCGGGGCGGCGTCTATGATCGCGAGCGACCGCTGTCAGTGGCCTGGGCCACCCTGGCCGATGCGAACGGCCCGTTCACGGTGGTGGCCACCCACTATGTCTGGCCGATCCCGGCCGGCGCCCAGCAGGCCCAGAGCCGTCGCCTGGCGCAGATGCTGGACGGCTTCGACAAGAAGGCGATGATCGTCGCCGGCGACTTCAACTCGACGCCCTGGTCGTGGAGCCTGCGGCGTCAGGACAGGCTGTTTGGCCTGGAGCGGCGCACGCTCGCCCTGCCCTCCTGGCCGTCGGGCTCGTTCACCCGCCTGCTGAAGGCGCCCTTCCCGTTCATGCCGATCGACCACCTCTACGCCGGCAAGCAGTGGAAGACGGTGTCGGTCAAGCGCGGCCCGCACCTGGGCTCGGACCACCGGCCGGTGGTGATCACGCTCAGGCGCGGGTGAGTTCGGCGATCTCGGCGGCGAGGTTGCGAAGGGCCTGGGCGTCCAGCGCCTTCGCGAAAGCGGGATCGGGAAACAGCACCGGCGCGGCCAGGAAGCTTTCCAGCACCCTGGCCCGGCCAGCGCGATATATCTCCTCCGGCACGGCCGCGTACTCCTCGCGGATAGCCTGGGCATAAGCGGCGTAGGCTTCGGGCGCCGCGCCAAGGATCGACAGGTCGATCGACACCATCAGGGCGCCCAGCCGGTCGCCCGCCTCCACCGTGTGGCCCTTGGTCAGCAGGATGAGGCGCTCGACCTCGGCGATGTCGGCTTCGGGCGCCTCGGCCGCGGCCAGGGCCTCGCGGGCCAGGTCGGCGCTGCGGGCCTCGTTGTCGGGACGAAGCGGGTCGTAGACGGCGTCGTGCCACCAGATCGCCTGGACCAGCAGGTCGCGCTCGCGATCGCCCAGTCCGTCGACCGCCGCCAACCTGGCCAGGCAGTCGTCGATGTGAGCCTGCGTATGATAGCGCCGATGCGCCTCCTGGTAGGCGGCGCGCGGCGGATCCGGATGAACGATCATGCCGCCTCCAAAGAAAAGGGCCCCTTTCGTTTCCGAAGGGGCCCTCTTTTTGACTTTAGGCGTCGGCGGCGATCTTGGCGCTGACGATCTTGCCCGGCGCGCGGGGCGGCTCGCCCTTGGGCAGGCTGTCGACGTGATCCATGCCGTCGGTGACCACGCCCCAGACGGTGTACTGCTTGTCGAGGAAGGTGGCGTCGTCGAAGCAGATGAAGAACTGGCTGTTGGCCGAGTTCGGATCCGGCGTGCGGGCCATCGAGCAGACGCCGCGGACGTGCGGCTCGGCCGAGAACTCGGCCTTCAGGTCGGGCTTCGAGGAGCCGCCGCGGCCGGTGCCGGTCGGATCGCCGCCCTGGGCCATGAAGCCCGGGATCACGCGGTGGAAGACGACGCCGTCATAGAAGCCCTCGCGGACCAGTTCCTTGATCCGCTCGACGTGGCCGGGGGCCAGGTCGGGACGCAGCTGGATGGTGACCGGACCGGTCTCGAGCGTCAGGATCAGGGTGTTTTCGAGGTCAGCCGACATGGTCGTCCCTTCGGTACGGGGTTTGGCGGGCATGCCCGCCGGAAAAATTGAGTCTGGCGCTGTTTAGCCCGCCGCAAAGCGGCTGTGAACCGCCGTTACTGAACGCTGACGGGCACTTCCAGGTCGCAGACCGAGAAATCCGCGCCCTTGGCCCGGCGCACGGCCGCGATCTGGCCCCGGAACCAGGCGCCATTCGGGTCGATCACCCGCACCTTGGGACGCTCGGCTTCCGGGATGTCGGACAGCAGGCGCACCCTGGTCATCTCGTCCTGCGGGTCGGGCACCGGCTCGCCGGTCTTGATGGCCCGCACCACCTCCAGGCCCGAGATCACCCGGCCGAACGCGGTGTAGCGCTTGTCCAGCGACGGATAGGGCTGGCGCATCAGGAAGAACTGGCTGTTGGCGCTGTCGGGCGCGTCGTCGCGGGCCATGCCCAGGACGCCCGGGCAGTAGGTCCCCCAGGCGGCGACCTTCTTGTCGCTGGTCATGGTGTTCCAGCTCAGCGCCTGGCTGACCACGGGCAGCGACCTCAGGAAGCCGACCTCCGTGCCGGCCGGCGAGGCGGCGACCACGAACGGCAGGGCCTGGTCGCGACGGAAGGTGAACTCGGCCTTGAGGTTGGGCTTGCTCGAAGCCCCCTGCCCGGTGTCCTCCGGGTCGCCGGTCTGGGCCATGAACCGGTCGATGACCCGGAAGAAGGTGCGCCGGTCGTAGACGCCCTCGCGGGTCAGCTCCTGCAGGCGCGCCACGTGGGCGGGCGCGACCTCGGGGACCAGTTCGACGAGGATCCGGCCCTTGGTGCTGTCGATGACCATCACCGTGTCCGGCGCGGGGGTGCGCCAGTCGGATTCGCGAGGACCGGCCGGCGCCGCAACGGCGGCGGCGGCGGTCTTGGCCCGCTTGGCCTTGGGCGCGGCCTGCGCCGCCGGAACGACCGCCGCGGCGGCCAGGAGAGCGACGGCGGAGACGATCGGCAGGCGCATTCAGTCGACCTCGGCTTACTTGCTGACCTTCGCGGGTACTTCCACGTCGCAGATGTTGTAGCCGGCGCCAAGCTCGGCCTGCTTCTTCTTGACGACTTCGGCGAAGGCGGCGCTGCGGGTGTCCATCACCTGCACGGTCGGGCGCTTGTCGGCCGGGATGTCGGCGAGCACCTTGACGCTCAGCATCTTGTCCTGCGGGTCAGCGACCGGCTCGCCGGTCTTGATGGCGCGCACGACTTCCAGGCCCGACAGCACGCGGCCAAAGCCGGTGTAGGCCTTCTCCAGCGACGGATAGTGCTGGCGCATGAAGAAGAACTGGCTGTTGGCGCTGTTGGGGTCGCCGGCGCGGGCCATACCCAGCACGCCGGGGCAGAAGTTGGCCCAGGCCTGCACCTTGCCGTCGGCGGTCATGGCCGCCAGCATCGACGACTGGCTGGTCACGGCCAGCGGGCCGACGAATCCGGTCTCCAGCGAGCCGACCTTGCCGGCCGGTGCGAACGAACCGCCCGAACCGGGGCGGCGGAAGCTGAACTCGGCCGTCAGGTCGGGCTTGTCCGAGCCGCCGGTGCCGTCGTTCTTGGGGTCGCCCGTCTGGGCCATGAAGGTGTCGATGACGCGGAAGAAGGTCAGGCCGTCATAGAAGCCGGCCCGCGCCAATTCGCGCACGCGCTCGACATGGCCCGGCGCGGCCTCGGGAACCAGCTCGGCGACGATGCGACCCTTGTTGGTCTCGACGACCAGCACGTTCTCCGGATCGGGCGTACGCCATTCGGCGACTTGAGCGGAGGCGGCCGTAGCCGAAACGAGCGCCAGGGCGGCGACGCCGAGAACGCGGAACGCAGACTTCATGGATTTCCCCGAACAGATCTCGTCGCCCCGCGTAGAACGGGCGGAGCGGAACCACAAGCTTTGTCGATGATTTCGGCCACTTGTGGGCGATGGGCGCAACGGACCTCCCGCTTGGGGGATGCGATCGTGCAGCGATCGGTGGGAGAGAACTTCAGGCGCAGCGGCAGCTGAAAACGCCCCCCTCCGTCGCCTTCGGCGACACCTCCCCCAGCGGGGGAGGATCTTTGGGTCACCGCGCCTTGATCTTGGCGATCAGGTCGGTGGCGACGCCGGGGCTGACGAACTTGCCGACTTCGCCGTCGAGCGAGGCGATTTCCTTGACCAGCTTGGAGGCGATGGCCTGGTGGCGCGGGTCGGCCATCAGGAAGACGGTCTCGATCTCGCGATCCATCTGCTGGTTCATCGCGGTCATCTGGAATTCGTATTCGAAGTCGGCCACGGCCCGCAGGCCGCGGACGATCATCTGGGCGTTCACCTCGCGGGCGAAGTGGATCAGCAGGCTGTCGAAGGGGCGGACCTCGATGGCCGCACCCTTCAGGTGGGCCGTCTCGCGTTGCAGCATGGCGACCCGCTCGTCGAGCGAGAACAGGGGGTTCTTGCCGATGTTGACGGCTACCCCGATGACCAGCTTGTCCACCAGCTTGACCGCCCGACCGATGATGTCGAGGTGGCCGTTAGTGACCGGATCGAAGGTCCCGGGATAAAGACCGATACGCATGAAACCCCCTGCGCCTTTGACTTACGGGGTCTCGTCCGCCCCGTTTGCGTCGTCCTGCCCTTCGTCGCCGCCGGCCTCGGCCAGACGTTCGACGCTCACGACATGCTCGTCCGCCGCCGTGCGGAAGACGGTTACGCCCTGAGTATTCCGCGCCGCAACACGAATTTGCGCGACGGGGCACCGTATCAGCTGACCCGCGTCCGTCACCAGCAGGATTTGGTCGCTTTCATCGACCGGGAACGAGCCCACCAGCTTGCCGCCGCGCTTGGACAGGTCCTGAGCCGCGAGGCCCTGGCCGCCGCGACCGGTGCGGCGGAAGTCGTAGGCGCTGGTGCGCTTGCCGTAGCCTTCCGACGAGATGGTGAGGATGATTTCCTCGGCCGCGCCCAGCTCGGCGATGCGCTCGACCGTGAGAGTGGCCTCGCCGGCCTCTTCGTCGGTCTCCTCCGGCGCGGGGGCCTCGTCGCCCTCCTCGCCGTTGGCGGCGCGCAGCAGGGCGCGCTGGTGCTTGAGATAGGCGGCGCGTTCGGCCGGGGTGGCGTCGACGCTGCGCAGCACGGCCATCGAGATGACGGTGTCGCCCGAGGCCAGCTTCACGCCGCGCACGCCGGTGGAGTCGCGGCTGGCGAACACCCGCACCTCGTCGACCGAGAAGCGGATGCAGCGGCCGGCCGCCGTGGTCAGCAGCACATCCTGGTCGCCGTTGCAGACGGCGACGCCGACGATGCCGTCGCCTTCGTCCAGCTTCATGGCGATCTTGCCGTTGCGGCGGACGTCGACGAAGTCCGACAGCTTGTTGCGACGCACGCTGCCCGAGCGGGTGGCGAACATCACGTCCAGGCCGTCCCAGGTGGCCTCGTCCTCGGGCAGGGTCAGGATCGAGGTGATCGTCTCGCCCGGCTCGATCGGCAGCAGGTTCACGAACGCCTTGCCGCGCGAGTTGGCGGCGCCCAGCGGCAGGCGCCACACCTTCATCTTGTAGACCTTGCCGCCCGAGGTGAAGAACAGCAGCGGCGCGTGGGTCGATGCCGAGAACACGCGGGTGACGGCGTCCTCGTCCTTGGTGGCCATGCCCGACTTGCCCTTCCCGCCCCGGTGCTGGGTGCGGTAGTTGGCCAGCGGCGTGCGCTTGACGTAGCCGCCCATGGTCACGGTGATCACCATGTCCTCGCGGACGATCAGGTCCTCGTCTTCCATGTCGGCGTCGCCGTCGACGATCTGGCAGCGGCGCGGAATGGCGAACTTGTCCTTCACCTCGACCAGTTCCTCGCGAACCACGGCCATGATGTTGGCGCGGTCGGAGAGCAGTTCGAGATAGCCGCGGATGGCTTCGGCCAGCAGAGCGGCCTCGTTGCCGATCTCGTCACGGCCAAGGCCGGTCAGGCGCGACAGGGTCAGGGCCAGGATGGCGCGGGCCTGCTCGTCGGTCAGGCGGATGAAGTCGCCGTCTTCCAGCACCGAGCGCGGGTCGGCGATCAGCTCGACAAGCGGCAGCATGTCGCCCATCGGCCAGGCCTTGGCCACCAGGCGCTCACGCGCCTCGGCCGGGTCCTTGGACGAGCGGATGATGTGGATGAACTCGTCGATGTTGGCCACGGCGATAGCCAGACCGACCAAGACGTGGCCGCGGTCGCGGGCCTTGCCCAGCTCGAACTTGGTGCGGCGGACGACGACTTCCTCGCGGAACTCGACGAACACTTCCAGGAGCTTGCGCAGGCCCATCTGCTCGGGACGGCCGCGGTTCAGGGCCAGCATGTTGACGCCGAACGAGCTTTGCAGCGCCGTGAAGCGGTAGAGCTGGTTGAGGATCACCTCGCCCGAGGCGTCGCGCTTGAGCTCGACCACGATACGCATGCCGTCGCGGTTGGACTCGTCGCGGATGTCGGCGACGCCCTCGATCTTCTTGTCGCGGACCAGCTCGGCGATGTGCTCGACGAGGTTGGCCTTGTTCACCTGATACGGGATCTCGGTGATGATGATGGCTTCGCGGCCGGTGCGGATCTCGTCGACGCTGGCCACGCCGCGCATGACGACCGAGCCGCGGCCGGTCAGCAGCGCGTTGCGCGGCGGCGAGCGGCCGATGATCTCGCCGCCGGTCGGGAAGTCCGGGCCGGGCACGAGGTCGAGCAGCTGGTCGGTGGTGACCTCGGGCTCGTCGATCAGCAGCAGGCAGGCGTCGATGACTTCGCCCAGGTTATGCGGCGGAATGTTGGTGGCCATGCCGACGGCGATGCCGCCCGCGCCGTTGACCAGCAGGTTGGGGATCCGCGACGGCAGGACGGTGGGTTCCTGCTCCTTGCCGTCGTAGTTGTCGGCGAAATCGACCGTGTCCTTGTCCAGGTCGGCCAGCAGCGACATGGCCGGCGGCGCCATGCGGCACTCGGTGTATCGCATGGCGGCAGGCATATCGCCGTCGACCGAGCCGAAGTTGCCCTGGCCGTCGATGAGCACCAGGCCCATCGAGAACGACTGCGTCATGCGCACCAGGGTGAAGTAGATCGAGGCGTCGCCGTGCGGGTGATACTTACCCATGACGTCACCGACGACGCGGGCCGACTTGACGTACGGGCGCTCGGGCGTCTGGCCCTGCTCGTGCATCGAGAACAGCACCCGGCGGTGCACCGGCTTGAGGCCGTCGCGCGCGTCCGGAAGGGCGCGGCTGACGATGACGCTCATCGCGTAATCGAGATACGAGCGGCGCAGCTCGTCCTCGATGTTGATCGGGGCGATGTCTCCGCGCGGCCCTTCGGGAGGCAGAGTGTTTTGATCGTCGTTCAAGGGGATTTTTCGCCGTCAGAATCGAACACGGAACAGTCGGAAACAGTTAGCATTCTGACACGGACGGCGCCACCTTCGCGGCCCCATGCGTCCCTTACGAATGCAGGAGCAGTTCATGCGTCTGACCGCCCTTTTCCTCGCCGCCGGCCTCGTGGCCGCCACCACGGCCTCCGCCGCCGAAGCGCCCGCCACCGCGACCGCCGAGATCAAGGGCGCGGACGGCAAGACCATCGGTACGGGGACGATCACCGAAGCCCCGCACGGCGTGCTGCTGAAGATCGAGGCCAAGGGCCTGACGCCCGGCTGGCACGGCCTGCACTTCCACGAGAAGGGCGACTGCGGCGCGCCTGACTTCAAGTCGGCCGGCGCCCACGTGCACACCACGGCCACTGTGGTCCACGGCCTGCTGAACCCGAACGGCAACGACAACGGCGACCTGCCCAACCTCTACGCCGCCGCCGACGGCAGCGCCGTGACCGAAGTGTTCTCGCCCCTGGTGTCGCTGAAGGGCGCCGGCGGCCGCCCGGCCCTGCTGGACGCCGACGGCTCGGCCATCGTCATCCACGCCAGCCCCGACGACCACACCAGCCAGCCGATCGGCGGCGCCGGCGCGCGCAGCGCCTGCGGGGTGGTGAAGTAGGCGAGGCTGCGCTGCCCCTCGCCTCCCCCATGCACGTCATCCCGGAAAGCCCGCAGCGGCTTATCCGGGATGACGAAGGACCAAAGAAAAAGGCCTCCGGGACGTCCCGGAGGCCTTTCTCGTAGTCCGAAAGCCGACCTTAGCGCGGCAGCACCAGGCCCGGGTCGATCGGCTTGGCCTTGTCCTTCGGGGTCGGGGCGTAGCGGACCTCGAAGTGCAGCTGGGGCTCGTTGACGCCGCCGGTCTGCCCGACCGTGCCGAGCTGTTCGCCCTGGCCGACCTGCTGGCGCATCTTGACGTCGGTGGTGGCCAGGTGGGCGTAGGCCGTGACCCAGCCGTCGGCGTGCTTGACCAACACGAGATTGCCGAAGCCCGGCACCTGGTTGCCGGCATAGACCACCTCGCCCGAGGCGGCGGCCTTGACCGGCGCGCCGGCCGAGGCGCGGATGTTGAGGCCGTCGTTGCGCTGGCCGGTGCCCTTGGGGCCGAAGTCCGAAATGGTCTCGCCACGCACCGGCCAGACGAAGCGGCCGCGGCCGGCGGCCGTGATCTCGGCCTCGGTCGGCGGGGCGCTGCTCTCGATGATCGGACGCGAGGGCGCCGGCGGCGGGGTGATCGGCTGGGCCGAGACCGGCGCGCTGGGACGCGGATAGCTGGAGGCCGAACCCGACGGCGTGTAGGGCCGCGGGCTGGACGGCAGGCCGCTGGTCGACGGCGCGGGCGCCGGCGAAGCACCGATGGGGGGCTGGGCGGTCGGGGCCGGGGTCGAGGGGCGCGGCGCAGGCGTTGTCACCGTGGTGCGGATCGGGCCGCGGTCCTTATAGCCGTCGGGCAGGACGACCTTCTGGCCCTTCTTGACCGACGCGCCGGTGCGCAGGTTGTTTTCCTTGGCCAGGGCCGAAACGCTGACGTTGAAGCGCTTGGCGATGCCGGCCAGGGTGTCGCCGCTTTCGGCCACATAGGCCTTGTCGGTGGTGGCCGGGCCTTTGAGCTTCTGGCCCGGACGGATCAGGTACGGGGCCTTCAGGTCGTTGTCCTCGACCAGGTCCTTGCGGGTGGTGCCCAGATCGCGGGCGATGGAGTCGATGGCGTCGCCCGACTTCACCGTGTGGATCTTCGGCTTGCCGGCGACCTCGATCACCTTGCCGGTGATGCTGACGGTCGTGGTGGTCGTGGCGGCGGGGGCCGGCTCGTCGTCGACGACCGGGCGCGACGGCGGCGGCGCGGCGACCGGACGCGAGCCGATCGACGGGGCCGAGGCGGTCGGCGTGCGGGTCGGCGCCGGCGCGGCGCCGGCCAGGGTGGGCGAACCGCCAGGAACCGGCTGCATCACCGTGGTCTTGGACGGCCCCTTGTCCTTGTAGCCTTCCGGCAGGCGAATCTTCTGGCCGGCGCGGATCGAGGCGCCGCTGCCCATGTCGTTCTCGTCGGCCAGGGCCACCGGCGTGACGCTGAAGCGGCGGGCGATGGCGCTGAGGGTGTCGCCGCTCTCGACCACATAGGCTTTCGCCTTGGTCGAGGGGCCCTTCAGCTTCTGGCCGGGCTTGAGGCGATAGGGCTCTTCCAGGTCGTTCAGCTTGGCCAGTTCGGCGCGCGAGATGCCCATCTTGCGGCCGATAGCGTCGAGGCCGTCGCCGGACTGGACGGTGTAGGTCTGCGGGCCGCCGCTGACGTCGACGACCTTGCCGCCGGTGACGGTCACCACGACCGGACGCATGGCCGGCTGCTGCTGCACGGGCGCCGGCGCCGGGATCGGACGGCTGTCGGCCGGCGGCGGGGGCGGCGGCGGAATGTCGGAGGGCACCGGCGACAGCGGCTGGCTGGACACGGCGCCGGCGGCGACCGGCGCTGTCACCGGCGGGGCGTCGTCCTCAGGCGGCTGAGCGGCCGGCGGCGTGGTCTGGACGGCGGGCGGAGCCTGGACGAGCGGCGGGCTGACGCCGGTGTCGGCGCGGGTCGGATACTGGGCGCCGGTCGTCTCGCAGGCCGCGAGCGTTCCAGCCGTCAGCGCGATCACCGCCGCTTGCGTCCACAACTGCCTCATGACCTCTCCTTTCCTCGCGGAGCCTTCAAGTCGCCGCCGCAAGGGTAAATCAAACCTTAACCAAATACGCACGACGTCGCCGAACCTGTGGACGCCGGGCCCGCACTACTCGCGGGCGACGCCTTCCAGGATCGGGACGAAACGCACGTCGCACAGGGCTTCGACCGTGAAGCCCCCCTTCCCGTCGCCGGCATAGCGGCGAAGGCTCTGGACAGGCCCGCGACCAACGGGCGCGACGAGCACGCCGTTGGGCTTGAGCTGAGCCAGAAGCCCCTTAGGTTCTTCCTGCGCCGCAGCCGTGACCATAATACGGTCAAAAGGCGCCTGCTCGCGCCAGCCTTCCCAGCCGTCGCCGAACTTGGTGATGACGTTGGTCAGGCCCAAGGTCGCAAAGCGCGCCTCGGCCTCCTTCATCAGCGTGCGATAGCGCTCGACCGTGTAGACGAGACGCGACACGCGGCTGAGGATCGCGGTCTGGTAGCCCGAGCCGGTGCCGATCTCGAGCACCCGGCAGCGCGGCTCCACCGTCAGGGCCTGGGTCATCAGGCCGACGATGAACGGCTGGCTGATGGTCTGGCCGCAGGCGATCGGCAGGGCCGAGTCCTCCCACGACCGCTCCTTGAAGAGATCGGGCGTGAACAGGTCGCGCGGGGTCTTCTCGATCGCCGACAGCACGTTGGGATCGGTGACGCCTTGAGCCCTCAGGGCGTCGAGCAGTCGCTTCAGCAGCGCTTCAGGCGTTTCCGGACGCTTGGCGCTCGCCATCACAGGCCAGGCTCCGGCTTGGAGGCGAGCTTGGGGGGCGCCCCGCCCAGCACGCCCTTGAGGGCCGCGACGGTGGCGTTGTGCGTCAGGTCGATATGCAGGGGCGTCACCGAGATGCGCCCTTCGTAAACGGCCTTCAGATCGGTGCCCTCCGGCGGATTGGACGGCTTGGCGGTGAAGCCGGTCCAGTAGTAGTCGCGACCACGTAGGTCGGTCCGCTTTTCAATGCGCCGCAAGTGCGAGTCGCGGAAGCCTTGGCGGGTCACTTCCACGGCATCGACGCGCTCGGGCGGGATCGGCGGGAAGTTGACGTTCATCACCACGTCCGACGGCCAGCCCACTTCCAGCAGGCGGCGGATGATGCCCGGCGCGAAGTGCTCGGCCGTTTCCCAGTGGGCGACGACCTCGTCGGCGAAATAGGTCATGGCCTGCGACAGGGCGATGGCCGGGACGCCCAGCACCATGCCCTCGATGGCGCCGGCGACTGTGCCCGACAGGGTTACGTCTTCGGCCAGGTTCTGGCCGCGGTTGACGCCCGACAGCACCAGATCCGGACGCGCGCCCTGGACCAGTTCCTGGAAGGCCAGCGCCACGCAGTCGGTGGGCGTGCCCTCGACGGCGAAGCGGCGCTCGCTGATCTTCCGCACCCGCAGCGGGTCGGCCAGGGTCAGAGCGCGGCTGGCGCCCGACTGCTCATATTCCGGCGCGACGACCCAGACGTCGTCCGACAGGGCCGCGGCGATGCGCTCCAGGGCCTCAAGCCCCGGAGCGTGGATGCCGTCGTCGTTGGTGAGGAGGATCCTCACGCAGCGCCCCCGATGTGGGTCAGGCCGCCCATGTAAGGTTGCAGCACGGCCGGAATGGCGATGCGGCCAGCTTCGTCCTGGTAGTTCTCCAGCACGGCCACGAGCGTGCGGCCGACGGCCAGGCCCGAGCCGTTGAGGGTGTGGACGTAGTGCGTGCCCTTCTCGCCGGCCTTCTTGTAGCGGGCGTCCATGCGGCGGGCCTGGAAGTCGCCGCAGTTGGAGCACGAGCTGATCTCGCGGAAGGTCGCCTGGCTGGGCAGCCAGACTTCCAGGTCGTAGGTCTTGCGCGCGCCAAAGCCCATATCGCCCTTGCACAGCAGCATGGTGCGGAAGGGCAGCTCCAGCTTCTTCAGCACGGTCTCGGCGCACTCGACCATGCGCTCGTGCTCGGCTTCCGACTGGTCGGGCGTGGTGATCGAAACGAGCTCGACCTTCTGGAACTGGTGCTGGCGGATCATGCCGCGCGTGTCGCGGCCCGAGGCGCCGGCTTCCGAGCGGAAGCAGTAGGTCAGGGCCGTCAGGCGCAGCGGCAGCTCTTCCTCGCCGGTGATCTGTTCACGCACGAGGTTGGTCAGCGACACCTCGGCGGTCGGGATCAGCCAGTGGTCGCCGGTGGTGCGGAAAAGGTCCTCGGCGAACTTCGGCAGCTGGCCGGTGCCGAACAGGGCGTCGTCCTTGACCAGGACCGGCGGGCTGACTTCGGTGTAGCCGTGCTCCACCGTCTGCAGGTCGAGCATAAACTGGCCAAGGGCCCGTTCGAGCCGGGCGATCTCCTTCTTGAGCACCACGAAGCGCGCGCCGCTCATGCGGGCGGCGGCCTCGAAGTCCATGCCGCCCAGGGCCGCGCCCAGGTCGACGTGGTCCTTGGGCTGGTTCAGGCGGCCGGCCGGCAGCTTGGAGGCGTCGCCCCAGCGGCGCTGCTCGACATTGCCGGCCTCGTCCTCGCCTTCGGGCACTTCGGCGGCGGGGATGTTGGGCAAGGACGCCAGCAGGTCCTTCAGCTTGGCGCCGACCAAGTGCTCTTCTTCCGAGGCCTCGGCCATGCGGCCCTTTAGCGCCTCGACCTCGGCCATCAGGCGGGCGGCTTCGGCCTCATCCGTCTTGGCCTTGGCCATGCCGATCAGCTTGGAGCTTTCGTTGCGCTTGGCCTGGGCTTCTTGCAGGGCGGTCTGGGCCGCGCGCAGCTGGGCGTCGAGCTTGACGGCTTCCGACGCCGCGCCCGACCGTCCCTTGGCCGACCACGCGGCTTCATAGGCTTCGGTATTTTCGCGGATGGCCTTGATGTCGTGCATCGGAATGAGCTCGGCAGGAAGTCGTTAAGAAACGCCCTTCTCTAAGGCGCGTCGGCAAGGGCGCCAACCTTTTCGCGCTACGTTCAGCCGACGGGATCGGCGCTCCAATCCTCCTGAGCATGCCGAATGCGCAGCACACGCACGTCGCTTCCGTCTACCACGTAGACGATGACGTGCGACTTGTAGGGATGGATGCGCACCGGAGGCGTGATCTCGGAGCGTTCGGGCGCGGCCCGAGGAAAGGCTTCCAGAAGGCCGAAGACCTCTTCAAGGCCCGCGTGATAGCGCTCGGCCTGCTGTCGGCCAAAAGCGCGTACGCCTTCGATATAGATGTCGACGAGATCGTCCCTGGCCCGGCGACTGAGCCTATAGGCCAAGTGCGCTGGCCCGCGCCCGAGCGATCTCAAGGATCTCGGACATGCCATGCTCGCTGTCGCCGGACGCCAAGGCCTCGTCGACCAATCCCTGCATGGCCTGGATCTTGGCGTGGCGTATGCGATCACGCTCGATCAGGTCCCGCACATAATCGGCGGGCGTGTCGTAGCGATCGGTTCGGGCCCGTTCCTCGACCCAATCCTCGTCAGCTTTCGACAAAGAGACGTTCATCGTCGCCATGACGTAAGCCTGGGACCGACGGTCTGGATTGTCAAACGACAGCCTAGACCGCCACCACGTCCTTGCTTTCCTCGGCCTCGCGCTTGGCGCGGCTGCGCTCGATCAGCCACACGCACCAGATGCCGATCTCGTAGAGCAGGCACATGGGGATCGCCAGGGTCAGCTGGCTGATGGGATCGGGCGGGGTCAGGATGGCGGCGGCGATGAACACGCCGACGATGGCGTAGCGGCGACCGGCGCGCAGCATCTTGGAATCGATGATCCCGGCCATGCCGAGCAGCGACACCACCACCGGCAGCTGGAAGCACAGGCCGAAAGCCAGCAGCAGCGAGGTCACCAGGGTCAGGTAGTCCGAGACCTTGGGCAGCAGCTGGATGTTGATGGCGGTCGTGGAGATCTGCTGGCTCATCGAGAACCACAGCACGAACGGCAGCATCACGTAGTAGACCAGCGCCGCGCCCAGGATGAACATGAACGGCGAGGCCAGCAGGAACGGCAGGAAGGCCCCCCGCTCGTTCTTGTAGAGACCCGGCGCCACAAAGCGATAAAGCTGCCAGGCCAGGACCGGGAAGGTCACGACCACGGCGCCGAAGCCCGCCAGCTTGATCTTGGTGAAGAAGAATTCCAGGGCGGCGGTGTAGACCAGCTCGAGGGCCTTGGCGTTGCCCATCGGGATGTCCTTCAGCCCGACGAGCGCCAGCAGCAGGTCGAACGGACCGTGCTTGCCGCCCGAGTGCTGCGCCGCCAGCAGTTGCTGGCCGACGGTGAAGGGCTTCACCAGGAACAGGAAGATCTGGTCGGAGAAGTAGAAGCAGACGCCGAAGCCGACGAACAGCGCCACCACGCAGACGATCAGGCGCGAGCGCAGCTCGGTCAGGTGCTCGAGCAGCGGGGCGCGCGAGGCCTCGATCTCGTCTTCCGGATCATGTCCGATCGAATTGCTCACGAAACGATGTCCGAGCTGGAGGCGGCGGTCTTGGTGGTGCGCTTGCGGACCGGCTTGGCGGCCGGCGCGGCGACTTTGGCCTTGGCGGCTTTAGGCTTGGCGGCGATGCCGACATCCTTGGAGGCGGCCTTGGCGCGCGGCTTCTTGGCGACGATCTCGACGGTCGGCTCGGCGACCGCCTTGGGCGCGCGCTTGCGGACCGGCTTGGCCGGCGGCTCGAGCGTGGCGGCCGCGTCGGCCACCGGCTCGGGATTATGCGCGGCGTAGGGGTGGGCCTGCACAGAACCGCTGTTGAGGCTGGCGTCGATGTCGGCGAACACCTGGTCGACATTGGCGTCCTTGGCCTCGTCGACGGCGACCTGCACGGGATTGGCGTACTGGCCGGCGCGCATGGCCTCGACTTCGCGACGCAGGTCGTCGAGCTCGGACTGGCGGGCCATCTCGTCGAAGCTGGCGCGGAACTCGTTGGCCATGCCGCGGATCTTGCCGACGAACTGGCCCAGCTTGCGCAGGAGAACAGGCAGGTCCTTGGGGCCGACCACGATCAGGGCGACCGCGGCGATGACCAGAAGTTCTGCGCCGCCGATATCAGGAAGCATGCAACCGCCTCAGACCGGCCCGGCGCTCGCGTGGAGGCCCAGGCCGCGCAGTGGGAAAAACGCGGGCCGCGCCCCCGCTTGCGAAGGCGCGGCGAACAGAGACCTTACGACTTGCGCAGGTCTTCCTTCTCGGCCTCGGTGCGCGGCAGGGCGCCGGTCGACTTGTTGTCGGCCACTTCCTGGCTGCTGTCGTCCTTCAGGCCGTCCTTGAACGCCTTGATGCCCTTGGCGGCGTCACCCATGATCCCGGACAGCTTGCCGCGACCGCCGAAAAGCAGGGCGACGACCGCGATCACGATCACCCAGTGAATCCAGCTCATGCTACCCATAACGGCGGTGCTCCTTGCGACAGCGGCGCTTTAGCCGCTGCGGCGTGTCGTTACAATGTCTCAGATAATATAGGCGTCCGCGTGGCGTAGAGCCAAGCGGAACGGAATGCGGCGATTGCGCCCCGGCCAAGGCAGGCTATGCCTTGTCGCCCCCTTCAAGCTCTCCCAGGAAATCCTGAGCGAATTCCGGGGTCTCGCCCTCGTCCAGCGGATCCTCGTTCTCGTCGTCGCGCATCGCCAGGGGATCAGGCACGGAAAAGCCCGGCGGCAGGTTGAGGTCGAGCAGGCCCGCGGCCTTCATTTCGGCCACGCCCGGCAGGTCGCCCAGATTCGCCAGGCCATAGTGTTCGAGGAAGGCGTCGGTGGTGCCGAAGGTCACCGGACGGCCCGGCGTGCGGCGGCGGCCACGCATGCGGATCAGGCCCAGTTCCAGCAGCACGTCCAGCGTGCCGCGGCTGGCCTGCACCCCGCGCACGGCTTCGATCTCGGCCCGGGTGACGGGCTGGTGATAGGCGACGATGGCCAGGGTTTCCTGGGCGGCCTTGGACAGGCGGCGCGGCTCCTCGCGCTCCTCGGTCATCAGGAAAGCGAGATCGGCGGCGGTCTGGAAGCGCCAGCGCCCGGCCACCTCGACCAGCTCGATTCCCCGCCCCGCCCAGGTCAGGCGCAGGTCGGCGACGCCTTGCTTGATGTCCGCGCCATCGGGCAGGCGCTTGGCCAGATCCTGGACGCTGAGCGGCTCGGCCGCCGCGAACAGCAGGGCCTCGATGCAGCGTTCGGTGAAGATGGGGTCGAGGGTCATCGTGCGGGTCGGTCGCCGAGGAACCTCCCCCCATGGGGGAGGCGATCGCGCAGCGATCGGTGGGGGGAGTGATTGCGAAACAGGCTAAACGTGACGGAAGCTGAAAACGTCCCCCCACCGGCCTGCGGCCGCCTCCCCCTTGGGGGGAGGTTCCAGGAAGACACGTCCATCACAGCAGCCCCTCCCCGCCATCGGTCCGAGTGCGCAGGTAGATCTCCTCGAACGCGCCCATCTGGCGGACGGTCAGGGCGCCTTCCTTGGCCAGTTCCAGGCTCGCCGACAGGGTCGAGGCCAGATAGCTGGCGGGCGTGGGGCCTTCGGGGTCTTCCTCCCAGCGCTCGACGGGAGCCACGCCGGACAGCGCCGTCCACTCCTCCATCCGCGGCAGGAAGGTGCGCAGGCGGTCGCGGGCGTCTTCCAGCGGATAGGCCTGGGGCGGACGCGGGGCGTAGTGGCGGCCGTGCTCGCGCTTTCGCTGGCTGATGTAGGCGCTCATCAGGGCGTAGAGGTCGCCCTCGAAACGGGTGGACGAGACGATCTTCACCGCGTCCGGATCGCCGCGCATGAAGACGTCGCGCTTGAGCTGCGGGCGCTCCTTAAGGGCCTCGACCGACTTGCGCATGGCGTCAAGCTTGGCCAGGCGGAAGGCCAGTTGGGCGGCCATCTCCTCGGCCGGCGGCTCCTCGGCCTTGGGCCGCTCGGGCTTGGGCAGCAGCAGGCGCGATTTCAGGTAGGCCAGCCAGGCGGCCATGACCAGATAGTCGGCGGCCAGCGAGAAGCGCACGCGGCGGGCCTGCTGAACGAAGGCCAGGTACTGCTCGGCCAGGCGGGTGATCGACAGCTGGAGCAGGTCGACCTTCTGATTGCGGGCCAGGGCCAGGAGGACGTGCAGCGGCCCTTCGTAGCCATCGATGTCGATGACCAGGGCCGCGCCGTCTTCGGCCGCCTCACGGGCGGCCGCGAAGTCGAATGTGGGCTGAAAGCCCGTGCTCACCCGGCGTACCGGCCGTCGAAGGCGGCGTCGAAGCGGCCCCGGGCCTCGACCACGTCGAGCGGCTCGGGAACCTTGACCAGGCGGCCCATGACGGCCTGGGCCCGGCGGCGGGCCTCCTTGGACATCTTGCCGACGCCGGCCATCACGGCCTTCATCTCGTCCATGTCGCCGTTGCAGTGCAGGACGACGTCGCAGCCGGCCGACAGGCTGTCCTTGGCGCGCTGCTTGAAGTCGCCCGACAGCGCCTTCATCGACAGGTCGTCGCTCATCAGCAGGCCGTCAAAGCCCAGCGAGCCCCGAATGATCTGCTTGATGGCCTTCTTCGAGGTGGTGGCGGGGCGGCGGCGATCGATGGCCGTGTAGACGACGTGGGCGGTCATCGCCATCGGCATGTCCGACAGCACCCGGAACGGGGCGAAGTCGCGTTCGTCCAGCTCCGCCAGCTTGACCTTCACCACCGGCAGCTCAAGATGGCTGTCGGCCATGGCGCGACCGTGGCCGGGGATGTGCTTGATGATCGGCAGCACGCCGCCGGCCAGCAGGCCCTCGGCGGCGGCGCGGCCCAGCGTGGCCACCTGCTGCGGCGTGTCGCCATAGGCGCGGTCGCCGATGATCTCGTGGCCCTTGGGGTCGGGCACGTCGAGCACGGGCACGCAGTCGACGTTGATCCCCAGCGAGGTCAGGTCGTGGGCGATCAGGCGGGCGCCCAGGCGGGTGATCTCGCGCGCGACCAGCGGGTCGTTGGCGACCAGCTCGCCATAAGCCCGGCCCGGCGGATACTTCCCCCAGTGGGGGGGGCCAAGGCGGGCGACGCGGCCCCCCTCCTGGTCGATCAGGATCGGTGCATCAGGCCGCCCGATGGTCTCGCGCAGCGCCGAGGTCAGCTTGCGCACCTGGTCGGGCGTCTCGATGTTGCGCTTGAAGAGGATGAAGCCCCACGGCTTCACGTCGCGGAAGAAGGCGGCCTCTTCCGCCGACAGGACGGTCCCGGCGCAGCCGAGGATGGCGGCGGACGACGTGCTCATGGGCCCCCTCGCCTACTTCACGAAGCAGGATTTGCCGGCGGCGCTCAGGGCGTCGCAGAACGCCTTGGCGTCGGCGCGGCTGGAGAAGCCCGTGACCGAGGTGCGGTAGAGGGTGGAGCCGTTCTTGTCGATCGCCTCGACCTTCTTGCCCTTGCCGGCGGCCAGGCCCGGCGCGATGCGGGCGGCGTCGTTCCACGCCTTGTCAGCCAGGGCGGTCGAGGACAGGGCGCCGATCTGGACGCTGGCCGGACCCGAGGCGGCGGCCGCGGGCTTGGGCGCGGCGACGGCCGGCTTCGGCGGAGCGACGGCGGCGGTGGCCAGGCTCTCGATGCTGGGGGCCGGGGCGGGCTTTGCGGCCGGCTTGGCGACCGGCGGAGCGGCGACAGGCGCGGAGGGCGCCGTGGCGGCGGGCTTGGCCGGCGGCAGGCTGGCGCTCTGCACCGGAGCGGCCGGCGGCGGCGCGGTCGGACGGGCCATCGGCTCTTCCGGCGGCGCGGCGTAGGTCGGCGAGGCCGTCGGGTTCTCGTGGCTGTAGATCTGCAGGCCGGCGGCCTCGTCGGGCTTGTTCTGGTCAGGCGCCGGGGCGGCCTTGATCTCGGCGACCGGCTCGCCGACGGTGCGCGGGGCGTCGTTGGGGCCGCGCACGCCGTTGCGATAGATCAGGAACACCGCCACCAGCAGCGTGCCCAGCACCACCGCGCTGATGATCAGGGTCAGCGGCAAGGGCCGCGACCCGCGCACCGGCTGGCGCGCATCGAACGAAAGCGGCGCATCGGTGGGCGGCGCATAGGCGCCGCGGTGCGGGTCGGACATCGAAAAAGGCTCCAGAATTCCGGCGCGCGTTCACCATGTGCGAATCACGCGCGCAAGTCCCTACTCTACTGGACCCGATGCCCGTTCAGAACTGTCGCACCCTCGACGGTCGTGCGTCGCCCGGCGCTCGCCCCGTCAGCTCCACACATCCAGGTGGAACAGCTTGCGGTGTTCCTCGATGGCGAAGCGGTCGGTCATGCCGGCGATGTAGTCGCACACCACGCGAGCCCTTCCGGCTTGGTCGCGGTTCTGCGACTTGGCGAACCATTCCGAAGGCAGCACCTCGGGTTCGGCCAAGAACAGCGTGAACATCTCGGCCAGAATGCGGCGCGCCTGGCTGCGGGTGCGGTTCACGCGCCAGTGGCGGTACATCCGGGCGTGCAGGAACTCGCGCAGGCGGGCCAGGTCTTCCAGCATGTCGGACGAGAACGACACCAGGGCGTGCGGCAGGGCCCGCACCTCGTCGGCCGAGGCGACGCCGGTGATCGCGGCGCGCTGCAGGGTCTCGCCCATCACGTCGTCGACCATGGCACCGATCATCCGGCGAACGGCTTCCAGGCGGGTGATGCGGGCGTCGAGTTCGGGACGCTCGCTGCGCACGGCCGCCAGGATCGGGCCGATCAGCGGCACGTCCATCAGTTCGTCCAGCGTGAAGAGCCCCGCCTCCACCCCGTCGTCGATGTCGTGGTTGTTGTAGGCGATGTCGTCCGACAAGGCCGCCACCTGCGCCTCGGCCGAAGCCCAGGTGTCGAGCTTGAGGCCGTATTCGCCGTCGTACTTGGAGATCGCCTTCCACGACGGCTGACCCAGCTTATGGATCACCGGGCCGTTGTGCTTGATGACCCCTTCCAAGGTCTCCCAGGTCAGGTTCAGGCCGACGAAGTCGGGATAGCGGTGTTCCAGCTCGGTCACGACCCGGAAGGTCTGGACGTTGTGGTCGAAGCCGCCGAACTCCTTGGTCTGCAGCTCCAGCTCGTCCTCGCCGGCGTGGCCGAACGGCGGGTGGCCCAGGTCATGGGCCAGGGCGATGGTCTCGGCCAGGTCGGCGTCCAGCCCCAGGGCCGTGGCCAGCGAGCGGGCGATCTGGGCCACTTCCAGCGAGTGGGTCAGGCGGGTGCGGAACTGGTCGCCCTCGTGGGCGACGAAGACCTGGGTCTTTTCCTTCAGCCGGCGGAAGGCCGAGGTGTGGATGATGCGGTCGCGATCGCGGGCGAACGGGGTGCGGGTGCGGCTCTCGTCTTCCTGATAGCGCCGGCCGCGTGACTTGGCCGGATCTTCGGCGTAGGGGGCGCGGGGGACGGCGAACGGAGACGTCGACATGAGCGGCCTTTGCTGATCGCCCCTTTTCCCGGGGCGCGGTCGCCCTCATATATGCGATAGATCAAGTTTCCACAGCCATGACCGACATCACCGTTACGCTTTCTTCCAACGCCGCCCGCCGCCTGCACGCCCTCTCGGAGGCCGAAGGTCGCGAAGTCATGCTCCGCGTCGCGGTCGACGGCGGCGGCTGCTCGGGCTTTCAGTACCGGTTCGACCTGGTCGAGGCCGCAGAAGCCGACGACCTGAAGATCGAGCGCGACGGCGCCTCGGCCCTGGTCGACGTCGTGTCGCTGGCCCTGCTCAAGGGTTCGGAGATCGATTTCGTCGACGAACTGGCCGGCGCCGAGTTCCGGGTCAGGAACCCCAACGCCAAGTCCAGCTGCGGCTGCGGCGTCAGCTTCTCGATCTGACGCCCCTTCCCGCCCCTCTCAAGTTTATGGCGTGACACGCGCCAAACTAGGCTCTACGGTTCCCGCCATGATCCTCGCCGCCAGCCAACAGCTGTTTTGGTACTTTAGCTATCCGACGCCTCTGGCGCCGGGAGGGGATCGTTTGGCCTGAGATCAGGCCGCCAAAAACGCCTTTCACCAGCCGCCAGGGGTTCCCCGGGCGGCTTTTTTGATGGCCGCCGGACCCCGCGAATTTTCCGGAGCACGCCATGCCATCCTCGACCGCCGCCAACCTCGTCTCGCTGCCCGTCCCCACCGACGACCTGCGCATCCAGAAACTCCAGACCCTCAGCCCGCCCGCCCAGGTGATCGGCGAAGCGCCGGCCACCTCGACGACGGCCGAGCTCGTCGAAGGCTCGCGTCAGGCCGTCCATGAGATCCTGCACGGCCGCGACGACCGCTTGGTGGTGGTGATCGGCCCCTGCTCGATCCACGACCCCAAGGCCGCCATCGACTACGCCAGCCGCCTGGCCGCCGAACGCGAGCGCCATGCCTGCGAGCTGGAAGTGATCATGCGCGTCTACTTCGAAAAGCCGCGCACGACGGTGGGCTGGAAGGGCCTGATCAACGACCCGGGCCTGGACGGCGGCTTCCACATCAATGAAGGCCTGCGCCTGGCGCGCCGGGTGCTGCTCGACGTCTCCGCCCAGGGCCTGCCGGCGGCCTGCGAGTTCCTGGACGTCACCACCCCGCAGTACATCGCCGACCTGGTGGCCTGGGGCGCGATCGGCGCCCGCACCACCGAAAGCCAGATCCACCGCGAGATGGCCTCGGGGCTGTCGTGCCCGGTCGGCTTCAAGAACGGCACCAACGGCGACGTGAAGGTCGCGGTCGACGCGGTCACCGCCGCCGCCCAGCCGCACCATTTCCTGGCCGTGACCAAGGAAGGCCGCGCCGCCATCGCCACCACCACCGGCAACGCCGACAGCCACGTGGTGCTGCGCGGCGGCAAGACCCCCAACTACGACGCCGCCAGCGTCGCGGCGGCGGCGCAGGCCCTGACCAAGGCCGGCCAGCCGCCGCGCCTGATGGTCGACGCCAGCCACGCCAACAGCGGCAAGAACCACGAGAACCAGCCGGCCGTGGTCGCCGACATCGCCGCCCAGGTGGCGACCGGAACCTCGCCGATCATGGGCGTGATGATCGAGAGCAACCTGGTGGCCGGCCGCCAGGACATCGTTCCCGGCCAGCCCCTGACCTACGGCCAATCGGTCACCGACGCCTGCGTCGACTGGGATACGTCGGTGCGCATGCTCGAAGACCTGGCGCAAGCCGTCCGCGCAGGTCGCCAGGCGCGCAAGGCTTAGGACGCCTGGACGGAGGGGCGCCCCAGGGGCGTCCCTCCCTATCCCCTGAAATCTCGCCTGCATGGCTTGAGCGCGCGGCCGCCGCCCCCTAGCCTCCGCCCGCCTATCGGAGCCCGCCATGCGCATCGCCACCTGGAACGTCAATTCGGTCAACGCCCGCCTGGACAACGTCCTGGCCTGGTTCGAGGCCGAGGCGCCCGATGTCGCCGTGCTGCAGGAGATCAAGTGCGTCGACGAGAAGTTCCCGGCCGAGGCGTTCGAACGCCTCGGCTACAACGTCGTCGTGCACGGCCAGAAGACCTACAACGGCGTGGCCCTGCTCTCGAAGCATCCGGTCGAGGACGTCCGCAAGGGCCTGCCCCTCCTGGAAGGCGACGCCGAGGACGAGCAGGCGCGCTATGTCGAGGCGGTGATCTCGGGTCCCAAGCCGGTGCGGGTGATCGGCATCTACCTGCCCAACGGCAATCCGATCGGCACCGAGAAGTTCGCCTACAAGCTGTCGTGGATGCGTCGCCTGCACGAGCACGCCAAGGGCTTGCTGGCCTTTGAAGAGCCCCTGGTCATAGCGGGCGACTACAACGTCATCCCCGAGGTCGAGGACGTGGCCAATCCCGAAGCCTGGCTGGGCGACGCCCTGTTCCAGCCCGAGAGCCGAGCGGCCTTCCGGGCGCTCAAGAACCTGGGCTTCACCGACGCCTACATGCAAGCCGACGGAGCCCCCGGCGGCTACACCTTCTGGGACTATCAGGCCGGCGCCTGGCCGCGGAACCTGGGCATCCGCATCGACCACCTGCTGCTGTCGCCCCAGGCGGCCGACAAGCTGGCCGAGGTGAAGATCCACCGCGACGAGCGCGACAAGGAAAAGCCGTCGGACCACGTGCCGGTGGTGGCGACCCTGGCGCTGTAAGCACGCAGCGCGGCCGGTAGCCGGCGCCTCTGTCGCGAATCCGCGAACGCCGCTAGCCTCCGCGCCATGAGCGAGTTCTGGCGCCTCCTGTTGCTTGTCGCCATCGCCGGGTCGGCCGTCACCTTCATGGGCAGCGCGGCCATCTGGTTCATGGACGAAGAGCGTCGCATCCGCCGCGCCCTGCGCCACGTGCTCAAGGGCGAGCCGGAGACCGTGATCATCGCCCGCGGCCGCGGCAAGGGCGTGGGCTTCTCGTTCGACACCAACACCGCCGCCGTGGCCTGGGACAGCGGGACCTGGTGCCTGCTCTATCGCATCGACGAACTGATGGGCGCCGAACTGTCGGTCGACAACCAGGTCGTGGGCCGCGTCTTCCGCGGCGAGCAGCGCCGGGCCATCGACCAGATCGTGCAGCAGGCCGCCCGCGTCTGCCTGCGGCTGATCTTCGACGATCCGCGCCATCCCGACTTCGAGCTGGACCTGTGGCTGGAGGGCGACGAGCAGCAGCGCCAGAGCCGCTCGCCCGCCCTGGCGATCCAGGAGGCCAACCGCTGGCTGGCCAGGGCCGAGGCGATCGTGCGCCGGCCGCTGGCCCCGCGCGGCGCCTCGCCGGCCGCCGCCAAGGCCGGCGAGCCCGAGATCGCCCGCCGCCCCGAACCGGCCATGCCGGCCGACAAGCCCAAGCCCTATCGCTCGGCCCGCGAGGCGGTGACGGCGGGAGCCGCCGGCGCCGCCGCGGCCGTCGCCACCGCCCCCCTGTTCGAGGAGATCGACGACGGCCCAGAGGCCGCCGATCCGCCCTGGTCCGACCCGGACGCCCCCATCCAGGCCTGGGCTGACGACGGCGACACCACCGACGAGCCCGCCTACCTGCCGCCCGAGCGTCCCTACAAGCCGGTGTCCAAGGCCGCCCGCGACGCCAAGGGCGACCAGGACGAGCTGCCGTTCGACCTGGACGACGAGGACGACTACTGAGGCTCTCGCCCGGGTTGCATGGCGACGCTGCGTGAGGCACGCTCAAGTCTCTCGTGGAGACGCGCCATGATCCGCCTCGCCGCCCTCGCCCTGCCCCTGCTGCTGACCGCCCCTGCCATGGCCCAGACGCCGACGCCCTTGGCGCCGCAAAGGCTGGTGCTGAACCTGGCCGACCGCGACGGCGACGGCGTGGTCAGCCCGGTCGAGGCCGCCGAGCACCTGGCGTCGGGCGACGCCGCCGAACTGCCCGCCGCCCAGCCGTTGAGCCCGCTCCATCGGGGTCCCCGCCTCAGGCCCGGCAAAGCCAAGGCCGAGAAACCGGACGAGGCCGGCTTTCCCGGCTTGTCGATGAAGCGCCGCTTCGTCCCGGCCAGCGAATTCGAACGGGCCCTGGAATATCGCTTCCTGGAAGAGCTTAAGGACCGCCGCAAGTAGCGGTAATCCCTTGCCGCGGGCCATCCCGCCCTGCGCACCAAAATTCCGCCCATTTTTTGCCGGCTGCGGCCATCCCGTAGTTGCGAGTCGATCTCAACGCGCCTAAGACCCCCGCCCTTATTGCGATTGATACGCACGAGCGTTGGTACGGGGCGAGTAGATGAAGCGAGCGATGATGACGACCGCGGCGATGGCCGTGGCCTTGGGCGCGGCCGGCCAGGCCTGGAGCCAGGACGAAAAAGCCGAGCGCCTACCGAAAGTCAGCATCGAGGCGACCGCCGCCGCTCCGCCCGCCGCCGCCTACCAGGCCGCCGATCCGGTCGACTCGGGCACCTCGAAGATCAGCCGCCGCGCCCTCGAAGACCGCACGCCCGGCAATGGCGACGTCATCGAGACCCTGAAGATCCTGCCCTACGCCAACTTCGACTCCAACCAGGGGGTGGCCACGCAGGAAAGCATCCAGGACCAGCGTCCGGCCAACATCTCGATCTCCGGCGGCCAGTTCTACGACAACTACTTCTCGATCGACGGGATCGGCGTGAACAGCCGCCTGGACGTCGTCAATCTGGGCGGCACCAACCTGCAGAACTACAACGAGACCGGCGGCGGCAGCGCTCAGTCGATCTGGCTCGACACCAACCTGATCGAGAGCCTGACGGTGCGCGACAGCAATGTCTCGGCCCAGTACGGCGGTTTCACCGGCGGCGTGGTCCAGGTCGAGACCCGCCAGCCGTCGCACGTGTTCGGCGGCACGCTGACGGTCGGCTGCACCAACGACAGCATGACCTCGTTCAAGATCCCGGCGAAGACCCTGGCCGCCCTGGGCGGCGTCAAGCCGGAGCATCCCAACTACGAAAAGTGCAAGGTCAACGCGACGGTCGACCTGCCGATCAACGAGAAGGTCCGCGTCCTGCTCGGCGCCGGCCGGCAGGAAACCGAGATGACCTACTACCGCGCCGCCAACTACGGCGGCGGCGCGTTCGGGCTGAAGAGCCGCAGCACCAACGCCCTGGCCAAGGTCGAGGTCGACCTCGCGCCGGATCTCGTGCTGCGCGGCCAACTGGCCTACAGCCCCTACACCAGCCAGAACTCGGCCGACAACGCCCGCAACGCAGTCATGACCCAGCAGGGCGGCGGCCTGACCGGCAAGCTGGAGCTGGCCGGCAAGCGCGACCAGGCCAACTGGACGCTGGCCGCCACCTACGCCAAGGCCAAAAGCGGCCGCGAGGCGCCGGACCCAAACTTCTCGTGGTCGTCGGCCTCGAACTACGCCGACTGGTGCTCCAGCACCAACTGCACCGAAGGCAGCTTCGGCGACCTCGACCAATGGCAGGAAGACATCGGCCTGCAGGCCCGCTGGAGCCAGCCGTTCATGGGCGGCGACCTGCGCCTGGGCGCCGACTACGGCCATGTCGAGGCCCGCAAGACCCGCCCCGAGGACAATTACGCCTACAGCCAGGGCACGGTCAGCAGCCGCGTCACCTGCGCGGCGGGCGACGTGGCCTGCAAGGAGGGCGACATCGTCCTGCTCAGCGCCATCTACTACCAGGCCTACGACGCCCAGGTCAGCCTGGACTCGGTGTCGGCCTTCGCCGAGTACGAAGTCAGCCGGGGCCCGCTGACGGTGCGCGGCGGCCTGCGCTACGACCATGAGAGCCTGCTGGCCAACCACAGCTTCGCCCCCCGTCTGTCGGTGGTCTACGAACTGCCGTGGGAGGTCACCGCCACGGTCGGCGCCAACCGCTACTACTCGCGCGACTTCCTGGGTTACGCGATCAAGTCGCAGTACCCGGGCACCAGGGTCTATCGCCGCACCACCTCGACGGTGAACGGCCAACTGGTGGCCGGCGCCTGGACGCTCAACACCCACACCGTCACGGCCGGCGTCGCGGGCACCGGCGTCAAGACGCCCTACTCCGACGAACTGACCTTCGCCCTGGCCAAGCCGATCTTCGGCGGCGTCGCCCGGATCAAGGGCGTGGCCCGCGAGAGCCGCGACCAGTTCACCGCCGGCGTCGTCACGGTGAACCAGTACATCCGCGAGACCAACGGCCAGACCTACACCTACAACACCACCAGCCTGGGCAACGCCGGCGAGACCTCGTTCCGCGGCCTGTCTGCCGAATGGAGCCGTGGCTTCGGGCGTCACACCGTCTCGCTGAACGGCTCGTGGTCGAAGACCGAGGACAACCTCAGCGACAGCTACTACGAGGATCCGTCGGACGAGACCGAGTACGGCGACGAGCTGATCTACTACAAGGGCGAGGTCCGCACCCTGACGGGCGTGATCGCCGAGAACCAGCGCCTGAACTACGCCGCGCCGGGGCTGATCAACGGCGACTGGAGCGCCGACTGGTGGAAGGGCCGCGTGCGGACCAACCTCAACGCCCGCTGGCGCTCGGGCTACGACCAGATCGAGGACCTGGGAACCTACCAGACCGTCAGCGGCGTGCGCTACGCGGTGTGGGACGTGGTCCGCTACAAGTCGCAGACGACGTTCAACGCCAACGTCTCGGCCCTGGTGGCCAAGACCGCCTATGGCGAGGCGCGCCTCGACCTGCGGATCACCAACCTGCTCGACACCCTGCCCCAGACGGTCACCGCCGCCTCGACCAGCAAGCCCTACCGCATGGGCCAGTCGTTCTGGGTGGGCATGAGCTACAAGTTCTAAGCCATGAAGCGCGCGGCGAATCTCCTTCTTTTGCTGGGAACGGCGTCTGCCCTGATCGGGCTGGCGCCGGCGCCCGACCCGACGGCGCTTCGCCGCGCCGCCTTCGCGGGCAAGCCCGACAGCTGGCCCGCCCCCACCCTGCTGCCGGGGGCCAGCTTCACGCCGTTCGGCGCCCTGCCCGCCCCCGCCGTCCCGGCCGACAATCCGCAGACGCCGGAGAAGATCGCGCTGGGCCGCAAGCTGTTCGACGATCCCAAGCTCTCGGGCTCGGGCCAGATCGCCTGCGCCTCTTGCCACAATCCCGAACTGGCCTTCGGCGACGGGGTGAAGACCTCGTTCGGCCACGACCGCCAGCGCGGCCGCCGCAACGCCCCCACCTTGAGCGTCGTGGCCTGGCGCACGCCGCTGTTCTGGGACGGCCGCGCCGGCAGCCTGGAGACCCAGGCCCTGGGCCCCGTGGTCGACCACAAGGAGATGGCCGGCGACCCGCGCGAGATCGAACGGCGCCTGGCCGCCGATCCCGACTACCGCAAGGATTTCCAGGCCGTGTTCGGCGCCAAGCGCCCGACGATGCAGGACGCCGCCAAGGCCCTGGGCGCCTACCAGCGCACCCTCAAGCCGCGCAGCAGCAAGTGGGACCGGGCGCTGTCGCTGGGCGGGCGAGTGCTGACCGACCAGGAGCTGCAAGGGCTGGAGCTGTTCCAGGGCAAGGCCGGCTGCGTGAACTGCCACAACGGCCCGCTGCTGTCGGACGGCAAGTTCCACAACATCGGCCTCAGCTTCTATGGCCGCAAGCTGCAGGACCTGGGCCGCTACGAGGTCAGCGGCGACCCCGCCGACGTCGGCGCGTTCCTGACGCCGTCGCTGCGCGGGATCTCCAAGACCGGCCCCTACATGCACAACGGCATCTTCCCCACGCTGGAAGGCACGGTGAACTTCTACAACGAGGGCGGCGCCCGCCCCCGGCCCAAGCCCGAACAGGCCGGCGACCGCCTTTTCCCGACCACGACCTCGCTGCTCAAGCCGCTCGGCCTGACGCGCGAGGAGAAGGCGGCGCTGGTGGCGTTCTTGGAGACGCTGTAGGCGACCCCCTCCGGCCCTCCGCAAGACGCTCCCCCTGACGGGGGAGGAACTTGCCCCTACCCCTTCACCGCGTACGCGATCGGGGTCTCGAAGCGGCGGCGGTTCCAGTCGGAGTCGCGGGGGGCCTTGGGGAACGGGGCGGCGGCCGACAGCAGGTCCATGGCGGCGGCGTCCAGCGCGCGGTCGCCGCTGCTCTCGACGATCACAGCTCGCGACATCCGGCCGAAGCGGTCGAGGGTGAAGGCCACGACGACGACGCCCTGGGTGCGGCGGCGCTTGAGGCCCTCCGGCATCACCTTGCGGGCCTCGATCCACGACAGCACCTGGGCGGCGTAGGGATCGTGGGTCTTGGCGGACTCGCCGCGCACCTGCACCGGCGCGCCGCCGCCGGCCGGGGCCGAGGCGGCCGAAGCGGCGACCGCCACGGGGGTCGCTGTCGAGGTCGAGCGGGTCTCGACCGGCTGTGGCGCGACCTGCGGGGCGGCGATCAGCGGATCGGGCGCGGGGATGGAAACCGGCCGCGGCCGGATCGGCGAGGCCATCCGGGCCTCATGGGGCACGGCCTGCTCGCGCCGCTCGTCCGAGGCCTTGGACGGCGAAGGCTCGGGACTGGGGGTCATGGCCTCGAACAGCGAGGCCTCCATGGCCGGCGGCTCGGCCAGGCCCGGCATGGCGCGGACGAAACCGACCAGCCCGGCGATGACGGCCGCATGCAGCCCGACCGACACGCCGGCGGCGAGGACCTTGTCCCCGCCCCGCCGGCCCGACCGGGGCCGTCTCACGCCTATGGATTCCGCGACACTCATAAGAATGCGTCGCATCTACAGGATGGACGGCCTTGGCACAACGTCCGGAAGGCTGCGTAGTCAGGCCGCCTTCAGGGTCTCGGAGCGGACCTCCGGCGCGAAAGCCGGATAGAAGGTCGCCAGCATCCGCTCGGCATAGGCCACGAGGTTGCAGAACCCCTCGGCCCGGCGACGGATCGGCGAGTCGAAGAACGGCGTCAGGATTTGGGCCAGCATGGCGAAGACGATGGCGTCGACGCTGGTCGGCCGCTCGCCCATCATGAAGGCCTTGTCGCCCAGCATCTCCGAGAGCGCGGTCAGCGACCAGGACGCCAGCTCGACGATCTCGTCGGGCGAGTGCCGACCAATGCCGACGGCCTTCAGATTGGCCTCGACGGTGTCGAGCAGCCCCGCCTTCAGGTCCTGGCGCATGGCCTCGGGCGCGCCGTCGAACCAGCGGGCCGGCCCCTTCTCGAAATTGTCGAAGTCGAAGAAGCGGAAATAACAGTTGGCCCAGCCCAGCTGGTTCTCGACCATCCGCTCGATCGCCCAGGCCTGGGCGCGCTCGACGCGGGAGAGGCTCGCATCCAGGTCGACGCCGTAGCTGCGCTCGAGATAGGCGCGGATGAAGGTGGAGTCGGCGACCTTGACGCCGTCGTCGTCGATCCAGGGCAGCTGGCCCTTGGGCGAGGTCTCCGGATGGGCGGGGACCTTCTGGTGATCCAGGCCCGCCATCATCAGGTGGATCTCGGTCTTGGTGACGTAGGGGCTTCCCTCAGGCAGGCCGTAGGCCGGGCCGGCGGCGTAGAGCGTGATCATCTCGAGGTCCCTCTCGTGCAGTATTGCGATGGGGACAGACTGCCGCCACCCTGCTGCCAGCATGCTGTCAGCAACGATCCGGCACAGTGAGACCCATGAGACGCGCTGAACGCCTATTCCAGATCATCCAGATCCTTCGCCGCAGCCGTGCGCCGGTCACCGCCGACGCCATCGCGGCCGAACTGGAGACCTCCAAGCGCAGCGTCTATCGCGACATCGCCGCATTGGTCGGTCAGAGGGCGCCCATCCGCGGCGAGGCGGGCGTCGGCTACGTGCTGGAGGCCGGATACGACATGCCGCCCCTGATGCTGACGCCGGACGAGATCGAAGCCGCCGTGCTGGGCGCCCAATGGGTGGCCGGCCGGGGCGATCCCGCCCTGGCCACCGCCGCCCGCGACCTCATCGCAAAGATCGCCGCCGCCGTGCCCGACAACCTGCGCCCCTACGTGCTGGAGCCGGCCACCCGCGCGCCCGCGCCCTGGAACCCCGCTCCCGACGGCATCGACATGGCCCAGACCCGGGCCTGGATCCACGCCGGCCGCAAGATCCGGCTGGACTATCGCGACGAGAAGGGCGCGGTCAGCCAGCGCGTCGTCTGGCCGGTGACCGTCGGCTACATGGCCACTACCCGCATGCTGATCGCCTGGTGCGAGCTGCGCGACGACTTCCGCAACTTCCGCACCGACCGGGTGGTGGCCGCCGAGTTCCTCGACGACCGCCACGGCCAGCGCCCCGCCGTGCTGCGCGCCCGCTGGCAGCGGCAGATGGAAGAGGAATGGGCCGCCTACGACGCGGCCAAGGCAGCCGGAACCGCTATCCCCCATAGCCCGGGCTGAAGCACCGGGCTGGGTACTTGTAAGCCGGGCTGTTGTAGTTCGCGAGCACCGAGCGCTGCTCGGCCGGACGCCAGGCCTTGCCGTCGAAACGCCAGAGGTCGGTGTCGGTATCGTAGTCCCAGCCGTTGTCAAAGCTCGCCCGTCGCCTCTCGCCGCAATGGGTGTGGGAGATCAACGCATATCGCCCGCCCGGGAAGAACACGGCGCGGCTGTAACGGGTGCGATCGAAGCTGTGCAGCCTCTCGACCGGCAAACTCATGCCATTGCCGACCGCCTTGGGAACGCCGGCGGCGTCCAGCACCGCGTCGCAGTCGATAGGGACGGCCTGGCGCGGCTTGGCCCAGTTCAGCGCCCACCCCACCAGCCGCAGCTTCAACGGCGTGTCGCCAACCGCCCGCCAGCGCGAGGGAACGCCCTCCACAGCCTCGGCGCGGCGGATTTCCATCGGCTCGGCGGCCCAGGCCTCGTCGAAGCGGCCAAGGCGGTAGGCCTCGATCGCGGCCACGACCTGGCATTCGCGGGCGACGTGCTCGGGCGTATCGATGGGATCGTGCAGCCACAGACCCAGCGCGACCATCGAGGTCGCCGCCGCGCCGAGCGCGACCCCTGTCCCGATCGCCAACGCCTTGCCGACACCCATGCCCCGCCCTCGCGCCAACACCCTAGATTGCACAACACTGAGAGATCACCAATTCAAGCCGACCCAAAGACTTCAACCATCGCGCAAGCGCTCGCCTCGCGATTAATCCTGCGAATGAGTTTGCGTTTGACTCGCAATTAAACCCCCGTTAGCTGCGACCCGTTCTTAAATAACGGGGGAATGCATGAAGTCGCGGTTGATGATGGCGAGCGCCGTCGGCGTTTGGGCGGTGCTGGGCGGCGCGGCATGGGCCGAGGCTCCGGTCGCCACGGCGCCGGAAGCGCCGACGCAGGTCGACCAGGTGGTTGTCACCGGTGAAAAGACCAGCCGCAGCATCCAGGACACCGTCACCAGCGTGGCCGTGACCACCGCCCGCACCATCGAGCGCGAGCAGATCCGCGACTTCTACGACGTGGTCGCCAGGACCGCGAACATGAGCGAGACCTACGGCAAGAGCGGCTTCACCATTCGGGGCGTGGCCAACAACAACGTCTCGGGCGGCGGCTCCGGAGGCCTGGCCACGGTCTATGTCGACGGCGCGGCGGTTCCCGAGCGCGCGATGTACGGCGGCCCGCTGGACATGTGGGACGTGGGCCAGGTGGAGGTGTTCCGTGGCCCGCAGTCGACGCTTCAGGGCCGCAACGCCCTGGCCGGCGCGGTGATCGTGCGCACCACCGACCCGACCAACGACTGGAACTTCAAGGCCCGCGTGACCTCGGCCAGCGGCGACGACCGCTCGGTCGCCCTGGCCGGCGGCGGCCCGATCGTCGCCGACCAACTGGCCTTTCGCCTGGCCTTCGAGGACCGCCAAAGCGACGGCTTCATCTACAACACCACGCGCAAGGTCGACGACGACGCCCTCGATACGCGCATGATCCGCGGCAAGCTGCTGCTGACGCCGGCGACGGCCGAGGGCTTCAAGGCCGTGGCCACCATGAGCCACAACGAGCGCAAGTCGGGCTATCTCTACACCTACAGCCGCACCGACACGCCTGACTACTACGACCACCGCGTCACCACGACCAACTCGCCCAACACCAGCGACATCACCACCGACATCGCCACCCTGGAGGTCGAGCAGAAGCTGGGCCAGCGCTTCATCCTGTCGGGCGTGGCGTCCTGGAGCCAGGTTGACCTGATCCAGCGCTATGACGGCGACCTGGGGCCGCAGACCCTGTCCTACGGCGGCCAGAACGAGCGGATCGAGACGGCCAGCCAGGAAGTGCGCCTGAACTACGAGGGCGAGCGGCTCAAAGGCCTGGTCGGCCTTTTCCACGCCACCCGCGACGCCGACCGCAAGTCGGCCAGCCTGACCAACGTGGCCTTCCCGCGCGCCACCCTGGTCAGCGTCCTGACCTCGACCCTGATGGGCAGCGTGCCCGGCATCACCCAGCCCCAGGCCCTGGCCCAGGCCAACGCCTTCGCCAACCTCTACATCGCCGCCCTGCCCGTCATTCCGGTCGACTACACCTCGGACGCGCCGGAACTGGTGGAGACCACCGCCCTGTTCGCCGATGGCAGCTTCGCCCTGACGCCCAAGCTCAGCGTGCTGGCCGGCTTCCGCTACGACCGCGAAAAGAACACCCAGAGCTCGGTGCAGACCGCGCGCTTCGCCGGGGTCTATCCCACCCCGGCCGCATTCGGCGCCTATGCGCCCTACGTGGTGCTGGTGAACCAGTTCGTCGGCTCGATGGTCGCCCAGGCCGGCGCCCCCTCGCCCGAGACGACGCGCGAGTTCGAGGCCTTCCTGCCCAAGCTGGGCGCCAGGTACGCCTTCACCGACGACGTCTCGGCCAGCTTCGTGGTCCAGCGCGGCTACCGCTCGGGCGGCACGGCGATCAACACCGCCCGCGCCACCGTCGTGCCCTATGATCCCGAATACACCTGGAACTACGAGTTCTCGCTGCGCACCTACTGGCCGCAGTGGGGGCTGACTGCCAACGCCAACGCCTACTACGTGGATTGGAGCGACCAGCAGGTGTCGCTGAACCTCGGTCTGAACCAGTACGACTACCAGGTCGAGAACGCCGGCTCCTCGCACCTCTACGGCTTCGAGCTGGAACTGGCCCAGCGCGTCACGCGCAACGCCAGCTGGTGGGCGTCGCTGGGCCACACCAAGACCGAGTTCGACGAGTTCAACGTCCAGACCGGCACCGACACCCGCAACCTGTCGGGCTCGGAGTTCCCCTACGCGCCGCACTGGACCTTCGCGGTCGGCGGCGACTACCGCTGGGACAACGGCCTAGTCGCCAACCTCAACGCCAGCTACCGCGCCAAGGCCTTCACCGAGGCCGGCAGCGCGCAGGACGGCCGGATCGCCGACGCCCGCACCCTGGTCAACGGCCGCTTCGGCTACGAGAGCGATCGCTGGGGCGCCTACGTGTTCGGCAAGAACCTGCTGAACGAGAAGTACAGCCAGTACAGCCGCCCCGACTTCGCCGTGGCCCTGCTGGGCGAGCCGCGCGTGCTGGGCGTCAGCCTGGAGGCGCGCTGGTGATCGGGCCCATGGTGGGATTGGGCGGTCTGGCTCTGGCCCCATTGGCCCTGGGCGGCGCGCTGCTGCTGCGGCGCGCCTGGACCCACGCCGATGCGCGGCGGCCCTGGCTGATCGTCGGCGGCTGGGCGCTGCTGGCGATCGCCATCGCGGTCTCCGTACCGTTCCTGGGCGCGGCGCGGGGGCCCTCGATCGTGCTGGCGCTGGCCTCCACCGTCGCCCTGGCGCTGGTGGCCGCCGGGATCGAGCTGCGCGAGGCTAGGCGCAAGGCGCCGCGCGAGCTGGCCCTGGAGCCGTCCGACCGCCGACGCGTAGCCTGGCGCGGCTGGCTGCGCGGCTTTCTCGCCGGACCTCTGGGCGGAGCCGCCGCCATGGCCGTGGGCCTGGCGGTCGCCGTCTGCTTCCCGGCCGAGGTCAAGACCCGCCTGATCATCGGCGGCATGCTGGTGCCGTTCCTGTGGGCCGGCGGCATGGCCTGGACCCTGTCTGACGACAAGATCCTGCGCGCCCTGGCCGTGCTGGTCGGCGTCACCGTCGCCGGCTTCGGCGCCGTGTTCCTGAAGGGCTCCCTCTGATGCACGCCCCGCAACAAAAACCCAAACCCGGCAAGCCGATCTGGCCGAAGATCCCTGCCCCCTTCGTGCGCGCCATGCTGGCGGGCCACTCGGCCCTGGGCCTGGCGTTCGCCGCCCTGATCTACCTCGTCTGCTTCTCGGGCGCGGTGGCGGTGTTCACCAACGAGTTCAATCGCTGGGAGCAGCCGACCGCTCCGGTGCTGCACAGCGTGACGCCCGCCGCCGTCGGCGCGGCCTTCGACGAGGTGCTGGCCAAGAACCCCAAGGCCCACGACCTCTTCATCCGCATGCCCGAGCCCGCCGTGCCGCGCCTGTCGGTGCACGGCGACGACGCCAAGGGCGGTGAGCACACCTGGTTCGCCGACGCCTCGGGCAAGATCGTCGCCGAGCAGCGCACGCCCTTCAGCGAGTTCCAGGCCAAGCTTCACACCGCCCTGCACCTGCCCGGCAGCTGGGGCTTCTTCCTGGTCGGCCTGACGGGCGTTGCCTTGCTGTCGTCGCTGGTCTCGGGCGTGCTGTCGCATCCGCGGGTGTTCAAGGACGCCTTTGCCTTCCGCTGGGGCGGCTCAAAGCGCCTGCAGGAAGCCGACCTGCACAACCGCATCTCGGTGTGGGGCCTGCCCTTCCATGTCGTGGTGTCGCTGACCGGCGCGTTCCTGGGCCTTAGCGTCCTGATCGTCGGCGTGCTGGCCATGGTGGTGTTCGACGGCAATCGCGAGAAGGTGTTCGCCCTGTTCAGCGGCCCGGCCGTGGCCGACGACCCGCGCCCGGCCCCGGTGGTCGACGTGGCCAAGGGCCTTTCCGTCCTTCAGGCCAGGCATCCAGAGGCCGGCTTCAACTACATCTTCGTCGAGCATCCCGGCGAGACCGGCCAGCACATGAGCATCAACCGCGTCACGCCCGGCAAGCTGTCGCGCGGCGAGATGTTCATCGTCGACGGGAACGCCAGGGTGCTGGGCGAGGCCGGCTTCGAGAGCGGCAATGTCGGCATGGCCATCTATGCCAGCCTGACCCCGCTGCACTTCGGCTGGTTCGGCGGCTGGCCGGTCAAGGTCGCCTACTTCCTGCTGGGCCTGGGCCTGACTGCGGTGACCGCCAGCGGCGTCGCCATCTGGCTGGCCCGCCGGCGCGACAAGGGCCGCCCGGCCCCGCGCTGGGAGCGGGTGTGGGTCGCCTTCTGCTGGAGCCAGCCGCTGGGCTACGGCGTCGCGGCCATGGTCGCCCTGCTGGCCCAGGGCGTCCCGCCCGTGGCGGTGTGGGGCGGGGTCACCCTGCTGGCCAGCGCCAGCGCGTTTCTCTGGACCCCGCAGGTGATCTCGATCCGCCTGCGCCTGGCTTCGGCCGTCAGCCTCGTCCTGGTGGCGCTGGTGCATCTTGGCCTCAACACCGGTCGCTCGGTCGATCCGGTCGCCTGGATCATGGACGTCTTCCTGGTGCTCGGCGCGGTGCTGCTGGCGGCGTCGGTCAAGCTGACCAAGACGCCCGCCGCGGCCTGATCGCGTCGCCCGGAAACAACCAAGGCCCGCCGGCGACGGCGGGCCTTTTTCGTTGGCTGTGCAAGCCCGTCCTTCAACGCTTGAGCGACGCGGCAAGACCGGCTAAGCACGACCTCCACGGTCGCTCGCGACCCGTGCGGGCGTAGTTCAGAGGTAGAACGTCAGCTTCCCAAGCTGAATGTCAGGGGTTCGATTCCCCTCGCCCGCTCCAATCTCCTCCCTCATCCCGAAACGTTGACGCCCGCCCGCGCGCAGCGCACGCTGACCGTCAAACAGACGTTCGGGAGGAGAACGCGATGGCCGACGGCGAGGATCACCCCCGCGCGCGCTTCCACGCCATGACCGAGGGCACGGCCGAGGACTGGGGCATCATCGCCCAGGCCGCCGGCGAGTACGGGCGCGAACTGCCCGACCGGCTGATCAAGCATCTGCAACTGCTGCAAGGCGACTGCGGGGGATTTGCGGTGGACCGGCTGGAGCACAGCCTGCAAGCCGCCACCCGGTCCCACCTGGCCGGCGAGGACGAGGAATATGTCGTCTGCGCCCTGCTCCACGACATCGGCGACATCCTGGGCCCGCGCAACCACGCCGACATCGCCGCCGCGATCGTCCAGCCCTTCGTCTCGGAGGCCAACCACTGGATGGTGGCCAACCACGCGATCTTCCAGGGCTACTACTTCTTCCATCACCTGGGCCTGGACCGCGACATGCGCGAGGCCTTCAGGGGCCATCCGCATTTCGAGCGCACGGCCAAGTTCTGCCACCAGTACGACCAGCCCGCCTTCGACCCGGCCTATGAAACCCTGCCACTGGAGGCGTTCGAGCCGATGCTCCGGCGCGTGATGAGCACGCCGAAGCGATCGATCTACCTGCGGGCCGCGGAGGCCTGAGCGCGCCCTACTGGACGCGCTCGACCTTGATCCCGCGCTTGCCCAGCAGGGTCTGGACGCTGTCGGGACCGACCAGGTGGCCCGCGCCGACGGCGACGAAGCTGACGCCCTTGCCGTCCAGCTTGGTCTTCAGCTGATCGGCCCAGGCGGCGTTCCGGGCGACGATCAGGGTGTGGTAGAGCGGCTGGTACTTGGTGCGCATCTCGGTGACGAACTCGCCTTCCAGGCCCTTCACGTCGCCTTCGGCCCAGGCCTTGACCAGCTTGTCGAGCTTGGCCGGACCTTCCTCGACCTCGTCCAGCGTCGACTTCAGCAGCAGCACCTCGTCGGCCTGCGGCATGTCGGCGAAGAAGCGGATCTGCTGCTCGGCCGTCTCCAGCGAGCCCAGGCCCTTGCCGTCGGCCTTCAGCTCGGCGGTCAGCACCTGCTCGACGCCCTTCTTCGGGTCGAAGCCGGCCTTGATCATCGGGGCCATGGCCAGGGTGATGCCGGCCATCCACGGGCGGAAGGCGTCGAGCGCGGCGGCCGGCATGCCCATCTCCTGGCCGTAGGTCTTGGTCTTCTCCCAGTCGGCCGGGGCCAGCTTCTTCGACAGCGGCGTGGCCTGGTCGATGCCGTACTTCATGACCAGCGGCTGCATGACGGCCATGTCGTCGGCCCCGACCACTTCCAGCACCAGTTCGTCGGAGGATTTCAGGGCCGCATCGAGCTTGGGCGAGCGCCATTGGGTCTCGGGGCGCAGCACGTGGACGGTGCCGAACAGATAGATGGTCGAGTCGTGATCCTGGATCTTCCACAGCGCCGGGTCGGCCAGCGACGGCGTGGCCGCGCCCAGGGCGAGCATGGAGACCAGGCCGACGACGACGCGACGGGCGGCTTTGACGGACGAACGAAGCATGCGGATCCTCTCGGGTTAAATCAGGTCGGAAACGGTTGGGGTGAGCGGCTAGTCGACGAAGCCGCGCCGCCAGGCCACGATCATCGAGATCAGCAGATAGGCGATCATGTTGATGTTGACGGCGTCCCACAGCGTCAGCGGCGGCAGCAGGGAAAGCTTCTCGCCCGCGGCCCACAGGAACAGCAGCCCCTGCAGCAGGCCGTAGGAGACGGCGGCGGTCTCGGCCATGGTCCGGCGCATCAGCTCGTCGCTGCGCACCCACAGGCTGATGTTGCCGGCTGTCTGAACCAGGAAGAGCGCGATCAGGCCGGTCATCACGGCCGACGCCAGCAGCGGCGACAGCGGCACGAACAGGGCGCCGGCCAGCGGCGGAGCGGCCAGCATGCCGGCGGCCAGCACCAGCACCCCGCCCTGCCCGGCGTAGAAGCTGGCCTGGGCGGGCGTGGCGGCCCTCGGCGTCTCTTCGCCGTTGATCCGCCGGCCCAGCGCCTTGCGGCTGAGGCTGACGACCATGGTCACCAGGCCGACCGCGACGAGGAAGGTCGCCAGGCCCAGCGAGACGACATCGCTGGTGGAGAGTTCCAGGCCGTGCCAGTAGCCCTGGCGCTTCAGCCACATCAGGGCGCGGCCGGCGAAGAAGCCGACCGGCGCGCCGACGGCCATCAGGATCAGCGCCCCGCGCGCCCGGGGCGACAGCTTCTGGGCGTTGGAAGCGACGCTCATCTCAGTCCTCGTCCTGGAAAATGGCTTCGATGGGCTGGCCGAACAGCCGGGCGATCTTGAAGGCCAGCGGCAGGCTGGGATCGTACTTGCCGGTCTCCAGCGCGTTGATGGTCTGGCGCGAGACGTCCAGCCGCTGGGCCAGGTCGGCCTGGCTCCAGTCGCGTTCGGCGCGCAGCACCTTGAGGCGGTTCTTCATCGAGGCCTCAGCGGTAGCGCCAGGACACCAGGCCCTGGGCGAGGCCGAACACCAGGGCGAAGACCGGCGCGACCACCCACAGCTGCAGGTGCGGCGCCTTGCCAAAGGCCTCCATGATGCCCCAGGCGGTGGCCAGCGACAGGGTCGCGCCCAGCGCCCACAGCAGGCTTTCGACCGTGATCCGCCGCAGCAGCTCGTCGGTTTCACGGAAGATGTAGAGGCCGAGGCTGGCGAAGGCGGCGATCAGGGCGATCACCGGCGCCAGGGCTGCGGCGTAGCCGAGCGCGCCCTGCGTGAAGCCGGCCAGGTAAAGCTGGACCGCGCCTAGCAGCAGGACGACATAGGCGGTCATCGCGCCCAGGAAGCCGATCAGGAAGCCGCGCATCGCCGGACGCACCGGCTCGCCGCCATAGAGGCGCCGCGCGGTGGAGGCGAAGGCCGCGGCCGCGAAGGCCATGGCGACAGCGCCGACATAGGTGGGCCACTGGCCGCGTCCGAGCAGCAGCATCGCCATCGAGCCGCCGACGCCGACCACCCCGACGAGGACCAGGATGGCGGCCTTGGCGGGCGCCGGGCGGCTGGTCTTGAGAAAAGCGTTCATCGGTTCCCCTCCCCTAGCGCCGCTTCAGCCACCAGCCGACCCAGAACAGGCTGTAGCCGATCAACTGGAAGCCGCCGAGCAGGGCCATGCCGAACAGCACCGCCTGCGTGGTGGTCATGCCGACCGGCAACGCCGCCTCGGCGGTTCCGGGCATGGCGTGGAGCAGAATGTAGGGCACGGCGGCCAGGGCCAGGCCCGTCGAGCCGCCCCAGTACCAGGACCATTTGTGGGCTTCACGCGCGGCCTCGTCGGCGGCGCTCCACCAGCGCGCGCAGAGCCACAGCACCAGAGCCATGACCCCGATGACCAACAACGCGATGACGACCAGCGAAAAGACGGCGAACTCGGGCTTTCGCTTGCCCAGCTCGCCGATCAGGGAGGCCGCGACGCCGAGCACCAAGGCCGCGCCAAACGAATAGACCACCGCGGCCACAAGCCTTCGCCGCGCCAGTCTTTGCCCCGCCATGCCAAGTCCCCTCGTCAAAATGACAAGTAACATTGACACCATGAAGCAGGACCATGTCAAGGACCCTGGACAGAATTCGCGTTTAGGCGGCGATGCGCCCGCTGCGCCAGTGGAGCGGCGCCGGGGCGGCGACGCCCAGGGCCTTGGCCAGCCAGTGGGCCTTGGGGTCGGCGTGGATCAGCCAGCCGTATTGCGAGAAGCGGTCGCCGTAGTCGTCCCAGCGGATGACTCGCCCGTCGGCGTCGCAGCGCCACACCGCCTTGTCGCAGCCGGGGATGCGCTCGGCGCGCTCCCAGGCGGCCACGCGCTGGCTGTGGGTCGAGAACGGACCGGAGAAGAGGCGGTTCATGACGCTGGGCTCCAATCGACGCGGCGCGGATCCGGAAACCGAATCTGCGTGTAATCGCAATAACTGGACACTAGCCCTTGGTGACGATTAACGCAGCCAACACCATATGTAGTGCGACGCCATGCCGCGCGACAGATTGAACGCGTTCAGCGACTTGCGCTTCCGGCGACTCACGGCGGCGTAAGCGGTCGCCGCGTCGCATCCAGCGCCTCATGCAGGTCGGCCCGTTCCGGAAGGTCCTCCGCGCACCAGGCGGTCAGGCGCTCGTAGTGGTCGAGGAAGTGCTCCAGCGCCGCCGGATCGAGGCCGCCGCGGTCACCGCGGGCGGCCAGGCTCGCTTGCAGCTTGGCCTCCTGCTGGCGTCGCCAGGCGCGCACCGTGGCGAAGTCTGGCGCGGTAAGCACCGCCAGCCAGTCGATCCGGCCGAAGAGCTCGCGGTACGGCCCCGCCAGGGCCGCATCGATGTAGCCGCGCCAGGCGCCGCCCTTGTCCTCGTCGCGCTCCAGGGCGTTGACGGGCGCAGCCAGCGCCGCCGCCCCTTGCGGACGCGCGCCCAGGCACCAGCCCTCCAGCAGCACCACGTCGGCCGGACCGTCGAACACCGGCCAGGCCTGCCGCGGAGCGCGGTCGTCGGCGGCCTTGTCGAAGCGCGGCAGGGCGGTCGCCCCCTGCCCCGCCAGGGCGTCGAGGAGCGACAGGCCCAGAGCGACATCGTGCGTGCCCGGCGGCCCGCGCGTGGCCAGCAGCGGATGGACGTCGCGCGCCAGGGCCTGGCGCTGGGCCCGGGTCAGGTAGAGGTCGTCCAGCGACAGGACGGCCACCTTCAGGTCCTCGTCGGCCAGAAGGCGCGCGACCGCCGCCACCAGCGTCGACTTGCCCGACCCTTGCGGTCCCGACAGGCCGGCGACGAAGCCCGGCCGGCCATGGGCCCGGGCCGCCGCGATCAACCGCCGGGCCAGGGGAAGATGCAGGGCGTGGAAGGTCTCGGCGAAGCCGGGGTCCAGGCGCTCGTCACGCATGAAGTCAGGCAGCCAGGCGGGATCGGGCGCGCTCATGCCCGACCATGCACCGCTTCGGGCGGTTACTGCACCCGCCGTACGCGATAGCCGCGCGCCTTCATCAGGGCCGGCAGGCCGTCGGGCCCGGCCATGTGCAACGCCCCCACCGTGACCAGTTCGACGCCCGCCCCCGCCATCTCGCGGTCCAGAACCTGCGCCCAGGCCAGGTTGCGGCGCTTGAGCAGGGCCTCATAGAGCTCGGGCCGGTCGCGGCGCATGCCCTCGACCAGCACCGCGCCCAGGCGGTCGACATCGCCCTTCAGCCAGGCTTGTTGCAGGTCGACGCCCCGGCGCGGCGGCGCGACCTGCTCGGCGGCGACGTCGTCGAGATATTGCACCTCGACCGTCTCGGGCAGGTCGGCGAACAGGCGCAACTGCTGCTCGAAGCTCTCGAAGGCCAGGACCGGCTTCTCGGCCCGGACGGCCTGGCGGGTGACGCTTGCGTCGGCGCCGTCCTCCACCGAGCCGCCGGCCTGCGCCATCGGCAGCACCGACAGCATCATCGCCGCCGCCCAGGGGCGCAGGCGGTCGACGCGATCGAGGCTGGCGCCGCGGCTGTCGAGCGCCGCGCGCAGGCTGGCCACGGTGCGCGGCGGCAGCTTCTCGGTCAGGGAGCGGTCGAGATCGACGCCGTAGCGGTCGACCAGGGCCTTGATGGCGGCGGGCTCGGCGTCGACACGGGTCTCGAACCACAGCTTGTCGGCGCGGGCGTAGGCGCGGTCGAAGGCCGGGGTGCGCCAGCGCACGTCCGGCGACAGCACGTGCATCGAGCCGAACAGATAGATGCGGGAGTCGCCGTCGCTGACCTCCCACATGGCCGGGGCCGCGCGGGCGACGCCCGACAGACCCGCCAGCGCGACGATGGCCGCCGCCGCGCCCCTAACCCAAGCCAGAACCATACGCCGTCCCCGACAGAAACACGGGGACCACGCTAGGCCTGAGCGCGTTAACCGGGCGAGCGCAAAGCGCCGCGGCCTAACGCCACGCCTTGAAGTGCTTCGAAAGCTTCAGGCCCTGTCGCTGGTAGTGCGAACCGCCTTCGCCATAGAGGCGCGCGGGCCGCTCGGTCAGGGGCTCGTAGACCAGGCGGGCGACGGTCTGGCCGTCTTCCAGCAGGAACGGCGTCTCGTGGCTGCGCACTTCGAGCACGCCCTTGGAGCCGACGGCGCCGGCCTCCTCGGTGCCGAAGCCCGGGTCGAAGAAGCCGGCGTAGTGGACGCGGAACTCGCCGACCGACGGGTCGATCGGAGTCATCTCGGCCGCTTCCATGACCGGGATCTCGACATCGTCCTTGGAGGCCAGGATGTAGAACTCGCCCGGATCGAGCAGCAGTTCGCCGTGTCGGGTCTCCAGCGGCTCCCAGAAGTCGCGCGGGTCGTGGCCGTCCTCGTGGTCGAGGTCGACGACGCCGGCGTGGCGACGGCCGCGGAAGCCGACGATGCCGGTGTCGCCCGGCGTCAGATCGACGCCGACGCTGCGGATGGCCAGCTTGACGGGGTCGCCGCGCTTGAGGCGCAGCTGGTTCAGGCGCGTGCCGGCGCGGACCAGCACCGAGAAGGTCTGAGGCGCGATCTCGATATAGAGCGGGCCCTCGTAGCCGGCCTCGATGTCGTCGAAGGCCTTGGAGTGGTCGCTCAGCAGGCGGACGAAGACGTCGACCCGGCCGGTGGAGCTCTTGGGGTTGCCGCGCGCGGCGACATTGGCCGGCAGGGCCAGGCGCTCCTGGATCTCGGCGATGTAGACGCAGCCCTTCTCCAGCACCGCGCCCTTCGACAGGTCCAGCTCGTGCATGGCCACGTCCTTGAGGCGGTCGGGCACGCGGCGCGAGACCCCCGGCAGGAACGAGGCGCGCACGCGCCAGCAGCGCACGCCCAGGCGCAGGTCGAGGCTGGCGGGCTGGACCTGGTCACGGTCGAACGGGGTCTGCGAGGTGATCGCCTCCTGGGCGATCAGGGATTCGATGGTCTGGCAGGGCAGAATCCCTGCGGCGTGGGCGTCGGTCATCGGCGGCACACTCTCTAAAGCGCCGTCGCGAGGCAAGAGCGGTATCGGAAGCGCCGCGAAAATCTGAACGCCGTCAGCCCCGTCGAAGCAGTTCGTCGAGATGCAGGGCGCCGGCCATGGCCCCATCCTCGCCCCGAAAGACCGGCGCCAGGCCCTGCGCGGCGGCGGCATAGGCGGGGTCCTCCAGCACGGTCTTCAGCGCTGTGGCCGCGCCGCCGCGCGCGAAACGTTCGGGCCGAAGCCTGCGGCCGACGCCCAGCCGCCCCACTCGCCGGGCGTTGTCGTGCTGATCGCCCAGGAACGGCGTCACCAGCTGGGGCCGCCCCGACCGCAGGGCCTGGGCGGTCGTGCCGATCCCGCCGTGATGGACGATGGCCGCGGCCCGGGGGAAGACCAGCGAATGGGCGGCGTAGGAACAGACGAAGACCTCGCCCCCTCCCTTCCCCGCCAGGCGCTCGGCCTCGTTGGCGCCGGCCAGAAGCAGAGCCCGGCGGCCCAGAGCGCGCGCCGCCTCGAGGCTGGCGCGATAGAAGTCGCCCGGCGCATGCACCGCGAAACTGCCCAGCGAGAACACGATCGGCGCCGGTCCCGCGTCGAGAAAGGCCGCCAGCGCGGGATCTAGCGCGGACTGCCCCCCGGCCTCGCTGTCGTAGGACGGAAACCCGACGAGGGTCAGGCCGGCCGGGTGGTCGGGCTGCACCGGCCCGAACGCGGGCGAGTAGAGGCCCAGCACCGGCGCGCCGTCGCCGTGGCCGCAATCGAACATGGCGTCGGCGTCGGCATGGGCGACGCCGAGCTTGCGGCCCAGATCCCGCACGGGCTTCAGCGAGGCGGCGATCCGCCCGCGCACCAGCGCGCGTACAAGCCGGTTCCAGCCGATCGCAGCGGCCGAGCGCGGCGTGAAGACATAGGGCGCCGGCCCGGTTTCGGACGGATCGCTCGCCGACTGCATGAAGATCGGAGCCAGGGCCACGCGCACCAGCGGCAGGTCCAGCGCCCGGGCGGCCGGCGGCGCGCCGAAGACGATGTTGTGCGCCACCACCATGTCGGCCCCCAGGGCCGCCGCTCGGACGTCCTCGTAGGTCTCCGACAGGAAGGGCATCTGCAGATCGCGCAGCAGGAAATCGGGATCGCGGCTCATCCGATCGAACACGTCGGCGATGTCGAGGCCCAGGCGCGCCTGGATCTGCTGGGTGCTGGGCCGCAGCGGGGCGAAGGCCAGGCCCTCGGCCTCGACCTTGGCGCGATGGTCCTCGTGGGTGGCCAGCACCGGCGCGTGGCCAAGGCTTTCCAGGGCCAGCGCCAGGGCCAGAAACGGATGCAGGTCGCCGAGCGAGCCCGTCGTCGCCAACACGATCCGCCGCCCCGCCGCCATCCTCGCCCCCGCGCGCCGCACGGTCGGATGGGAACCGCAACCGGCGCGCCAAGGCAAGGCTCGCCTCACCCGCCAGGCGACCTTCGCCGCCCTGGCGCTCGCCCCGCGCGCTCGGACCGTGACGAAGCAGTGAAAGATCGCCTATACCCACCGCGATTGCGTCGGCGGTAAGTTGTCGACGCGGGCCTTTTCGTCGTCGGGAGTACGCCGTGTCCGAAGATCCGAAGAACTGGGACGTCGCCACCAAGCTCATCCGTGGGGGGCTGGCCCGTTCGCCGTTCATGGAGACCGCCGAGGCGCTCTACCTGACCCAGGGCTTCACCTACGACAGCGCCGAGGGCGCGGACCGCCGGTTCTCAGGCGAGGACCCGGGCTTCGTCTATTCGCGGTTCAACAATCCCACCGTGAAGATGTTCGAGGACCGCCTGGCCCTGCTGGAAGGCGCCGAGGTCTGCCGCGCCACGGCCACCGGCATGGCCGCCGTCCACTCGGCCCTGATGGGCCTGGTGCGCGCCGGCGACCACGTGGTGGCGGGCAACGCCCTGTTCGGCTCGTGCCGCTGGCTGATCGCCGAATGGCTGCCGCGCTTCGGCGTCGAGACCACCTTCGTCGACGCCACCGACCTTTCGGCCTGGGAAGCGGCGATCAAGTCCAACACCAAGGCCGTCCTGATCGAGACGCCGTCCAACCCGGTGCTGGAGATCACCGATATCGCCGCGGTGTCGAAGCTGGCCCACGCCGTCGGCGCCAAGGTCATCGTCGACAACGTGTTCGCCACCCCGATCTTCCAGCAGCCGCTGGCGCTGGGCGCAGACGTCGTCGTCTATTCGGCCACCAAGCACATCGACGGCCAGGGCCGGGTGCTGGGCGGGGCGATCCTGACCACCGAGGCGATCAACGAGGAATTCTACCGCGACAGCATGCGCCACACCGGCCCGTCGCTGTCGCCGTTCAACGCCTGGGTGATGCTCAAGGGCCTAGAGACCCTGGACCTGCGCGTGCGCCGCCAGACCGACACCGCCGCCGCCCTGGCCGACGTCATGGCCGAGCACAAGAAGGTGACGCGGGTGCTCTACCCGTTCCGCACCGACCATCCGGGCTACGAGGTGGCCAAGAAGCAGATGACCGGCGCCGGCACGGTGATCGCGCTGGACCTCGGTTCGCGCGAGGCGGCGTTCAAGTTCCTGAACGCTCTGGAGATCGTCGACATCTCCAACAACCTGGGCGACGCCAAGTCGATGGCCACCCACCCCCCGACCACCACGCACCGCTCCGTTCCGGAAGAGATGCGCCCGCTGCTGGGCGTCACCGAAGGCGGCGTGCGCCTGTCAGTGGGCCTGGAAAGCCTGTCCGACCTGACGCGAGACGTGACCCGTGCGCTCGACCAGGCGTGAGTCCAGCCCGCCGCTGAAGCGGATCCGTCGGCGCCGCGGCCCCGACACCGGGATCTACGAGGCCCGCACGCGCGACATCGTCGTGCGGGTCGCGCCCTGCTACCTGCCCGAGGAATCCTCGCCCGAGCAGAGCCTCTACCTGTGGGCCTACACCGTCGAGATCGAGAACCACGGCGTCGAGACCGTGCACCTGGTCGCGCGCTGGTGGAAGGTCACCGACGCCCTGAACCGCAGCAACGAGGTCGAGGGCTCGGGCGTGGTCGGCGAGCAGCCGGAACTGAGGCCGCGCGAGGCTTTCCGCTACGTCTCCAACTGCCCGCTGCCGACGGCCTCGGGCACCATGGTCGGCCGCTACCAGATGGTCACCGAGGCCGGCGAGGCGTTCGACGCTCAGATCCCCGAGTTCTCGCTGCACCTGCCCGGCGCCTCGCGACGGGTAAACTGACGCAAGGATCGCGTTTCCGAAAACGCAACCTTGAGATAGTACGTCATTGTTCGTGAACCCGGGGGGAGCCGAGCGATGACGTACTACACCATCCAGATCTGGAACCAGTCCCAGGCCGCCAAGAGCTATGTGCTCTTTCTGCGGGAACCTGAGCTCACCGCCAACGGCGGCGCTTCGCAGGTCTTCACCAACGCCTGGGCGACCTTCCCCGGCGTCACCAACGGCGGCTTCGACCGCATCACCTTCGACGAGACGGTCTACGCCTACTGGAGCCATCCGCCGGTGGGCGGCCAGATGCTCAGCGGCGGCGTAATGCAGGTCAGCACCCAGACCCAGGACACAGTCGCCTTCAGCGGCGGCTCGCCCACCGGCTTCACCACGCTCACCAGCCCGGGCACGGCCCAGCCGGGGTCGTTCGCGATCGTCACGGGCTCGGACTTCACGCCGGCCAGCGGCTACGTGCTGGGCATGGCCCGCATCGCCGGCACGCCGATCCCCGTCCCCACCATGACCTTCCCCGCCCTGCCGAACATGATCAGCAACATCAGGCCGATCCACACCTACTATGTCGCCGAAGGGGCCTATGCGCCGGGCGAGGTGATCGACGCGGCCCAGATCACCGCCAGCGCCGAAATCGACTTCACCGGCAGGCCCCAGACCACCGCCACGGTCATCCAGCAGCCCAACGGGACCTTTTCGGTCACCTACAGCTGACGGCTCCGCCGAACGGCGCCGTTGCCAAGTAACAATGTTACGCGTTTACTTCCCTCAGCGGCGCGAGACCGCGAACACATAGGGAGGTTGCGGCGTGGCCGATTACGAGCTGACCCTCATCAACCAGAGCGACGACGTCCAGAATTCGACGGTCGTGGTGTTTCAGAAAGCCCCGACCAGGCCGGTTAGCCTGGCGCGGTCGATCCCGCCGGGCGGCTCGTCGAAGATCAGCTTCAACAATCTCGAGCCGAACGCCCAGGCCTATCTGGTGCTGGGCGAGCGGCCGCACCTGGACGCGGGCCCGCCGTCCGGCTCGGTGCGGCTGGACCTGGACCTGACGCACGAATACGTCATCCGGCGACCGGAAGGGCGGCACTAGCTGCGCTAGCCCCTTAGAGAACCTCCCCCTCTGGGGGAGGCGGCCGAAGGCCGGTGGGGGGCCGTTTTCAGCTATCGAAGGCTGAAGGGGGGCTCGAAATCACTCCCCTCACCGATCGCTGCGCGATCGCCTCCCCCACAGGGGGAGGTTCCTCGTGCCTCAGACCTCGCCTTCCGGCTCCAGGGCGTAGACGCGCGAGCAGTATTCGCAGGTCACGTGGATCTTGCCGTCCGGCTCGATCATCTCGGCCTTCTCTTCGGGCGAGAAGGATTGCAGCACCACGCCAATCCGCTCTTCGGAGCAGCGGCAGAAGGCGCGCAGCGGCTTCTCGTCGATCAGGCGCACGCCGTCCTCGTTGAACAGGCGCCACAGCAGGGTGGTGGTCGGCACGGTCGGGTCGATCAACTCGTCCTCGCCCGTGGTCTCGAACAGCGCCTGGGCGTGGTTCCAGGCTTCCTTGGTCTCGCCGCGCGTCTCGTCGCCGGCGATGGTCTGGATCAGGATGCCGCCGGCGCGCCAGGTCAGGCCCTCGCCGGTGTCGACCTGGCCGACTGCCAGGCGCACGCGGGTCGGGATCTGTTCCGACTGCATGAAGTACTGCTCGGCGCACAGGGCCAGGCTCTCGCCCTCGATGGCGGTGACGCCCTGGTAGCGCTCCATGTCCGGCCCCTGGTCGAGGGTCATGATGAACACGCCGCCGCCCAGAAGGGTCTTGGCGCCCGGACGCGCGAAGCCTTCCGAGACGGCCGCCACCTCGTCGGGGTCGAACCGGCAGTAGCCGCGCAGGCCGCCGGTGGTGTCGTAGTCGACGACGACATAGCGCACCGGGCCGTCGCCCTGGGCCTGGACGATCAGGCGGCCCTCGAACTTCAGGCTCGAGCCGACCAGGGCGGCCAGCGCGCAGGCCTCGCCCAGGAGGTTGGCCACGGGCTCGGGATAGGAATGGCGAGTCAGCACCTCGTTGACCGCCTCGCCCAACCGCACCACGCGGCCGCGCACGGGCAAGCCTTCGATCTGGAAGGCGGAAACGAGGTCGTCGGACAGGATCTGGGGGGCGGCGTCGGTCATGGGGCGGTTAGATAGGCGCTTTCCCAAAAAATGCGAGGGGGCGCCGCAAAACCCCCTCCGGCCCTCCGGGCCACCTCCCCCAGAGGGGGGAGGATCTATTAGCGCAGGCGCAAAGATGCTCCCCCTCTGGGGGAGCTGTCGCGGAGCGACTTAGGGGGGTCTTCCCTTACTTCTTCGCCAGGTAATCCAGGGCCATGAACACCTCGGCCTTGACCCCCGTCTCCAGCACCGCCTCGTCGATGTCGAAATAGGGCGAGTGGTTGGCCGGGGCGCCGGCGGCGGGGACGTCGGCCTTGCGGCCGCCCAGTTGGACGAACACCGCCGGGACCTTCTGGCCGTAGAGGGAAAAGTCCTCGGCGCCGGTAACCAGGGCGGCCTGGTCGTCGACCTTGCCGGGCGAGGCCTTTTCCAGAGAGGCCTTTACCCACTTCGACAGGGCCGCGTCGTTCCAGGTGACCGGATAGGGCTGGGTGAACACCGCCTCAGCCTTGGCGCCATAGCGGTCGCCGATGGCGGCCACGGCCTTCTGCGTCTTGGCGATCACCTCGGCCTTCCGCTCGGGCGTGAAGGTGCGCAGGGTGCCGCTCATCACCAGGTCTTCGGGGATGATGTTGTTGCGCACCCCCATGTTGATGGTGGCGATGGTCAGCACCGTGGGCGAGGTCCCAACATCGATCTGGCGGGCCGCGATCTGGTTCAGGGCTTGGACGATGTCGGCCGAGATGCTGGCCATGTCGATGCCGGCCCAGGGCCGCGCGCCATGGGTCTGCTTGCCCTTGACGGTGATGGTGAGGCGATCGGCGCCGGCGTAGAAGCCTTCGGGGCGATAGTTCAGGGCGTGGGCGTCGCCCGGACCGATATGGACGCCGAAGATGGCGTCGACCTTAGGATTATCGAGCGCGCCGTCGGCGATCATCAGCTTGGCGCCGCCCTCGTCGCCGGCCTGGGGCCCCTCCTCGGCCGGCTGGAAGACGAAGACCACCGTGCCGGCGATGTCGTTCTTCATGCCGGCCAGCACCGTCGCCGCGCCCAGCAGCATGGCCACGTGGGTGTCGTGGCCGCAGGCGTGCATGACCGGGACGGTCTTGCCCTCCCAGGTCGCCGTGGCCTTGGAGGCGAATGGCAGGCCGGTCTTTTCCAGCACCGGCAGGGCGTCCATGTCGGCGCGCAGGGCCACGACCTTGCCGGGCTTGCCGCCCTTGAGCACGCCCACGACGCCGGTCTTGCCCACGCCTTCGCGGACCTCCAGGCCCAGGGCCTTCAGCTCCTTGGCCACCAGGGCGGCCGTGCGGACTTCCTGGTTGCCCAGTTCGGGATGCTCGTGGACGTCGCGCCGCCAGGCCACGACCTTGGGCTGGGCCGCCTTGGCGGCCGCCTCGACCTTGGCCGCGGAGGGCGCGGCCAGCGCCGGAACGGACATGGCGCTCGCCGCCATCAGGGCCAGTACCGAAACCTTCGCGCGCACGCCCATTCCCGACTCCTTGAGAAGACTTTGCGGGCGAGCTTGGCGGTTCCTGGGATCGGGTCAAGGGCGGCGGCGCTTTACCTAAGGAACGGCTTTGCAGAACCGTCGTGAAGACTAAGCTTCGTCCATGACCGAGCCCGTATCCGACTCCCCAACCTTCGACTCGAAAGACGATGGCGAGGCGCTGGATCCCAATTCCGGCGTCATTCGCCCCCGCCACGCCGCCACCCTGATCGTTGTCCGCGACGACGGACCGGCCCCGCAGGTGCTGATGGGCCGGCGCAATCGCGGCCACGCCTTCATGGCCAGCAAATGGGTGTTTCCCGGCGGCCGGGTCGATCGTGGCGACTATGGCGCGCCCTCGGCCACGGAGCTGGATCCCGAGGTCGCCACGCGGCTGGCCGCCGAGCCTCGCCACCCTTCCCCCGCCCGCCTGGCTCGCGCCCTGGCGCTGGCGGCCGTACGGGAGACCTTCGAGGAGACCGGCCTGCTGCTGGCCAAGGCCGCCCCGACGCGGCCCGGAGCCGGCGCCTGGCGGCCGTTCCTGGCCCAGGGCGCCCTGCCCGACCTGTCGCCGCTGAGCTTCGTGGCCCGCGCCATCACCCCGCCCTATCGCCCGCGCCGCTTCGACGCCCGCTTCTTCATGGCCCCGGCCAGCGCTCTCCTGAGCCTCGAGCGCCAGCCCGACTGCGGCGAACTGGACGAGATCGCCTGGGTCACCTTCGACGAAACCCGCGACCTCGACCTGCCCAGCATCACCCGCATGGTGCTGCGCGAGACGGCCCTGCGCCTGAAGGATCCCGGCCGCCGGGCGCCATTCATGCGCTTCCTGCGCGGCAACGCCGTGATGACCGAGCTTTAGAAGCGTCCTCGCCCTTCGACAGGCTCAGGGTGAGGACGAATTTCGACGTCGCAGTAGAAATCCTCATCCTGAGCTTGTCGAAGGACGAGGATTGCGGACCATGATCTGGACCTTCCGACGGAGCCGCCGCCATGCTCGCCCTCTTCCTCGCCTTGCAGGCCGCCCCGGCGCCGGCCATCGACCAGGCTGCCTTCCTGGCGGGCTGCTGGCGACAGGACCGTCCGAACGGCGTCGTTGAGGAGCGGTGGCTGGCGCCCGGCGGCGGCATGATGCTGGGCATGAGCCGCACGGTGCGCGACGGCAAGGTCCGCACTTTCGAGTTCACCCGAATCCAGGAAATCGACGGACGACTCACCTTCTTCGCCACGCCCTCGAACCAGGCCCCGGCCGCCTTCCCGCTGAAGAACGCCGCGCCAGGCGAGCTGGTGTTCGAGAACCCCGCCCACGACTTTCCCCAGCGCGTGATCTACAAAAGCCAGGGCAAGGACGGACTTATCGGCCGGATCGAGGGCGAAATCGGCGGCAAGGCGCGGTCCGTGGATTTCCCCTACAAACGATGTTCAGGCGCCGATTGACTTTGCTCCGTTCATGCGTATGTTCCGCGCCTCTCATTTCGACCGCGCGGAGACCTGCGCGACCACCGCAGGGATACGACCATGGCCAAACCGGCTTCGATCAAGATCCGCCTGAATTCGACGGCGGACACCGGCTTCTTCTACGTCACCAAGAAGAACGCCCGCACCAAGACCGAGAAGATGGTGCTGAAGAAGTACGACCCGGTCGTGCGCAAGCACGTCGAATTCCGCGAAGGCAAGATCAAGTAAGATCGCCTCGTCGCACCGACGATTCTCGAAAACGCCCGGCGGCAACGTCGGGCGTTTTTGTTTTTCCGGTCCCTGGAATAGGTTCATCGCGTGATCGTTCGCCTCGCCCTCGCCTTCTCCGTCATGGCCGCCCTGCCCGCCTGCGCCCAGCCGGCGCCGGTGCAGAGCTACGAGGTGGTCCGCACCTATCCTCACGACCGCCAGGCCTTCACCGAGGGCCTCCTGGTGCGCGACGGCCAGCTCTACGAGAGCACGGGCCTGGAAGGCCGCTCGTGGGTGCGCAAGGTCGATCTGGAGACCGGCGCTGTGCAGCAGCAGGCGGACCTGGATCCCAAGTATTTCGGCGAGGGCATCGTCGACTGGGGCGACCAGATCATCCAGCTGACCTGGCAGAACGGCATCGGCTTCGTGCGCGATCGGGCGACCTTCGCCGTCAAGTCGACCTTCAGCTACACCGGCGAAGGCTGGGCCCTGACCAAGGACGACCGCCGCATCATCATGAGCGACGGCACCGACGAGCTGCGGTTTCTCGATCCCAAGACCCTGAAGGAAACCGGCCGGGTCAAGGTGACCGACGACGGTCGCCCCGTGGACCAGATCAACGAGCTGGAATTCATCAAGGGCGAGGTCTGGGCCAACATCTGGCAGACCGACCAGATCATCCGCATCGATCCCAAGACCGGCAAGGTGGTCGGGCGACTCGACCTGTCGGGCCTGCTGACGCCGCAGGAGGCTCGCCGGGCCGACGTGCTGAACGGCATCGCCTACGACGCCAAGGCGGACAGGATCTTCGTCACGGGCAAGTTCTGGCCGTGGCTGTTCGAGATCAAGGTGGCGAAGTAGGCGGCGCTCAGGCCGCCTTGCAGACCACGGCGTTGCGGCCGGCGGCCTTGGCCTCGTAGACGCCGCTGTCGGCGCGCTTGAGCAGGGCCTCGGGGGTGTCGCCCGCACCGGTGGTCGCCGAGACGCCCACCGAGATGGTCACCGTCAGCATTTCCTGGCCGCCGGCCACGCGGAACGGCGAGCCGGCCACGTGCATGCGGATGCGCTCGGCGATGCGCACGGCGTCGGCCAGCTGGGTGTCAGGCATGATCACCGTGAACTCCTCGCCGCCGTAGCGGCAAGGCAGGTCGATGGCCCGCACGTTCGAGGCCAGGCGCAGGGCGAACTCGCGCAGCACCTCGTCGCCGACGTCGTGGCCGAAGCCGTCGTTGATCTTCTTGAAGTAGTCGATGTCGATCAGCAGGGCCGAGACCGGGTCGCCGCCCATGGTGGCGCGGTTAACCAGAGCCGACAGCTGGCCGGTCATGTAGCGGCGGTTGTGCAGGCCGGTCAGCGGATCGGTGACGGCCAGCTCCAGCGAGTGGTCGAGGTTGTTGCGCAGATAGTCGGTGTAGCGCTTGCGGCGCACCTGGGTGCGGACGCGGGCGGCCAGCTCCTGCGGGTCGATCGGGCGCGGCAGCACGTCGTTGACGCCGATATCCAGCGCCTTGACCATCCGCGGGCGGTCGTCGGGATCGACCACGGCCAGGATCGGCAGGTGCCGGGTGCGCTCGCTGGAGCGCAGCGTCGCGGCGAAACGCAGGCCGTCGAAGCCGCGGGCGGCGGCGTTGACGATCACGAGATCCACCGGCCCGCCGGCGCTGATTTCCGCCTTGGCCAGGTCGGTTTCGATCACCGGGCGGTGCTCGACCGCCAGTTCGGAGGCCACGCGCTGGGCCTGGCGTTCGTTGTCGTCGACGATCAGCACCCGGCCGCCGATGCCGTCGAGGCGGGCGGCGGCGCCGGCGATCACGCCGATGCGGCGGCCCGAGGCCTCGCGCTGGCGCAGTTCGTCGATGACCATCTTCAGGCGGGTCAGGCTGCGCACGCGGGCGAACAGCATGACGTCGTCGATGGGTTTCGTCAGAAAGTCGGCGGCGCCCGCCTCCAGGCCCTGGATGCGATCGGCGCGGCCATCGAGGGCCGTGACCAGCACCACCGGGATATGGCGGGTGGCGGCGTCTTCCTTGAGCTTGCGACAGACGGTGAAGCCGTCCATGCCGGGCATCATCACGTCCAGCAGGATGATGTCGGGCAGTTCCTCGGCCGCCTTCGCCAGGGCCGTCGGGCCATCATAGGCGTAGGAGACCTGATAATACTCGGCCGACAGCTTGGCCTCGAGCAGGCGCACATTGGCCTCGATGTCGTCGACGACGAGGATTCGCGCGCTCACGACCTGTTACCTCTCCAGCAGCCGGCGGATGGTTTCGAGAAAGTGCGACACCGAGATCGGCTTCGAGATGTAGGCCTCGCAGCCGCCCTCGCGAATCCGCTCTTCATCGCCCTTCATCGCAAATGCCGTAACAGCGACCACGGGTATATGTGACAGATCGTCGTCCTCCTTGAGCCACTTGGTCACTTCCAGGCCCGAAATCTCGGGCAGCTGGATGTCCATGAGGATCAAGTTAGGGCGATGTTCACGGGCGATCGACAGCGCCTGCAGCCCTTCACGGGTCTGCAGGGTCTCGTAGCCCTGGGCCTCGAGCAAATCATGAAACAGCTTCATGTTCAGCTCGTTATCCTCGACGATGAGGACCTTCTTCGTCATCCTGACCCCGACCATACGGTCCGTGGCGACACGTGAGGGATTCGCGCCGCTTCTTCATCCTCAGATCGCACGAATATCCTTAAGCCCGCGCTAATCGCGTTTCCAACGACCGATCGCACACAAATGGACGCCCGCTCTCTCGACCTCAAGACCTGCACGCTGGATGCGCACCGTCCGCTCGTCATCGTGGACGTCGACGAAGTCCTGGCCCAGTTCATGGCCGGCTTCGGCGCGTTCATCGGACGGCATGGCTTCGAGCTGCGCGTCGACCGTTTCGCGCTGTTCCAGAACATCTATCGCCCGGGCGAGGCCGAGCACCTGGACCTGATCGCCGGCCGGGCCCTGTTCAACGACTTCTTCCGCGATGGCGGCGAGGACCTGCTTCCGGCCGAAGGCGCGGCCGACGCCCTCGCCGACCTGTCGCTGGACGCCAATGTGGTGATCCTGACCAACGCCCCCGAGCACGGCCGCCAGACCCGCGCGCGGTGGCTGAAGACCCACGGCTTCGACTATCCGCTGATCATCAACTCCGGCCCCAAGGGTCCGTCGGCGGCCGACCTGGCCGGGCGGGTCGAGAAGCCTGTGGTGTTCATCGACGACCTGCTGCCCCAGCTCGAATCAGTGGCCGAGTACGCGCCGAGCGTGGGCCGCTTCCAGATGGTGACGGACGAGCGCCTGCGCCCCCTGGCCCCCAGCGCGCCCGACCGGCACACGCGCATCGACCTGTGGCCCGACCTCAAGGTCGCTCTCCGCGAGGCGCTGGCGCTCGACGGGCGATGAAGGCTCTCTGCCGCGACTGCCTGTGGACCGGCGAGCGCAAGGCGCCGCGCTGCCCGTCGTGCGGCTCGCCGCGCACGGTCTTCCACGAGGAGCTGGGCGTCCTGTCGATGGCCCACCTGGACTGCGACGCCTTCTACGCCTCGGTCGAGAAGCGCGACGATCCCGCCTTGCGCGACAAGCCGGTGATCGTCGGCGGCGGCAAGCGGGGCGTCGTCACCACGGCCTGCTACATCGCCCGGATGAGCGGCGCGCGCTCGGCCATGCCGATGTTCAAGGCGTTGCAGCTGTGTCCAGACGCCGTGGTCGTGAAGCCCAACTTCGCCAAGTACAAGCACGAGAGCGCGCTGATCATGGCGCGACTCTCTAACCTGACGCCGCTGGTCCAGCCGCTGTCGCTGGACGAGGCCTGGATCGACCTGGCCGGCACCGAGCGCCTGCACGGCGCGCCGCCGGCGGTGATGCTGGCCAAGGTGCAGAGAGAGATCGAGGCCGAGCAGAACCTGACCGTCTCGATCGGCCTAGCCCCCAACAAGTTCCTGGCCAAGATCGCTTCGGAGCTGGACAAGCCGCGCGGCTTCTCGGCCATAGGCGCGACCGAGGCGGTGGCGTTCCTGGCGACCAAGCCGGTGTCGATCCTGCCCGGCGTGGGGCCGGCCACGGTCTCGACCCTGGCGGGCCTTGGCCTGCGCACTGTCGGCGACATCGCCAATGCGGATCTGAAGACCCTGGCCCAGGCGCTGGGAACCGGCGGCCTGCGCCTGCATCGGCTGGCCCACGGCCAGGACGCCCGGGCGGTGGATCCCGACAGCGTGCGCAAGACGATCAGCGCCGAGACCACCTTCAACGACGACCTCTTCCGCCGCGAGGACCTCGAGGACCAGCTGTGGCCCCTGTGCGAGAAGGTGGCCCGTCAGGTGCGGCGCGAAGAGGTGGCGGGCCGGGTGGCGACGCTGAAGCTGCGCACCCCCGACTTCAAGATCCACACCCGCCGACGCACCCTGCCCGTCCCCACCCAGACGGCCCAGACCCTGTTCCAGGTGGCGCGGGAACTGTTGGCCGCCGAGCCGCCGGGACGGTCCTATCGCCTGATCGGGGCGGGCCTGACCGAGTTCGTGCCCGCCGCGGGCGCGGCCGACGACTTCTTCGCCGGCGACGAGCGCCGCGCTCTCAAGAGCGAGACCGCCATCGACGCCCTGCGCGGCAAGTACGGCCTTGGCGCCGTCGTCACCGGGCGGGCGCTGAAGAGCAAGTAGCCTCGACCAGCGCCTCGCCCGCCGTCGCCCGCACCGCCGCCGTCAGGCGATCCAGCAGGCGCGCCGACAGCCGCGAACGCTGCCAGTAGAGCGTCACCGCGATAGCGTGGCCCGGCGGCAGTTCGACCAACCGGCCGGACGCCAGGTGCGGCTGCGCGAGCGTGCGCGGGGTCATGGCCCAGCCCAGGCCCGCCAGGTTCATGTCGAGCATCCCTTGCGTGGCCGGCGTCCAGTGCACGGGACCTTCGGGAAGCACGCCCAGCGCCTCCTGCGCCCAGCGGGCCTGAAGTCCGTCGCGGCGGTCGAAGCGCAGCAGCGGCGCATGGCGCAGCCGCTCGGCGCCGAAGCCGTCCGGAAAGACACGCGCCATGAAGGCGGGGCTGGCCGTGGCCACGTACTCGATCGCCCCCAGCGGAAAGGTCTTGCAGCCGGCCACCGGCGCCGGATCGGCGGTGACGGCGGCCAGCACCTCGCCATCGCGCAGGCGCTCGGCGGTGTGGGCCTCGTCGTCCATGACGATATCGAGCATGGCCCCGGTCTCTTCGGCGAAGCGGGCGGCGGCGAGCGGGAACCAGGTGCTGACGCTGTCGGCGTTGACGGCGATACGAACCACGGCCGGCCCCTCGGCTAGATCGGTCAGGCGCGGCAGGTCGGCGACCAGATCGCCCTCCAGCAGCCGAACCTGCTCCACATGGGCGCACAGGCGCGCGCCGATGGCGGTGGGGCGGCAAGGCTGGCCACGGGTCAGCAGCACCGCGCCCAGGCGCTCTTCCAGGGCCTTGACCCGCTGGGACACGGCCGAGGGCGTGACGCCGAGGACGGTGGCGGCCTTGTCGAAGGCGCCCTCGCGCGCGACCGCCGCCACCGCGGCCAGGGAGGCATAGTCCAGCATTAGCTCATCTAATTTCGATTTAGCATCCTTAGTTAGACTACAGACGCCGCCGTCGTCATCAAGACGGCCATGAGCACCGCCCTCCTCCCCGCCTTTGCAAAAGGTTTCGCCCTCTCCGCCGGCCTGATCGTCGCCATCGGCGCGCAGAACATGTTCGTCCTGCGCCAGGGGCTGAAGCGCGAACACGTGCTGCCGATCGTGCTGTTCTGCGCCCTGGCCGACGCCACGCTGATCATCGCCGGGGTCAATGGGCTGGGCGCGGTTCTGGCGCTGATCCCGGGACTGTCGCTGGCGCTGAGCCTTGGCGGCGCGGCGTTCCTGGCCTGGTACGGCGTCGGCGCGCTGCGGCGGGCGGCCAATCCCGAGGCGCTGGCCCTGGCCGAACAGCCGAGCATCACCCTGGGCGCGGCGCTGGCCGGCACGGCCGCCTTCACCTTCCTGAACCCGCACGTCTATATCGACACGGTGATGCTGATGGGGGCGGTCGGCGCCAGCCTGCCCGCCGCCGAACGCCCGCTGTTCATGGCCGGCGCGGCCCTGGCCAGTTTCTCCTGGTTCTCGGCCCTGGGCTTCGGCGCCCGCTTCCTCGTCCCGCTGTTTTCCCGCCCCGCCGCCTGGCGCGTGCTCGACCTCGTCATCGGCGCGGTGATGCTGCTGCTGGCCGTCAGCCTGCTGGTCGCGGCGGCGGGTCACTAGGGTGCCATTCAGAGAACTCTGCTTGACAGAGCTTATCGGCGCAAGCACTCTGTCACACAGAGAGCTTTGAGGCTCACATGGAGGATGTGATGGTGCTGACCAAGGACGAAGCGGCCGCCGCATTGGCCGACATTCAGGAAACCACCCGCCGGGGCGCCACCCTGCGCGGCTACCGCATCGGCGGTCCGATCCTGATGCTGTGGAGCGTGATCTGGATGCTGGGCTATCTCGGCATGGGCCTGCTGCCCTCGCACCAATGGGGCTGGGCGTGGCTGGTGCTCGACACGGTGGGCGCGATCGGTTCGATCCTGCTGGCCCGCCCCGCGGAAAAGGCCGCGCGCGCGGCCGGCGTGAAGGGTGACCGAAGCTCGCTGAAGATGATGGGCGGCATGGCGGTGGCCATCGTCTTCGTGATGTCGACCTTCTACGTGCTGCGCCCCACCGATCCGGCCGCGTACCTGGCTTTCCCCGGCCTGATGGTGGGAGCGATCTATGCGGCGGTCGGCGTCTTCGTGGCCGGGCGCTACCTCGGGATCGGCGCGGTGATGTTCGCCCTGACCCTGGTCGGGTTCTACGCCTTCCCCGACATCCTCGCCTTCTGGATGGCCAGCGCCAGCGTGGCGCTGTTCGTCAGCGGCGTCTGGCTGGCGAGGGCCTGAGCATGGCGCAGGCCGACGACCTGATCCACCAGCCCCTGCGCCTTAAGATCATGGCCGCCCTCTATGCCGAGCGCGACGGCGAGCCGCCCGAGTTCTCGCGCCTGAAGACTGTCACCCAGGCCACCGACGGCAATCTGGGCAGCCACCTGAGCGCCCTGGAAAAGGCCGGCTATGTCGAGATCCTGAAGGACCACGTCGGCAAGCGCCCCCGGACCCGCGCCAAGGTGACGGCGGACGGCGCCAAAGCCTTCCGCGGCCACGTCGCCTACCTAAGGGAACTGGTAGAGGGGATCGACTGAGGCACGCGAAGATTGAAACCGGACATGGCGGGCGTCACATTGACGCTCGCCATGATCGCTTTTCTCCTCGCCGTCGCCCTGCAAGCCGCCCCATCGGCGCCTCCTCCGCCGCCCTCGCCGCCCTCGCCGCCTCCGGGCCCGCACACGGATGAGGTGATCGTCTATCACCCGTCGGGCTCGACAGGGACGAGGGCGGTCTCGGAGCACGCCATCGACGCGGCCGTTCAGCAGATTCGGTTCTACAAGCCGGCCAAGGTCATCGTCCAGTCACACACCGATACGGTCGGCTCCAGCGACAGCAACATGGCGCTATCGACGGGTCGCGCCGAGGCGGTGAGAAGGGCCCTGGTCGAGGCCGGCGTCGACGCCCAGCTGATAGAGCTACAGCCGATGGGCGAGACAGCCCCGGCAGTGAAGACCGCCGACGACGTCGCCGAACCCGTCAACAATCGGACAGTGGTGATCCTTCGCCAGATCACCCTGCCGAAAGGCTGACTACATCAGCGAGCCCTTGCCGCTGGTGACTTCGGTGTAGCGATGGACCCGCACGGCCTGCACGAGGCCAAAGCCGATCATCACCGTCATCATCACGGTGCCGCCGTACGACAGCATCGGCATGGGCACGCCCACCACCGGGGCCAGGCCCATGACCATGGCCCCGTTGATCAGCACGTAGAGGGCGAAGGTCGCCGTCACGCCCGAGGCCGCCAGGCGCCCGAAGTGGCTGTGGCTGATCGAGGCGATGCGCAGGGCCATGAAGATCACCACGCCGTACAGCGCCAGCACCCACAGGCAACCGACGAAGCCGAACTCCTCGGCCAGGGTGGCGAAGATGAAGTCGGTCTGCTTTTCCGGCAGGAAATTCAGCTGGCTCTGCGAGCCCAGGCCAAAGCCCTTGCCCAAGAGGCCGCCGGAGCCCAGGGCGATCTTGGACTGGTAGATGTGGTAGCCCGAGCCCGACTGGTCGGCCTCGGGGTTGAGGAAGGTCAGGACCCGCTTGCGCTGGTAGTCGTGCAGCACGAACAGCACGAAGGGCGGGATGGCCACCAGGGCCCCGATGACGCCGGTGGCGATCACCCGCCAGGAGAGGCCCGCGAGCACGACGATGGCCAGCCCCGTCATGGCGATCAGCATGGCGGTGCCCAGGTCGGGCTGGTGGGCGACCAGCAACACCGGCGCGCCGATCATCGCCAACGGGACCAGAAGCCGCCAGGAGAACCGGGCGCTGTCGGCCGACAGGCCGTGGTAATAGCGGGCCAGGGCCAGCACGACGCCGATCTTCATGATCTCGGACGGCTGGAAGCGGAAGCCGCCGATCGACAGCCAGCGCTGGGCGCCCAGCGACACGTCGCCGACCACCTCCACCGCCACCAGCAGCAGGAGCCCCACCCCGTAGACGGGATAGGCCAGGGTGAACCAGACCCGCAGGTCGACCATCGCCAGGATGATCATCATGATGAAGTAGAGGCCGAAACGCAGCAGGTGCTTGTCGGCCCAGGGCTCCCACGAGGCGCCCGCGATCGAGAACAGCATCAAGGCCCCCGAGCCCGCGATCAGGCACAGGAGCAGGCAGAAGGTCCAGTCGATCTCCATGAACTTGATGATCGGCCGGTCGCGTTCGCCGGGCCGGGAGAGGCCGCCGCTGAGGGTCATATGTGGCCTCCCTGGGGTGGCTGGCCGGTCGTCGGGGTCGTCGCCTCGGGGGGCGGCGGAGCGCCCTCCTCCGGCTCGTCGGGCGCGGCGCCTTCGACGACGCCGTCGGCGGTCTCGACCGGGGCCTCGGGCAGAGGCATGGGACGCTCGATGCGGGCGCGGATCTCCGGATCCTTCAGCAGGGCCACCCGCATCACCTCGCGGGCGCGCGGGGCGCCGGCGGTGGCGCCGCCCAGGCCCCCGTGCTCGACCAGCACCGCCACGGCGTAGCGCGGGTCGTCATAGGGCGCGAAGGCCACGAACAGGTTGTGGTCCTTGAGCTTCCACTGCACCGACGCGCTGTTGCGGCTCTTGGCCTTGTCGTAGCTGCGGACCTGGGCCGTGCCGGTCTTGCCGGCCATCTGCACGTCGCCCAGACCCAGCTGGCTCTGGCGATAGGCCGTGCCGCGCACGTCGTTGGCCACGGCCGCCATGCCGCCGCGCACGTAGTCGAGGTGCTCCTTGGAGAAGGGCAAATCGGGCACGTCGGCGCCGCTGGGCTGCTCAACGCCGCCGACCGACTTGATCAGGCGCGGGTTCAGGGCCTTGCGGCCATTGGCCAGGCGCGCGGTCATCACCGCCAGTTGCAGGGCGTTGACACTCAGCGCGCCCTGGCCGATGCCGTAGCTGGGGGTCTCGCCCGGAAACCAGATCTGGTTGGCCGGATTGCGCTTGAAGGCCCGCTTCTTCCACTCGCGGTCGGGGACGATGCCCTTTTTCTGGCCGGGAATGCCGATGTCGAAGATCTCGCCGAAGCCCATGCCGCGCGCGGCCGTGGCGATGGCGTCGGGGCCAATCTTCAGCGCCGTCTGGTAGAAGTAGATGTCGCACGAGTTCTTGATGGCGTCGTGCATGTTCTGGGCGCCGTGGCCGCCCTTCTGCCAGCAGCGCCAGGTGCGGCCGCCGTAGTACCAGCTGCCCGGGCAGTTGATGCGGATGTTCGGATCGATGCCCGCCGCCAGCGCGGCCAGGCCCACCGTCGGCTTGAAGGTCGAGCCCGGCGGATAGGTGCCGGTCATCGCCTTGTCGAGCAGCGGCTTGCGCTCGTACTCCGACAGCGCCCGGTATTCCGCGCCCGACAGGCCCTTCACGAAGCGGTTGGCGTCGAAGCTGGGGGCCGAGACCATCGCCAGCAGGTCGCCGTTGCGGATGTCCATGACGACGATCGCGCCGCTTTCCTCACCCATCACCTCAAGGGCGCGGTTCTGGATGTCGGCGTCGAGGGTGAGGCGCACTTCCTTGCCGGGCGTGGCCGGGATGTCGCCGGCCGGGTCGAGGCTGACCACGCGGCCCTGAGCGTCGACCTCGGCCTTGATGGCGCCGGCGCGGCCGCGCAGATCCAGGTCGAAGGCCTTCTCCACGCCCTGGCGACCGATGCGGAAGCCGGGGTTGTGCAGCAGTTCCTGGTCCTGGGTCGGATCCTTCTTGGCCGCCTCGACGTCGCGGTCGGAGACCTTGGCGACATAGCCGATGACGTGGGCGAAGGCGCCGCCGAACGGATAGACCCGCACCTCGCCCATGTCGGCGCTGATATTGGGCAGCTCGGGCGCGCGGATGTTGATCCGGGAGAACTCCTCCCAGGTCATGTCTTCCATCACCACCACCGGCGCCTTGCGCGGGGCGTTGTTGATCTCCCTGAGGAGACGCGCGCGGCGCGTGCCGTCGATCGGCACCAGGGTCCCCAGGTCGTCGAGGGTCGCCTCGACGTCCATGCCCTTCTCCTTGATCACCATCAGGCGGAAGTTGGGGCGGTTGGAGGCCAGGGCCACGCCGTTGCGGTCGAGGATCAGGCCGCGCGGCGGCGGCACCAGGCGGTAGTTGAACTGGTTGCCGGCCGAAAGCTTCTGGTAGCGCTGGGCTTCGACCAGCTGCAGCTGGGCCAGGCGCCCGGTCAGGGTAAGGAGGCCCGCGCCGGCCAGGCCGCCGAGCAGGAACGCGCGGCGGTGGAAGACCCCCTGCCGCTCGTTGACCTCGAAGAAGAAGATCGACGGTTCGCTCATCGCCTCACCGGAACCGGACGTCGGCGTCTTCGAAGCGATCGATCAGCCGGTGCGCGAACGGGAACAGCAGCGCCGTGGCCAGGAACTGCCAGAACACGGCCACCAGGCTGGGCATGGCCAGGCTGTCCATCATCGTGAACAGGAAGCCGGCGGTCATGGAAAGCGCGCAGGCGCCGGCGTACCAGACCCACAGCATCGGCCGGCTCTGGCCGGTCAGCATGTTGCGCACCGCCAGCACCGAGGCGTAGGCGACAAGCAGCGACAGGCCCCACAGGCCCGTGGGGCCGCCCCAGAAGGTGTCGAGGAACAGGCCCAGCAACAGCAGGGCGAACGGCGCCAGGATCGATGGGCGGATCACCGCCCAGGCGAAGGCCGGGACCATCGCGAAGATGGGTTCGGGCAGTTGCAGGCCCCACATGCGGATCGGGGCCGCGAACAGGATCGTCGCCAGGATCACGAACAGCATGGGGACGCCCAGCCAGCGCCCCGGATTGAGGGGCCGGGCGCCGGTCATTGCGGCGTCCTGGCCGGCGCGGGCGCCGGGCTGGTGGTCGAGGGCCTCGTCGTCGCGGGCGGCCGTGCGGCGCTCGTTCCCGCAGCCGCGGGCCGAGTCGCCGTCGGAGCGGGCGTGGTCGGCCGGGCCGCGGCCGGGGCCGTCCCCGTCGTGGCGGCCGGAGCCGTCGTCGCCGGGGCGGCGGGCGGCGGGGTCGCGGGACGGGCCGGACCCAGGATCGACTGCTCGGGGTTCTCGGTGATCACCGGCGGCAGCACCTTGGCGGCCAGGGCCTGCTGGTCGGCCAACTGGGCGAAGTCCTTGAACAGCAGGATCCGGATGTAGTCGATCGAGGTGCTGTCGGCGAACAGCACCACGCGCCAGCGGCCGTCCAGGCCCTTGACCGCAGCCCCCACCGGCAGGCCGCGCGGCACGACGCCGCCGTCGCCCGAGGTCACGACGCGGTCGCCGGCCTGGATCGGCTCGGAGCCGCGCAGGTATTCCAGCTTGGGATTGGGGCCGCCGTCGCCGGTCAGGATGGCGCGCGAGTTGGTGCGGTCGATCATCACCGGCGTGCGCGAGGCGATGTCGGTCAGCAGCAGCACGCGGCTGGCGCCGGGCGCGACGCCGACGATGCGGCCCACGAGCCCGCGCTCGTTCATCACCGGATTGCCGACGACGACGCCCTTTTCCTTGCCGGCGTCGGCCAGGCGGGTGTTGGCGAAGGGGCCGCGGCTGTCGGCCACCACGCGGGCGGCGACCATCGGGATCGGCGGATCGGTCTTCAGGCCCAGCAGCGACTTGTAGCGCTCGTTCTCGTCGACGAGAGCCAGGTACTTGTCGCGGTAGGTCCGCATCTCCTTGAGCTCGGCCTTCAGGCGCGCGTTCTCGGAGCCGGCGAAGAAGTAGTTGCGCACCGCGTCGACGCCGACGCCGGTCCAGCGGCCGGGCGCGGCGATGACGCCGCTGACCGGCTTGGCCACGGTGTCCACCGTCTGGCGGGTGACGCCGTAGGCCTGCTGTTGCAGCGTCTCGCGCCGGTCGGCCAGGAGAAAGGCCACCGCGATCACGACCGCGACGATCAGCGCCACGGCCGCGGTCCAGGTGAGCGGCACTTTCAGGTCGCCGAGCGGACCTTCGCGAAAGGGCACGAACTATTCTCCTGGCGCCCGCCGGACGCCGATGCGGATTGTATCAGGGCTTAGGCGAGGGTCGATTCCAGGACGCCCTTCATCCACTTGGGATGCTCGAGCACCTTGCCGCAGCCCAGGGCAACGCACGACAGCGGATCGTCGGCCACGGTCACCGGCAGGCCGGTGTGGTCGCGGATCTCGGCGTCCAGGCCGCGCAGCAGCGCGCCGCCGCCGGTCAGCATGATGCCCTTGTCGGCGATGTCGCTGGCCAGTTCCGGCGGGGTGGCTTCCAGGGCCACCTTCACGGCTTCGACGATCTGCCCGACCGGTTCGGCCAGGGCGTCGGCGGCCTGCTTTTCCGAGATACGGACTTCGCGCGGCACGCCCTGCATCAGGTCGCGGCCCTTTACGTCGATCGACAGGCCTTCGCCGTCGGCCGGCGCGCGAGCGGTGCCGATTTCCTTCTTGATGCGCTCGGCGGTCGTTTCGCCGATCAGCAGGTTATGGTGGCGACGCATGTAGCTGATGATCGCCTCGTCCATCTTGTCGCCGCCGACGCGGACCGAGCGCGAATAGACGATGCCCGACAGCGACAGCACGGCCACCTCGGTGGTGCCGCCGCCGATGTCGACGACCATCGAGCCGGTCGGCTCGTGGATCGGCAGGCCAGCGCCGATGGCGGCGGCCATCGGCTCGTCGATCAGGCCGACGCGGCGGGCGCCGGCGTTCAGGCAGCTGTCATTGATGGCGCGGCGTTCCACGGCGGTGGCGCCCGACGGCACGCACACGATCACCTTCGGGTTCACGAAGCCCTTGCGGTTGTGAACCTTGCGGATGAAGTACTTGATCATCTCCTCGGCGACTTCGAAGTCGGCGATGACGCCGTCGCGCATCGGGCGGATGGCTTCCATGTGGCCCGGTGTGCGGCCCAGCATCTGCTTGGCCTCGATGCCCACGGCGTGGACGACCTTGCGGCCGCCGACGTTGCGCAGCGCCACGACGGACGGCTCGTTCAGCACGATGCCCTTGCCCTTCTGGTAGATCAGGGTGTTGGCGGTGCCCAGGTCGATGGCGATGTCGTTCGAGATGACGCCGAAGAGGGAAGAGAACATCGAAAACCCTGACTGAGGGGTAGAAGGGGCGAGACGTCAAAAACCACGGGGGAGCCCGCGGTGCGGAGCCCTTTCCGCCGAATGACCGGAGGAGCAGGCGAGAAAAAGGCTCCTACTGCAAATCAGGAAGAGGACAACATGATTCCCCGCGTACGCGGATCATCGTCCCTTCCCGCCTTGCGCCTTCTTGTGGCGACGGGAGCGCCGCCGCCGGGCCGCGCCGTCGTCCAACCACCGGAAGAGTGAGGGAGACGCCGCCCGTTTGCACCGCGAAAGCGTTGATTTCAAGGTCTATTCGCCAAGCCTTCTCACCTGTTTCAAACTCGTGTGCGAGCCGGCAGGGGGAACGCATAAAAGTGTCTATTTCTAGCCGAGCGCGGCCATGACGACTCCGACCGCCGTAACGGCCCCTGCGAGGACCTGAAACAGGGTCAACCGTTCGGCGAAAAGCCGTCTTCCGGCCAGGGCCGCCATCGGCATCTCGACGACGCCCACCGCCCTCACCGGCCCCACCGGCGACAGCGCCATGGCCGTGAACCAAAGGCCCGAGGCGGCCGCGCCGCAGAAGCCCGCGCCCAGCGACTTGCGCCAGGCGGCCAGCACGGCGACCACCGCGTCGGGATTGCGCACCATCAGGATCGAGGTCAGCACCGCCGACTGGATGGCCTGGACGACCATCACCGTGACGAAGGCCGAATAGGCCAGGTGCGCAGGATCGAAGGTCAGCGAGGCCTGGCGGAAGCAGTTGGCGCTGAGCGCGAACATCGCGCCCGAACCCAGACCCGCCAGCACCGCGCCGCGCTTGAGGGTCACCGCGCCGCGCGGCCAGGACAGGGCGGCCAGGCCCGCGGTGGCGACCAGACCCCCGCCCCACTGCATGGCGGTGATCCGATCACCGAACAGCAGCGCGCCCCAGACCAGGGCGAACGGCAGGCCGCTCTGCTGCATGGCCGTGCCCAGCGCGAAGGACGAGCGCTGCATGGCGACCAGCAACGCCGCGGTCGCCGCCATCTGCAGGCCCGCGCCCGCGAAGGCGCCGAGCCAGAAGCGCATGGTCAGGTGCGCCTGCGGGTCCTGGGTGACCAGGAACGCGATCCCGGCGAAGACGATCGCGAACGGCAGGCCGAACAGGAACCGCACGAGGGTCGCGCCCCAGGGGCCGGCCCCGCCCATCACCGAGCGCTGCGCCGCGTTGCGGGCGACCTGCAGGGCCGCGGCGGCGATGGTGATGGGGATCCAGATCATGCCGCTCTCTTGGCCGCCACCAGCACGCCCGAGGCCCAGTCCATGCCGACGATCGCGAAGCGCGGATCGCCCGCCAGGCGCAGCACCAGGTCGTCGACCCGGGCCTGGTGGCCTTCAGGCCAGTTCGGCTGGGGCGACATGTCGTCGACCACGTAGACGCCGCCCACCTGCAGCAGGCGCAGGGCGTCTTCCAGGCCTTCGTACTTGCCCGGCATGGCGTCGGCGAAGATCAGGTCGAAACCGCCATCGCTCTGGCCGGCCAGATAGGCCGCGCCGTCCTCGGTGATGAAATCGACGCGGGGATCCTCGCCCAGCACTTCGCGCGCCACGGCCTGGACCTTGGGATCGTTGTCGACGGTGGCCAGGCGGGCGTCCTCGTCCATGCCGTCCAGAAGCCAGGCGGTGGCCGAGCCGGTGCCCGTGCCCATCTCCAGCAGCGCCTTGCGGCCGACGGCGAGCGTGCGGAGCATTTCGCCGATGCGCGCTTCCGACGACATGTCGAAGCCCGCCTCGATGGTGCGCCTGGCGATCTCGTGCCAGCGGGGCGGCGAAGCAACGCTGTTTTCCAAGGTCGAACCCATCGATCGGCTCCTTATGCCGCCCTTACGCCGGCGGCGGGTTTATGAATGGCGCCCTGACGCGGGGCGGCGTCAGAACAGCGGGGTTGGCGCACATAAGCTGCGTTTCCTAACAAGGCGTTCACCATGTCTCTCCATCCGCTCCGTCAAGCCGCTCAGTTTCTGCTGGGCGTCCCGACCGACGGGATCGATCCGACGCTCGACCGTATGCTGGAACTGGCCCAGGCCACGCCGCTGTGCTTCGTGGCGGTGGCCGGACCGGACGCCGCCGAGGCCATGGGACAGCTGTGGCGGCGCGGCTACCAGCGTGTTGAAATCGCCCGCCGGGCCACCTGCGCGGCCGCCGACGAACGCAGCGACGTGCTGCTGGTCGTGGGCAGCCCCACGGCCGACGACATGCGCGCGACCGCGGCCTCGACCCTGGGCCTGCTGCGCCCGGGCGGGGTGATGGTGATCGACGTGGGCGCCCTGGTCGACGCCGCGCAGCGCGCCGCCCTGTGCGAAGGCCTGGCGCAGCTGGGTCTCGACGTGCAGCCGCAGGCGCACCTCGCCGCCGAGATCCTAGCGACGCGCCGCTGGGGCTGGCGCAAGGCGGCCTGAACCACCCTTCCCCTACTCGCCTGCAACGCATCGCCCGGCTCGTCCGGGCGATGTCGTTTCAGGAGCGGATCAGAACCCGCTGGCGATGGCCGCCGGCGCGCTCTTTTCCTTGCGGGCGAAGAGGTTGTTGAGGGCGTTGACGTACGCTTTCGCCGAAGCGGTCAGGGTGTCGGTGTCGGCGGCCGCGCCGGTGGCGATGCGGCCGTCCTCTTCCAGACGCACCGAGACCTGGGCCTGGGCGTCGGTGCCTTCGGTGACCGCGTGCACCTGGAACAGCCGCAGGGCGGCGCTGTGCGGCACGATCTTGTGGATGGCGTTGAACACCGCGTCGACCGGACCGTCGCCCGAGGCCTCGGCGCTCTTGGCCTGGCCGTCGACGTCCAGGGTCAGCTCGGCCGACTGGCCTTCGGTGCCGGCCACCACGCGCAGGTGCGAGACGCGGATCTTCTCCGAGCCGCGGGCCAGGGCGTCGTCGACCAGGGCGATGATGTCGTCGTCGTAGACGTGCTTCTTGCGGTCGGCCAGGTCCTTGAAGCGGCCGAAGGCCTCCTTCAGGGCGTTCTGGCCCAGCTCGTAGCCCAGGTCCTTCAGCTTGGCGCGGAAGGCGTGGCTGCCCGAGTGCTTGCCCATGACCAGGCTGGACGGCGCCTGGCCGACCGACTCCGGGGTCATGATCTCGTAGGTCTCGCGGTTCTTGAGCATGCCGTCCTGGTGGATGCCGCTCTCGTGCGCGAAGGCGTTCTTGCCGACGATGGCCTTGTTGTACTGCACCGGGAAGCCGGTGATGGCCGATACGTAGCGGCTGGCGCGGGTGATGTGGGTGGTGTCGATGCCGGTCTGGAAGGGCAGCTTGTCGCCGCGCACCTTCAGGGCCATCACCACCTCTTCCAGCGCGGCGTTGCCGGCGCGCTCGCCCAGGCCGTTGATGGCGCACTCGATCTGGCGGGCGCCGCCCTGCACGCCGGCCAGGCTGTTGGCCACGGCCAGGCCCAGGTCGTTGTGGCAGTGCGTCGAGAAGATCACCTTGTCGGCGCCCTCGACATTGTTGACCATCCAGTTGAACAGGTCGGCGTATTCCGACGGGTAGGTGTAGCCCACCGTGTCGGGCAGGTTGATCGTCGTGGCGCCGGCCTTGATGGCGGTCTCGATGGCGCGGCGCAGGAACTGGCGGTCGCTGCGGGTGGCGTCCTCGGCCGACCACTCGACGTCGTCGCGCAGGTTGCGGGCGTGGGTCACCGAACGGGCGATGACGTCGATGACGGCGTCCGGCTCCATCTGCAGCTTGTGCTTCATGTGCAGGTCGGAGGTGGCGATCACCACGTGGATGCGGCCGCGTTGGGTCGGGCGCAGGGCCTCGGCGCAGCGGTCGATATCCACCTGGTGGGCGCGGCACAGGCCGGCGATCGTGCTGTTCTTGACGATCTTGGCGATTTCGTTGACCGACTGGAAGTCGCCGTTCGAGGCGATCGGGAAGCCGGCCTCGATGATGTCGACCCCCATCTCCTCGAGGATCTTGGCCAGCTCCAGCTTCTCTTCCAGCGACATCGAGGCGCCGGGCGATTGCTCGCCGTCGCGCATGGTGGTGTCGAAGATGACGACGTTGTCGCGGCCCGACACGATCTTGGAATCAGCGGCGACGGGCGAGATGGGGGCGGTCATGGGAGTGTCTTTCGCGAGGTCCGGAAGGCTGAAGGGCTGTTGTCCCCTGAGCGACCGGCCGCGACGATACGTACGCGCGGCTAGACGGACGCCCAGGGGCGGCTAAGCCCCAGCGCAAGGAGAAGAAGGTTGTCGCGTTCGCGGCACATGCGGTTGTATTACCCAACCACGCCAAATCCAGCAAGCCGTTTGCTCACAAGGCAGTCAATTCGCCGCGCAAGGGGTAGGAAATACCCCGAACCCGATTATTGATCGGCTTGTTCTTCCTTGGCCTTCAGCCAATTGCGGGCGACCCAACCCGCACCGATCCAGATCGCGGCCGCAACGACCAGCAGGACGACGTGCTGCACGCCCCCGCCCCGCATCGCCTGGACGATGGTGTTGCCGGCGAAGGCCGTCAGGGCAATCTTCGGAATGATGCCGATGGCCGTGCCGCTAACGAAGTCTCGCACCCGCATCGGCGTGACGCCGGCGGCCATGTTGACGACGATGAACGGCGCGGACGGCACCAGGCGCACGATCAGGCTGGCCATGAAGCCGTTCTTGCCGATCAGCTTCATGAACTTGTGCACGCCGTCGCTGGGCAGGCTGGCCAGCATCTTGCCGCCGAACGCCCGGCCGACCCAGAAGCCGACCATCGACGAGACCAGGGTGCCGATCCAGCTGTAGGCGAAGCCGGTCCACGGGCCGAAGGCGACCACCGCCGCGGCGATCAGCACGAACTGCGGCACGCCCACGAAGGCCAGGGCCGCGAAGGCGCCGACGGCCACAGGCAGGGCCCAAGGCCCGTGCGCGGCGGTCAGCCAGTGCTCGACCGTGGTCTCGCCATCCAGGCCCAGAAGCTGAGCGCCGAACAGGAAGACGATCCCCACCCCGCCGAACAGCACGAAGGAGACGGCCACCGCGCGCCAGGCGCGGGCGTCCATGTTGGTGAAGAAATCGATGAGACGGCGGATGATCACGGCCCCTGCCTCGCGCATGGCTATCGCCGGGTCAAGCGCCCCGATGGCGTCAAAAGCGTGGCCGGTGCGCATTCGGGGCCAAACTTCGCCGTTCAGGCGGGCGCCTGAGGCAGGATTCCCGCTTCGCGACATTTACGTTGCGATAACGTCGTAGAGCGACGCTACTTATCCACAGGCCTGCAGGGGGACGCGGGCGCTTGGTGAGGAAACGTACGTGAAGACCTTGGCTGTCATCTCGCGCAAGGGGGGCGCGGGCAAAACCACTCTATCCGTCAACCTGTCGATCGCCGCCCATCTGGCCGGCTGCCGCACGATCCTGGCCGACATCGATCCGCAGCGCTCGGCGTCGGACGTGCTGCGCGGCCGCGAGGCCGACGGTCCGGCCCTGCTGGAAAGCAGCGCCGGCAAGCTGTTCCAGGCCCGCTACCACGCCGAACACGAGCGGGTGGACCTGATGCTGATCGACACGCCCGCCTCGCCCGAGGCCGACGTCGTCACCGCCATCAACACCGCCGACCTGTGCCTGCTGGTCTGCCGCCCGACCTTCCTCGACATCGCCGCCGTGGCGCGCTCGGCAGAGGCCGTGCGGCGCCTGGGCAAGAACGGCCTGATCGTCATCAACCAGGCGCCGGCCAAGCGCGGCGGCCAGGAGCCGGCCAGCGTGGTCAAGGCCGCCGAGGCCCTGCGCTTCTGCGGCCTGCCGCTGGCGGCCGTCGGCCTGCGTTCGCGCGCGGCCTTCCAGCAGTCGATCGCCCACGGCCGCTCGGTGCTGGAGTGGGAGCCCGCCGGGGCCGCCGCCCAGGAGATCAGCCGCCTGTGGACCCAGGTCGCCGGCCATCTGGCGCTGCCGGTCGCCGCCCCGGCCGCCCGCGCCAGCTGAACCTTGCCCGCCCCGCCCGACGGCGGGCATGGTCGCGGCTCCTACAGTTTCGGAGTCGCGCATGAACCTTCTCGGCATTTCCGGCAGCCTGCGGGCCGGCTCGTTCAACACCGCCCTCCTCCGCGCCGCCCAGGGCCTGGCGCCTGACGGCGTGTCGATCACCCAGTTCTCGCTGCGCGACCTGCCGTTCTTCGACCAGGACCTCGAGGCCGAGGGCGATCCCGCCGCCGTCGTCGCCTGGAAAGAGGCGGTGCGCGCTGCCGACGGCCTGCTGATCGCCTGCCCGGAATACAACGGCGGGATCACCGGCGTGCTGAAGAACGCCATCGACTGGGCCTCGCGCGGCAAGCCCGCGCCACTGGCCGGCAAGCTGTGCTGCCTGGTCGGCGCCTCGCCGGGCATGACCGGAACCGTCCGCGCCCAGGACGCCCTGCGCCTGTCCCTGCGCCGCTCCGGCGCCCGCACCGAACCGCAGGGCGACGTCCTGGTCGGCCAGGCCCACACCAAGATCGAGGAGGGCGCGCTAACCGACGAGCGCACGATCGAGGCCCTGCGCCGGCACATCGCGGAGTTCGTGGAGTTGGTGCGGGCCTAATGCCCCTCCCCCCGAAGGGGGAGATGGACCGGAGGGCCGGAGGGGGAAGCGGCTGCTGCACTGCCGCAATCACTTCCCCCTCCGTCGCTCTGCGACAGCTCCCCCTTGGGGGAGGGTCCCCTGGAACTACTTCACCTGCGACGGGTCGTAGTTGGCCCCGAAGTCCAGCACGAACAGCGGGCCCAGCACCACGGTCTGCTTGGCCGAGCCCAGGTGCAGCGACACCGCCGCCCCGCCCTTGTCGGCGTCCATCGTGGCGCGGCCGCTGACGGTGTAGATCTTCCAGTCGGGGCTATCGACCTTGATCGCCCCGCCCTCGACGATGCCGCCCCACGGCTCGGCTGACTGCTGGACGCGGACATTGGTCACGGTGGCGGCCGGCGCGCCGCCTTCCACGGCCTCGGCCTTGGCCCAGAAGGCCACGGTGATGACGTCGCCCTTGGTGATCTTGCCGTTGACCGCCTGGCTGCCCGAGACCCGCCAGGCCGCCGCCGGATCGGGCGTGGCGACTGCCACCCGCACCCCGCCGCCGCCGACCACGGCCTTGTCCTTGACGTAGGCGTTGGTCTGGCCGGGTCCGTAGACGTTCCAGGCCGTCGACGGCTTGTTGATGGCGTACTTCATGATTCCCTCGTCGGCCGCCGTGGCGACCGGCGCGGACAGCGACAGGGCGAGCGCCGCGACGGCGGCCCCGAGAATCGTCTTCTTCATATGGCTTCCCCCTTCCGAAAGGCATGATCTTGCTCGCCCGCGCGATGCGAACGAACGGCCGTCTCCTTCCCTGGAGGATTGTCGAAAATGCTCCGACCACGTCCCCCGACGCGGGGTTCCGTCGTGCGCGCGGCGGAACCTTGTTCTCTAATGGTAGCGGTAGCGCGAGCGACACAAACTGGCAAGAAGCCGCGCTTTGCGGCCCCTCCCGCGTTGCACCGCGAGGGGGTCGGGCGTAAAGACCGCCGCAATCCTGAAACCGGTCCTTTCCAGGGGAGTCCAAGACAATGTCGCTCGAGTCCGCCGCACTGCGGCGCATCGCACCGTCGGCCACCATCGCCATCAGCGCCAAGGCGCGCGCGCTGAAAGCCGCCGGTCGCGACGTGATCGCCCTTTCGGCCGGCGAACCGGACTTCGACACCCCGGACAATATCAAGGACGCGGCCATCGCCGCCATCAAGGCCGGCAAGACCAAGTACACCGACCCGGACGGCATGCCCGAGCTGAAGGCGGCCATCTGCGCCAAGTTCAAGCGCGAGAACGGCCTGGAGTACAAGCCGAGCCAGGTGCACGTCGCCCCGGGCGGCAAGCCGGTGATCTACAACGCCTTCGTGGCCACCCTGAACCCGGGTGACGAGGTCATCATCCCGGCCCCGTACTGGGTGTCGTACCCCGACATGACCCTGCTGGCCGGCGGCACGCCCGTGCCGGTCGAGACCACCGCCGAGAGCGGCTTCAAGATCACGCCGCAAGCGCTGGAAGCGGCGATCACGCCCAAGTCCAAGTGGCTGATCATCAACAGCCCGTCCAACCCCTCGGGCGGCGCCTATACCCGCGCCGAGCTGCAGGCGATCGCCGACGTGCTGCTCAAGCACCCTCACGTCTGGGTGCTGACCGACGACATGTACGAGCACCTGGTGTTCGACGACTTCGAGTTCACCACCATCGCCCAGGTCGAGCCCAAGCTCTATGACCGCACCCTGACGATGAACGGCGTCTCGAAGGGCTATTCGATGACCGGCTGGCGCATCGGCTACGCCGCGGGTCCTGAGGCGCTGATCAAGGCCATGGGCAAGATGATCAGCCAGACGACCTCGAACCCCTGCTCGATCAGCCAGTGGGCCGCGCTCGAGGCTCTCAACGGCCCGCAGGACTTCATCAAGCCGAACGCCAAGCTGTTCCAGGAGCGCCGCGACCTCGTCGTGTCGATGCTGAACCAGGCCACCGGCCTGCACTGCCCGACCCCGGAAGGCGCCTTCTACGTCTATCCCTCGTGCGCCGGCCTGATCGGCAAGACCGCCCCCTCGGGCAAGGTCATCGAGAGCGACGAGGACTTCGCCGTCGAACTGCTGGAGACCGAGGGCGTGGCCGTGGTGCACGGCGCGGCGTTCGGCCTGTCGCCGTTCTTCCGTATCAGCTACGCCACCAGCAATGACGTGCTGGAAGACGCCTGCTCGCGCATCCAGCGCTTCTGCGCCAACGTGAAGTAGGCTTTCCGGCCTATCCGGAAACGACGAAGCCGCGGCCCTCAGGCCGCGGCTTTTTCATTGCTCAGTGCTTCTCGCGCCAGCCGGCCTTGGCGTCTTCCTGGGTCATGCTCAGGTGCACCGCGTCGTCGTCGACGTATTCCACCCACGACAGCGGGATCATGTGGTGCTTGAGGCCTGAGCCCAGGTCGAGCTTTGTCAGCTCGATCTCCGTGCCGACCACGTGGTCGACCCGGCCGACATGCTTGCCGTCGGAACCGACCACCTCGAGATGCTCGCGGATCAGAGATGCATCCATCATCGGACATGTCCTCCCGTCGGCGCCGTCTCCACGGCGGCGCCATGGCCCTTGAAACGGCTGTGGGCGACCATTGGTTTCCCGATTGCCGAGCCCATGCGTTCGCCTTACGTTCGCCGGCAGGACCGCAAGGCCAGGCGGTTCAAGGAGACGCGTCATGCTCACCCTCTTCCATGCCCCGCGATCGCGCTCGACGCGCTTCCTCTGGCTGCTGGAGGAACTGGGCGCGCCCTATCGCATCGAGAAGGTCGACATCTTCCGCAGCATGAGCGGCACGGGCGCGCGCGACCCGCGCAACCCCCATCCGCACGGCCAGGTGCCGGCCCTGCTGGACGACGGCGTGCTGATCACCGAAAGCGCCGCCATCGCCCTCTACCTGACCGACAAGTTCCCGACCGCGGGCCTAGGGCCGATGATCAGCGACCCGCACCGCGGCCCCTACCTGTCTTGGCTGGCCTATTATGCGGGCGTGCTGGAGCCGGCGGTGACCAATCTCTGGAAGCAGCGGCAAGACGACCAGGACAAGCTCCAGTACGCGGCCCTGGACGAGCGCCTGCGCACCACCCTGGAAAAGCAGCCCTGGCTGCTGGGCGAGCAGTTCTCGGCGGCCGACATCCTGTTCGTCAGCCTGTTGCAGTTCGCACGCCAGATGCTGCCGGCCCATGCGGTCTATGACGACTGGCTGGCCCGCGCCAACGCCCGCCCCGCCCTCGCCCGCGCCCTGGCCAAGGACGACCTGTCTTGAAAAAAGCCGCCCTCGCCGTCGCCTTCCTGCTGAGCGCCGCCACCCCGGCGCTGGCCGGACGCATCGACGCCGTGCTCAGCGACGACGCCCTGACCGTCACAGAGGACGGCAGGACCGTGCTGGTCTACCGCACCAAGCCGCTGGACCCGGCCAAGGAGCCGGGCCGCTCCAACTACGTCCACCCGCTGTACGCGCCCGACGGCACGGTGCTGACCGAGGATCGGCCCGCCGATCACCTGCACCAGCGGGGGGCCTTCTGGAGCTGGCACCAGGTGCTGGTCGACGGCAAGAGCATCGGCGACGGCTGGTTCATGCAGGGCCTCTCCTTCAACATCCACGACCGCAGCTTCGAGGGCGACGCGGCCGGACGCGGCAAGCTGACGGTCAAGGCCGATTGGCTGGTCAATTCCGGGCCCGAAGTGGTCTATGCCGCCACCGAGACGACCTCGATCATCGTCCACCCGCTGAAGGGCGGCGCGCGGCGGATCGAGTTCGACACCACCATCACCGCCCGCACCGACAGCCTGGCCCTGGGCGGCAGCAACGACGTCAAGGGCTATGGCGGCTTCTCGATCAGGCTGATCCGCCCCGACGCCCTGGTGTTCGGCTCGGACGGCAGGCAGGTCAAAGCCCAGAACGAGCCGGTCGACGCCGGCAAGGCCATGGGCTTCGCCTGGCCCGCGGCGCCGGGCGTCCCGGCCTGGACCGTGGGCCTTAGCTGCAAGGCCAACGGCAAGCCGATCACCCGCTGGATCCTGCGCAACGAACTGTCGATGCAGAACTGCGTCTTCCCCGGCCGCGCGCCCTATGTGATCAAGAAGGGTGAAAGCCTGCGCCTGCAGGAAACCCTCGTCATCCGCCCGGCCAGCAAGCGCACGCCCGCTCCGGCCGCCACGCCCCAATCCCAGCCCCTGTCCCAACCCAAGACCTGAACCATGGCCGAGATCCTCAACCTCAACCACGCCCGCAAGGCCAAGGCCAAGACCAACGCCAAGCAGACGGCCGCCGAGAACCGCGCCCGCTTTGGCCGCACCAAGGCCGAAAAGACCCTCGACTCGGCCCGGGCCGAGAAGCTTTCGCGCGCCCTCGACGGCGCCAAGCGCGAGGAATGAGCGAGCCCTTCCACCGCGACCCGCGGGCGGAATCCTTCACCTCAGGCCAGCGGAAATGGGCGGAGGCGGCGATCTACGCCGGCGTGGTCGGCGCGCTGCTGGTCGGCTGCCATCTGTTCTGGAACTGGATGATCCCGCTGGATCCAGCCTGGTCGCCGCCGCCGCGCAACCAGACCCTCGTCGCCAGCGGCGTCTTCGCCAGCAGCACCGACGCCTTCCAGCCGCGCGGCTATGACTTCGTGGGCCTCGGCGGCGGCCACCTGCGCCTGCGCTGCACGCCCTATGCCGACGCCTCGCCGACCATCAGGGGCAACTGCCTGGCCGGACGCGGTCGCCTGGGCGACTACGGGGGCCAGCGCGTCAGCGTGCGCTACTACGAACTGCCCGGCTTCGATGGCGAACCCGAACGCATCCTGTTGAGCGCCAACGCCGGGCGGCGCTGGATCCTGTCTCCTGAGGACCAGGCCGATCGTCTGGCGGCCGGCGCGGCGAGCCAAAGGCGCAACGAGGTTTCTCCACGCGCCATGACGTCGTTCACGGGCGCGATCATCCTCTTCGTGATCGCCGCCATGATCTTCGATGTGGCGCGTCGCAGGACGCGCCCCCGTCCCGCTCCATCGAACAAATGACCGAACAGCCCCGCTCCCCCTGGCCGTTTCAGGCCCTGGCGTTCCGCTTCGCGCCGGTGCTGGTGGCCGTCATCGCCTGGAACGCGATCTGGGATTGGGCGACACCGGTCGATCCGGCCTGGACCCCGCCGCCCTGCGAACGAACGGTCCTGACCATCGGCGTCTTCAAGACCGCCACCGATGCGCCTCGGGCCGACGGCTACGAATTCGAGACGGTCGACGGACGCCGCCTGCGCCTGCGCTGCCGGCCGGCCGGCGCGGTCGCCGACGATTGCCTGAACGGCGGGGGAAAGGTCGGCGACCATTCGGGCCGCTACACTACAGTGCGTTACTACGAGCGGATCGAAGGCCAGGGCGCCGCGCCCAGGCTTGTGTTGCTGGGCGCAAAGTCGGGCGCGGAGTGGTTGCTGCGCACCGACAACCAGAAAGCGAAACTGACCGCGCTGGGCCAGGCCGAACGGCGGCGCAAGGCGCACTTACGGACGGCGATCTCTACCGTCCTGACCCTCTTGGCCGGTTTCATCGGCCTTGGGCTTTTCCGCCGCTTCCGGCGCTGAGCGGCAGGCTCAGCGCGGAACCAGAAAGCGCGCGCCCTTGGGCAGGCTGTCGCAGCAGCCGACCACGGGCGTGGCCGGAACTTCGCCCATCCGCTTCCAGGCGGCGATCAGGCGCTCGATCGCCCAAACCCAGCCGAACGTGGCTTCCTTATGGGTCTTGTGGAACTCTTCCATGGCCGCATCTCCTATTCCCCGGCGACACTGGGAAGATTGGCCTGATCGAGGCGCGCGACAAACGTGGTTCGTTGAGCTATGGATAAGCCATACTTATGGCTGACATCCTTGCTTCATATTCGCTCGGCGCCATCCGCGTCTTCGAGGCCGCCGCCCGGCTGAAGAGCTTCACGCGCGCCGCCGACGAGCTGGGCGTCACCCAGGCCGCCGTCAGCTGGCAGGTGAAGACCCTGGAACAGCGGCTGGGTCAGCCGCTGTTCGTGCGCAAGGTGCGCGAGGTCGACCTGACCCCGGCCGGCGAACGACTGGCGCGCGCCGCCACCGAGTCCATGGGGCTGCTGCGCGCGGCGCTGTCGGATCTGGTCGAGGCCGACCAGGGCGTGCTGGCGATCACCACCATGCAGAGCCTGGCCAACCATTGGCTGGCCGCGCGCCTGGGCGCCTTCCAGCTGGCCCACCCGATGATCGCCGTGCGGCTGGAAGGCAGCCACGTTCTGCGCGACCTTGGTCGCGGCGAGGCGGACCTAGGTCTGCGCGCGGGAAACGGCGACTGGCCGGGCCTGGCCGCCCACTTCCTGATGCCCTTCGTCCAGACCGCCCTCTGCTCGCCCGAGTTCCTGGCCCGGCATGGCCCGTTCGAGCGCCCCGCCGACCTGCTGGCCGCGCCCCGCATCGGCGCCTCTCGCGAGTGGGAAGTGTGGTTCCGCGCCGCCGGCGTCACGCCGCCGCAAGGCCCCGAGGCCCCGCGCCTGGAAGCCGACGCCCAGTCGATCGAAGTGGCCTCGGCCCTCGCCGGCCAGGGCCTGGCCGTCGGCTCGCCGATCTTCTTCGCCGCCGAGATCGCGTCGGGACGGCTGGTGCAGCCGTTCGACATCGCGCCGCACTACGGCGACGGCTACTGGCTGGTCTATCCGCAGGAGCGTCGGCGCGTGCGCAAGATCGCCGCCTTCCGCGACTGGATCCTCGAGGCCGTGGCCGCCGACCCGTCCATCGCCCGCTACGCGGCGGCCGACGAACGGGCCGACTGAGCCTTTAGCCCACTGACGCGGTCGCCACCGGCTGGGGCGCGCGCCTCAGCACCAGCCGCAGATCCAGCGCCTTGTGGGTCAGCACCAGGGCGTCGCTGTCGGCCAGGCGATAGTCGAACACCAGCTCGGAATCCTCCAGCGACAGCTGGGTGTCGTTGACCAGGTAGGTTTCCGGCGGATCCTCCGCGAAGGTCCCGCCCTTGCGGCGCTCGACGGTCAGGTCCTCGTCGCCGAAGGTCAGGCGGTCGCCGCGCTTGAGGTCGATCTGGCCGTCGCCCTCGATCCTGGCGATCGTCCAGGCGCCCACCAGGCCGGCGGGACCGAGGGCCGGCACCTCGCCGGCATGGCCCGACAGCAGGGCCGTGCGGGTCAACAGCTGGCCGACCAGCTTGCGCTCGGGCGCCAGCTTGGGATCGGTCTCTCCCCGCAGCCGCTCGTCGAACCGCCTGAGCGTCTGGTAGGCCCCCTCCTCGTCGCTGTCTTCGTGATAGAGGGTGGCCACCTTGTGCAGCGACTGGAACTCGTCGATCAGCAGGTGACCCAGGCGCAGACCGGCCGAAGGGGCCTGGGTCGGCGCGGCCACCGCCAGCTGCTGGGCATGGCTGGCCCCGCCGCGATCGACATAGGCCAAGTCGACGTCCAGCAGCTTCTCACCCGCCGCCAGGGCAGGCTCCGGCAGATAGGTCGCGCCCTCGGCCTTGGCCAGGCCGATCATGAGCCCGCCGCCCTCGGTGGACAGGAAGGCCGTCGGCACCGAGATCGACACCGCTCCATCGTCGCCGCGCTTGAGGCCGTCCTCAGGCACGCCGTAGACGCCGGTGATCCGGTAGCCGGGCCGCGCCTTGACGCTGAGGTTCAGGTCGTAGGCCAACTCCGAAACCATGGTGTCGAGCTTGCCGGTGAACACCGCCTTGATGTCGCTCTCGTCGCGCAGAAAGAACAGGTTGCCGCCGCGAACGCTGGAAATCTCGGTGGCCAGCGGCGCGTCGAACTGTTCGCCGACGCCGATGGTGGTCAGCCCGATCCCGCGCCGCGAGGCCTCCCAGGCCATGCCCATGAAGCTGTCGGCGTCGGTCGCGCCGACATTGGGCTGCTCGTCGGTGAACAGCATCACCCGCGTGACGCCCTTGAAGCCCGCCTGGCTGGCGAAGGCGGTGTCGTAGCCGACCCGCAAGCCTTCCTCCATGTTGGTCGAGCCCTCGCTCTCGATGGCGTCGATGGCCCTGCGGATAACCGCCTTGCCGCCGGCCACGGCCGTCGGCTCCAGGTGGCGGTGCGAGCGGTCGCCATAGAGCACGATGCTGAACTGGTCCCCCGGACGCAGTTGGTCGAGGATCTGCCGCAGGCTCTGGCGGACCTGGTCCAGCGGCTCGCCGTCCATGGAGCCCGACTTGTCGACCACAGCCACCAGGTTCAGCGGCTCGCGCTTCCAGGTCGCCGCGTCGATGCTGGAGTTGAAGCCCACGCCCACCAGGATCTTGTCGGCAGGCGACAACGGCAGGTTGGCGCGCATCGCCTCGCCGGTGACGCAAAGCACCCGCGCACAGGCCTCGCCGGGGATCTGCAGGTCGTAGCCGCCCATCAGCCCCTCGGGCGTCAGGGTGTCGGGCATCGGGATCTGGCCGGCCTCGGACTGCCCGCGGAAGTGGTTGATGTCCTGAGCGCCGCCCTGGCGCACCCGCATGCCGGTGACGACGACCATCTCGTCGATGATGGGCTCGTCATCCGGGGGCGGCTGAACCTGGGACCAGGCCGGGACCGAAACCAGCGCCAACGCCAGGACGGAGGCGGCGGACCAAAGGCGACGCGACATCGAAACCTCCCGTTTTGATTGCAGGAAGGCTAACGCCGCGCGCTCAGCGAGAACAAGCGAAATTGCTAAGGTTCAGGCGGCCCGCTGGTAGTGCTCGCGCAGGTCCTGCGGAATGGCCTGGTAGGTGTCCGGAGGCTGGATCCCCAGACTGCGACGCGCCTCGTCCAGCGGCATGGCGAACAGGGCCGGATAGTCGACCTCGGGCAGCCAGGCGGCCTTGCGGCCCGCACGCCAGGCCTCGCGCACGGCCTTGCCGTAGGGCTGGCCATCCTTGAGGCGGCGGAACTCCTGGGCCCCGGCGAGGGCGATCAGCGCGAAACCCAGGCTGCGGGTCTGGGCATAGGAGAAGGCCACCACGCAGACCTCGCCCAGCGCGTCGGTGCCATAGCCGGTCAGCACGTGCCAGACGTCGTGCACGTCGCGCAGGCGGCGGGCGTACCACAGCAGCGGATGGGCCGCGTCCATGTCGGCGTCGGCGACCTTGCGGCTCTCCTCGGCCAGGCCTTCGGCGGTCAGGCCGCGCGGGGCGATGAAGTCGCGATAGGCCGCGCCCACCGTCCCCGGCTGGAACTGAGCCAGCCAGGCCGCGTCCGACAGCCAGTCGGCGAATTCCTCGCGGCGATAGGCGATCGCCCCGCCTTGCGGCGTCTTCAGCAGCCGGGCATAGCCGTTCGGGATCGCACGGCCCGACAGGGCCCGCATGACCTCGAACACCTGGGCCGTGTCTTCCTTGTCGGCGATCAACCGACGGACGGCGCGAAACGCCCGCAAAGGCTGCAGACGGAAGCTCGCATCGCGGGCGCCCAGCGGAGGACGCGCGGAAGTAGCGTCAAGGACTTGCGCGGCTGTGCTCATCAGGCATGCTCCCGGCGTGGCGTCACTAAAGATGACACACCGTCATTTTTAATCAAGAGCCGAACCGTCGTTCCGCCGGAGAGTTGCGCCGATGGGCAGTTTGAAGAAGCGATCGGTGAACCTGGCGGGCCACGCCACCTCGCTGGCCCTCGAGCCCGAGTTCTGGGCGGCGCTAGACCGCATCGCCAAGCAGGACGCCGTCAGCATAGCCGCCCTGATCCAGCGCATCGACGTGGGTCGCGGCGAGCGTCCGCTGGCCTCGGCCTGCCGCGTGTACGCCTTGCAGCGGGCGGGAGGCTAGCCTTTAGGAACCTCCCCCTCTGGGAGAGGTTCACTATGCGCCCCTACCCCGGCCGCGGAACCGGCGACGGCAGCGGCTCGGGGTTGGGCGTCGGCATGGTCGGCAGCGCCAGGTCAGGTAGTCTCAGGTCGGCGATGTCCGGCCGCACGACCAGCAGGCCCGAACGCCAGACGGCGTAGACCAGCAGGGCAACAAGAACCAGAACCGCCAGCAGCGCGGCGCCGCTCCATGCCCCCTCATGATGGGCGCCTTCATGATGATGTCCGTGATGGCGAGCCATGCCCGCCTCCTTTCGTCAGCCCGGCGACTTCGGCGCTTCGGGCGCCTTGGGCGCGTCCGGCAGCTTCGGCGCGGTCGCGGTGATGTCGACATCCACCGACTTCTTCTGGGTGAAGCCGCCGGAGAACATCATGAAGGCCAGCACCGCGACGACGACCACCAGGGCGCCGACGATAAAGGCCAGCCCGCCGGCGCCCCCGCCCGATTTGGATTCTTCCGCCATGATTTTCCTCGCTTTTCTCTGGTGTCCCGACTGGTCAAACGGACCTCGCCGGACAGGGGTTCCAGGCCGACACGAAGGCGAAAACCAAAACAACCTTGACGGTATAGCGCCAATGGCTCAGCTTTAAATAACCATGTTATCCAAGCCTGCCTGGCGCGAGCTCTGGCCGCTCGTTCTCGTTTCGGCCACGGCGGCCGGTTGCGCGTCGGTCGACACCAGCCACGTCGTGGTTGGGCGCTATTTCGGAATGGTCGAGGTTCGCGCCGAACCGCCCGCCGGCGAAGACGGCCAGACGATCGGCCGTACGAAGGTGCGCACGCTTGGCGGCTGGGTCGACCTGTCGCCGCGCGGCGGTCGGCTTGAAAGCCTGGGCGCGGGATGGCGGAGCAGCGCGCGGCTCGCCATTCCGGCGGACTGCCGGCTGGTGGTGGTGGTGCGGACCGACGCCCAACTGGCCTCGGTCAAGGCGTTGCTGGACGCCGATTTGGTGTCGAAGGGGGAAAGATGCGCCGTCAAGGAAGAGGATTGAGCCTCGCTGTTCTGCTCGCGGTCGGCCTGGGGCTGAGCGCCTGCGCCCACAACGACGTGCTGGTGTTCGGCACCGACACCAAGCTCGGGCTCGACGTCGAAACGGGGGCCGCGCAGGGCGCCAGCCCCTCGGTGACCATCGGCTACAAGCGCCAGGAAGCGGTGTGGATGCCGTTGTTTGTAAACGGCGAGGACAGCCGCTATGCGCCGGCGGCGCAGAGACAGCCTGTCCAGGGCCAGGGTGCGAACGTCGGCGGCGGCGGGGAAACCGGAAACGGCGCCGCCAACCCGGCGCTGACCCCCGATCCGGAGATGAAATACCAGTCCGTCCAGGGCGACCGCCGCGACGCCTATTCGGTCTTCGCCAGCCTGGGCGCCGACATAAAGGGCGACGCGCCGAAGGGGCAGGGCTCAATGGGCCTGGCGCAGTTCTTCGCCACCGGCGGCGCGGCGATCAACATCACGCAGAACAAGGCGCTGGTCACCGCCCTGAAGATCGAAAGCGCCGAGGGCGCCGAGCAACAATCGGCGGCCGTGGCCGCGGCCGCCGGCGACCCGGCGATCATCGCCGCCGCCGGCGTGACGCGCACCGAGGCCGGCAAAGCCGCTGATTGCGTGTCCAAGAGGGGCACAAACGACATCGCCGCAAAGGTGAACGCCGCCCATCCCGGCGATCCCGACATCGCGGACTTGAATGCGGAAAACGCCCGACAACTGCTGACCAACAACAGCCGGCTGCGCGCTCGCGTGCTAGCCGTCTGCAACTGAGGGAACAAGGCCATGGCCAAGGTGCTCGCCGTCGAAATCTGCTACACGGAAAAGGATGCGACGGACTCCAAGACCTATTGGACGGCGCTGGGATATTCCCTGAAGCAGAGCTTCACCCCTCCCTATGCCGACATCGCCATCTACGAGCGCAAGAACGGCGAACAGAAGCAGCTGGATGAAAAGTTCGGCGGCAAGCAGCCGGTCATGCTGGTGTTCGAGGCCTAGCTCGCAGCCCTCGCAGAACCGATCGCGGGGCTTAAGCCGGAGGAAGTTTGTGCTACATATGTTCCCATGTCTTCCGGTTACGACTCGACCGACCCGTTCGGCGACCTTCCCGCTCCGCGCATCTCCGACCTCGCCCGTCCGCAGGCTCCCAGCGGCGGCGGGCCCGCGCCCGACTACCTGAGCGGGCTCAACACCGAACAGCACGAAGCCGTCGTCACCACCGAGGGCCCGGTCCTGGTGCTGGCCGGCGCCGGCACCGGCAAGACCCGGGTGCTGACCACGCGCCTGGCGCACATCCTCGCCACCGGCCGCGCCCGGCCCTGGGAGATCCTGGCCGTCACCTTCACCAACAAGGCCGCGCGCGAGATGCGCGAGCGGATCACCCACATCATCGGTCCGGAAGCCGAAGGCCTGCGCTGGCTGGGCACCTTCCACTCGGTGGCCGCCCAGATCCTGCGCCGCCACGCCGAGCTGGTGGGGCTGAAGTCGAACTACACGATCATCGACACCGACGATAACGAGCGCCTGCTCAAACAGCTGATCGAGGCGGCGAACATCGACGCCAAGCGCTGGACGCCGCGCATCCTGTCGGGCCTGATCGACGCCTGGAAGAACCGCGGATGGACGCCCGACAAGGTGCCGCCCTCGGAAGCCGGCGAGTTCGCCAACGGCGAGGGCATCAGCCTCTATCGCCAGTACCAGGAGCGGCTGCGCATCCTCAACGCCTGCGATTTCGGCGACCTCCTGCTGCACAACATCACGATCTTCACCGGCAATCCGGACGTGCTCGCCGACTTCCAGCGGCGCTTCCAGTACGTGATGGTCGACGAGTACCAGGACACCAACGTCGCCCAGTACCTGTGGCTGCGCCTCTTGGCCCAGGGCCGCCAGAACGTCTGCTGCGTGGGCGACGACGACCAGTCGATCTACGGCTGGCGCGGGGCGGAGGTCGACAACATCCTGCGCTTCGAGCGCGACTTCCCCGGCGCCAAGGTCGTGCGGCTGGAGCGTAACTATCGCTCGACCGAACATATTCTGGCGGCCGCCTCGACCCTGATCACCGCCAACAAGGGGCGCCTGGGCAAGACCCTGTGGACCGACGAGACCGGCGGCGAAAAGGTCAAGGTTTCGGGCGTCTGGGACGGCGAGGCCGAAAGCCGAATGGTCGCCGACGAGATCGAGAAGGCCAAGCGCGCGGGCCGTCGCTACAACCAGATGGCCATCCTGGTGCGGGCCAGCTTCCAGATGCGCGCCTTCGAAGAGCGCTTCGTGATGCTGCAGATCCCCTACAAGGTGGTCGGCGGCCCGCGCTTCTTCGAACGGGCGGAAATCCGCGACGCCCACGCCTATCTGCGCCTGATCCAGTCGCCCGACGACGACCTTGCCTTCGAGCGCATCGTCAACACGCCCAAGCGCGGCATCGGCGACACCAGCGTGCAGAAGCTGCTGCAGATCGCCCGCGTCGAGGGGATCTCCACCGTCGAGGCCGCCCGGGTGATCATCGGCAGCGACGACCTGCCGGCCCGCACGCGTACGGCGCTGTCCAACTTCATCCGCGACCTCGACCGCTGGCGCGCCCAGATCGGGAACATGCACCACCAGCGGGTGCTGGAGATGGTGCTGGAGGAGAGCGGCTACACCGACGCCCTGCGCCTGGACAAAGGCCCGCAGAGCCAGACGCGCCTGGAAAACCTCAAGGAACTGGTCCAGTCGATGGGTCAGTTCGACAGCCTGGAGGCCTATCTGGAGCACGTGTCGCTGGTCATGGACCTCGACCGCGAGGCCACCGGCGACGCCGTCTGGATCATGACCCTGCACTCGGCCAAGGGTCTGGAGTTCCCGCTGGTGTTCCTGCCCGGCTGGGAGGAAGGCGTGTTCCCCAGCCAGCGCAGCATGGACGACAAGGGCGAGAAGGGCCTCGAGGAAGAGCGGCGGCTGGCCTATGTGGGCATCACCCGCGCCCGCGAGGAGGCCCGCATCAGCTTCGTTGCCAACCGGCAGGTCTACGGCCGCTGGACCAGCCAGCTGCCCAGCCGTTTCGTCGACGAACTGCCGCTGGAGCACGTCGATGCCGGTTCGGAGACCGGCTACTACGGCGGCGGTCCCGGCATGCAGCAGACGGTCTCTTCGCGCTGGGACGATCCCGGCGTCAGCGCCTTCCAGAGCGGCAGCTACGACAGCCCCGGCTGGAAGCGGGCCCAGGACCGGGTGCAGCAATCGGCCCGCGGCTTCGCCGAAAAGGGCGGCGGCCACGCGGCCTGGCGCGGCGGCGGCTCGGCGGCGCGAGCCAAGCCGATCGAGGGCGAAGGCCGGCTGGTGGCGGTCTCGGCCCCCACCAACAGCGCCTACAGCCGCGGCGACCGGGTGTTCCACGTCAAGTTCGGCTACGGCCAGGTGGCCTCGATCGAGGGCAACAAGCTGACCGTCAATTTCGACAAGGCCGGCGAGAAGAAGGTCATCGACAGCTTCGTCGAGAAGGCCTGATGGCGGCGGGGGCCAAGCGCGGGATCAATCCCGACAGCCCCCTCGCCCGGCTGATCGCCGGCCCGATGCGGCCGGGCCGCCTCGTCTGGATCGGCCTGCGCCCGGCCCGCCGCGCGGCCCTGGTCTCCGTCGAGCGCGCGCAGATCACCGTCGAGGCCGGCCTCGTGGGCGACCACTATACCGGCCGCCCTGGTGGTCCGCGCCAGGTGACCCTGATCCAGGCCGAGGACCTGGCCGCCATCGCCGGCTTCCTGGGCCGCGACGACCCCGTCTCCCCGTTCGACCTGCGCCGCAACCTGGTGGTCACGGGCATCAACCTCCTGGGCCTGTCCGACAAGCGCTTCCGGATCGGCTGCGCGCTGCTGGAAGCCACCGGCGGCTGCCACCCATGCAGCCGCATGAACGAGATCCTCGGCGAAGGCGGCTACAACGCCGTCCGCGGCCGCGGCGGCCTGACCGCCCGGGTCATCGAAGGCGGCGAGATCGTGGTGGGGGATGCGGTGGCGGTGGAGGGCTGAGCCCTGCCCTACCTCAGGCCACGCATGGCTCGGTCTAGGTTGTTGGGATCGTTGGCCACGACGCCGGTGCTGTATTGCGTCGGCCGGCCCGTGGAGTCGTAGACGGTCGACGACACGCCGGGGCCGAACTCGGTCATTTTGCGATTGTCGACGTTCTCGCCGGCCACCTGGATCTTGCCGCTGGCGTCGCGATCCTGCCAGGTCCCCTGCAAGGTGGTGGCTGGCTCGTTCGGCCCCACATCGACATTGACCTCGAAGCCGGCGCCGGCCGGGCCCTTGTCGACGCCAATGGCGATGCCGACGCGGTTGACGTCGCCGTCCAGGCCGGGCGTGTGGCTGTAGGTCCCCGAGAACAGGCCGCCCAGCGGCGCGCTGACCGAGACCGTGCCATCGCGCAGGCTGGTCGATACCGGCCCCATGCCGACCGTCGCGTCCCAGGTCCCCGACAGGCCGGCCGGCCCGCCGAACTCTACCCCTACCATGCCGCCAGCCGCTCCCAGCTGGCCGGTGAAGCCTGCCTGGAAGCCCTCCCAGGCGCGGGGCGACATGTCGGGAGCCTGCGTGAACTTGTCGGTGAAGGTGGCGGCGGCCAGGTCCTGCTCGAACTGGGCCTGCTGCAAGGGGCCCAGCTTGTCGACCACCGCGTCGATCACGGCGGCCCGCACATCCACCGGCGTGGCGGCCACGGCCTGCGCCAAGGCCTGGGTGTCGACGCTGCAGACGGCGCCCAGCGTGCTGACCGCGTCGGCGACCATGGCTTCGGCGGTCTTCTCAGCGGCAGTGCGGCCTGCATCCATGGCGTCGCGCGCGGCTTCGGCCCGGTCGGCGCTGGTGGTCCCGTTCGCGCCGGAAACCCCGCCCACGCCCGAAGCGCCACCGTTGTCGTTGGAATTGTCGGCCATGAACGGACGCCTTTCACTGGAGGGGTCCGTCATCCTGAAAGCGGTGATCGCCGGCCGAAACTGGGGAAAACCCTAGCCTCGCCGGCGTCCCTGCATCAGGCGGGCTCAGGCGCCGGCTGCTTCTTGGGCGCGGCGGCCGCAGCCTTCTTCTTCCGCCGCTTGGGCAGCCCCGACGGATTGCCCCAGAAGGTCACCACCGCCAGCGTGCCCAGCAGCGTCAGGGCCAGGCCCGACACCGTCATGACCAGCCGATAGGCAAGTCCCCCGACCTTGGCCGCGTGCAGCGGGAAGTCGGCATTGGTGATGCGTGAGCCCAGCGGCATGCCTTGCGCGTCGCGCGAGGCGACCATCTTGCCGGTGGCCGGATCGAACCAGGCCATGGTGCGGCCGTTGGGCAGCCACTCGGCCTGCTGGCGCAGGCGGATCGCGACCAGGCCGCCGGTCTTGGCCGGCAGGCCGATGGTGCGCACCTCCGCGCCCGGGAAGCGGGCCTGGGCCTGGCCGATCACCTTGCCCCAATCGAGGTCGGCGGCCAGCTTGCCGCCCTTGATCTTCGGCGCGGCCGAAGCCTTGTCCATCGCCGCCGGAGCCGTGAACGGCGCGCGCAGGGCCTGGGAGAACCATTTCAGGTTCATGGTCGCGCCCGTCGTCAGCGACAGGATCAGCAGCGGCGCCACCAGCACCCCGAGGTCGCGATGGTGGTGGACGACGGCCGCCCGCTTCATCATCCGCGGCCAGGCCCGCAGGTGGAACATCCGCCGGGTCGGCCACCACAGGATCAGGCCGGTGACCACGAAGGCCAGGCCCGCCAGGCCGGCGATCCCGCCGACGATGTCGCCCACGTCGCCGGCGAACAGGTGGTGGTGCAGGTCGAACAGCCAGATCTCGGGCCGGGCCCAGTTGCTGGTCCAGGCCTGGACGATGGCGCCGTCCTGGTCGGCATAGGCGCCCTTCTGCGTCTCGCCGGGATAGGACAGCTTGTGCAGCCCCTTGCGCTCGGTCGCCAGCACGATCGAGCGCGGACGCTCCTGCGCGGCGAAGATCCGCGTCGCGGCGGCCGCCAGGGTCGCCGTATCCTGCCGCTGGGCGTCGGCGGCGTGGGGCACGGTGGCGCGCAGGAAGGCGTCCTCGTGCACCAGCAGCGCGCCGGTCAGCCCCAGCACCGCCAGCAGAAGGCCGATCAGACCGCCCGACCAGCGGTGCAGGAGCCGCAGGATCTTCATCAGAAGCGCGCCGTCCAGCCGAGCGTCGCGGTGCGGCCGCGGCCGGCGTAGAACTTGTCCTTGGCCGGGGCGACGGTGTCGGAGTTGTAGGTGATGTATTGCTTGTTGAGCAGGTTCAGCACCCCCAGCGACAGGTCGCCCACCGGCAGCTGATAGCGGACGAAGGCGTCGGCCAGGGTGTAGCCGTCGAAGTCGTCCTTCACCAGGGCGTTGCCCATGTTGCGTTGCAAATAGGCCCGCACCTGCAGGCGCAGGGCCCACTTGCCCGTGGCGTAGTCGGCCGCCAGGTTGATGCGGTCGGGCGAGATGTTGGCGCCGTCGAGATCGGTGTCCAGGCCGCCGTCGCCGTTGGCGTCGGTCTGGCCGCGCAGGCGGGCGTAGCCGGCCGACAGGTCCAGGCCCTCGACCGAGGTCTTGGTCTTCACATTGATCTCGAGACCTTCGATGGCGACCTTCTGGCGCTGCACGTCGAAGATGCCGCCCGAGTTCTTGACCAGCAGTTGGCCCAGCTTCGACGACGACCAGAAATAGGCGACGCTGGCGTCGATCGGGCCACGCTTCCACTCGCCGCCGATCTCGCGGTTGTTCGACACGATCGGCTCGATGCTGAGATAGGTGTCGACATCGACGTTGGCGACATTGATCGACCGCAGGATCCGGCCGACGTCCGGCACGGTGTAGCCCTCGGCGTAGCTGGCGTAGAGGCGCAGGCCCGAGGCCGGCTCGAACACCACCCCGCCGTTGGCCAGGGTCGCCTTGAAGTCGGGATTGCCGCCGGCCACCTTGCGCGAGCCGTACGAGGCCAGGGTCTCGAAGTCGTCGACCTTCAGCTCGACGTTCTCGAAGCGTACGCCGCCGGCCAGGCGCAGCTTGCCGTCGAGCAGCGCGTAGTTGCCCTGGATGAACGGCGCGACGCTCTGGAACTTGGTCGGCGGCACCCAGGCGCGGCCGGTGGCGATCAGCATCTGCTCGGTACGGTCGCTCATGGCGTCGAGGCCGACCGTGGCGGTCAGGTTCTCGATGCCCGGCGCCTGGCGCTCGTAGTTCATCCGCGCGCCCAGCTTGCGCGAGCGGTTCGTCGACTGGTCGAACAGCGTGCCCGTGGGCGCGATGCGCACGTCCTGGAAGGTGGCGCTGATGTCACCGCCGAAGGTGTCGCGCGAGCGGTTGTAGAAGACCTGGGCGGTGAAATCGCCACCCAGCAGGTCGCTGTCGCTCAGTTGCGCCGACACGGTCTCGACGCGGTTTGCCGCCGGCACGCCGGGCACGTCGCCGTGGATCGAGGTGGTCGGCAGACGCCTGGCGCGGTTGCCGTCGGTGACCGCCGGGGCCGTGCCGGTGATCGTCACGTAGTCGCCGTCGCCCTTAAGCTCGAAGCGGTTGGCGACCACGTCGAGGCGGACGGTGTCGTTCAGCTGCCAGCCCAGGCGGCCGAAGAACGACAGGGCCTTTGAGTCCTGGACGTCGCCCTGGGTGTTGTCCATGCCGATGCGGCGGCCGTTGGCGTCGTAGAAGGCGCCGCGCTTTTCCCAGGCCACGCCGGCCGTGGCGTCGAAAGCGCCCTGGCGCCAGGCCACCAGGCCGCCGACCTTTGCGCCGATGCTGTCGCCCATGTCGTGGCCGATGGTGGTCTGGGTCAGGACCTTGCCCGTGACGCCGTCGCGCTTGGGCGGGCCGACCGTCACCTGGTTGACCACGCCGCCGGTGGCGCCGATGCCCTGCAGGGCGTTCGAGCCATAGATCAGCTCGACGCGGTCGATGAAGAACGGGTCGATGGTGTAGCCGTCGCGCGAGCCGTCGCGGATCGGCGTCGACTGCGGGATGCCGTTGATGGCGAACAGCGGCGAGCGGCCGCGCAGGCTTTCGCCCGAACCCGACAGCTTCTCGCGGGTCGGCGAGAACGAAGCCGACAGGTTGGAGATGGCGTCGACCACCGAGCCGCTGACGGCCAGTTGCTGGTCCAGCGCCTGGCTGTCGATCACGTCCACCGTCAGCGGCAGGGCCGTGACCGGCAGCTTGGTGCGGGCGGCGGTGACGACCACGCGCTCGACGTCGTCGGCCTGGCCCTGGGGGGCCTGGGCGTGGGCGGCGGCGCCCGTCGAGAGCGCCGCCAGGCTGAGCGTCGAGAACAGGGCGCGCCGAGCGGCGGCGCGCGAGAAACGGAGTCGCATGACCATCCCCAGAAAAGAGACGGCGGCTATAGGCGCACCTGCGACTGAGTTTCAATCCTGAAATCTGTCCGACAGGCGATCAGCCGCCCTGCTGCATGGCGGCCATGTCCATGTACATCAGCTCCCAGACGTGGCCGTCGGGGTCCTGGAAGCTGGCGCCGTACATCGGGCCCATGTCCATGATCGGCTTCCAGGCCTTGCCGCCGTTGGCCAGGGCCTTGGCCAGAAGGTCGTCGACCTCCTGGCGGCTTTCCGCCGACAGGCAGGTCAGCACCTCGGTGGCGGCATGGGCGTCGCTGATCTCGCCGGTGATGAACTGGCGGAACTTGTCGTGGGTCAGCAGCATCACGAAGATCGTCTCGGACACCACCACGCAGGCGGCGGTCTCGTCACTGAACTGCGGATTGATCGAGAAGCCCAGGGCCTCGAAGAAGGCCTTGGAACGGTCGAGGTCGGCGACCGGCAGGTTGACGAAGATCATGCGCATTGTGGCGGCTCCCTAGTGTTTGGTTGTCGGGCCAAGGACGCTGGCCGCGGCACCGTCCCGACACCCTGTCCGAACTTTTTGTCGGGCTTTCTGTCAGGCCTTCACGCGGGCCGGATTGCCGACCGCCGTGGCGCCGACCGGAACGTCGCGGGTCACCACCGCGCCGGCCCCGATCACCGCGCCGTCGCCGATGGTGACGCCCGGGACGATGATCGCCCCGCCGCCGATCCAGACGTCCTTGCCGATGACCACCGGCCGGCCGAACTCCAGCCCGGTCTTGCGGGTCTCGAGGTCGCGCGGATGGTCGGCGGCGAAGATCTTCACGTGCGGCCCGATCATCGTGCGGTCGCCGATGGTCACGGCCACCACGTCGAGGATCACACAGCCGAAGTTCATGAACACCCCGTCGCCCAGGGTGATGTTGTAGCCGTAGTCGCAATGGAACGGCGCGCGGATGTTGGCGCCCTTGCCGACGCTGGCGAACCGCTCGGCCAGCAGCGCCTGGCGCTGGGCGATGGTCTGGCCCGGGGTGTTATAGCGCTCCATCCAGGCCAGGGCCTGCTCCTGGTCGGCGACGATCTCGGCGTCCATCGGATCATAGAGACCACCGGCCAGCATGCGCTCTTTGTGGGTGCGATTGTCGGTCAAGCCGGTCTCCATGGGCGATACGAGCCCGGATTGGACCCGGGGCCGCCTGCAAACAATGAAAATGTCACGCTTGGGCCAGCCGCTGCGCCAGGGCCGCCACGAAGAGGCGCACCTTGGCCGGCGCCTGGCGCGCGGCGGGATAGACGGCCCAGATCGACCAGCCCGGCAGGACCGCGTCCGCCAGCGGCAGCTCGACGAGGCGGCCGTCGGCGACCTCGTCGCGCACGTCCCAGGCCGACAGCGGCGTGATCCCCGCCCCGCCAAGGCAGGCCTGGTGCAGTCCTTCGACGCCGCTGGCGGTGAAGCGGCCGGCGACCTTCTGCTGGACCTGCCGCCCGCCGGAGAGGAAGGCCCAATGGGTCGCCCCGCTCATCGTCAGGCAGTCGTGCTCGGCCAGGTCGGTAAGCTTTCCGGGCGCACCGCGCCGCTCCAGATAGTCGGGCGAGGCGTAGAGGGCGCGTGGATTGTCGGCCAGACGGCGGGCGACCAGCGAGTTGTCGCGCAGCGGCGCGATGCGGATGGCCAGATCGATCCCGCCCGCGACGATGTCGACGACGCTGTCGGTCAGCAGCAGGTCGACCGACACCTCGGGATTGGCGTGCATGAAGGCCGCCACGGCCGGGGCCACCACCTTGCGGCCGAAGGCGGCCGAAGCCGTGATCCGCAGCAGGCCGGAAGCCCCGGCGTCCGACGGCCGGATCGCCGCGCGTCCGGCGGCCTCGCCCTCCAGCATGGCCTGGGCGTGCGGCAAGAAGGCTTCGCCCTCGCTGGTCAACGACAAGGCCCGGGTCGTGCGGTGAACCAGGCGTGCGCCGACATCCTGCTCCAGCGCCGCCATGCGCCGCGAGGCGGCCATGGGCGTGATCCCCAGCCGTCGCGCCGCGCCCGCAAGGCTGCCGGCCCGGGCCGCTTCCACGAAGACGCCGACGTCGGCGAGGTCCATTCTATCGAAATCCGTTATGCCAGCTTACCGCAAGGCCATACTATAAACAGTGGCGGGATGCTCTATATAGCTCAGCGACTGACACGGAACGCCGCCCCCTCCCCCACCTCGGGCGGCCTGGAGCCGATCATGAGCACCGCCGCCCTATCATCCCCCAATGACACCGGCGCCTCGCCCGCCCTGGGCCGGGGCCTGACTTTCGCCATGGCCGCCGCCGCCGGCCTGGCCGTGGCCAACATCTATTACAACCAGCCGATGCTGGGCCTGATCGAGCGCGACCTGCCCGGTCCGCTGACGGCCTTCGTGCCGACCGCGACCCAGCTGGGCTATGCCGCCGGCCTCTTCCTGCTGACGCCGCTGGGCGACCGCATGGAGCGCAAGAGCCTGATCGTCGGCCAGTTCCTGGTGCTGGCGATCGCCCTGGTCGCCGCCGCCCTGGCCCCCAGCACCGCCCTCTTGCTGCTGGCCTCGCTGCTGGTTGGGGCCGGGGCGACGGTAGCCCAGCAGATCGTACCCTTCGCCGCCCACCTCTCGGCGCCGGAAAAGCGCGGAGCCACGGTCGGCACGGTCATGTCGGGCCTGCTGTGCGGCATCCTGCTGTCGCGCACCCTGGCCGGGTTCGTCGCCACACACGGCGGCTGGCGGGCGATGTTCTGGCTGGGCGCGCCGATCGCCCTGGCCGCCGCCGCGCTGATGGCTCTGGCCTTGCCGCGCAGCAAGCCGGACACCGACCTCTCCTATGCCGACCTGCTGGCCTCGCTGGGCAAGCTGTGGCGCGAGTTCCCGGAGCTGCGCCTGGCCGCCCTGACCCAGGCCAGCCTGTTCGCCGCCTTCACCGCCTTCTGGACCATCCTGGCCCTGCAATTGCAGCAACGCTTCTCGCTGGGCGCGGACGTCGCCGGCCTGTTCGGGATCGTCGGCGTGGTCGGCGTGCTGGCCGCCCCGGTCGCCGGTCGCATCGCCGACAAGCGCGGTCCGCACCTGACCATCGCGCTGGGCGCGGTGCTGACCCTGGCCTCGTGGATCCTGTTCGGAACCTGGATCTCGATCGCCGGCTTGCTCGTCGGCGTCGTGCTGCTGGATTTCGCGGTGCAGGGCTCGCTGGTCTCGAACCAGCACCTCGTCTACGCCCTGCGGCCGGAGGCCCGAGCGCGGTTGAACACCCTATTCATGGGCGGCATGTTCCTCGGCGGCGCGGCCGGTTCGGCCGCCGCGGCGGCGGCGTGGAACCTGGGCGGCTGGAACAGCGTGGCCTTGATGGGCGCGGGCCTGGCGGCCATCGCCACCGTGTTGCAGGTGGCGAGCCTGAAGCGGCGGCGCTGAGCGTCCCCACTTCGTCATCCCGGAAACGGCGCAGCCGTTATCCGGGATCCAGGGAGACTGGGCTCAACGAATGGCAACTCACCGTCGCGGTAGCCGACGCAGTGCGGCGCCCCCTGGATCCCGGCTCTACGCGCTGCGCGCTGCGGCCGGGATAACGATGAAAAGGCGCCTCAATCCACCGAATGCTCGACCGCCAGCGCCAGGTCGAGGGCCCGAGCGGCCTCCTCCCCCGTCACCACCGGACGCGGGGCCTCGCCGCGCACGGCCTTGAGGAACCCGGCGACGCTCTGGCCCAGCGGGTCCTTGCCGGCCGGGGTCTCGGTGAAGTCCTCGATCAGCGGGAACGGCGTGGTGTTGCGGAAGGTGCGGGCCAGGAAGTCGATCTCGACCTCGCCCGACGGGAAGACGACCTTCATCGTCCGTTCGCGGGCCTCCGCCACGCGCGAGCTGTCGAACACGGCGGTGAAGCCGTTGGCGAAAGTGGCTTCAACCTTCACCCAGTCCAGGCCATAGCCGCGATCGGCCTCGCCCTCGCCTTCCACGGCCACCGGGTCGGCGGCGCACAGAGCCAGGGCCAGGTCGATGTCGTGGATCATCAGATCGAGCACCACGGAAACATCGAGGTTGCGGTCCGACGGCGTGCCGCGACGCACCGCTTCCAGGCGCGTGGGCTGCTCGGGAATGTCCAGCAGGCCCATGGCCTGAAACACCACCCGCTCCTGGTGGCCGCAGGCCAGCGGCGCGCCGGCCTTGGCGGCGGCGGCGATCAGGGCGTCGGCGTCCTCGGGCGAAACCGCCAGCGGCTTTTCGGAATAGACCGGCTTGCCCGCCTTCAACGCGGCCAGCGCGGCCTTGGCGTGGTGCACGGCGGGGGTGGCGACGGTGACCACGTCGACCGCGGCCAGGAAGGCGTCCATGTCGTCATAGGCCGTCGCGCCCAGCGGGCCCGCGAGCGCCTCGGCGCGGGCGAGGTCGATGTCGAACACGCCGACAAGCTCGACGCCCGGCAGTTCGACATACTTCTTGGCGTGATAGCCGCCGAACACGCCGGCGCCGACAACACCAGCCTTCAGAACTTGGACTTGCGCTTCTTGGGTCATGGCCCGTCTCTAGCCGCTTCGAGTTGTCGCGAAAAGCTTTGGCGACTGGCGCTAGCCAGGGCTAAACATTCGTTTGAACGAGAACATAAAGGGAGGTCGCCATGACCACGTCGCGTGAGATCCGCCTCAAGAGCCGCCCCGTCGGCGTGCCGGCCGTCGACAACTTCGAGCTGGCCAGCGTCGAGCTGCCGCCGCCCGGCGACGGCGAGATCCAGGTCAAGAATCTCTGGATGTCGGTCGACCCCTACATGCGCGGCCGCATGACCGACCGTAAGAGCTACGTGCCGCCGTTCGAACTGGGCAAGGCGCTGCAAGGCGGCGCGGTCGGCGAAGTCACCGCCTCCAATGATCCCGACTTCAAGGTCGGGGATATCGTCAGCTCGATGTTCGGCTGGCGCGAGGCCTACAACGCCAATCCAAAGGCGCTGGCCGCCGCCGGGCCGATGGGCGGGATCATGAAGCTTTCCACCCACGGCATGCCGCCCCAGGCGTTCCTGGGCGTGGCCGGCATGCCCGGCATGACCGCCTATGCCGGCCTCTTGCGGGTCGCCGCGCTGAAGGAAGGCGACATCGTCTTCGTCTCGGCCGCCGCCGGCGCGGTCGGCTCGGTCGTCTGCCAGATCGCCAAGATCAAGGGCCACACCGTGATCGGATCGGCCGGCGGACCCGAAAAGGTCGCCTTCCTCAAGGAGATCGGCGTCGACCACGTGATCGACTACAAGGCCACCCCCGACGTGACCGCCGAACTGGCCAAGGTCGCGCCCAAGGGCATCGACGTCTATTTCGAGAATGTCGGCGGCGTGCACCTGGAGGCGGCGCTGAACTCGGCCCGCCCCTTCGGCCGCTTCGCCCTGTGCGGGATGATCTCGCAGTACAACGAGACCGGCCGCCCGACCGGCCCGGCCAACATCATCCAGGCGGTGGGCAAGAGTCTTCGCCTGGAGGGCTTCATCGTCTCCAACCACTACGACCTGTTCCCGGCCTTCGTCCGCGACATGGCCGACTGGATCAATTCCGGGAAGCTGACCTGGAAGGAGACCGTGGTCGAAGGCGTCGACCGCGCCCCCGAGGCCTTCATCAAGCTGTTCTCGGGCGAGAACCTCGGGAAGATGCTGGTCAAGCTGTAGGAGCTTAAGATCCTCCCCCTGTGGGGGAGGTGGCCCGGAGGGCCGGAGGGGGGAGGTTTTCAGCTTCCGCGGAGGCTGGAGCTCATCAGCCCCTTCCCTCTCCGTCCGCTGCGCGGACACCTCTACCACAGGGAGAGGGCCTTTTTACCGCCCCCGCATCTCGGTCAGTTCCCAGCCCTCGCCGACGGCGACCTTGCGGAACTTGAAGGTCACGCGGGCGCCGGGTTCCAGCGGGGCCTCGGCCAGGACGTCGCCATAGGACTGGAAGACAGTGCGGCCGGCGGCGAGCGGCGCGGCGCTCGCGCCGTCGTGATCGAGCGTGAGCACCTGGCCCTCGACGCTGGCAATCACGCCCTGAGTCTCATGCTGCGGCGCCGTCGAGATCGGCGGCGCGGGCTGGGCGGCGGGCGATTTCGAGCCCTCGCTCTCCCCCCCCGGGCCACAGCCGACCAGAGCCGCAACCGCGAGAAATCCCAAAACCGCCTTGCATTTCATAATCTTGACCTGTCTCCGGCGGGCTCCCCGCAGCCCATCTTTGCGCATTTGCACAGATTTTTCACCGCACCTGCGAAATGGATCACATTTTCGATAGCGATTTCGTGATCAAAGTTTTACCCTAGGTGCGTCGGCGGTTTTCGTCCGCCGGACTTCGTTCAACGCCAGACCCTTGCTGAACGCGACCGATCCCTAGCGGACCGGAGGCGTCCCGTGAAGGCGTTCGGCGCGAAATCGAAGCTCTGCATTTCGTCCGACCACGGTCGGATCACCGAGACGGACCCGATGACCGAACGCGGCGCCTTCTTCGACCTGGCCACCTCCACCCCGGTGGCCTTCGAAACCGTGATCGCCCCGCGCGATCGGGTCGAGATCCCCACCGAAGCTCCCCTGGCCATGCCGGTCCAGCCGCTGGGCTTCTGGCAGGGCGCGGCGCGCGCCGTCCGCGGCCCGGGTTCGGAAACGGTCATGCGCCGCTGGGTGATCTTCGTCGCCACGGCGATCATGGGCGCGGCCGGCTGGAAGGCCACCTTCGACACCGTGGCGCTCGGCGGCGTCACCCGCCTGGAAGCCGTCTGCCTGACCCTGCTGGCCCCGCTGTTCCTGGCGCTGGCGCTGTGGTTCGTCACCGCCGTCGCCGGCTTCGTGGTGCTGCTGCGCACGCCCAAGGATCCGCTGGGCATCGACAGCAGCAAGCCCATGCCCAAGCCGCGCGCCCGCACGGCGATCCTGATGCCGGTCTACAACGAGGACGCCCAGGCGGTGTTCGCTCGTCTGCGGGCCATGGACGCCTCGATCGCCGAGACCGGCGCCAGCCGCGCCTTCGACATCTTCATTATCTCCGACACCCGCGACGCCGCCGTGGCGCTGGCCGAGCAGGCCTGCTTCGCCCGCTTCCGCCGCGAGGCCTCCAGCCACGTCTTCTATCGCCGCCGCGCCGACAACACCGGCCGCAAGGCCGGCAACGTCGCCGACTGGGTCGCCCGCTGGGGCGGCGACTACGAGCACATGCTGGTGCTCGACGCCGACAGCCTGATGACCGGCGACGCCATGGTCCGCCTGGCCGACGCGATGGAGCGTCACCCGGGCGTGGGTCTGATCCAGACCATGCCGACCATCATCAACGGCCAGACGATCTTCGCCCGCACCCTGCAGTTCGCCACCAAGCTCTACGGCCGCGTGGCCTGGACGGGCCTGGCCTGGTGGTCGGGTTCGGAAAGCTCGTTCTGGGGCCACAACGCCATCATCCGCACCAAGGCCTTCGCCCAGACCTGCGGCCTCCCCTCGCTGAACGGCCCCAAGCCCTTCGGCGGCGAGGTGATGAGCCACGACGCCCTGGAAAGCGCCCTGCTGCGCCGCGGCGGCTGGGCCGTGCACCTGGCCCCCTACCTGGAAGGCTCGTACGAAGAGAGCCCCTCCAACCTGCTCGATTTCGCCACCCGCGATCGCCGCTGGTGCCGGGGCAACGTCCAGCACGTGCCGCTGATCGGCCTGCCGGGCCTGCACTGGATGAGCCGCCTGCACCTGGTGATCGGCGTGCTCAGCTACGCCCTGTCGCCGATCTGGTTCGTCGCCCTGTCGGCCGGCGTCATCTCGCGGGCCCTGATGCCCGAGGTGAAGAAGGCCGCCTTCACGATGGCCGACCTGCAGGCCGCCGCCCACGCCCTGATCGACTGGCGCGAGATCCAGGCCACGGCCTGGGCGATGATCATCACCTTCGTGCTGCTGTTCGGCCCGAAGATCCTGGGCGCCACCCTGATCTTCATGCGCAAGCACGAATTGAAGGGCTTCGGCGGTCGTCGCCGGGTGATGGCCGGCCTGGGCGTCGAGATGCTGCTCTCGGCCCTGGTCGCCCCGATGCTGATGTTCACCCAGACCCGCGCCGTGGTCGAGATCCTGGCCGGCCGCGTCGGCGGCTGGAGCGCCCAGCGCCGCGACGCCGATAAGGTCGCCTTCAAGGAAGCCTGCGCCGCCATGGGCTGGATCAGCGCCACGGGCCTGACCCTGGCCGGCCTGTTCTGGTTCACCCCGGACCTGCTGACCGCCACGGCCCCGATCCTCGCCGGCCTGATCCTGGCCGTGCCGCTGACCATGCTGGGCGCCAGCAAGGCCGCGGGCCTGGCCCTGAAGGCCAACGGCCTGTTCATGACCCCCGACGAGCGTACGCCGCCGGCCATCGTCCGCGCCGCCCTCGGCCCGGTCTGCGAACCGCCGGTCCGCTGGAACGTCGGCAAGGCCAAGGCCCCCGCCCTGGCGGCCGCCGAGCAGACCGCGGCCTGAACGCCCGAACATCGAACTTGAAGAGCCTTGCCCCTCACCGGGCGAGGTTTTTTATTGGCCGTTGATACGGGCCCCGCAGAAACACCTACTCAAGCTTCGCAACGGCTGGCGGCTCGCCCTTTGGGGGAGTAGAAGCGCGCTTTGTTTGGATTTGACGGAGCCTCCGCCGTGTCGCGGCTTTTCAGCGCCTATGTGATCGTCGACTGGAGCGCGGCGGCCAAGCCGACCACCGGGGCCGACTCCGTCTGGATCGGCGTGCTCAAGCGCGACGTGCGCTTCCGCCTGACCTTCGAGAGCTACAACCCCGCCACCCGCAACGAGGCCGAGGCCAAGCTGGCCGTCATCCTCGACGACCTCAAGAAGCGCGGCGAGCGTGCGCTGGTCGGCTTCGACTTCCCGCTGGGCTTCCCGCGCGGCTTCTCCCAGGCCCTGAACCTGCCGGGCGAGACGCCCTGGCGCGCGGTCTGGGACCAGCTGAACAAGATGGTCAAGGACAAGGCCGACAACACCAACAACCGCTTTGGCGTCGGCTCGGAGATCAACCGCCGCCTTACCGGCGGGCCGTTCCCGTTCTGGGGCTGCCCGCCCAAGGACGCCCTGACCACGCTGCAGCCCAAGCGCACGCGCGAGCATGGTCCGGACGACCTGCCGGAGTTCCGCCATGCCGACGTGGCGGCGAAAGGCGCGCATTCTATCTGGAAGCTCTATTACAACGGCTCGGTCGGCGGCCAGGCGATCATGGGCATCCCGGCGGTGCGTCGCCTGAAGGACGCCCGTGGCGAGGCCGTGCGGGTCTGGCCGTTCGAGACCGGCTTCAAGACCCTGACCGAGGCCGACCTCGACGGCGTCGAGGCCGTGCTCGCCGAGGTTTATCCGTCGCTGATCAAGGCCGTTCCCGGCCCCGGCGAGATCAAGGACCTGGCCCAGGTGCGGGGCCTTGCCGAACATTTCGCCAAGCTCGACGAAGCCGGCAAGCTGGCCGCCCAGTTCGGGCCGTCCAAGGACGCGTCGGCCGAACTGGTCAATGACGTGCAGACGCAGGAAGGCTGGATCCTGGGGGCGTAGCCCAAGACCCTCCCCCTTCAGGGGGAGGGTCTTGTATCCAGCATCCGATACCGCCCCAGCAGCATCGCCGCCGCCGCGAAGCTGGTGACGATCACCGACCAGACGATGCCGTCCAGGCCCAACTTCATCGGCAGGGCCAGCCACCAGGCCAGCGGCCCCATGATCAGGGCGTAGGCGACCATGTGGGTGCCGGCGGGGATCCAGACCTCGCCGCGGGCCCGCAACGCCTGGGCGCAGACCACCTGCACGGCGTCGGGCACCAGGAACAGGCAGGTCAGCACCAGCGCCGGCGCGATCAGGGCGATGGCGGCCGGATCGGCGGTATAGGCGCCGGCCACCAGGTGGCGCAGCGGATAGAGCAGCAGGGCCACGACCAGCGCGAAAACGGCGGTGACCGCGAACGAGATCCAGCCCGCCCGGCTCATGCCCGCCGGGTCACGCGCGCCGTGGGCGCGGGCGACCTGCACGGCCGTGGCCGTCGCCAGGCCCAGCGGGACCATGAAGATCACGCCCGCCACGTTCAGCACCACGGCCCAGGCCGCGACGTTCAGGCCGCCCAGCCAGCCGGCCACCAGGCTCATGCCGGCGAAGGCCGAGACCTCGAACAGGTTGGAGCTGCCCGCGCCGTAACCGACCCGGCGCTGCTCCTTTTCTGCGGCGCGGTCGCGCGGCGGCTTGTCGAACACGCCCATGGCCCGGGCGTCCTTGAGGCGCCAGATCACCACCGCCAGCATGATGGTGAAGGCCGTACGGGCGACGAAGGTGGCCCAGGCCGCGCCCACCGCCCCCAGGGCCGGCAGGCCCATGACGCCGGGCACCAGCAGCAGGTTGACCGCCAGGTTGATCAGGTTGGCCACCCACATATTGACCGTCACCAGGCCCGGCCGCCCCAGCCCCTCAAGCCAGAAGCTCAGGGCCACGCTCAGCGCATAGGGGGTCAGCGACAGCGAGAACACGATCAGCGGCGCGGTCGCCCCGTCGGCCAGGGCCTTCTCGATGCCGACGTGGTGCAGCAGCGGCGGCGCGGCGATCGCCAGCAGGGCCGAACCGGCCAGGCCCAGCCAGAAGGCGTAGACCACGCCCCGGCGCAGCACCGCGCCGGCCTCGTGGGGCTTTCCGGCCCCCATGGCGCGCGAGCCCATCACCTGGGTCCCGACCAGCAGGCCAACGGTCACGGTGACGAACACCGAGGTCGGGGCCCAGGCCATGGCGTGGAAGCCCAGTTGCTGGGCCGAGAAGTGGCCCACGACGATGGCGTCGGTCAGGCCCATGACCATGATTCCCAGGCGCGACAGCACCACCGGCCCGGACAGGCGCAGCAGTTCGATCAGGTCTGTGACGATGACGCCGCGCGGCTTCCCGGAAGCCGGCGCGGCCGCGGGACGCGACATGGAGTGGGCCTTTCGAAACGGGGCCGGAAGGTGGCTGATGCCCATCGATTGGGCAAGGGGCGCCTCTAGATCCTTCCCCGGAAGGGGGAGGGTCTCATTCCGCGTACAGCCGCAGCGCCTGCAGGCACATCTCCAGCCCAGTCAGGTCGTGCAGCGGCTCGGGGGTGACGATGACGAACAGCCGCCGCGCCTCGGCCCACAGCATCACGCTTTCGGGCAGGCCCAGGTCCTCGACCACGCAGCCGTTCTCGTCGCGCCAGGTTCCATCCTCGCCGCGCTCGGCCCCGACCAGCACGTCGACCCGGTCGACATATTCGGCCAGGCTTTCGTCCTCGACGTTGAGATAGGCGAAGACCGGCTTGCCCAGGCCCGCCAGCACCCCGGCCTCGAAGGCTGCGCCCGTGTCGCAGGACGGCCCGCGCCAGGGGGTCAGGTTGACGATCGCCGCATCGACCTGACGCAATTGGGCCATGCGGTCCATGTAGAGTTCGCGGGCCTGGATTTCGGAGCTGAAATCGTCGCCCGGCGCGGCCTGGCCGCCCGAGAACGGCGTGAAGCCCGCGTCCAGGCACAGGGCCTTGCGGCGCAGGTCTTGAGCTTGGGCGTCAGGGAGCCAGGCTTCGGGGCCGGCCAGCCAAAGGGAACGGACAGGTCGCATCCGGCCTTAGAGCGGGCGACCGGGTCGCCCTGTCAACCGTCTTGGAGCCAGAACCCGCCCACGATGACCTCCCTATCCCGCCGCTCCGCCCTGGCCCTGGGCGCCGCCGCCCTGACCACGCCGGGCCTGGCCGCCGCCGCTTCCGCCCAGACCTACCTCGCCTACGAGCGCCGCCTGCGCGAGCAGATGGCCGCGCGCCGGGGCGATTACGACGCCGATTTCGAGCGCGAACTGCTCGACCAGGGCGACGCTTTCCGGGAGGCCCGGGGCCTGCCGCCGCTGCGCTTCGATCCCGGCCTGGCCCTGGCCGCCCGCGCCCACGCCGCCGACATCGCCCGCAGCCAGATCTACGACCACATGACCCGCGAGGGCTTCGGCCCCGCCGCCCGCGTGGGCCTCCTGGCCCGCGACCTGGTCGGCGCCCCGGCCGAGAACATCGCCATGCGCCGCAACGCCGCCGGCCAGGTGCGTCCCGACCAGATCATGGGCCAGTGGAAGACCAGCCCCGGCCACCGCGCCAACCTGCTGGCGCCGGGCTTCACCCATGTGGCCTACGCCGCCCTGCGCGAAGGCCCGCAGGTAATCGCCGTGGGCGTCTATGCCGAGGTCTCCGCGCGCCTGGCCGCTCCCGCCCCGCTGCGCGCGGCCAGCGTCGAGGCGATCGCCGCCGCCCTCTCGCGCGCCAGCCCGCGCATCGACCAGTTCTCGCTGTCCGACCCCGGCGGCGACGTGCTGACCCAGACCTATGTCGAGCGCCCGCAGCCGGTCAGCATCCCGCCCGGCGCCTGGCAGCTGCGTCCGCACCTATCGAGCGGCACGCACAAGCACCAGGTGGCCTGGGGTCCGGTGTTCGTGCTGGGCTGACGCCCCAACGAAAAACGGCGGGCCCTTGCGAGCCCGCCGTCGTCCGTTCCGCCGTGAGGCAAAAGCTTAGTTCTTGGTGACGTCCACCAGCTTGTTCTTGGCGATCCACGGCATCATGCCGCGGAGACGCGCGCCGACTTCCTCGATCTGGTGCTCGGAAGCGCGACGGCGGGTCGCCTTGAAGGACGGCTGGCCGACGGCGTTTTCCAGCATGAAGTCGCGGACGAACTTGCCCGACTGGATGTCTTCCAGCACGCGCTTCATCTCGGCCTTGGTCTCGGCGGTCACGACGCGCGGGCCGGTGACGTACTCGCCGTACTCGGCGGTGTTCGAGATCGAGTAGTTCATGTTGGCGATGCCGCCTTCGTAGATCAGGTCCACGATCAGCTTCAGCTCGTGCAGGCACTCGAAGTAGGCCATTTCCGGCGCGTAGCCGGCTTCAACCAGCACTTCGAAGCCGGCGCGGATCAGCTCGACCGTGCCGCCGCAGAGAACGGCCTGCTCGCCGAACAGGTCGGTTTCGCATTCCTCGCGGAAGTTGGTCTCGATGATGCCCGAGCGGCCGCCGCCGATGGCCGAGGCGTAGGCCAGGCCGAGGTCCAGCGCGTTGCCGGTGGCGTTGTGGTGCACCGCGATCAGGCAGGGCACGCCGCCGCCCTTCTGGTATTCGCCGCGGACGGTGTGGCCCGGGCCCTTCGGCGCGACCATCAGCACGTCGATGGTGTCCTTCGGCTCGATCAGGCCGAAGTGGACGTTCAGGCCGTGGGCGAACAGCAGGGCCGCGCCGTCACGGATGTTGGGGGCGATGTCGTTCTTGTAGATCGCGGCCTGATGCTCGTCCGGCGCCAGGATCATGATCAGGTCGGCCCAGGCGGCGGCGTCGGCCACCGACATGACCTTCAGGCCTTCGGCTTCGGCCTTCTTGGCCGAGGGCGAGCCCGGACGCAGGGCGACGGCCACGTTCGGCACGCCGCTGTCACGAAGGTTGAGGGCGTGGGCGTGGCCCTGGCTGCCATAGCCTACGATGGCGATCTTCCGGTCCAGGATGCGGGCGAGGTCGGCGTCGCGGTCGTAGTAGACGCGCATGATTTCTTCTCCAGGACTGGTCAATCTGCCCGCCTCACGCAATCAGGAAGCGGGAAAGGCGGGCGTTTGAGCGTTTTTTTGCCGCTTCGTCAAGGCGGGGCGCGCCATGAGCGACGTTCGGCGACGCTTAAATACCGCGAGTGAGGCGAAAAAGCCCTCCCAAAGGCAGGGCGCCGGCCCCGAAAAACGAAAAGGCCGCGCCTCGGTGAGGAGACGCGGCCTTCGATCCGGAGCGGTCGCCCGCCTACCAGAAGAGGTCGTAATAGACGCTCAGCACCTGGCCCGACCAGACGTCCACGAGGACGGCGTCGCCGCCGACCCGCACCCATTCGCAGCCGATCGGCGGCATGGGCAGGCCATAGCGGAACCAGTCGAGGTAGTACGAGCTGCCGTACCAGCCGCCCGGCAGGTAGTCGCCGAAGCTCCAGCGGTTCACGTACCAACCGCGCGGATAGCGATAGGCCGGGGCGCGGTAGCGCTGGGGCGCGCGGTAGCTGGGCCGCCAGCGACGCTGGTCGTACTGGGGCCGGCCGTTGTCCCGGTCGCGCCAGCGCTGGTCGCCGGGACGCGGGCCGGGTCGATCCCAGTCGCGATCGCCGCCCTGCCAGCCGCCGCCGGGACGGCCGCGGTCGGGACCACGATCCCCGCGGTCGCCTTGCCAACCGCCATTGGGACGGTCGGGGCGGTCGCCGCCGGGACGGTTGGGACGGTCATTGCGGTCGGGGCCGCGATCACCGCGATCCTGACCGCCCTGCCAGCCGCCGCTGGGACGGTCGGGCCTGTCGCCACCGTTCGGACGGTCGCCACGATCGGGACGGGCGCCGCCCGGGTTGCGATCCTGGCCGCCTTGCCAGCCGCCGCCGGTGGGACGGTCGGGGCGCTCGCCCCTGCCCTGCCAGCCGCCGCGATCTCCACGATCGCCGCGATCGGCCTGCGGAACCGAAGGCGCTTGCGGCGCCGGACGGGCTTCTGGGGCGCGCGGCGCCTGGGGCGCGGAATCGTTCACGCGGCCGCCGCCGCCGCGCCAGCCGCCTTCCTGGCGGTCGCCGCGGTCGGCGCGCGGGCCACGATCCGGGCGGTCGCCGCGATCACCGCGGTCGCCGCGGTCGTTCTGCTGCTGCATCGCCAGGACCGTCGCGGCGGAGCCGGCCTGGGCCGCCGCGCCGCCCGTCAGCGACAGGATCATCGCGACGGTGATCAGACGTTTCATCTCTTGCTCCAAGGGGCCTTGCGCCGGCCCGTAGCTCATCCCTTGATCACAGTGTCGCGCTTGGCGCATGAACCGCAATTGAACGAAACCCGCAGGAGAAGGCCATGGCCGCCCGACCGCAGGACATTCTGGGCTTCTGGAGCGAAGCCGGCCCCAAGAAGTGGTACGAGAAGAACTGGGCGTTCGACGAGGCCATCCGCCTGAAGTACGAGCCCACCCACCACGCCGCCGCCCGCGGCGACTACGACGCCTGGGTCGAGACCGCCGAGGGCTCGCTGGCGCTGATCATCGTGCTCGACCAGTTCCCCCGCAATCTCTACCGCCGCAGCGGCCATGCCTTCGCCACTGACGGGAAGGCCCGCGCCGTGGCCCGCGCCGCCATCGCCAAGGGTCACGACACCGCCGTCGCCCCCGAGTTGCGCTATTTCTTCTACCTGCCGTTCGAGCACTCCGAATCCCTGGCCGACCAGGAGCTGTGCATCGAGCTGTGCGCCGGCATGCAGGCCGACACCGGCGACGAGGACGCCATGAAGTGGGCCATCATCCATCGTGACATCATCGCCAGGTTCGGCCGTTTCCCGCACCGCAACGTAGCGTTGGGCCGTGAAACCACTCCGGCCGAGCAGGCCTTTCTCGACGAAGGCGGGTTCGCCGGCTAGGCGAGCTTGGCTTGCGTGCAATCGATACTGTAGTGTCCGCCCGAAATTCGAAGGGGCCTGGAGGGCGCTGTCTATGTCGATGAAGAAACTCATGCTCGCGGCGAGCGCGATGATTTGCGTCGCCGTCCCGGTCGAGGCGTTCGCTCAAGCCAAGCCGACCAAGGCCCAGCAGATGCAGGCCCAGGCGCAGGCCGAGGTGCCGCGCTGCACCCGCAAGCTCGGCACCCTGTCGATCATCGACGGCGACGATCCGCGCGGCTGGACCCAGTATAACCTGGCCTCGCCGCAAAAGCTGCTGCGCGCCATCGTCCAGAAGTCGGGCTGCTTCAACCTGGTCGACCGGGGCGCGGGCCTGAACGCCGCCCAGATCGAGCGCAACATCGGCGGCAACCTTGGCCTGCAGCGCGGCTCCAACGTCGGCCAGGGCCAGATCAAGGCGGCCGACTACGTGCTGGTGGCCGAAGTGCAGGCCAGCGACAGCAACGCCGGCGGCGGCGCGGTGGCCGGCGCCATCGGCGGCCTGATCGGCGGTCGCGCCGGCGGCCTGATCGGCGGCATCAAGACCAAGAAGCTGGAAGCCAACACCGTCCTGTCGCTGACCAACGTCCGCACCACCGAGACCGTGGCCGTGCAGGAAGGCTACGCCGTGAAGAACGACATCGGCTGGGGCGCGGGCGGCGGCATCGGCTTCGCCGGCGCGGTCGGCGGCGGCTACGAAGACACCGAGATCGGTCGCATCATCACCCTGGCCTTCATCAACAGCTACTCCAAGATGGTCGGCGAACTGGGCCTGGTGGGCGACAGCGCCCAGGCCGCCCAGGCGGCTCCGACCAAGTCCTTCGTGGCCACCCGCGTCGTCAACATGCGCGCCACCCCGGTCGCCGCCGGCAAGCTGATCCGCGCCCTGCCCGCCGGCTCGATCGTCTACCCGACCGGCAAGAAGCAAGAGCTGTGGTGGGAAGTGGCCGACGAGAACGACAACGTCGGCTGGGTGCTGAACACCGGCCTCGAGCCGGGCAAGTAAGGCGCTCCGCCACTTGAACGAGAACGCCCCGCCGGCTCGCCGCGCGGGGCGTTTTTCGTTGCGGCCCGACCCGCACGCCGAACCGCGCGCATGGCAGCGGCGTTCTAAGAATCGCCCCACAGTGACTGTTCATAACTCCACAGGAATTGTGGACGGCGAACCGTAACTCGGGGGCTCATCGGCCGCGCCTCTCGCGCGTGCGGAGGGGCTGCGGCAAGTGCATGGAACAGCCGTCCTTGGTGCGCCCATGAACATCCACGTCCCGACCAACGTCCATCCGACCGACCACGCCGAGTGGCAGTACCTGGATCTCCTGCAGGACATCCTCGACAACGGCGTCGAGCGCGGCGACCGTACGGGCACCGGGACCAAGGGCGTGTTCGGCCGCCAGATCCGCTTCGACCTGGCCAAGGGCTTCCCGGTGCTGACCACCAAGAAGCTGCACCTGCGCTCGATCATCATCGAGCTTCTGTGGTTCCTGAAGGGCGAGACCAACATCGCCTATCTCAAGGACAATGGCGTGCGCATCTGGGACGAGTGGGCCGACGAGAACGGCGAGCTCGGCCCGGTCTACGGCAAGCAATGGCGCTCGTGGGCGGCCCCGAACGGCCAGTCGATCGACCAGATCGTCAATCTGGTCGAGGGGCTGAAGACCAATCCCAACAGCCGCCGGCATATCGTGTCGGCCTGGAACCCGGCCGACGTCGAGGACATGGCCCTGCCGCCCTGCCACTGCCTGTTCCAGTTCTTCGTGGCGGATGGGAAACTCAGCTGCCAGCTCTACCAGCGCAGCGCCGACGTCTTCCTGGGCGTGCCGTTCAACATCGCCAGCTACGCCCTGCTGACCCTGATGGTCGCCAAGGTCGTCGGCCTGGAGCCGGGCGAGTTCGTGCACACCTTCGGCGACGCCCACCTCTACCTGAACCACCTGGACCAGGCCCGCGAGCAGCTGACCCGCGAGCCCAAGCCGTTCCCGACGATGAAGATCGCCGACAAGACCGACCTCTTCGCCTTCGAGTACGAGGACTTCACGCTGGAAGGCTACGAGGCCCACCCGCACATCAAGGCGTCGGTCTCGGTCTGAGCTTCCGCTAGCGACGGCGGGCCGCTAAGACTCGCCGTCATGACCGCCCCCATCCTCACCGTCGGCCCCGTGGCCCGCTCGCTCAACGGCGTCATCGGCCGCGACAACGACCTGCCCTGGCGTCTGAAGTCGGATCTTCAGATGTTCAAGGCCGCCACCCTGGGCAAGCCGGTGATCATGGGCCGCAAGACCTGGGACAGCCTGCCAAGGAAGCCCCTGCCCGGCCGCCTCAACATCGTTTTGACCCGCGACCACAAGTTCGAGGCCGAGGGCGCGGTGGTCTGCGACACCTGGTCCGAAGCCGTGCAGATCGGCAAGGAGCAGGCGGCCGAGGACGGCGTCGAGGAGGTCTGCGTGATCGGCGGCGCAGCCCTGTTCGAGCTCGCCCTGCCGCGCGCCAAGCGGATCTACGTCACCGAGGTGCAAGCCGAAGTTCAGGGCGACGTCGCCTTCCCCGCCTTCGACGAAAGCGCCTGGACCGAGGTGCGCCGCGAGGAGCGCCCAGCCGGCGAAGGCGACGACTTCCCGTTCGTGTTCCGCGTGCTGGAACGCAAGTGAGCGCCCTGCTGGCCGCCCTCGTCCTGGCCCAGGCGGCGTCATCGACGCCGCCTCAGGCCGTTGACGCGCGCCAGCACGCCCGCGACAAGGCCGCCGAGATCGTCGTGCTTCAGGTCAAGCACGTGGGCGTGCCGCGCGGCGTGCGCGGCGCCTGCTTCGTGGCCGCCACCGTGGTCCGCGCCGAGCCGGGCGTGAAGCTGAAGGTCGGCCGCAACCTTCGCCTCTCGGTCCCCTGCGCCGCGCCCGGCGCGAGCGGCTCGGACGTCGAGCACGGCGTCGACCAAGCCGCCCTGCAGCGCTCTAGCTACGGCCGCGCCTTCTTCGACGAGCGCCTGAAGCTGATCGCCTACGACCTCTTCGACCTGAACTGACCGCGGAGCCCCGCATGAGCGCCTGGACCGACCGCCGGCTGATCGACCTGCTGGGGATCGCCGCCCCCGTCCTCCAGGCCCCGATGGCCGGCGCCACCACCCCGGACATGGCCATCGGCGCGGCGCGCGGCGGCGGCCTGGGTTCGCTGGCCTGCGCCCAGTACACGCCCGACCAGGCCCGGGCGGCGATCGCGCAGTTCCGCGCCGCCGTCGACGCGCCCCTGAACCTGAATTTCTTCGCCCACACGCCGCCTAAGGCCGATCCGGCGCGGATGCTGGCCTGGCGGGCGCGGCTGGCGCCCTACTATGTCGAGGCGGGGCTGGATCCGGCCCCGCCGCCGCCAGCGGGTGGTCGCGCGCCCTTCGACGAGGCCTTCTGCGCCCTGGTCGAGGACCTGCGGCCGCAGGTGGTCAGCTTCCACTTCGGCCTGCCGCAGGCGGCTCTGCTCGACCGCGTGCGGGCCACCGGGGCGAAGATCCTGTCCTCGGCCACCACCGTCGCCGAAGCGGTCTGGCTGGAGGCGCACGGCGTCGACGCCGTCATCGCCATGGGCGCCGAGGCCGGCGGCCACCGCGCCACCTTCCTGCCGGGCTACGGCGAGACCATCGACAACCGCCTGGACACCGCCAGCCAGCCGGGCCTCTTTTCCCTGCTGCCGCAGGTGGCGGCCGCCGTCGCCGTTCCGGTGATCGCCGCCGGCGGCATAGCCGAGGCGCTCGGCGTGGCGGCCGCCCGAGCCCTGGGGGCCGCCGGCGTGCAGGTCGGCACGGCCTATCTCTTCACGCCCGAGGCCAAGATCCCGCCGGCCCATCGCGCCGCCCTCGACCAGGCCCGCGACGACAATACCATGATCACCGACGTCTTCACCGGCCGTCCGGCCCGAGGCGTCTCTAACCGCCTGATGCGCGAGGTCGGACCGATCGGCGGCCAGGTGGTGCCGCCCTTTCCGCTGGCGGGCGGCGCGCTCGTTCCCTTGCGCCAGGACGGGGCCAACGGCGACTTCACCAACCTCTGGGCCGGCCAGTCCGCGCGCCTGGCCCCGCGCGGCCTCAACGCCGAAGACCTGACCAGGCTGCTCGCTGACGCCTGAGTAAGTTGCGGACCAGTTCAAACGATCGTTTACTCCACTTCCAGGCGTTCAGAGAGACGCCCATCAAGCGTGACAGCCGAAAGTGTGAGCGGTTTCGGCGCCCGTCACGCGAAAAGAAATGGGAGCGAGACGACATGGACCTGACCCTCGTCGCCGAAGGCCTGCAGTTTCCCGAAGGCCCAGTCGCCATGGCTGACGGCTCGGTGCTGCTGGTCGAGATCCAGCGCCAGACCCTGACGCGGATCGCGCCCGACGGAACCCGAACCACCGTCGCAGACCTGCCCGGCGGCCCCAATGGCGCGGCGATCGGCCCGGACGGCGCGGTCTATGTCACCAACAACGGCGGCAGCTTCCAGTTCTTCGACATGGGTGGGCTGAACATCCCCGGCCCGACGCCCGCCGGCTACGAGGGCGGCTCGATCCAGCGGGTGGACCTGGCAAGCGGCGCCGTGACCACGCTGTACGAAGCCTGCGACGGCAAGCGCCTGGTCGGGCCCAACGACCTCGTCTTCGACCGTCAAGGCGGCTTCTGGTTCACCGATCACGGCTGCTCGACGCCGGACGGCCGCAGGTACGGAGCGCTCTACTACGCCAGGACCGACGGCAGCCATATCGTGCGCCTTCGCGACCACCTGATCTCGCCCAACGGCGTGGGCCTGTCGCCCGCCGAGGACGTCGTCTACGTGGCCGACACCATGCTGGGACGCCTGTGGGCCTTCGACGTCGTCGCGCCCGGCGAACTCGCCCCGCCGGCGCCGCTACAGCCCGGCCGGGTGGTCTGCAACCTCCCGGGCTACCAACTGCTCGACAGCCTGGCGGTCGAGGCCGACGGCCGGGTGTGCGTTGCGACGATCATCAACGGCGGGATCACCGCCTTCTCGCCGAACGGTTCGACGCAGCACGTGGCGGTTCCGGACGTGATCACCACCAACATCTGCTTCGGCGGGACCGACATGCGGGACGTGTGGATCACAGCGTCGGGAACGGGAAAGCTCTGGCGCGGGCGATGGGAGCGGCCGGGGCTGAAGCTGAACTTCGGCGCATGAGACCCTCCCTGAAGGGGGAGGTGTCGCCGAAGGCGACGGAGGGGGAAGCAGGAACACTTCAGCCGGCGAGAAAGCTGAAAACGTCCCCCCTCCGGCCCTCCGGGCCACCTCCCCCAGACGGGGAGGATCTGTCGCCTAGTACAAAACCCCCAGCGCCTCGCGCGAGAAGCTCTTCAATTCGTCGTTCCGTCCCTCGCGGATCTTCACGACCCACTCGGGATCCTGCAGCAGCGCGCGGCCCACGCCGACCAGGTCGAACTCCCCGCGGTCGAGGCGCTCGAGCAGGCCGTCGATCGAGGCCGGCTGGCTGCCCTCGCCGCCGAAGGCCGCGATGAACTCTCCCGACAGGCCGACCGAGCCGACGGTGATGGTCGGCGCGCCGGTCAGCTTCTTGGTCCAGCCGGCGAAGTTCAGGTCGGATCCCTCGAACTCCGGCTCCCAGAACCGGCGCTGCGAGCAGTGGAAGATGTCGGCGCCGGCGTCGGCCAGGGGCTGCAACCAGGCCTCCAGCAGTTGCGGCGTCTCGGCGTTCTTCACCGCATAGTCCTGCTGCTTCCACTGCGACAGGCGGATGATGACCGGATAGTCAGGACCGACGGCGGCCCGGACCGCCTTGAGGATCTCCGCGGCGAAGGCGCTGCGCTCGGCGATGGTCGGACCCCCAAAGCTGTCGCCGCGCAGGTTGGTGCCGTTCCAGAAGAACTGATCGATCAGGTAGCCGTGGGCGCCGTGCAGCTCGATGGCGTCGAAGCCCAGGCGCTTGGCGTCGGCGGCGGCCGTGGCGAAGGCGGCGATGGTGTCGGCGATCTCGGCGTCGGTCATCGGCTCGGTGAACGGCGAGCCGCCGGCCTTGGACACGCCCGAGGGACTGTCGATCTTGCCCAGCACGTCCTTGCCCTTGGCCGAGCCCACATGCCACAGCTGCGGCGCGATCAGGCCTCCGGCGGCGTGGACGTCGTCGACGACCTTCTTCCAGGCCGCCAGTTCCTTTTCGCCATGGAAGCGCGGGATGTTGGCGTCATTCAGCGAAGCGGCCCGGGCCACGCCCGTCCCCTCGGTGACGATCAGGCCGACCTGCCCCGCCGCGCGGCGGGCGTAGTAGGCGGCCACGTCGTCGGTCGCCACGCCGCCGGGCGAGAACGAGCGGGTCATCGGCGCCATCACCACCCGGTTGGGCAGCTTCAGCGACTTGAATTCGAACGGCTTGAAAAGGGCGTCGAGGGCCATGGGGGCGCTCCGAAAGCGATAAGACTTGCGAACAAGTTAAACGGTCGTTTCCAACCTCGCGCCATGCAGAAAAACTGCAACGGTTGCGGTTATCCGGCATAGGCCGGGGGACTTGAAAACGCCCCCTACTCCACCGCGTCGAGATATTCGATCTCGGGACGGCCGGCCAGGAACGGCGCCATGGCCGCGCCGGCGGCCTTGAAATAGTCGGTCCCGCCATGGTGCTTGAGGGCGTCGGCCGAGGCGTAGAGCTCCAGCACCTTGTAGGCGCCAGCCTCGGTTTTCGACCTGGTCAGCTGGTAGACGATCGCGCCGGGTTCGTTGGCCTTCACCTTGGCCGAAAGGTCGAGGAACACCGCCTCGAACTCGGACGTCTTGTCCGGCTGCACCTTCAGGGTCGCCACCACGCCGATCATGCTCATCCTCCCAACATTTGTTTGAACGGAAGGTTGGACGACGACGGCCGGCGAAGGCAAGCGTTTTGACACTCCCTCTTTTCCACCCCTGGGCCAGACCTTAAGCTTGGCCGCATGCTGTGGTTTTTCGATCGCTGGAAGCGCCTGGCCTCAAGGATCGACGAGATCGCCGGCCTGCTGCGCGCATGGAGAGCCGTCCTGGGCCAGCGACTTGCAAGAGATGGCTCAACGCGTGCGAGGACGTGACTATTACGGCCTGGACCGGTTCCTCCGCTGCTTCGGAGGGCCCGGGACGCTGAACGATCTCGTGCTGATGAGGAATGAAAGGACGCTGCCCCGGGCCAACGCGCGGTTGCGGCGACTGATGTCCAAGGCCTCGGCCCGGGCGTCACGCCTCAAGCGCGACATGGACCGGTCTAACGTCCGCTAAGTAGGAAGCCTATCGCCGCTCGTTCCAGCCGTAGGCGACCCAGGAGTGGCCGCCGACGTTGCGGGCCTCGATCAGGTTGGGATCGGCCGACGCCTTGGCGCGGGCCTGGCGACGGCCGCGCAGGGCGAAAGCGGCCAGGCCGAGAAGCGCAGTGGCCATGAAACCCACGACCACCAGGGTCGCGGCGAACACCACCGCCACGATGGCGGCCACCGAGACCGCGATCGCCGTGGCCACGCCGCCGACCACCGCGGCCAGACCGCGCCAAGCCGAAGAGTGCGTCGCGCCGATGTTCGCGCCCAGGGTCATGGTCATCGTCGTCCTCGATCGGCGCCGGGGCGCCCAGAATCTCCGTCCTCGCCCCTTAAGTTGGCTCTGGAGGTCTGAACGTCAACTGAACACCCATTGGGTTCAATCACAAAGACTTTTCCGTTCAACCCGCGGCGGCCAGTCCCAGTTCCCGGCGCTCGCGCATGACGGTGCTGAAAGCCGCGTTGATCGCGGCCGCCTTGGCCTCGGCCACCTCGATGAACTCGGCAGGCAGGCCGCGGGCCCGGGCGCGGTCGGGGTGGGCGTCCGACAGGGCCGACTTCCAGGCCTTGCGCACCACCTCGTCCTCGGCGTCGGCCGGCACGTCGAGGATCACATAGGGGTCGTCCGCGCCCGCGCCCAGATGGGTGGCGCTGAGACGGCGGAAGGCCAGCGGCGACAGGCCGAACAGCTCGGCCACCCGATCCAGATAGTCGAGCTCGTCCTGGGTCACCGCGCCGTCGGCCTTGGCGATGTGGAACAGGCCGTCGAGCACGTCCTCCAGCAGCTGAGGGCACGAGCGATAGCGCTTGGCCAGCCGCTTGGCGTAGCTCTCGAAGCCGTGCGTGGTCTGGCGGGCCAGGTCGTACAGGCGATGGATGTTCTGCTCGGAGGCCGGGTCCGGATGGAAGACCTGCGAGAAGGCCTCGAACTCGTGACCGTCGGCGCTGCCGTCGGCCTTGGCGAGCTTGGCGCCCAGGGCCGTGACGGCGGTCGAGAACGCGGGATCCTGCCCCGGCGGGCCCGGGGGACATTCAGCGCATTCCGCCAGGTCCAGCCGACGGGCCGCGATGCTTGCGATGTTGCGCCAGAAGGTCATGCGGGAATTCTAATGTCGGCGGGTCTCGGAAGATACGGATCCGGACAGCGCCAGGATGCCGCACCGGAAGGGCCTTCTAGCATACGCATCGCACGCGACCCACCCGGCGAATGCTGCATCGCACATGTAAACTTGTTCAGAATTGCCGCCATCTTCGGAGCCATCCGGGGTCTGCGTCGTTATGGCTGAGCTTGGCGCGGGACTTTGACCATTCGGCGCCATGCTGAGGTCCCAATGCGGCCCGAAATGATCTAGTCAGCTCTACTGACGCTACCGAAAAGGATTCCCGGCCGTATGGCGACCGCCCTTCTCTTCGCTCTCGCCCTGATGGCGCAGGACGCGCCCGTGACCACCGCCGCACCTCCCCCGCGCACCCAACCGGCCGCCACGCCGCCCAGCGACGAGTACGGCTACATCGCCTGGTGCTACGGCGCGCTCAGCGGCTATGTCGACCTCTACGACAAGGTCATGCCCGAGGTGACGCGGATCGAGAAGGCCTTCCCCGGCCCCGACGGCGCGGCCGCCGCGCTGAAGGAATATCCGGCGATGCGCATCCAGGCGCGCACGGACCTGAAGGCCTACGCCTCGGCCATCACCGCCGCCGAAAAGGCCAGCCCGCGCCCGATCTCGGAATACGGCGCCGGCGCCATGAAGAAAGGCCGCTCGATCTGGGGCGGCTCGGAAGCCATCGACAAGGCCCGCCTGGCGCAGGTGTGGATGAGCTGGTCGCCGCCCGGCGACTGCGAGACCCGCGCCAAAACCCTCGAGACCAAGTCCAACCTGCTGGGCCAGGCCCTGAACTACAACGTCAAGAGCGCCCTGCCGGTCGAGCCGGAAGCCGCGCCGGCGCCCGAGCCGGAAGCCCCTCCGCCTCCGCCGCCCGTCGAGACGCCCGCCCCGGCCAAGATCGAGACCTCGGCCCCGACCGCTCCCGCGCCCAAGCCGGCCGTGCAGAAGCCGGTCGCCAAGCCGGCGGCGAAGCCCGCCTCCACGGCCGCCAAGCCGCTCGCGCCGATCGGCTCGACCCCGGCCAAGCTACCGGCCAGCCGCGAGATCATCATCGATCCGGCCAATCCCCAGGCCTGCGCCGGCAGCCTCGTCCCCGCCAAGCGCGGCGGCAAGGACGTGCTGATCTGCAAGCCGGACTGACCCCCTCAGCACCCAATCTCCCGTCATTCCCGCCCTTGTGGCGGGAACCCCTCTCTCGGCCGCAGGTGCGGATGGGGCGGATCGCTGGCGATCCGCTTTCGCCTCACGTGCAAGCGGATCGCCAGCGGTTCCCGCCACAAGGGCGGGAATGACGGGAGGATAATGGCTTCGTCTACGGCGCCGTCGGCAGGACCCCGCTGCGGGCCAGGCCCGCATACCAGCCGTACGAGGCCTTGGGCCTGCGCTCGCCGCTCGTGCGGTCGTGGCTGACCAGGCCGAACTTCGAGCGATAGCCCAGCGCCCATTCCCAGTTGTCGACCAGGCACCAGGCGAAGAAGCCCTTCACCGGCGAGCCGGCCTCCATGGCGCCCTTCACAGCCTGCAGGTGGCGGCGCAGGAACGCGATGCGGAAGGTGTCGGCCTGGATCGCCCTGCCGTCGCCGAACGGATCCGAGCAGCCGTTCTCGGTGACGAACACCGGCGGATTGCCGTACTCGGTGCGCAAGCGAGCCAACACCTCCAGCAGACCCGACGGATCGATGTGCCGCCCGAAAGCGTCCAGTTCCACGCCGCGCGGCGGATCGGCCGGCTTGATCCGCCCCGGCGACAGCGGCGCCAGGCGCATATAGGCCGGCGCGTAGTAGTTCACGCCCATGAAATCGACCCGCTGGCGGATCGTGGAGAGGTCCTCCGAGCGCACCCGGTCGCCCAGGAACTCGTCCATCTGGTCGGGATACTCGCCCTTCAGCAGCGGATCGAGCCAGGCGCGGTTCCACAGGGCGTCGAGACCATCCGAGGCCAGCCGGTTCCAGAACGCCAGGCCGCCGCCGGCCGGCCGGCAGGGCTGCAACGCCAGGGTCGTACCGATCGACAGGTCGCTGTGCGCGGCGCGCAGGGCCTGGATCGCCATCCCCTGTCCCAGGTTCATGTGATGGGTCACGGGGCCCAGCAGGGCCACGTCCTTCAGTCCCGGCGCGTGCTCGCCGGTGACATGGCCGAACACCGTGTGCACGGCCGGCTCGTTCAGCACGATGATCTTCTTGAGCCGGTCGCCCAGCCGCTCGCCGATCAGGGCGGCGTAGTCGGCGAAGGCCTTGGCGCTGTCGCGCGCCGCCCAGCCGCCGCGGTCTTGGATCGCCTGCGGCAGGTCCCAGTGGAACAGCGTGGCGTAGGGCGCGAGGCCCTTCTCCAGCAGCCGGTCGACCAGGCGGCTGTAGTGGTCGACTCCCGCCTGGGCGACGGCCCCCGCCCCGGTCGGCAGCACCCGCGACCACGAGATCGAGAAGCGATAGGCCCCCATCCCCGCCCCGGCCACCAGGTCGACATCCTCGGCCCAGCGACGATAGCTGTCGGTGGCGACCTTGGCGTTGGAGCCGTCGATGATCTTGCCGGGCTGGTCCTGGAACACGTCCCAGACGCTGGGCCCGCGCCCGTCGGCGGTCGGCGAGCCCTCGGTCTGGAAGGCCGCGCTGGCCGTGCCCCAGACGAAATCCTTTGGAAAGTCCCGCGACCGGGGCCGCACCTCGCCGCCCTTGGGTCCGGCGCACCCCGCCAGCCCCGCCGCCGCTCCCCCGACCGCCAGCGCGCCCAGCGCACGGCGGCTGATGCCGCTCCCGTTCATCGCCCACTCCCCCAGGCTCTTTTCTTGAGTGGAGGATGACCTGAAAGCGAAGGACTTGGCCAGAGTCGCCAGATCCTCCCCCTTCAGGGGGAGGATCTCAGGCTCAAGCCGCCTCGCCTCGCGCCCGGGCCAGCGGGTCGTAGTTGAGGATCGGCGACAGCCAGCGCTCGGTCGTGGCCAGGTCCCAGCCCTTGCGGCGGGCGTAGTCCTCGACCTGGTCGAAGTCGATCTTGCCGACCCCGAAATAGTGGCTCTGCGGGTGGCTGAAATAGAGGCCCGACACGGCCGCGCCGGGACTCATGGCGAAGCTCTCGGTCAGGGCCATGCCGGTGGCGGCCTCGGCGTCGAGCAGCCTGAACAGCGTGCCCTTCTCGGTGTGATCGGGCTGGGCCGGATAGCCGGGCGCCGGACGGATGCCCTGGTACTTCTCGGCGATCAGGCGATCGGCGTCGAAGCCCTCTTCCGGCGCGTAGCCCCACAGTTCCACGCGCGCCTTGTGGTGCAGCCACTCGGCGAAGGCTTCGGCCAGGCGGTCGGCCAGGGCCGAGGCCATGATCGCGCTGTAGTCGTCGCCGGCGTCCTTGAACTTCTTGACGATCTCGTCTTCGCCATGGCCGGCGGTGACGGCGAAGCCGCCGACATAGTCGGCCGGGCCGCCCATGGGCGCGACGAAGTCCGAAAGGGCCAGGTTGGCCTTGCCCTCGCCCGGCCCCTTGTCGATCTGCTGGCGCAGGGTGTGAAGACGGGCGATCTCGACGTTACGAGTCTCGTCCGAATACAGCACCACGTCGTCCTCGACGGCCTGGGCCGGCCAGAAGCCGATCACGCCCTTGGCCCCGAACCAATTCTCGGCGATGACCTTGTCGAGCATGGCCCGGGCGTCGCGATAGAGATCGCGGGCGGCCTCGCCGACCACGTCGTCTTCCAGGATCTGCGGATAGCGGCCGATCAGCTCCCAGCTGGCGAAGAACGGCGACCAGTCGATGAACGGCACCAGCTCGGCCAGGCTCGGCTCGAAGGTCCGCGCGCCGGTGAACAGCGGCTTGGGCGGCGTATAACCCTTCCAGTCGATGGCGTACTTGCGCTTGCGAGCCTCGCCGATGGCGGTGCGGGCCTTGACCGTCTGGCCGCGCGCGTACTGCTCGCGCACCTTGACGTACTCGGCGCGGGTGTCGGTCACCACGCGCTCCTTCTCGGTCGGCGACAGCAGCGAGGAGACCACGCCCACCGCCCGGCTGGCGTCGACGACATAGGTCGTCGGGCCACGGCGATAGGCCGGCTCGATCTTCACCGCCGTGTGGGTGCGGCTGGTGGTGGCGCCGCCGATGAGCAGCGGGATGTCGAAGCCCTGGCGCTCCATCTCGGCGGCCACGAACACCATCTCGTCCAGCGACGGGGTGATCAGGCCCGATAGGCCGATCATGTCGACCTCGTGCTTCTTGGCCTCGTCGAGGATGCGGTCGGCGGGCACCATGACGCCCAGGTCGACGACCTCGTAGTTGTTGCACTGAAGCACGACGCCGACGATGTTCTTGCCGATGTCGTGGACGTCGCCCTTGACGGTGGCCATCAGCACCTTGCCGGCGGCCTTGCGCTCCTGGCCTTCCTTCTCGGCCTCCATGAACGGCATCAGCCAGGCCACGGCCTGCTTCATGACGCGGGCCGACTTCACCACCTGGGGCAGGAACATCTTGCCCGCGCCGAACAGGTCGCCGACGACGTTCATGCCATCCATCAGCGGGCCTTCGATCACGTGCAGCGGACGTTCGGCCGCCAGGCGCGCCTCCTCGGTGTCGGCCTCGATGAACTCGGTGACGCCGTTGACCAGGGCGTGGGTGATGCGCTCGCCCACCGTGCCCTCGCGCCAGGCCAGGTTGATCTGCTGGGCCGCGCCCTTCTCGCCCTTGTAGCCGGGCGCCATGTCGACCAGGCGCTCGGTGTTGGACACGTTGGTCCGCTGCGGACGATTGAGGATCACATCCTCGACGGCCTCGCGCAGCACCGGGTCGATGTCGTCATAGACCGGCAGGTCGCCGGCGTTGACGATGCCCATGTCCATGCCGGCGTTGATGGCGTGGTATAGGAACACCGAGTGGATGGCCCGGCGCACCGGCTCGTTGCCGCGGAAGCTGAACGAGACGTTCGAGACCCCGCCCGAGATCCGGGCGTGGGGGCAGCGAGCCTTGATCTCGCGCGTGCCCTCGATGAAGTCGACGGCGTAGTTGTCGTGCTCCTCGATCCCCGTCGCCACGGCGAAGATGTTGGGGTCGAAGATGATGTCCTCGGGCGGGAAGCCGACCTTGTTCACCAGGATGTCGTAGGCCTTGGTGCAGATCTCGATCTTGCGGGCGGCGGTGTCGGCTTGGCCGACCTCGTCGAAGGCCATGACCACCACAGCCGCGCCGTAGCGCAGGCACAACTTGGCCTGCTCGATGAACTTGGCCTCGCCTTCCTTCATCGAGATCGAGTTGACGATCGCCTTGCCCTGCACGCACTTCAGGCCGGCCTCGATCACCTCCCACTTGGAGCTGTCGATCATCACCGGCACCCGGGCGATGTCGGGCTCGGCGGCCATCAGGTTCAGGAAGGTGATCATCGCCTGCTCGCTGTCGAGCAGGCCTTCGTCCATGTTGACGTCGATGACCTGGGCGCCGGCCTCGACCTGCTGGCGGGCGACCGACAGGGCTTCGCTGAAGTTCCCCTCGACGATCAGCTTCTTGAACTTGGCCGAACCGGTGACGTTGGTCCGCTCGCCGATGTTGACGAAGACAGGTCTCATTGGGATGCGCTCAGGATATTTTGCAGGCTGGCGATGTGGGTCAGCCACGCATCGTGCGCGTCGCCCTCCTGCCAGAGTTCGTCGATTTCGGAAGCGGGGGCGACCACGCGGGCCAGGGCCGCGCGCGCCAGGCGCACGGCGCCTTCGGGCGGCGCGCCCAGGGCGTCCTTGAGGCCCAACTGGTCCTCGGGCAGCACGGCGACGTCGCCGACGCAGGCCGCGACGATGGCCGCGGCGGCCACGGCCATCTCGCCCTCGGGCGCTTCCAGATAGCCCGCGGCCTTGGTCACGTGCTCGAGGATGCGCACCACGGTGCGCCAGTCCGGCGCCTGCGCCAGGTCCTCGATGAAGTCGGCCGCCTCGTCGTTGTCGAACGGTCCGTTGTCCCAGGCGCTCATAGTCAGGCCGCCGTCACGGTTTGTTTGGCGCGAGCCTGCGCCAAGGCCAGCTGGCCGCGCAGGAACTCGCCGAACTCGATCCCCTGCGCCTTCAGCGCCTTGGGATACAGCGACGAGGCCGTCAGGCCCGGCAGGGTGTTGGTTTCCAGATAGACGAGGCCATGCTCGGAAACGATGAAGTCCGAGCGCGAATAGCCGCGGCAGCCCAGGGCCTTGTGGGCCTTCAGGGCCTGGTCCTGGAGAGCGGCGTTGACCTCCGGCGCGAAGGTGGCCGGGCAGATCTCGACCGTGTCCTTGGCCAGGTACTTGGACTTGTAGTCGAACTTGCCGGCCGACGGACGGATCTCCACCGGCGGCAGGGCGATCAGCTCGCCGCTGGCCAGTTCCAGCACGCCGCAGGTCGATTCCAGCCCCTGCACGAAAGGCTCGATGACATAGGCCTGCTCGGCCGCGGCCTTGCGCGCCGCATCCAGGTCAGCCGGCGTATCGACGAAGATCAAGCCGTAGCTGGAGCCGTCCTCGGAAGGCTTGGCGATCAGGCGGCCGTACTTGGCGAAGGCCGCTTCGGCCTCGTCGAGGCCGATGTTCTGCGGAACCGAGACGCCGGCCTGCTCGACCACGTCCTTGGCGCGCGTCTTGCTGAACGCCAGCCAGCTGGCGTGCGAGCCCGAACCGGTGAAGGCCACGCCGCGCGCTTCGCACAGGGTTTGCAGGCTCCCGTCCTCGGCGAAACCGCCGTGCAGGCCCAGCAGCAGCACGCGCTCCTCGCGGGCGGCGACGTCCAGGGCCGTCTCGATGTCGCCGATCGGCTCGCCCTCGGTGGGCAAATCGAGCTCGAACGGATGGTCATGGCCCAGCAGCACGGCCTGGCTGGCGGCATAGACCTGGCCGTCCGGCGCCCAGAACCACAGCTCGGCCTCGGGCAGCACGCGGATCAGGCTCTGGGCGCTGGCCACGGCCACGAGACGCTCGCGGCTGGGGCCGCCGAAAAGGATGGTGGTGCGCATCGTCTCGTACTCGATCAGGCCAGTTCGAAAGGTTCCAGGCCCGCCAGGCGCATGGCCTTCGGGCGTTCAGGAATAGCGCGAGGTTGAACGCCGCGCACCTCGTCCGCCACGTGGCGGATGTGGTCGGGGGTGGTGCCGCAGCAGCCGCCCAGGATGTTCACGAGGCCATCCTTGGCCCATTCGTGCAGGGCGTGGCCGGTCTCGTGCGGCTCCTCGTCATACTCGCCCATGGCGTTGGGCAGGCCGGCGTTGGGATAGGCCGCGACGAGCGTGTCGGCGATGCGGGCCATCTCGGCGATGTGCGGGCGCATCAGATCAGCGCCCAGGGCGCAGTTGAACCCGACGGCGAAGGGCTTGCAGTGCTTGATCGAGTTCCAGAACGCCTCGGCCGTCTGGCCCGACAGGGTGCGGCCCGAACGGTCGGTGATCGTGCCGCTGATCCAGATCGGCAGTTCCTCGTGGCCCTCGTCGCGCCAGTCGAGGATCGCCTTGATGGCGGCCTTGCAGTTGAGGGTGTCGGTGATGGTCTCGATCAGGAAGAGGTCGACCCCGCCCTGGTACAGCGCGTCCACCTGCTGGCGATAGGCCTGGTAGACCTGGTCGAAGGTGACCTTGCGCGCGCCCGGATCGTTCACGTCCGACGACATCGACAGCATGACGTTCAGCGGACCGATCGAGCCGGCGATGAACTTCGGGCGGTCGGGGTTCTGCGCGTTCCAGCGGTCGGCGACCTGGCGGCCGATCCTCGCGCCTTCCAGGTTGATGTCCCAGACGTCCTGTTCGCCCAGGCGATAGTCGGCCTGGGCGATGGTGGTGCCCGAGAAGGTGTTGGTCTCGGAGATGTCGGCGCCGGCAGCGAAATAGGCGTCGTGAAGCTCGGCCACGAGATCCGGCCGCGTCAGGCACAGGATGTCGTTGTTGCCCTTCATCTGGCCGTCGAAATCGGCGAAGCGCTCGGCGCGATAGTCGGCCTCGGTCAGCTTCTTCTTCTGGAACATCACGCCCCAGGAGCCGTCGAGAATGAGGATGCGTTCCTTGGCGGCGGCCTTGAGGGCGGCCACGCGGTTGGCGCGAATGGAAAGGTCGGTCATTTGGCGGCTCCCTGCTGACGCGCCAGTTCCTGGTTGAACCGGGTCTCGTAGCCGTCGACGAAACGGGTCAGCTCGGTGGGGTCGATGAAGGCGTCGGCGTCGCCGCGCAGCTGCTTCTGGCGCTTGGCCAACAGGTCGCCCTGCTCCTCGTGGCTGGGCAGCATGACGTCGGTCGGGATGGCCCGCAGCGCCGCGAAGCTGGCCCGATAGTCGGCGACGATCGACTTGTGGGTCTTGTTGCCGACCAGCACGTTGCCGGCCACCGACAGCGAGCACGGGAAGGTCACGTTCAGCAGCCGCCCCCTCTCGACCACCTGGGTGGTCCAGCTGGTGCAGCCGATGGTGTGGCCGGGCGTCAGGTGGGCGACCAGGGTCGCGCCGCCCATCTTCAGCTTCTGCTCGTCGCCGAAGGTCTTGTCGACCTTCACGGCGGGAAAGGGCGTCAGACCGTTGGCGTTGTCGCCGAAGTGCTGGCCCTTCTCCAGGGCCGGCTTGTCGGCGCGCGAGGCCCAGACCTTGGCGCCGGTGTCGGCCTTCAGCTGGGCCAGGCCCCCGGCGTGGTCGTAATGGGCGTGGGTGTTGATCAGCACCTTCACGTCCGACAGCTTGAAGCCCAGCGACTGGATGCTGCGCTCGATCAGCTTGCCGCCTTCCGCCGACGGACCGCCGTCCAGCAGGACATGGCCTTCCGAGGTCGTGATCAGCCAGGCCGACAGCCCCTCGGAGCCGACGTAGTAGATGTTGCCCGCCACCCGGTACGGCTTGGTCGGCCGCGTCCAGTTGGCGTTGTCGTCGGCCTGGGCGACGACGCTGGTCGAGGCCAGGCCCAGCGCCAGGGCGAGGACGAGGGCCTTCATGCGGCGGCCTCGTGGGCCGGCGCGGTCTCGCGCACGCCCAACACCCGGCAGATGGCGTAGACGAGGTCGGCGCGGTTCAGCGTGTAGAAGTGGAAGTCGTTGAAGCCCTGCTCCTGCAGCTTGGCGCACATCTCGGCGGCCACCGAGCAGGCGATCAGGCGGCGGGTCTCCGGATCCTCGTCCAACCCCTCGAACAGGTTGGCCAGCCACGACGGCACCGAGGTCTGGCACGCGGCCGACATCGTCTTGAGGCCCTTGAAGTTGGTCACCGGCATGACGCCCGGCACGATCGGGATGGTGATCCCGGCGGCGCGCGCCTTGTCGACGAAGCGCAGGAAGGCGTCGATGTCGAAGAAGAACTGGCTGATGCCCAGGGTCGCGCCAGCGTCGACCTTGGCCTTCAGCACGTCGATGTCATGGTCCAGCGACGGGCTTTCGGGGTGCCTTTCGGGATATACCCCGACCAGCACCTCGAATGGCGCGATCCCGCGCAGCGCAGCCGTCAGTTCGGTGGCGTTCTTGTAGCCGTCCTCGCGCGGCACGTAGACGCCGCCGATGCCGCCCTCGCCCGGAGGCGGGTCGCCACGCAGCGACACGATGTGGCGCACGCCGATGTTCCAGTAGTCGTGGATCACCTCATCGACCTCGGCGCGGCTGGCGCCGACGCAGGTCAGGTGGGCGGCCGGCTTCAGGCTGGTCTCGTCGAGGATCCGCTTGACGGTGCGGTGCGTGCGCTCGCGGGTCGAACCGCCGGCGCCGTAGGTCACCGAGACGAAGGCCGGATCCAGAGGGGCCAGGCGGGTGATCGCCTCCCACAGGCTGGCTTCCATCTTCTCGGTCTTGGGCGGGAAGAACTCGAACGACACGCGCGGCCGGGCGGCGCCGACGGGACGCTCGCCGGCGCGGGCCACCGGCCCGATCACGCGGCGGGTGGGCGGCAGGGTCATGCGGCGGTCCTTTCGGCGAGGGCCGCGCCGGGGCGCCGGGCGGTCCAGATCTTGACGGTCAGGCCCTCGGCCGTGGTCGGCGGCAGGGCGATGTTGGTTTCGGGGACCAAGCCCGCGGCCTCGATCCACGGCAGGATTTCGTCGTCGGCGAAGCCCAGGCGGCGATGCTGGTGGGCCTCGCGCAGGAACTCGTGGTCGTGGGGGGCGAAGTCGGCGATCAGCAGCAGGCCGCCCTTGCCCACCAGGCGCGCGGCCTCGGCCACGGCCGCGGCGGGGTCGCCCAGATAATGCAGCACCTGGTGCACGGTGACGAGGTCGGCGCAGCCGCCCGGCAGGCCGGTGTCGAAGATGTCGCCGTGGCGCAGCTCGCAGGCCGTCAGTCCGGCCTTGGCCACCTCGTCGCGGGCGATGTTCAGCATCTGCTGCGACAGGTCCAGGCCCAGGGCGTTGACCGCCCGTCCGCCAAGAAGCGTCAGCATCCGGCCCGCGCCCGCGCCCAGGTCGACCATCTCGTCGAAGGGGCCCTCGCCGGTCGCGCGCAGGATGGCCGTCTCGACCTCCTTCTCGTCGACATAGAGCGAGCGGATCTCGTTCCAGCGCGCGGCGTTGCGCGCGAAATAGGCCTGGGCCCCGGCCGAGCGCTCGGCCCGCACGGCCGCCAGTTGGCTCGCATCGCCCTGCACCACCTCGTCGTCGGCGCCGATCAACGCCAGGGCAGCGGCGACCACCGCCCCGCCGCCCGAGGTTCCGGCCAGGCGATAGAACACCCAGGCCCCATCGGGAAAGCGTTCGACCAGCCCGGCCTCGGCCAGAAGCTTCAGATGGCGGGAAACACGCGGCTGGCTCTGGTCGAGGATCCGGCACAGCTCGAGCACCGAAAGCTCCTCGACAGCCAGCAGCGCGAGGATGCGCAGACGGGTGCTTTCGCCCGCCGCGCGCAGTACGTCGACAACCTGTTCGCTCGCTAGCGCCATAGGGATATAAAGATATCTTTATGTCCGATTTGGCAAGCGAATTCTGTGACGGTGGGCCGCTCCATACCCCGCCGCCCAGAGATCAAAAAGCCCCTCGATGCGACCCTGGTGATGGGATCGGGGATAAATCTTCCAATCCTCAGCCTTCGGCGGCCGGCTGCCACAGCTCGACCTTGAAACCGGCGGGATCCACCAGCCAGGCGAAGCGGCCGTACTCCTCGTCCTGACGCCCCGTCGGCTCGACGCCCTCGGCCGCGGCCCTGGCCAGCACGCCGTCCAGATCATCGACGATCAGATTGATCATGAACGGCGCGGTCGAAGGCTCGAAATAACGGGTGTCGGCCGGGAACGGCGACCAGTTGGTCATGCCGACCTTCGGGTGCGGGAACATCGCCCCGCCCCAGTCCTCGACCTTCATCCCCAGCACCCGCGCGTACCAGGCGGCCAGCCCCTTGGGGTCCTCCGCCTTGAAGAACACGCCGCCCAGACCCAGCACCTTGGCCATGCGATCCCCTTCCCTCTCCCCGAGAACCGAGCGTCAGGCCGCCACGGGGCTGGCCAGCGGTTCGCCGTGGAAGTAGCGGCGCAGGTTCTCCAGGGTCAGGTTGACCATGGCCGGGATGCTGTCCAGCGTCGCGCCGGCCATGTGCGGGGTCAGCACGGTATGGGGCACGTCGACCCAGCGCGCCGGCGGGGTGGGCTCCTGCTCGAACACGTCCAGGGCGGCCATGCCCAGGCGACCGTCCTTCAGCGCGGCGACCAGGGCCTCCTCGTCGACCAGCGACCCGCGCGAGACATTGACCAGCAGGCCGTGCGACCCCAGGGCGTCGATCACCCCGGCGTTGACCAGGTGGCGGTTGCTGGCGTCGGGACGCGCGCAGACCACCAGGATGTCGCTGTCGCGCGCCAGGGCCAGCAGGCTTTCGGCGCGCGGCCAGTTGGTCTCCTTGGGGCGCGGCCCCCACCAGGCGACTTTCACGTCGAAGGCTTCGAGACGGCGGGCGACGGCTTCGCCGATGTGGCCAAGGCCGATGATCCCGGCCTTGCGGCCGCGCAGGCCGTGGCGAGCCCCCATACGATCCATCGAGGTCCAGCGCCCGGCGCGCACCCGGCGATCGCCCTCGGCGATGCCGCGCCACGCGCTCAGCAGCAGGCCCAGGGCGTGGTCGGCCACGTCGCCGGCGTTCAGCCCCACCGAATGCGTCACCGCCAGGCCGTGGGCCCGGCACCAGGGCACGTCGACGCCGTCATAGCCGGCGCTGACGCAGGCGATCAGGCCAAGGCGCGGCATTTCCGCCAGCAAGTCGCGCGGCAGCACCATCTCGCCGGCATGGACGATGGCCTGCACCTGCTTGCCCGGCCCCTCCAGGAAGGCCAGGCGATCGGGATAGTCCCACAGGCGATGCACCTCGTATGCGCCCTCGAGCAGCGGCTGCATCGGCAGCAGCATCTCGTGGGACAGGACGATGTGGGGCTTCACGACGGGGGTCTGCGACATACGGCTTCTCCGGTCCCGGCGCGCGGCGGAATGCCTCCGCCGCCGATCCGCGGGACGATCGTTCTTGCTGGGGACAGGCTACTCCTCTGACGCCCGCGCGCCAGCACTCAACACGCGACGCACGAACATCTGAAGCGCCGTTCTCAACCCGTCATGGGCGGCGACGGTTCCGTTCGCAGCGAAGCTGTGAACGCCTTGACCGCGAAGGGGTTTTATCGACTGGCGCCGAGAACGGCGCTTTAGGGAGAGCTCCCATGTTCACGAAAACCCTCCTGGCGGGCGCGACGCTCGCCCTGGTCGCCTCCGGGGCCGTCTGCGGCGCGGCCGTCGCCAACCCGAAGATCAAGGCCTCGGCCGCCGTGGCCAGCCCCAAGCAGCCGATCCCCTACGGCCAGCTCGAAGCCTACTCCAAGGCCTCGGCCAAGCAGCGCGCGACCAAGGACTGGTGGGCCGGCGAGGCCATGGTCGGCACGTCGGCCGACACCTCGGCGACCCTGCCGCCCGCCGCCACGAACGGCTCGATGTCGGGCGACGCGGCCGCCAGCACCGCGGTGAACCCGCCCACCACCGACGCACCGCCCTCGATGCCGGTCACGCCGCCGACCAACACCCCGCCCGACGACATGATGGCCCCGAACCCGGGCTCGAACCTGCCCGGCTCGGATCCCGTCATGCCGCCGAAGGAACCCAAGTAGGCGCACAAGCAAAAGGGGCGGCCCCGATGGAGCCGCCCCTTTCTTTTCGTCTTCGACCGAAGAACTCCGCTTAGCGGGCGAACTTCTGGAACTTGATCCGCTTGGGGATCAGGCTGTCGGCGCCCAGGCGGCGCTTCTTGTCTTCCTCGTACATTTCGAAGTTGCCTTCGAACCATTCGACGTGGCTGTCGCCCTCGAAGGCCAGGATGTGCGTCGCCAGACGGTCCAGGAACCAGCGATCGTGGCTGATGACCACGGCGCAGCCGGCGAACTCTTCGAGCGCCTCTTCCAGGGCCTGCAGGGTTTCGATGTCCAGGTCGTTGGTCGGTTCGTCGAGCAGGATCAGGTTGCCGCCGGTGGCCAGGGTCTTGGCCAGGTGGACGCGGTTGCGCTCACCGCCCGACAGCAGGCCGACCTTCTTCTGCTGGTCGCCGCCCTTGAAGTTGAAGCTGCCGACATAGGCGCGGCTGTTGATCTCGCGCTTGCCGACGACCATCACGTCGGTGCCGCCGCTGACTTCTTCCCAGACCGTCTTGTTCGGGTCGAGGGCGTCGCGCGACTGGTCGACATAGGCCAGCTTCACGGTCTCGCCGACCTTGACGGTGCCCTGGTCGGGGGTCTCGCGGCCGGTGATCAGCTTGAACAGGGTCGACTTGCCGGCGCCGTTGGGGCCGATGACGCCGACGATGCCGTTCGGCGGCAGGCGGAACGACAGGTCCTTGAACAGCACCTTGTCGCCGTACTCCTTCTCCAGGCCGTTGACCTCGAGCACCAGGTTGCCCAGGCGCGGGCCGGGCGGGATCTGGATGTGGGCCTGGGTCTGGGCGGCGCGGGCGTTTTCCTGCGCGGCGACCATTTCCTCGTACGAGGCCAGGCGGGCCTTCGACTTGGACTGACGGGCCTTGGGCGAGCTGCGCACCCATTCCAGTTCGCGGGTGAGCGCGCGCTGGCGGGCTTCCGATTCCGACTGCTCCTGGACGACGCGCTTCTGCTTCTGCTCGAGCCAGCCCGAGTAGTTGCCCTCGTAGGGGACGCCCTTGCCGCGATCCAGTTCCAGGGTCCACTTGGTGACCTGATCCAGGAAGTAGCGGTCGTGGGTGACAAGGATCACGCAGCCCGGGAACTCTTCCAGGTGGTGCTGCAGCCAGGCCACCGACTCGGCGTCCAGGTGGTTGGTCGGTTCGTCGAGCAGCAGCATGTCGGGCTTGCTGAGCAGCAGGCGGGCCAGCGCGATGCGGCGCTTTTCACCGCCCGACAGGCTTTCGATGTTGGCGTCGTTGGGCGGGCAGCGCAGGGCGTCGATCGCCATCTCGATCTTGGAATCGATATCCCACAGATCCTTGGCGTCGATGATCTCCTGGAGCTTGGTCATCTCCTCCATCAGCTCGTCGGTGTATTCCTCACCGAGCTGGGCCGCGAGTTCGTTGTACTTGTCGAAGACCTTCTTGTCCTCGCAGTCGGCGATGACGTTGCCCCAGACGTCCAGGGTCGGGTCCAACTGCGGCTCCTGCGGGAGATAGCCGCGCTTGACGCCGTCGGCGGCCTTGGCCTCGCCCGAGAATTCCTTGTCCAGGCCGGCCATCACCTTCAGCAGGGTCGACTTACCCGAGCCGTTGACGCCGACGACGCCGATCTTGGCGTCGGAATAGAACGACAGCCAGATGTTCTCGAAGACCTTCTTGCCGCCGGGATAGGCCTTGGTCAGGCCCTGCATCTGGAAAATGTATTGCTGCGCCATGAGGGGCTTTTCGTCTCTCGGGTCGGGTTCGGGGATCGGCCGCTCAAATAGCGGCTGGGGCGGGTTTGCGCAATCTCGGCCCCTTCACAGGTTCGTCGCCGGACTGTCGGCGAGGCGACAAATAACCGTCGCAGCCACGTCGCCGATCCACGTTAGGCGAACAGCCCCAGACGCGCCCGGCGGCCTCCCCGCCCTCGGCGCACTAAGGGATAGTCCAATGAAGTCCGCCCTCCTGCTCAGCGCCGCCCTCGGCGCCCTCCTGTTCGCCGCGCCCGTCATGGCCGCCGAAAACCCCGCGCCGGAACCCGCGCCCGACGCCGCCGCCGAAGTCGAGGCCGTCGTCGTCATCGGCCAGGGCCAGAGCCGCCAGGTCCAGGTCCTCAACGAGGAAAGCATCGCCACCCAGGCCGCCGGCACGAGCCCGCTGAAGGCCATCGACAAGCTGCCGGGCGTCTCGTTCCAGTCGGCCGACCCGTTCGGCGCCTACGAATGGTCGACCAGCCTGTCGATCCGCGGCTTCAACCAGAACCAGCTGGGCTTCACCCGCGACGGCGTGCCGCTGGGCGACATGAGCTACGGCAACCACAACGGCCTGCACATCAGCCGGGCCATCGCCAGCGAGAACATCGGCAAGGTCGAACTGGCCCAGGGTGCCGGCTCGCTGGGCACCGCCTCGACGTCCAACCTCGGCGGCACGCTGCAATTCTATTCGCGCGATCCGTCGGAAATGATGGGCGGCCAGGTCAACCTGACCGGCGGCTCGCAGAACATGCACCGCGTGTTCGCCCGTTTCGAAACGGGCGCCCTGGAACAGCTGGGCGGCCTGCGCGCCTTCGTCTCGGTCGCCGACCAGAAGACCGACAAGTGGAAGGGCGGCAGCGAGCAGAAGCAGCGCCAGTACGACGCCAAGGCCGTCCTGCCGCTGGGCGAGGGCTCGCTGACCGGCTTCTACACCCGCTCGGAACGCCGCGAGCAGGACTACCAGGACATGTCGTTCGAGATGATCAAGCGTCTCGGCCGCGACTGGGACAACCTGATCCCCAACTGGAACCTGGCCGTCGCCGCGGCCCGCGCCTATCAGACCGGCACGGCCCTGCCCGCCCCGTTCGCCACGGTCGACGACGCCTACTACGCCGGCGCCGGCGTGCGTGACGACGACCTCTACGGCGCGACCCTGGCCCTGCCCTTCGGCGACCGCGTCGACTTCAAGGCCACCGCCTACCAGCACAAGAACAAGGGCCAGGGCCTGTGGTACACGCCCTACCTCGCCAGCCCCGGCTTCGGGACGGCCGGCTCCGACGCCGCCCCGCTGTCGATCCGGACCACCGAGTACGACATCGACCGCGGCGGCCTGACCGCCAGCCTGTCGGTCGACCTGGGCGCCCACAAGCTGAGCGGCGGCTTCTGGACCGAGACCAACCACTTCAACCAGGCCCGCCGCTTCTACGCCGAGACGATCTCCCGTCCGTCGCGCGATCCGCTGGACTTCCAGCAGAACCCCTTCGCCACCCAGTGGCAGTACCGGTTCAAGACGCAGACCCTGACCGGCTACATCGAGGACAGCTGGGCGATCACCGACGCCTTCAAGGTCAATTTCGGCTTCAAGGCCCTGAAGGTCGAGAACAGCGTCGAGACCGTGGTCGGCAACCCGCTGGCCGGCACGATCAAGAGTGAGGAAACCTTTCTGCCGCAGGTCGGCGCGGTCTACGCCTTCGACGGCGGCCTGGAAGTCTTCGGCGGCTACACCGAGAACATGGCCGCCTATGTCTCGGCCGCCACCGCCGGTCCGTTCGCCTCGCAGAGCCAGACGGTGGTCAACTACGTCGCCAAGACCCTGGAGCCGGAAAGCTCCAAGACCTGGGAAGGCGGCGTGCGCTATCGCAACGGCCGCTTCCAGGGCGTTGCGGCGCTGTATGACGTGACCTTCGAGAACCGCCTGCTCAGCGCCTCGACCGCTTCGCCGATCCTGGGCCTGCCCGCCGTGCTGTCGAACGTCGGCTCGGTGAAAACCCAAGGCGTTGAGCTGGCCGGCGAGTTCCGCCTCACCGACGCCTGGTCGGTCTACGGCTCGTACACCTACAACAACTCCGAATACGAAGACGACGTCATGAACGGCGACGGCACCATCGCCGCCCGCACCGCCGGCAAGACGGTCGTCAACACGCCCAAGAACCTGTTCAAGGGCGAGGTGAAGTTCGAGCAGGGCGGCTTCTTCGCCCGCCTCGGCGTCAGCTACACCGGCGAGCGCTACTACACCTACGAGAACGTCGGCGGCGAGGTCGACGGCTACACCGTGGCCGACCTGACCTTCGGCTACCGCTTCGACGGCGAGGGCTGGAGCAAGGGCCTGGAGATCCAGGCCAATATCACCAACCTGACCGACGAGGACTACATCTCGACCGTCGGCTCGGGCGGCTTCGTCAACCGCGACACCGCCGGCACAACCATGACCCTGCTGCCGGCCCCGCCGCGCCAGGGCTTCGTGACCATCAAGAAGGCGTTCTGATCAAGCCTCCTCCCTTCCCCCTCGATGGGGCAAGGGCCGGGGTTGGGGGTGACGCGGCGCTGGACAACAAGCGCTGCTTCACCCTCTCCTTCCGCAGGACACCCCCATCCCAACCCTTCCCCCATCGAGGGGAAGGGCTTTTTCGTGGAGGTTCACGCCCGTGACCGACCTCTCCCGCCGCTCGGCGCTCGGCCTGTCGGCCGCCGCCCTGGCCGTCGCGCCGGCCGCCGCCCAGACCCCCAAGGTCCTTGGCGTGGACGCGCCCCACCCGGCCCTCGACAAGCCGCTGACCCGCATCGCCTTCGGCTCCTGCGCCAAGCAGGACAAGGACCAGCCGATCTGGGAGGCGATCTTCGCCACCAAGCCCGACCTCTTCATGTTCCTGGGCGACAACATCTACGCCGACACCCGCGATCCCAAGGTGATGGCCGCCAAGTACGCCATGCTGGCCGCCAAGCCGCACTTCAGGCGCCTGCGCGACGAGATCCCCGTCGTGGCCATCTGGGACGACCACGACTTCGGCGAGAACGACGCCGGCGGCGACTATCCGATGAAGGCCGAGAGCCGCCGCCAGTTCTGCGACTTCTGGGGCGAGCCGGAAAACTCCCCCCGCCGCACGCGCGACGGCGTCCATGCGGCCTATGTCTTCGGTCCCGAGGGCCGGCGCGTGCAGATTCTGCTGCCCGACCTGCGCTGGAACCGCACGCCGCTGGCCGAAAAGACCTTCAAGGGCGGCTACAAGGCCTGGGCCGTGGCTCGCGGCCTGCAAGGCAAGGAGACGCCCGGCCCCTACGACCGCATCGCCGACCAGGACGCCACCATGATCGGCGAGCCGCAGTGGGCGTGGCTGGAGGCCCAGCTGGCCCAGCCTGCCGACCTGCGGATCTTCGGCTCCAGCCTTCAGGTGCTGGCCGACTTCGCCGGCTGGGAAAGCTGGATCAACTACGCCCGCGACCACCAACGCCTGTTCGAGGCCATCCGCCGCCAGCGCGCCGAGCGCCTGTTCTTCGTCAGCGGCGACACCCATTACGCCGAGGTCTCAAGGCTCGACCTCAACGTCCCCTATCCGATGTGGGACGTCACTTCGTCGGGCCTGACCGAGGTGTGGCCGGTCACCCCGCCCAACGCCCTGCGCGCCTCGGCCGTGCTGCGCGAACGCAACTTCGGCCTGATCACCATCGACTGGTCGCCGTCCGCGCCCAAGGTCACGGTCGAGATCCGCGACGAAAAGGGCCAGGTGAGGATCAGCCAGGCGATCGACGCGGGCACGCTGCGGATGGGGTGAGCGGCTCTTCGTCCCCTCTTCCATAGGGAGAGGGAGGGGCCCGCCGCGAAGCGGTGGGAGGGTGAGGGGTTTCACCGTCTGCAAGTAAATCGGAAAAGGGCGACCACCCGCGAAGCGCCGTTGCTCGAACGCCGCGCTTCCTGCCGCGAGTCTGTTACCTCTCACCCTCCCACGCCTGCGGCGCGGGCCCCTCACTCTCTCAAAGAGAGAGGGTTTTCACTACTGCGGCCGCTGCATCAGCCGTTCAGCGCGCCTGCGCATGGCGGCGGCCAGTTGCAGCAGGGCCAGGGCCGAGGCCTCGTCGCGCTCGGCCGCCCGCATCGAATAGACCCGGGCCAGCACCAGCAGGGCCTCGGCGCGGTCCAGACCCTCGGCGCCGAACATCTCGGCGATGGAGTTGTCGAGCTCGGCCAGCTGATCGTCGGTCAGCAGGTTCAAGAGGTCGTCGTCGGTCAGGTCTTCGGGCGTGGTGCTCATGCGCACGCACCATAACGGGAATCGTGGCCTCTAGGCGACCTCGACGGGACGGGCCTTGGCCAGCAGCGGGTTCAGGAGGCGCGCGAAGCTGTCGTACGAGAAGGCGCCGGCCTTGGCGTGGCGCACCACGCCTTTGCGGTCGATGACGAAATTGGTCGGCACGGCGTTGTCGATCTTGCCGTAGCCCTTGCCCGCCAGGCGCCGTCCGACCGGGAACGACAGCGCGCCCGAAAGGTCGCGCATGGCCTTCTCCGGCGGCGAACTCTCGATGTTGACGGCGTAGATCCGCAAGCCCTTGCCGGCCTTCTCGCGCATGAACTGGTCCAGGGCCAGCATCTCGGCCCGGCACGGCGCGCACCACGACGCCCAGTAGTTGATGACCACGACGTCCCCGCGCATGTCGGCCAGGCGATGGACGCCGCTATTGACCGTGGAGATCGAGAACTCCGGAGCGACGTCGCCGGCGACCGCGTGCTTGGGCTTGGCCAGCACAAGGCTCGGCGCCGCCAGCCCCGCGACCAGTCCGCCCGCCATCAGTTCCCGCCGCCGCATGCCGCTCGCCCCCGAATTCTAGCCCTTCAGCGCGTTATCGCCCAGGTTGCCGTCGGTCAAGCTTGCTCACGGCCTTCCGCCGACGAACAAAGCGCCGTTCACACGGACAAGCAAAACGCCTAGGCTCGCGCCATGGACCGTCACGCTTCACTCGCAGCCATGTCCTCCATCGGCCGTCGCGGCCTCTATCGCGAGGTCGAGCCGTTCTCCTTCGGCTGGCTGCCCACCGGAAGCGCCCACGAGATCTATTACGAGGAATGCGGCGCGCCGCGCGGCAAGCCGGCGGTGATCCTGCACGGCGGCCCCGGCGGGGCGATCAACCCGACCATGCGGCGGTTCTTCGATCCGTCGCGTTGGCGCATGACCCTGTTCGACCAGCGCGGCTGCGGCCGCTCGCGGCCCAACGCCAGTCTCGACGACAACACCACCTGGAGCCTGATCGCCGACATCGAGCGGCTGCGCGAGCACCTGGGGATCGAGAAGTGGACCGTGTTCGGCGGCTCCTGGGGCTCGACCCTCGCCCTCGCCTACGCCATCAAGCACCCCGACCGGGTCGAGGGCCTGGTGCTGCGCGGCGTCTTCCTGCTGACCGACAAGGAACTGGCCTGGTTCTATCAGGACGGGGCCTCGATGCTGTTCCCCGACGCCTGGGAACGGTTCCTGGCCCCGATCCCGCCCGAAGAGCGCGGCGACCTGATGGCCGCCTACCACAAGCGCCTCGTCCACCCCGACCGTCGCGTCCAGGCCGAGGCCGCCAACGCCTGGAGCCAGTGGGAGGGCGACACCATTTCACTGCGCGGCCCCGAGGCCCGGCCGCCGAAGTTCAACGAGGAAGACTTCGCCATCGCCTTCGCGCGGATCGAGAGCCACTTCTTCGTCAATCGCGGTTTCTTTCCCGAAGACGGCTGGATCCTCAACAACATCGAGACGATCCGGCACATCCCTGCCTGGATCGTCCAGGGGCGCTTCGACGTCGTCACGCCCCTGGCCAGCGCCTGGGCCCTGCACCGCGCCTGGCCCTCGGCCCATTTCGAGATCGTCTGGGACGCCGGCCACGCCTCGACCGAACCCGGCGTCATCGACGGCCTGATCCGCGCGACAGAGGCGGCGTACGGGCGGTAGACGCCCCTCAACCGCCCGCGCGGTCCTCGTCCTTCGACAGGCTCAGGAAGAGGACCATTGAAAGCCTCGGATCTAGAAAAACCTCATCCTGAGCTTGTCGAAGGACGAGGTTTTCGCCCCAACGCGGGGTGTCGCACGCCCCCTAAACCGCCTCCTCCATCAGCTCGCGCACGTCGATCGCCTTGCAGCCGGCCGCCGCGGCCGCCTGCAGGCCCTGGATGCTGTCCTCGAACACCAGGCAGTCGCCCGGCGCCACGCCCAGCCGGCGAGCGGCTTCCAGGAAGAGGTCGGGGGCCGGCTTGGCCGCCGCCACGTCCTCGACCGTGACGATGGCGTCGAACAGGACGTCCAGACCCCGCGACTTCAGGCTCAGCCGCACGAAGTCGGACGGACCGCTGGAGGCCACCGCCATGGGCAGGCGGCCGTGGAAGGCGCGGGCGATGGCGGTGACGGCCGTGATCTCGGTCAGGCTGTCGATCCCGGCGCTGTAGGTCGCCCATACCGCCTTCATCACCTGCGCCCGGTCCAGCGTCTGGCCGACCTCCTGCTCGAAGGCGTCCATCAGCATGTCGCCGGAAAAGCCGCCGCGCTCCAGGTACCAGGACGCCTCCATCGCATGGCCCGTGGACCGCAAGCCGGCCGGCCATGCGACGGCATAGAGGCCCAGGCTGTCGACCAGGGTGCCGTCGCAGTCGAAGATCAGGGCCCTGGTGTCGGGGAAACGCTCTTTGATCACTGGAAGTCCCGGTTGCGGCCGCGCGGGGAGGAAGGCGGCGCCTATGGCGCGACCCTATAGACGAGTCTTGCGGCGCCGTTGCGGCGTCATGTCAGCCGCGCAGCTGATGCCCGCGCCACCGTATCGCCAGGCTCTCCCAGGCCCCGACCAGCACCAGCACGCCCGTGGTCAGCAGCGACAGCACCAGGGGCGAGACCAGAGGCGAAACGGGGATCAGCAGCAGCAGCGCCGCCATGCCAGCGCCGCGCGACGGCGACCAGATGCGGAACACCGCCCGCTTGAACAGCACCCCGCCTAGCAGGAACAGCAGCGGCCCGCCGATCAGGGCGGCCGAGATCTTCGGATCGGCGTGGCCCACCGGATGGTGGATCACCCACTCGTCGCCGACGGCGGCCACGATGATCCCCGCCACCGGCAGGAGGTGGCTGTAGGTGTAGGCGATGCGCGCCACCCGGCCCGGATCGTCCGAATGGCTGATCGCCTCGCTGGCCGCCTCAGCCGTGAACGAGAAGTAGATCCACCACATGGCGATGCTGGCCACGAAGGCCGAGGCGAACGAGGCCGCCACCACCGGCGTCCAGGCCATGCCGGCCGCGGTCGCGCCCATCACCAGGATCGACTCGCCCAGGGCGATGATCGTGAACAGGGCGCAGCGCTCGGCCAGGTGCGCCCCCTCCACCGTCCAGTCGGCGGTCCTGCTGCGGCCAAGGCCCGGCGTCCAGAAGCCGGCGGCCGGCGAGGCGTATTCGATGGCGATCGCCGCCGCCCAGCAGGCCAGGCGCGCCTCGTTGTGCAGCAGGCCGCCGCTGATCCACAGCACGCCAGACACCACGAGCCAGGCGGTGATGCGCAGGAAGTTGAGCTTCAGTCCGCTGTCTTGGCGCACGCTCCACGCGGTGAACAGGCTGCGCCCCACCTGGATGCCCACATAGGCCAGGGCGAACAGCAGCCCCCGGCCCTCGAAGGCCGTGGGGATCGACATGGTCATCACCATGCCGGCGGCCATGACCAGGAACAGCATGATCTGGACGGGCGGCCGCTCGGGATCCAGCCAGTTGGTGACCCAGGCGGTGTAGATCCAGGCCCACCAGACGGCCATCAACAGCAGGCCCGTCTCGACCACGCCCAGCAGGCTGGGGTGGCCGATCAGCCCATGCGACAGCTGGGTGATCGCGAACACGAACACCAGGTCGAAGAACAGCTCGATATAGGTCACCCGCGCGTGGCCGCCCTCGCGGATCCGCAGCAGGCCGCCGCCCCTGGTCTTGCTCATGATCGCTCGCGCCCTTCCGCCCGGAATCTGCCCCCAGCCTAGAACGAATCTCCGGCTCGAACGCTATCTGCACATGAAGCCGCTCGACCTCTTGAAGACCCGGGCCGCCATCGTCGGCCTCCCCGTCGCCCTGACCCTCGGCGCGATCGCCGGCGTCGCCATGCAGATCGGCCCGCAGGAGCGCGAGCCCCAGCCCTACGCCGAAGTCCAGGGCAGCCAGTACGCCGAGGCCGCCCCCATGGTCTGGCCCGCCGGCAATGTCCCCGACTACGTCATCGGTCAGGATTTCCTGCACCCGCCGGTCGACGAGACGCCGGTCGTCCTGACCTCGGCGGACATGGCGCAGATGGGCCTGATCGAGCCCGCCAGCTATGAGCCCGATCCCGCGGACGCCGACATCGTCTCGGCCTCGGGCGCGACGACCGTGGCGCTGGACGACCAGCCGGCCGTGCCCACCGAACCCGCCGACGCCCCGCCCCGCAGCTTCGCCTCGACCAGCGGCGACATCCTCGACACCCGCCTGCCCGAGGAGCTGGTCGCCGGCCCGCCGGCTCAAGCCCCCGTCCCGACCGAAGTGGCGCTGCGGTACTAGCGATCCTCCCCCTCTGGGGGAGGTGGCCCAAAGGGCCGGAGGGGGGCCGTTATCAGCTTCCGCGGCATCGGCCGATTTTCTCAAAACTCCCCACCGATCGCTGACGCGATCGCCTCGCCCAGAGGGGAGGTTCCCTGATTTCCGGCCTCCCCCTTGCAGCCTCCCGCCAATGCGACCGGTAACTGTGCCGTTTCGCGCCACACGGGAACGCGCATGGACGCTGCGGCGCCAGACAGGATCGAGGAGGAAGGCGGGCTCTTGCGCACGCTGGAGGCCTGGGCCTGCGGCTTCGTGCTGTTCATGCTGTCCAACGCCCTGATCGGGCCGTTTCTCGATCCGGAACAGGCCGGCGGCGAGGACATGCCGATCCTTCGCCTGATGTGGCTGCCGGTCTATGCGCTGATCCTGGCCCTGGTGCTGTGGCGCGCGCCCCGGCTGATGAAGTTCTGGCTGCCCGCCAGCCTGCTGAGCCTCTTGGTATTCTGGGTGTTCGCCTCGGCCTCGTGGTCGTTCGACCCGGGCACCACCAACCGTCGCGCCCTGGCCGCGGCCTTCACCACCCTGTTCGGCTTCTACTTCGCCGCCAGCTTCGACGGCCGCCGCATGGCCGAGATCCTGGCGACCACCTTCCTGGTGCTCGGCGCCGGCGGCCTGCTGGCCGCGATCGCCTATCCGAAGATGGGCGTGCAGCACGACATCAACGCCGGCGACTGGCGCGGCCTGTGGTTCGAGAAGAACCAGATGGGCGCGATGATGGTCTACGGCGCCCTGGGCGCCATGGCCGCCATCCTGGCCGGCACGAAGCACCGTAAGCTGTTCATCGGGGCCATCGTGCTGTGCGCCTTCATGATCGTGATGAGCAGGTCCAAGACCTCGCTGATGGTCCTGCTGATCGGCCTGGTCGGTTCGGGCCTGCTGGGCATGATGCGGCGCGGACCGGCCACGGCGACCACCATGGTCTGGCTGGGCGTCACGGTGATCGGCGGCGCGGCCATCGTCATGTGGCTGGCCCCCGAACTGCTGTTCAAGGCGCTCGGCAAGGACCCTACCCTCACCGGCCGCACCGAGATCTGGGACGCCCTGATGCGCCAGTCGGCCAAGGCCCCGCTGACCGGCTACGGCTATGCGGTGTTCTGGCGCGACGACTCCGTGCCGGCCCTGTTCATCCGCAAGGAGACCGGCTGGAACGTGCCTACCGCCCACAACGGCTGGCTGGACGTGCTGGCCCAGCTGGGCTGGATCGGCGTGGGGCTGTCGGCCCTGGTGCTGGGCCTGCCGCTGCTGGTCGCCCTGTTCCGGTTCGACAAGGTGCGCGACGGCTACTGGGCGACCCTGTTCCTGGTCATCTTCCTGATCACCACCTTCTCGGAAAGCTTCATTCTGGAGCGCAACGGCATCGCCTGGGCCCTGGCCTGCGCGGCCGCCACGCGCCTGCTGGGACCCGCCCTCGGCGCTGCTCGAAACGCACTGCCGGCCCGCCAACGGCGCCCGCGCGAGGAGCCGCCGCTGACCTGGCGACTGGCGCCGCCCGACCCCGCGCCCGAAATTTGGAGCCCCGCCCCCGCTTTCGGACGCCGGACGGTCTCGCCTTTGGCCGCGCGTCCGACTATTGGAGCGGCATGACCGACTACACCCACCAGCAGATCGTCGCCCGCGGCGCGCGCGCAGACGCCGAAGCCGCCGCCGACGCCATCGACAACATGCCCGGCCTGGAAGGCGCCACCTACTCGATCCTGGAAGAGGACGAGGACAAGGGCATCTGGCGCATCGACGCCTTCCCGACCACCGAGGACGAGGACGCGGCCCTGCTGGAGCTGCTGGGCGGCTATCCGCTGAAGGTCGAGCGCGAGGCCCTGGCCGACGCCGACTGGCTGGCCATGGCGCTGTCGGGCCTGCCGCCCGTGCGCGCCGGCCGCTTCTTCGTCTACGGCATGCACGATCGCGGTCGCCTGCCGGCCAGCACGGTCAACCTGCGCATCGAGGCCGGCGCGGCCTTCGGCACCGGCCACCACGGCACCACCGTCGGCTGCCTCCAGGCCTATGACCGCCTGATCAAGGCCAGGAAGTTCAACAAGGTGCTCGACGTCGGCGCCGGCACGGGCCTGCTGGCCATCGCCGCCGCCCGCACGGGCAGCAAGCTGGCCGTCGGCACCGACATCGACAAGCCCAGCGTGCGGATCTCCAAGGAGAACGCCAAGGTCAACATGGCCAACGCCCGCTTCGTCCACGCCTCGGGCCTGTCCAACAAGCTGGTGGCGCAAAACGCCCCCTACGACCTGGTCTTCGCCAACATCCTGGCCCGCCCGCTGATTAGCCTGGCCCAGGACATCAAGCGCGCGCTCGTCCCCGGCGGCACGGTCATCCTTTCGGGCCTGCTGCGCACCCAGGAGCGGATGGTCAAGGCCGCCTACCTGTCGCGCGGCTTCAAGGTGGTCAGCCGCATCCACCGCGACGCCTGGGCGACCCTGGTCCTGCAACGCCCGTAGAACCTCCGGCGCCGCCCCTCGATCGCGAGGGGCGGAACGCCTGTGCTTGGCTCCACGTTTTCCCGGACAACATCGTTCGAGGAAACGACCATGACCTACACCGATCCTTCGCTTCACCCCGAGGCCCCGCGACAGCCCGAGCGCGTGGTCGAGGTCCGGCGCGAGTCCAGCCCGCTGGGTTGGCTGGTCGCCGGCGTCGTGGCCATCGTGGCGGTGATCGCCGTGGCCTTCATGCTGACCTCGCGCCCGATGGCCGCCAGCTCCGACCAGCTCGCCCAGGCCCAGGAACAAGGCCGCGCCGCCGGCCTGGTCGAGGGCGCTCAAGTGGGCCTGCAAACCGGCGCCGACCAGGCCCGCCAGGCCGCCGAAGCCTCGGCCCGGGAAGCCGCCTCCGCCGCCGAGAGCGTGCGTCGGCAGACCGAGATCCAGGCCCAGACCGCCGCCGACGCGGCGCAGGACGCCGCCGCCACCGCTCCGGCTGCGACCGACGGCACGGGTACGTCGCCCCAGGCCGACCAGCCGCGATAACTCCCCTTCCAAGTCTGGCGCATGCGGCATACATCGGTCGTCATGCGCCAGACCTTCGATGAATCCACCGATCCGGGCTTTGGCCCGCGCCACGTTCCGCTGATCCGCGAGGCCATGGCCCGCCAGGGTCTGGACGGCTTCCTCGTGCCGCACGAGGACGAGCACCAGAACGAATACCTGCCCGCCGCCAACGACCGCCTGGCCTGGGCCAGCGGCTTCACCGGCTCGGCCGGGGCCGGCGTCATCATGAGCGACCGCGCCGCCGTCTTCGTCGACGGCCGCTATACGCTTCAGGTCCGAGAGCAGGTCGACCAGGGCGTGTTCGAGATCCGCGACCTCGTCGAGGGCGGCGTGCCGGCCTATCTCGAGACCGCTCACAAGGGTGCGGTGATCGGCTACGACGCCCGCCTGCACAGCCCCGCCGCGCTCGACGTGCTGAAAGCCGCCGCCGCCCGCGCCGGCGCGACGCTCAAGCCCGTCGCCGCCAACCCGCTGGACCAGGCCTGGGGCGCTCAGCGTCCGGCCCAGCCGCAGGCGCCGGTCGTGCCACATCCGGTGCAGTACGCCGGCGAGGAAAGCTCGGCCAAGCGCGCCCGCGTCGGTTCGGGCCTCGGCGCCGACGCCGCCGTCATCACCGCCCCGTCCTCGATTGCCTGGCTGTTCAACATCCGCGGCGGCGACGTCATCCGCACGCCCCTGCCGCTGGCCCAGGCAGTCCTGCGCGCCGACGGCAGCGCCCGCCTGTTCCTCGACCCGGCCAAGGTCACCGAGGACCTGCCCGCCTGGCTCGGCAACGAGGTCTCGCTCGAGGCGCCCGAGGCCCTCGAAGGCGCCCTGGCCGAACTGTCGGGCAAGTCGGTGCTGGTCGATCCGGCCCAGTCCTCGGCCTGGTACTTCGACACCCTGGTCGCCGCCGGCGCCAAGGTCGTGCGCGGCATGGACCCCTGCACGATGCCCCGCGCCTGCAAGAACGGCGTCGAGCTGGACGGCACGCGTGAGGCCCACCGCCGCGACGGCGCCGCCCTGACCCGCTTCCTGCACTGGCTGGCCACCGAGGGCCAGGTGAGCCCGCCGGACGAGAAAGAGGCCGTCGCCAAGCTGGAAAGCTTCCGCGAGGCCACGGGCGTGCTGAAGGACCTGTCGTTCGACACCATCGGCGCGGCCAACGGCCATGGCGCCCTGCCCCACTACCGCCCGACCGAGCGCTCCAACGAGCGCGCCGCGCGGGGCTCGCTGCTGCTGGTCGACAGCGGCGGCCAGTACCTGGACGGCACCACCGACGTCACCCGCACCGTAGCCATCGGCGAGCCCTCGGCCGAGATGGTCACGCGCAACACGCTGGTCCTGAAGGGCCACCTGGCCATCGCCCGCCTGCGCTTCCCGGCCGGGACCACCGGCTCGGCCATCGACGCCCTGGCCAGAATGGCGCTTTGGGCCCACGGGCTGGATTACGACCACGGCACCGGCCACGGCGTCGGGGTCTATCTGGGCGTCCACGAGGGTCCGCAACGGATCAGCAAGGCGCCCAACACCATCGCGCTGCAGCCCGGCATGATCGTCTCCAACGAGCCCGGCTACTACAAGGACGGCGAATACGGCATCCGCATCGAGAACCTGGAAGTGGTCATGCCCGCCGAACCGGTGGCCGGCGGCGATCGCCCGATGCACCGCTTCGAAGCCCTGACGCTGGCCCCCATCGACCGCCGCCTGGTCGACAAGGCGCTGCTGACGGCCGAGGAGGTCGCCCAGTTCGACGCCTACCACGCCCGCGTGCTCAAGGAGATCGGCCCGCGCGTCGAGCCGGAGATCCGCGCCTGGCTGGAAGAGGTGTGCGCGCCGCTCTGAGCGCAAAGACCCTCTCCCTGAAGGGAGAGGTGTCGGCCCGAAGGGACGACGGAGAAGGAAGTTTCAGCGGCCCCGCCGCGACCACTTCCCTCTCCGGCGCTTCGCGCCACTTCCCCCTTCAGGGGGAGGGTCCTGGATACTACTTCACCCGCGTCCAGGTCTGGGTCTTGCACAGCGGCGCGACCACGCAGCCCTTCAGCTTCAGGGTGTCGGCGTTGGTCATGGTGATGGTGCCCGAATAGGTCTTGCCGTCGTCGGCCTTGTATACCTTGCCGCCGGTCCATTCGGTCGGACCGCCGCTGAAGCCCCACAGCAGCTGCAGGCCCTTCAGCGGGCGCGTGCGCAGCGACGGGTCCTTGTTCTTCTCGTCCTTGAGGGCGGGGTTCTTCTTGATGTTGTCCGAGGTCAAGAGCTTGCCGCACAGGCTGTTGCCGCAGCGGCTGATCTCGACCTGGCCGCCGTTGGTCTCGGTCTGCCACAGACCCGAGATGTCGGCGGCCATGGCCGGCGCGACGAAGGCGGCGCTGGCGACGGCGGCGAGGATGGCGGTCCTGAGCATTGGTAGTTCGACTCCCTAGAGCAGCGTTTTGAACGCGCGTTTCATCCCTCGTCGCCTATCTCGCCGCGAACGGCAAGGCGATTTCAGGGCGCGCCATTCAAGGCAAGGGCGTAACCATCGCTTGCGCCGCCTGGTTCCGCTCGCGCTTGCCGCCCCAGCCGGCCGTGGCCTTCTCCAGGCGCGGCTTGAGCCAGTCCTGCAGCGGCGCGTCGACCAGGCGCTCGAACAGCCAGGCGAACACCAGGGCGGCCGGGAAGGCCATGGCCCAGATCGCCCAGTGGGCGGCCTCGGGCAGCGCGACCTTCTGGTCCAGCAGGCGCTGCATGGCGAACCACACCGCGCCGACGAACTGGTTGGTCAGGTAGAGCGAGAACGACAGGCGCCCGCCGGTCTTGGCCCAGCCCCAGCCGTTCTGGGCCGAGCCGCTGGCGGCGAAGATCAAGAGGCCCAGCAAGGCCAGGCTCGGATAGGCGAACTCGCCGACGACGTTCAGCACCACGAACCCGACCACCGCGAACACGGCCAGGGCGTCGGCCAGCTTCGGGCCGATGACGACCTCGCGGGCCAGGCGGGCGATCAGCACGCCCATCAGGAACAGCGGGATGGCGCGGTAGAGGCCGTTCTTCAGGTGCAGGTGGAACGACGGCAGGCCGAACACCTGGCGCGAGAAGACGTCAACAGCCACGAACACGGCTGCGCCGACCAGCAGCGCCATCCACGGCGAGCCGATCCTGCCGAAAGCCCGCCACATGGTCGGGAACAGGGCGTAGCAGACCAGCAGGGCCGACAGCGTCCAGGTCGGCATGTTCCAGCCCGACGGCCCCTGGAAGCCCCACGTTTGAATGAGGAACACCTGCTGGGGCAACTGGTCCCACTGGTACCATTGCGGATTGCGCGGCTGCATGCCCAGCGCCGTGGTGCCCAGCACCAGGGCCACGAAGGCGGCGATCATCACCAGGTGAGCGGGCCACACCCGGCCGATGCGCTTGACCAGGAAGGCGCCGTCATGGATCTGGCCGGCCGCGACCCGCGAGCCATAGGCCCGGCCCAGCACATAGCCCGACAGCAGCAGGAAGAAGTCGGTGGCCAGGTAGCCGCGCCCGAACGCCGGATGGATCGCAAACAGCGAGACCGGCGCCTGCTCGGCGTAGTGATAGACCACGATGAAGAAGGCCGCGAAGAACCGCAGCGCGTCCAGCGGCCCGCCGCGGGACAGCGGACGCGCGACCTTGGCCGTGTTTGCACCAGTATCGGACATGGCGGACTCCTTCGGGAAAGAAGGAGCAAGAGCCGGGCCAGGGTCAAGATCCTCCCCCTGAAGGGGGAGGCGCCCCGAAGGGCCGGAGGGGGAAGCTCCTGATGAGGTCGGTAGATCCGCCACCGCCGCAGCCCCTTCCCCCTCAGTCGCTCCGCGACAGCTCCCCCTTTCAGGGAGAGCGTCTGTGACGAAGATCCTCCCCCTCTGGGGGAGGCGGCCGAAGGCCGGTGGGGGGACGTTTTCAGCTTTCGGGGCGATGGGAAGTCAGCCCCCCCACCGATCGCTTCGCGATCACCTCCCCCACAGGGGGAGGTTCTCCGACCCTAAGGATCAATCCCCTCGGTCGCCCTTCATCAGGCGCGCCTTGTCGCGCGCCCAGTCGCGGGCGGCTTCGGTCTCGCGCTTGTCGTGGTTCTTCTTGCCCTTGGCCAGGCCGATCTCCAGCTTGGCCAGGCCCTTCTCGTTCCAGTAGAGCTTGAGCGGGATCAGCGTGCGGCCGTCGCGCTGCACCGCGCCGATCAGCTTCTCGATCTGCTTGCGATGCAGCAGCAGCTTCCGGTGGCGGCGCGGCTCGTGGTTGAAGCGGTTGGCGTGGCCGTAGGGCGGGATGTCGGCGTTGATCAGCTTGATCTCGCGCCCTTCGACCGAAGCATAGGACTCGGCGATGTTGGCCCGGCCGACGCGCAGCGACTTCACCTCGGTGCCGGTCAGCATGATGCCGGCCTCGAAGGTCTCCTCGATGAAGTAGTCGTACCGGGCGCGCCGGTTTTCCGCGATCGGCTTGGTCATCAGACCAGACCCGCCTCGCGCATGGCCTCGACGATCGCCGGACGCACGGCCTCGCTGCACGGGGTGATCGGCAGGCGCACGTCCTCGGTCGACAGGCCAAGCTGGGCCAGGGCGAACTTGGTCGGGCCCGGCGACGAGTCGAGGAACAGGGCCTTGTGCAGCTTGATCAGGCGGTCCTGCCAGTAGCGGGCCGTCTCCCAGTCGTTGCTGACGCAGGCGTTCATGAAGGTGGCGCAGGCGTCCGGCGCGACGTTCGAGGTGACCGAGATCACCCCGTGCCCGCCGTGGGCCATGTAGCCCAGGGCGGTCGGATCATCGCCCGACAGCATGACCCAGTCGGGCCCGCAGGTGATGCGCTGCATGCTGATGCGCGTCAGGTCGCCGGTGGCGTCCTTGATGCCGACGATGTTGGGCAGCTTCGACAGACGCACGAGGGTGTCGTTGGAGATGTCGACGCCGCTGCGGCCCGGCACGTTGTAGACGAACACCGGCAGCTCCACGGCGTCGTTGATCGCCTTGTAGTGCTGGTACATGCCCTCTTGGCTGGGGCGGTTGTAGTACGGCGTGACCACCAGGGCCGCGTCGGCGCCGACGGTCTTGGCGTGGCGCGCCAGATCGATGGCCTCGTCGGTCGAGTTCGACCCCGCGCCGGCGATCACCGGCACGCGGCCGCGGGCGGTCTTCACGCACAGCTCGACGACGCGCTTGTGCTCGTCATGCGACAGGGTCGAGGTCTCGCCCGTCGTGCCGACCGGCACCAGGCCGTGCACGCCGCCGGCGATCTGGCGCTCGACCAGGGCGACGAACCCTTTCTCGTCGACCTCGCCGTTCAGGAACGGGGTGACCAGGGCCGGGATGACGCCCTTGAAAGGGGAATGGACCATGACTTGCAATTTGCCGTGAGCAGACGCCGCGAGAGTTGCGGCTGAAACGTGGGGGCGGACAATATGTCTCCGCCCCCGTCGACCGCAACTGGTCGTTCCGACCTTTTCGTCACTCTGCGGTGTTGAAAGGCGGGTCGATCAAGCGGCGAACCGGGCTATACGGCTCGTGCGGCCCAAAATCGGCCGCCAGACGCCCCCATCAAGGGCATGGACCACCGCCTCGGCACTGAAGGAGACCGCGTTTTGGCTTTTGGGATTCGTCGGCTTCTTCTCGGTTGCGTCAGCCTGACCCTGTTTGCGAGCGTCGCCGACGCCCAGACAGAGCAGCTGGACGACGAGGGCCTGCCGAGCGCGCCCCAGCCCTATACCGGCAGCGCCCGCCCCGGCCTCGTCAGCACCCCGCCCACCGCTTACGCCGGCACGCTGTCGGACACCGACGCGGCCAACCTGCGCGCGGCGGTGATGGGCCAGCGCTCGGCCTCGACCGTGCGCGCGGCGATGATGGGCATCTCCGATCCCCTGGCCCGCAAGATCGCCCTGTGGGCCCTGGCCGATGTCGGCGCCGAGAGCATGAGCTTCTTCGAGCTGGACCAGGCGCGTCGCGACCTCAACGGCTGGCCGCGCAGCTCGCGCCGCGACCTGCCCGCCGAGAAGGCGCTGTCCACCTCCGGCCTCACCCCGGCCCAGACCATCGCCTGGTTCGGCGGCTCCGAACCGCAGACCGCCGAAGGCGCCATGGCGCTGGCCGGCGCCTACCAAGCCAGCGGCCGGGCCCAGGACGCCACGAACCTGATCCGCCGCTTCTGGCGCGGCAAGACCTTCGAGGCCGACGCCCAGCGCGCCATGCAGGCCCGCTTCGGCGCGATGCTCACCGCCGACGACTACGCCCAGCGCGCCGACATGCTGCTGTACGGACCGCAAGGCCCGGCCGCGCGCGACATGGTCGCCATGCTGCCCTACGACCAGCAGGCCACCGCCCAGGCCCGCATCGCCCTGCGCTCCAACGCCTCCAACGCCAACGACCTGGTGGCCGCCCTCACCCCGGCCCAGCAGGTCTCGCCGGGCGTCGCCTTCGAGCGCGCGTCCTATATGCGCCGCAAGGGCATGGACGTGATGGCGCTCGACCTGGTGCGCTACTTCCCCGCCGCCCCGCCGTCCGACGACACCGCCGGCCCCATCTGGCGCGAGCGCAAGCAACTGGTCATGTCGGCCATCAAGAACGGCGACAGCCGCGGCGCCTACGCCGCCGCCAACGCCGGCCTGCCCGGCGGCGCCGACGCGGCCGAGGCCGAGTTCTTCGCCGGCTGGATCGCGCTGTCGCGCCTGAAGGACGCCAACGCCGCGGCCGCCCACTTCGGCCGCATCAACGAGATCGGCGCCTCGCCGATCACCCGCGGCCGCGCCCTCTACTGGCAGGGCCGCGCGGCCGAGGCGCAGGGCGACGTCATCGCCGCCCAGGCCTTCTACGCCGAGGGCGCGCGCCACATCACCACCTTCTACGGCCAGCTAGCCGCCGAGAAGGCGGGGATCAAGGAGATCCGCCTCGACAAGGATCCGGTGATCACGCAGGCCGACCGCGCCCGCTTCGAGAGCCGCGAGCTGATCCGCGCCGCCAAACTTCTGCGCGACGTCGGCGCCAACGACGCCTTCCGCGCCCTGGTTCTCTATATCGACGACCAGCTGCCGACCGCCCAGGAACAGGCCCTGCTGGTCGACTTCGCCCGCAACACCGGCGACCAGGACCTGGCCATGCGCGCGGTCCGCACCGCCGCCCAGCGCGGTTTCATCCTGCCCGAGCGCGGCTATCCCCTGCTCGACCACCACTTCACGCCCATTCCGGGCGCGGCCGAGACCGCCTTCGTCTATTCGATCTCGCGCCAGGAAAGCAATTTCGACCCCCGCGCCCGCTCGGGCGTCGGCGCGCGCGGCATGATGCAGCTGATGCCGCCCACCGCCGCCGGCGTCGCCCGCAAGCTGGGCGAGAGCCACAGCGTCGATCGCCTGTTCGAGCCCGACTACAACATGCGCCTGGGCTCGGTGTACCTGGGCGACATGATCAACCGCTTCAGCGGCTCCTACATCATGGCCGCGGCAGCCTACAACGCCGGCCCCGGCCGTCCGCCGCAGTGGACCGCCCTGTGCGGCGACCCGCGCGGCGCCAGCACCGACCCGCTCGACTTCATCGAGTGCATCCCGTTCAGCGAGACCCGCAACTACGTGATGCGCACGCTGGAAACGACCATGGTCTACCGCGCCCGCCTCAACGGCGGCGTCGCCCCCCTCACCCTCTCGGCCGACCTCAAGCGCGGCGGCTACAGCTACGCGCCAGCCTCGGGGACCATGGCGCCGATCGGGGGAAGGTAGGGGCAAAGCGTCCGACGCCCTCCCCCTCTCAGATCCCCTTCTTCTTGGCGTACGCCTCGAACAGCGACGGCCAGGCCTCCACCGGCTTGCCGGCGATCGAGCGCAGGCCGAAACCGTGGCCGCCTTCCTCGAAGACGTGCAGTTCGGCGGGGATCGCCTTGGCCTTCAGGGCGGCGAACATCATCAGGCTGTTCTCGACCGGCACGGCCTTGTCGTCGGCGGCATGGACCAGGAACACCGGCGGCGTGCGCCCGCCGACGCCGGTCTCGGCCGAATAAGCCTGCACCGCCTCGAACGAGGGCGCGGCGCCCAGCAGCTGCTTGCGCGAGCCGGCGTGGGTGGTCCCGGCCACCATGGTGATCACCGGATAGATCAGGGCCGACAGGTCCGGGCGCGCCGACAGATCATCGGCGGCGTCGACGCGGTCATAGACCTGGGCCTCGAAGCGGGTGGTCAGGCTGGCCGCCAGGTGCCCGCCGGCCGAGAAGCCCATGATGGCGATGCGGTTCTGCGCGAACTTCATGCCCGGCGCCCACGAGCGCACCAGGCGCAGGGCCCGCTGGGCGTCCTGAAGCGGCGCATCCGGCCCCGCGCCCCAGCCGTCGCCCGGCAGGCGATAGAGCAGTACGAAGCAGGTGTAGCCGCGGTCGGCCAGCCACTGGGCGGTCTCGAAGCCCTCCTTGTCCATCACGACGCGCTCATAGCCGCCGCCGGGGATCAGGATCACCGCCGCGCCGTTGGGCTTGCGGGGACGGAACAGGCTGAGCGTCGGCTTGCGGGTGTGGGTCACCGCCCGGTCGCGCGGCCCCTTGCCGTCGCTGCGCTCGATCACCGTCTCCTGCGCCGTCACGCCGGCCGAGCCTGGCGGATCATTGGGCCACAGCGGCCGCACCTCGCTCGGCTCGGGCACGGCCGGCTTGCGCGCAGCGTTGGCCATGCTCGCGCTCGACAGGGCGGTGATCCCTGCCAGCAGGGCGAAGGCGCTCCGGCGGTTCAGTTGCGGCATGACGTTTCTCCCGAACTCTACTGCAAGCGTGATAGCCGAAAGTGTCAGCGGTTTCGGCGGCTATCACGCGCCAACTTAAGTTTGGCGCGGACCTTAAGGCCCTCGGTAACCGGTGGACAAGCTCAGCGACCGCCGAACCTCAGGTGATGCAGCACGATCCCGCTGGTGGTCGCCACGTTCAGCGAGTCGAAGCCATTGGCCATCGGAATGCCGATCCCCTGCGCCCGCGCGATGACGTCGGCCGATAACCCTGGCCCTTCCGCGCCCAGCAGGGCCGCCGCGCGGGCCGGCGGCTCCATCTCGGCTAGCGTCCGCTCCGCCGACGGCGTCAGGGCCAGCGGCGTGAAGCTCGCGCCGCGCAGCAGGTCGACGGCGTCCTCGCCCCGGCCGATGTATCCGGTCGGCACGCTCAGCGTCGCTCCTACCGAGACGCGGATGGCCTTGCGGTAGAACGGATCGCAGCAGTCGGCGTCCAGCAGCACCGCATCGGCCCCGAAGGCGGCGGCGTTGCGGAAGATGCCGCCCAGATTGTCGTGGTTGGCGATGCCGAACAGCGCCAGCACCACCGCCCGCTCGGGCAGGCCCGCCAAGAGGTCGGCGGCCGGGATCGCATCGGGCTTGCGGCCCACCGCCAGCACCCCGCGATGCAGGTGGAAGCCGGCCAGCGCGTCCAGCACCGCCTGCTCGACCAGGTAGACCGGCGTCGCCTGGGGCAGGCCGTCGAACACCTCCGACAGCTTGTCGCGACGCTTGGGATCGATCAGCAGCGACTCCACCCGCTGGGGCGCGTCGCGTACGAAGGCCCGCAGCACCGTCTCGCCCTCGGCGATGAACCGCCCTTCCCGGCCCACCAGGTCGCGTTCCTTGATGTCGCGATAGGCGGCCACGCGCGGGTCGGCGGGATCGGTGATGGTGAGGAATTCGGGCACGGCGGATCCGATGACGAGCGGGACCGAAGACCTCGCCCTTCGACAAGCTCAGGGTGAGGTCTTCTACCGAATTCGCACGCCGGCAATAGCCCTCATCCTGAGCCTGTCGAAGGACGAGGGCGCCCCCACAGAGTTTAGCGCACGCCCCGTATCGGAAGGATCGCCAGACCGCCAGCCATGGCCAGCCCCGCCGCCACCAGGAACAGCGCGTGATAGTCCGTGCGGCTGGGCCCCAGGAACCACACCGCCAGCACCGGGGCCAGGGCCTGGGGCAGCGTGTTGGCCAGGTTGATGACCCCCAGGTCCTTGCCCGCGTCGTCCTGCGAGGGCAGCACCTGGCTGACCAGGGCGATGTCGACGGCGTAGTAGCAGCCCGCCCCGCAGCCGAAGACCACGAAGCCGGCCAGCACCACGCCCCAGCCCGGCGTCAGCGAAAAGGTGACCATGGCCGCCGCCAGGATCATCGCCGCGCCCGCCGCGAACAGCTTTCGCCGTCCCAGCCGGTCGCTGAGCATGCCGAACAGCATCGCGCAGGCCACGTTGGCCACGGTCGCCACGGTGGTCAGCAAGGCCAGGCCCTGCTCGGCCCGCCGGCCGGGGAACAGCGCCGGATAGTTCAGCGCGTCCTGGAGGTAATACAGCATGTAGCACTGGGTCAGGGTGATCGCGACCAGCACCATGAACCGGCTGACCCAGGCCAGGGCGAAGTCGGGATGCTTGCGCGGGTCGACCCACAGCCCTTTCAGGAACCCGACCAGGCTGAAGCGCTCGGTCGCGTCGGCGGTGATCGGCGGGTCCTTCAGGCGCAGGGCGAAGGGCGCGATGGCCAGCACCAGCACCACGCTGATGGCCGCATAGCGCGAGGCCTCCGAAGCCAGCAGGCCGCCGACCAGCACCGCGCCCGCCACCGCTCCGATGGGATGGCCGAGACTCAGGAACGCCGCCACCCGGCCCTTCTGGGCGTCGGGCACGCGGTCGGGCAGCAGGGCCAGCAGCGCGGCGAACAGCATGTTGAAGGCCAGCTGGAAGACGATGACGCCGAGGATCAGCTCCAGCCGGCTGTCGGCCAGCATGATCGCGCCATAGGCCAGCACGGTGCCCACCAGGCCGATCAGCAGCCAGGGCCGCCGGCGGCCGAAGCGCGAGGTCGTCCGGTCGCTGATCGCGCCGGCCAGCAGGTTGGCGATGCTGGCGGTCAGCGCGCCCCAGAACGCCGTCTGGCTCAGCACCAGGGCCTTCAGGGCGGGATCCAGCGCGGCGGCCTTCAGCGGCAGCAGCACCTGGATCAACGGCATGAAGCTGATGAACGCGCCGATCTGGGCGAAGGTGAAGGCGGCGATGAAACTGGGCCGAACCGGTTGCACCGGCCGGCTGGCGCCGCTCCGCGACATGGCTGCTCCCTGTAACCGACGCGGTCATTTAAAGCCGCCGCGTTCGCCTGCCCGGCGACCTTCGCCGCGCCGCCAGCGCCCGGCAAGGGGCCTTCAGGCCTGTCCGCGAGTTTTTTCATCGCTGGCGGGGTCGCCCTAGGCACGACAAATGCTCTAGGCTCGGACAAAGGGTTGAGTCCGCTAGCGGGGGAAACGGCAGACCGATGGCCTCGGTGACCATCTACGACGTGGCGGCGCGCGCCGAGGTTTCGATCAAGACCGTCTCGCGGGTCATGAACAACGAGCCGAACGTGCGGCCGATGATGCGCGAGCGCGTGGTCGAGGCCGCTCAGGCGCTCGGCTACAGCCCCAACCTGTCGGCCCGCAGCCTGGCCGGCTCCAAGAGCTTCGTCATCGCCGTGTTCGTCGACGCGGCCCTGACCATCGACCACTGGCGCAGCGAGCGCGGCGCCGACTACCTGTCGCGCATCCAGTTGGGCGCCACGTTGCAATGCCGCGACGCCGGCTACCACCTGCTGGTCGAGCTGATCGACCACGAGGCCCCGCAGATTCGCCAGGAGGTCGGCGCCCTGCTCGCGGCCCTCAAGCCCGACGGCGTCATCCTGACCCCGCCCAGCTCCGACAACGAGATCGTGCTGGAGCTGCTGAACAAGGCCGGTACGCCCTATGTGCGCCTGGGCCCGGAAGAGGCCGACGGCCCCGGCCCGCGCGTCCACATGGACAATTTCGCCGCCGCCCGCGATGTCACCGAGCACCTGGCCGGCCTTGGCCACAAGCGCATCGGCTTCGTGGTCGGCGAGCCGCGCCACGGCGCCAGCCAGGCCCGCCGAGCCGGCTACCTCGCCGCGATGGAAGCCCGCGGCCTTTCCGTCGACGAGGCCTGGATCCGCCAAGGCGACTTCACCTTCCAGTCGGGACACGACGCGGCCAAGGCCCTGCTGGCCCTGCCCGACCGCCCCACGGCGATCTTCGCCTCCAACGACGACATGGCGCTGGGCGTCCTGGCCGCCGCCGCCGAGGCGGGCGTGCTGGTGCCGGGCGAGGTCTCGGTCGCCGGCTTCGACGACAGCCCCAGCGCCCGCTTCTCGCGCCCGCAGCTGACCACCGTGCGCCAGCCCGTGGTCGAGATGGCCGAACTGGCCACGCGCCTGCTCATCAAGGGCCAGGTCAAGGGCGGCGCGGCCGGGGCGATGGCCGCCCCGATCGACGAACTGCTGCCGTTCGAGCTGATCCACCGCGCCTCGACGGCCCCGCCGCCGGCCCCCTAGAGCCCTAAAGACCTATGTAGCCTCGGCGCACGGCGGCGACGACCGCCTGGGTGCGATCGCCGACGTCGAGCTTGAGGTAGATGGTCTTGAGGCAGGCCTTGATCGTATCGGGCGACACCGACATGCGCCGGGCGATCTCCTTGTTGGCCCTTCCTTCGGCCACCTGCAGCAGGATCACCCGCTCGCGGTCGGTCAGCGGCTCTTCCAGCGCGTGCAGGGCGATCTCCTGGGCGATCTCCGGCGCCAGCACCCGCCGCCCGGCATGGACGTTGCGGATGGTTTCCAGGAGCTCCTTGCGGATGCAGTTCTTCAGCAGGTAGCCGCTGGCTCCCGCCCTCAGGGCGCGCAGGGCCAGGGTGTCGCCGGGATAGGTGGTCAGGACGATCACCGCCGCCCGGGGATCCAGGCCCCGGATCCGCTCGATCGCCGCCACGCCGTCCATGCCCGGCATCTGGATGTCCATCAGGGTGAGGTCGGGACGCAGGGCCGCGAAGGCCTCCAGCGCCTGGACGCCGTCGGCCGCTTCGCCCACCACCTGCATGTCTGCCTGCCGGTCGATCAGCCCGACGATGCCGTCCCGCAGCATCGGGTGGTCGTCGGCCACCAGGATCCGGATGAGGCCGGTGGGGGCGCTCGGGTCATCCATGCCAGGGTCTCCAGGAGAGCAGCGCGCGCCACGACGGCCAAGGCCTGGGACTATAGGCCGTCCGCGCCGGGATGGTGACGACAATGCGCGTCCCGCCGCCCGGCGGACTGTCGATGACCAGCCCGCCGCTGAGGGTTCGGGCCCGCTCGCGCATGCCGGCCAGGCCGAAATGACGATGGCGGCCGCCCTCGCGCAGCATATCGGGCGCCATGCCCTTGCCGTCGTCGACCACCGACACGGTCAGGCGGCGCGATCCGAACGCCACGCGAACCTCGATGCAGCCGGCGCCGGCGTGGGCCCGGGCATTGGCCACCCCCTCGCCGACGATCGCCAGCACCTCGTCGGCGGCGATCTCGTCCAGCGCCCGGGGCGTTCCCTCGACGAAGACGCCCACCGCCGGCCCGGTCTCGCCGCCCTGCGCCTGGATCAGCTTGGAGAGCGCTGCTTCCAGGTCTTCGGCGCGGTCGGCCCCGCGCAGGTCCAGAACCCGGTCGCGGGCCTGGCCCAAAGCCTCGTCGGCGGCGTCGAGCGCCCGCTCCAGCGGCGCCCGCTGGGGCTGGTCGCGCGGCAGGTCCTCGACGATCAGCTGGAAGCGCAGGATCAGGCCCTGCACGCCCTGCAACAGGGTGTCGTGCAGCTCGCGGGCGATGCGCTCACGCTCGGCGATCCGTTCGTTCATCCGCGTACGGATTCGAGCCGTCACCGCCCGCAGCCGAACGCGGTAGAGCCCCCAGACCATGGCCGCGAAAGCCAGCAGGCACAGCACCAGGAACAGTCGCGACTGCCAGAAGGTCGGCGGCGCGCTCACGTCGAGCGACGCGCCCGTGGCGTTCCAGACCCCGTCGTCGTTGGCGGCCACGACCGTGAAGCGATACTGGCCCGGCGGCAGGTTGTTATAGAAGGCGGTGCGGCGTGAACCGGCTTCGACCCAGGCCTCGTCGACCCCCGCCAGCCGATAGCGGAAACGTACCCGGCTGGGCGTGCGCAGGCTCAGCGCGGCATAGTCGATCTGCAACCTTGAGGTCCCGACCGGCAGCGACACCGCTCCCGTGGGCGAGAACGACCGCTCGCCAGCCCTCACCGCCCTGATCAGCACCGGCGGCGGCGCATCGTTGCGCACCAGGCCGCCGGGCGTGATGCGCATGACGCCCGCCGTGCCCAGGAACCACAGGCGTCCATCCCCGCCCCGCGCGGCGCGTACGCCGTCGTAGCGCGCCGACCCGCTGGTCAGGCCGTCCAGTTCGTCGAACACCCGGTGCGGGATCGGCGCGTCGGGATTGGCGAAGGCGCGGGCCAGGTCGGCCGCCGACAGCCGCACGATGCTCGAGAAGGTGAACAGCCAGACCTCGCCGTCGGGCGTCTCCAGCATGTAGCGCACGTTGCGCAGCCAGGGATGGCGACGCAGGTCGATGTGCTCGATACGGCCGGAAGACAGCCGCGCCAGGCCCGCCGCCCCGCCCACGACCAGGCCGGCCGCGCCGTCGTTGACGAAGGTCAGGCGCCCCAGCCGCAGTTGCGCGGCGCTCCAGGCCGCGGTCTTGTCGCCGTCGATGCGGGTCAGGCTGGAAAAGCCGCTGATGACGATCGGCCGTCCTCGCCGGTCGACCGCGAACTGCTCGTCGACGCCGCTGGTCAGCGTCCGCCGGTCATGCCAGCCGGTCGCGTCGTGCATGGCCAGCCTGTGGTCATTGGACGAGACCCACAGCCGCCCGCCGGTCCCGACCGCGCAACGGAACAGGGTCCGAGGCTTGTCCATCGCGAAGGACCGGACCGTGCGGCCGTCCCGGATCTCGTCCACGACGCCGTCGTGCAGCAGGAAGACGGCGCCTTCACCACCGCACAGGACGATGTCGCGCGTCAGCCCCTGGCGGATCCGGACGGGCGGCTTGTAGGGGCGGATCACGAAGAGGCCGGCGCTGTCGCTGACATAGACGAGGCCCCGGCCGTCCTCGGCGACGTAGTATTCGTCCGCCCCGGCCGGGATCGCCGCCTCCTCGACGATGCTGGGCGCCACGAAGGCGTTGAGGCCCCGGTCGCCGCCGGTCCAAACCGTGCCCTCGCGGTCGACGAAGATCGACGCCGTCTGGTCGTCGGTCAGGCCGTCCTTCACGCCGTAGGTCGTCATCACGCCGGGGCCGTCGGGATGGGTGATACGGAACAGGCCGGCCGAACCGGTCGCACCCCACAGGCTGCCGTCGGGCGCGAAGACGATCTTGGTGCGCAGCCGCCGCCCCGGCGCCGGATAGTTGGGCAGGCCCCGCGCGCTGGTCTGGCCCGCGGCGTAGTCCGGCAGTCGGCGGGTTCCCGCCTGGTCGGAAATCCAGATGTGGCCGGCGCCGTCCTCGGCCAGCCCGGCGCCCCTCTCGACCCTGGCGTTGGCCGTCTCGAAGCGGCGCGCGCCCCGTCGCAGGAAGAACAGCTTGTCCATCGTGGCCACCCACAGCACGCCGTCGCGCGCCGCCGCCATCGACATGATCCACCCGTCCGGCGCGTCCCAGCCCGCCCCCAGCGTCTCCCAGCGCCCGCCGACGAACCGCGAAAGCGAGTTCGTGGCCCTGGCGTTGACCGCCCAGATGACGCCGTCCTGGTCCTGCAGCAGTTCGGTGATCTGGCGCGAGGGATCGGGCATGCCGGTCGAGGCGAACCGACCGTCCCGGAAGATCGACACCCCCTCGCCCTGGAACCGCCCGACCCACAGTTCGCCGGCGCGGGTCTCCAGCATCTGGGCGACGCCATAGAAGACGGTGGGATCATCGCTCGCCGGCGAGTAGGTGTCGAAGGTCACGCCGTCGAACCGCGCCAGGCCGTCCGAACCGGAAATCCACAGATAACCGTCCCGCGTCTGGGTGATGTCGTTGATCCGCCCTGGCGCCGAGGCAGCGCCCCGCCAGGCCGTATGGCGAAACTGCGTGATCGACAGGGCGTCGGACTGCGCCGGCGCCGCTGTCGGGGCCAACAGGAGCGCGGCCAGCAGCGCCAACGCGAGGGCGGCCCGCGAACCTCGACAGTCGATCATCGCGTCCCCCTGAAGCCGGACTGAAGCCAGGCCCCACAGTGCGCCGAACCTCGCCGCGCCCGCATACCCATCCGGGTAAACCCTCGCTCCCCGGTTGGCCTTGAGGGCTGAAGCACACCAGAAGAACAGTGTCATCGGAAATCGCGGGGGCGTCGACGAACGCCGGCCGCACGCCTCCGGAGAGACACCGATGACCCGTACATTCCTCGGCGCCGCAGCGGCCGCCGTCCTCGCCGCCGGCCTGGCCTCGGCCTCGCCGAGCCTCGCCCAGCCGCCGCCCTTCCCCGCCGCCTTCAAGACCAGCCAGATCACCACCAACGGCGCGACGATCCACGTGCGGGTCGGCGGCAAGGGTCCGGCGGTCGTGCTGCTGCACGGCTATGGCGAGACCGGGGACATGTGGGCGCCGCTGGCGGCCGACCTGGCCCGCGACCACACGGTCATCGTGCCCGACCTGCGCGGCCTTGGCCTGTCGTCGCGCCCGGCCGGCGGCTACGACAAGAAGACCCAGGCCGGCGACGTGGCCGGGGTGCTGGACGCCCTGAAGGTCGACAAGGCCGACCTCGTCACCCACGACATCGGCAACATGGTCGGCTACGCCTTCGCCATGCGCAGCCCCGAGCGGGTGGGCCGCTTCGTGCTGATCGACGCCCCCGTGCCCGGGATCGGCCCCTGGGAGGAGATCCTCAAGAACCCGCTGCTCTGGCACTTCCGCTTCGGCGGGCCGGACATGGAGCGGCTGGTGGCGGGCCGCGAGCGGATCTATCTCGACCGCTTCTGGAACGAGTTCTCGGCCGACCCGGCCAAGTTCTCGGAGGGCGCCCGCGTCCACTACGCCAAGCTCTACGCCCAGCCCGGCGCCATGCACGCCGGCTTCGCCCAGTTCGCCGCCTTCGACCAGGACGCCATCGACGACAAGGCCATCCTCGCCGAGAAGGGCAAGCTTCCGATGCCGGTCCTGGCCCTAGGCGGCGAGAAGTCGTTCGGCCTGACCATGGCGGCGGTGATGCGCTACACCGCCAGCGACGTCACCGAGGGCGTGATCCCCGCCTCCGGCCACTGGATCATGGAAGAGAACCCGGTCGCGACGGTGAAGATCGTCCACGACTTCCTCGACGCCAAGCCGGCGGTCAGGCCGTGAGCCCGCGCCTCGCCGCCATCCTTGGCCTGACCCTGGCGAGCGTCGCCTCGGCCGGCCCCCTCCACGCCCAGGACCTGCGCCTGACCCCGCCCGAGATCGCGGCCCTGGCCAAGGGCGGCGCGGGGGCCGGCACCTCCGGCGTCGCCGGGATCCGTACGACGACCCTCTACGGCGATCCGACCAAGGCCGGTCCCTACACGATCGAGATCCGGGTGCCGCCCCATACGCGCATCGCCGCCCACAGCCACAAGGACGACCGCACGGCCGTGGTGGTCTCCGGCGCCTGGTTCTTCGGCTACGGAAAGAAGAACGAGGACCCGCTGGTCAAGGAGCTGCCGCCGGGCAGCTTCTACACCGAGCCGGCGGGCGTGGATCACTTCGCCCAGACGCATGACCAGCCGGCCAGCGTCTACATCTTCGGCTACGGCCCCACGAGCACCGACTACGTCGTGGCCGCGGACACACCCAAGCCCTGACCACAACGAGAAAGGGGCGCGGCCCTGCCGGACCGCGCCCCTTCTGATCTCTAACGCCTAAAACTCTTAGCGGCCCGGACGAGCGAACGCGGCGACCTTGGCGCGGGCCGCGTGCACCGGATGCTCCGGCTCGGCGTAGCGCTGGGCCGGCGCGGTCGAGCCGATCCGGAAGCCGCCGACGTGGTTGGCGAGGTCCGCTGCTTCGGCCCGCAGCGCGCGGGTGGCGTCGGTGGAGCGCTGGGCCATGGCGGTGTTGCGCTGGGTGACCTGGTCGAGCTGGCCGACGGCGCTGTTGACCTCGGTCAGGGCGCTGGCCTGCTCGTTGGCCGAGGCGGCGATCTCGTTGACCAGGCTGTCGATGGCGCCGACCTTGTCGACGATGCCGCGCAGGGCGTCGCCCGTCTGGCGCACCAGCTCGACGCCCTCGCCGACCTGGCGGCTGGAGTCGGAGATCAGGCTCTTGATCTCCTTGGCGGCTTCGGCCGAGCGCTGGGCCAGGGCCCGCACTTCCTGGGCCACGACCGCAAAGCCCTTGCCGGCGTCGCCCGCCCGCGCGGCCTCGACCCCGGCGTTCAGGGCCAGAAGGTTGGTCTGGAAGGCGATCTCGTCGATCACGCCCAGGATGTGGTTGACCTGGTTGGACGAGCTTTCGATCTGGCTCATGGCCTCGGCGGCGCGGGTCACGACCGCGCCCGAACGCTGGGCCTCGGTGGCGGCCTCGCCGACGCGGGACGAGACCTCCCGGGCGCTCTGGGCGGTCTTGGCGACGGTCGAGGTCAGCTGCTCGACGGCGGCGGCGGTCTGTTCCAGGGTGGCGGCCTGCTGCTCGCTGCGCATGGCCAGGTCGTCGGCGGCCGAGGCGATCTCGTCGGCGCCCGAGCGGATGCCGCGGGTGGCGCGGTCGACCGCGCCCATGGCTTCGGCGAGGGCCGCGGCGGCCTGGTCGAAGTCGGACTTCAGGCTGACGAACTCGGGAGACAGGGCCCCGTCGACCCGGGCCGACAGGTCGCCGGCCGCCAGGCGCGACAGGGCGTCGCCCACGGCGCGCACGGCGTCGGCCTGGCGCTGCTCGGCGCTGGCGCGCTCGGCTTCCAGTTGGTCGCGCTCGTCTTGCAACAGTTCCAGATAGGTCGAGATGGCCAGGTCCATGTCCAGCATCACGGCCTTGTTCAGCGCCACCAGGCCGTCGGCCAGGTCGGCGTCGTTCTTGGCGTTGGCGAACAGGCCCTTGGCGCGCTTTTCGACCATGGCGCGGATCAGCTTCTCGGCCACCAGGGCATAGCCGCCGATGTACCAGCGCGGCTCAAGCCCGATGACGGCGTGGGCCTTGCCGATGCGGGCGACGTCGCCCTGGTAGTCGACGCCGTATTCGGCCGTGGCCAGGCGACGCCAGTGCGAGGCCTGGCGGCCCTGGGCGTTGCTGATGTGGGCGTCGCTCGAGAACATCTTGCGGGTCTCGGGGAAGGCCCGGACCTGCGCGTAGAACGCGTCCAGCGCGCCGTTGATCTCGGCGTCGATCACCGGCTTGGCGGCGCGCAGGGCGGCGCGGTCCTTGTGGTCGAAGCGCATGAAGCTCATGCGCTGGTCGAGCTGGTTCTGCGCGCTCATGCCGCCACCCCTGGTCACTGGAATCCTGATCGGAAGAGCCGTGACGGCAATTCATTAACCAAGATTGAAACCCAGGCGGGTTCTTACGCAAAAGCCGTACAAGCGGCCGCCCTGCGACGTCCGGTCACGCCGTCCAGAGGTAGCGCCAGGTCTCCGAGATCGGCTTGCCGTCGCGGATCAGGCGCAGGCTCAGCTCGGCCTGCTTGCCCGTGGGCTTCAGGCCGAACGCCGCCCGGGCGGTCGCCGCGCGGGGATAGGGCGTGATGTTGCTCCAGGTGGTCTCGCCGCCCTTGGCCTCGATGTCGAGCTTCACGCCGTCCAGCCCGTCGGCCAGCATCGGCCCCGACAGGTCGATAGTGAACATCCGCAGGCCGTCCTGCGCGTCGGCGCCGGTGCGGGTGCGCACCACCCTCGCCTCGCCATCGCCCAGCCGCTCGCCGCCCCAGTGCAGGCGGTAGGACAGGTCCACGCGCGAGCCGGCCTCCCAGGCCTTCTCCGGCCGCCAGAAGACGGCGATGTTGTCGTCGCTCTCCTTGCGGGTGGCCAGTTCCGCCAGCACCACCGCGCCCTTGCCCCAGTCGCCCAGGGGCTCGACCCACAGGCTGGGCCGCAGGTCGTAGCGGGCCTCCAGGTCGCCGTAGTCCTCCAGCCGCCGCGCACGCTGCACGAGGCCGAAACCACGCGGGTTCTCGTCCTGGAAGTACGACAGGCGGTGAGCGGTCGGATTGGTCAGCGGCCGCCAGATCTGTTCGCCGGTCCCGGTCAGCATGGCCAGGCCGTCGCTGTCGTGCACGGCGGTGCGGAAGTCGTCGCCCCGCGGCCCGTCCGAGACGTTGAACAGGAACATGCTGCTCTGCGCGGCCACGCCCATCCTGGTCATCTTCACGCGCGGGAAGATCGTCGCCGTGACGTCGAAGGTCACCGCCTGGCCCGGCCGGATGGTGAAGCTGTAGGCGCCCGTGCAGCTGGGGCTGTCCATCAGGGCGTGGACCACCACCGTCTCGGCGCCGTCGTCCGGACGCTCCAGCCAGAAGCGCTCGAAGCTCGGAAACTCCTCGTTGGGCTCGCCCGCGCCGATAGCCAGTCCCCGCGACGACAGGCCGTAGAACTGGTCGCGGCCCAGGCTGCGGAAATAGCTCGCCCCCTGGAAGACGGCGATCTCGTCCAGCTTGTCGGCGCGGTTCAGCGGCCACAGCAGCCGCAGGCCCGAAAAGCCGCCTATGGCCTTGGCCGCCCCGGCGTGCTCGCCCGGCACGTCGAACATCTCCGGATCGAACGGCACCGGCCGCGCCACCCCGCCTTCGACCTCATAGATCGGGAAGACGCGCGGATAGAGATAGGCCGGCGGGAAGAACTCGGCGCGGAACGGCGCCGGGCGTTCGGCCCACAGGGCGTGCTCGCCACGGAATCGGATTCGGAAATATTCGTCGTAGGAGAGGCCCGCCAAGCCCTTGTCGCCGCCGGCGACCGGCGCGCGATAGGGCTTTTTGGCCAGGCTTTCGGCCAGGCCGCGCAGAATGTCGGGCGAGAACGCCTCGCCTTCAACTGGCGCCGGTTGCGCCGCAACAAGACGGGGGAGCATGGCCACCAGCGCTCCGAGAGACAGCGTGCCGAGCGCGCCGCGCCGGCTGACAGAAGCAAATTCCATGCGGCCCTTCTATGCCGCGCGTCCGGGCGACGCTACAAACCAAGCGTTGGATTATCGCCAGTTGACGGCGTCTTTGCGGCGGCGCCGCATAAAGCTGCAAGGCGAGTCGTCCGCGTTCGGCCATGATCAGGACGCAACAAGCTGCGCCTTGAAGCGTTTGAGCCGGCGACACAGTCCCTGCTAGGCTGGGCGTGCGTGGTAACGAGGGGTAAGCACAGTAGATGGGCGTGCCGGCGGAATTCACCCTGGACGACAAGGACGGCGGCAAGTCCGTCGTGCTTTCCGGGGACTGGACGGCGCGCGGCATGGCCGACGCCGGCCTGCGACTCGCCGAAGCCATGAAGGGCTCCGAGTCGTTCGACCTCGACCTCACCGGCATGAACCGCTGCGACACGGCCGGCGCCTACGCCATCATCCGCGCCGCCGACGGCCGCATAAGCGCCGGGAACATCAAGGCCCGCCCCCAGACCGTGCGCCTGCTGGAGCTGGTCGGCGAGGCCACCCAGGCCGAATGCCCGCCCGACAACCGCCTGCACGGCGTCGTCGCCCTGCTCGACCGCATCGGCCGGGGCCTTTTCGACCTGCTGCGCGACGGCTACGGCACCCTGGTCTTCCTGGGCCACCTGCTGACCGCCCTGGCCCGCTGCGCCATCAACCCGCGCAAGATCCGCTGGGCGCCGATCATCTCGCTTTCCGAGCGGGCAGGCCTGGACGCCATGCCGATCGTGGCCACCACCACCTTCTTCATCGGCGCGGTCGTGGCCCTGCTGGGCGCCAACCTCCTGACCGACTTCGGGGCCCAGGTGTTCAGCGTCGAGCTGATCGGCGTGTCGGTGCTGCGCGAGTTCAACATCCTGATCACCGCCATCCTGCTGGCCGGCCGCTCGGCCTCCAGCTTCGCGGCCGAGATCGGCTCGATGAAGATGAACCAGGAAATCGACGCCATGCAGGTCATCGGCGTCGACCCCTACGAGGCCCTGGTGCTGCCGCGCTTCGCCGCCCTGCTGATCACCATCCCGCTGCTGACCTTCGTGGCCACGCTCGCCGGTCTCGCCGGCGGCATCGTCGTGGTCTGGGTGGTGCTGGACCTGTCGCCCAGCTTCTTCCTGCAGCGGATGACCGACTATGTGGGCGCCACCCACTTCTGGATCGGCATGTCCAAGGCGCCGGTGATGGCCATGGTCATCGCCGCCATCGGCTGCCGCCAGGGCATGGAGGTCGGCAACGACGTGGAGTCCCTGGGCCGCCGCGTCACCGCCGCCGTCGTCCACGCCATCTTCGCCATCATCCTGATCGATGCCGTCTTCGCCCTGCTCTACATGGAGCTGAACGTATGAAGACGGCCGCCGCCCCCGTCCCTGCGCCTGCCGAGGCCGCCCCGCCGATCCAGGTCGAGGGCCTCGTCTCGCGCTTCGGCGACAACGTGGTGCACGACGACCTCGACCTGACCGTCGAGCGCGGCGAGGTGCTGGGCGTGGTCGGCGGCTCGGGCACCGGCAAGTCGGTGCTGCTCAACAGCATCATCGGCCTGAAGACCCCCGACGGCGGCGTCATCCGCCTGTTCGGCGAGGACATGCAGGAGGCCTCGCGCCGCAAGTGGACGGCGCTGGAGCGTCGCTGGGGCGTCCTGTTCCAGCAGGGCGCGCTGTTCTCGAACCTGACCGTGCGCGAGAACGTCGCCGCCCCCCTGTTCGAGCACACCCGCCTGCCCAAGAGCGAGATCCTGGAGCTGGCCGACCTGAAGATCGCCCTGACCGGCCTGCCGCCGCGCGCGGGGGCCCTCAAGCCGGCCGAACTGTCGGGCGGCATGCGCAAGCGGGCGGGCCTGGCCCGCGCCCTGGCGCTGGACCCCGAACTGCTGTTCCTCGACGAACCTACCGCCGGCCTCGACCCGATCGGCGCCGCGGCCTTCGACGAACTGATCAAGGACCTGTCCGACAGCCTCGATCTGACGGTGTTCATGATCACCCACGACCTGGACAGCCTCTACACCATCACCGATCGCGTCGCCGTGCTGGCCGACAAGAAGGTGATCGCCAAGGCCCCGGTCGAGGAACTCGAGCACTCCGACCATCCCTGGATCAAGGAATACTTCCTGGGCCCGCGCGGACGCGCGGCCGGGAAAGCCGCTACGGCGAGGAGCCGCTGATGGAAAGAAACGCCAACTACGCCCTTGTCGGGGCCGCCTGCCTGATCCTGTTCATGGGTCTGGTGGTGTTCGTCGTCTGGCTGGCCAAGCTGCAGTTCAACAAGGACTACGACCTCTACGACGTACTGTTCGTCGGGGCCGTGCGCGGCCTGTCGGAAGGCGGCGAGGTGCACTTCAACGGCATCAAGGTCGGCGAGGTCACCAAGATCGAGCTCGACAAGAGCGATCCCAACCGCGTCATCGCCCGCACCCGCCTGACCTCGGACGTGCCGATCCGCGTCGACAGCTACGCCACGCTGGAGCCGCAGGGCATCACCGGCGTCAACTACATCCAGCTGACCGCCGGCACCTCGACCAAGCCGCTGCTGAAGGACACCGTCAAGAACGGCGAGGTCCCGATCATCCGTAGCCAGCGCAGCGCCCTGTCCGACCTGCTGGAAGGCGGCGGCACGGTGCTGAGCCGCACCATCGAGGCGCTGGACCGCGTCAACCGCGTGCTGTCGGATCGCAACATCAAGACCTTCAGCGCCAGCCTGTCCGACGTCCAGTCGGTCACCGCCGAGCTGCGCGAGCGCAAGGAAATCATCGCCGACGCCCAGAAGGCGTTGCAGAGCATCGACGCCACCGCCCAGGAGATCGCCAACCTGTCGCGCTCCACCCAAGGGGTGGTCGACGGCGACGGGCGCAAGGCGATCAAGGACCTCGGCGCGGCCGCCGACGAGATCAAGCTGGCCGCCAAGGACGTGCGCACCATGGTCAGCCGCCTGGAGGGCCCGACCAGCGACTTCGCCTCCACCGGCCTGCCGCAGCTGTCCTCGGCCATCGTCACCCTGCAGTCGGCCGCCGAGTCCCTCGACCGCCTGGTCGGCGAGGTGGAGCAGAACCCGCGCGGCCTGGTGGGCAAGGCCCCGGCCAAGGAAGTGGAGATCAAGCCGTGAGCGCGTCCGTGAAGAAAGCCGCCCTGGCCAGGAAAATCGCCTCGGGCCTGACGCTGGCTGGCCTGGCGCTCGCCCTGTCGGGCTGCATCAGCGTGTTCCCCAAGGCCGATCCCTCGGGCATGTACCGCTTCGGGACCACCGCGCCGGCCGCCGCCAAGGGCCCGCCCGGGGCGATGTTCGGCGTGCTGAAGGCCCCGACGGTCTTCACCCGCCCCTCGGCCGGCGACCGCATCCTGACCACCGGCCCCGGCGGCGAGGCGGCCTATGTCGCCGGCGCCCGCTGGATCGCCCCGGCCAGCGTGCAGTTCGACGAGGCCCTGTCGCGCGCCTTCGACGCCGATCCCGGCCGGGCCCGCCTGATCGGCCGCGGCGAGGTGGCCAAGGCCCAGATGGTCCTGCGGCTCGAAGTCCGCACCTTCGAGGCCGCCTATGTCGACGGCCCCAAGGCCCCGCCCGAGATCATCATCCAGGTGCGCGGCGTCATCAGCCGCACCGGCGACCGCGCCCTGGTCGGCGACCAGGTGTTCGAAGCCAAGGTGAAAGCCGCCGACAACCGCGTCGGCCCCATCGTCGCCGCCTTTGACCAGGCCAACGCGAAGGTCATCGGTGACCTGGTGGGCTGGATCAACGCGGCGGGCGCGGGCCTGCCGACTGAGTAAGGCGCTACGCAACAGATCCTCCCCCTCTGGGGGAGGTGGCCCGGAGGGCCGGAGGGGGGGACGTTCTCAGCTGCCGCGACGTCGGAAGGTCATCACCAACTCCCCCCGCCGATCGCTACGCGATCGCCTCCCCCACAGGGGGAGGTTTCCGGAGAAGAAGCCCCCTACCCCGCCGCGCGGGCCTTGAAGCCCGCCAGGCGGTCCAGCTTGTCGAGCAGGTAGTCGCTCTCTTCGCGCGACACGGCCTGGGAAGAGGTCAGGAAGCGTTGCAGCATGTGTTCCTGGAACCGTTCGCGCTCGCCGGGACGGCCGTCGAACTCCATGCCGTGATAGGCGTCGACCCCGGCGCGGAAGGCCGGATAGAGGCGCGACGGCAGGCCGGCCCGCTCGTAGACGGCCTTGAGGCCCAACGCGCCGGCGTCGTGCACCATCAGCCAGGTGCGGTGATGCGGCACGCCGGCCAGTTCGGCCAGCCCCCACTCGACGAAGGTCATGTGGCCATGGGCCAGGGCCCGCAACAGCAGCGACGGCGTCAGGCGGCCGGCGCGGTTCAGGTGGGCGACGAAGGCCTTGGGATCGGCGGTGCGGCCGGCCTGGTCGACCAGGTCGATGGTCGCCCGTTCCTTGGCCCCGACGATGATCTCCAGCGCCCGCTCGGCCGACAGGGCGTGATTGTCGAGGATGTGCTCGCGCAGCTGGTCGCCGACCATGTCGATCAGGCGCTCGGTCACCGACAGCGGCAGCACCGCGCGGTAGGCGACCGCCTGCAGCACGCTCTCGGACTTGGCGAAGCGGTCCAGCGCCTTCTGTAGGGCCAGGTCGGAGAACCGGGCATTGTCGTTGGCGCAGACCGCGGCCACGACGTCTTCCGGAGCCTGGTCGACCAGCAGGCCGGTGACCTTGCTCGACAGCTTGGGCCGGCGGGCGACCGCCATCTGGCGGACCGGCCCGCCCAGGCGGATGATCTCGGCCAGGTCGTGGTCGGTGAACACCGGCGAGAAGCTGATCACCGGCAGAGACACGCTCTCGACGTCGCGCGCCAGGCGGTTGGCCACGTCCGGCGGCAGCAGCGGCGAGGTCTTCAAGGTGACGGCCAGGGCCCGGCGCACCAGCTCGGCGGCGTCGGCGGCCATGACCCGCAGGATTTCCTGGGCCTGCAGGCGCTCTTCCTCGCTCAGTTCGGCGCGATCGATCTTGCGGCATAGCCGATGGGCGGCCAGGGCGCGCTCGTCAGGCGTCGCGCCCTTCACGAGCATGCGGATGTCGTCGTTGGTCAGCGCGGCGCGGGTCGTGGCCATGGGCCTGGCCTTCTGCGAATGGACGGTCGAATCAAAGGATGGGCGGTTAGGCTTAACGATTGTTTGCCCTTAAAGCCCTGTGCATTAACGATACCGCGTAACCCCCCGCAAACCGTGCTCGCCTAGCGTCCTCGCTTGAACGCCCGAGGATCCGATTCTTGTTCGCTGAGCGCCGAACCCACGATGTGAAAAGGCCCGGAGCCGACACCGCGCTCGCCCTCGGCGTGCAGGTGGCGCTGCTGCCCTACGCCCTGGCCATCTTCGCCGTAAGCCTGCCCTTCTTCGTCTGGGCGGGCTCGTTCGCCCGCAACGCGGTGTGGATGTCGCTGAGCTTCGCGATCTTCGCCATCAACTGGGGCGTGTTCTACGGGATCAACAGCTGGCTGAAGACGCCGAAGGCCGAAGACCTGACCATGCGCCTGCGGCTTCAGGTCGCGGGCGGCCTCCTGTGGGCGCTGGGCGTGGTCCAGATGTCGGCTTTCGCAGACGGCGCCGGACCGATCCGCGAGACCCTGCTGCTGCTGGCCGCGGCCGCCGGCATGGTCTGCATCTTCTTCGCCTCCCCCGTGCCGCAGTGCCTCGTCGTGGTGGCCCCGGTGGCGGCGGCGGGACCGCTGTGGGCGCTGTTCAGCCGCCCCGAAAGCCGCCAGACCGGCCTGATGGTCGTCGGCGGCCTCGCCCTGGCGCTGGCGATGGCGCTGATCTTCAACCGCATGCTGCGCCGCCAGCACGCGCTGGCCGTGGCCCATGAAGCCCTGATCGAGGAACGGATGCGCGTGCTGGAAAGCGCCGAGCGCACCGCCCGCTCCAAGTCCGACATCGTCGCCACCCTGAGCCACGAGATCCGCAACGGCCTGACAGGCGTCACCCACGTGCTGGCCGCCGCCGCCGGCAAGGGCGGTCGCGCCGCGCCCTCCCGCGAGCAGCTGAACGCCGCCCTGGACGCGGCCCAGGACCTGATCGCGGTGCTCAACGCCACGCTCGACGCCGAAACCGCCGAGTCCGGCCGCCTGGCGGTCGAGACCCAGGCCTTCGAACCGGTGCGCCTGGTCCGCGACCTCGTGCTGCTGGAGCGTCCCCACGCCCTGGCCAAGGGCCTGGAGCTGGCCGTGCATGTCGACGCCTCGCTGGAGAACCGGGTGCTTGGCGCGGCCATGGCCGACCCGATGCGCACCCGCCAGATCATCGCCAACCTCGTGGGCAACGCGGTGAAGTACACCGTCCGCGGCCGCGTCGAGGTGCGGATCGAGCCGCGCGGCGACGACCGCTTCGCCATCGAGGTCGCCGACACCGGCCCTGGCCTGTCGCCCGAGGAACTGGAGCAGGCCTTCGAACCCTTCCGCCGCGTCGAGCGCACCGGCGCGGGCGTCAACGGCGCGGGGCTTGGCCTGTCGCTGTCGCGCCAGCTGGCCCGGCTGATGGGCGGCGCGCTGGAGACCAGCAGCGCGCTGGGCGTCGGCAGTTGCTTCACCGTCCTGCTGCCCTACGACGCCGCCTGCCCCTGCCCGCAGGAGCCGGTCGAGGAGACCCTGGCCGCCGCCGACCCGGCCCCCGACGTCCAGCGCAGCCTGCGCGTCCTGATCGCCGAGGACGACGCCCTGAACGCGGCCATGCTGCGCGCCATCCTCGAGCAGCTCGGCCACCAGGTGGTCCACGCCCAGAACGGCCGTCGCGCCGTCGACCTGGCCAAGGTCTGCGAGTTCGACCTCGTCATGCTCGACGGCCGCATGCCGGTGCTGGATGGCCCGCAGACCGCAGCCGAACTGCGCGCCATGCCCGGCGCCAACGGCCAGCTGCCGATCATCGCCGTCATCGGCGGCGACGCCGACGAAGCCCGCGAATGCACCGAGGCCGGCGCCGACACCGTGCTGCGCAAGCCGGTCAGCGTTGCGGGCGTCGCCCGCGCCGTGGCCGACGCCGCCGCCCTCACCCGTCACCCCCGTTCCGAGGGAAACAGAGCCGAAGCCTCCCGCGGCGTGGCCTGACTAGGCTTCCCAACGCTCGTTTGACCGCTAATCTCGTCTCCAAAGACAAGAAAAGCGGAGGAAGCGGATGCTGCGGGACCTCAAGGTCGTCGAACTGGCCACCTACATCGCCGCCCCGGGCGCGGCGGGCATACTGGCCGACTGGGGCGCGCAGGTGGTCAAGGTCGAGTCACCCGAAGGCGATCCGATGCGCCGATTCTTCGAGACCATCGGCTCGGACCACGCCGCCAACCCGGTCTTCGAGCTCGACAACCGGGGCAAGCGCTCGGTCGTCCTCGACATCCGCACGCCGGCCGGCGCCGAGGCCCTCAAGCGCCTCGTGGCCACCGCCGACATCTTCCTGACCAACGTCCGCCCCGCCGCCCTGCGCCGCGCCGGCCTCGACCACGAGACCCTGCGCGCGGCCTTCCCTCGCCTCGTCTATTGCAGCCTCACGGGCTACGGCCTCACAGGTCCCGACGCCGACAAGCCGGGCATGGACGTCGCCGCCTTCTGGTCCCGCGCCGGGGTCGGCGCCCTGACCGCGCCGAAGGGCGCCGAGCCCTTCCCGATCCGCACCGGCATGGGCGACCACGTCACCTCGCTGGCCACCGTCTCGGCGATCCTGGCGGCCGTCCACGAGCGGCATCGCACCGGCGTCGGGCGGCTGGTCGAGACCTCGCTGCTGCGCACCGGCGCCTACGCCATCGGCTCGGATCTCGCCATCCAGCTGCACTTCGGCAAGCTGGCCTCGACACGTCCGCGCCGCGAGGCCGTGCAGCCGCTCGCCAACTTCTTCCAGACCCGTGACGGTCGCTGGATCTGCCTGCTGGCCCGCCAGGGCGCGACCGACTGGCCGCGCATCGCCGCCGCGGTGGGTCGCCCCGAACTGGTCGACGACCCGCGCTTCTCCGGCGCCCGGGGCCGGCGCGAGAACACCGCCGCCCTGGTCGACATCCTCGACGACGCCTTCGGCGCCATGGACTACGAGACGGCCGCCGCCGCGCTCGACGCGGGCGACATCACCTGGGCGCCCTGGCAGACGCCGCGCGACCTGGTCGAGGACCCGCAGGCCCATGCCGCCGGCTGCTTCGTCGAGACGTTGGACGGTGGCCGCTCGCCCGCCGCCCCGGCCCGCTTCTCCGACATCGACGAGCGGCCGCGCACGCCCGCGCCGGCGCTGGGCGCGGATACGGCCGCCGTCCTGGCAGAGCTCGGCTATTCGAAGGAAGAGATCGAGGCCTTCGGCCCCTAGCGCGCCTTGCCGCCGGCCGAACCGGCGTTGGCGTCCGACAGCATGCGCAGCATCTCGGCCGAGAACAGGCTGTTGGCCACGCGGCTGACGCCGCCGCCGTCGTCCGACCGCGTACCGCTGAAGGCGCCGCCATAGCCCTGCGAACCCCGCAGCACCAGGTCGACGACGGCCTTCTGCTGGTCGATGCGATCAAGGCGCCGGCCAGAGGCGTACTGGATGAAGCCCTCGTCCGCCTGCGGCTCGCGCTCGCGGACGGTGGGAACGCCGCCATTGCCGCCGGCGCTCTTGGTCAGGTTGGCGTAGACCTCGCCCACCGTGGCGGCGCGGCCCTCGCGATAGAAGATCGAGCGGTTGGCGGCCGCGGCTTCGGGGAACATCGACGCGGCGCTGGCGCCGGGATTGCGGTTGGCCGCCTCGATCAGGCGGGCCGAGCCCTGCGGCCCAAGGAAATGGGCGGCGTAGAGCTCGCCCGAGGTCGGGCTGCGCCCCACGCGGCCACGCAGATAGGAGGCATGGTCCGAAGCCAGCTCGCCGGCCATCAGCGAAGCGGCGTGCGGATCGAGCTTGAGACCCAGCACGGCCTTGCGGGCCTCGTCGCCGGCGACGCGATATTTGCCGTCGGATCCCTGCTGGATCAGGTCGGCGTAGCGGGCGTAGCCGTACTTGGCGCCGTGCTTCTTCAGCGTGGCCAGCCAGGTCTGGTCGACGAACTGGAACAGGCCCGAGGCAGACGAGGTCCGCGCCTTGGCGGCCGGATTGTAGCCGCTCTCGCGCTTGGCGGTCCCCATCAGGAACGTGAAGTCGACACCAGTCGCGTTCGACGCGCGCTGGATCGCCGACTCGACGACGTTGCGGATGGATTGGACGGCCATGACCTCAATGTCTGAACCAGCGTGGTTAATGCCGCCTTAACCACGTTTCCACGTTCGCCGGACCGGACCGCGACAAGTCGCCCCGCCCCTTCCGGCCGCCCGCGACAAACTGCCACGCTGAAGCTTGCCCCATTTGTGCGAGAAACATTGTTTCGATAACGCAACAATGTTACCGCGCGCCAACTTTCGGGGGAAACGATGGCCAGACTCTCGGCCTTGATCTGCGTACACAACGAGGAAGCCCGGCTGGCTGAATGCCTGGCCCGCCTGTCCTTCGCCGACGAACTCGTGGTCGTGCTCGACCGCTGCACCGACGGCTCGCCGGCGATCGCCAAGCAGTATGGCGCAGTGCTGGTCGAAGGCGCGTTTCCGCTGGAAGGCCCGCGTCGCGCGGCCGGCGCGGCCGCCGCTACCGGCGACTGGATCCTCGAAATCGACGCCGACGAATATGTCAGCCCCGAACTCGCCGCCGAAGTGCGGGCCGCCGTGGCGTCCGGCCTGGGCGACTGGCGACAGATCCCGGTCGACAACTATATCGGCGCCCGCCTTGTGAAATACGGCTGGGGCGGCTCGTTCGGCACCACCTCGGTGGCTCGTCTCTTCCGCCGCGGCGTCAAGAGCTGGGGAACGCAGCGCGTCCATCCGTCGGTGAAGTTCGTCGGCGAAGCCGGCCCCTCGCTGCGCACGCCGATCCGCCACGAGGTCGACGACAACATCTCCGACATGCTGCGCCGCCTCGACCGCTATACCGAGCTGCGCGCCAGGGACCTGGCCGAGACTGGCGAGTGGCCGGGCCTGGGCCGCAACGCCTTCCGCGGCGTGCGCCGCTTCTACAAGTGCTACGTCTCGCGCCAGGGCTGGCGTGAAGGCGGCTGGGGCTTCCTGATCGCGCTGATGGCGGCGATCTATCCGCTGCTGTCGGTGCTGCGCATGCAGTTGGAAGTGCGCGGCACGGCCTCGATGGTCCAGGACCCGACGGCGGTCTGCGCCGAGGCCGTGGCCTCGACCTCGCCGCTGGCCTGATGGTCCAGGCGCTCCTGCTGTCATGGGAGCTGGCGCGCTGGCGCGCCGCCGGCCGTCGCGCCCGCCTGTGGTGGCGCGACGACGACGCCCGCACGCCCGGCCCGGCGCTGGAGCGGCTGCTGGCCCACGCGCTGGCCTTCGACGCGCCCCTGACGCTGGCGGTCATTCCCGACGGCGACCGCGCCGACCTCGCCCAGCGCCTCGCCGCCGTGCGCGGCGTGCGGGTCGTGCAGCACGGCGCCGACCACGTGGACCGCAGCACCGGCGGCGGCGCCTTCGAGTTTCCGCCCGAGCGCACCGCCGACGAGATCGCCGCCGCCCTGCGTGACGGCTGGACCAGACTCGCCCCCCTGCCCGGCGCGCTGAAACTGTTCACCCCGCCCTGGAACGCGATCCACCCCCGCCTGACCGAGGCCCTGGCCAGCGAGCGCTACGTCGGCTGGAGCGCCTGGTCGCAAGTCGCGCCCGAAGCCACGCCGCCACGTGTCGACACCCACCTGGACCTGCTGCGCTGGAACCCGGCGCCGCGCTTCCGGGGCAAGGCTCGCCTGGCCTCGCAGTTGCGCCGCCAGCTGGCGCGACGTCGCAAGGCCGGGACCTGGGACGCGCCGATCGGACTGCTGACCCACCACCTCGACCACGACGAGGCGGCGTGGAGGTGGCTCGCCGGACTGATGCGCACGGTCCGCCGCCATCCCGTCCTCACCTGGAGCGACCTGGGCGACCTGCTGCCGGCGACCGGCCAGGCGAGATAGATTTTACGCGCGTCATTTTAACTGTTTACGCGCGTCATTTTCCGTGACAGCGTGAAGACGTCGACACCGATCGACGCCGCTTCACGGAGGTCGCCATGATCGCCCAACCCGCCGACTTCAACCCGCGCATCGCCGGCCTGGACCGCGACGAAAAGCGCAAGCTCTCCAAGGGCCTGGTCATCGCCCTGGCGGTTTCCGGCGCGGCGCACGTGGCCCTGTTCGCCTACATCGCGGTGCAGAAGTACGTGGCGCCGCCGCCGGTGATCCAGGATGACGAAGGCTTCAAGCTGCTGCCGTTCATTCCCGATCCGCCGCCTCCCCCTCCCCCCGAAAAGCCCCTGCCGACGCCGCCCAGGGCCTCGAACCCGATCCCGGTGCATCCGCCGCTGCCGACGCCGTTCCCGACGCCCGAACCGCTGCCCGTGCCCATCCCCAAGGATCCAGGCCCTCCGACCATCGCCGCGCCGCCCAACTTCACGGCCGATCCCCCGGCGCCGCCTGCGCCGCCGTCGACCGCCCCCGCGCCCCGGGTCATCACCCGGGCGACCTGGCTGCGGATGCCCAGCGCCGACGACATGTCGCGCTACTACCCCGAAAGCGCCCAGCGGCGCGGGGTGTCGGGCGGGGCGACGCTGAACTGCGCGGTGACCGCCAAGGGCACGGTGGAGAACTGCATGGTGATCGCCGAAAGCCCGGCCAGCGAAGGCTTCGGCAATGCGGCTCTGAAACTGTCGCGGTTCTTCAAGATGAAGCCGCAACTCGAGAACGGCCAGGCGGTCGACGGCGCGCAGGTGAGGATCCCCATCCGCTTCAACGCCGCTGACTGACCCAGCCGCCGACGCCCGCTCCCTGCGTATCCTTGGGAGCGGGCGTCGGGGTTCTAGTAGCTCTTGGGCAGGCCCAGCACGCGCTCGGCGATGAAGTTGAGGATCATCTCCCGGCTGACCGGCGCGATGCGGGCGATCATCGCCTCGCGGAAATAGCGCTCGACGTCGTATTCCTTGGCATAGCCCATGCCGCCATGGGCCAGCACCGAGGCCTCGCAGGCGGTGAAGCCGGCTTCCGCGCCCAGATACTTGGCCGCGTTGGCCTCAGCCCCGCAATCCTTGCCGGCGTCGTAGAGGGCCGCGGCCTTGAAGGCCATCAGGTTGGCCGCTTCCAGCTCGGCCCACGACTTGGCCAGCGGATGGGCCACGCCCTGGTTCTGGCCGATCGGACGGCCGAACACCACGCGCTCCTTGGCGTAGGTCGAGGCCTTGGCCAGCGCCGCCCGCCCCAGGCCGATGGCCTCGACGGCGAACAGCACCCGCTCGGGGTTGAGGCCGTGCAGCAGATACTGGAAGCCCTTGCCCTCCTCGCCCACCAGGTCCTCCTGGGGCACGAACAGGTCCTCGATGAAGAGCATGTTACACTCGACGGCCTTGCGACCCATCTTCGGGATCGGCTTGGCCTCGATCTGCGCGCGGTCGGTATAGAACAGGCTGAGGCCCCCGGTGGGCTTGGCGCACTGGTCCTTGGGCGTGGTGCGGGCGATGATCAGGATCTTGTTGGCCCGCTGGGCGCCGGTCGTCCAGATCTTGCGACCGTTCAGGCGATAGCCGCCGTCGACCTTCTCGGCCTTGGTCTCCAGGCTGGAGGTGTCGAGACCCGAATTGGGCTCGGTGACGGCGAAGCACATCTTGTCCTCGCCCGAGATGATCCGCGGCAGCAGGCGTTCGCGCTGCTCGTCGGTCCCGAACTTCACCAGCGGCATCGGGCCGAAGATGTTGAGGTGGATGGCGCTGGCGCCGGAGAAGCCCGCGCCCGACTGGGCCACGGTCTGCATCATCACGGCCGCCTCGGTCAGGCCAAGACCTGCCCCGCCGACGCTTTCGGGCATGGCCACGCCCAGCCAGCCGCCTTCGGCTATGGCGGCGACAAATTCCTCGGGGAAGTTTCCGGTCTCGTCGGTCCGCCGCCAGTATTCGTCGTCGAAGGCGGCGCACACCTTGGCCACGCCTTCGCGGATCGCTTCCTGCTCGTCGGTCAGCCAGAAACCGGCCATGTCGTCCCTTCCCTGCGCTTGGTCGTTCTTTATCTAGCCCTCGAAACGCCGTGGATCGAAGGCGGCCGCGTCCTCTCCGGGATCGGCGTCCGTCAGATACGCCGCGACCATGTCGGCCACAAGCGGAGCGAGCAGCCAGCCGTTGCGACGAGCCCCGGCCGCCAGGATCAGCCCGGGAACCCGGCTCTTCCCCACCAGCGGCAAGCCGTCGGACGTGGAGGCGCGCACCCCGACCTCGATCACGGCCCGCGCGCCCGCCAGTTCCGGGCGCAGCGCCTCGGCGGCGATCCGCAGCGGTTCGACCACGGCCAGGTCGGGCTGACGATCGTCGCGCCCCGCCTCCATCGTCGCGCCCACCGCGGGCCTCGGGCCCGGCGCGATGTAGACGCCCTTGCCGCGCAAGACCGGGCCATCGGCCATGGCGATGTCGAGCCGCAGGATCTGGCCCTTGATCGGCGTCAGCGCCGCAAGCTCCGGCGCCAGCCCCCGGCCGCCGCCGCCCGTGGCGACCACCAGCGTGTCGAAGACCGAAACCTCGCCGTCGTCCAGGGTCGCGCGACCGTCCTCGAAGGCGACCACGCCACGGCCGTCGAATGTCGCGCCGGCCGCGATCGCGGCCTCGCGCAGGGTCGCCAGCGCCTGGCGCGCATCGAGTCGCCAGTCCTCGTCGCTGAAGAGGCCGCTCGGCGTGTGTTCGAACCGCGCGCCGGCCTCGACCAACGCCCCCTCGACCTCGGCTAGGAAGCCCGCGTCGCCCTCGATGGCCAGGCCCTCGCGATCCAGCGGGATCCCCAGGTCCTGGGCGAAGGCCGTCCAGCGCTCACGGGCTCGCCGCAGCACCGGCAGGTGACCACGCGAGACCTTGTCGAACACCGCCTCGGCCACCGGCGCCAGCATGCCGGCGGCCACGCCCGAGGCGTTCTCACCGGGCGGCGCTGGGTCGAACACCGTCACCGCGAACCCGAGTCGCGAGAGAATCAGCGCCGTCGCCGAGCCGAAAGCGCCGGCTCCGGCGATCGCGACGCGCGCGCCTGACTGCAAAATCATGGGCGGCAGACACCGCCCGGCGGCCGAAAGGTCAAGTCCGAATGCCTTTCCGTCGGCGGACCGACGCAAGGGTGCGGCATTTGTGTCGTGTTAGCGACATGCGACGTCGAGGCGAGGTGACGGAATACGATCAGCGGTCTATTCTCGACCATAAACAACCGCGCCACGTGCACCGCTACGGTCCGACCGGAGCCGAGGACGAGATCATCATGACCCAGAAGCCCACCGCCGAAGTCGCTCACCCCGTCGACATCTATGTCGGCGCCCGCATGCGGATTCGGCGCAAGGTCCTCGGCTTGAGCCAGACGCAGCTCGCCGACGCCTTGGGCATCACCTTCCAGCAGATCCAGAAGTACGAGCGCGGCGCCAATCGCATCAGCGCCAGCAAGCTGTACGACGCCGCCCGCCTGCTGCAGTCGCCGGTGTCCTACTTCTTCGACGGCCTGGAAGAGACCGACAACGGCGAGGACGACGGCGTCGCCCAGCGCATGACCCAGTTCGTGGCCACGCCGGAAGGCCTGGAACTGGCCGACCTCTTCCCCCGCCTCAACGACCGTCGCCTGCGCCGTCGCGTGGTCGACCTGGTCAAGGCGATGGTCGACGACGAGCCGGCCTGAGGCCCTCTCCCGATTTCGATCTTCCGATCGCGCGCCTCATCCCCCGTGGAGAGGCGCGTTTTCGTTTGTGGACGGCGCTTCTGCTTCAATAGGCCGCAGCGCGCGGATATCAGCGTTCAGTAGATGTGAAGGCGTATCGGGTCAGGTTATCGACCTGAGATAGCGGCGTCCCGAACATGCTCGAAACCGATCGCCTGGCGGCCCTGGCCTCCTACCGCATCCTCGACACGGCTCCCGAGCCGGCCTTCGACCGGCTGACCGGCTTCGCCGCCGAGCTGTTCGACGCGCCCATCGCCCTGATCTCGCTGGTCGACGAGCACCGGCAATGGTTCAAGTCGCGCTACGGCCTGGACGCGGAGTCCACGCCGCGCGAAATGGCCTTCTGCGCCCACGCCCTGCGCCAGGAACCGCATTCGGTGATGGTGGTCGAGGACGCCACCGCCGATCCGCGCTTTTCCGCCAATCCACTGGTCACCGGCGCGCCGGACATCCGCTTCTACGCCGGCGCCGTGCTCAGCGACCGCGACGGCCACAACCTGGGCACGCTCTGCGTCATCGACAGCGCCCCCCGTCCCCGCCCCTCCGAGGAAGACCTCGACCGCCTGCGCATGCTGGCCGACGCCGTGGTCGCCCGCATGGAAAAGGGCCGGGCCGAACGCCACATGGTCGAGCAGCGCCGCATGCTGGCCATGACCGAGGCGATCTCGGGCGTGGGCCACTGGCGCTGCGACCTCGTCAACCAGACGATCACCTGGTCGGACGAGGTCTATCGGATCTACGGCCGCGATCCTGAGACCTTCACGCCGACCTTCGAAAACTGGCTGGAGATGTACCATCCCGACGACCGCGCGGCCGCCGAGGCCAGGGCTCGCCAGGTTGTGGTCGAGCGCGCGGCGCTCGAGCACGAGCTGCGCCTGCTGCGCGCCGACGGCTCGGTCCGCCAGGGCCATTCGCGCGCCACCTGCGAACTGGACGAGGACGGCCGGGTGATCGCCGTCTTCGGCGTGCTGCGCGACATCACCGACGAGCGCGCCCTGCGCCGCAAGCTGGAAGCCAGCGAGGCCCGCGCCCGGCGGGTGATCGCCGACGCCTACCAGGCCATCGTCACCATGGACCAGGCCGGCGTGGTCACCGACTGGAACCGCTTCGCCGAACGCACCTTCGGCTGGACCGCCGCCGAAGCCCAGGGGCGGCGGCTTTCCGACCTGATCATCCCCGCCGGCCTGCGCCAGGCCCACGACGAGGGCCTGACCCAGTTCCTCGCCACCGGACGCGGCGCCGTGCTCGACCAGCGCATCGAGATCTCGGCCCAACGGCGTGACGGCGAAGTCTTTCCGGTCGAACTGGCGATCAGCGCCGCGCGCAGCGCCGACGGCTGGCAGTTCACCGCCCTGATGCACGACATCAGCGCCCGCAAGGCGCAGATGGAGGAGTTCGAGACCGCCTTCCACCACGCCTCGGTGGGCATGGCGCTGGTCACGCTCGACGGCGCCTTCAACAAGATCAACGCCGCCTTCTGCGACATCGTCGGCTACGACGAGGCGGCGATGCTGGCGACCGACTTCCAGACGATCACCTACCCCGCCGACCTCGACAAGGACCTGGCCCTGCTGGGCCAGCTGGTGGCCGGCGAGATCCCCAGCTACGGCATGGACAAGCGCTACATCCACAAGGAAGGGCGCATCGTCTGGGTGCACCTGTCGGTGTCGCTGGTCCGCGCGCCCGACGGCTCGCCCAAGCACTTCATCGCCCAGGTCCAGGACCAGACGGCCCGCGTCGAGGCCCAGGAGGCCCTGGAGCACCAGACCCTGCAACTGGCCGCCATGGCCACCCAGCTGGCCTCGGCCCGCGACGCCGCCGAGGAAGCCAACCACGCCAAGGCCGAGTTCCTGGCCAATATGAGCCACGAGCTGCGCACGCCGCTGAACGGGGTGATCGGCTTCTCGCGCCTGTTGGCCGAGAGCCCGAACCTGGCCGCCGAGGACCGCCGCCGCGCCGAGCGGGTGCGCGGGGCCGGCGAGGCCCTCAACGCCCTGATCAACGACATCCTCGACTTCTCCAAGCTCGAGGCCCGCGCCGTCACCCTCGAAAGCGCGCCCTTCGCCCTCAAGGAAATGCTGGTCGAGACCACGGCCATGGTCGAGCCCCAGGCCGACGAGCACCAGGTCGACCTGCGCATGGTCGGCGACCTCGACGGCTGGTACGTCGGCGACCGTCACCGCCTGCGCCAGATCCTGCTGAACCTGTTGTCCAACGCCGTGAAGTTCACCCGCCACGGCTCGGTGACGACACAGGTCGAGGTCCTCGGCCACGCCGATGGCCGCGCCGCCCTTCGCATCAGCGTCATCGACCAGGGCGTCGGCATCGCGCCCGACAAGCTGGACCGCCTGTTCAAGCGCTTCTCCCAGACCGACAGCTCGATCACCCGCACCTTCGGGGGCACGGGGCTTGGCCTGGCCATCTCGCGCGAACTGCTCGAGCTGATGGAGGGCCGCATCTGGGTGGAAAGCGAGCTGGGCGAAGGCTCGACCTTCGCCTTCGAGATCGAACTGCCCCTGGCCCAGACCCCGACCGCCGTCGCGCCGGTCGAGGCTTCCGGCCGGGCCGCCTTCCCCGGCCGCCGGATCCTGCTGGTCGACGACGTCGAGCTGAACCGCGAGCTGTTCAGCGAGCTGCTGGGCCGGCGCGGCTGCGTGGTCGAGACCGCCGCCGACGGCGCCCAGGCGGTGAAGGCCCTGGAGCGCTCCACCTTCGATCTGGTGCTGATGGACGTGCACATGCCGGTGATCGACGGCCTGACCGCCACCCGCGAGATACGCCGGCGCGGCCTGACCCTCTCGCCGATCGTGGCCCTGACCGCCAACGGCGCCCCCCAGCAGATCGCCGCCTGCCTCGAAGCGGGCATGGTCGGCCACCTGCTCAAGCCGCTGAGCGAGCGCGACCTCGACCAGGCCCTGGCCCTGCACCTGGCCAACGCCGCCGCCATGGGCGCCCCGGCGGTCGAGACCGACGACGAAGCCGCCGCCCGCGACGCCCTCGCCGCGGCCATGGGCGCGGCCCGGGTCGCACGGCTGGCCGACATGCTGCGCCAGCAGCTGCTCGAGCGCTTGCAGGACGAAAGCCTCGAGGCCCTTCGCGAGGACGCCCACCGCCTGGCCGGCTCGGCCGGGATCCTCGGCTTCATGCGCCTGTCGCGCGACGCCGCCGAACTGGAGACCGCCTGCATCGAGGGCCAGCCCCTGGCCGCCCCGCTGGCGCGCCTGCGCGAGGGCGTGCGCCGCGCCGTGGCCGATCTCGACGCCTGGATCGAGGACCTGTCGCGGCAGGCCGCCTGATTTCGCCGCAATCGGCCTACAAACGGCAATACAGCGGAGACCCCGTCGCGCTATAGTAGAGGCTGGTCCGATCAGGAGGCCTTCGACATGCACCGTCCCGCTCTTCTCGCCTGCGCGCTCGGCCTGGCCGCCGGCCTCGTCGCCCCGGCGCTCGCCGAAACCCCGGCTCCGGCCGCGAAGGCCAAGCCCGGCACGGCGGACCGCTGCTTCTTCGCCGACCAGATCCGCGGCTACCAGGTCGTCGACGACCGCACGCTCAATGTCGACCTTGGCCGCAAGGAAGCCTTCCAGCTGACCCTGCTGAACACGCCCTTCGACCTCGACGTCGCCAACCGCATCGGCATCAAGTCGCGCGGCGGCTCGTGGATCTGCTCGCCGCTCGACGCCTCGGTGATCGTGCCCGAGGTCACCGGCTCCTCGCGCAGCTACCGCGTTTCGGCGATGCGCAAGCTGACGCCCGAGGAATACGCCGCCGCCTGGCCCAGCGTGAAATCCAAGAAGCCCAAGTCGTAAGGCCCCTCCCGGCCACGCCCGAAAACGCTTGCCCCGCATCGCGAGGCGGCGACATCTAGAGCGTGGCCGCAGCGGCGTCGGGATCGGCGACGACGGCCGGGGAGGCCATCGATGATCCCGCAGACGACCCCCGCCGGCGCGCCGCCGCCTCGCCAGGGGCCCTGGTACACGCACCTCTACGTCCAGGTGCTGGTCGCCATCGTGGCCGGGGCGCTGATCGGTCACTTCTGGCCCAAGTTCGGGGCCGACCTGAAGCCGCTGGGCGACGCCTTCATCAAGCTGGTGAAGATGGTCATCGCCCCGGTGATCTTCCTGACCGTCGTCACCGGCATC
>NZ_PJRS01000008.1 GCF_002858925.1 Caulobacter zeae
GCTGCTGATCCTCACCGAGTGGGACCAGTTCCGGGCCCTGGACCTGGAGCGCCTCAAGACCCTGCTGGCCGCCCCGGTCGTCGTCGACCTGCGCAACATCTACAAGCCGCATGAAATGGTCCGCCACGGCTTCACCTACGCCTCGGTGGGGCGCGGGGCGTGAGCGCCGGCCCCGTCATCGTCACCGGCGCGGCCGGCTTCATCGGCATGCACGTGGTCGAGCGCCTCCTGGCGCGCGGCGAAACGGTGATCGGCGTCGACGTCTTCAACGCCTATTACGACCCTGCCCTGAAGGCCGCCCGCGCCGCGCGCCTCGAGGGCCGCCCGGGCTTTTCGATGATCCGCATGGACATCGCCGAGCACGAGGACCTGCTGGCGCTCGTGAAATCGTCGGGGGCCCGGCGGATCGTCCACCTGGCCGCCCAGGCCGGGGTGCGCTACTCGATCGACAACCCCTTCGCCTACGAGCGCTCGAACCTGGCCGGCCACCTGTCGGTGCTGGAGGCCTGCCGCCACGGCGGGGTCGAGGCCCTGGTCTACGCCTCGTCCAGCAGCGTCTACGGCGAGCGGCCGCTGGCCGGCGAGGGCTTCAAGGAAACCGATCCGGCCGAGGCGCCGGTGTCGCTGTACGCGGCCACCAAGCGCTCGTGCGAGCTTATCAGCCAAAGCTACGCCAGCCTCTACGGCTTCCCGCAGGCCGGCCTGCGGTTCTTCACGGTCTATGGCCCCTGGGGCCGGCCGGACATGGCCTATTTCAGCTTCACCCAGAAGATCCTGCGCGGCGAGCCGATCGAGGTCTATGGCGAGGGCAGAATGGCCCGCGACTTCACCTATATCGACGACATCGTCGACGGCATCGTCGGCGTGCTCGACAACCCGCCGCCGCGCGGCGGGCACGAGGTCTACAACATCGGCGACAGCAACCCGGTCGGCCTGATGGACATGATCGCGGCCCTGGAGGCCGCCATCGGCCGCCAGGCGGAAAAGGTGTTCCTGCCGATGCAGCCGGGCGACGTGCCGGCCACCTATGCCGACGTCTCCAAGCTGCACGCCCTGACCGGCTACAGGCCCACGGTCGGCGTCGAGGAAGGCCTCAAGCGCTTCGCGGCCTGGTACGCCGACTTCTACGGCCGCTGAAACGACGCCTCTCCCGAGGCGCTGAAGCGGATCTTCTGGCCGAACGACACTTCCAGCGTGTTGCCGTCGGGATCGGCGACATAGGCCCAATAGCCGACCGGCTGGCCGCCATCGACGGGCGGCGAGCGCAGCACGCCCTCGGCCTGGGCCAGCGCGCAGAGGCGATCGACTTCGTCCCGCGTGGCGCAGGCCAGGCCCAGGTGACCGAACGGGCCAAGCGGCGTGTCATTGAGCTCGCACGACTCCACCAGCACGACCGCGAAGGCGCCGTGGCGGTCGGCCATCCAGGCCACACGTTGGATCGCCCCGCCCGCCTCGCGTGCGTGAACCATCCGCAGGCCGGCGAACGTCTCGTAGAACCTGCGGCTGCGATCGAGATCGCGAACCACCAGGGCCACGTGCGTCAGCCCCAGGTCATTGTCGCCGACGATGGTCATGTTCAGCTCCATTCTGCTCGGCCACAAAGATCCGCCATCGATTGAGCGAATGGAAATGATCTGTCAGCATGAACAACATGCGCACGACGAATGATCTTCACGGTGTCGACATGAACCTTCTGGTCGTGCTCGACGCCCTTCTGGCCGAGCGGCACGTCACCCGCGCCGCCCTGCGCATCAATCGATCCCAGCCGGCGGTGAGCCACGCGCTCAGCCGGCTTCGCCACCTGCTGGACGATCCGATCCTCGTACGCGTCGACGGGCGGCTGGAGCCCACGGCCCGGGCCATGGAGATCGCAGGACCCTTGCGAGAGGCTCTGGGCGTCATCGGCGGCGTGCTGGGCGACCCAGAAGGCGCGCCGGGCGCTCAGAAACGGCACTTCCACCTGTCGATGTCCGACTACGCCGCCGAGGCCCTGCTGCCGTCGCTGACGCGGGAGCTGCGGCGCCGGTCGCCGGGAACGCAGCTCAGCCTGCTGGCCCTGGGTCGCCGAGCCGCTCTCGCCGCCCTCGAGGCCGGCGAGATCGACCTGGCGGTGGGCGTCTATCCGGACCGCGACAAGTCCGTGGCCGAGGGCCTGTCGTTCGCGCCGCTGCTGAACGACCACTTCGCCTGTCTGCATGACCGTCGCGCAGGGCCCGCGCCGATGACGCTGGAAGCCTATCTGGCGAGACCCCACGTCGCCGTGGCCGCCTCGCCGCGCGATGTCGGCGAGGTCGACATCGCGCTGGCCGCCGCTGGCCGGGCGAGAAGCATCGCCGTCACCCTGCCGCACTGGTCGGTGGCGCCGGCCCTGATCGACGGCGCCGACCTGGTGCTGACGGCGGCGCGGCGCAGTCTTCCGGCCTCACCGTCCGGCGACCTGGTCGTCACCGACGTACCGTTCGAGGTCGCTCCCATTCCGCTGGTCATGGCGTGGCATGCGCGGCGTGACTTCGACCCCGGACACCGTCGGCTGCGCGAAGCTCTGCTCGAAGCCTGCCGGGAGGGATGAGCGCCGCTACTCAGCCGCCTGGCCCGCGATCATCGTCGCGCGCATGGCCTGCGCCTGCTCGGGCGAGACGCCCATGGCCGCCAGGATCGGCGAGGGCGTGCGCGTGTCCCAGCTGCTGCGCGGACCGATGGTGATGCCGCCGTCGACGACGATGTGGGTTCCGCTGACGAAGGCGCTGTCGTCGCCGGCCAGATAGAGGGCGGCGGCGGCGATGTCCTCGGGCAGGCCGGCCTTGGCGATGGGCTGGATCTTGGGCCCGACCTCGGCCACCCGCGCGGCCATCTGGTCGGCGACCGCGCGTGGCAGGCCGATCGAGGCCCCGAAGATCGAGGTGGCGATCAGGCCCGGGCAGATGGCGTTGACCCGCACGCCCAGCGGCGACAGTTCGGCCGCCGCGCAGCGGGTCATGTGGATCACCGCCGCCTTGGCCGAGGAATAGGCCAGCGGCCCGAAGCCCGCCTGCAGGCCGGCGATCGAGGCGGTGTTGATGATCGAGCCGCCGCCCTTCGCCCGCATGGCCGGCAGGGCGTGCTTCATGCCCAGCACCGGGCCGCGCAGCAGCACGGCGAAGGTGGCGTCCCAGGCCTCGCCGGTCATGTCGGCCACGCCGTTGTGGGCGCCGCCATGGCCGGCGTTGTTGAACAGGATGTCGAGCCCGCCGAAGGCCTGCGTCGCCAGGCCCATGGCGGCGGCGATGTCGTCCTCGACGGTGACGTCGCAGCGCGCGAAGCGCACCGCGTCGGGGAAACGCTGCTCGAGGATCGCGCCCTTTTCGGCCTGCAGGTCGGCGGCGACGACCTTCGCGCCTTGGGCGACGAACAGTTCGACGGTTCCCAGGCCTATGCCCGAGCAGGCTCCGGTGACGACGGCGACCTTGCCGTCCAGACGTCCGGCCATGCGGCGTCCTCCCTTTTGGCGCGCGGCCTCTGGAGGCGGGCCGCTTTACGCGGGAGGATCATGGGACGGGCCGCCGCGTGCGGCCAGCCTTACGCGGCGTCAGCGGCCGAGGCGCGGCCGAACGGCGAGCGCCCCTGAGGGCGGCGAACGACCAGGCTGAACAGCAGCCACAGGGCGCACGGAACCAGCATCACCGCCCAGGCCAGCACCAGGCCGGCCAGGCCGAAGATGGCGCAGACCCGCTGCCAGGCGTTGGGCCGCTCGGCGGCGCGACGACGCGGCTTCTTTTCGATCTTCAAACCCATGGGTCCCCCACGGACGTCAGGTTAAGGCTTGAGCGCGAGATCGGTGGCGCGCCGATAGGCGGCCTCCGGCGGAACGGCGTTCTTCTTTTTGCCCGGCTTCAGCTGCCGCGCAAGGGCGTTGCGCGCATCGACCATGGCCGGACCGAACAGGTGCCAGGGCTCGACGCAGTAGCGGGTGAACAGCCGCTCGGGATCGGCCATCAGCCGGAACAGCCATTCCATGCCCACCTGGCCCATCCAGCGCGGTGCGGCCAGCTGCACCCCGGCCTCGTAGTCGAAGGCGCCGCCGACCGTGAAGCCGACGCAGGGGTCGAGCTTCTTGTGGTTTTCCAGCAGCCACTTCTCCTGGCGCGGCATGCCCATGCCGACGAACAGGATGTCGGGCTTGTAGGCCTTGATCCTGGCGACCACCGCCTCGTTTTCCGCCGAGCCATCGGTGACGTCGAAATAGCCCTGATGGCTCTCGACCTGGGCGTTCGGCCAGTCGCGGCGGATGTTTTCCAGCGCCGCATCAGCCACGCCCGGAGCGCCGCCGACGAAGAACACCTTCCAGTTTTCCTTGGTGGCGCGGGCCCAGAAGTCGTTGCGCCAGTCGAGATAGGTGCAGCGGTGGAAGCGGCGGCTGGCCCGGCCGACGATGCGCGCCCAGAAGATCAGCGGCACGCTGTCGACCTCGATCAGTTCGGCGGCCTTGAAGAAGTCGACGACCTGCGGGTCCTTCTGCAGCAGATACAGGCTGTGCAGGTTGTGGTTGGCGACGATCGCGCCCTTGCCGCCCGCGATCCGGCCCGCCACGAAGTGGAAGACCTCCTCGGGGCGCACGAGATCCATCTCGCCCCCGAGCACCTTCACGCGCTCCTCGGGACGCCGGTTCATACGGTACGGGCGGCGCGTCTCCACGGGAAACGCGTCGCGAGCAGGAAGGAACATCTGAACGCCGCCTCCGACTATTCGAAGAGCAGCAATAGCTCAGTTGATCTCACCGCTTTGCTAAGGGACGTCCTTACCGACCGTTTAACCGTATGATTTTACTGTTGTTTCAGAACGGGACGGCAGGCAGGTGATTTGCGAAGACTTAACCACGACCGCCCCGTCATCCCGGCCAAGCGCAAGCGAGAGCACGGGCCCCAGGCGCCGTGCGCACAACGCCGAACCGAGCGGACGGGCAGCGGCGATTAACGCCGCGCCAAGTCGCCTGGGTCCCGGATAACGGCTGCGCCGCTTCCGGGATGACGCAGTAGGTGCGAGGCGGCGTTGACGGAGCCCTACTCCACCGTCACCACGACCTTGCCCATGGCCTTGCGGCTGGCCAGGTGGGCGATGGCGTCGCCGGCTTTCTCCAGCGGGAAGCGCTCGGAGACGTACGGCCTGATCTTGCCGGCGGCGTAGAGGTCCATCAGCTCGCGGACATTGGCGGCGTGGCCGGCCGGGTCCCGGGCCACGGCCGCGCCCCAGAACACGCCGACGATGTCGCACGACTTCAGCAGGGTGAGGTTCAGCGGGATTTTCGGGATGCCCGACGGGAAGCCGATCACCAGCATGCGGCCGCCCCAGCCGGCGGCCCGGATGGTGGCTTCGGAATAGTCCCCGCCGACCGCGTCGTAGGCCACGTCCCAGCCATTGGGCCCGCAGGCGGCCTTCAGCTGGTCGGCCAGGGCCTTCTGGCCGTCCTTGTCGAACGGGCCGCGGGCGTAGACGACGCCGGCGTCGGCGCCGCGTGAGATGGCCAGGTCCACCTTCTCCTGGCTGGAGGCGGCGGCGATGACCCGCGCGCCCATGGCCTTGCCCAGCTCCACCGCGGCCAGGCCCACGCCCCCGGCCGCGCCGAGCACCAGCAGGGTCTGGCCCGGCTTGAGGAAGCCGCGGTCCTTCAGGGCGTAGTACGAGGTGCCGTAGGTCAGGATGAAGGCCGAGGCCTCGTCGAAGGGCATGGCGTCGGGGATCGGCGTGCAGCGCGCGGCCTCGACGGCCAGCTTGTCGGCCATGCCGCCCCAGCCGGTCGACGCCAGCACCCGCTGGCCGACCGACAGGCTGGTGACGCCCTCGCCCAGGGCCGCGACCACGCCCGACACCTCGCCGCCGGGGGCGAAGGGGCGCTGCGGCTTGAACTGGTACATGTCCTGGATGATCAGCAGGTCGGGATAGTTGACCCCGCAGGCCTTGACGTCGATCAGCACCTGGCCGGGCGCGGGGACCGGATCGGGCAGGTCTTCCAGCACCAGGGTCTCGGGTCCGCCGACCGCCTTGCTGAGCACCGCCTTCATCTCGCTTCTCCCGCATTTCTTGGTTTTAAGAGCGCGCAACGGCCGCCAAAACCGCTCACACTTTTGGCTGTTGCGCTTTAGAAACCCGACGCTAACCCACGCCGCACGGCCGAGAAAGCCAAATGTCAAACAAACGTTTTACCCTCGCCCTGCACGGCGGCGCCGGCGCCAAGCGCGGCCATGACTACTCGGTCGAGATCGCCCACATGCGCGGCCTGATCGAGGCCGGCCGCGAGCGGCTGGCGGCGGGCGCCAGCGCCCTGGACGTGGTGGTCGAGACCGTGGCGGCCCTGGAGGCCTCGGGCCTCTACATCGCCGGCAAGGGCGCCTCGCCCAACGCCGACGGCGAGTACGAGCTGGACGCCAGCCTGATGGACGGCGCCACCAGCCGCGCCGGCTCGGTGGCCGCGCTGCAAGGCTTCGCCAGCCCGATCCGCGCCGCCCGGGCGGTGATGGACCAGACCCCGCACGTGATGCTGGCCGGCGAGGGCGCCATGGCCTTCGCCCGCGCCCAGGGCCTGGAGACGATCTCGGATCCCGAGACCTACTACACCCGCGCCGGCGCCTTCGAGGACAACGCCCCGCCCTCCTCTCCCATGGGCGGCCTGCCCACCGGCACCGTCGGCTGCGTGGCCTTGGACCAGGACGGCCGCCTGGCCGCCGCCACCTCGACCGCCGGCGTGTTCGGCAAGCTGCCCGGCCGGGTCGGCGACAGCCCGATCATCGGCGCCGGAGCCTGGGCCGACGACTGGGCGGCGGTGTCGTGCACCGGCCAGGGCGAGTATTTCATCCGCACGGCCGTAGGCGCGCAGATCGCCCACCGCATCCGCTTCGGCGGCCAGGACCTGGACGAGGCGGCGGCCGGCGCCATCCAGGGCGTCGCCGACCTGGGCGGCCACGGCGGCCTGGTGTCGGTGGACCGCGACGGCAATGTCGCCATGCCCTTCGCCTCCAGCGGCCTGAAGCGCGCGGCCCTGATGCCCGACGGGACGATCCTGGCCGAGGCCTTCTGATCTGGCCTACCCCCTTGACCCCGCCCGATCCCGCGCCAAGAAGGAGGGCGGGGCAACCTGCGGACTCATAATGGAAATCGGAGCGCGACCTTGAGCCAAGCCATCCTCGTGGCCGGCGGCGCGGGCTATATCGGCTCGCATACCTGCCTGCGACTGGCCGAGGCCGGCTACACGCCCGTGGTCTACGACAACCTGTCGAACGGCTGGAAAAGCTTCGTCCAGTGGGGTCCGCTGGAAGTGGGCGACATCAACGACGCCGCCCGCCTCGACGAGGTCTTCGCCAAGCACAGGCCCGCGGCGGTGATCCACTTCGCCGCCTTCATCGAGGTCGGCTTCTCGGTCGCCGAGCCCGGTCCGTTCTACGGCAACAATGTCGGCGGCGCGATCACCCTGATCGAGGCCGCCCGCCGCGCGGGCGTCAACAAGCTGGTGTTCTCGTCGACCTGCGCCACCTACGGCGCGCCGGTGCGGGTGCCGATGGACGAAAGCCATCCGCAGGCGCCGCTCAATCCGTACGGCCGCAGCAAGCTGATGGTCGAGGAGATCCTGCGCGACATGGACCGCTACAAGGGCTTCCGCTCGGTGGCGCTGCGCTATTTCAACGCCGCCGGCGCCGACCCGGAAGGCCGCATCGGCGAGAAGCACGAACCCGAGACCCACGCCATCCCCCTGGCCATCGCCGCGGCGCGCGGCGAGCGCGACAAGTTCATGCTGTTCGGCAGCGACTACGACACCCGCGACGGCACCTGCGTGCGCGACTACATCCACGTGCTGGACCTGGCGGACGCCCACGTGGCGGCGCTGAAGTGGCTGCTGGCGGACAAGGAGAGCGCGGCGTTCAACCTGGGCACCGGCACGGGCACCACGGTCAAGGAACTGATCGGCGCCATCGAACGCCGCTCGAACCGTCCCTTCCCGCTCGAGCCGGCCCCGCGCCGTGACGGCGACGCCCCCAGCCTGGTGGCCGACAACAGCAAGGCGCGCGAGCTGCTTGGCTGGACCCCGCGGTATGGGCTGGACGACATCATCGAGCATGCCTGGGCCTGGCACGCAGGCGGCGCGGCCACGCTGAAGCGCTGAAGCGCGAAAGCGGCTTTCCCGCGAGGGTGGAAACCTTCTAGCGTAGGTCCATGCATGGCCTGGCCCTCGCCCTGATCTGGCTGGCCGCGACGCCTCCGGCGGTCGCGGGCGGCGACATGGCGGGCGGCGTGACGGCCAAGGTGCGGGCCGGGGCCGACGGACGCGGCGAGGTGCGGGCGGCGATCGACATTCCCGCCCCGCCCGAGCGCGTATGGCGCACCATCCTCGACTGCCGCCTGGCCGAGCGCATGACGCCCAGCGTCAAGCGCTGCACGGTGCTGGAGCGCTCGCCCGACGGCCGGACCGAGACCCGCGAGCACTGGATCAAGCGCGGCCTGTTCTCGCCGATGCTGCGCTCGGTGTCGCGGCTGGAGCTGGAGCCGGGCCGGCGCATCGGCTTCCGCTGCATCGGCGGCGACATCGACGACTGCGAGGGCCAGTGGCTGCTGAGCCCGCTGGACGACGGGGCCGCCACCCGGGTGGTCTACGAGAACAAGGTCAGCGCGCCGTTCGGCCTGCCGGCCGGCATGGCGGCGGCGGCCATGCGGCGCGACGTGCCCGCCGCCTTGCAGGCCCTGAAGCGCGAATGCCTGGAGCCCCGCCCATGAGCGCACCCGTAACCGCGCCAGAGCCGCTGTGGCTGTTCGACGGGGTGTGCAACCTGTGCTCGGGCTCGGTGCGGGCGGTGCTGGCCATCGACCGCAAGGGGATCATGCGCTTCACGCCGATCCAGTCGGACTATGGCCGGGCTCTGGCGATCGCCCATGGGATCGATCCGGACCATCCGGCCAGCTTCCTCTATCTCGACGACGGCAAGGCCCTTGAGAAGAGCGCCGCGATCCTGGCCCTGCTGCGCCGGCTGGGCGCGCCGTGGTCGGGACTGGCGGCCGTGGTCGGCCTGCTGCCCAAGACCTGGCTGGACGGCGGATACGATTGGCTGGCCGCCAACCGCTATCGGCTGATGGGCAAGCGCTCGACCTGCATGGTCCCGACACCGGCCCAGCGGACCCGTTTCGTGCTGGAACCGCCGACGGCATGAGCCATGGCCTCTTCCCGCGCGCGCTGGGCGAGGCCTTCGCGGACCTTCCCGCCGAGGTGCGCGCCGCCCACCAGGGCCGGCGGGCGGTGAGCCTTCACGGTCGGGCCCGGGCGCGGGGCGACCGCGGTGTCGCCGCCCTTGTCCGGCGATTGCAGGACCTGCCGGGCCCCGGCGTCCACGACACGACGGTTGAGATCGCGCCCCTGGCCGCCGGCGACGAAGCCTGGACGCGCCGGTTCGGCGATCGGACCTTCACCTCGCGCGTCGCCCCGGCGGCCGACGACCCGCACGCCTTCGAGGAGACGGTCGGCCTGCTAACCTACCGCTTCCATGCCGAGCCCTATGCGGACGGCTTCTGCTGGATCTTCGAGGGCTGGCGGCTGGGCCCATTGCCCCTGCCCTCCGCCTGGGCGCCGCGCAGCCGGGCGCGGATCTTCGAGCGCGACGGAGCCTACCGCTTCAGCGTGCTGGTCGCCCATCCGTGGCTGGGCGTGATCTTCGGCTATGCCGGCCGGCTGGACCGGCCGATCGGCGACTAGCCCTTGCGCAGGCGGGCGTTGATCGCGGGGCGGCAGACCGACAGGCCCAGGATCAGCGGGGCCAGCATCACCGCCAGCACGTAGCGCTGGATGTTGTCGGCCCGCTTGATGAAATAGCGCGCCAGGCCCACGCCCTTGTGGAACTCGACCTTGACCGGATGTTCCAGGCTGGTGTGGCCCAGGTGAATGACCCGCGCGTTCGGATGGAACAGCACCTGCCCCCCGGCCTGGCGAGCACGCCAGCACAGGTCGACGTCCTCGACGTGCAGGAAATAGCCTTCATCGAAGCCGGCCAGGGAATCGAAATCCGAACGCCGGAGGGCGAAGCAGGCGCCGGAGATGGTCGGCATCTGGGTCGGCTCGGCCGGCAGCGGCTCGTGTTCGCGGTGGATCTCGAAGCGCTTGAAGCGCGCAACCTTCTGGCTGAGCTGCGACAGGCTGAGCAGTGTGGTGACCGGCGTCACTTCGCCGCGGCGGCCGCCCCGTTGCTCGGTGCCGTCGATATTCATGACCCGAGCGCCCATCACGGTCGGCACCGGCTGGCCGCGGAAGGCCGAGACCATGGACGGCACGCAGTCGGGTTGCAGGTTGGCGTCGGGATTGAGGAAGATCAGGTATTCGCCCTGCGCCACCGAGGCGCCGAGATTGGCGCCCTTGGCGAAGCCGACATTGCCGTGGCCCTGCACCAACTGGACGCGCGGCTCGGTCAGGCCCAGCGCCCGCAGCATGTCGACGTCTTCCGGCGGCGAGCCGTTGTCGACGATGACGAACTCGTCGACCATCGGCTCGGCCAGCACGTGGCGGATGCTTTCGACCAGCGCTTCTCCCGTCCAATAGACGACCATCACCACCGAGACCAAGGGCTTGGCGGGACGCGCGCCTGCGGCGAGCACCGTAAAGGACGGGAGAATGCTGTTCATGTCAGACCTGGACAGGCTCCCGCGTGGATTGCGGCGCGCGGGCGCGAGCGAGGTCGGGGGGCGTGGCTTCCTGGACGAGGATGGACAGCGCTTCGTCGAGCGAAAGGATCTGCTGACCCTCGCCGCCCAGGCGCCGCAGGGCCACTTGCCCCGTCTCCGCTTCCTTACGTCCGACCACCGCGATCACAGGAACCTTGGCGAGACTGTGCTCGCGAATCTTGTAATTGATCTTCTCGTTACGCAGGTCGACCTCCGCGCGCAATCCCGCTGCCGTCAACCGCTCAACGACAGTGCGCGCGTAATCGTCAGCGTCCGACGTAATCGTCGCCACAACGATTTGCGTCGGCGCCAGCCAAAGCGGCAGGTGGCCCGCGTAGTTTTCCAATAGAATACCGATGAACCGCTCGAACGACCCCAGGATCGCGCGATGCAGCATCACCGGCCGCTTCTTGGATCCATCTTCGGCAACGTACTCGGCGCCCAAACGTTCCGGTAGAACGTAGTCGAGTTGCAGCGTGCCGCAGGTCCATTCGCGACCGATGGCGTCCTGGACGATGAAGTCGAGCTTGGGCGCGTAGAAGGCGCCGTCGCCCTCGGCGATCACCGGCTCGACGCCAGCCAGGCGCGCGGCCTCGGCCAGCATGCCCTCGGCCTTGTCCCAGAACTCGTCCGTGCCGGCGCGCAGCTCCGGACGCGTGGCCAGGGCGACGTACTTGGTCGTCATGCCGAGATCGGCGTGGATCATCCGCGTCAGACGGATGAAGCGCTCGGTCTCCTCGACGATCTGGTCCTCGCGGCAGAAGATGTGGGCGTCGTCCTGGGTGAAGGCGCGCACCCGCATCAGGCCGTGCAGGGCGCCCGACGGCTCGTAGCGGTGGCAGGCGCCGAACTCGGCCATGCGCATCGGCAGTTCGCGGTACGAACGCTGGCCGACGTTCCAGATCTGCACGTGGCCCGGGCAGTTCATCGGCTTGAGGGACAGGATCTCGCCTTCGACCGTCTCGCAGACGAACATGTTGGCGCGGTACTTGTCCCAGTGGCCGGAGTTTTCCCAGAAGGTCTTGTCCAGGACCTGGGGCGTCTTGACCTCGATATAGCCGGCGCGGTCGAGGCTGCGGCGCATGTAGGCTTCGAGGTTCTGCCACAGCTTCCAGCCCTTGGGATGCCAAAAGACCATGCCCCGGCCCTCTTCCTGCATGTGGAAGAGACCCAGCGACTTGCCCAACTTGCGGTGGTCGCGCTTCTCGGCTTCCTCAATGCGCTTCAGATAGGCTTCGAGGTCGGCCTCCGAGGCCCAGCTCGTGCCGTAGATCCGTTGCAGCTGGGCGTTGTTCTGGTCGCCGCGCCAGTAGGCGCCGGCCAGCTTGGTCAGCTTGAAGGCCTTGCCCACATGCTTGGTCGACGGCAGGTGCGGGCCGCGGCAAAGGTCCTTCCAGTTCCCCTGGCGATAGACCGTGATCGTGTCCGTGCCCGGCAGGTCGCGGATGATCTGGGCCTTGTATTGCTCGCCGATCTCGTCGAAGTGCTTGATGGCCTCGTCGCGGTCCAAGACCTCGCGCGTGATCTTCTCGTCGCGGTCGACGATCTCCTTCATGCGCTTTTCGATCGTCGCCAGGTCGTCCAGGCTGAACGGCTCGTCGCGGGCGAAGTCGTAGTAGAAGCCGTCCTCGACGTTCGGGCCGATCGTCACCTGGGTGCCGGGGAACAGCTCCTGCACGGCCTCGGCCAGCACGTGGGCGGTGTCGTGGCGGATGGTGTCGAGGGCCTCGGGCGCGTCGCGCGTCAGGATCTCGAACTTGCGCTCGCCGGTCAGCAGGTCGGGCGTCAGGGCGCGGTCGAGGTCCAGCACCTGGCCGTCCAGCTTGATCAGCAGGGCCTTCTTCTCAAGCGACTTGGAAATGGCCGCGGCCACGTCCCGCCCCGTCGAGCCGTCGGGGTACTGACGGGAGGAGCCGTCGGGGAAAACCAGATCGATCATTCTTCACACATCCACTTGCGCGGCTCGCGCGGCGGGGGCGGCGGGTCGTATCCCCAGCCCCCGAACGGATTGCATCGGCAAATCCGTCGCAGAGCGAGCCAGGACCCCTTGGCGGGTCCGTGATCCTTGAGCGCCTGGGCCGCATACTCCGAACAGGTCGGCAGATAGCGGCACTGGCGCCCGATGAGAGGCGAGAGCGTCAACTTGTAGGCGCGCAGGCCGAAGTCGACGACGCGGTGATAAAGGCTCATGCCGGCGCTTTCGCGAACGGAGTCGGGCACTTATCGCACCCGCGAGAAACCGATCAAGCGGCGCCGGCGCTGCTAGTTCGCGTTTGGGTCGACCCTGTGGCCTTACGGACAGCCTCGACCGCGGCCTCGAACGCCAGAAGCGTCGAGGCGTGACGGGCGGGATAGTCCTTGACCGGCTCCAGCACGGCGAGCTCCGCAAAGCGGCCCGCAGGGTGCGGACCGTTCGTTTTCAGCATAGCGGCCAGGGCGTCGCGGGCCAACTCAAGTTCGGCGAGGTCCGCCCCGATCACATGGGCGCCCAGCACCGCGGCGCTGGCCTGGCCCAGGGCGCAGGCCGTGACCTCCTGGGCGAAGTCGGCGACCTTGCCGTCCTCGACCACGACGTCGACGATGATCCGGCTGCCGCACAGCTTGGCCGTGCGGTCGGCGCTCGCGTCGGGCGCGGCCAGGCGCCCGGCCCGCGGCATGTTGGCCACGAGCGTCAGGATGCGGGCGCTGTAGAGATCGTCGATCATCCGGCTTCAGATGGGGCGGCCGCGCGCGCCTGCCAGAGGGCCTCGGCGCGGTCGCGCACCGCCTCGCCCATGGCCGTGAAGGCCGCCTTCAGGGCGCGGCGCTCGTCCTTGGAGATCCACTTGACCAGGAGGCCCATGAACAGCTCGCCGTTCGAGAAGGTGGCGTTGCCAGGGCCCATGTTCTCGACTTCCAGATAGCGGATGGCCGTGACGAAGCCGCCCAGGCGTTGCGAACGCCAGTGCAGCTGCTCGAACGGCACCCAGTCCTGGACGACCGGCTGGATCACCTTGACCGGGCGATCGCCGATGGCTTCTTCCAAGGTCAGGGCGGTGCCGATCTTCAGCTGGCCGGCGGCCTTGACGTAGAGCGGGTTCCACTCGTGCCAGCGCTCGAACTCGGACACGACTTCCCAGACGATCTCGGCGGGGGCCTGGACCCCGATACGGTGCTCGACGGCGCGTTTCATGCTGGCGATCTAGCACATCCAGGGGGTGGAGCTACAGGCGTGAATTGATCCCGTCATCAGGGCTTGGCCGGTAGCACGGCCATCAGGGCGCGGGTAAAGCCGACCGGGGCTACGGTCAGGTGATCCTCGCCCGCAAGCACGGTCGAGCGCACCTTCAGGCCCGGATAGCCGTGCGACTTCAGCACCTGCTCCATGGTCTTCACATCAGCGACCATGTCGGGGCCGGAGGTGTTGCGCGAGCTGGGCCCCGGCGCCTCGTAGCCGCCGACGTACATGAAGACGTCGGCCGGCAAATCCTTGTGCGTGCGGGCGTAGTCGGCCTCCATCGTCATGATGTGGCGCTTGTCGAACCAGAAGGACGGACTGCCCAGCACATAGGCGTGGAACATCGCCGGGTCGGTGAACAGGACCTGCGCGCCCAGCAGGCCGCCGTAGGAATGACCCAGCAGCACCCGTCGGGCCGGATCGGCGCGGAAGCGGCCCTCGACGAAGGGGATCACCTGGCTCTTCAGGTAGGCCTGGTAGGCGGGGCCCTGGCCGTGGACGGTGGCGCTGGCGTTGCGAGGTCCGTTGGACGTGGGCGTGTAGTCGCGGTTACGGCTGACGACGCCATTGTCGCCGCGCGAATAGGACAGGCCCACGAGGATGAACTCCTCGATCACGGGCCCGTCCAGGTTCACCCGTCGGGCGACCTGGCGGATGATCGGAAAGGCGTAGTCGGCGTCGGTGACGAAGACCACCGGATAGCGCCGCTGGGGGCTGGCCTCGTAGCTGGCCGGCAGGCTGACAAAGACCTCGTAGTCGCGGCCCGAAACGGGATCCGGCACGGTCCAGACCTGGGTGCCCCTCAGGACGTAGGGACCGCCCTCGACCGAGACGGCCGCAGCCGGCGGCGGCGATTGGGCGTCGGCCTTTTCGGTGCAGGCCGACAGCACGCCCGCCGCCAGCAGCGTCATCGCCAGTCCAAACGTCCGCATCCCCGACTCCCCTGAAAGCTGCACCGGGGCACCCTAGGGGCGAATGGGGCGAAACTCGGCCTTGGCGAGCGCGGAGCTGGCCTCAGACCCCGGCCTCGCGCTGGTAGACGGGCAGGTCCAGCGACGGCGGGGCGATCCCGGCCTGGCCGATCAGGTCGTGGGCCTGGCCGCGATGGTGGGTCTGGTGGTTGAAGAGGTGGGCCAAGGTCTTCCACAGCGGGCCGACCACCTCGACGCCGTCGGCCTTGCGCACCCAGCGGAACTGCGCGGCGCAGGCCTCGTCGGTGAGGCCGGCGACATAGGCGACCAGCCCCGCGTCCTCGACGTCGCGAGCGGCGCGCAGTTGCGCGAGGTCGTCGAACAGCAGGGTGTCGAGCCCATAGGGCGGCAGCGGCGTTCCGGCCAGGCGCGCCGTCCAGATGCGGTCGGTGACCAGGAGGTGGTTCAGGGTCCCGGCGATCGAGCCGAAGAACCCGCCGCGCTCGGCGGTGAAGGCCCCGGCCGGCAGAGCCTCGCAGGCCTCCAGCAGGCGGGCGTTGGCCCAGGCGTTGTAGCCGGCCATCAGGGTGAAGTAGTCGCGCATGCGGTCGGCTCCGGACTCGGGCGAGTTGCGGGCGCCCGGGTCCGGAGATGGCGCAGCTTCAGGGGTGGCGCAAGGCGGCGGACGGCATACTCCCTCTCCCATAGGGAGAGGGTCGGGGTGAGGGGTTACGGCGTCCGACGGAGAGCCGGCACGCCGTCAGACCTCGTAACCCCTCACCCTCCCACCGCTCCGCGGCGGGCCCCTCCCTCTCCCTATGGGAGAGGTTTTTTCCTAGACCGCCACCTCGAACGCCGCCTCGGTCTTGGCCTGGACCTCGTCGACCGACACGCCCGGGGCCAGTTCGATCAGCTTCACCGGGGTCCTGCCGCGGTTGATCTCGAAGACGCCCAGTTCGGTGATCAGCAGATCCACGACGCCGGCGCCGGTCAGCGGCAGCGAGCAGGCTTTCAGCAGCTTGGGCGCGCCCGACTTCTCGCAGTGGTCCATGACGACCACCACGCGCTTGACGCCGGCCACCAGGTCCATGGCCCCGCCCATGCCCTTGACCATCTTGCCGGGCACCATCCAGTTGGCGAGGTCGCCGGTCTCGGAGACCTGCATGCCGCCCAGGATCGACAGGGCGATGTGGCCGCCGCGGATCATCGCGAAGCTGTCGGCCGACGAGAAATACGAGCTGCTATCCAGCTCGGTGATCGTCTGCTTGCCGGCGTTGATCAGATCGGCGTCCTCCTCGCCCTCATAGGGGAAGGGACCCATGCCCAGCATGCCGTTCTCGCTTTGCAGCGTCACGTGCATGCCCTCGGGGATGTAGTTGGCCACCAGGGTCGGGATGCCGATGCCCAGGTTGACGTAGAAGCCGTCGCGCAGCTCCTTGGCGGCGCGGGCCGCCATCTCGTCGCGGGTCCAGGCCATTACGCTTGCTCCTTGGCTTCGCGGGGGCGCGTGGTGACGCGTTCGATGCGCTTTTCGAACTTCGCGCCCTTGATCAGCCGGTCGACGAAGATGCCGGGGGTGTGGATGTTGTCCTTGTCGAGCGCGCCGATCTCGACCAGCTCCTCGACCTCGACGACGGTGGCCTTGCCGGCCGTGGCCATCATCGGATTGAAGTTGCGGGCGGTCTTTCGGTAGACGAGGTTGCCCTCGGCGTCGGCCTTCCAGGCCTTGACGATCGAGAGGTCGGCGACAAGGCCGCGCTCCATCACGTACATCTCGCCGTCGAATTCGCGCGTTTCCTTGCCCTCGGCCACCAGGGTGCCGTAGCCGGTGCGCGTGAAGAAGGCCGGGATGCCCGCGCCGCCGGCGCGGATGCGTTCGGCCAGCGTGCCCTGCGGATTGAACTCCAGTTCGAGCTCCCCACTCAGGTATAGCTGTTCGAACAGCTTGTTCTCGCCCACATAGGACGAGACCATCTTCTTGATCTGACGGTTCTCCAGCAGGATGCCCAAGCCGAATCCGTCGACCCCGCAGTTGTTGGAGATGACCGTGAGGTCCTTGACCCCCGTCTCGCGGATCGCCGCGATCAGGTTTTCGGGAATGCCGCAGAGACCAAAGCCCCCGGCCATGATGGTCATGCCGTCGAACAGCAGACCCGCCAACGCTTCTGCGGCGTCGGATTTCACCTTGTCGACCATGCTTCCTCCCGGAGCGACGTTCGCCGACTGCTCTCGCCCGCCGGCCGGAGAAATTCAAGCCTTGATGAATAAATTTTCCCGTCATGCGACCACGGTAGGCGGTTACGCGTGACCACTGACCCTAACACCCCGATCGTGACGCCCGCCACCGCCGGCGCCCTGCTGACCCTGGCGCACCCGGCGCTTGAACGCTCGCGCGCCAATCGCGCCCTGGCCAAGGCGGCCAAGGCCCTTTCCGGCGTCACCTTCCACGATCTGTACGAGACCTATCCGGACTTCTCGATCGACATCGAGGCCGAGCAGCAGAAGCTGGTAGACCACGACATCATCGCCTTGCAGTTCCCGCTGTTCTGGTACTCGCCGCCGGCCCTGATGAAGGAGTGGCTGGATCTGGTCTGGCTGCACGGCTTCGCCTACGGCCTGGGCGGCGACGCTTTGGCCGGCAAGCGCCTGTTCGTGGCCTGCACCACCGGCGGCCCGGCCCAGGCCTATCACGCCAAGGGCTACAACCGCTTCACCCTGGACGAATTCCTGCGCCCGCTGGAGCAGACGGCCTATCTGTGCGGCATGGTCTGGGAGACGCCCTTCGTGGTGCACGGGGCGGCGATGAAGGACGACGAGCAGCTGAAGGCCGAGGCTCTGCGCTACCAGGCGCGGATGTCGGCCCTGCTGGCCGCCGACCACGCGGCCGAAGGAGCGTAAGCCATGGAACCGTTCCTCAAGCAGACCCTGGTCTATCTGGGCGCGGCCGTCATCTCGGTGCCGATCGCCAAGCGCCTAGGGCTGGGCTCGGTGCTGGGCTACCTGATCGCCGGCGTGCTGATCGGCCCGGCGATGCTGTCGCTGGTGGGCGAGCAGCACGACGTCATGCGCTTCGCCGAGTTCGGCGTCGTCATCCTGCTGTTCCTGATCGGCCTGGAGGTGCGCCCCTCCACCCTGTGGGAGATGCGCAAGACGATCTTCGGCTTAGGGGGCGCCCAGGTGGTGGGCACGGCCCTGGCCGTGGCCGCCGTCGGCTACCTGCTGAGCCTGCCCTGGCAGACGGCCCTGGCCGTGGGCCTGGTTTTGGCCATGTCGTCGACCGCCATCGTGCTTCAGACCCTGGACGAGAAGGGCCTGCGCCAGGGCCCGGTCGGCCGCGCCGCCTTCGGCGTGCTGCTTTTGCAGGACCTGGCGGTGATCCCGATGTTCGCCCTGCTGCCGCTGCTGGCCACGGTGGCGCCCGACGCCCATGCCAGCGACGCCGGCGGCCATGGCGCCAGCCTGATCTCGCACCTGCCGGCCTGGGCGCAAGGCCTGGCCGTGCTGGGCGCGGTGGGCGTGGTCGTCGGCAGCGGCCGGTTCATCGTGCGGCCGATCTTCCGCTTCATCGCCGAGGCCCGCCTGCGCGAGATCTTCACCGCCGCCGCCCTGCTGATCGTGGTCGGCGTGGCCGGCCTGATGCAGTCGGTGGGCCTGTCGCCGGCGCTGGGCGCGTTCCTGGCCGGCGTGGTGCTGGCCGAGAGCGAGTTCCGCCGCGAGCTGGAAACCGACATCGAGCCGTTCCGCGGCCTGTTGCTGGGCCTCTTCTTCATCACCGTCGGCGCGGGCATCGACCTGACGCTGATCGCCCGCCAGCCGCTGACCCTGATCGCCCTGGTGCTGGGCCTGATGGTCCTGAAGTTCGCGGTGATGTTCGGCATCGCCCGCATCGCCGGGGCACAGGGCCGCAGCGCCGCCGCCGTGGCCACGGCCCTGGCCCAGGGCGGCGAGTTCGCCTTCGTGCTGCTGAGCTTCACGGTGGGGGCCGGCGTCATCGGCGCGGACCTGGCCGCCCTGCTGACCGCCACGGTCGCCGTCTCGATGGCCCTGACGCCGGTGGCCATGATCCTCTACGAGCGCATCGCCGAGCTGGTGAACGCTGCCATCCCCGACGTCGAGCCGGAAGCCCCGCAGTTCGACGAGGGCGAGCCCGACATCATCATCGCCGGCTTCGGCCGCTTCGGGCAGATCACCGGCCGCCTGCTGCAGGCCAACGGCTTCAAGTCGACGGTTCTGGACAGCGACATCGAGCAGATCGAGCTGCTGCGCCGCTTCGGCCGGCGGGTGCACTATGGCGACGCCACGCGCCTTGACCTGCTGCGCGCCGCCGGCGCCGAGCACGCCCGCATGCTGATCGTCGCCCTGGACGACCGCGAGAAGACCGCCGAGCTGGTGGAGACGGCCCGCCGGGCCTTTCCCAACCTGATCATCCTGGCCCGCGCCTGGGACCGCCGCCACGCCTACGACTTGCTGGCCAACGGCGCCGACGCGGTGGAACGCGAGACCTTCGAGGCCGCCCTGGCCCTGGGCTCGACGGCCCTTCAGAAGCTGGGCTTCCGAGCCCACAAGGCCTTCCGCGCCACCTCGTTCTTCCGCCGCCACGACCGCAAGACCTTCGAGGACCTGAAGCCGATGTGGGGCCAGGAAGAGGCCTACATCCTGGCGTCGCGCGACGCGGCCCAGACCATGGACCGGCTGCTGGCCGCCGACCTGGCGCGCATGCGTCCGGGCGAGGCCGGCGGGGCCTGGGACACGGCGGCCCGCGACGAGGAGCTGCGCAAGCTGGCCCAGCGCAAGGGGGGCTCGGGCGGCGAGACCGAACCGGCCGAAGCCGACGGCTGGACGGGAACGCCTCCGCAGGGCTAAGGCTGGATCAAGGAAGGGCCGGGACGGTCCGGGAACGACGGGAAAGAAGCGGCATGTATCTGGAGTGCTATCCCACCGAGAGCCGGCCGCCGGAGATCGTGCCGGGGCGCCCGCAGCGGGCCTGGATGGACAACTTCGCCGACCGCCACCCCTATCGCTGCCTGCCGCTGACCATGGCCAACACCACCGGCTGGGAAATCCTGTGCCCGGTCGGCTTCGAGGCCACCTGGAACGGCGGCATCCACCAGAACGACATCACCTTCAAGTCCGACCACCCGCATCCGGGCTTCGACGACTTCGTCAAGTCGCACTTCTCGCGCGGAACGATCACCTTCCACACCGGCTACCTGTTCCGCACGCCGCCGGACTGGCTGATCTGGACCATGGGCCCGCCCAACCACATCAAGGACGGCATCCAGCCGCTGGCGGGCCTGGTCGAGACCGACTGGCTGCCCTTCCCATTCACGATGAACTGGGTGTTCACCCGCCCCGGCACGGTGAAGTTCGCCAAGGGCGAGCCGTTCTGCTTCATCACCATGATCCAGGACAAGCCGCTGGAGACGGTCCAGCCGGTCATCCGGCACTTCAACTCCAACCCCGACATGCGCAAGCAGTACGACGTCTGGGCCGAGAAGCGCGGCGAGTTCAACGCCCGCATCGCCGCCCGCGACCCGGCCGCCACCAAGGAGGCCTGGCAGCGCTTCTACTTCAAGGGCGAGCTGCCTGAAGAGATCGAGGCCCCCAACCCCAAGGGCCACGTCAACAAGCGCCGCCTGAAAGCCCCGAAGATCGGGTTCTGATTTCTCCCTTCCCCTTCGATGGGGGAAGGGTCGGGGATGGGGGTGACTGCCGAGTTGGCGGGTGCAGCGTCCGACGCCGCACCACCCCCACCCCTGCCCCTCCCCCATCAAGAGGGAGGGAATTGGGATCACCGCCGCAGCAGCTTCCCCGCCAGCCAGCGCCGCGCCGGCTCGTCATAGAGCTTGAGGCAGGCCCAGGCGATCGCAACCGCCGCCGCGAACACCCCCACGCCGACCAGCGCGCCTTGGGCGGCCGGGACCTTATGATCCACCACCCAGGCGGTGTAGACGTAGATCAGCGGATAGTGGGTGATGTATAGCGGGTACGAGAGGTCGCCGAAAAAGCGGGCGATGCGCAAGCTGGGGCCGTCGACGTCCTTCTCGCCCGCGCCGATGGCGACGATCAGCGGGAACAGCAGGATCACGCAGGCGGCCTCGTACAGGCCGTTGACCCAAAGGCGCTCAGGGCCGCCAAAGCGGGGCAGCGACAGGGCGGCGATCAGCAGCACGCTGCACACCGCAAAGCCGTGGCGGACCTTGATCCGCTTGCCCAGGCGCATCAGCAGCACGCCGGCGAAGAACGGGAACATCACCCGGGTCAGGCCGATGTGGATCCCCTTGGCGTCCAGGGCCCAGCCGCCGATGACGTCGCCGCGCGGGCCCAGCACCAGGAGGCCGATCAGGGCCAGGGCCGACACGCCGACCAGGACGCCGAGCCAGCGGTTGGAAAGCTTCCGCAGGCCGACGGCATAGAGGATGTTGGCGACGTACTCGTAGAACAGGGACCACTGCGGGCCGTTCAACGGATAGATCTCGCCCCAGCCGCGGATCTCGGCCGAGGGGCGCAGCGGGATCATCACGAAGCTCAGCAGCAGCACGCCGATCACCTGCCAAGCGGTGACGGTCTCGAGCTTGGGGAACATCGGTGAATGCTGGAAGGCCAGCAGGGCCGCCCCGATCAGGCCGCCGATGATGATCATCGGCTGCAGGCGCACCAAGCGGCGCTTGTAGAAGGCCCACGGGCTCATGACGCTCCAGCGGTCGTCATAGGCGTAGGCGACCACGAAGCCCGACAGCAGGAAGAAGAAGTCCACCGCCAGGTAGCCGTGGTTGATGATCTGCTTGTGCGGGCTGCCGCCCGAATAGGCCTCGAACAGGTGGAAGGCGACCACCATCAGGGCGGCCACGCCCCGCAGGCCGTCGAGGATCACGTAGTGGCTCTTGGCGGGCGCTGTGGCGTTGGTCGAGGTCGCGGCGGCGAAAGACGTCATGGGCAAGCTTCGCTGATGATGAGTCGCGATGAAGCGTTGTTGGGTTTATCGTTAAACCACAACCCTCTTTAGGAACGCCGTTTCGTGGGCCTTCCAATCTCGCAGGACCTGACGACCATGCAGCGCTCCAGGCGCCCCCGCGAACGGGCCAGGGTGACCATCAAGGACGTGGCGCAGAAGGCCGGCGTCTCGGCCATGACGGTGTCGAACGTCTTCAACGGCACGGGCAAGTTTTCGGCGCAGACCCGCGATCGGGTGATGGCCGCGATCACCGCCCTGGGCTACGTGCCCAGCTCGGCCGCGCGGAGGCTGGTGGGCGCTGCGCCGGCGCGGGTGGGCCTGCTCTATGCCGGGGTCGACAGCATGTTCATCCACGCCGTGCTGGCCGCCGCCGCCGTGGCCAGCGCCGAGCGCGGCCTGCAGCTGATTACCCGCAAGGCCGGCTCGCCCGCCGAGGCGCTGGAGGTCGCGCGCGCCTTGCAGCGCTCGGGCGCCGACGCGCTTCTGCTGCTGCCGCCGTTCGACACCGTGCTGAGCGGCTCGACCGCGTTCGCCTCGCTTGGCCTAGCCACCGCCTCGATCGCCACCGCCGCGCCCCTGCCCGACATGATCACCGTGCGCATCGACAATCGCGCGGCCTCGTACGCCGTCACCGAACGGCTGGCCGCCAAGGGGCGACGGCGCATCGCCGTCATCGCCGGCCCGCAGGACCATTCCGACAGCGTCGAGCGACTGGAGGGCTGCCGCGCGGCTCTGGCGGCCCACGGCCTGTCTCTGCCGGAACAGCTGGTGGTCGAGGGCCGCTTCACCTTCGAGTCCGGCCTCGCCGCGACCGAACAGTTGCTCACGCTGGCGGAGCCGCCCGACGCCATCGTCGCGGCCAATGACGACATGGCCGCCGGCGCCCTGTGGGTGGCGCATCGCCGGGGGCTTTCCCTGCCGCGCGACCTGGCCGTGGCCGGCTTCGACGACACCCTGCTGGCGACGCGGGTCTGGCCGCCGCTGACCACGGTGCGCCAGCCGATCGACCGCATGACCGGCCGAGCGCTGGACCTGCTGCTAGACGCGCTGCGCCGCCCGGCCGGCGAGGGTCCGCCGGCCGACGTGCTGGAAGCCTATGACCTGGTGGAGCGCGCCTCGACCTGAAGCGGGCGCGAAAACCCCTCTGACCTGGCGTCAGAGGTTCAGCAACAACCGGCTGGCGCCGTAGGCCGTGGCCAGCCAGAAGAGGGCGCTGAATGCGCCGCCGAACAGCATCGCGCGACGGAACTCGCGGCTGTGCAGAAGGCCGGGCGCGGCAGCGGGCCGCGAACCATGCGTATGGAACACCTGACGTTTCCTCCGTGGCTCGGCGCTGTGGGGGCTCGCGCCGTTAACCACGGGGACGACGATGTCACGAAACTGACGAAACACAACCTGAGCCGTCGCCTTTTAGGCGGGTTTCGGCCGCTTTTTCGCCCGAATTAGTGCAGCTACACGGAATATTCGTGCTCAGACAGCCTTCACCGCGGCGGCGATGTCGCCAACCACCTTGCGCACCAGGGCCGGGTCGTCGCCCTCGGCCATGATGCGGATCAGCGGCTCGGTGCCCGAGGCCCGCACGACGATGCGGCCGGCCCCGTTCAGCTGGGCCTCGCCGTCGGCGATAGCTTCCTTGACCGCCTTGGCCTCAAGCGGCTTGCCGCCGGCGAAGCGGACGTTTTCCAGGAGCTGCGGCACCGGTTCGAACTGGCGGGCCAGGGCGCTCATCGGCTTGCCGCTCTCGACCATCACCGCCAGCACCTGCAAGGCGGCGATCAGGCCGTCGCCCGTGGTCGAGAAGTCCGACAGGATCAGGTGGCCCGACTGCTCGCCGCCGACATTGAAGCCGCCCTCGCGCATGCGCTGCATGACATAGCGGTCGCCCACCGAGGTGCGCTCCAGGGTCAGGCCCAGCCCGCCGAGCTGGCGCTCGAGGCCGAGGTTCGACATCACCGTGGCCACGACGCCGCCGCCCTTCAGCGCACCGGCCTTGGCGAAGGCGGCCGCAATGATGGCCATGATCTGGTCGCCGTCGACCACCAGGCCCTTCTCGTCGCAGATCACCAGGCGGTCGGCGTCGCCGTCCAGGGCGATGCCGATGTCGGCGCGATACTCGCGCACCAGCTTGGCCATCTGGTCCGGATGGGTAGAGCCGCATTCCTCGTTGATGTTGGTGCCGTCGGGCGTGACGCCCAGGCTGATGACCTCGGCGCCCAGCTCGTAGAGGGCGGTGGGGGCTACCTTGTAGGCCGCGCCGTTGGCGCAATCGATGACGATACGCAGGCCCGACAGCGACAGGTGACGCGGGAAGGTCGCCTTGACGATCTCGACATAGCGGGCCTGGGCGTCGTCGATACGCTTGACGCGGCCCAGGTCGCGCGGGGCCGCCAGGCCTTCCTGCAGGCCCTCGTCCATCAGCGCCTCGATCTTCAGCTCCTGTTCGTCCGACAGCTTGTAGCCGTCGGGACCGAACAGCTTGATGCCGTTGTCGGCGAAGTTGTTGTGCGAGGCCGAGATCATGACGCCGAGATCGGCGCGCATCGAGCGGGTCATCATCGCCACGGCGGGGGTCGGCAGCGGACCGAACAGGCGCACGTCCATGCCCACGCTGGTCAGGCCCGCCACCAGGGCCGGCTCGATCATGTAGCCCGAAAGCCGGGTGTCCTTGCCGATCACCACCAGGTGGCGGCGGTCGTCCTGCGAGCGGAACAGCTTGCCGGCCGCCAGGCCGACGCGCAGTGCGACTTCGGCGGTCATCGGGTGCTTGTTGGCCTGGCCGCGGATGCCGTCGGTGCCGAAATAGGCGCGCTTGCTCATGATGATGGTCTTCGTCGCTGTCGGGTCGCTGTGTGAATCGGAGCAACGCCCATATAGAGCGTCTTCGAAGTCTCGTACGGACCGCGAAACGATCCGAAATGCAGATTTACGTCGCCGGCCCCTGCACGAGTGCTAAAGGCCGCGCTCGAAATATCCCGTGCTGGTAGCAATAGTCCTACAGGCGCGTTCTACAAAGGATCATGTCCCATGTGCGGCATCATCGGCATCGTCGGTAAGGCCCCCGTCGCCGAGCGTCTGGTCGAGAGCCTCAAGCGGCTCGAGTACCGGGGCTACGACTCCGCCGGCGTGGCCGGCGTGGTGGGCGCGCGCGTCGAGCGCCGCCGCGCCAAGGGCAAGATCAAGGCCCTGGAAGAGGTGCTGGCCGCCGAGCCGCTGACCGCCACCACCGGCATCGGCCACACCCGCTGGGCCACCCACGGCGCGCCCAATGTCGCCAACGCCCACCCCCACAGCGCCGGCCGCGTCACGCTGGTGCACAACGGCATCATCGAGAACTTCGCCGAGCTGAAGGCCGAGCTGGCCGCCGCCGGCCGCACCTTCGAGAGCGACACCGACACCGAGGTGATCGCCCACCTGATCGACGCCGAACTGGCCACGGGCCTTGCGCCCATCGACGCCTTCAAGGCCACGCTCGACCAGCTGACCGGGGCCTATGCCCTGGCCGTGCTGATCGAGGGGGCCGAGAACCTGGTGCTGGGCGCCCGCCGCGGCAGCCCGCTGGTCGTCGGCGAGGGCCAGGGCGAGATGTTCCTGGGCTCGGACGCGCTCGCCGTCGGCCCCTTCACCAACCGGGTGATCTATCTCGACGAAGGCGACTACGTGGCCCTCGACCACGACAGCGCCAGGATCTTCGACGCCTCGGGCGCGGCCGTGACCCGTCCCGTGCGCGTGGTGCCGACCAGCGCCGTGATGATGGAGAAGGGCAACTACCGCCACTTCATGGAGAAGGAGATCCACGACCAGCCCGAGGGGTGCCAGCGCACCATCGCGGCCTATGTGGACGCCCTGACCAGCAGGACGGCCATCCCCGGCGACGTCGATTTCGCCAGGCTGGAACGCATCCAGATCGTCGCCTGCGGCACCTCCTACATCGCCGGCGTCGTCGGCAAGTACCTGATCGAGCAGCTGGCCGACCTGCCGGTGGACGTCGAGATCGCCTCGGAGTTCCGCTACCGCCAGCCGGCTTTGCGCCCGGGGGCTTTGGTGGTGGCCATGTCGCAGTCGGGCGAGACGGCCGACACCCTGGCGGCCCTGCGCTACTGCAAGGCCAAGGGCATGAAGAGCGCCGTGGTGGTCAACGCCACGGAGTCGACCATGGCCCGCGAGGTCGACGTGGTCTGGCCGATCCACTGCGGCCCCGAGATCGGCGTGGCCTCGACCAAGGCCTTCACCGCCCAGGTCAGCGTGCTGACCGCCATCGCCGTGGCCGCCGCCAAGGCCCGCGGGACCATCGACGCGGCCGAGGAGCAGCGCCTCGTGAAGGTGCTGCTGGAGGCGCCGCGCCTGATCGCCGAGGCCATCCACCTGGAAGGCGCGATCAAGGAGATCGCCGCCGACGTGGCCAAGGCCCGTGACGTGCTCTACCTGGGCCGCGGCCCGATGTCGGCCCTGGCCCTGGAAGGTGCGCTGAAGCTGAAGGAGATCAGCTACATCCACGCCGAGGGCTACGCGGCCGGCGAGCTGAAGCACGGCCCGATCGCCCTGGTCGACGACCAGACCCCGATCGTGATCCTCGCGCCCTACGACTCCTGGTTCGAAAAGTCGGCCTCGAACATGAGCGAGGTGATGGCGCGCGGCGGCCAGGTGATCTTCATCACCGACACCCTGGGCGTGAAGCACGCCCCCGAAGGCGCCAAGGTGGTGGTCACCGCCCCGGCCAGCGACCCGCTGGTCTCGACCCTGGTGATGTCGGCCCCAATCCAGCTGCTGGCCTACCACGTGGCCGTGCTCAAGGGCGCCGACGTCGACCAGCCGCGCAACCTGGCGAAATCGGTGACGGTGGAGTAGCGCCTACCAGTCGGGCGTCTCGCCGTCAGCGAGACTGTAGCTGTGGAAGAAGGCGCCGGCGAACCGTGCGCCTTCCATCTTCGCCCCCTTAAAGGTGGTTGCGCATAGGGCCGCATCGCGGAAATCGGCCCCCGTCAGGTCTGCGCCGGTGAAGTCGCAGGTCTTGAGATTGCAACGCATCCCGGACCTGCGGAGCGACGTCCCGCGCAGCGAAACTGCGAGGCAACAGCCCCGCATCTCGACACCGTCCAAGACGGCGCTTTCGAGGGCGTCGGACCCGTCGGCGACGATGTCGAGGTTCGAGAACACTCTCTCTCCCCGCCTATACCGGGCGAGGAGTTGGCTCTCGGTGATCTGCGCATCCATGGCGAGACAGTATCAGCGACGCCACTTCAGTCCAGACGCGCTCAGCCCGCCGCCAGTCCGGCCAGGATCGACGGTTTCACCTTCAGGCCGGTGTCGCTGAAAGAGAGGTCCTCGCGACCGAAATATTCGTGCTGGCGGCCCGCGCACCAGTCGGTGGTGACGACGGTGAGGTGGGTCTTGTCGGGACGGGTGGGGCCGCTGGCGTAGGCGAAGTCGCCGGTCAGCCTGTCGAACGGGAAACCGCGATCCTGGTCGGTGCGGGTGAGGATGTCGGCCAGGGTCTCCGCGTCGACCTGGGCCTTCACGATCCTGCCGTCGAAGCGGACCACGGAGTCGTAGGCGTAGCGCGACAGGTCGCCGGCCGGCAGGCCCATGCCCAGGGTGGTGTGGCCCATGAAGCCGATGTCGGCGCCGGCGGCCCGGGCCATCAGCCCGGCGACATGGCGACCGGTGTCGCCCAGGGACAGGGCTTTGGGGACCTTGGCGACCACCGCCCGCTCTTCCGGCGTCAGCTGGGCGGCCAGGGCTTCCTTCACCTGGCGGGCCAGGGCCTGGTCGGCCGGGCCGCGCGGGTCGACGATGACGCGGGAGATGCGAATCGGGTCGGCCTTGCGGGCGCGGTCGATCGTGGCGACCGTCAGGGGCTGGCCCCAGGCGCCGGTGTGGACGTAGCGGCTGGTCCCCTGCGCGTGCTCGACGGTCACGTGGTTGTGGCCGCCCAGGAACAGGGTGCGCTCGGGCAGGCCGGCCAGCAGCGGCCGGTCGGCGGGCAGGCCCGCGTGGCTCATCACCACCATCATGCCGTCCTCCGGCGGCGCAGCCGGCAGGTTGGCCTGCGCCCACGCCGTCGGCGCCGGGATGGCCAGGTCAGGCCGGATGGCCTTGGGATAGGTATCGATCGAGTTGGTCGCCCAGCCGATCAGGTGGACGGGGAAGCCGAGATCGAGCGTGGCGCGCGAGCTGGCCACCGGGCGGCCGGTGCGCTTGTCGACGATGTTGCTGATCACGGTGATGCCCAGAGCCCGGGCGCGGTCGGCAGCGGCGGCGATGTCCTCCACCAGGTCGGCGTCGTGGTTGCCGATGTTGATCACCGTCGGCGCCAGCTTGGCCACCGCCTCGAGGAACGCCCAGTCCAGCGCGCCGTCGGTGCGCTTGGCCACCACGTTGCCGGCTTCGAAGAGGTCGCCGTTCAGCAGGATCAGGCTGGGGGCGGCGTCGCGACGGACGATGCGGCGCATGGCCTCCAGCAGGGCCGGGGTGATCCCGTAGGCCGAGTGCAGGTCCGACAGCATCAGCACCTTGGCCCGGCCCGTGGCGGCGCCGGCGCTGGAACCGAACGACAGGGTCATGGCGGCCGCCGCGCCGCCCAGCACCGTGCGCCGATTGAAACCGTTCATGCCGAGCCTCCAGAGATCGTCGGTGCCTTGCCTAGACCGCTCCAGGCGAGGCGCCAACAAGGCTTTGGATGGTCAGCGTTCGCTGTCGAGATGGGCCATCATCGCCGGGGCGTAGCGCTCGCCCGCCGCCGCGCCCTTGGGCACGGCCGCCTCGATGGCGGCCAGATCCTCCGCCGTCAGGACGACGTCCAGCGCCCCCAGGGCCTCGGCCAGGCGGTCGCGGCGGCGGGCGCCGACCAGGGGAACGATGTCGTCGCCGCGGGAGGCGACCCAGGCGATGGCGATCTGGGCGACGCTGACGCCCTTGCCCTCGGCCACCGCCCGCAGGGTCTCGACCAGGGCCAGGTTGCGGTCGAGGTTCTCGCCCTGGAAGCGCGGGGAATAGACCCGGAAGTCGCGGGCGCCGCGCTGGGCGTCCTTGCTCCAGTGGCCGCTGATCAGGCCGCGCGACAGCACGCCATAAGCCGTCAGGCCGATGCCCAGCTCGCGCAGGGTGGGCAGGATGGCGTCCTCGATCCCGCGCGACAGCAGCGAATATTCGATCTGCAGGTCGCAGATCGGCGCCACGGCGGCGGCGCGGCGAATGGTGTCCGCGCCGACTTCGGACAGGCCGATGTGGCGGATGTAGCCGGCGTCGCGCAGCTCGGCCAGGGCGCCGATCGCATCCTCGATCGGCACGTCGGGATCCAGGCGCGAGGGGCGGTAGACGTCGATGTGGTCGACCCCCAGCCGGCGCAGCGAACAGGTCACGAAGTTGCGGATCGCCTTGGGCCGGCTGTCGAAGCCGAGGAAGGCGCCGTCGGGCCCGCGCAGGGCGCCGAACTTGACGCTGATCACGGCCTTGTCGCGGTCCTGGCCACGCAGGGCCTCGCCGATCAGCATCTCGTTGTGACCCATGCCGTAGAAGTCGCCGGTGTCGAGCAGGGTGACCCCGGCCTCCAGGGCGGCGTGGATGGTGGCGATGGCCTCGCTACGGTCGGCGGGGCCGTAGAGGTCGTCGGACATGCCCATGCAGCCGAGGCCGAGGGCCGAGACGGCGGGACCGGTGTTTCCGAGCTTGAGCTTACGCATGGGCGATCTCCTTGGAGACGCGGCGTGGGGAGCGCCGCGGGTGTTGGACAAGCCGACTATGACCCGGCGCGACCTGTGCGATAATCCGACCGACGGCGCACGAGCCGTTTGGAATTTCGCACAATGGCCGGCCCCGTCCTCGCCGATCTCGACGCCTTCGCCGCCGTGGCCCGGGCCCGCAGCTTTCGCGGCGCGGCGGTGGTGCGTGGCGTGTCGCCCTCGTCGCTGAGCGAGGCGGTGCGGCGTCTGGAGACGGCGCTGGGCGTGCGGCTGCTCAACCGCACCACCCGCAGCGTCACCCCCACCGAGGCGGGCGAACGGCTGCTGGAACGCCTGGCGCCGGCCCTGGCCGACGTGGCCGGGGCGCTGGACGCGGTGAACCAGTTCCGCGACAGCCCGACCGGAACCTTGAAGCTGAACGTGCCCATCGTGGTGGCGCGCCTGGTCCTGCCCGACATCGTCGGCCCGTTCCTGAAGGCCAATCCCGGGATCACCCTGGAGATCACCGCCGAGGACGATTTCGTCGACGTGCTGGCGGCCGGGGCCGACGCCGGGGTGCGCTATGGCGAGCGGCTGGAGAAGGACATGATCGCCGTGCCGCTGTCGGGTCCGCAGCGCTACCAGGCGGCCGCCTCGCCCGACTTCCTGGCGCGGCACGGCACGCCGCGCCATCCGCGCGACCTGTTGTCGCTGCCCTGCATCCGCCACCGGTTCTCGAGCGGCGCGATCATCGTCATGGAATTCGAGAAGGACGGCGAGATCGTGCGCATCGCCCCCGACGGCCCCCTGATCTCCTCGTCGATGGAGCTGGAGTTGCGGGCCGCCGAGGAGGGCCTGGGCGTGATCGCCAGTTTCGAGGGCTTCCTTGCGGCGTCGGTGGCCGCGGGCCGCCTCGTGCCGATCCTGGAGGACTGGAACCCGCCCTTCGAGGGCCCCTTCCTCTACTATCCCAGCCGCCGCCACATGCCCGCGCCGCTGCGGGCCTTCATCGACTTCATCCGCGCCCGGCGGCAGGAAACCTGAACCTTCCCCGGAAATCTCAATTTTCGGCGCGTTTGCCGCCTGTTCACCGTCGCCTGCCATGCTCGGCGCGAAAGAACGAGGGGCCACCGCCGATGATCGTCCGCAGCCGCACCGCCGCCCGCCTGGGCGGGGCGCTCGTCCGCGCCGCTGCCCGCCTGCGCGGGTTCCGGTCCGACCGGCGCGGCGCCCTCGCCGTCTGGGTGGCCCTGGGCCTGATCCCGCTCTGCCTGCTGGTGTTTGGCGTCTTCGACCTGAGCCGCATGAGCGTCGAGCGCCGGCGCCTGCAGGACTCCCTGGACGCGGCCACCCTGATCGCGGCCCGCTCGACCGCCACCGACACCGCCACGCTCACCACCCTGGGCAAGGCCGCCCTGACGGCCGAGCTGGGCCAGGCCGCGACCACCGCCAGCTTCGTCGGCTCGACCAACGGCAAGCAGGTGACCGGCTCCGCCAGCTACACCTTCGACCCGATCATCCTGGGCCTGATCGGCAAGGACAAGCTGACGGTCGGCGCCCAGTCGGTGGTGGTGCGCGCCGCCAACAACCTCGAGATCGCCCTGGTGCTCGACATCACCGGCTCGATGGCCGGCACGCGCATCAGCGACCTGAGGACGGCCGCCACCGACCTGGTGGACATCGTCGTGCAGGACATCCAGGAGCCCTACTATTCCAAGGTCGCCATCGTGCCCTACTCGATGGGCGTCAATGTCGACACCTATGCCGACGCCGTGCGCGGCGCGATCCCGAGCTCGGCCCTGGCCACAGCGGCCTGGAACACCGGCGTGACCAAGACGGTGTCGAGCTTCACCGGCAACACGACCTCGCCCGTGGTCACCACCTCGACCGCGCACGGCCTGGCGGTCAACGACTACGCCATGGTGTTCGGCTCCAACCAGAGCAGCATGAACGGCAAGGTGCTGAAGGTGACCGCGGTCGGCTCGACCACCAAGTTCACCGGCGCCAACCAGTCGGGCACGTCGGTCACCGCCGGCTCCAGCGGCTCGGTCTACAAGTGCCTGAATTCCAGCTGCACCTTCGTCTTCACCAGCAAGGCCAGCCATGTCTTCCAGACCGGCGACCAGCTGAAGCTGACCGGGATCACGGGCCTGACGACGCTGAACAGCGCCACCCCCACCATCACGGCGGTCTCGGGCCTGGCCATGACCAGCAACCTGTCGCCCACGGCCAGCACGAACTATGTCACCACCACCGCCGGCGCCAACGGCACGGCGACCTGCCAGAGCACCTCGCGCAGCGACATCAGCTGCGCCAACCTGAACTTCACCAACGCCAGCAGCAGCGCCAAGACCCTGGCGATCAGCACCTGCGTCACCGAGCGCACCGGGACCTACGCCTATACCGACGACGCCCCGACCACCGCCCTGGTCGGCCGCAACTACCCGGCCTCGAGCAACCCCTGCCCGGCGCCGAAGATCACCCCGCTGACCTCCGACCGCACGGTGCTCAAGAACCAGATCTCGGCGCTGGACGACGGCGGCTCGACCGCCGGCCAGATCGGCCTGGCCTGGGGCTGGTACATGGTGTCGCCGAACTTCGCCTACCTGTGGCCCAGCAACAGCCAGAAGCCGGCCGCCTATGGCGCGGCCGAGACCATGAAGATCGTCGTGATGATGACCGACGGCGCCTTCAACACCCCCTATTGCAAGGGCGTGATCGCCGCCAACGCCGGCTCGGGCTCGGGCTCGGCCTCCGACCACATCAACTGCAACGCCACCAACGGCGACGCCACGGCACAGGCCAAGGAGCTGTGCACCAAGATCAAGGCCAAGAACGTCATCATCTTCACGGTCGGCTTCGACGTCGACTCCACCGCCAAGTCGATGCTGACGACCTGCGCCACCAAGACCAGCCAGGCCTATTTCCCGGCCACCGGCGGCGAGCTGAAAACGGCCTTCAAGTCGATCGCCCAGGAGATCTCGGCCCTGCGCATCGCCAAGTAGCGACGCTGCGAGACCAGCATGAAAAAGGCCCCGTCCGCGAGGACGGGGCCTTCGTCGTTTTCAGGAGCAGCGGGCCGGATCAGGCCAGCTTGATCTCGCGCAGGCGCTGCTGGAGGAACTCGTCGGCGGTGATCGATTCCGGATAGCGGTCCGGGTTCTCGTCGGTCACGCAGTTGGGCAGGGTCTTGATCTCGTAGTCCGACGCGAAGTGCAGGAAGAACGGCGTCGAGTAGCGCGGCAGGTGGCGGCGCTCGGCCGGCGGGTTCTGCACGCGGTGGATGGTCGAGGGCAGGACGTGGTTGGTCAGGCGCTCGAGCATGTCGCCGATGTTGATGACGATACAGCCCGGGGGCGGGTTGATCGGCAGCCACTCGCCGTTGCGGTCGAGCAGCTCGAGACCACCCTCCTCGGCGCCGAGCAGAAGCGTGATGGTGTTGATGTCGCCGTGGGCGCCGGCGCGCACGCCGGTGGCGTCCTGCGGGATCGGCGGATAGTGCAGCAGGCGCAGCACGCTGTTGCCGTTCTCGACGGTCGGCTTGAAGAACTCGCGGTCGAGCTTCAGGTAGGTGGCGATCGCCTCCAGCACCTTGCCGCCCATGCTGTCGAGCGCGTTGTAGAGCCAGCTGACGTCGTGCTTGAAGGCCGGGATCTCGGCCGGCCAGACGTTGTCGGCCATGGTGGCGCGGAAGCGGTGGCCGGGCGGCAGGTCGCGGCCCATGTGCCAGAATTCCTTCAGGTCGTAGTGCGTGGCGCCCTTGGCGGTTTCGACGCCGAACGGGATGTAGCCGCGCGCGCCGCCCTTGACCCCGGCGTACTGCTTCTTGGTCTCGACCGGCAGGGCGAAGAAGGCCTTGGTGTCGGAAATGGCCGCATCGATACGGTCCTGCGGCAGGTCGTACTCCGACAGGACAGCAAAGCCATAGCGCTCGAACGAGGCGCCCAGCTCCTGGGCGAAGCGCGGGAAGTCCTTGCTGTAGAGGGTGAACGAGATGGGCTCGATGGCGGATGCGGACACGTTTGGCCTTCGCGGGATTAGTAAGACGGGCCTTACTACACCCAACAGGCGGCGGAACGAAGGCCGTTCATCCCCCGCTCATCCGGATTGTCGGAACTTGACTATAAACGGGCGCGTTTGCCCGGCTTGAGTTTACCTTGGGCATGCACAACGACAGGACCTGGCCATGACGACCAAGAAGACCGCGTTCCGCGCCGCCGCCTTCGGCGCCCTGCTGATCGGCGCCGGCGCGATGACGGCCTGCACCACCACCGACCCGTACACCGGCATGCCGGTGCGCAACAACACCGGCACCGGCGCCTTGGCCGGCGCAGCCGGCGGCGCCCTGCTGGGCTACCTGACCAACACCAACAAGGGCGAGCAGGGCCGCAAGAACGCCCTGATCGGCGCCGGCATCGGCGCCCTGGCCGGCGGCGCGGTCGGCAACTACATGGACCGCCAGCAGGCCGACTTCCGCCGCAGCCTGGAAGGCTCGGGCGTGATGATCCGCCGCAACGGCGACCAGATCGTGCTGGTCATGCCCAGCGACGTGACCTTCGCCGTCGACAAGTCGGACGTGCAGCCGCAGTTCACCCGCGTGCTCGACGACGTCGCGCGCACCCTGAACGCCTATCCCCAGACCACCATCGACGTGGTGGGCCACGCCGACAGCACCGGTCCGGACGACTACAACCAGGCCCTGTCGGAGCGCCGCGCCGGCTCGGTGGCGGGCTATTTGACCGGCCCCGGCCGCGTGCTGCCCGACCGCGTGTTCGTGGCCGGCCAGGGCGAGCGCCAGCCGATCGCCTCCAACGACACCGCCGAGGGCCGCGCCCAGAACCGCCGGGTCGAGATCATCCTGCGCCCGCTGACCCAGTAAGCGGCGCGAGATATCGCCTTCAAAGCGGGCGGGGCGGCTTGACCAGCCGCTCCGCCTTTCGTTTTACAGGGCCCATGAAGACCCGCGCCGACCTCATCGCCTTCTTCGACGCCCACGATGTCGACCACGCCACCCTCGACCATCCGCCGGTGTTCCGCGTCGAGGAAGGGCTGGAGATCAAGAAGGCCCTGCCCGGCGGCCACACCAAGAACCTGTTCCTCAAGGACGCCAAGGGCCAGCTGTGGCTGATCTCGGCGCTCGGCGAGACGGCGATCGACCTGAAGAAGCTGCATCACGTGATCGGCTCGGGCCGGCTGTCGTTCGGCCCCGAGGCGATGATGGTCGAGACGCTGGGCGTCACGCCCGGCTCAGTCACCGCCTTCGGCCTGATCAACGACGAAAACCGCAGGATCCGCTTCGTGCTCGACAAGGCCCTGGCGCAGGCCGATCCGGTGAACTTCCACCCGCTGAAGAACGACGCCACCACCGCCGTCAGCCAGGCGGGCTTCCGCCGGTTCCTGGCCGCCCTGGGCGTCGAGCCGATGATCGTCGACTTCGAGGCGATGGCCGTCGTCGGCTAAGGCCCTCTTTTTCTAGCGCTGGGGCCCGACCCGGAACCGCAGGCACGCCCCGCGAGCCCGGACCGTCGGCTCGCCGGTGCAGTCGACGTCCACGGTCGCCGGACGCAGCGCCGTCAGCTTGCGGCCCGCCGGCGCCGCCAGGCAGTCGGTCAGGGTCTTGGCCATCTTTTCCAGCTCCACCGTGTGCGTCGCCTGGGCGTAGCCCTCCCACAGGAGCGTGCGCGCCTCGTCGGGCGTCGAGGGCGAGCCGGCCAGGACCGCGTACATGTAGGCCTGGCCGTCGGCCTCGTCGGCGGGCCAGAAGAACACCGCCTCGTGGCTGTCGGCCGCAGGGGTGGAGCCGATGAAGGCGTAGAGGGGCTCGCACGCTGCCGGCTTCTCCGCCGCCGACGCCTGCCCGGCTAGGCAGGACGCCGCCGCCCCGAGCAGGCTCAAGGACAGACGGAGCGGAAGACGACGGGCCATGTGGATCCTGGTGGAACGCCCCGGACGGGCGGCGCGCACCATCGCCGCCAAACGCCTTCGGGGCAAGAAGCCGCAGCCGCCGATTGCGAACCGCCTCGCCAAGGACCATCTTGCGGCGCTGAGCGTCCGCGCACGAGAGAAGAAGCAGTCATGTCCCTGATCGGTGAAAAGCCGGCCCCCATCCCGGCCGGCGGCAAGAGCGAACACATCAAGGACGGGACCGACGCCAGCTTCATGGCCGACGTCATCGAGGCCTCGAAGACCCAGCCGGTCATCGTCGACTTCTGGGCCACCTGGTGCGGCCCCTGCCGCCAGCTGACCCCGGCGCTGGAAAAGGTGGTCACCGCCGCCAAGGGCGCGGTGAAGCTGGTCAAGATCGACGTCGACAAGAACCCGGGCTTCGCAGGCCAGCTGCGCGTGCAGTCGATCCCCACCGTCTACGCCTTCGTCGACGGCCAGCCGGTGGACGGCTTCCAGGGCGCCCTGCCCGAAAGCCAGATCCAGCAGTTCGTCGACCGCATCTCGGGCCCGCCCGAGGCCGGCGCCGTGGACGAGCTGCTGGCCATGGCCAAGGAGAGCCTGGACGTCGAGGACCTGGGCGGCGCGGCCCAGGCCTTCGCCCAGGTGCTGCAGATGGAGCCCGACAACATCAAGGCGCTGGGCGGCCTGGCCCGCGTCCACCTGGCCGGCGGCGACCTGGAGCGCGCGGCCGAGATCGCCGACATGGCCCCGGCCAACGCCAAGGACCCGGACCTGGAAAGCGTGCGCGCCGCCTTGAAGCTGGCCCAAGCGGCTCCGTCCGAGACCGCCGCCTTCGAACAACGCCTGGCCGCCGACGCCGACGACCACGAAGCCCGGCTGGAACTGGCCAAGGCCTTGGCCGGCGCCGGCCAGCTGGACGCGGCCTGCGACCACCTGCTGACCATCATCCAGCGCGACCGGACCTGGAACGACGACGCCGCCCGCAAGCAGCTGCTGACCGTGTTCGAGGCCGCCGGCCCGACCTCGGAAGTCGCCAAGCAGGGGCGCAAGCGCCTGTCGTCGATCCTGTTCAGCTAGGTTTCAAGGACCCGTTCGCCGGGACAAGCGTTCAGAACACCCAGTCAAGGAGGCCGCCATGCCGGGCGTATACCGGAAGACCCTCGACCTGCCGCTGGTGATCCCCGTGTTCCCATTGGACGGGGCGCTGTTGCTTCCCGGCGGCCAGCTGCCGCTGAACATCTTCGAGCCGCGCTATCTCAACATGCTCGACGACGCCATGTCGGGCGAGCGCATGATCGGCATGGTCCAGACCCGGCCGGGCGGCGACATCACCCGGCCGGCCCTGGCCCCGATCGGCTGCGCCGGCCGGGTGACCAGCTTCGCCGAGACCAGCGACGGCCGCTATCTGATCACCCTGACGGGCGTGGCGCGGTTCCGCCTTGGCGAGGAGCTGCCGGCGCGCACGCCCTATCGCCAGGTGCGGGCCGACTTCACGCCCTTCGATCTCGACCTGCGCGAGGACCAGCAGGAAGCGGTCGGCGACGCAGCCCCGCTGCTCAACGCCCTGCGCCGCTATCTAGACCACCGGGGCCTGGCCATCGACTGGAGCGAGGCCCAGGCCGCGCCGTCCGACGCCCTGATCAACAGCCTGGCCATGGCCCTGCCGTTCGACCCGCTGGAGAAGCAGGCCCTGCTGGAGGCCCGCACCATCGCCGACCGCCGCAGCACCCTGGTGGCGCTGCTGGAGATCGACGCCGCCCAGGACGACGACGAGCCGCCCTCGGTGCAGTAGAGCGTCAGGCCGCGGCGGCCGCGCCGTCGGCCTTGGGCTGCGGCCGCCCGAAGCGGTTGTCGCCCGCCGTACCGTCCTGCAGGACGAAAACGATCAGCACGGCGGTCCCGCCCGGCACGAGATTGAGCAGCAGCCACCAGCCGCTGCGGTCGATGTCGTGCAGGCGGCGGATGGTCACCGACAACGCCGGGATCGCCAGGAACAGGCCGACATAGGGCAGCAGCGAGGCCGGCTTGTGGGGCGGCAGGCCCCGCAGGCCGTCGGCCAGCCCCCAGGCCATGCTCCAGACATAGCTGGGCAGCAGCGCCAGGGTCAGGGACAGCAGCAGGAATTGCAGGAACTCCGACCGGTCCGACCGGCCCTTGAAGTCAGCGAACCGGATCAGCGCCTTGAACATCGATATCGCGAGCCCTCCGCTGAACACCACCCATGGTAGCGAAACGGAGCGCGGTGAAAAGGTCCTGTGGGCGAAGGCCGCCTTTTAGGGCTTCACTGCATCCCAGGCGGCCACCTGGTAGCCGTTTTCGGACAGGCACTGCCCCATGGCGGCCTTGTGCCGCTCGTCCAGCGCGGCCCGCACGCCCTTGGAGCCCTTGGCCTTGTCGTACGGAACCTTGAGCACCAGGCCGGTGGGCCCCCGTTGCAGGTCGCGGGCCGTGGCGCTGGCCGGATGCACCTTGAAGCCGCTGGTCTTGCCCGCCCGCACCTCGTCGCGGCACGAGACAAAGGTGCTGGCGAAGGCCTTCTCGTCGCTGGCCCCCGTCGAGAGCCGCGGGCTGTAGGCGTTTTCGCCGCCCACTCCGCCTCCCATGGAGCCGCAGGCGGCCAGGGTCAGGGTGCTGGTGGCCACGGCGGCGGCAAGGAAGGTCCGTTCGATGGCGGTCATGTCGCTATCCGAGATCGTTGTTATCGCTTCTGCGACAACCGCGAGCCCGCGCGAGAGGTTCCGGCGGCGGGGCTTTCCCTATCGGCCTCCCGGCTCTAGAACAGCGCCATGACCGCCGCTCCTCCGCCCCCGCCCGTCGACGTCGATCCGCGCCTGCTGGAGGTGCTGGTCTGCCCGGTGACCCGCGCGCCGCTGTTCTATGACCGCGCCCGCGGCGAGCTGGTCAGCCACACGGCCAAGCTGGCCTACCCGATCCGCGACGGCGTGCCGATCATGCTGCCCGAAGAAGCCCGCAGCCTGGCTGACGGGGAGTAGCCCGCCTCTCACGGCGTGGCGAAAACCTTATCCTTCGACAAGCTCAGGATGAGGTTTTCGGTCAGACGCCGCGCCTGAACTCGTCCTCATCCTGAGCTTGTCGAAGGACGAGGACCACGTACGGCCTTACAGAGACGCCCCGCGTAACAATTTCGGCAGGTCGCCCACGCCGCCGCCGGCTTCGTGCATGAAGAACCGGCGCGCCGGCGCGATGCGGTTGACCGCCGCCATGCCGACGCCCCGCGCCACGCGCAGCAGCGGATTGTCGTTCGAAAACAGCCGCACGAAGCCGTCAAAGGCCAGGGCGTTGGTGACATTGTCGAACCGGCGCCAGCGGGCGTAGCGCTCCAGCGTCGCCTCGGCGCCGATGTCCTCGCCGTTGCGGATCGCCTCGACCACCACCTCGGCCAGGGCCGCGGCGTCCTTGAGGCCAAGGTTCAGGCCCTGGCCGGCGATCGGGTGCACCCCGTGGGCGGCGTCGCCGATCAAGGCCAGGCGCGGGGCGACCAGACGCTCGGCCAGCGACAGCGACAGCGGATAGACGAACACCGGCCCGGCCATCTCGACTTCACCCAGGAAGTCGCCGAACCGGCGCATCAGGTGGGCGTGGAAAGCTTCGGGGCTGGCGTGGCGCAGGGCCTCGCCGCGCGCAGTGCTCTCGGTCCAGACCAGGCTGGCGCGGTTGTCGGTCAGCGGCAGGATGGCGAACGGGCCGCTGGGCAGGAAATATTCATGCGCCACGCCCTCGTGCGGGTGCTGCATCTTCACCGTGGCGACGACGCCGCTCTGGCCATAGCCCCAGCCGATGTCGCCGATGCCCGCGGCCTTGCGCAGCGCCGAGTTGCGCCCTTCGGCGCTGACCGCCAGCGGCGCGCTCAGCACCCGGCCGTCGGTGAGCGTGACGCGCGCGCCCGAGGCGTCGACCTCGAGCCCCGCCGCACCGGCCGGAGCGATGACCTCCAGGCCCTTGTCCAACGCCGTCTTCGACAGGGCCGCGCGGATCTGGCGGTTCTCGATCAGGTAGCCCAGGGGCTCGCCTTCCGAGCGGTCGGCGATCTCGCCGCTGTCGAAGCGCAGGAAGAAGGGCGACGGCTTGCCCGAGGCCGCGCCCGGCGCCTTGCCGTCGGTGACCAGGATCTGCTCGATGCGCTGGGCGTGGGGCGCCAGGGCCTCGCCGGCGCCGATCGCCCGCCACTGGCGGAACGACGAGTACGCAATGGCTGAAGAGCGGCCGTCGAAGGTCGGCGCCAGCTGGGCGTCGAAGGGCTGCGGGTCGACCAGCAGCGGCCTGACGCCGCCGGAAGCGAGGGCGAGCGCCAGGGTGGTTCCGGCCATGCCGGCCCCGGCGATGATGACGTCGGCGTCGTGCTTGCGCATGGCGTGGGTATGCGCCCGCGCCGGGCTCGCTGTCCAGTTGGACGAAGCGTCCGACAGGCCCTTAGGGAGCCGCTCCAGCCTCCCCATATAGGGCAAAGCAAGATTTTTCCTCCGTGCGCGGCTATTCGCCGCCACCTTTGGAAATCCATGCCCTTGCCTACCTGCGTTACGAGGCGTAACGGGACGGCGCATTTCCCCTTGTCGGGGCTGAAAGATTGGAGACTGCGATGGGTTACCGGGTCGCCGTGGTCGGCGCCACGGGCAACGTGGGCCGCGAGATGTTCAACATCCTCGAGGAAGTGAAATTCCCCGTGGAGAAGATGCACGCCATCGCCTCGCGCAAATCCATCGGCACCGAGGTCTCGTTCGGCAGCCAGATCATCAAGTGCGAGGACCTCGAGCAGTTCGACTTCTCGAAGGTCGACATCGTGCTGATGAGCGCCGGCGGCTCGATCTCGGCCGCCTGGGGCGAGAAGATCGGCGCGGCCGGTCCGATCGTCATCGACAACTCCAGTCACTTCCGGATGGACCCGGACGTGCCGCTGGTGGTGCCGGAAGTGAACCCGGACGCCGTCAACAGCATCCCCAAGAACATCATCGCCAACCCCAACTGCTCGACCGCCCAGCTGGTGGTGGCGCTGAAGCCGCTGCACGACGAGGTGCCGATCAAGCGCGTGGTGGTGTCGACCTACCAGTCGGTTTCCGGCGCGGGCAAGGAAGGCATGGACGAGCTGTGGGACCAGACCAAGGGCGTCTTCGTCCTGGGCGCGCCCGAGCCCAAGAAGTTCACCAAGCAGATCGCCTTCAACGTCATCCCCCACATCGACGTCTTCATGGACGACGGCTTCACCAAGGAAGAGTGGAAGATGACCGTCGAGACCCAGAAGATCCTGGATCCGGCCATCCAGCTGGTCGCCACCTGCGTGCGCGTGCCGGTGATGGTGGGCCACTCGGAGTCGGTCAACATCGAGTTCACCGGCCCGCTGGACGAGGACGACGCCCGCGAGATCCTGCGCGACGCCGAAGGGATCGTGGTGGTCGATAAGCGCGAGAACGGCGGCTACATCACGCCGAAGGAAAGCCAGGGCGAGTTCCCGGTCTACGTGTCGCGCATCCGCAAGGACCCGACCGTCGAGCACGGCATCGCCCTCTGGTGCGTCGCAGACAACCTGCGCAAAGGCGCGGCCCTGAACGCCGTGCAGATCGCCCAGCTGCTGCACGACAAGGGCCTGATCAAGCAGAAGACGCCGGCCTAAAGAACGACCTCCCCGTCGTCCTTCCGCCAGCGGAGGGACGACGGGAACCGCCTTTCGGCGATACTTCGCACCCTTCAGCGACGCGGGCCCGCAAGATGTGGTCGGACGCCGGGATCCCTATCTGTCAGATCCCTCCGCGAAAGGTGCGGTCCATGCCTCCCAGTACCATCGGCAGTGCGAACAACGACGCGCGTTCGGCCTATCTCGCCGGCGTCGGCTGTTATCTGCTCTGGGGCTTCCTGCCCCTCTATTTCCACACCCTGTCGATCATGGGAGTCACCTCGTTCGAGATGATCGCCCACCGAACTCTGTGGTCGGTGATCTGGGCCGGCGGACTGGTGCTGCTGGCCCGCCAGGGCGGCCAGGTGGCGCAGGTGCTGCGCCAGCCCAAGACGCTGGGGATCCTGCTGCTGTCGACCCTGGCGATCTTCGGCAACTGGACGATCTACGTGCTGGCGGTGAACGCCGGCCGGGTGATCGAGGCCAGCCTCGGCTACTACATCAACCCGCTGATGAACATGGCGGCCGGCGCCCTGCTGTTCCGCGAGCGGATGAGCACCGAGGGCAAGGTCGCCATCGGCCTGGCCGCCGTCGGCGTGGCCATCCAGACCATCGCGCTTGGCCACCTGCCGCTGGTGTCGCTGGGCCTGGCCTTGAGCTTCTGCATCTATGCGATCCTCAAGAAGCAGGTGAAGGCCGACGCCCAGACGGGCCTGTTCATCGAGTGCGCCTACCTGGCCATTCCCGGCCTGCTCTATGTCTGGCATCTGCAATCGACCGGGGCCGGGCACTTCACCCAGGACGCCCGCACGGCGATCCTGCTGCTGGCCGCCGGCCCCGCCACCGTCGTGCCGCTGGCCCTGTTCGCCTGGTCGGCCCGCCGCCTGCCGCTGAGCGCCATGGGCTTCCTGCAATTCATCGCCCCCACCTTGCAGTTCCTGCTGGGCGTGTTCCTGGGCGAGGCCTTCACGCCGCTGCGGGCGCTGTCGTTCGTGTTCATCTGGCTGGGCGTGGCCGCCTTCGCCTACGGCGCCTGGAAGCGCACGCGGAGCGTCGCCGCGGCGAGCTGAACCGTCACGGTCGATAAACGTTGGTCAATTTGTCGCACCGCCGCCGACCCTTAAGCCGGCGGCAAGACGCGCTGCGTCAGGTATGCCGACAGACTTAATGCTGGGGGAACCATGTCCACGGAAACCATCACCACGCCCGATCTGGCCGCCGTGCTCGAGGCTCTGTCGGTCGAGATGTCATTGGCCGCCGAGGCCTGCGGCCACCTGGACAGCGCCCTGGGCAAGATCCTCGAGAACACCCCGCCGGAATCCCGCCTGGCCGTGATGCAGGAACTGCACACGGTCGACCACCTGGCGCAGCACATCACCGCCATCACCGACTTCACGGCCAAGCTCGTGCAGGCCGCCCCGGAAGGCGTGCCGCTGCCGGTGCAGGAGGCCCTGTCGACCATCACCCTGGGGGCGGTGGCCGAGCGGCTGCGGGGGCGGCTGGGGCTGTAGGCTCTCTCCCATACCTCCCGTCATTCCCGCCCTCGTGGCGGGAAGCCCTGGGTCCGCTCGCACGTGAAGCACCAGCGGCGTGCTGAGCACGCCGCCCCGTCTGCCCTTGCGGCTGATAGAGGGGTTCCCGCCACGAGGGCGGGAATGACGGGCGGATAGGGTGTGAACCTACAAGCTGGCGTATGCCGCCTTGATCAGGCTGACCGCGCGCGGGTCGCCGATCAGTTCGTTGCCCTGGCGGTTCATCACGTACGAGCCCGAGACCCCGGTCTTCGGGTCGGCGAAGGCGCAACTGCCGCCCCAGCCCGAGTGGCCGAAGGCGTCGGCCGTGGGGCCGTAGAAGAAGTTGGGCGTGTTGCGCATGAAGCCCGCGCCCCAGCTGATCTGGTAGGGCAGGACGAGGTCCTGGCCGGCGATGCGCTCGGCGCGGGCCTTTTCCATCGTCTGCGGCGACAGGATCTTCACGCCGTCCAGCGTGCCGCCGCTGGCCAGGGCGCCCATCAGGCGAGCCAGGGAATGGGCGGTGGCGTGGCCGTTGGCCGAGGGGATCTCGGCCCGGCGCCATTCGCCGGTGCCGCGACCGCCGGGCGCGGCCCATTTGGTCATGAAGGCGGCCTTCACCGCGTCGTTGATCTCGCCGAATTTCGGGAAGGCGGTCGGGCGCATCAGGTCGGCGCAGCGCGCATGCTCGCTGTCGGGCAGGCCGATCCAGATGTCGAGGCCCAGCGGCTGGGCCAGGTCCTCGCGCAGCGCGGTCCCCATGGTGCGGCCGTCGACCCGACGGAAGATCTCGCCGGCCGTGAAGCCGAAGGTCACCGGGTGGTAGCCGCTGGCCGAGCCGATCGGCCACAGCGGGGCCATGGCCGCCAGCTTGGCGGTCGTCGCCTGCCAGTCGAACCAGATGGCCGGATCGACCTCGTCGAGGAAGCCCGACAGGCCGTCCTGGTGCGACATCACCTGGCCGACGGTGACGTCCTGCTTGCCGGCCTGCGCGAACTCCGGCCACACGGACGCAACGGTCTGGTCGTAGGTCAGCTTGCCCTGGTCCACCAGGCGCGCGACCAGCAGGGCGGCGATGGCCTTGGTGGTCGAGAACAGCGGGGTCAGGGTGTCGGGCCCGAAGGCGACCTGATGCTTGCGGTCCGCATAGCCGGCCATCAGGTCGACCACCACCTCGCCGTCGACGGCCAGGGTGAAACGCGCGCCCAGCTCGCCGCCGCCCGGCGAGGCTGGGTCGAAATTGGCCTCGAAGGCTTCGTAGACCTGGGCGAACGGGGCGGGGCAGACGCCGGTGATGTCGAGGCTCATGAAGTTTCGTCTAGCCCGCCAGGCCGGGGTTTGTCATCCGAAGGACAGTGCAACGCGTAACCGGAGCCCCCGATGAAGCCCGACGTCCTGCAACTGAAGGCCCTGTCCCCACAGCTCGAAGCCGGGCTGGAGGCGGCCTATGCCGTCCACCGCCCCTATCGCGCCGCCGATCCGGACGCGCTGATCGCGCAGGTCGCGGAAACGGTCCGTGCCGTGGTCACCGGCGGCGACCTGGGCATGCCCGCCGCGCTGTGGGCCCGCCTGCCGGCCCTGGAGATCGTGGCGGTGCACGGCGTCGGCCTCGACAAGGTCGACCTCGACGTCGCCGCCGCCCGGGGCGTGACCGTAACCACCACGCCCGGCGTGCTGACGCAGGATGTCGCCGAGCTGGCGATCGGCCTGTGGCTGTCGCTGTCGCGCCGGATGGTGAGCGTCGACCGCTACGTGCGCGAAGGCCGCTGGCCGAAGGCAGAGCGCTTGGCCCTGGCGCGGCGGGCGACAGGGCGCACGGTGGGGATCCTGGGCCTGGGCCAGATCGGCCGGGCCATCGCCGACATGGCCGCGCCGTTCGCGGGCCAGATCGCCTACCACAGCCGCCGGCCGGTCGAGGGCGTCCCCTACGCCTACCAAGCCAGCCCGCTGGAGCTCGCGAAGGCGGTCAACGTGCTGTTCCTGGTCACCCCGGGCGACGCCGGCCCGCTGGTCGACGCGGACGTGCTGGCGGCCCTGGGTCCGGACGGCCTGCTGGTCAATGTGGCGCGCGGCTCGGTGGTCGACGAGGCGGCCCTGGTCGCGGCGCTCAGCGACGGCACGATCGCGGGCGCGGGCCTCGACGTCTTCGAGGACGAGCCGAACGTTCCGGAAGCACTGCTCACGATGGACAACGTGGTGCTGCAACCCCACCGCGGCAGCGCCACGGAAGAGGCGCGCGCGGCGATGGCGGCCCTGGTCTTGGAGAACCTAGAGCGGCATTTCTCGGGCTGAGACGCGCCTAAACCACCAGCTTCCAGGCGTCCGCGATCAGCTGATCCAGCAAGGCGGCCTCGTCCGGGCCATGGCGCTCGATGGCCAGGCCGTCGGAGGCCTTGCCCCGCACCCGATACATGCCGGCCGTGACCTCGGTCAGCGTGAAGCTCCAGCCCTCCCGCGGCGGGCTTTTCACGGCGCGGGGATCATGGGGAATGCTCATCAGGCCAACCGCTCGATCCGCACGGTCGGGGAGGTCTGCTTGATGCGGGCGGCCATGGCCACGATCGGCAGTTCGGGCGCGTTCCAGATATTGGCGGCGGTGACGGTCTCGGCCACGCCGCCGACGGCGCGGGCCAGGCCATAGGACAGGGTCTGGCCTTCCAGGATCGAGGCGGCGAACAGGGCCGTCAGCAGGTCGCCGGTGCCGCTGGGCGAGCGCTCGGCCTTGGCGTGGGCGGCGAGCCACGCTTCCTTGCGGTCGGCATAGACCACGCCGATCTCGCTGCCGCGCTGCACCGACGAGACGATCACCGGCTTGTTCAGCAGGCGCGCGGCGCGTACGGCCCCGGCCGGATCGCGCACCTCGGCCCCGGTCAGGCGTTGCAGTTCCCAGGCGTTGGGGGCGACGATGTCGGCGCGCGGGATCAGGTCGGCGGCGATGGCGTCGGCGACCTCGGCCGGCACGTAGAGGCCCTTGCCGGCGTCGCCCATGGTCGGATCGACGATGATGGTCGGCTTGCGGCCCGAGGACCCGTCGCGCGGAGCGGCCCGCACGGCGTCGATGGCCCGGGCGGCCGCGCGGACCTGGGCGGCGCTGGCGAAATAGCCGGTGATGACGATGTCGGTCAGGCCGAACAGGCCGTTGGCCTCCAGCCCGTCGAGCATGCCCTCGACCACCTCGATCGGCACCGGCGCGCCGCCGGGAACACCCCAGCCGGGATGGCGGCCGAACAGCACGGTCGGCACGACCATGGTGTCGATGCGGAACTGGGTCAGGGCCGCGGCCTGGGCGGTGGCGCCGACCTGGCTGCCGGCGACGTGGCTGGAAATGAGGAGCGCGAGCGGCATGGTCAATGCGATTAGCCGAGCCGACAGAACTTGAACAGGGCGTCACGACGGCAAAACCGAGGCCGCCGTCTCGCTGTCGTCCAGGCAACAAAAAAGCCCGCTCCGAAGAGCGGGCTTTCCTGGGTTCTGCCTGCCGGCGGATCGCTTAGTAGCGGTAGTGGTCCGGCTTGAACGGGCCGGCTTCCGGCACGCCGATGTAGTCGGCCTGTTCCTTGTTCAGCTTCGACAGCTTCGCGCCGAGCTTTTCGAGGTGCAGGAAGGCGACCTTCTCGTCGAGGTGCTTGGGCAGGGTGTAGACTTCGTTCTTGTAGGACGCGGCGTTGGTCCACAGCTCGATCTGGGCCAGCGTCTGGTTGGTGAACGAGGCCGACATCACGAACGAGGGGTGGCCGGTGGCGTTGCCCAGGTTCACCAGGCGGCCTTCCGACAGCAGGATGATCTTCTTGCCGTCCGGGAATTCCACGTGGTGGACCTGCGGCTTGATCTCGTCCCACTTGAAGTTCTTCAGGCCGGCGACCTGAATTTCCGAGTCGAAGTGGCCGATGTTGCAGACGATGGCGTTGTTCTTCATCTGCCGCATGTGGTCGACGGTGATGACGTCCTTGTTGCCGGTCGCGGTGACGTAGATGTCGCCCTTGCCGGCGACGTCGTCGAGGGTCTGGACCTCGTAGCCTTCCATCGCCGCCTGCAGGGCGCAGATCGGGTCGATTTCGGTGACGATCACGCGGGCGCCGCCTTGGCGCAGCGAAGCGGCCGAGCCCTTGCCCACGTCGCCGTAGCCGCAGACCACCGCGACCTTGCCCGACAGCATGACGTCGGTGCCGCGACGGATCGCGTCGACCAGCGATTCACGGCAGCCGTACAGGTTGTCGAACTTGCTCTTGGTGACGCTGTCGTTGACGTTGATGGCCGGGAACGGCAGGTCGCCCTTGGCGGCCATCTGGTACAGGCGGTGGACGCCCGTGGTGGTCTCTTCCGACACGCCGCCGATGGCGTCGCGGATGGCGGTGTAGAAGCCCGGCTTCTCGGCCAGGTAGCGCTTCATGACGGTGTAGAGCGCTTCTTCTTCCTCGTTCTGCGGGTTGTTGAGGATCGACGGATCCTTCTCGGCCTTCGGGCCGAGCACGCACAGCAAGGTGGCGTCGCCGCCGTCGTCCAGGATCAGGTTCGGGTAGCCGCCGTCGTGCCACTCGAAGATCTTGTGGGCGTATTCCCAGTACTCGACCAGGTTCTCGCCCTTGAAGGCGAAGACCGGGATGCCGGCGGCGGCGATGGCGGCCGCGGCGTGGTCCTGGGTCGAGAAGATGTTGCACGAAGCCCAGCGGACTTCGGCGCCGAGAGCCACCAGGGTCTCGATCAGCACGCCGGTCTGGATCGTCATGTGCAGGCTGCCGGCGATGCGGGCGCCCTTGAGGACCTGCGCGGGGCCGTATTCGGCGCGCGTGGCCATCAGGCCCGGCATTTCGGTCTCGGCGATGGCGAGTTCCTTGCGGCCGAAATCGGCGAGCGAGATGTCCTTGACGATGTAGTCGGCCACGGGCGGCTCCTGGATCGGGGGAATGTCTTGACCGCTGTATAGCGCGGGCGGCGGACAGTGGCAAATTGACATAAAGATTTCCTTATGTCCGCGCGCCCATGAAACGGGCAGACGCCAATACGCCTGGCGGGAGAACTGGCGTGACCCTTGCGGACCAAGGCGGCTCTAGTGCCAATGTGGGATGTGGGGGATTACCGAAATGCGTTCGCCGAGCCGGCCTTTTTTCAAGGCCTATGAAGTCGTGGCCATCGTGGCCTTCGTGATCGTCGCCGCCGTCGTGGGCAGCCTGAAACTGGTCTACTGAAAACAGCCCGGCGGGCCGTCGAGGGAACGGAACGCCGTTCGCCGCGCGTTGTAGGCGGATGCCGGAAGGTCCCGTTTCGACACCGCCGACGCCGACCAGCCCCGGGCGCAAGCCCGGCGCCCGTTGGCGCGCCCTGCCGCGCTCGGCCCGCTGGGGCATCGGCGGCGCCCTGCTGATCCTGGCGGCGATCGTCGCCTTCTTCGTCTGGTTCGACTGGAACATGCTGCGCGGCCCCGTCGGCCGCTTCGCCTCGGCCCAGCTGAAACGGGAGGTGCGGATCGACGGCGACCTGCGTGTCCATCCCTGGTCCTTCTCGCCCAAGGCCGAGGCCTATGGCCTGTTCCTGGGCCAACCGGACTGGGCGCCCAAGACCGGCCCGCAGGCCGGCCACATGGCCCGGGTCGACCGGGTGGCGGTGCAGATCAAGCTGCTGCCGCTGCTGAAAGGCGACGTCATCCTGCCGCTGGTGGCGGTCGACCGCCCCGACGTGCGGCTGCTGCGCGAGGCCTCGGGCCGCGCCAACTGGACCTTCGGCGACCCCAACAAGAAGCGCACCAAGCCGCTGAAGCTGCCGGCCATCCAGCACTTCGTGATCAACGACGGCGCCCTGCGGGTCGAGGACCGCCAGCGCGACGTACTGTTCACCGGTACGGTCAGCTCCAACGAGCACGCCAGCGGCGACGGCAAGGGCCGGTTCGTGCTGGAGGGCAAGGGGACCTACAACCGCCAGCCGTTCCTGGCGCGGGTGACCGGCGGGCCGCTGCTGAACATCTCGCCCAATCGCCCCTACCCGTTCGACGCCCAGGTCAGCGCCGGCACGACGCAGATGAGCGCCGAGGGCTCGATCACCAAGCCGTTCGATCTGGGCCGCTTCGAAAGCGACCTGACGGTGGCCGGCACGGATCTCAACCGCCTCTATGGCCTCACGGGCCTGACCCTGCCCAACACCCCGCCCTACCGGATCAGCGGCCACCTGGTGCGCAAGGGCGGCCGGTTCGACTTCGAGAAGTTCTCGGGCCGCATCGGCGACAGCGACGTCAACGGCGACCTCTTCGTGCTGGTCGACCGCGAGCGGCCCTACCTGGAGGCCGACCTGCGTTCCAAGCGCCTGGACTTCGACGACCTGGGCAGCCTGGTCGGCGCCGCCCCGGCCACAGGTCGCGGCGAGACCGCCTCGGCCGGCCAGAAGGTCGAGGCCGGCCAGCGCGAGGCCACCGGCCGCATCCTCCCCGACGCCACCCTGCAGGTGGACCGCGTGCGGGCCATGGACGCCAAGGTCACCTACCGCGCCCTGGCGGTAAACGCCCCCAACCTGCCGCTGCAGAAGGTGCGGCTGGACCTGAAGCTCGACAAGGGCGTGCTCGACATGGACCCGATCGCCTTCACCTTCTCGCGCGGGGATCTGGCCGGGAAGGTGCGGCTGGATGCACGGCCCAACACGCCGGTCACCGACCTTGATTTGCGCCTGACCAACGCCAAGCTGGAGGACTTCATCCCGCTGAAGACCGCCGGCAAGCCGGCCATCGAGGGCGGCATCGTGGCGAGGGCCAAGCTGCGCGGGACCGGCAATTCCGTGCACCGGGCCGCAGCCTCGTCGAACGGCACGGTGACCCTGGTCGCCCCCAAGGGCCAGGTGCGCCAGGCCTTCGCCGAGCTGCTGGGCGTCAACGCCTCCAAGGGCCTCTTGATGCTGCTGTCGAAGGATCCGAAGGAGACCAGCCTGCGCTGCGCCGTGGCCAGCTTTGACGTCAGGGACGGCGTCATGCGCGCCGACAAGATCATCGCCGACACCGGCGTGGTTGTCGCCAAGGGCGAGGGCACGATCAACCTGAAGACCGAGCGCCTGGACCTGCGCATCGAGGGCGACAGCAAGAAGCCGCGCCTGGTGCGCCTGTTCATTCCGATCGAGATCAAGGGCCCGCTGGGCAAGCCCGACATCGACCTGCAACCCGGCGGCGCCATCGCCCAGGGCGGCGTCGCCGCGGCGCTGGGCTCGCTGCTGAGCCCCCTGGCGGCGATCCTGCCCTTCGTCACGCCCGGCCTGGAGAAGGACGCCGACTGCGCGGCCCTGGTCGCCGAGGCGCGCGGCGACGGCGTGGCGGTGCGCACCACCCAAACGACGCAGGCCAAGCCGAAGAAGGGCGAGTAGCCCGGCCGCTCACCAGAACGGCTTGAGGTCCCTCATCTGCGCCAGGGCGGCCTTGGCCTCGCGCATCAGCTTGTGGGTCGCCTCGGGCGCGGCCGACAGGGCGCCGGCGGCGTAGGCCGCCTGGGGGTCGCCGTCGACCAGGGCGGCTTCGCGGGCGAGGCCGGCGCCCAGCGCCTGGTCGTTGAGGCCGCCCAGGGCGTCCTGCAGGTCGCGGGCGGCGTCCGACCACCGCTCCAGCCGCCTGGGATGGTCGGGGAACAGCGTGGCCAGGGCGTCAATGGCGTAGCGCAGGCCCTTGCCGCGGATCCGCAGGCGGTGGCGGGCCTCGGCGTCGAGCGCCTCCAGGTGCTCGCCGCGCTTGAGCACGTCCTTCGACAGCGCCTTGAGCCGATCGGCCGCGAAGGCCTTGGCGGAGCTTCCCCGCACCTCGGCCCGTTCGGGATCGGCCAGCCAGTCGCCGGCCTCCAGCCAGGCGGCGATGTCGAGGGCCAGGAGGCCGAAGCGACCGGGCGCGGCGGCGTCCAGGGCACGGGCGTAGGCGGCCTGCTGAGCCTCGACCAGGGCCTTGCCCAGCGCGCCCAGGCCTTCGACCGGCTGCGGATCGGCCTCGACGGCCGGGCGCCAGGTGCCGGCGATGTAGACATCGAGGTCGCGGGCCGGGCCCAGGGCGTCGGCCATGACCTTCAGCGCGTCGGAGGCCGGCCTCGCCGCCAGCCTGCCGGTGACCGGCCGGAACAGCTTGAGCAGGGCGCGCAGGCGGCGGGCCGCCACGCGCAGATTGTGCAGCGCCTCGGGACCGGGCAGGTCAACCAGGGCCTCGGCGGCGACGCACAGGCGGCCCAGCGCCGTGTTGCCCAGGGCCTGGAAGGCCTCGGCGGCGGTCATGGCGCGGGTCAGGACAGCGGCCTCGCGGCGGGCGCCGGGCGCTTCGCCGAGCGCCAGGGCGTAGCCGCGCTCGGCCTTGCTCACCAGCGACAGGCGCAGGGGCGCATGGGCCATCAGGTCACGCGCCAGGTCGAACAGGGCGGCGGGCTCGCCGGTCTTCAGCTCCAGTTCCAGCTCGTTGACGGCGGCGCGATCGGTTCCGGCCTGCAACTCGCCGCGATCCAGGGCCGCCTCGATCACCGCGCCGGCGTGCTCGACCAGGCGCAGGGTGCGCTCGACCTTGGCGGCGAAGACGGGCGCCAGGACGTCGCCATTGACGATGCGGCCGGCCGGGGTCTGGTCCAGCAGATCGCGGTCGGGGCCGGGCCCCGAAACGGGCGCCTCCCACTCGCCGCGGGCGAAGACGCCGCCGGCCGAGGCCGATTTCAGGGTCTGCTTGCGGCCGCCGTCGCCGTCGCGCACCCGCAGGCCGAAGCCCGCCCGGCGCAGGGCGTGGTCGGCGGTGTCGTAATAGGTGGCGTCGAGCCGGCGCACCGCGCCATCCGCGCCCAGACGGGCCAGGATCGCGTCGGAAGCCTCCGGGGCGATCAGGAACTTCAGTTCGATTTCGCGATCCATGATCCGACTATAACCACCCTGCAGGCGTTTGGCTTCCGCAACGCAACATCGTGCGGATGCGCGGGCCGTCTTGCCATTCTGATCGCCCAAGTTCAAACCTGCGCGCCATGACGCCGATCAACATCTCCGCACAGCCCCGCCACGACTGGACCCTCGAGCAGGTCGAGGCGCTGTTCGCCCTGCCGTTCATGGAGCTGGCGTTCGAGGCCGCGCGCGTGCACCGCGCCTGGTTCGACCCCTCCGAAATGCAGCTTTCGCAGCTGCTGTCGGTCAAGACCGGCGGCTGCGCCGAGAACTGCGGCTATTGCAGCCAGAGCGCCCACTTCAAGACCGGCCTGAAGGCCGAGAAGCTGATAGAGCCGGCCGTGGTCATCGCCAAGGCCCGCGCCGCCCGCGACGGCGGCGCCCAGCGCTTCTGCATGGGCGCGGCCTGGCGCGAGCTGAAGGACCGCGACCTGCCCAAGCTGGCCGAGATGATCGGCGGCGTGAAGGCGCTAGGCATGGAGACCTGCGCGACGCTCGGCATGCTGACCGCCGAACAGGCCAAGCAGCTGAAGGACGCCGGCCTCGACTACTACAACCACAACCTCGACACCGGCCCCGACTACTACAAGGACGTGGTGACGACCCGCACCTACCAGGAGCGCCTCGACACCCTGGCCTATGTGCGCGACGCGGGCATGAGCACCTGCTGCGGCGGCATCGTCGGCATGGGTGAGACCCGCCGCGACCGCGCCGGCCTGCTGCATCAGCTGGCCACCCTGCCGGCCCACCCCGACAGCCTGCCGATCAACGGCCTGGTGCCGATCAGCGGCACGCCGCTGGGCGACCAGATCCTGGCCGAGGGTGAAAAGGCCATCGACTCCATCGAGTTCGTGCGCACCATCGCGGTGGCCCGCATCGTCTGCCCCAAGGCCATGGTCCGCCTGTCGGCCGGCCGCGAGGGCATGAACCGCGAGCTGCAGGCCCTGTGCTTCCTGGCCGGCGCCAACTCGATCTTCGTCGGCGGCAAGCTGCTCACCACGCCGCTGCCCGACATGGACGACGACAGCCGCCTGTTCCACGACCTCGACCTCAAGCCGATGGTCATGGTGAAGGCCGAGGTGGCGGCCCCCGAAGCGGTGCCGGCGGAATAGGTCCTTTCTGGACGAAATTTAATGAAGGCGGGCCCGGCGCTCGCTTGTCCCGGATGCCCCGCAACCTATGGTGCGGGGCATCTTCGCTTTTACGCGAAAACCTATTCGGGGCTCTTCATGAAGCTGTTCGCCTCCGCCGCCGTCGCGGCGTTGCTCCTCGCCAACCCGGTGCTCGCCGCGCCCAAGCCAGCCGCCAAGGTCACGGGCCAGCTGGCCCAGCTGCCCAGCGTCGACATTCCCTATACGAAGTTCACCCTGGCCAACGGTCTGACCGTGATCGTCCACGAGGACCACAAGGCCCCGATCGTGGCGGTCAACGTCTGGTATCACGTCGGCTCGAAGAACGAGCCCAAGGGCCGCACGGGCTTTGCCCACCTGTTCGAACACCTGATGTTCAACGGCTCGGAGAACTTCAACGACGACTGGTTCAAGGCGCTGGAGAAGCTGGGCGCCACCGACATGAACGGCACCACCAGCGAGGACCGCACCAACTACTTCCAGAACGTGCCGACCGCGGCCCTGGACCAGGTGCTGTGGCTCGAGAGCGACCGCATGGGCCACCTCGTCGGCGCCATCGACAAGGCCAAGCTCGACGAGCAGCGCGGCGTCGTCCAGAACGAGAAGCGCCAGGGCGAGAACCAGCCCTACGGCAAGGTCTGGGACGTGATCACCGCCAGCACCTACGACGCCGATCACCCCTACGGCCACACGGTCATCGGCGAGATGGAAGACCTGGACGCCGCCTCGCTGGACGACGTCAAGACCTGGTTCAAGACCTATTACGGCCCGGCCAACGCCACCCTGGTCCTGGCCGGCGACATCACCCCCGCCGAGGCCAAGGCCAAGGTCGAGAAGTACTTCGGCGACATCCCCTCGGGTCCGCCGATCGCCCGCCAGAAGGCCTGGACGGCCAAGCGCACCGGCAGCCAACGCGCCGAGATGCAGGACCGCGTGCCGCAGACCCGGATCTACAAGATCTGGAACGTGCCGGGCTATGGTACGGCCGAGTCCGACTACCTGGCGCTACTGGGCGACGTGCTGGTCTCGGACAAGACCTCGCGGCTCTACCAGCGCCTGGTCTATACCGACCAGACCGCTGTCAATGTCGGAGCCGGCGTCAACGAGAGCGAGATCGGCAGCCAGTTCATGGTCACCATCACCGTCAAGCCGGGCGGCGATCCGGCGGCGGTGGAAAAGGCCTTCGACGAGGAATTCCAACGCCTGCTGCGCGACGGCCCCACGCCCGAGGAAGTGGCCAAGGTCCGCACGCTGAGCCTGTCGAACTTCGTGCGCGGGGTCGAGCGCATCGGCGGCTTCGGCGGCAAGTCCGACATCCTGGCCGAGAGCCAAGTCTATCTGGGCGCGCCCGACGCCTACAAGACGAGCCTGGAGCGCATCCGCGGGGCCACCGCGGCCCAGTTGCAGGCGGCCGGCAAGGCCTGGCTGACCGACGGCGACTTCACCCTGACCGTGACGCCGTTCCCGACCTACACGACCACCGCCGGCGTCGACCGCAAGACGATGCCCGAGGTCGGCCCGACCAAGGCCCCGGCCTTCGTCAAGCTCGAGCGCGCCACCCTGTCGAACGGGATCAAGGTGATCCTGGCCGAGCGCCACGAGACGCCGCAGATCCAGTTCAGCATGCTGTTCGACGCCGGCGTCGCCGCCAGCGCCGGCGACAAGGCCGGCCTGACGGGCGTGACCACCAGCATGCTGACCGAGGGCACGACGCACCGCGACGGCCTGACCATCAGCCGCGAACTGGCTCAACTGGGCGCGGGCGTCGGCTCAGGCAGCGGCCTGGACTTCACCCAGGTGTCGCTGAACACCCTGACCACCACCCTCGATCCGGCCCTGGCGATCTACGCCGACGTGCTACAGAATCCGGCCTTCAAGCCCGAGGATCTGGACCGCTTCAAGAAGCAGAACATCGCCGCCATCCAGCAGGCCAAGCAGAACCCGCAGGCGATCTCGGGCCGCGTGCTGCCGGTCCTGACCTACGGCGCCGGCTCGCCTTACGGCCAGCTGACCACCGAGGCCTCGATCGCGTCGATCACCCGCGACGACGTCGTGCGCTTCCAGAAGACCTGGCTGCAGCCGCAGGGCGCGACCCTGGTGGTGGTCGGCGACACCACCCTGGAACAGCTGCTGCCCAAGCTTGAAGCCCAGCTTGGCGGCTGGAAGGGCGCGCAGGGCAAGACCAAGCCTCCGGTGCAGTCGACCCCGGGCAAGGGCGCGGTCTATCTGATCGACAAGCCCGGGGCCCAGCAGTCGGTGATCGCCGCCGGCAATCTGGTCCCGCCGCGCGACCCGAACGACCAGGCCGCGCTGGACGCCTTCAACAGCGTGTTCGGCGGCGACTTCGTCTCGCGCCTGAACATGAACCTGCGCGAGGACAAGCACTGGTCGTACGGCGCCGTCTCGGGCATCCGCGACGCCCGCGGCTCGCGCCTGTTCCTGCTCCGCGCGCCGGTGCAGACCGACAAGACCGCCGAGTCGTTCACCGAGGCCCGCAAGGAGCTGACCGACATCATCGGTCCGCGCCCGGTGACCCCGGCCGAACTGGCCAAGGCCCAGAACAGCCTGACCCTGTCGATGCCCGGCAACTGGGAGACCGGCGGGGCGGTGGCCGACTCCATCGGCGAGCTGATCAACTACGGCCTGCCCGACAGCTATTTCGACGAGTACCCGGCCGACGTGCGCTCGGTGACGGTCGAAAGCGCCACGGCGGCCGCCAAGAAGGTGATCAAGCCGGACGAACTGGTCTGGGTCATCGTCGGCGACCGCGCCGTGATCGAACCCAAGCTCAAGGCCCTGAAGCTCGACATCAAGGTGATCGACGCCGACGGCAAGCCGGTCCAGTAAGGCCGACTGAAGCGACAAGTGCGAAGGGCGGTCCTCACGGGCCGCCCTTTTTGTTTCTAGGCCCTTTTTGTTTGTAGGTAGGCGCGGGCGCCGCGATAAGCCGCCAGACAGTCGACCAGGAGACGCGCCGTGCAGCAGCCGACCGAGATCATCGTCCTCAGCGACGGCCCGGCCAACATCATCGAAGGCGCCTGGCCCGACCGCACGATCGACCAGGTCACGCGCGCCGAACTGCACGCCTTCCGTGTCGAGGCCCCCAGGGGCCGGGTGCTGGTCTGCGCCGGCGGCGGCTATCTGCGGCTGATGCACGACCGCGAGGGCGTCGAGGCGGCGCTGTGGCTGAACGGCCTTGGCTACGACGCCTATGTGCTGGCCCACCGCCTGCCGGGCGCGGCGAGCCCCGACGGGGTCTGGCCCTTCGACATCGCCCTGACCGACGGCCTCTCGGCCCTGGAGAAGATCCCCAACGACCTGCCGCGCTTCGTGCTGGGCCTGTCGTCGGGCGGGCACCTGGCCGGAACCCTTGCCTGCCAGCCGGGCGCGAACCTTGCCGGCGTGCTGATCACCTACGCCCCGATCAACGCCAACCACCGCGACTACAAGGCCCCGGCCGGCAAGCCCGACTATCCGCCCGTGGAAAAGCAGGCCTTCTACGACGCCTGGCCGATCGGCATCGCGGCGCAGCCGCACGGCGTGCCCGCCTGCCCGGTGTTCCTGGCCTACGCCCTGCTGGACGAGATGGTGCCGGTCGAGCATGCGCTGAACTTCATCACGACCGCCCGCGACCTGAAGCTGGATCTGGACGCCCACGTCTTCGGCCAGGCCCCGCACGGCTTCGCCCTGCGCGAACTGGCCGGCACGCAAGGGAGCTGGCCCGAGGTGGCGGCGCGGTGGATGGCGGCGAAGGCGGGGTAAGTCCCCTACCGCTCCTCGTCGAAGCGGTTGCCGACCAGCTCGACCAGGGCGTCGACGGCGGCTTCGGCCTCGGGGCCTTCGGCGGCGATGTCGATGGTCGAGCCGATGCCGGCGGCCAGCATCATCAGGCCCATGATCGAGCGGGCGTCGACGCTGGAGCCCTCGCGGGCGACGGTGACCTCGGCGTCGAAGCCCGAGGCCAGCTTGACGAACTTGGCCGAGGCCCGGGCGTGCAGCCCGCGCTCGTTGACGATCTCGACCGTGGCTGCCGCCGTTCGACTCATTTTTCTCCCGCCAGCACGTAGGAGGCCACGGAGATGTATTTGCGTCCAGCCTCCTGGGCGTGGGCGACGCAGGCGTCCAGGTCGTCGCGAGTGCGGACGCTGGCCAGCTTGATCAGCATCGGCAAGTTCAGGCCGGCGATGACCTCGGCCTTGGTCTGCTCCATCACCGAGATGGCCAGGTTGCTGGGCGTGCCGCCGAACATGTCGGTCAGCAGGATGACCCCGGCGCCGTCGTCGACGGCGGCGCAGGCCTTCAGGATGTCCGACCGGCGACGCTCCATGTCGTCTTCCGGCCCGATGCAGATGGCCTTCACCGCGGTCTGCGGCCCCACCACATGCTCCATGGCGGAAACGAATTCCTCCGCCAAACGCCCGTGCGTGACGATCACGAGCCCGATCATGCCTGGTCTCTCAAACGGGATCCCCTTCGCCCGATACGGCAGGGAGGCGCCGCGCGGGTCGCCTTGATACGCTTGTTAGGGGGCGACTCCAAGATGCTCCAGCATCCTGGCGATCTTCGCGGGCGCAGCGGGCTCCAGCGGCCACAGCTCGAAAGCCGGCAAATCCAACCCTAGAAGGCGTTCGGTGCGGGTCGGAGGCAAGCGTTCGATCCGTGAAGGATCGTCGACGCAGCGCACCAGGAGGGTGATTTCGGCTAGCGGAAGGGCCGGTTCGGTCACGATTCCAAAGCCGCGGACCTCCATCCGGCCCTTCAGCGGATCGGGCGCGCGGCCATAGAGCCGGCCGTCGGAAACGAAGGTCACCACCCGGTCGTCGGCCACCAGTCGGAAACCCGCCTCCAGCGCCCGCAGGGCCAGGTCGCTCTTGCCGGCGCCCGAAGCGCCCTCGATCAGCACGCCGCGCCAAAGGCCGCCGACCCGACGCGCCACGAGGCCCGCATGGCGGATCATTCGCGCGTCCCGTGGCCATGATGGTGGCCGTGATGGTGCCCGTCGCGGCCTTCGCGATGCTCGGGCAGTTCGACCACGAAACGCGCGCCGGCCACCGCGCCGGCCTCGTCCTGGCGGTTCTCGGCGTGGATCCGGCCGCCGTGCGCCTCGACGATCTGGCGGGCGATCGACAGGCCAAGGCCCGAATTGCCGCCGAACGCCCGGCCCTTGGGGCGCGAGGTATAGAAGCGCTCGAAGATGGTCTCGAGGTTGTCGGGCGGAATGCCGGGGCCGTCGTCGTCGATCGTCACGACCAGGCGGCCGTTCTGGCGCACCAGGCCGACCCGCACCTCGCCGTCGCCGGCGCTGAACGAGCGGGCGTTGTCGATCAGGTTGCGGAACACCTGGCCGACCGGGATCTCGCGGGCCATCACCCGCGACGCGCCCGTCGGCGCGCCGGTCAGGCGCACGCGGACGCTGAACGGCGGCTCCTCGCCGCGCACCTGGGCCTCGTAGATGCTGGCGGTCTCGGTCAGCAGGCGGGCCAGGTCGATCGGCTTGGGCAGTTCGCGCGACAGTTCTGCGTCCAGCCGCGAGGCGTTGGAGATGTCGGTCACCAGCCGGTCCAGGCGGCCGACGTCCTGTTGCAGTATGCCCAGCAGCCTCTGGCGGGCCTTGGTCTCGGTGACGAGATCGAGGGTCTCGATGGCCGAGCGGATCGAGGTCAGCGGGTTCTTGATCTCGTGGGCCACGTCGGCGGCGAAGCGCTCGATGGCCCCCATCCGCTCGGACAGGGCCTCGGTCATCTCCTCCAGCGACCTGGAGAGGTCGCCGATCTCGTCGTTGCGGCGCGAGATATCGGGCAGACTGATGGCCCGTGCGCCCTCCAGGCGCACGTGGTCGGCGGCCCGGGCCATGCGCAGCACCGGCTGGGCCACCAGGCGGTGCAGCAGCACCGACGACACCAGCACCGCGCCCACGGCCACCAGCACGAAGGGCAGCAGGGCCTTGCGCTCGGCGCCGATGATCTCGTCGACGTCGCCGGCCTCGACGGTCAGCACGCCCAGCACGGCGCGGACGTGCTGGATCGGGATCGACACCGACACGACCCGCTCGCCGTTCTCGGCCAGCCGCACCTGCTTGACGGTTTCGCCCATGCGGGCGCGCTCGATTTCCTGCTCGAACTCGGCCTTGGCCCGCTCGAGGGCGCGCGGCTTGGCGTCCTTGTCCTGTAGCGAGAGCTTGAAGCCGTTGTCGCCCGACTTGCGGGCCGGCGGCAGCACCTTCCACTCGACCCGGTCCTCGACCAGGTAGGAATCGGCCAGCAGCCGGCCTTCGCCGTCATACAGGCGGGCGCGCTGGGAATGGCCGCTGAAGAACGACTGCAAAATATCGTTGGCCGCCGCCACGTCGAGCGCCGGCTCGGGCTCGCCCACGGTGGCGGCCCGTTCGATGATGTTGGCGATCAGTTCGCCCTGGGTGCTGAGGCTGTCGATCCGGGCGTTGATCAGGCCGCTGCGCAGCTCGTTGAGCACCAGGGCCCCGACCACCAGTATGGCCAGGGCCAGCAGGTTCAGGCCGATGATCAGCCGCCCCAGCCGCGAGGCGCGCGGCCAGGTCAGCCGCCGCCGGTCGCGCGGCCCCGCCTCGGGCCCGGCCTCAGGCTTCGCGGTAGCGGTAGCCGACGCCATACAGGGTTTCGATGGAATCAAACTCCGGGTCCACCTGGCGGAACTTCTTGCGCATCCGCTTGATGTGGCTGTCGATGGTGCGGTCGTCGACATAGACCTGATCGTCGTAGGCGGCGTCCATCAGGTTGTCGCGGCTCTTCACGAAGCCGGGACGCTGGGCCAGCGATTGCAGCAGCAGGAACTCGGTGACCGTCAGGCGCACCGGCTTGCCGTCCCACAGGCTGTCGTGACGAGCCGGGTCGAGCGTCAGCTTGCCGCGCTTCATGACCTTTGAGCCGGCGGCGCCGGCCGGACCGGGCGCGGCCGGGTCCTCCTCGTCGGGACGGGCCCGGCGCAGGACGGCCTTGACGCGTTCGAGCAGCAGGCGCTGGCTGAACGGCTTGTGCATATAGTCGTCGGCCCCGAGGTTGAAGCCGAGGATCTCGTCGATCTCGTCGTCCTTCGAGGTCAGCATGATGACCGGCGTCTCGGAGGACTGGCGCAGGCGGCGCAGCACTTCCATGCCGTCCATGCGCGGCATCTTGACGTCGAGGATCACGAGGTCCGGCGGATTGCTCTCCACCGCCTCGAGACCCGAGACGCCGTCGTAATAGGCCTTCACTGTGTGGCCGTGGCTCTCCAGGGCCAGGGAGACCGAAGCGACGATGTTCTCGTCGTCGTCGATGAGCGTGATCTCGGCCAAGCCGTCTATTCCTCCGAATACCTTCCAGGCGATCCTATCGACCACCGCGCCCCGCTACAACGCACGGAGCGGCCAAGCTTTCCATCGTGTCTTTTCAAACCCTATTGCGGCCGGGGCGTGGCGGGCTTGGACACAGTTGCGGCAGCGGCGCCGAACGATGGTCTTCGCCCTTCAACCTCGCCTTAAGGTCTCGCAAGTCATAGTCACGATCCAGGAGCCCCATAAAGCCCATGAGCGACCAGGTCCATTACGAGCTATTCGTGCGCCGCAAGGTCGGCGCGCAATGGACTCTGGACATGGCCACCGAGATCCGCAGCCACGCTTTGGCCCAGGCCGAGGAAGTGCTGAACTCGGGGCGCGCGGTCGCCGTGCGGGTCTCGAAAGAGACCCTGGACCCCGAAACCCGCGAATATCGCTCCATCTCGATCTTCACCAAGGGCATGGTCGACGGCGGCAAGCCGAAGAAGCCGGTGGAAGAGATGGAGCCGCTGTGCGTGCAGCCGGCCGACCTCTACACCGCCCACGCCCGCGACCGCATCGGCCGCCTGCTGGAAAGTTGGCTGCAACGCCACAAGGCCACGCCGTTCGAGCTGCTGCACCGTCCCGACCTGGTCGAGAAGCTGGAAGCCTCCGGCACCGACCTGCAACACGCCCTGCAGAAGATCGCCATTCCCGAGGCCGAGGCCCGGGGCATGTCGGTCCACGAGCTGATCCGCAACTTCCAGGGCCTGGTCGAGCGCTCGGTCGCCAACCTGATGAAGGCCTTCAAGAAGGGCCAGCTGCCGGACCTCGACAAGGAAGGTTTCGCGAAAGCCGCCGAGCGCCTGGCCGCCGACCCTGATCGCGCCTTCCTGCTGGGGGCCGGCGTCGCCGCCTCGATCGCCCCGGCCAAGGACTGGAGCGAGAAGATCGCCCGCCTGCTCGACCTGGCCGACGCCGCGCCGGCCGAGCCCAAGGCCCGCGCCGCCGCCCTGGCCGCCATCGAGACGCCGCTGGCCGAGATCATCGGCTCCAAGGCCGGCATGGCCGACCTGCTCAACACGGCCGACGACCTGGGCGCGACCCTGGCGGCCATGACCCGCCTGGCCGGCGGCTCGCAGGTCGAGATGTTGATCAAGGTCGAGGCCAGCGTCCGCAACTGCATGCCCGAGCTGTCGGGCACGGCCAAGCGCCTGGGCCAGTGGCTGTGCGGCGACAACTTCCCCACCGTCCGCGCCTCGATCGCCCGCCGGGTGCTCAAGGAGCTGAACGGCGTGCGCCGGCTGAAGCCGACCGACGCCGAGAGTGAAATCGAGCACCTGCGCGCCCTGGCGATGAGCCTGACGGCCGCCGCGGGCCGCATCCTGCCGGCCGAGGACATCACCGCGGCCTTCACCACCCGCTCCAAGACCCTGCTCAACGGCGACTTCATCGAGGCCCTGCTGGGTCGCGACCGCTCGGCCCGCGAGGAGATCGTCATGCTGATCCGCCTGGCCGAGAACGTCATGGGGGCGGTCAACAAGCGCCACGCCGCACGCTGGCTGTCGGCCAACATCCAGGCCATGCGCTTCGAAAAGGAGATGCGCCAGGGTCCCGACACCCCGTCGGTGAAGCTGGCCGCCCTGGCGGCGCTGCAGAAGTCGCTGACCCGCTCGGGCCTGGTGGTCGAGGACTATGGCCCGCTGTGCGCCAAGCTCGGCGAGGTCGGCGGCATGGTCGAGGCCGACGCCCGCCTGCTGTCGCTGCTGGCCCGCGCGCCCGCCCCCCTGCCCCAGCGCCTGGCCCTGCTGGCCAAGCTGGCGATGGGCGAGGCCGGCCCCACCGGCCCGGTCGCCGACCGCGCCCGGCTGGAGGCCCTGAAGCTGGCCCGCGCGCCCGAAGCCCGCGAAGCGCTGGCCGCAAGCCCTGAGACCCTCGACCTGCTCAAGGGCCTGGTGCAGCAGCAACAGGCGGCCTGAGGGCCCTTCCAAGCTTGTCCGCGCCCTGACGCGTCCCCAAATCCGGGCTCCCAGAGCACGGAGCCCACATGGCCGTCTTCAGCGTCTTCTATCCCGCCCACGAGGGCGCGAAGTTCGATCACGACTATTACAAGGCCGTGCATATCCCGCTGGCGCAGAAGGCCTTCGGCCCGACCGGCCTCGTCGACACGCGGATCCTGCGCGGCGTTCCCGGGCCGGACGGCTCGCCGCCGCCGTTCGTGGCCATGGTGCACCTGACATTCCGCGACGCCGCCGCGCTGCAAGCCTCGCTGGGCGGCCCCCATGCCCCCGCCGTCCAGGCCGACGTCGCCAACTTCACCGACATCACCCCGGTGATCCAGATCAGCGTCGAGCCGTAGGGCGCCTGCAAGCTTGACCGGCGAGCGCGGGCGGCCAATCTGTCGGCCCGCTCGCGCGCCCTCAGGAACTCGTCATGGCCTTCATCAGCATCGTCTACCCGGCCCGCGACGGCGCCCGCTTCGACCACGACTACTATGCGAAGACCCACATCCGCATGGTGCGCGAAGCCCTGGCGGAGACCGGCCTGCTGGACGCCCGGGTGTTTCGCGGGGTGTCGACCCTGGACGGCGGCCCGCCCCCGTTCGTGGCCATGGCGCACCTGACCTTCCGCGACGAGGCCGCCATGCGCGCCTGCCTGGAAAGCCCGGTCGCGCCGAGCCTGCACGCCGACGTGGCCAATTTCACCGACATCGCGCCGGTGATCGAGATCTACGCGGCGCCAGAATAACCTCTCCCAGGGGAGAGGCTTCAGAGGGACAACGCCCGCGCCAGCGCCTCGACCACGCGCTCCGGATCCTCGTCGGCCATCCCCGGATAGAGCGGCAGGGTCAGGCAGCGGCCATACCAGGCGTCGGCGCCGGGCAGGTCGGCCAGGCCATACCGGTTCACGTAGTAAGGCTGGCGGTGCACGGGGATGTAGTGGACCTGCGTGCCGACCCCTTGAGCCTTCAGGCTTTCGACCACCGCCGCGCGGGTGGTCATGGCGGCTTCGAAATCGATCAACACGGTCAGCAGGTGCAGGGCCGGGTCGGACCACGAGGGGCTGGCGGCCAACCGCACCAGCGGCGACAGCGGCGCGAGCAGCGCCTGGTAGCGCGCCGTCAGGGTCCGCCGGCGCTCGACGAAGCGGTCCAGCTTGGCCAGTTGCGAGATCCCCAGGGCGCACAGGACGTCGGGGATGCGGTAGTTGAAGCCGAGCTCGGGCATCTCGTAGACCCAGGGCTCGGCCCCGGCCGGACGCACCATGCCGTGGCCGCGCAAGGATCGGGCCTTGGCCGCCAAGGCCGCGTCGTTGGTGGTCAGCATGCCGCCCTCGCCGGTGGCGAGCGTCTTGACCGGATGGAACGAAAAGCTGGCGAAACTCGAATAGGCGCAGTCGCCGACCGGATGGGCCTCGTTTCCGAAGGTCGCGACCGAGCCCAGGGCGTGGGGCGCGTCCTCGACCAGCACCGCGCCGGCGGCGCTGGCCATGGCCTTCAGCGCCGGCAGATCGCAGACGTCGCCGCGCAGATGCACCGGCAGCACGGCCCGTAACCGGCGGTCGCCCGCACGCGCCAGGGCGTCGGCCAGGGTGTCTGGGGTCATCAGGCCGCTGTCGGGGTCGACGTCCGCGAACACCACCTCGGCCCCGGCGTAGCGGGCGCAGTTGGCGGTGGCCAGGAAGGTCACCGACGGGGCGATGCAGACGTCGCCTTCGTCGATCCCCAGGGCCATCATCGCCAGATGCAGGGTGGCCGTGCCATTGGAGACGGCGATGGCGTGCTGCGCCCCGACCTTGGCCTTGAAGGCCGTCTCGAAGGCCTCGACCGTCGGGCCTGTCGTCAGGAAGTCGGCGCGCAGAGCTTGGGCGACAGCGGCGATGTCGTCGTCCTCGATCGTCTGCCGACCGTAGGGGAGAAAGCCGCTCATCGCGCGGCCTTCTCCTCCAGCATGGCCAGCAGGCCTTCGGGCGAGAGCCAGTCGTGGTTGTTGTCGCTGCTGTAGGAGAAATCTTCCGCCACGCGCTTGGCGCCGTCGGCTTCCGAATAGGGCTCGCGGCCGAACTCGGCGAAGTTGGGCTCGATGGCGAAGCGGTCGTCGAATTCGACGGTCGAGCGGGCGTCGTCGGCGCTGATCATGATCTCGTGCAGCTTCTCACCCGGACGGATGCCGATGACCTTGACGCCCGCGCTGGGCGACATCGCCTTCACCAGGTCAGGCATGGCCATGGACGGGATCTTGGGCACGAAGATCTCGCCGCCGCGCATCAGGTTCAGCGACGACAGCACGAAGTCGACGCCCTCGTTCAGCGTGATCCAGAAGCGGGTCATGCGCGGGTCGGTGATCGGCAGCTCGGTCGCGCCCTGGTCCAGCAGGCGGCGATAGAGCGGCACGACGCTGCCGCGCGATCCCACGACGTTGCCGTAGCGCACGACGCAGAACCGCGTGCCGATGTCGCCCGACAGGTTGTTGGCCGCCACGAAGGTCTTGTCCGACGCCAGCTTGGTCGCGCCGTAGAGGTTGGTGGGGTTGCAGGCCTTGTCGGTCGACAGGGCAACCACCTGCTTCACATGGTTGTTGAGGCTGGCCCAGACCACGTTCTCGGCGCCCAGCACGTTGGTGTGGATGCACTCCGAAGGATTGTATTCGGCGGCCGGCACCTGCTTCAGCGCCGCGGCGTGGATGACGATGTCGACCCCGCGCAGGGCCAGGGTCAGGCGCTCGCGGTCGCGCACGTCGCCGAGGAAGAAGCGCAGCTTGGCGAAGTCGGCCTCGTCGAACTGCTCGCGCAGCTCCAGCTGCATGTCGCTCTGCTTCAGCTCGTCGCGCGAATATATGATGACCTTGCGCGGGCTCGACCGCTTGAGCACCGTCTCGATGAACCGGCGTCCGAACGAGCCGGTGCCGCCGGTGACCAGGATCACCTTGCCGTCAAGGTCGAGGGATTGCGGTGAAAAGCGTCCCAAGATCAGCCTCCTCGCACCCGCCGCGCGCGCATCTGACGCACGGGGAATCTAGGTTAACGCGTTTGTGCGGCGCCAGACGTAAAGAGGACGTCAACCACGACGGGTTATGCGGAAGGCCATGCGCCGCACCCTCGCCCTCCTCGCCGCCGTCCTGACGCTCGCCGGTCTTTGCCCCTCGCCCGCCCTGGCCAGCGGCGGCGAAGCCAAGAAGGAAGCGCCGCCGACCTATTTCGCCCTGCCGACCATCACCGCCACGGCCATCCGCCGCGACGGTCGCAAGGGCGTGATGACCCTGGAAACCGGCATCGAAGCCAAGGACCCCAAGGTCATGGAGCACGCCCAGGCCTCGACCCCGCGCCTGCGCGCCGCCTTCGCCCAGGTGCTGATGACCTACGCCTCGGGCCTGCGCCGGGGCGCCGTGCCCGACCTCGACTATGTCGGCGCCGAGATGCAGAAGGCGACCGATCGCGTACTGGGCAAGAAGGGAGCCAAGGTGCTGCTCGGCTCGGCGATGGTGAACTAGGAGGCGGACTTCGCCTTGCGTCGCGCGCGGAAGAACCCGCGCAGCAGATCCGCGCTTTCCTGCGCCATCACCCCGCCCGTCGTCTCCGGCCGCCAATGGCAGGTGGGCTGGGCGAAGAACTTCGGGCCATGGACCACCGCCCCGCCCTTGGGATCGTCGGCGCCCCAGACAACCCGGCCGATGCGGGCGTGGCTGATCGCCCCGGCGCACATGGCGCAGGGCTCCAGCGTCACCACCAGGGTCAGGTCGGTCAGCCGGTAGTTCTCCAGCTTCGCCGCCGCCAGCCGCATGGCCGCGATCTCGGCGTGGGCCGTGGGATCATGCGCCGCGATCGGGCCGTTGCCGGCACGCGCGATCACCTCGCCGGTCACAGGATCCAGGATCACCGCCCCCACCGGCGTCTCGCCGCGCTCGGCGGCCGCACGGGCCTCGTCGAGGGCCAGGGCCATGGCCTCTGCGTCGGTCATGGCCGGTCTCCGTCTTCCAGCAATCGCACATGGGCGCCCAGGCCGGCGGTCCGCGCCTTGGCGACGAGGCGAGCGTCGGCGGTGACCACCACCGTTTTTCGCTGCTCGGCCAGCGCGAGATAGGCCGCATCATAGGCGCTCACGCCATGCCGCGCCGACAGGGTGAAGGCCCGCTCGGCCAGGCCGGCCATCGGCTGGAACTCGGCGACGATCTCGTCCAGCGCCGAGACGGCGCGGCCCGCCCGCGCCTCGTCGAGGCCGTCGATGCGCACCCGCCGGGCGGCGATGCTGGCCATCTCGATCCACAGCAGGTCAGGCGCGATCAGCCGGGCTTCGGACAAGGCCAGCGCCCGCGCGGCCTCGGATCCCGCCTCGAGGAAGAACAGCTTGGCCGCCACCGAGGCGTCGAGCACGATCTCAGCGGCCATCGCGGTCCTCGCGCACCAGGGCGGCGGCGTCGATCGCCTCGGCCGGCAGGGATTGGGCGAGATCGGCCAGCAGGACACGCCGGCGCTCGACGGCCAGGGCGTTCAGCAGCGCCGCGGCGGCGGCTCCGCGATCCAGCCTCATGCGCCTGGCCTCGCGGTCGATCATCTGGAGGCCGGCCGGGGTCAACAGCTCCAGCGGCACAGTCACGGCGTCGTCGCGATGGCGAAACGGCGTCGCCCCCTCGGCCACGCCCTGCTCGACCTCACGCTGGAAGGTCACCCGACGGCCAGCCAGGTCCAGGCCCGAGGTCTTCCAGCCGGCGTCCAGCCAGGCGGCCGCATGGGTGTGGCCGATACGGGTGTTGGACCACCAGGCCTGATGTTCCCGCGCCGAACGCGGCAGAGCGAAACCCAGGACGCCTTCGATCTCGTCGAAAGCCATGCGCAACGGATCCAGGCCTCGCGCCGCCTCCAGGTAGCGCTTCAGGGGCTCGTACTTCATCGCCGCCTCCATATATAAGTGATATACTATTTTATCACTCCCGCGACAATGGGCCTGCCTTGATCGCCCCGTCGTTCGGCGCCATGAGCTTTCTTCAACGCCCATCGTGAGATGCGCCCCTCCCGTCGAAGGACCAAGAACATGACCGACAAGTACCAGCCCGCCCTGCACGACGCCGTCGAGCACGATCCGGACGCCGAGGGCGGCGAGCGCGTCGCCAAGGCCCTAGCCCGCGCGGGCGTGGCCTCGCGGCGCGAGGTCGAGCGGCTGATCGAGGCCGGCAAGGTCGTGCTGAACGGCCAGGTGCTGATCACCCCGGCCGTGCGCGTGTTCCCGGGCGACCTGCTGGTCGTCGACGGCAAACTGGTCGAGGACCGCCAGCCCACGCGCCTGTTCCGCTATCACAAGCCCACCGGCCTGGTGACCACCCACAACGACCCGGGCGGCCGCCCCACCGTGTTCGGCGCCCTGCCCAACGGCCTGCCGCGCGTGATCTCTGTCGGCCGCCTCGACCTCAATTCCGAGGGCCTGCTGCTGCTGACCAACGACGGCGAGTTGTCGCGCGCCCTGGAGATGCCGCAGAACGCCTGGACCCGCCGCTATCGCGCCCGCGCCTTCGGCCACGCCACCCAGGAGACGCTGGACAAGCTGAAAGAAGGCACGACCATCGAGGGCGTCCGCTACGGCCCGATCGAGGCCCGCCTCGACAAGGCCCAGGACAAGGCCGGCGGCGGCCGCAACGTCTGGATCACGGTCACCCTGTCGGAAGGCAAGAACCGCGAGGTCCGCAAGGTGCTGGAGTCGGTGGGCCTGAAGGTCAACCGCCTGATCCGCCTGTCATACGGCCCGTTCGCCCTGGGCACGCTTCAGGCCGGCCAGGTCGAGGAAGTCGGCCCCCGGGTGATCCGCGAACTGCTGGCCGGCGTCATCGCCGACGAGAACATGCCCACGGGCGACAAGCCGCAGTTCGTCGGCGTCGCCGATCCGCTCTACGCCCCCGGCGTGGCAAAGGAGGGCGAACGCCTGCGCGGCGGCGAGATCCAGCGCCGCGCCCCCACGGGCCGCGCGCCGCAGATCGCCACGCCCAAGGTCGAGGAGCCCAAGAAGGTCTACAAGGCCGGCTGGGCCAAGGCCAAGATCCGCACCGACGGCCACAAGTCCAAGACCCACAAGCCCAAGTCGATCGACACCAAGTTCGTCACCGAGGCGCCCGGGCGCGGCAAGGGTCCCGCCAAGCCGGGCGCGAAGGGCGTTGCGGCCAAGGGTGCGACCGGCAAGTCGGGCGCCCGTCCCGCCGGCAAGAGCGCCCCGCAGGGCGCCACGCGCGGCAATGTCGCCCCGGCACGTGCGGGCAAGCCGGCAGGCTTCAAGGGTCCGCGCCCTGCCGGCGGCAAGCCCGCTCCGCGCGGTCCCAAGCGGTAGTCTCTAGCGCCGATCCGCCAGCCGTTCGGCCAGCGTGCGGGTGCGGCGCACGACGGTGACCAGGGTTCCGATCGCGATGACCGCCAGGCCGACGGCCAGCACCTCGCCCCGGCCGCGCCACAGCGGCTCGAAGGCGGCGATCGCACAGGTCGCCGTCAGGGCGGCCATGCGGTGCGGCTTGGCCATCGGGCCCGAGAAGTCGGCGGCGAAACCCAGGCCTCGGCCCAGCTCGCGCACATAGGCCGTGACCACCGCCAGCACCGCGCAGATCCAGCCCAGGGCCGGGCCGCCGGAGAAACCGGCGCTCATGGCGCCATAGCCGGCCCCGGCCAGGAACAGCACGTCGGCGACCCGGTCGGGCAGCTCGTTCCAGATCGGACCGTAGGGGCTGGAGCGGCCGTGCTCGACCGCCACCATGCCGTCGAGCAGGTTGCAGGCCAGCCGCAGCTGCACGCAGGTCGCCCCCAGCACCAGGCACAGCGACCGCCAGCCGCCTTCGACCCCGCCGCTGGCCGCCAGCAGGGCCGCGCCGAACACGGCGAAGGCCAGGCCAAGGCCCGAGATCGCGTCGGCGCTGATCCCCTTGCCGGCGATGGCGGCCGCCAGCCGTCCGGCCCAGGCCGCGCCCCGCGTCTTCAGCGGCCGGCGATTGGTCAGGTCGGGGGCTTCGGTCTCGAGGGGAGCGGTCATGGCGCGGTCTTCCTCCGGTCGGCGACCAGGCGGGCGTTGTAGGCGACGGCGTAGAGCGTCGACATCGTCCACGGAAAGGCGATCGTCGCCAGAAGTTCCGGCGTGCCGATCAGGCGATGGACGATGGTCAGGGTCGCCAGGATGGCGCTGGCGGTGATCGCCGGCGGCAGGGTCAGGGCGACAAGGCCCGAGAACCGCCCGTCCAGCCGCTCCAGCGTCTTCTTGAGCAGCGCCGTCAGCCCTGCCGACAGCAGGCCCTGGGCGATGGCCGGCCCCCACACCAGGCCATGGGCGTGGTTGGCCCACAGGGTCCAGCCGCCCATCAGCAGGAAGCCGAAGGCGGCGTGGACCAGGCTGGAGCGCAACAGGCGCGACATCGACGAAACTCCCCGGCTCGTAACCGTCGGCAACTAGGCTATACCGGGAGTAGTGCGAACGGGAGCGTCCATGGATTTCGTCGGCGATCTGACCGGACACGCAGGCCGCTTCCTGGCCGCCCAACCCAGGCCCCTGCTGGCGGGCCTGGCCGGCGTGGTGATCCTGCTGGGCGCAGCCAGCGCCATCGCCGCCGTGCTGCCGCGCCTGAAACCCGGCAAGTCGTACGAGGAACTGCGGCTGCGCATCGTCTCGTGGTGGGGGATGGTGGCGCTGCTGGCCGGGGCGCTGCTGCTGGGCTGGCAGGCGACCACCGCCGTCTTCGCCTTCATCTCGTTCCTGGCCCTGCGCGAGTTCCTGTCTCTCGCGGTCCGGCGGCGCGAGGACCGGCCGGCGATCCTGGCGGCCTATCTGTGCCTGCTGGCCGCCTACGGCTTCATCTTCGCCGACCGCTACATGTTCTACCTGGTGTTCATCCCGGTGTGGGTGTTCTTAGGTTTGCCCGCGCTGATGGCCCTGCTCGGCCAGACCAAGGGCTACCTGGCCAGCGCGGCGACCTTCCACTGGGGCCTGGTCACCTGCGTCTACAATCTCGGCTTCGTCGCCTTCCTGATGCGCGTGCCGCCGAGCGAGCACCTGCCGGCCGGGGCGGCGGGCCTCGTTTTCTTCCTGCTGCTGGCCACCGAGTTCAACGACGTGGCGCAGTATGTCTGGGGCAAGCTTTTCGGTCGCCGCAAGATCCTGCCCACCGTCAGCCCCAACAAGACCTGGGAAGGCTTCCTCGGCGGCTGGATCACCACCGCCGCGCTGATCTGGTTCGCCGGCCCGGTGTTCACGCCGCTGTCGGGCCACGGCCTGGCCATCGTCGCCTTCGTGCTGCCGGCGGCGGGCTTCGCCGGCGACGTGACCATGAGCGCCATCAAGCGGGACATCGGGGTCAAGGACACCTCGCACGCCATTCCCGGCCATGGCGGCGTGCTGGACCGCGCCGACAGCCTGACCTTCACCGCCCCGCTCTACTTCCACCTCATGGCGCTGTTCGCGCTGGACCGGTTCTGATCTAGTCGCGTCGTGCGCCTGCTCCGCTTCCTCCTGCTGGTCCTCGTCGCCCGGCCGCTGGCCCTGTTCATGACCGGGGCCGACGTGTCCGGCCGCGACCGCCTGCCGCTGAAGGGCCCGGCGATCATCGCCGCCAACCACGCCAGCCACGTCGACACCCTTTTGATGCTGTCGATCTTTCCGTCGCGGGCGGTGTCGAAGCTGCGGCCGGCGGCGGCGGCCGACTATTTCCTGCGCGACCCGGTGATCGGCTGGTTCTCGCGCCACGTGATCGGCATCGTGCCGGTGGCTCGCAGCAAGGCCGGCCGTCGCGCCGCCTCGGGCGAGAGCGAGGACGTCCTGGCCCCTGCCCGCGCCGCCCTGGCGGCGGGCGAGATCGTGCTGGTCTTCCCCGAAGGCACGCGCGGCGACGGCGCCACCGACGCCATGGGCCAGCTGAAGGGCGGGGTGGCGCGCCTGGCCGAGGCCTTTCCCGACGCCCCGGTGATCCCGGTGTGGATCCAGGGCGCGGGCCGGGTCCTGCCCAAGGGCGCCAGCGTGCCGGTGCCGCTGAACTGCGCGGTGCTGGTGGGCGAGCCGGTGGCCTGGACCGGCCGTCGGGGCCCCTTCATGGACGCCCTGCGCGAGGCGATGCTGGCCCTGAAGGAACAGGCGCCGCCGCTGAGATGGTCGGACGAACCCTAGAAGCGCAAGGTCTAGGCTGGCGCCACCCCGGCCCAGCGCGACAGGCGCGGGGTGCGGGCCACCAGTTCGGCCAGGCCGACATAGATGCCCAGCATCACCGCGCAGATCGGCAGCACCTCCCAGCGGAAGGGATGTGGCGGCTCGGGGGCCAGGCTCATGGGCTGCAGGAACAGCACGATGACGATGTTGTTGGCCGCATGGGCGCCGACCGCGAACTCGATGCCGCCCAGCCGCAGGGTGGCCCAGGCCAGGCCGATCCCCAGCACCGCCCGCACCAGGAAGGCGTCGGGGTTGGGGTCGAAATGGATGGTCGAGAAGGCCGCGCCGTTGATCAGCAGGATCAGCCACACCCGATGGGTGAAGGCCCCGGTCAGCTTGATGAGCCAGCCGCGGAACACCAGCTCCTCGGCCGCGGCGGCCAGCAGCAAGAGGCCGATGGCGCCGGCGGCGTGGACGAGCCGGCCGTCGAGGGTGGAGGTCAGGGTCAGGATCGGCATGGGCGGCGCGTGCGGATCGAGGCGCGCGCTGGCCGCCAGCAGCGGTCCGACGGTCACGGCGAACAGGAAAAGGCCCAGCAGGGTCAGGCGCCAGCGATAGGCCGGCGCGCTGGTCAGGTAGCTGCGCAGGCGGCGCTCGTGCAGCAGGGCCGCGACGCCGGCGAAGGCCACGGCCATGCCGCCGTTGGTGGCCGTCAGCAGGCACAGCACGAACAGCAGGGTGATCAGGTCGAGGGCGGCCGCGTTCGGGTTGGTCAGCGACTTGAACAGCGCCGCGGCCTGGTCGAAGCCGCCGTCCAGCAGGCCGGTGAACAGGGCCATGACAAAGACCCCGCCGATCACGGCGGCCAGGATCGCCGCCACGAAACCGACCGGCAGGCTCAGCAGGATGCGCCCGATGCGCCGGTCAGCCGGCGTCAGGTCGTCCAGAAACGCCGAACGTCTCACGTCCTCGAACACGGCCCCAATCCCACACAGCACCCGCCTCCTCGCTAATCGGCCGCGAGCCGAAGGAAAAGAGGTTTCGAGCAAAGTCCGCCCACGACTTGCCGTCTCGCGGCAATGACGGCACACATCGGCGGTTGTCGATGGGGGTTTCATGAGCAAGACCGAGCACGAGGCGCAAGATCGCCACCTGCACCGCCTGGTGCTGTTTTCCGACGCGGTCTTCGCGATCGCCATCACCCTGCTGGCCATCGAGATCCATCCGCCCGAGCACTGGCATGGCGTGGCCGACCTGTTTGGCCAGATGGGCCACAAGCTGTGGGCCTATGCCGTGAGCTTCGCCGTGATCGGCGTCTACTGGATCAGCCACCGGCGGATCTTCGCCCGCCTGCGCGCCGCCAACGGCGTGCTCGACGTGCTGAACCTGGCGGTGCTGGGGCTGATCGCCATGCTGCCCCTGGCCACCGAGCTTCTGTGGGAACACGCTTCAGGCGAGGCGACCCTCGTCTATGTCGGCCTGGTGGCGGCGATCGGCGTGGCCATGTCGATCGTCTGGGGCTATGCCGCCTTCGCCGGCGAGCTGGCCGGGCGCGTGCACCGCGGCGAAGCGTTGTTCACCCTGGCCCGAACGGCGGTCGCGCCGGGCCTGATGTGCGGCCTGATCCTATTCAGCCTGAACCACATCTGGGGCCTGATCCCGCTGGCCGCCGCCATCGCCGCCTTCGTCGCCGGGGGCCGCTTCATGCGTCGCCGCGCGGAGGCCGGCGCCATGGAGACCCCCGAGGAGGCCGCGGCCTGATGCGTATCGTCTCGGGCCAGTATCGCGGCAAGGCCATCGCCACCCCGCCGGGCGACGCCACCCGCCCCACCTCCGACCGCGCCCGCCAGGCCGTGTTCAACATACTTGAGCACGCCGCCTGGGCGCCGGAGCTGCATGGCGCCCGGGTGATCGACGTGTTCGCGGGATCCGGCGCCCTCGGCCTCGAGGCGATTTCGCGCGGGGCGGTGAACTGCCTGTTCGTCGAGACCAACGAGGCCGCGCGCGGCGCGATCCGCCAGAACATCGACGCCTTCGGCCTGTTCGGCCAGACCCGCGTGCACCGCCGCGACGCCACCGACCTGGGTCCACGTCCAGCCAGCGCGGGCGCGGCCTTCGACATCGCCTTCCTCGATCCGCCCTACGCCAAGGGCCTGGGCGAAAAGGCCCTGGCCGAACTGGTCGCCGGCGGCTGGCTGGCCCCGAACGCGATCATCGTGTTCGAGCGCGGCGTCGGCGAGCCCGACCCGGTGCTGGACGGCTTCGAGACCCTGGACGCCCGCGACTACGGCGCGGCCCGGGTGCTGTTCCTGCGGCTGCTGTAGCGCGCCCTAGGGCTGCTTGCCCGGCCAGACCAGGAAGCCGTACTCGTCGCGGCCGGCCGAGGTCCAGGTCGCATAGCCGTAACCGCCCTGGGGCGTCGACGGCGGATAGGCGCCGTACGCGCCGCTGTCGTAGCCGCTCTCGCGGCTATATTCGTAGCCCTCTTCCTGGCGTGAATAGCCCTGGACGGCGCCGCCCGCGGCATAGCCGCCCTGGGCATGACCGTCTTGGACATAACCGTTCTGGGCATAGACCGGCGGCGCGTAGCTCGGCGCATAGGCCGGGCCGTCGTCGTGGCGGCGGCTGTAGCGGTCGGGCGCATAGTCCTGCTGCGGCGGAGACGGCGGCAGATAGGCCTGCGGCGGCGCGCCCCGGTCGTCGACCCGCAATGGCGGGCGGCCATAGCTCCAACGGTCGAAGTCGCTCCAGCCGCGCTCGCCGTCGTCGCACTCCACCCGCTCCCAGCGATAGGCCCCGCCGGGACCGGTGACGCGGCGGTTGACGCATTCGCCGGGCCGGGTGTCGGGCGGCAGGATCTCGGGGTCGACCGGCAGGTTCGAGCGGTCAGGCGGGCCGCCGGCCAGGCCGTAGCGATCTCCAGCGAGAACCGGCGAGGCCAGGGCGACCCCGGCGGCGAAAGCGAGAAGGACGAGTTGGCGCATGGGGGATACTCCAGGCAGCCAGTAGACCAGAGCCCGGCGAGCTGCGCGCGCTTTTTCGCCATGAAGGCGAGCTTAACCATTGTTCGACGTGGCTTTTCCCCGCCGCCATCCTCGCCTAGTGTGATTTCAAACAATTGTTCGAGGCAAGCAAAGCCATGGCGATCGAGGCGGTGATCTGGGATTTCGGCGGGGTGTTCACCACCTCGCCCTTCGAGGCCTTCCGCCGCTACGAGGCCCGCAACGACCTGCCGACCGACTTCATCCGCGGCGTCAACGCCGTCGATCCCGACACCAACGCCTGGGCGCGGTTCGAGCGGGCGGAGATCGACGCGGCGACCTTCGACGAGCTGTTCCTAGAAGAGTCCGCGCGCCTGGGCCACGCCGTGCCGGGACGCGACGTGCTGCCGCTGCTGTCGGGCGAGATCCGCCCCCGCATGATCGCGGCGCTGAAGGCCTGCAAGGCGCGCTTCAAGGTCGGCTGCATCACCAACAACGTGCCCGGCGCCGGCCACGGCGCGGGCATGGCGTCCTCCGCCGAGAAAGCCGCCGCCGTGGCCGACATCATGGCCCAGTTCGACGCCCTGATCGAAAGCTCCAAGGCCGGGGTGCGCAAGCCCGACCCGCGCATCTACCAGATGATGTCCGGCCTGCTGGGCGTGTCGCCGGAGCGTTGCGTCTACCTCGACGACCTGGGGGTCAACTGCAAGCCGGCCGCGGCCTTGGGGATGATCGCCATCAAGGTCTCCAGCGAGGACCGGGCGTTGGCGGAGCTTGCGGCGGCGACCGGATTGTCGTTCTGAAGAGATCAGAAGCTTCAGGAGCCGCCCCCCATGACCGCCCCGACGACCGCCCCCGCCAAGATCGGCGCCGCCGCCGCCCTCGCCCAGCTCTCCGGCTGGACCGCCGCCGACGGCAAGGACGCCATCGAGAAGACCTTCCGCTTCGCCGACTTCAACGCCGCCTTCGGCTTCATGACCCGCGTGGCCATCGAGGCCGACAAGCGCGACCATCACCCCGAGTGGTTCAACGTCTACAACCGCGTCGAGGTGACCCTGACCACCCACGACTGCGACGGCGTCAGCGAGCGCGACGTGCAGCTGGCGAAATTCATGGATGGGATCGCGGGCGGATAGGCGGAGGCCGCGAACACCCCTTCCCCTCCTCCCGCATCCGGTTCAAACTATCGTTTGAATTACAGGGAGGACGCCGAATGGCGCAGACCACGGGCCGGGTCGCCGGCAAGAAGGCCTTCATCACCGGCGCGGCCCAGGGCCTGGGCGCGGCGGCGGCGCGCAAGCTGGCCTCGGAAGGCGCCAAGGTCGCCCTGGCGGACATCAATGTCGACGGGGCCAAGGCCGTGGCCGCCGAGATCAACGCCGCCCATGGCGCCGGCACGGCCTTCGCCTACGCCCTCGACGTCACCCAGGAAGACCAGTGGGTCGCGGCCCTCGAAGCGGCGGCGGCCGACATGGGCGGGCTCTCGGTGCTGGTCAACAACGCAGGCGTCGCCGGCGACAAGCCGCTGGAGCAGATGGAGTTCGACCTCTGGAAGAAGATCATGTCGATCAATGTCGACAGCGTCTTCCTGGGGGCCAAGCACGCCCTGGCCCACATGCGCGCCCACCAGCCGGGCTCGATCGTCAACATCAGCTCGATCGCCGGCCTGATCGCCAACCACAATTCGCCGGCCTACAACGCCTCCAAGGCCGGGGTCTGGCTGCTGTCCAAGAACATCGCGCTCTACTGCGCCAAGCTGGGGCTCGACATCCGCTCGAACTCGATCCACCCAACCTTCATCGACACCCCGATCCTCGACCCGCTGAGCCAGCGCCTGGGCAAGGAAGAGGCTCACGCCAAGCTGGGCCGGCAGATCCCGCTGGGCCACATCGGCGAGCCCGACGACATCGCCAACGCCGTGCTCTACCTGGCCAGCGACGAGAGCAAGTTCATGACCGGCGCCGAGCTGAAGCTAGACGGCGGGATCTCGGCGATGTGAGTGAAGGCCCCTCTCCCTCTGGGAGAGGTGTCGCCGAAGGCGACGGAGAGGGGAGTGGCTGCGTCATCGGCCAAGACCGGCGGAAGCTGAAACCGTCCCCCTCCGGCCCTCCGGGCCACCTCCCCCAGAGGGGGAGGATCTTTGATCGCGGAAGACGCCCCCCTCTGGGGGAGCTGTCGCGGAGCGACTGAGGGGGCCCTACCGCGGCGCCCGTTTCGCCAGGATCCGCTGGAGGGTCCGGCGGTGCATGTTGAGGCGGCGGGCCGTCTCCGACACGTTGTGGCCGCACATCTCGTAGACGCGCTGGATGTGCTCCCAGCGCACGCGGTCGGCGCTCATAGGATTTTCCGGCGGGGCCGGGGCGGCGTCCTTGGCGGCCAGCAAGGCGCGGGCCACGTCGTCGGCGTCGGCCGGCTTGGACAGGTAGTCGACCACCCCGGCCTTCACCGCCGCCACCGCCGTGGCGATGTTGCCGTAACCGGTCAGCATGATGATCTTGGCGTCGGCGCGGGCGTCGCGCACGGCCTCCACCACCTTGAGGCCCGAGCCGTCCTCGAGCCGCATGTCGAGCACCGCATGGGCCGGCGCCTGGGACTTCAGCGAGCCGATCGCCTCGGCCACAGAGGCGCACAGGGTCACCTCGAAGCCGCGCTGTTCCAAAGCTCGACCAAGACGGGTGCGCAGGGGCGCATCGTCGTCGAGCAGAAGCAAGGACTTGTCCGGCAGGGCCGCGACCAGTTCTCCGATATCCGCCATCAACTCAGCGCCTCCCCGCGCCATTACTCAACCGGGTGTCGTATCGCCATCATGTCTAGAACTTGCAAAACTTCGCAAGTCTTTCGTACTCAAACCCCGATGAAGCCGGGAGCTTCCATTGCCGGGCGTGGCCAACGCGCCGCGACCACCGCGCCGCCACGACGGCCGTTCCTGAAATCCACGGCCGCGCCAGTCCGTTCCAGGAGAGTCTTGGCGATGAAGAAGCCAAGGCCCATGCCGATGTGGCCGGTGCGCGAGCCTTCGGCCCCCGGACGCGAGGTCACATAGGGCTCGCCCAGCTTGGCCAGCACCTCGGGCGAGAAGCCGGGACCGTCGTCGCGCACCTCGATCAGGATCGAGCGCGGATCGAAGCGGGCCACGACGATCACCTCGGAACGGGCGAAGTCCACGGCGTTCTCGACGATCGAGGTCAGGGCGTGGATCACCTCGGCCCGGCGCCAGACGTCGGGGGCCGACTCGCCGGACGGCCCGTTGACCACCGCCTCGACCCGCACGCCGTGGATCATGTGCGGCTCGATGATCTCGTGCACCAGCTGGATCAGGCTCATGCGCTCGTGGACGGCGTCCTGGGCCTCGGGCATTTCGGTCAGGCGCTGCAGGATCTCGCGGCAGCGGGCGGCTTGGCCGATCAGGAGTTCGGCGTCCTCGCGGGTCTGCTCGTCTGGGGCGCCGCGCGCCATCTCGCGGGCGACGACCGAGATTGTGGCCAGGGGCGTGCCCAGCTCGTGCGCGGCGGCCGCCGCCAGGGCGCCCAGGGCCGACAGGCGCTGCTCGCGGGCCAGCACGGTCTCGGTGACGTTGAGGGCCAGCTCCATGCGGGCCGATTCCGTCGCCGCCTGCCAGGCATAAAGGCCGGTGACGACGATCCCGAGGATCCTCGCCGCGACGATGCCGGTCAGCAGCGAGGCCTCAGGCCTGGGCGGCGGCACGCCGATCGGCGTCGGCAAGGGCATGTAGAGGAAGGCCAGCACGATGGTGGCGATCACCGCCAGCACCCCCAGGCCCAGGGCGTAGCGCGCCGGCAGGGTGGCCGCCGCCAGGGTCACCGGCGCGATCAGCAGCAGCGAGAACGGGTTATAGACCCCGCCCGTCAGGTACAGCATCCCCGACAGCTGCAGGATGTCGAAGGCGATCTGGGCGGTGGCCTCGACGTCGCGCGCCAGGCGCTGGCCGGTCGAGGCCAGGCCGATCAGCACGTTCAGCCAGGCCGACAAGGCGATCAGCGAGAAGCACAGGGCGTAGGGAATCTGCCGCTCGAGCACCAGGCCGCAGAGCAACACCGTCACCGACTGGCCGGCCACTGTCAGCCAGCGTTGGGCGATCAATGTTCGGACACGAAGGCGTCCCTGGCGGAGCCCGGGGCCGGCCCAGGACCAGTCGTCGCTGTCTTGCGCACCTGCGCCGTCGGGCCTATCGAGCCCGTCGGGTGATGGTTTCTTCGGCGCGTCCTTGAACGAAGCGTCGGCCATGACGCCACATTAAGGCCAGAAATTTCGATCTGGCGAGCCCCAAAGGATGCAGACCCCATGAACCGCAACCGCCTGATGGTCCTGGCCGTGTGCGTCGTGGGCGTCCTGCTGGCCGGCGCGCTGATCGTCCAGAGCGGCGTTTTCCACCCCGCGCCCAAGCCGGCGGCGGTGGGCGGGCCGTTCCAGCTGGTCGACTATGACGGCAAACCGACGGACGAGAGCGTGCTGAAGGGCAAGTGGAGCGCGATGTTCTTCGGCTTCACCTACTGCCCCGACGTCTGCCCCGGCACGCTGCAGGCCCTGGCGACCGCCAGCGACCAGCTGGGCCCCAAGGCCAAGGACCTGCAGATCGTGATGATCTCGGTCGACCCGGCCCGCGACACCCCGGCCCAGATGAAGGCCTACCTGACCGCCGGCCACCTGCCCAGGAACATCGTCGGCCTGACCGGAACCCAGGCCCAGGTGGACGCCACGGTGAAGACCTATCGCGCCTACGCCGGCAAGGTCGGCGACGGCCCTGACTACAGCGTCGATCACTCCACGGCGATCTATGTCATCGACCCGAAGGGCCGCTTCGACCGCGTCATCGCCTACAGCAGCCCGCCCGAGGAGATCGCCCGCCAGCTGAAGGCGGCGATGGAAGGCAGGTAAGGCCCCCTCTGGGGGAGGTTCGCCCATTTTTTGCGTCGCGGCGCCGTTAGGTCACCTCAGGGCTGTACCTTCTTAACGGCCGGCGTGTTATGTTGCAGCGCACAATCGCTGGAGACGGCATGCTGTACGCCCTGCACGAAGCGAGCTTCTACGCCTCGACCCCCATGCGGCTGGCCGCCCGCGCGGCCCGCGACTTCTGGGGCTCGCCGCTGAACCCGGCCGCCAACACCGAACTTGGCCGGCGGCTCTATGCGGGCGCGGACCTGTTCTCCAACGTCACCCGTCGCTACGGCAAGCCCGACTGGCGCATCGACACGGTCAAGATCAACGACGTCGACGTGCGCGTGCGCCCGACCGTGGTCTGGCAGAGCCCGTGGGCGCGCCTGATCCAGTTCGACCGCGACATGGCCGACATGCGACGGGCCGGCAAGTTCGAGCTGGACCCCGCCGTGCTGATCGTCGCCCCGCTGTCGGGCCACTACGCGACCCTGCTGCGCGGCACGGTCGAGGCCTTCCTGCCCGACCACGCGGTGTTCATCGTCGACTGGCAGAACGCCCGCGAGGTCTCGGTCCTGCAGGGCCGCTTCGACTTCCACGACTATATCGACCACATCCGCGACATGCTGCGGGTGCTAGGCCCGCGCCCCAACGTGCTGGCCGTCTGCCAGCCCGGACCGCCGGTGCTGGCCGCCGCCGCCCTGATGGCCGAGGACAACGACCCGTCGCGCCCGGCCAGCATGACCTTCATGGGCTCGCCGATCGACGCGCGCCTGTCGCCGACCGTGACCAACAACCTGGCGGAGGAGAAGCCCTTCACCTGGTTCCAGTCCAACATGATCTACACCGTGCCCGCGCCCTATCCGGGCATGGGCCGGCGCGTCTATCCGGGCTTCGTGCAGTTGGCCAGCTTCATGAGCATGAACGCCGACAAGCACCAGGAAGCCCACCGCCGCTACTTCAACAGCCTGGTCGAGGGCGACGGCGACGGGGCCGACAAGCACCTGGAATTCTACGACGAGTACCTGTCGGTGCTGGACCTGACTGAAGAGTTCTATCTCCAGACCATCGACATCGTCTTCCAGCGCCACCTGCTGCCCAAGGGCGAGCTGATGCACCGGGGCCGCAAGGTGGATCCCTCGGCGATCACCGACATCGGCCTGATGACGGTCGAGGGCGAGAAGGACGACATCTCCGGCATCGGCCAGACCCAGGCCGCCCACGACCTGTGCTCGAGCCTTCCGGCCGAGCTGAAGGAGGACTATGTCCAGCCGGGCGTGGGCCACTACGGGGTGTTCAACGGCCGCCGGTTCCGCGAGGAGATCTATCCCAAGGTCCGCGACTTCATCCTGCGCACCGATCCCAACTTCGCCGGCAAGAAGGGCTGAAGACCAGGCCTTGCGCAAAGGGCCGGCGGGCGCGATCTAGAGGGCGATGAACCTCTTTCGCCCGCAGCCCAAGGCCGCTCCACGACGCTTCGCCGACGGCGACCGGCTGGAGATCGAGCGCTGCGCCGTGCGGCTGAAGGTGGACGGGCGCGCACGGCGGGTATCGCTGCGGGTCGACCGGGCCAAGTCCGAGATCGTCGCCATCGCCCCCAACCAGCGCCGCCTGACCGAAGCGGTGGCCTTCGCCCACGAGAAGGCCGGCTGGATGAGCCTGCAGCTGGCCGCCCTGCCCGGCCGCCAGGTGATCGAGCCCGGCGGCGTGCTGAAGATCTGGGGCAAGGCCTATCGGCTGGAGGTCGGTCCCGGACGGGCGCGGATGACCGAGGACGCCCTGATCGCCCCCGACGACGCCAACTGGTCCTTGAAGATCCTGCGGCTGGTCAAGCACCGGGCGCTGGAGATCCTGACCGAGCGCACCGCCCATCACGCCGGACGGCTGGGACGGCCGATGCCGTCGGTGGCGGTGGCTGATCCGAAAGCCCGCTGGGGCTCGTGCCGGCCCGCGCGCCCCGGCGCGCCGGCGGCGATCCGCTACAGCTGGCGGCTGGTGCTGGCGCCGGCGGCGGTGGCCGACTACGTCGTCGCCCACGAATGCGCCCACCTGGTGGAGGCCAATCACGGCCCGCGCTTCTGGGCGCTGTGCGAGACCCTGATCGGCGATCCCACGCCGCATCGCGCCTGGCTGCGCTCGCATGCGGCGCAGTTGCACGCGATCTCGGCGTGAGGGTTCGAGAACCCCGCCTCTCGACAGGCTCGGGGTGAGGTTCTCGACTGTCTCGGCCCGTCGGTAGCCCTCATCCTGAGCTTGCCCCCGGGTCCGACCAACGGTCGGCCCGAGGATAAACTCCGGACGAGGGCGGCCCAGGACCTGCTTACAGCTGGCCCAGCATGTAGTCGGCCGACGAGACCTTGAATTCGCCGGCTTCCTCGACGTTCAGCGTCTCGACCACGCCGTCCTTGGCGATCAGCGAGTAGCGCTGCGAGCGCGAGCCCATGCCGAACTTGCTGCCGTCGAAGTCCAGGCCGATGGCGCGGGTGAAGTCGCCGTTGCCGTCAGCCAGCAGCAGCACTTCGCCCGAAATGCCCTGGTCGGCGCCCCAGGCCTTCATCACGAAGACGTCGTTGACCGAGATGCAGGCGATCGTGTCGACGCCCTTGGCCTTCAGTTCGGCGGCCTTTTCCTTGAAGCCCGGCAGATGCTTGGCCGAGCAGGTCGGGGTGAACGCGCCGGGGACGGCGAAGAGGGCGACGGTCTTGCCCTTGAAGAGTTCGTCGGAGGTGACCGGAGCGGGGCCTTCGGCCGTGCTGGTCATGAACGTGGCCGCCGGAAGCGTGTCGCCAACCTTGATCGCCATGGTGTGATCCTGTGCTGAAAGGGCAGACCGGAGATAAAGCGTCCGGTTCGTTTCGCCAATAACGTGGTTTGACTTGAAACCGACGCGTTGTGTGCCGATCCTCAACAGATGGACGCTCCCGAGACCGCTCCCCTCGACGGCGAGGGCCAATTCCTGACCGGCCGGCTCCTGGTGGCCATGCCCGGCATCGAGGACCCGCGCTTCGAGCGCGCCGTGGTCTATCTGTGCTCGCACGACGACGAGCAGGCCATGGGCCTGGCGGTCAACCGCCCGGTCGAGGGCCTGACGGTGTACGAGCTGCTCGACAAGCTGGGCGTCGAGCCCGAGGTGCGCGCGCCCAGCGACCTCGTCATGCTGGGCGGCCCGGTCGAGCGCGAGCGCGGCTTCGTGCTGCACACCGACGACTACGTCTCGCCGGACTCCACCGCGCCGGTGGGCGACGGCCTGGCCCTGACCGTCACGCGCGACGCCCTGGACGCCCTGGGCAGCCGCATCCATCGCCCGCGCCGCGCGATCCTGGCCCTCGGCTATTCCGGCTGGGGCCCCGGCCAGCTGGAGCAGGAGCTGCGCGACAACGTCTGGCTCATCTGCGACGCCGACGAGGCCCTGCTGTTCGGCGACGACCACGAAAGCAAGTGGACCCGCGCCCTTGCCAAGATCGGCATCACCGCCGACCACCTCTCGGCCCAGGCCGGGCGGGCTTGATGCCATGGCGCCGCTTGGCCTTGCCAACGCCCGCCTCTAGGCTGCCCTTGAGGATCACCGTGATGCGAGGCGCAGCCCATGCTTGCTTCTCTGCTGGCCGCCGCCGCGATCGCCGCTGCGCCCGCGCCTTCCGGGTGGGACGGCCTCTACACCTATACCCATGACGGCGGCCGCACCGCCGGCGGCTCGCCTATCCTGGTGACCTGGCGGCTGACCCTGACGCAGGACGGCTGCGAACTGCACGGCGAGGGCTTTCAGACGCTCGAGACCCTGGCCTGCAGCGCCCATCCCACCGCCGAGGGACTGGAGGTGCGCTTCCTGCGCTATCCGTCGCCGGCCGACGGCAACCGCTTCGGCGTGCAGGTCTATAAGTCCGGCCAGCCGCTGTTCGTGCTGTCGCGGTCGGGCCGTCGGCTGCTGACCCGCTGGACCGGCTTCACGCCCGACGAAGGCGCGACGCGCACCCCCGCCCCCTTCTTCCGCAAGGTGCGCTGATGCAGGCCTTGCGGATCGTGCTGCTTCTGGCGGCGACGGCCGGAATCGCGGGCCTGGCGGCCTACGCCTACCAGGTCGCGCGCCCGCAGCCGCACCCGATCAAGGTCGCCGACGCGGCGCAATTGGCGGCGAGGGCCAAGCCTGAGCCCGAAACGCTCGACAGCCGCACGCCGCTGTTCGGGCCGGCCCGCGCCATCGACGGCGACACCCTGGAAATCCAGGGCGTCGAGGCGGACCTGTGGACCATCAAGGCGCCCCTGCCCGACCGCCTGTGCACCGGGCCCGGCGACGAGCCATGGGCCTGCGGCGAGGCCTCTCGCGCCAATCTCGAACGACTGATCGACGGACGCAGCGTCGCCTGTCGGCCGGAGGGCCCGCCGCCTCGCGATGGTCGCTGGCTGGGCCTGTGCTTCGTCTCCGACATCCCCTGCCAGGCTGAAAGCGGGGCCTGCGACTCCGACCTGGCTTCGCTGAATCTGGCGCAGGTGGAACAAGGCTGGGCCGCCGATCTGGAGGGGCAATACGCCGATCCCGAGGACGTCGCACGCGAGCGCCGCATCGGCCTGTGGCGGGGGCGTGCAGACGCCTTCTGATCCCCGCACAATGCAAAACGGGCGGCCCCTTTCGGAGCCGCCCGCTGCATTTTCAGGTCGCCCTGAAAGCCGTCATCAGGTGTTGACGGCTTCCTCCGGGGTCACTTCGGCCTTCTTCGACAGGTCTTCACCCGTCGTCTGGTCGACGACCTTCATCGACAGTTTGGTCTTGCCGCGGTCGTCGAAGCCCAGGAGCTTCACCTTGACCATCTGGCCTTCCTTCAGCACGTCCGACGGCTTGGCGACGCGTTCGTTGCTGATCTGGCTGACGTGGACGAGACCGTCCTTGGCGCCGAAGAAGTTCACGAAGGCGCCGAAATCGACGACCTTGACGACCTTGCCGTCGTAGATCGCGCCGACTTCAGCTTCCTGCGTGATCGACTTGATCCAGTCGATGGCGGCCTTGATCTTGGCGCCGTCCGAGGCCGAGACCTTCACGGTGCCTTCGTCGTTGATGTCGACCTTGGCGCCGGTGGTGGCGACGATCTCGCGGATCACCTTGCCGCCGGTGCCGATCACTTCACGGATCTTGTCGGTCGGGATGGTGATGGTCTCGATCTTCGGAGCGAACTCGCCGACGTCTTCACGCGGCGCTTCCATGGCCTTGTTCATCTCGCCGAGGATGTGCGCGCGGCCGTCCTTGGCCTGAGCCAGGGCCTGCTCCATGATCGCGGGCGTGATGCCGGCGATCTTGATGTCCATCTGCAGCGAGGTCAGGCCTTCGCTGGTGCCGGCCACCTTGAAGTCCATGTCGCCCAGGTGATCTTCGTCGCCGAGGATGTCGGACAGAACGGCGAAGCCGTCCTTTTCGAGGATCAGGCCCATGGCGATGCCCGACACCGGACGCACCAGCGGCACGCCGGCGTCCATCATGGCCAGCGACGAACCGCAGACCGTGGCCATCGAGGACGAGCCGTTCGACTCGGTGATCTCGGAGACCAGACGGATGGTATAGGGGAAGTCTTCCTTGGCCGGCAGCATCGGACGCAGGGCGCGCCAGGCCAGCTTGCCGTGGCCGATTTCGCGGCGACCCGGCGAGCCCATGCGGCCCGTCTCACCGACCGAGTAGGGCGGGAAGTTGTAGTGCAGCAGGAAGGATTCCTTGTAGGTGCCTTCCAGGGCGTCGATGAACTGCTCGTCGTCGCCGGTGCCCAGGGTGGCGACCACGATCGCCTGGGTCTCGCCGCGGGTGAACAGGGCCGAACCGTGGGTGCGCGGCAGGATGCCGACTTCGCCCAGGATCGGACGGACCTTGTCGACGGTGCGGCCGTCGATGCGGATGCCGGTGTCGAGGATCGAACGACGAACGATGTCGGCTTCCAGTTCCTTGAACACCGAGACCAGCTTCAGCGGGTCGATGCCGTCCGGCTTGGCTTCGCTCTTGGCGAAGGTCTCGATGGCCTTGCTCTTGGCGGCGCCCAGGGCGGCGACGCGCTCGCCCTTGGCCTGGATCTTGTAGGCGTCAGCCAGGTCCTGGCCGACGGCGTTCTTCACTTCGGCCTTCAGGGCGTCGGTGTCTTCCGGCTGGAAGTCGAACGGCTCCTTGGCGGCGTGCTCGGCCAGGTCGATGATCGCGTCGATCACGGCCTGCATCTGCTGGTGGGCGAAGTTGACGCCGCCCAGGACGATCTCTTCCGAGAGTTCCTTGATTTCGCTTTCGACCATCATCACGGCGTCGGCGGTGCCGGCCACGACCAGGTCCATCGCGCTTTCCTTCAGCTCGTCGAGCGTCGGGTTCAGCACGTATTCGCCGTTCACCCAGCCGACGCGAGCCGCGCCGATCGGGCCCATGAACGGGGCGCCCGACAGGGTCAGGGCGGCCGAGGCGGCGACCATGCCCAGGATGTCGGGATCGTTCTCGAGGTCGTGCTGCAGCACGGTCACGACGACCTGGACTTCGTTCTTGAAGCCCTTGACGAACAGCGGGCGGATCGGACGGTCGATCAGGCGGGAGACCAGGGTCTCCTTTTCCGACGGACGGCCTTCACGCTTGAAGTAGCCGCCCGGGATCTTGCCGGCCGCGAAGGTCTTTTCCTGGTAGTTGACCGTCAGCGGGAAGAAATCTTGGCCGGGCTTCGCCTTCTTGGCGAACACGGCGGTGGCCAGGACGACGGTTTCGCCCATGGTGGCCAGGACAGCGCCGTCGGCTTGACGGGCGATGCGACCGGTTTCGAGGACGAGCGTCTTGCCGCCCCACTCGATCGTCTTGCGCTTGATATCGAACATTTATCTTCTTTCGGTTCCCGCGGGCGGATTCCCGTCGGGCGTGGACAGGGGCGGACGGCCAATGGAGCCGGCCCGATGATCCTCATCCTAATGCGACAGGCGGGGGTTTGAGGACGTGAACCCTCGCACGTACTGGGCGCCGCCCCGTGAGAAGCGAAACCCTCGGATCCTCCACCTCGGCCTGTCTCGAGATGGCTGACCCCAAATAGCGTTCCGCCGCCTTACCGAGGTAAGGCGGCGGAAATGCGCCTTAGCGGCGCAGACCCAGCTTCTCGATGAGAGCCGCGTAACGGCCTTCATCGGACTTCTTCAGGTGGTCGAGGAGACGGCGACGCTGGGAAACCAGCTTCAGCAGGCCACGACGGCTGTGGTTGTCCTTCTTGTGGGTCTTGAAGTGCTCGGTCAGGTTCGAGATGCGCTCCGAGAGGATCGCGACCTGGACTTCGGCGCTGCCGGTGTCACCCTCGGTGCGAGCGTGTTCGGCGATGAGAGCGCTCTTGCGCTCGGCAGTGATCGACATCGGGTTGTCTCCGCTCAGGTGAGTTGGAAGACCCGCACCGGATTGAGCTTTCCGGCGCGCATCTCGCACAAGGCCACCAGGCGTTCTCCGGACATGGCGGAAACGGTGCGATCACCGGGCACGAGCTCGGCTTTCAGCGTTTCCACCTGCCTGGGTAGCAGAACGATGGCGCGTCCTTGCGCAAGCCGGAAGGCGTCTTCGTCGGTCACGGCCAACGCCGGGATGTCGTCCAGCGCGGTCTCGACCGGAAGCAATGCCTCCGACAGTCGGGCCTCATAGCCCAAATTCTCTAGAGTTTCCAGACTTATCGCCGAGTCCTCGGTGAACTGGCCGACCCGCGTGCGGCGAAGCTGGCTGACATGTCCACAGGCGCCGAGCGCGGCGGCCAGGTCCCGGACCACGGCGCGCACATAGGTGCCCTTGCCGCATTCCATCTCCAGCTCCACGTGATCGACGTCGGGAACCGACAGCACGCGCAGGGCGTGGATCGTCACCTTGCGGGTCGGCAGCTCGAACTCGACCCCGTCGCGCGCCAGGTCATAGGCCCGTTCGCCGTCGACCTTGATGGCCGAGAAGTTCGGCGGCGCCTGGTCGACCTCGCCGACGAAGGCGGGAAGAGCCGCCTCGACCGCCTCGAGCGCCGGGCGCACGTCGGACGAGGCCGTCGTCTCGCCCTCGCGGTCCAGGGTGGTGGTGTTGCGCCCCCACTCGATGGTGAAGCGATAGGCCTTGTCGGCGTCCATCAGGAACGGGACGGTCTTGGTCGCCTCGCCCAGGGCGAGCGGCAGGATGCCGGTGGCCAGCGGGTCCAGCGTGCCGGCGTGGCCGGCCTTCTGGGCGTTGAACGCCCGGCGCACGCGGCTGACGGCGCTGGTCGAGGTCAGGTCGTAGGGCTTGTCCAGGCACACCCAGCCCGAGACGGCGTCGCCCTTCTTGCGGCGCGCCATGGCTCAGTAGTCCTCGTCTTCGTCATCCATCACGTCGGACAGGCGGCGCTCGGTGTCCTGGCGCACGCGCGGATCAAGGAACAGCTTGTCCATGTAGGCGGCCGTGCCGAAGCTCTCGTCGTGGATGAACTTCAGGTCGGGCGTGAACTTCATGTCGATCGACCGGCCCAGGCGCCCGCGCAGGAACTTGGCCACGCGGTTCAGGCCCTTGATGATCTCGTCGACGTTCTGGCTCGCGCCCTGGTCGGCCAGGCCCGCGCCCAGCGGCTCGACGAAGCAGATGGCGTGCTTGAGGTCGGGGCTCATGCGCACTTCGGAGACGGTGACGGAGACGCCGGCCAGGGCTTCGTCGGCCAGCTCTTCCTCGCGGAGGATGTCGACCAGGGCGTGACGGATCAGTTCGCCGGCCCGAAGCTGGCGCTGCGACGGACCCACGGGTCCGCCCTTGGTTTTGTCGGAATGGCGCTTCATGGCGCGGATAGCCTTTGCAGCCCGGCCGGCGGATCGAACGCCGGTAGCGCGGGGAAAATCGAAGGCGCGGTGTCTAGGCGCGTGAGGTGGAAAAGTCCAGCATCAAGACCCTCCCCCTGGAGGGGGAGGCGTCGGCGAAGCCGACGGAGGAGGAGTGGCCTGCGAGCCGGCTGCCGCCCTCAGATCAGCAGGAACTTCCCCCTTCGGGAAGAGGGGCTGCCTTCACGCCCCCGTCCGCTCCCGGAAGAACGCCACCACCCGCCGCGCCGCGGCCATCCCCGCTCCGTCCGGCCGATCGCGGTCCAAATGCAGGGTCAGCACCGAGTGCGGCGGGATTACACGATAGCCGTTGGCGTCGGCGTCCTCGAGTTCGATCAACTCCGCCCGCGCGCCGAACTCGGCCTTCAGCCGCGCGAAGCGCCCGTCCTGCACATGCCAGTCGGTCTTGTAGCGCAGGGCGATCAGCGACAGGTCCTCGGTCTCGAACCGCCGCTTGGCGCAGGCCAGCTCCTCGGCCGAAAGATCAAGGTCGCCCTTGGCCGTCACCGGCAGGGAAGGCTGCGACAGCACCGGCGCCACCACGCAAGGCTCGGTCATCATCGCCAGGGCGAAGCCGCCGGTGACGCACATGCCCACCGCCCCCACGCCCTTGCCGCCGCATTCGGCATGAACCTGCCTGGCCAGCGCCCGCAGCCAGTCGACGATCGGGCTCGACTTGCCGCCGCGCCACAGGTTGAACTCGCGCCGCACGCAGGCGATCTGCAACGACGAAGCCGCGCCATAGCCGCGGCTGACGGGCCGGCCGGGCTCGCCGAACAGGCTGGGACAGAAGACGCTCATGCCGGCGGCGGCCACCTCGCGGGCGAACTCCAGTACGCCGGGGTGCAGACCGGGGATCTCGTGGACAACGATCACCGCCGGCCCGGCTCCCATCCGCCAGACCGACCGGCTCCAGCGGCCGTCGTCGAACTCGAACCTCGAAAAGCCCTCGAACACGTCGGCCATGGCCGCCCCCTCGCCCGTATCTCGTCAGGCCGCCTTCGGCCCGATCAGGAACTGCTCGACCTTGCCGTCCGGCGTCAGCCGCATCGACACCGACAGGGTCCGCGCGCCGAAGGCCGCGTCGAAACCATGCCAGGTCATGCCGCCGCGCACTTGGACGCCCTGGCCGTCGAGCATGCGCAAAGGTCCAAGCGGCGCCAGGCTCTGCTTGAAGTCGGCCAGGCGAGCGGCCGTGAACCAGGCCTTGCCGTTGGCGGTCAGCAAGGCCGGATCGATCGTCCCCGCCTGCAACTGGGCGACCAGGGTCCGCGCCGTCGCCGCCGGCCCCGTCGAGGGTCGAAGCAGGAAGGCGATGCGCTGCGAGATGGCCGTCTGCGGCTCGCCGAAATCGGCGTTGGCGACCACGGTCACCGCCCGCCTCTCGCCCGGCCACACGGTGTTGCTGGTCAAGACGCCAGACAGCATGCCGCCATGGCTGATGCTAGTCACCCCGTCGCGCACCTTGACCGACACGCCCAGGCCATAGCCGGCGGGAGCCCCGCTCGACAGATCGACCGAGGTGGTCATCGCCTCCCATGAGGCGGGCTTCAGCAACTCGCGGCGGATCATCGCCCGGTTCCAACGCGCAAGGTCCGACGGCGACATGGCGAGCTCCGCCGCGCCGAACAGCCAGCCGGGACCTTCCTTGTCGGCCAGGACCACGGGCCCCAGGCCATAGCGGGTGTAGTGGCCGGCGTCGGGCGGCGACAGCGCCTTACTGTCGTCCTCGGTGACGCCGGTCATGCCCAGGGGATCGAAGATCCGCCGCTTGAGGAAGGCAAACAGCGGCTCGCCCGAAACCTTCTCGACCACCAGGCCGGCGATGACGAAGCCGGTGTTGGAATAGCGCCACTGCTCCCCGGGCGGATAGTCCAGCGGGATGCGCGCCCAGCCGTCGAGGATCTTCTGCTGCGTGGTCGGCGCGCGCATGGCCTCGAACACGAAGTCCTGCGGCCAGTAGTCGCGATAGCCAGCGGTGTGCGACAGCACCTGGCGCAGGGTGATCTTGTCGCCGTCGGTCAGGCCCTGCACGTACCTGCCCACCGGATCGTCGAGCGAGACCTTGCCGTCTTCGGCCAGCAGCAGGATGGCTGCGGCGGTGAACTGCTTGCTGACCGAAGCGATGCCGTAGCGGGTGGACGTGGCGGCGGGAACGACCGGCGACAGCCGCGCCAGGCCATAGGCCTTGCCGTAGACGGGCTCGCCGTCCTCGACGATGGCCACCGAGGCCGAGGGCGCGCCGGTGGCGGCCAACACCTCGGCGGCGATGGCGTCGACCTGGCGCGCCTTGTCGACGGAGAGGGACGCGGCCAGCGCGGGCGAAGCCAGGGCCAGCGCCACTAGGCTGGAGACAAGCACGCCGCCCGCCAGAACCGTCCGTCGCCGCATTCGATGCCCCCCCGTTGCAAGGTCCGCAGACTGAGGGCGAGCCGGGCGCGAAGGCAAGGCGCCTTACAGGGTCACGCCCGCGTGGGTCGGCATCTGGATCAGGTTGAAGAAGGTCAGCACCGGCTCGCCGTGCTGGTTTGTCACCCGGGTGAAGGTGCGGATGGTCCCGCGGTCGGGCTTCGAGCGCGAACGGGTGGCCTCGACGATCTCGCGATGGACGGTCAGGGCGTCGCCGGGACGCACAGGCTTCAGCCAGGTCAGCTCGTCGATACGGATGCCCAGCATCGGCGTGGCGCCGAACGGGGCGGCGTCGACATATTCGCGCATCACCCGCGAGGCGACGTGCCAGCCGCTGGCGATGATCCCGCCGAAACGGCCGGTCGCGGCGGTCTCGACGTCGACATGCATCGGCTGGGGGTCGTAGGCGCGGGCGAAGTCGAGGATCTCGGCCTCGGAGAGCACGAACGGCTGGCCCGTCCAGGTCTCGCCGACGGTCAGGTCGTCCAGGTAGCGGTCGGTCATCAGCAGATCCCGAAACGACAAAAGGCCCCCGCGAAAGCGAGGGCCATTTGTAGAAGAATTTGGGTGCGGGGACAGGATTTGAACCTGTGACCTTCAGGTTATGAGCCTGACGAGCTACCGGGCTGCTCCACCCCGCGGCAGGGGTATGTATCGTGAGGGAGGGTTCTGGAC
>NZ_PJRS01000018.1 GCF_002858925.1 Caulobacter zeae
CAGCCCCGTCTCCCACAGCGCCCAGACAACGGTCAGCGCAAAGATGACGAAGTAGACGATCGCGCCGGCCGGCTTCAGTCGAGCGACCAGCACGCCCGCGATCAGCAGGCCAAGCCCGGCCAGGGCGTAGTAGGGCGATCCGCCCAGGACGGCGAGCCAGGCGCCGCCGACGCCCAGCACCAGACCGATCAGAACCAGGAGAGCGCCCAGCAGGCGAACCAAGACCGACATGCATCTCTCCACCGAAGCTCGGTGCGACAACACCGGCGGGCGAGGGGGCGTTCCGTGGCGTGGCTCTGAACCTCGAGGCGCGTGGCGTGTTCAGCCGACATGACCAACACCGCCCTGATCCCCTCCGCCCTCATCGGCGCCGTCGCCAGCGCCCGATCGATGACCCCGATGGCCACCATCGCCTCGGCCCGCCTGGCGGGGCGCTCGACGCCCGGCAAGCTCGTCCTGCTCGACTATCCGCTGTTCAAGTTCGGCGCCCTGCTCATGGGGATCGGCGAACTGCTGGGCGACAAGATGAAGACCGCGCCCGACCGCACGGTGTTCCTGGGCCTGCTAGCCCGGATCGCCAGCGCCGGCATCGCCGGGGCGGCCCTGGCCCCGCGCGGTCGCGAGAAGGCCGGGGCGGGCGTGGCGATCGCCACAGCCGTGCCGCTGGCCTATCTGACCCTGGCGGGGCGCAAGCGGGCCATGGCGAAGTTCGGCCAGACGCCCAGCGGTCTCGTCGAGGACGCCCTGGTCGTCGCCGCGGGCGTGGCGACCATCGCCTTCTTCACGCACCAGCAGTGGGGAGCCCGCGGCTGACGCGGCGCCCCTCCGTCGACGTCGGGCGGCGTCAGGCGATGCCTGCGCCGCCGGTGACGCCATAGACCTCGCCGGTCGTGAAGCCGGCCTCCTGCGAGGCGAGCAGCACATAGACCGGCGCGATCTCGACCGGCTGGCCGGGGCGGCCGAACTGGCTGTGCTCGCCGAAGTGCTGGACCTTCTCCTGGGTCTGGCCACCGCTGGGCTGCAGCACCGTCCAGAAGGGACCGGGCGCTACTGCATTGGCCCGCACGCCGTCCTTGATCAGCTGCTTGGCCAGGGCCTTGGTAAAGGCGACAATGCCGGCCTTGGTGGTGGCGTAGTCCAGCAAGTTTTCGGACGGCTCGTAGGCCTGCACAGAAGCTGTGTTGATCACCGCTGCGCCGGGCCGCAGATGAGGGCGCGCCGCCTGGGTGATCCAGAACATGGCGTAGAGATTGGTCTTCAGCGTGTGGTCGAACTGCTCGCTGTCGATGGCGGCGATGTCGGGACGGCTGACCTGCTTGCCGGCGTTGTTGACCAGGATGTCGAGCCCGCACAGGCCCTCCACGGCCTTGGCCACGAGCTCGCGGCAGAAGGCCTCGTCCTTGATGTCGCCAGGCAGGGCGAGCGCCTTGCGACCCTCGGCCTCGATCAGGGCGATGACCTCGCGGGCGTCGCTTTCCTCGCTCGACAGATAGCCGATGGCGACGTCCGCGCCCTCGCGGGCATAGGCGATGGCGGCGGCGCGGCCGATGCCGGAGTCGGCGCCCGTGATCAGCGCCTTGCGGCCGACGAGCTTGCCTGAGCCACGATAGCTTTCCTCGCCGTGGTCGGGCTTGGGGTGCATCTTCGCGGCGAGGCCCGGGGCCGGCTGCGGCTGGGCCGGGAAGGGCGGCTTGGGATACTGCTCGCGCGGGTCCTGCATGCGCAGGCGATCGTCCTGGCTCATCATCGTCTCCGGTGTGGGGGAAGGCGGCGCGCCCAGGGACGCGCCGCCGGGAGGAGGGAGGAAGCGAGCCGACCGTCAGGCCAGCATCCGCACCTTTGGTTCGCGGTCCCAGAAGCGCCTGGCCGCCGCGGCGATGAAGTCCACGCCGAGATCGGTGACGCCCTCGTCCGGCTCGACGCCGGCCTTCTCGAGCAGGGGCTTTGCCCCCTCGCTTGCGCCGATCGCCTTGAGGTGCCCGAAGGCGTCCATCACGAACTGGACGGCGGCCGCCTCCTTGAGCAGGGCCGCGCAGCCGTCGTCGGACAAGACAAGCGCGATCGCGTCGACCGTCACCGAGGGCGTGCCGGCCAGTTGGCCGTCGGCCGGTATCAGGGCTCCGTCGGCGCCCTTGGCCCCTCCGATCTTGGGGGCGATGACCTTGGCGACGGCGCCGGCCTCCTTGATCGCGGCTTTAAGCTTCTCGACCGCGTTGGCGTCCGAGCCGTCAGCGACCAGGATGCCAATCGCATGGCCCTTGATGTCCTTGGGCGCGCGCGGACCTTCCACGATCCGCAGGGCCGGCGACAGCTCCAGGTCCTGGACGGGCGCGGGGGTCTTGGAAGCCTTGGGCAGGTCCATGGCCAGACCGGTGGCGACCCGCTTGGCCAGGTCCGGATCGACATTGACCAGGTTAGACAGCATCCGCGTGCGGATCGCCTCGATGGCGACCTTGGAAAGCTCGAACACCAGGGCCGAGGTCAGGTGGGCCTGCTCGGCCGGATCCAGTGAACGGAAGAACATCCGAGCCTGGCTGTAGTGGTCGGCGAAGCTCTCGGGCCGAACGCGCAGCTTCTCGGCCACGATGTCGGCGCCGTCCTGCGTGGTGCGGAAGCCCGTCACCGGACACTCGCGCGGTCCGCCATCCTCGCCTGCCGTTTCCGCCAGGCTGTTAGGCTCGTAGTTGGCGCGGCCCTTGTGGACCTGCATCTGCATCATGCCGTCACGCTGGAAGTTCATCACCGGACACTTGGGCGCGTTGATCGGCAACTGGTTGAAGTTGGCGGTGCCGAGCCGGCTCTTCTGGGTGTCGAGATAGGAGAACAACCGCCCCTGCAGCAGCGGATCGTCGGTGAAGTCGATCCCTGGCACGATGTTGGCCGGGCAGTAGGCGACCTGCTCGGTCTCGGCGAAGAAGTTGTCGGGGTTGCGATCCAGCACCATGCGGCCGATCGGCGTGACCGGCAGCACTTCCTCGGGAATGATCTTGGTCGGATCGAGCACATCGTAGGGCAGGGCGTCGGCGAAGGTCTGGTCGAAGGCCTGCACGCCCAGCTCCCATTCGGGGAAGTCGCCGCGATCGATGGCCTCGAAGAGGTCGCGCCGCTGGAAGTCGGGATCAGCGCCGGCCAGCTTCACCGCCTCGTCCCACAGGGTCGAGGCCACGCCCTGTCTGGGCTTCCAGTGGAACTTGACGAAGGTCGTCTTACCCTTGGCGTCCACGAGCCGGAAGGTGTGGATGCCGAACCCTTCCATGGTGCGCAGCGAGCGCGGGATCGTCCGGTCGCTCATCGCCCACATGATCATGTGGGTGGCTTCGGGCATCAGACTGATGAAGTCCCAGAAGGTGTCGTGGGCGCTGGCGGCCTGCGGATAGCCGCGATCAGCCTCCATCTTCACCGAGTGGATGAGATCGGGGAACTTGATGGCGTCCTGGATGAAGAACACCGGGATGTTGTTGCCCACGAGGTCCCAGTTGCCTTCCTGGGTATAGAATTTCACCGCGAAGCCGCGCACGTCGCGCGGCGTGTCGACGCTGCCGGCCCCGCCTGCGACCGTCGAGAACCGCACGAACACCGGCGTCTTCTCGCCAGGGCGCTGGAAGAGGTCGGCCTTGCTAAGCTTGGCGGCGGCCTCGTAGGCCTCGAAATAGCCGTGGGCGGCCGAACCTCGCGCATGGACGATGCGCTCGGGGATGCGCTCGTGGTCGAAATGGAAGATCTTCTCTCGCAGCACGAAGTCTTCCAGCAGCACCGGACCGCGCGGACCCGCCTTCAGCTGGTTCTGGTTGTCGGAAATCCGCACGCCCTGGTTGGTGGTCAGGTGGCCGTCCGGCGTGTGCGGGCCGCCCTCCGGAACGCGCTGGTGGGTCTCGTCGCCGACGCCGCGTTCGGTGGTCATGCCCTTGGCCATGTTAGTCTCCTGGGATGGGATCGTGGGGCGATCCAAAAGCCCCGAAGCCGGGTCCGAGCTTGGCCGGACCCGTCTGATGATCGTGTCGATGATGAAGCTGCGCAGACCGGACGGGCGTTGAGGGCAAGCCATCCCAGAGGAGATCGCCGATGCCCGCCAAGTCCGCCGCCCAGCAAAAAGCCGCCGGAGCCGCCCTGTCCGCCAAGCGTGGCGACACGCCCAAGAGCAAGCTCAAGGGCGCGTCGAAATCGATGCTGTCGATGAGCGAGAAGCAGTTGGAAGAGTTCGCGCACACCAAGCGCAAGGCCATGCCCGAGCACAAGCATTGACCCCTTCGATGCGCCGGTCCGACCGAGCGACGACCTGCTCCTGAGGGGAACGATCGCCGCCCGGTCGATCCTACTAGATGTTAGTGGGAGGGCTGCTTGGAGAACTCCGCCATCAGCTCTTCCTTGCGCGCGGCCATGCGTTCGCCCATGGCTTCGAGGTCCTCGTCGCCCTTCTTGGCCTGCGCGAAGAAGCCGCCGGGTTGTTCCTCTTCCTTGACGTGGTGCTTGATGTACTCGCCCAGCACCTTGACCTTGGCGTCGTAGAACTCTTCGCCGGGCTTCATCGCCTCGATCTCGGCGATCAGCTTCTTGGCGCCGTCGTGCTCGACATAGGCCTCGTCGATCAGGTCGTCCTCCACCTCGCCGCGGCTTTCGGGATAGAGGATCTCCTCCTCCATCTGGGTGTGGACCTTCAGGGCCAGCGCGATCTTGTCGAACAGGGCCTGCTTGTCGCGGTCGCTCTCCAGCTGTTCGTACTCGTCGAACATGGCCTCCACCTCTCGGTGGTCGGCCTTGAGCAGGCGAATGGCGAGCGGGTCGCGCCGGCCCGTGCGGCGGGTGCGGCGCGACTTGGTGGTTTTTGCGGCGGATTTCGAGGCGGCTTTGGCGGTGGGCATGTCGGCGCTCCGGTTGCGATTGTGCGCCGTTTCAAGCCGGAGCGTCGGCCGCCGGTTCCCATGGCCGTGCTAGTTGAGAGACGATTTCACCGGTGATTTTCGCGCGACGTTATTTAAGTCGAATCAGCGACTTATGAGGTGCTCTTCGTCGGGTTCTCGACGGAGGAACGCTCGTTGCTTCCACCGCATTGGAGATGGGCCGGAGCATCCGGCGATCAACCCATCAGGGAGACGGCCATGGGCGAGAACGCCAACAACGATCGCATGCAGCAGCAGTCCAACGACGCTCAGCGCCAGCAAGTCGGCCAGCAGAACCAGCAAGGCGACACCCGCCAGCCGCAGCAACAGCAGACCAGCCCCCAGCAGGCCCAGCCGGATCAGCAGAACCAGCAGGGCGAGCGTCGTCCGGGCGAGCGCCAGGAAGGGCGCGACATCGAGGGCGAGGGCGAGGGCCTCGCGGGCGGCGTCGACACCGGCGCCATCCAGCCGGGCCGCACTGGTCAAGGCGACGTGGAACGCTAAACGTTCGTCGAGGCCGGCCTTCGGGTCGGCCTTTCTTCCTGCGACGCCCGATCGATGCGTCTGGAGATCAGCTTTGAGTAGCGTGCTGGAGATTTCCCGCTTTGAAAGCGGATGGGCGGTGAAGCTTTGGGAGACCGGCGAGGTCCTGTTCTTCGCTTCGGGGGAATAGGCCGAGCGGGAGGCGCGCCGTCTGGCTGACCACACAGGTGGAGCCGGCACGGACGGCGATGTGCGGATCGAGACTCATGACTTCGGTCGGGAGCTGAAGGAGGAGTGGCTGCTTGAGGCGGTCACGGTGGGGCTCTAGGAATTCAGACTTGCTCGCCGCCGGGCCTTTTCTATCTGTTCGCCTCATCCCCGGTAGAGATCCGCATCCGGATCGAGCCCGCCGCGCACCTCGGTAGAGAAAACCTCCATGGCCCACCGGCTGGGGACACAGCTGTCGTTCGCCATCTACGGGGTGGCGGGCCGAATGGCGCGCATGCACAAGCCCTTCCTCGATCCACTTGGGCTTACCTTCCCTCAGTATCTGGTGATGCTTGAACTCTACGCGGGAACCCCGCGATCGGTTGGTGACCTCGGCGCACATACATGTTCATCATCGTCGGGCAGGCCTTCTTGTGGACGCCAACCTACGCCGCCTCGCTCGGCGCCCTGAACAAGCACCTGCTGCCGCACGGAAGCGCGATCATGAACACGATCCAGCAACTCGTCGGCGCCGCAGGCATAGCAATCGCCTTCTCGGTAACGACCGCGACGAAAACGGCCCTTGTGGCGGGCGGCGAGTCGATTAGACCGGCCATGGCCCGAGGCGCGCAGCACTCCTACCTCGTCGCCTTTGGGATGGTGGTCGTCGGCCTGCTGGCAGCCCTGATGATGCCCAGGAAGAGCCCGCTGAACGGCATGCCGATCGCGGCGCACTAAGCGCCAGCGCGCGAATGAATTCTAACAAAGGAAGATTGCAGTCATGAGGATCGGCATCCTGGGCACCGGCCATATCGGCGCCACCCTCGTCAAACGGTTCAGCGCGGGAGGTCACGATGTGAAGGTCGCCAACTCCCGTGGCCCGCACACCATCGAGGCGGGGCTCCTTGCGTCCGGCGCACGCGCGGTGACGAAGGAGGAGGCGGTGCGCGACGTTGAGGTTATCATCCTCTCAATCCCGCTCAACCGTATCCCGGACATCGCACCGCTGATCGCGACTGTTCCGCAAGATACCGTGATCATCGACACATCGAACTACTACCCGGCCCGTGACGGCAAGATCGAGCCGATCGAAGCTGGACAGGTAGAGAGCCTGTGGGTCGTGGACCAGATCGGCCATCCGGTCGTCAAGGCCTGGAACGCCATCGGCGCGGCCTCCTTCGCCAACAAAGCCAAACCCGCCGGGGCGCCGGGGCGCATCGCAATTCCCGTTGCAGCGGATCGCGATGGCGATCGCCGAGTAGCGATGTCGCTGGTGGAGGACAGCGGCCTCGACGCGGTGGATGCGGGCAGTCTTGCGGAATCGTGGCGGCAGCAGCCCGGCTCACCTGTGTATTGCACTGACCTTAGCAGGGATGAGGTACCGCCGGCCCTGGCCGCTGCGGAGAAGGCCCGCCTGCCTGCGCGTCGGGATCTGGTGTTGGCTGTGGTTATGGAGCGCGCCGGAGATGACATGACCAATCTTGAGCCTGAGTTTTTACCCCGCCTCAACCGCGCGATTTTCCAGTAGGTCGCGAAACGCCTGCAAAGGCGGGGAGCGGCACAGCGTCGCGCGCTGAATGTCTGGTTCCGGGAGGCACCTCAAGGTCAGCAACTGGCGCAATTCAGCAGTCCGACTCCTCCGAAGAGGTGGCAGCCGATCCCATACGCCGATCCCATACAATGTGCGTTGATCCGCTCTATCATCTGATCGAGAAACTCGACGGCAGCGTCACCGTGCAACCCGAGGCCGGCATCAAGTTCCTCGCGAGCTTGGAGCAGTAGCTTTGCCAGACTTTGGTGATCTTGATCATCCATCAACGAGCTCCTCGCGACGCTGCGCCCCAAACGCGCCTTTGAGATCCGTCATTCGCGTTCTTCGCGCTGGGTTTGCAGGTAAAGCGCGCTGAGGAGAATTCGCCTAACGTCAGGCACATGCGGCGCCTGAAGGGCTGGAGCCAAGAGGAGCTCGCGGGCCAGGCCCAGCTTCACCGGACCTATGTCGGGTCTATCGAGCGTGCCGAGCGCAACCTCTCAATCGACAACATCGAGCGTTTGGCGGTCGCCCTCACGGTCGAGCCATGGTCCCTTTTGAAGCCCGAAGGCTTCGAGGGCTAAGGCGCGAGGGAAATCTTCTCCTTCTCCCCCGGCCCCCCTCAACCTCATCTTGAAAGAAAAGATGCGCGGCGCGAGCGGAAAGGCTCGCGCCGCGCAATAAACGAAGGAAAACAGCAAGTTGTTGTCGTTTTTGCCGAGTGGAAACGAAAAACCTTCGTTGAATCAGGTGCTTGCTGGCTGTTGCAGCCAGATGGGTGTGCATAACCCTTTTAGGCGTCCGTCGACGGACGAATGTGAAGAGGCGGCCGGTCCGAAAAGGGCGGCCGCCTTTTCTTTGCGCGTTCGGCGCCGGAGCGCGCGGCGCCGAAGGCCGGCAGTGGGCCTATGAGCGTCGCGGCGTTTGACGCGCGGGGCGGGACGGCGTGCAGTGTCTCCGTGAAGGGCGTTTGGTGGTGATCGCCGCGCGCCAAGGCCTGATCGACCAATGGCCGCCTCGCCGTCAGTATGCGGGGCGGGTGAGGGCGTGCTTTCCGTGTCCTGTCGAGTAACGGTGCTGGTGCATATTAAATGATCTCGTTTGTCGCTGGCGGGACCACGAAGAAAAGTGGGCTCCTGTAACGGCGATTTCTGTTTTTTGACCTGCGGTCGGGAGCCAGTCTCGTCGGGGGATCAAAAAGCAGGGGATAGCCGTGATCCAAGTCCAGTCGAACAAGCGTGCGTTTCGTCGCCTGAAGGCGGCATTGCTGGCCGCCAGCGTCATGGGGGCTGGGGCGCCTGCCCTGGCCGAGGAAGACCCCAAGACCTCCGCCGACACCGTCGATGCCGTCGTCGTCACCGGCAAGCGTGTGTCGGAGGCCAGCGTCGCCATCGGCACCGACCAGGCCACAGCCACGGTCTCGATCACCCGCGAGGCATTGCTGTCGGCGCCGGCCGGCGTGACCGGCCTGAAGATGCTGGAGAGCCTGCCGGGGTTCAACGTCCAGGCCAATGACGCCCTGGGCATGTACGAGTTCGGCAATTCGGTCTCGGTGCGGGCCTTCAACTTCCAGCAGATCGGCTTCCTGCTGGATGGCGTTCCGATGGGCCGCAGCGACCAGTTCGGCGGCAGCCCGATCTATCGCTATGTCGACAACGAGAACCTGGCGCGAGTGCAGGCCTCGGCCGGGGCCGGCGACGTCTCGCTGCCCAGCTATGCGTCGCTGGGGCCGATCGTCGACTACTTCACCAAGGCCCCGGACGTGGAGGCCGGCGGCTCGATCAGCCAGACCCTGGGCGAGGACAACCTGCGTCGCAGCTTCCTGCGCCTGGAGAGCGGCAAGATCGGCCGGCTGTCGGGCTACGTGGCCGGATCATGGATCAAGGGCGACCTGTGGCGCGGGCCGGGCTTCATCAAGCGCGAGCACTACGAGGGCAAGCTCGACTACGCGTTCGAGAGCGGCGGGAACCTGACGTTCCAGACCGTGCACAACGACTATTACGACTACGACTCCCCGTCGATCACCAAGGCCCAGTATGCGGGGACGGCGGGCGACCTGTTCGGCCGCAGGGGCAGGGACTTCGCCTATCTCGGCTACGTGCCCAGCCTGCCGGTGACGACGGCGGGCGTGCCGTACTCCAACACCGCCTACAACCAGTACTACAAGTTCGCGGTCAACGCCCGGCAGGACCACCTCTACGGCCTGTCTCTGAACAAGCCGATCGGCGAGGCGTTCGAGGTCCGCTCCACGGCCTACTACGAGGACAAGGGCGGCTACGGCGTCTCGCCCGAGGCCTATTCGACCTCGCTGGCCAGCTACAACGCCGAACGCCTGATCGTGGCCGGCCTGACCGCGCCCAAGGGTGTGCAGTATGGCCTCTCGGGCGTCGACGGCACGCGCAAGGGGATCACCGTCGGCGGAACCTGGAGGGCGGGCGTCCACACCGTCCAGGCCGGGGTCTGGCTGGAGAAGGACGACTACCACCGCACCCAGGCCCGCTATAACACCGCGGGCGGCCACCCCGACGGCGCGGCGCTGCTGAACGAGCCGGTGCACCTGCAGCGCAACTACGTCTCCACCCGCGAGACCACCCAGTTCTTCCTGAAGGACACGGTGCGGCTGCTGGACGACAGGCTGAAGGTCGAGCTGGGCTTCAAGGCCACCGACATCGACTACGAGATCGCCGGCTATCGCAATCCGGCCGACTACATCGCCCAGCGCCGGCCCAGGATCACCGACAACTGGAAGGACAGCTTCCTGCCGCAGGTGGGCCTGGTCTATTCGATCAACAGCCGCGACCAGGTGTTCGCTTCGTACTCCGAGAACCTGGCCCTGCCGCGCGGCGCCGACGACATCTTCTCGGCCGCCAGTCCCGCGGCCCCCGGACCCGCCGCCGAGACCTCGCAGAACCTCGAGATCGGCTATCGCGCCAACCGGCCGACCTTCAACGCCTCGGTCGTGGCCTATTACACCGCCTTCGAGAACCGCCTGCAGTCCTACGCCTCGGTGGTGCCGGGCAGCACGACGACCGAGACCTTCTTCCAGAACGTCGGCGGGGTGGAGGCCCACGGCGCCGAATTCAGCGGCCAGTGGAAGCCCGAGGTTCTGGGCGGCAAGGTCTATTTCAACGCCAACCTGTCGTACAACCGGGCCGAGTTCGAGAACAACTTCGGGGTCCAGCCGATCGCGGGCAACACCCTGCCGGACTTCCCGACCTGGCTGTTCCAGGGCGGGGTGACCTGGGAGCCGACCGACTGGGCGCTGGTCAACATTTCGGCCCGCCACCTCAGCGACCGCTACACCAACATGCGCAACACCGAGAAGACGGACGGCTACACGGTGTGGAACGCCTATGTCGACCTGGGCGACGGCTTCGGCGTGGGGCCGCTGAAGCAGGTCAAGGCGCGGATCAACGTCGATAACCTGTTCGACGAGGACTATCTCGGCACGATCAGCACCACCGTGGACACCCTGGCCACCTTCCGGCCCGGCTCGCACCGGACCTTCCAGGTGACGCTGTCGGCCGACTTCTAGGTCGACAGGCCGGCTACGACCTGTTCGCACAGGCGATGGGTTTCCAGGGCGTCGAGGGCCGACAGCCGTCGGTCCTCGCGCACGGCGCAGAGGAAGGTCTCGATCATCGCTTCGAAGCCGCGCTGGTGGCCGACGCTGGTCCAGTCGCCGCGGCGGGCCAGCCGCTCGCCGCCGGCGAAGTCGGTGACGTCGGCGAGGTTGACGATCCGGCGCTTGATCCCGCCGCCCATCACCTCCAGCACCTCTTCGTTGGCGCCGCTGACGCGGTTCATGATCCCGACGGCGTCGCGGCCGCCGCCGGTCAGGTGCAGCACCACGTGCTCCAGCAGGTCGCCGTCGAGGCGGACGCTGATCCGGACCTGCGTCGCGCCCGGCGCCAGGAAGCGCAAGGAATCGACCACGTGGATGAAGTCGTCGAAGATCGTGCGCCGCACGCCGTCGGCATGGCCCGCGCGGTTCTTCTGCATCAGCACGAACGGGGCGTTCAGCGCCGCCGCCTCGGCCTGGGCGGCGGCGTGACGGCGATTGAAGCCGACCATCAATGAAATCCCGCGCGTTTCCGCCAGGTCGACCAGCGGCTCGCAGGCCTCCAGCGTGTCGGCGATCGGCTTGTCGACCAGGGTCGGCACGCCGGCCTCGATCAGGCGGCGGACGATGACCGGATGGACCTCGGTGGCGGCATGTACGAAGGCGGCGTCCAGGCCCTGGTCCAAGGCCTCGTCCAGGTCGGTGTGCAGGCGGTCGACGCGCCAGGCCGCGCCCAGCTCGTCCAGGGTGGCGGTGTTGCGGGTGACGAAGGCCAGCTGCACGTCGGCGCGGGTTCCCAGCACCGGCAGGTAGGCTTTGCGGGCGATGTCGCCCAGGCCGATCATCGCCACGCGCATGCGTCAGATCCCCTTCGCCAAGTGTTCGGCCAGCGCGCTTGCGTCCCAATGTTCGTCGCGGGGCGCAAGGAAGATCGGCGTGTCGCGCTCGAAGGCGGCCAGGGCCTCGGCGGTCTGGACGAGGTCGGGCGCGTCTAGGCTTTCGCTCATGACGATGGCGGCCACGGTGACGCCCCGGGCCCGCAGGGCGACCTGGGCGGTCAGCACGTGGCTGATCGTGCCGAGATAGGAGCCGGCGATCAGCAGGACGGGCAGGTCGAGCTCTGCGATCAGGTCGAGATTGGTCGCCTCGTCGGTCAGCGGGGACATGACCCCGCCGGCGCCTTCCACCAACATCAGGTCATGGTCGCCGGCCAAGGCGGCGCGGCAGTCGGCGGCCAGGTCGGCGATCCGCAGCACGTCGCCCTCGAGGCGGGCGGCGAGGTTCGGGGCCAGCGGCGCCAGGTAGCGGCGCGGCGATATCCGGGGCAGGGCGCTCGGGTCGCCCAACGCATGCGCAAGGCGGGCCGGATCGCTGACCGTCGGATCGGCCGGATCGAAACCGCTGACCACCGGCTTGAAGGCGTCCACCGCGACACCGCGGGCCTTCAGGGCCCGGATCAGGGCGCAGGCGACGTGTGTCTTGCCTATGTCGGTGCCGGTTCCGGCGACGAAGAGGGCGCTCATGCCTTGGCATCTACATAGGGGCGGACGAGGGCGGCCAGGCGCAGGACTTCCTCGTCCGGGTGCTCGGCGCTGAAGGCCAGGCGCAGGCGGGCGGCGCCGGCCGGCACGGTCGGCGGACGGATGGCGACCACGAGGAAGCCTTCGGCCTCCAGGGAAGCTGAGGCGGCCAGGGCGGCGTCGGCCTCGCCGAGGATAACCGGCACGATCGGACTTTCGGCGCGCGGCAGGCCGGCGGCCTGGGTGAACAGGCGGGCCTTGCGCAGGGGCTCGGCGGTGAAGGCCGGGTCGGCCTCGATCAGATCGAGGGCAGCGATGGCGGCGGCGGCCGAGGCCGGCGGCAGGCCGGTGGTGTAGACGACCGTACGGGCGCGGGTCTTGAGGAAGTCGACCACGCTCTGCGAGGCGCACAGATAGCCGCCATACGAGCCCAGCGCCTTTGACAGGGTGCCCATCTGCAACGGGATCACCGCTTCGGGGAACAGGGCGGCCGTGCCCTTGCCGTCGCCCAGGACGCCCACGCCATGGGCGTCGTCGACCAGCAGCCAGGCATCGTTGGCCTCGCAGACCGCCGACAGCCAGTCGAGCGGGGCGACGTCGCCGTCCATCGAGAACACCCCGTCGGTGGCGACAATGGCGTGGCGGAAGCTGCCGCGATGCTCGGCCAGCAGTTCGGCCAGGGCGTCGCTGTCGTTGTGCGGGAAGGACACGACCTTCGCGCCGGAAAGCTGCGCGCCGGCCCAGATGCAGGCGTGGGCCAGCTCGTCGACGAACACGACGTCCTGCTTGCCGGCGAAGGTGGGGATCACCCCGGTGTTGGCCAGGTAGCCCGAGCCGAACACCACGCAGGCTTCCGTTCCCTTCAGGCGGGCCAGGCGCTGTTCCAGTTCCTCGATCAACGGGTTGTCGCCGGTGACCAGGCGCGAGGCCCCCGAGCCCGCGCCGTGCTCGGCCACGGCAGCCTGGGCGGCGGCGATCACGGCCGGGTGCTGCGACAGGCCCAGATAGTCGTTGCAGGAGAACGACAGCATCCGCTTGCCGTCGCGCTCGACGACCGCGCCGGGCAGCCGGCGGGTGGGCTTGAGGCGGCGGCGCAGGCTCATGGCCTCCAGGGCCGCGAGCTTGCCGCTCGCGAAGGCGTCCAGACTGTGCATTCCGATTCCTGTTTGCCCAGATTCCGATTTGCTCGGGAGCGGGGACGCTCTAGGCAAGCGGCCCCTCCGGCGCAACGAAAGGATCGCCATGACCACTCCCGACTGGCTCGCTGAAGGGGCCAAGCACGTGTGGCGGCCCTACTGCCAGATGAAGACGGCCCCGGCGCCGCTTCCGGTGGTGCGAACCCACGGCTCGCGGATCGTGCTGGAGGACGGGCGCGAGCTGGTCGACGGCATCGCCAGCTGGTGGACGGCCGTGCACGGCTACAATCACCCGCACATCGCGGCCGCCGTGCGCGCGCAGCTGGAGGCCATGCCGCACGTAATGTTCGGCGGCCTGGCGCATGAGCCCGCCTATCGCCTGGCCGCGCGGCTGGCGGCGATCCTGCCGGGAGAACTGGACCACGTGTTCTTCGCCGAATCCGGTTCGGTGTCGGTCGAGATCGCCATGAAGATGGCGCTGCAGTTCCACATCAATCGCGGCGAGACGGGCCGCACGCGCTTCCTGTCGTTCCGGGGCGGCTATCACGGCGACACCCTGGCGACGATGACGGTCTGCGACCCGGAGGAGGGGATGCACAGCCTGTTCTCGGGCGTCATGCCGGCCCAGGTGATCGCCGACCTGCCGCTGGACGACGCCTCCGAAGCCGCGCTCGACGCCTTGCTGGCGCAGCGGGGCGGGGAGATCGCCGCCATGCTGACCGAGCCCCTGGTGCAGGGCGCCGGCGGCATGCTGTTCCACGATCAGGAGGTGCTGCGCCGCCTGCGCCGCCTGGCGGACAGGCACGGCGTGCTGCTGATCTTCGACGAGATCTTCACCGGCTTTGGCCGGACCGGCGAGCTCTTCGCCATGCAGGCCGCCGGGATCGAGCCCGATATCGTCACCCTGTCGAAGGCCCTGACCGGCGGCACGCTGCCGCTGTCGGCCGCCGTGGCCTCGCGCAAGGTGTTCGAGGCCTTTTGGTCCGATGACGCCGGCGCGGCCCTGATGCACGGCCCTACCTACATGGGCAACGCCCTGGCCTGCGCCGCGGCCAACGCCTCGCTGGACCTGTTCGAGGCCGGAACCTGGAAGGCCGACGTGGCGCGGGTCTCGGCGGCGTTGAAAGAGGGGCTGGAACCCTGCCGGTCAGCGCCCGGCGTCGTCGACGTGCGGGTGCTGGGCGCCATCGGCGTGGTGGAGTTCGCCTCGCCGGTGGCCGTCGGCGCCCTGTGCCAGGCCTTCGCCGAGAAGGGCGCTTGGATCCGGCCGATGGGCAAGGTGGTCTATCTGACCCCGGCCTATACGACGCTCGACGCGGACCTCGACATCCTTCTGTCGGCCATTCGCGACGTCATCGGCGCTGGCGGGGTTGAAGGAAGCGGCGGGGTCTGATCCAAGCGGCCCATGTCCGCGTCCACCGGCCCCCTGACGAGCATCGAGCGCCTGGCGATCCTGGCGATCATCCTGACCTGGGGGCTGAACAACGCCGCGGCCAAGTTCGCCACCGCAGCCCTGCCGCCGATGATGGTGGGCGGCCTGCGCTTCGCCCTGGCGCTGGCGTTCCTGTTTCCGTTCGTGCGGCCGCCGTTTCCGGACTGGAAGCGGCTGCTGACCATCGTGCTGCTGTCGGGGCCGATCCACTTCGCCTTGATCTACATCGCCTTCGGCATGGCCAAGTCGCTGAGCCCGCTGGTGGTGGCCACGCAGCTTTGGATCCCGTTCACGGCGCTGTTCGCCTGGCGCATGCTGGGCGAGACCATGCGGGTTCCCGCCGTAGTCGGCCTGGGCGTCGCCTTCGCCGGCGTGGCGTGGATGAGCCTTGACCCGCACGGTGCAGGCGACCTGCCGGCCATCGTCCTGGGCGTCACCGCCGCCGCCATCTGGGCCGTGGCCACGGTGCTGGTGCGCAAGACGCCGGGCGTGAAGCCGCTGAAGGTGCAGGGCCTGACGGCCTTCGTCGCCGCGCCGATCCTGATCGCCATGTCCTTCGCCTTCGAGGACGACGTCGTGGCCAAGGTCTCGTCCGCGCCGCCGCTGGCCTGGGCCTGCGTGGTGTTCGCCGGCGTCGTGTCGACCATTGGGGCCAGCGCCCTGCTGTTCTGGCTGGTGCAGCGGCGCGAGCCGGGGCGGGTGACGCCCTATTTTCTGTTGACGCCGCTGGTCTCGTGCACGATCGGCGTGCTGTTCATGGGCGACGCCCTGTCGCTGCAACTGGTCATCGGCGGCGGCGCGACCATGGTCGGCGTGGCGCTGGTGGCCCTGACCGAGAAGAAGACCCCGCCTGCGACTTCCGGCGACCCGGCTTAGTCCTCCTCGCCGTCGCGCCACTGCCAGGGTGCGTCGCTCTTCCAGCGGGCGACCAGCATCACCACCAGGGTCATGACCACGACGAACACGCCGACGAGGCGCGGGTGGTCCTTGCCGTAAAGAACGGCGCAAGCCAGCAGCAGGCCGATATAGAGCGCGACGACCGCCCAGCCTTCCCAACTGCAAGGCGGGCCCGCGCCATAGCCATGACGCTTGACCCTGAACCACGGCTTGCCGTTGGCCACGTTTCCCCCCGGATAGTGTTATCCGGGCAAGCGTACGCCCAGTTCGCCGGCGAGGTCGCGGACAAATTGCCACGCCACACGGCCCGAGCGAGCGCCGCGCAGTTGCGACCATTGCAGGGCCCGGCGCTCCAGGTTTTCGACCTGCAAACCAAAGCGCTCGGCATAGGTGTTGATCGCCGCCAGGTAGGTCGGCTGGTCCATGGGCGGGAAGCCGATCCACAGGCCGAAGCGATCGGAGACGCTCATCTCCTCTTCGGCGTTCTCGGCCGAGGCGATAGCGCCCTGGCTTTCGGCATGGTCGCGCGGCATCAGGTGGCGGCGGTTCGAGGTCGAGACGAACAGCACGTTCTCCGGCGGACCGGCGACGCCGCCTTCCAGCGCCGACTTCAGGGCCTTGGCGGCCGCCGCGCCGTCCTCGAACGACAGGTCGTCGCACAGCACCACGAAGCGCTCCGTGCGCGCACGCAGGGCGTCGAACAGCGGGGGCAGGGCGGCGACCTCGTCGCGGTCGACCTCGACAAGCTTCAGGTCGGAATATTCGGCCGCCAAGGCCATGAAGGCCGACTTGGTCAGCGAGCTCTTGCCCGTGCCGCGTACGCCCCACAGCAGCACGTGGTTGCAGGGCAGGCCAGTGGCGAACCGGCGCAGGTTCTGCAGGAACCGCTCCTTCTGCCGCTCGATGCCGACCAGCAGCTCGATGTCCATCGCGTAGTCGGGCGCGGGCAGGAAGGCGCCCGAGACCGGCTCGTGCCGGAAGAGGCGTGCACCGTCGAAGCTGGGGGCGACGGGAGCGGGCGGCGCCAGGCGATCCAGGGCGTCGGCGATGCGGGCGAGCAGGGGCAGGGCGGCTTCGGTCATGGCCACGCTCCTAACGCTCTCGCGCCCTCATTGCAAAAGAGGAGGTGAACGCATAGCTTCCGCCGACTTGGCGGGGACCCTATTTCAGGCGCTCCGCCCGCAGAAATTCGTGGAGACGTTATGAACCCCTCTGGTGGCCTGGAGCAGCAGCTCATCGGCATCGCGCCGATCATCCTCATGGTCGTGCTGTTCTACTTCATGCTGATCCGTCCTCAGCAGAAGCGCCAAAAGGAACACCTCGCGACCCTGAACAACATAAAGCGCGGCGACAGTGTCGTTCTGTCCAGCGGCGTGATCGGCAAGATCGTGCGGGTGGAAGAAAAGGAAGTCGGCGTCGAGATCGCTCAGGGCGTCACGGTGAAGGTCCGCAAGGCCATGATCACCGAAGTCACGGCCAAGGGCGAACCGGCCCCTGCCAACGACCCGAAGAACTGAGCTTAAGTCTAGTTCGTATCAAGCCCGCCCTGGCGCCCCTGGCGTCGTCGAGAGCCTCGTAGTCCATGCTGAGCCTATCCCGCTGGAAGATTATCCTGGTCACCCTGTCGGTGATCTTCGGCATCGTCTTCACCCTGCCGAATCTTCTGCCGCAGAAGACGCTAGACGCCCTGCCGGGATGGGTTCCCAAGCAGAAGCTGAACCTTGGCCTCGACCTCCAGGGCGGGTCGTACCTCCTTTATGAGGTCGACACCGCCCAACTGCGCAAGGAGCGCCTCGACAACCTGGTCGAGGACGCCCGCAACACCCTGCGCACCGCGGGAATCGACTTCAACGGCCTGGCCGTGACCAACGGCGTGATCGGCGTGCGCATCGACGACGCCTCCAAGGTCAACGCCGCCGTCACCGAACTGCGCAAGCTGGGCAATCCGCTGGCCAGCGGCGTGGGCACCGACGTCAACGTCGCGACCAAGCCTGACCAGCGCATCGAGCTGAGCCTTTCGGCCGAAGCCGCCCGCGCCGACGCCTCCAAGGCCGTCGACCAGTCGATCGAGACCATCCGTCGCCGTATCGACAGCCTGGGCACCAAGGAACCGACGATCACCCGCCAGGGCGCGGACCGCATCGTCATCCAGGCGGCCGGCGAAAGCGATCCCGAGCGCCTGAAGGCCGTCATCGGCAAGACCGCCAAGCTGACCTTCCAGATGGTCGACGAGACCGTCACCCCGGAAGAGATGGCCTCGGGCCGCGTGCCTCCTGGCACGGTGGTCGTGGCCAGCGGCGACGGCTACGCGCCCGCCTACGCGCTCAAGAAGCGCGCCGTGGTTTCAGGTGAGGAACTGGTCGACGCCCAGCAGGCCTTCGACGGCCAGAGCGGCCGTCCGGTCGTCTCGTTCCGCTTCAACGGTTCGGGCGCCCGCAAGTTCGGCGACGCCACCTCGCGCAACATCGGCAAGCGCTTCGCCATCGTCCTCGACAACAAGGTCATCTCGGCCCCGACCATCCAGACGCCGATCCTCGGCGGCTCGGGCCAGATCACCGGCAACTTCACCGTCGAAAGCGCCAGCGAACTGTCGCTGCTGCTGCGTTCGGGCGCGCTGCCGGCCCAGCTGAACATCGAGGAGCAACGCACCGTCGGCGCCGAACTGGGCGCGGACGCCGTGAAGGCCGGCGCCATCTCGCTCGCCATCGGCGCTGCGGCGATGTTCGTCTTCATCATCCTGGCCTACGGCCTGTTCGGCGTGTTCGCGGCCATCGCCCTGATCGCCAACGTGCTGCTCATCGTCGGGATCATGTCGTTCACCCAGGCGACCCTGACCTTCCCGGGCATCGCCGGCCTGATCCTCACGCTGGCCGTCGCCGTCGACGCCAACGTGCTGATCTACGAGCGGATGCGCGACGAGGCCGCGGCAGGGAGGTCGCCGATGTCGGCGGCCGATACCGGCTACAAGCTGGCGCTGGTGTCGATCCTCGACGCCAACATCACCAGCCTGATCTCGGCCGGCATCATGTTCAGCTTCGGCTCGGGCCCCGTGAAGGGCTTCGCCTGGACCCTGGCGATCGGCGTGTTCACCTCGCTGTTCACCGCCATCATCATCACTCAAGTGCTCATCGGCTGGTGGTTCAAGACCGCCAAGCCGAAGAAGCTGCCGATCGCGTAAGGATCAAAGCTCATGGCTGCTTGGCCCCTCATTCGCCTGATCCCGCGCTCGACCCACTACCGCTTCGTGCGCTGGGCTCCGGTCGCCGCCGTCTTCTCGCTCATCCTGATCCTCGGTTCGGGCGTGTCGTTCTTCACCCAGGGCCTGAACCTGGGCATCGACTTCAAGGGCGGCGTCGCCCTGGAAGCCCGCATGCCCACGGCCATCGACCTTGACGACCTGCGCAAGGTGGCCAAGTCCACCGGCGCGCACGACGTCCAGGTCCAGGGCTTCGGCTCGGCCAACTCGGCGATGATCCGCTTCCTGCCGACCGAAGGCGCCAACGCCAACGTCGAGGCCAACCGGATCAAGAGCGAGATCATCGCCAAGTTCCCCGGCATGACCATGCCGGCGCCGACGGTCATCGGCGCCAAGGTGTCGGGCGAACTGCTGCTCGGCGGCTTCAAGGCCCTGGGCATCGCCCTGCTGCTGATGCTCGGCTACATCTGGTTCCGCTTCCAGTGGCAGTTCGCCGTCGGCGCCGTCGTGGCCGTGTTCCACGACATCATCCTGACCCTGGGCATCCTGTCGGTGATGCAGATCGAGTTCTCGATGACCTCGGTCGCGGCCCTGCTGACGGTCATCGGCTACTCGATGAACGAAAAGGTCATCACCTTCGACCGCCTCAAGGAAAACCTGCGCAAGTACAAGACCACGCCGCTGCGCGAGATCATCGACCTGTCGGAGAACGAGCGTCTGTCGCGGACGATCATCACCGGCTCGACCGCGCTGCTGGCGCTGGGCGGCACGATGATCTTCGGCGGTCCGGTGCTGTTCCCGCTGGTCTTCACCATGGTGTTCGGCATCGCCATCGGCACCTATTCGTCGATCTACATCGCTCTGCCCCTGATCCTGGTCTGGGGCGTCAAGCGCGGCGACGAAGACGCCAAGCCGATCAAGCTCGGCGCGGCCAGCCAGCCGTGAGCCAGCCGCTGAACCCGCGCCAGCCCCCGTCGATCGACGCCTGGGGCGGCGGCGGCTTCCGGGTCTCCGGCGTCTGGCGGCCCGGTTCGCTGCTGGTCATCGACGACCAGCCGCAGGACTGGGCCGTCGCCGGCCTGGCCGAGCTGACGCCGGAGGCCTTCGCCCCGGTGTTCGCCGCCGGTGGCGCGGTCGAGTTCGTGCTGCTGGGCATGGGCCTGGCCAACGCCTTGCCCCCGCGCCCCGTGCGCGACGCCCTGAAGGCCGCGGGCCTGGGCCTCGAGTTCATGAGCACCGAGGCCGCCGCCCGCACCTACAACGTCCTGGCCAGCGAAGGCCGGCGCCTGGCCGCGGCGCTGATCGCGGTCTGACTTCGCCACCCTCCCCCTGGAGGGGGAGGTTGCCCGAAGGGCCGGAAGGGGAAGCGGTTGCTACCCTCAACGACCGCTTCGACCTCATCAGAGACATCCCCCTCCGTCGGCTTTGCCGACACCTCCCCCTTCAGGGGGGAGGGTCCTGCCTTCCCCGACTCTCCCGCAACGCCTATCCTGCGCGCCAAGACACGGCTCAGGGGGCTGAATTGACTGGGATTCTCACCAACTTCCGCAGCACCATCATCGTCAGCCTGGTGCTGGCCCTGGTGATGGTGTTCGGCTTCGGGCACAGCCCCAACGGCTTCCACGGCGCCTACTGGCAGGCGGTGTTCCGCTGGTTGCACGTGCTGTTCGGCATCCTGTGGATCGGGCTGCTCTACTACTTCAACTTCGTGCAGATGCGGGTGATGCCGACCATTCCGGCCGAGCTGAAGCCGGCGGTCAGCAAGTACATCGCCCCCGAGGCGCTGTTCTGGTTCCGCTGGTCGGCGCTCGCCACCTGGATCATGGGCATGATCGTGGCCTTCAATCGCGGCTACCTGATGGAAGCGATCACACTGGGCGCCTGGCAGGGCTACCAGCGCGGCGTCGACATGGGCTTCACCTTCATCGGCATGGGCATGTGGCTGGCCACCGTGATGTTCTTCAACGTCTGGGGCCTGATCTGGCCAAACCAGAAGCGGGCTCTCGGCCTCGTGCCGGCCGACGACGCGACCAAGGCCAAGGCGGCCACGACCGCCATGCTGTTCTCGCGCATCAACATGCTGCTCAGCATCCCGATGCTGGTGACGATGACGATGTACCAGACGCTGTTCGGCTGATCCGTCGCCGAGCGCTCAACGAGGGCCCGCTGGAAACGGCGGGCCTTTTTCTTTGAGCTTGCGACGAGAGGGGGGCATAAGCCGCGCCATGTCCGCCGCCCCCGAAAACCCCTACGATTCCGGTCTCGACGATCTGGTCCGCCGCATGGACAACGATCGCTGGCTGGCCAGCCGGTTCGTGTCCGACCTCGCGGCGCGCAGCGACGTCGTGGCCCTGGTCGCCTTCAACTACGAACTGGCCCGCGTGGCCGGCGGCGTGACCAACGCGCTGATGGGCGAGATCCGCCTGACCTGGTGGCGCGAGGCGATGGAGGAGCTGGCCGCCGGCAAGGCTCCGCGCAAGCATCCGGCCGTCGAGGCCCTGGCCGCCTCGGGCGTCGATCCGCTGGCCCTGGCGGCGATGGCCGAGGCCCGCCTGGCCGACCTGGAAGAGGCGCCGTTCGCCGACGAGGCCGCGGTGCTGGCCTATCTGGACGCCACCGCCGGCGCCCTGGCCGGCCTGATGGCGCGCCGCCTGGACGCCTCGGCCGATCCCGCCGCCGTCCGAGCTGCTGCGCGCGCCTATGGCCTGGCCGGGCTGTGGCGACTGAAGCTGGCCGGTCGCTCGCGCCTGCCGTTGGCCTGGACCGCCGCCGACGTCGAGACCCGCGTGGCGCAGCAGCGCAAGGCGGCCGCCGCCGAGCTCAAGGCCCTGCCGATCGCGGCCTTTCCGGCCGTGGCGCCTGCCGCCCTGGCGGCGCGCCAGGCCAAGGGGCGAGAGATAAGCGAGCTCGGAAAAAAGGCCCGCCTGACCTGGTCGGTCGCGACGGGCCGGATTTGATCCTTGGCTCCCTTCCCCCTTGATGGGGGAAGGGCCGGGGATGGGGGTGACTAGGGCCGCGGCCGCTTAACCCCCATCCGACCCGCTTCGCGGGCCACCTTCCCCCATCAAGGGGAAGGGCGTCTTGGGCCTTACTTCCCCGTCCACTGGTTCAGCCAGCCCAGCACCTCGTCGTGCCACTGGACCGAGTTCTGGGCCTTCAGCACCCAGTGGTTCTCGTTGGGGAAGTACAGGAACTTGCTGGGCACGCCCTTGCGCTGCAGGGCCGTGAAGGTGGCGATGCCTTCCTCCAGCGGCACGCGGAAGTCATTCTGGCCCTGCACGACCAGGGTCGGCACGCTCCATTCGCCCACGTGGTCGGCCGGGTTGAACTTCGAATAGGTGGTGTTCGGCTGCCAGGGCGCGCCGCCGTTCTCCCATTCGCTGAACCACAGCTCTTCGGTCGAGTAGCCCATGAAGCGGCTGTCGAAGATGCCGTCGTGGTTCACCAGGCACTTCCACGGCTCCTTCCACTGGCTGGCGATCCAGTTGATCATGAAGCCGCCGTACGAGCCGCCCAGGGCGCAGGCGCGGTCCTGGTCGAGGAAGCCGTACGTCTTGGTGGCGAAATCCCAGCCCTTCTGCAGGTCTTCCAGCGGGCGGTCGCCCCAGTGCTGGCTGATGGCGTCGGTGAACGCCTGGCCGTAGCCGGTCGAACCGTGGAAATCGATCATCACCACGGCGTAGCCGGCGCCGGCGTAGGTCTGGGCGTTCCAGCGATAGTGGAAGAGGTTGCCGAACGAGCCCTGCGGGCCGCCGTGGATCAGGAAGGCGACCGGATACTTCTTCGACGGATCGAAGTTGGCCGGCTTGACCAGGTAGCCGTGCACGGTCTCGTCGTTCCAGCCCTTGAAGCTGAATTGCTCGGCCTCGCCCATCGCGATGCCTTGCAGCTTGTCGGCGTTGAGGCCGGTCAACTGGATCGGCGCGCCCTTGGGGGCCAGGGCGTAGAGCTGGGCCGGGGTCTTGAGGTTGTCCTGGGCGATCACGGTGGAGCCGCCGGCGGCGCTGAACGCGCCCACGTGGCCTTCGCCGGTCAGGGCGGTGGCCTTGCCGCTCTTGACGTCGATGGCGAAGAGCTTGGTCTGACCCACGTCCTCGGCGGTCGTGTAGATGGTCTTGCCGTCGGCGCTGAAGGTGATCGACTGGGCCGAGTGATCCCAGGCCGGGGCCACTTCACGCACCTTGCCGTTCTCGCGGACCATGACGCCGAAGCGGTCGGCCTCGAAGCCCGGGCGCTTCATGGCCAGCCAGGCCTGGACCTTGCCGTCCGGCGAGAAGGTCGGCTGGGCGTCCCAGGCCTTGTTGTCTTCGGTCAGGTTGGCCGGCTTGGCCGAGCCGTCGACCGGAACCGACCACAGGTCGTAGTTGGTCTGCCAGGGCTCGTCGCGGCCGGCGATCTTGGCCGAGAACACCACGGTCTTGCCGTCGGGGCTGATGGTGAAGTCTTCGTCGCCGCCGAACGGCTTGGTCGGGGAATCACCGTCGAAGCCGGCCATCAGGGCCACGGGCTCGCCCGCCGCCACGCCCGAAGCGTCCAGGCCGTAGGCGTAGAGGTGGTTCTTCGTGCCGTCGTTCCAGGTGTCCCAGTGGCGGATGAAAAGCTTGTCGTAGACGACGCCGGTGGTCTTCTGGGCCTTCTTCTGGTCCAGGCGCTCCTGGGTGCAGGCGAGGGTGGGGCAGTCGGGGAAGACGGCCTGGCTGACCACCACGGTCTTGCCGTCGGCCGAGACCTTGAAAGCGCCGACGTCGAACGGGGCCTTGGTGACCTGGACGGCGGTCTGGCCCGAAGCATCCGTGCGGAACACCTGGTCCGAGCCCGCGCGGCCCGACAGGAAGTAGATGCTCTTGCCGTCGGCCGACCAGCGCGCGCTGGAGACGCCGCCGTCCGACACCGCCAGGCGACGCGGTGCGATCTTGGCCTTCAGGTCGGCGACCCACAGCGAGAACGAGGCCTTGTTGGCCGGCAGGTCCATCGTCCGCACCAGGTAGATCACCTGGCGACCGTCGGGCGACACCTTCGGCTCGCTGACGCGGTCGAGCGTGACCATGTCCTTGGCGGTGAAGCCCCGGCCTTCCGCATGTGCGGCCGGAACGATCGCGAAGGCGGCCAGCGATAGGGCGAGGGCGGAGGCGGCGAGGCGCAAGGTCTTGGTCATGGAAGTCGTGGTCCAGGCGGCAAGGTTGCCAAAAATCGGCGCGAGCCTAGCGGCGCCGTGCCGACGAGGCCAGCCCGAAGGGCAAGCTTTGCTCCATGCTGCAACGCCGTTAGCGAAGGTGGCGAAAATTGGCCTTTCGCGTGACGAAAATGCCATATCGGACAACGACTTATGAAGGTAACAATCCGAAACAGGACTTGCGTTGCTGCGTCGCGGCAAAGCTCGTAGACGGTAAATGGGGACGAATATGCGGCCGCAGAGCCGCTCCCAAGTTTACAAAGGTTTCTCGTGTCGGTTTCGCCTTATCATCAGCACACGGTCGCTGGACCGGTGATCTTCGCAGGGATCGGCCTGCACACGGGTGCGCACGTGCGCGTCGCCGTGCGCCCCGCCGCTCCCGACAGCGGGATCGTCTTCGTGCGCACCGACGTCCAGGACCGCGACAACCGCGTGCCGGTTTGCGGCGACGCCGTGGTGCAGACCCAGCTGGGCACCGTCATCGCCAACGCCGCCGACGTGCGCGTCTCGACCATCGAGCACCTGATGGCCGCCCTGGCCGCCCTGTCGGTCGACAACTGCGTCGTCGAGCTGGACGGCCCTGAAGTGCCGATCATGGACGGCTCGTCCGAGCCCTTCGTGCAGATCCTCGACCGCGCCGGCCGCCGTCGCCAGGAAGCCGCGCGCCGCTACATCGAGATTCTCTCGCCGATCGAGGTGGTCGAGGGCGACAAGCGCGCGACCCTGACGCCGGCCGAATCCTTCGAGGTGGCCTTCGAGATCGCCTTCGCCAGCAAGGCCATCGGCCGCCAGCGCGTCGATCTCGTCATCGACGAGGCCAGCTTCCGCAAGGAACTGTCGAACTGCCGCACCTTCGGCTTCTTGCGCGAGGTCGAGGCCCTGCGTGACATCGGCCTGGCCCGCGGCGGCTCGATGGAGAACGCCGTGGTCATCGACGGCGACCGCGTGCTCAACCCGGAAGGCCTGCGCCGCTCGGACGAATTCGTGCGCCACAAGGCCCTGGACGCCGTCGGCGACCTTTATGTCGTTGGTGCTCCGATCCTTGGCAGGTTCGAAGGAATTCTGGCCGGACACGGCCTCAATAACGCCGCTGTTCGTGCGTTGATGGAGCAACCGCGCGCTTGGCGCTGGCGCGCTTATGCGCCGGAGCTGGCCGAAGCGGTCTGATCAAAACGGGGGATCGCTCCCGCCGCTCGGCTTTCGTTTGCGCCCGCATCGACGTGGTGTAGAAGCCTTGGTTCGGCGCGGGGGCGCGCAAGGTTGCTTCGAGGGTGAGAGAGTCCGTGCTTCGCAAAATCTCGGGACGTTCGGCCGTCTCCATCGTGGCCGTGCTCGCCGCTCTGTCGGTTACCGCCTGCGCGGGCAAGCCCAAGAAGCCGACGCTGGCCTATGAGGAGCGTCCGGTCGAGCTGCTGTATTCCACCGGCGCCAATCGCCTGGACCGCGGCAGCTGGAACGAGGCCGTCGACTACTTCCGCGAGGTCGAGCGCCAGCACCCCTATTCGGAATGGTCGCGCCGCTCGATCCTGATGACCGGCTACGCCCACTACCAGGGCAACCAGTACGCCGACGCCATCGGCGACGCCGACCGGTTCATCTCGCTCTATCCGGGGAACCCGTCGGCCTCGTACGCCTACTATCTGAAGGCCATCTGCTACTTCGAGCAGATCGTCGACGTGTACCGCGACCAGGCCGCCACCGAGCAGGCGCTCGCCGCGCTGCGCGACGTCGTCCAGCGCTATCCCAACAGCGAATACGCCCAGGACGCCCGCCTGAAGATCGACATGGTCAACGACCAGCTGGCCGGCAAGGAACTGGCCATCGGTCGCTGGTACCTGCGTGACGGCAAGACCCTGGCCGCCATCGGCCGCTTCAAGACCGTGGTCGACCGTCACCAGACCACCTCGCACACGCCCGAGGCGCTCTATCGCCTGGTCGAGGCCTACATGACCCTGGGCCTGACCGAGGAAGCCAAGCGCAACGGCGCGGTGCTGGGTTACAACTTCCCGGGCGACCGCTGGTACGCTGACGCCTACAAGCTGCTGAACGACGCGGGCCTGAAGCCGGCCGTCGAGCCGCTGAAGGCCGGCAACAAGCGCAACCTGATCGACCGGACCTTCAACAAGGACAAGGGCGCCACCCTGGCCCCTCCCGGCGAGAAGAAGAAAAAGGGCGGCCTGATGGGCGTTCTCGGGATGTAAGGCAAAGCGGGCCGTTGCAAAACGGCCCGTTTTTCTTTTGTTCTCAAACGCCTACCGCTTCCTCTTTGAAAAAGCCCGATTCCCGGTGATCCTTCCGGCCATGCTGATCGGTCTCTCCATCCGCGACGTGGTGCTCATCGAGAGCCTCGACCTGGCCATCGGGCCGGGCCTGACCGCGCTGACCGGCGAGACCGGGGCGGGCAAGTCGATCATCCTCGACGCCCTGGGCCTGGCCACCGGCGCCCGCGCCGACGCCGGCCTGGTGCGCCGCGGAGCCGCAGGCCACGCCAGCGCCACGGCCATCTTCGCCCTGGCGCCCGACCACCCCGCCTTCGCCTATCTCGACGACAAGGGCCTGGACTACGCCCGCGACGAGGACCTGGTCCTGCGCCGCCAGCTGTCGCCGGACGGCCGTTCGCGGGCTTTCGTCAACGACCAGGCCACCAGCGTCGGCGTACTCAAGGATCTGGGCGCGCTGCTGCTCGAAGTGCACGGCCAGCACGAGACGGTCGGCCTGCTGGATCCGCGCACCCACCGCACCCTGCTGGACGCCTATGGCCAGGTCAGCGTCGGGGCCGTTTCGTCGGCCTGGAGCGGCTGGCGCGCCGCCCGCGAGGCCGCCGCCGAGCTGAAGGCCCTGTCCGAGCGCGCCGCAGCCGAGACCGAGGAGCTGACGCTCCGCCTGTCCGAGCTCGACCGCCTCGATCCGCGCGACGGCGAGGAGACCGCCCTGGCCGAGGAGCGGGCCTTGCTGGGTTCGGCCGAAAAGGCGCTGGCCGACATCGCTTCGGCCCAGGACGCCCTGGGCGGCGACAACCTGTCGGGCAAGCTGGCCCAGGCCTTCCGCGCTCTTGAGCGAGCGCGGGATAGGGCCGCCAACGCCGGCGCGCCGGCCGACGGTCCGGCCATGACCCGCCTGGCCGCCGCCTGTGACGCCGTCGACCGGGCGCTCGTCGAGGCCCAGGAGGCCAGCGCCGCCATCGACGCCGCCGCCGACAGCTTCGAATTCGAGCCCGACCGCCTGGAGAAGGCCGAGGAGCGTCTGTTCGCCCTGCGCGGCATGGCCCGCAAGCTGAACGTGCTGGTCGAGGACCTGCCGGCCGTCCGCGCCGAGTTTGCCGCCCGCCTGCAGGCCGTCGAGACCTCGGCCGAGGCCCTGGTCGCCGCCGAGGCCCAGGCCGCCGAGGCCCGCGAGGCCTATCTCTACGCCGCCCAGGCGCTGTCGACCGAGCGCCGCGCCGCCGGCGACCGCCTGGCCAAGGCCGTCGAGGCCGAGCTGGGCCCGCTGAAACTTGAGAAGGCCCGTTTCCGCGTCGCCCTGGAGCCTCTGGACGAGGACAAGGCCGGCCCGTCGGGCCTGGACCGCATCACCTTCGAGATCTCGACCAACCCCGGCGCTCCGTTCGGGCCGATGGAGGCCATCGCCTCGGGCGGCGAACTGGCCCGCTTCGCCCTGGCCCTGAAGGCGGCGCTGGCGGGGAAGGGGGGCGGTCCCCAGCCGCTGATGATCTTCGACGAGGTCGACCAGGGCGTCGGCGGGGCCGTGGCAGACGCCGTTGGTCTGCGTTTGAAGCGCCTGGCCGGCGGTGAAGGGCAAGGTGGGGCCCAGGTGCTGGTGGTGACCCACTCGGCCCAGGTGGCCGCGCGCGGCGACGCCCACTGGCGGATCTCGAAATCCGGCGACGACACGTCCACCCGAACGAAGGTCGAGCCCCTGTCGCCAGCCGAACGCGAGGAGGAGATCGCGCGGATGCTCTCGGGCGCGGAAGTCACCGAGGCTGCGCGGGCGGCGGCTCGGGCGCTGATCGGGTAAATTGGAAACCTCCCCCCGTGGGGGAGGTTCCTGTCATCACAGATCCAGGTCGTCGGCCGCGAAGGCCGCGTTGTCCTGGATGAACTTGAAGCGCAGTTCGGGCTTGCGGCCCATCAGGGTCTCGACCAGGTCTTCGACGGTTTCCTCGTGGCGCGGCAGGGTCACGCGCGCCAGGGTGCGGACCGCCGGGTCCATGGTGGTTTCCTTCAACTGCGAGGCCATCATTTCGCCCAGGCCCTTGAACCGGCCGATCTCGGGCTTCTTGCCCTTGAACATGGTGGCCAGGAGCTCGTCCTTGTGGGCGTCGTCGCGCGCGTACTCGGTCTTGCCGCCGTGGCTGATGCGATAGAGCGGCGGCAGGGCCAGGTACAGGCGGCCGGCGCGGATCAGGTCCGGCATGGTCCGGTAGAAGAAGGTGATCAGCAGCGAGGCGATGTGGGCGCCGTCGACGTCGGCGTCGGTCATGATGATGATCCGCTCGTAGCGCAGATCTTCTTCACGGTACTTGTTCCCGCCCTGGGCCCCCAGGGCCAGCATCAGGTCCGACAGTTCCTTGTTGGCCGTGAACTTCTCGCCCGAAGCCGAGGCCACGTTCAGGATCTTGCCGCGCAGGGGCAGGATCGCCTGGTTCTTGCGGTTACGCGCCTGCTTGGCCGAGCCGCCGGCCGAGTCGCCTTCGACGATGAACAGTTCGGCGCCGTCGACCGCGCCGCCGGCGCAGTCGGCCAGCTTGCCGGGCAGGCGCAGCTTGCGGGTCGCGCTGGCGCGGCTGACTTCCTTGTCCTTGCGACGCTTGAGGCGTTCCTCGGCGCGCTCGATGACGAACTCGAGCAGCGCCTGGGCGGCCTTGGGGCTGCCGGTCAGCCAGTGGTCGAACGGGTCGCGCAGGGCGTTTTCGACGAAGCGCTGGGCCTCGGTCGTCGACAGCTTCTCCTTGGTCTGGCCCTGGAATTCGGGGTTCTTGATGAACACCGAGATCAGCGCGCCGGCCTGGGCCACCACGTCGTCGGCGGTGATGATCGTGCCGCGCTTCTCGCCCTTGAGGTCGGCATAGGCCTTGAGGCCGCGCGTCAGGGCGGCGCGGAAGCCGCTTTCGTGCGTGCCGCCCTCGGGGGTCGGCACGGTGTTGCAGTACGACTGCATGAAGCCGTCGTGTTCGCCGAAGCCGCGCGGGGTCCAGGTGACGGCCCATTCGACCGCGCCGGCTTCGCCCTCGCGCTCGATACGGCCGGCGAAGCTGGTCGGGGTGACCGTCTCCAGGCCCTTGGTGCGTTCGGCCAGGAAGTCGGCCAGGCCGTTGGGGAAGTGGAACACCGCCTCGGCGGGCGTCTGGTCGTGGATTCGCTCCTGGGCGCAGGACCATTTGATCTGCACGCCGCGGAACAGATAGGCCTTCGAGCGGGCCATGCGGTACAGGCGCGCCGGCTTGAAGGCGCAGCCTTCGCCGAAGATCTGGTCATCGGGCTTGAAACGCACCATGGTGCCGCGCTTGCGGCTGGGCTGGATCTTCTCGACCGGGCCCAGCGGCTTGCCGCGGGCGAAGCTCTGGCGGTGCTCGAAGCCGTCGCGCCAGACCGTCACCTCGACCAGCTCCGACAGGGCGTTGACGACGCTGGCGCCGACGCCGTGCAGGCCGCCCGAGGTCTCGTAGGCCTTGCCGCTGAACTTACCGCCCGCGTGCAGGACGGTCATGATCACTTCCAGCGCCGACTTGCCCGGATGCTTGGGGTGCGGGTCCACGGGCATGCCGCGACCGTCGTCCTTGACCGACAGGTAGCCGTCGGCGTCGAGCTTGACCTCGATCGACTTGGCGAAGCCGGCGACGGCTTCGTCCATCGAGTTGTCGAGCACTTCGGCGAACAGGTGGTGCAGGGCGCGCTCGTCGGTGCCGCCGATGTACATGCCCGGACGCATGCGCACGGGCTCCAGGCCTTCCAGCACCTCGATCGAACTGGCGTCATAGCCGCCCGACGAGGGAACAGCAGCCGGCGCGGCCTCGACCTTGCCCGGAGGGGGAGGAGGCGGCGGCTGAGGCTTGGGCTGCGGATGCGGTTCGCGGGCGGGCAAGGGCGGGGCGCTCGGCGGCGCCAGGGCGTCGTCGTCGAACAGCGAGAACAGCGAGTTGGGGTCTTTGGAAGACATCGGATGATTTTGCGGCGATTCGGGTGTCTCGCCCCGTATGACCCGAGCTCGCCCCCAAGGAAAGCGCTGCTTGTGGATCGGGTTGCAGCTTCAGTGTGCATGCACGAATGTGACAATCTTCACGTGTATTTCCGTTGATATCGCCTGCAGTTGAGTGAATGCTCCTTTCCACCGGCCCGAGCGGCGGCCGGCCCATCGGAAGAGGAAGAAGCGTCATGACGACTGCGACTGCGCAGGCGGGCACCGCCGAATTCACCACCACCGACTGCGGCGACACCAGCGGCACGGCCAACGGGCTGCTGCCGGTCGGCTCGGCCGTCTCGATCAACGGCAACACCGACCTCAGCTCGTGCATCATCGGCAACAGCGAGGGCAAGGTCTACGGCATCCGGCTGGTGTCGAACGCCGGCATCTACAGCTACCAGGTGCAGGTCGACGCCCAAGGACCGTCGGGGATCTTCTCGGGCAGCATCAACCTGGCCTTCACCGACCAGACCGGCGACACCTACAAGCTGGCCATCACCGCCAGCCGCCGCGAGCAGCACACGGTCTCCTACAACAGCGATCGCCCCTCGATCGTGAAGATCACCTGGGCGACCTGACGCCTCGTGGGCCTTGCCTGTGCGGCGAGGCCCATACGCCCTTCCTGGAGCGGGCCGGCGCGCCTAAGCTTGTCGTGCGCGGCGTCGGGGCCTGACCGGCGATCGGCGCACGGTTCCAAGCTTTTCATCGGTATCCGGCTTTCGAGCGGCGCTCCGTAGAGACGCGCCCGAATGGGAGGGTTTGATGCGTGCGATCCTTGCACCGGCGTTCTGCGTCGGCCTGCTGGCCGTGGCTGCGCCCGGTCTGGCCTGCGCTGACATCGGCTATGCAGCCGCCTGGCGGCCCGGTAGCGGCGCCCAGTGGTGGCGTTCGGGCATGAGCCTCGAACAGTTCAAGGCCCAGGACAAAACCCACTTCGACAACGGCCTGCGCATCCATTCGCTGTCGGTGAAGGATGGTCGTTTCGCCGCCGTCTGGCGACCGGGGACCGGGGCCCAGTGGTGGCGCTCGGGCATGACGCTGGACGAACTGAAGGCGCAGGACGGCGCCTACTTCAACCAAGGCCTTCGCCTGACGGCCCTGGAACTCGACGGCGGCCGGTTCACGGCCGTGTGGCGGCCCGGCTCGGGCGCCCAGTGGTGGCGCACCGGCATGACGGTCGACCAGATGAAGGCGCAGGTCCAGACCCATTTCGACAACGGCCTGCGCATCACCCTGCTTGAGGTCGACGGCGGGCGCTACACCGCCGTCTGGCGGCCGGGGAGCGGCGCGCAGTGGTGGCGTTCGGGCATGACCAGCGCCCAGGTCGAGACCCAGGACCAGACCTATTTCAACCAGGGCCTGCGACTGGCAGCGCTGTCGGTGGACGGCGACGCCTACGCCGCCGTCTGGCGGACGGGCAGCGGAACCCAGTGGTGGAGCCACCGCCGCTGCACGGTCGACTTCAAGACCGAGGACGCCGCCTATTTCAGCCGCGGCCTGCGCATGGAGTTCATCGAGCAGCAGGACAGCGCCGTTGGCGCCTATCGCTATCCCTGGAAGGCGGGCGACACGCGCAACGTCGGCCAGGGCAACAACAATCCCGGCGGCTCGCACAACGGCAGCCAGGCCTTCGCCTTCGACTTCTCGAAGCCGGTCGGCACGCAGATCCGGGCGGTGCGCGGCGGCACGGTCGAATGGCTGCAGGAAAGCCAGTCCACGACCTACAACCCCAACGCCCCGACCACGCCCAGCAACACGCCGTTCCCGGGCGGCAGCCTGCAGAACTGGGGCAACGCCGTGCGCATCCGCCATCCGGGCGGCTTCACCAGCTGGTACTTCCACATCCAGCAGAACGGGGTCTTGGTGAATGTCGGCGACGTCGTCCAGCGCGGCCAGCCGATCGCCACCTCGGGCAATACGGGGCGCACCTCGGGGCCGCACCTGCACTTCCAGGTCCAGGCGGACTCGACCAACTGGGGCCAGTCGGTGGCGATCACCTTCAACGACTGCCAGGTCCCAACGGGCGGAGACAGCGTGACGTCCAACAATGTCTGGCCCTGAGGGGTAGGACGGAGTGATGTTCAGGCTCCGCGCGTGGTCCTCGTCCTTCGACAAGCTCAGGATGAGGACCACTGGCTGGCCGCTCGAAAACCTCACCCTGAGCCTGTCGAAGGGCGAGGTTTTCGTCTCGGACGCCGTTTGCCCTCAAGCCGCCTTGGCCGCCATGCGGGCCAGGGCGCGGCGCTCGATGCTGGCGGCGAACAGCGGCGTCTCGCGGCTGTTGTGGTCGCCGCCGTCACGCTGGCGGGCGTCGGCGGCGTCCTCGAACGGCATGCCGTGCTTGTCGATGAAGTCGAGGAATTCCTGGGTGGGGTGGGCGACCACGCTGTTGGTGTATTCGCAGGTCGCTTCGTCGATCTTCCGGGCGCTCAGGGTCCAGATAACCTGAACCCGCGTGCGGCCATTGGGCGTGAAGGCGTCCGAGGTCGAGACCATCCTGCACAGGGTCGGGGTGGCGATTTCGGCCACGTAGTGCTGGACCATCAGGGTCTGGCCGATCATCTCGACATTGATCGACATGCGCCGGCCGTCGTCGGTGAAGGTCGCTCCGGCCGAGATGTGGTCGGGCGCGCAGCAGCGCTGGTATTCGGCCTCGGGCAGGGTGAACAGCCAGTCGGCGATGTCGATCGTCTCGATCGGCGCGTTGATGGTCGCCGTATAGGCCGAGGCCGACAGTTGCTTGCCCGTGATGATGATGTCCGACATCGCCATGTCCTTTCGTCGAAAGCTTGCCCGCAGCGCCGAATGCGGCCGCCGGGCGACGTCAGGACTTTCGGCCAGAGGCGGCCGGCGAGGTAGCCATCCATGGGTTTGCCGCGCGAAGGCATGGGGAGGCGGCGACTAGACCTAGGTCTAGTGCGGCCTCATGGGACGGGCGGGCTCAGCCCTTCGCCAGTCGCGCCCGCAGCCGTTCCACGCGCTCGTAGGAGCTGTCCTCGCGACCGCCCATGATGATCTTGGTGGGACGGCCGACGGCTTCGGCCTCCTCGACCGCGCGCAGCAGCTTGCCCATGCCCCAGGTTCCCTTGGTGCAGCAGATGCAGCGGCAGGGCGGCATGCCGTTCGAGCCGGGCTGGTAGCGCCAGCCCACGACCTGCGGAGGAACCTTCACCCGCAGGATCTCCGAAGGCTGGATGCGACGGCTGAGCAGCACCTGATAGCCCTGCGGCGAGGCCGGCAGGCGCCGGCCGGCTTGGATGTCCTTGCGGTTCTTGTCCGCCTTGTCCGTCGCGAGGGCGACGACCGGATCGGCCGTCTCGACCGACATCATGATGGCCACGGCCTCGGCCGCGGTCACCGATCGCTGCGGCGAGCTGTAGTGGCCGATCTCGACGGGTTCGTCGTCCGGAACCCGGAAGTAGACGGCGAGCATCGTGCCGCTCTGGCCCCGCCGCAGTTCCCGCAGCCACTGGTGCGAGATCTGGAAATTGCGGGTCACCGGCATGGCGAAGACCCGCTTGCTCCACTTGGCCGGGGCGATGCCGACCCGGCGGATGGCGGGCAGGTTGTCGTGCGAAGTCAGGTGAACGAAGACAGGCATGGCTCAGGTCAGTTCACGCCGCATGGCGTAGTTGTGGATCGGCACGCCCCGCACCTCGAAATCGCGCCGCGCGGTCACGGTGAAGCCGTGCCGCTCGAACACCGGTCGGGCCAGCTCGCTGGCCTCTACGTAAAGGACGGCGAGGCCTTGTTCCAAGGCCTGCCGGACCACCGTCTCCAGCAGGCGGGAAGCCACGCCCTGGCCGGCGAAATCGGGATGGCAATAGAGGTGGTCGACATGGCCGTCGGCCTCAAGGTCGACATAGGCCACGGCCTGGTCGCTGGCGTCGGCCGCGACGAACGTCGTGCGGCCGTCGGCGGCGCGGTTCAGCACGTCGATCGGCTGTAGCGGGGCCGGCGCCCAGGCGGCGACCTGGGTCGCCGAGTAGGCGCGTCGGCCGAGGCCATGAACGGCGTCGTAGTAGAGCCGCGCCATGTGGGGCGCATCGTCGGTCCGGTAGGGGCGGATGACGACGTTGGCGGCTTGCATGGCTTCCCTCGAAAAGCGACGGCCCGCTCCAGGGAGGAGCGGGGCCGTCTGGTCGTCCTAGCGGTAGGCCGGGGGCAGGCCGTTGTCGCCCGCCGCATAGCGGTCGCGAAGTTGGCTCTGGCGGCTGTCGGCCGGCTGCTCGACGCCGCCGATGAACACCTTGTCGGCCCAGGTGGTGGTTTCCAGCGGATCGCCGGTCCACAGCACGAGGTCGGCGGTCTTGCCGACGTCCAGCGAGCCGATCTGGTCGGCCATGCCCCAGATCCTGGCCGGGGTCAGGGTGATCGCCGCCAGGGCCGCGGGGTAGGGCAGGCCGTTGGCGACGGCCAGGCCCGCGTTCAGGCGCTCCTGGCGCAGGTTGTTGAAGTCGCGCGCGCCGTTGATGGCCACGGTCACGCCGGCCGCGTTCAAGCGGGCGGCGTTGTCGAGGCGCGAGCCCAGGGTCTCGAAGCTGTCGGGCAGGTCGGCCTGGGTGTCGACGATCACCGGCACGCCGGCCTTGGCGATCTCGCCGGCCACCAGCCAGCCTTCCTCGGCGCCTTCCAGCACGATCCTGATCTTCTCCTCGGCCGCCAGCTTGAGGGCTAGGCGGATGTCGGAGGCGCGATGGGCGCGGATCAGCAGCGGGGTCTTGCCCTGCACGACCGGAACCAGGGCCTCGAGGTCGAGACGCGAGAGGCCATAGTCGCGCGTGGCGCCCTGTTCGAAGGCGGCGCGGTTCCTGGCGAAGGCGCGGGCGTCCTGCAGGGCCGACTTGACCAGCACGATCGAGGCGCCGCGCGAGCCGCCGGCCGCGCGGGCCCCGGCCTCGCCCAGCGACAGGGTCACGGCGGTCTTGGACTTCGAAACGATGTCGGCCTCGCCGGCCTTCAGGCGCACGAACGCCGCCTGGCCGCCGAACAGCGGGGGATCGCCGCCGCCGTCCTTGCCGGCCGTCATCTCCTCGACCACGCCGTCGTCGGCGTGCTCGTGGCTGCCGCCGCCGACGCCCGACAGCACCGGGGTGACGGCCGAGCTGGTGACGCCGCCGTCGCGGGCCAGGCCGATCATCGGCGAGGACGGGTTGACGCTGTAGGCGATGTCGAAGCCCGCCGACAGCGAGCTGCCGGTGCCGTCGTCGCGGGTCTCGCGCACGCCGCCGATCTCCGAGGCGCTGATGTTCGACGACGGCGCCACTAGGCCCGGGGTAACGACCCCGCCCTTGGCGTCGATCGCGGTCACGCCGGCCGGCACCGCGACATTGGCGCCGACGGCGGCGATCTTGCCGTTCTGGACGAGGATCGTCCCCGACGGGATCGCCGCGCTCGACACCGGCTCGATGCGGGCGTTGACGATGGCGAAGGTCTGGGCGGCGGCGGGAGCGGCGATGACCGCGGTCAGGGCCGCGCCGGCGAGAAGGATGGACCGGATCATCAGTTAAACGCTCCCTGGCCGGGCTGGCCGAGCTCGAAGTCGGACTTGGGCTGATAGCGCTTGTCGTTGCGGTCGTAGGTCAGGGCGCCGTCGATATAGACCTGCTCGGCCTTGGCGTAGACGCTGAACGGATCGCTGCTCCAGACCACGATGTCGCCGGCCTTGCCCGCTTCCAGGCTGCCGGTCTTGTCGGCGATGCCCATGGCTTTCGCCGGATTGGCCGTGATCCACTTGATGGCCTCGGCGCGGGTGACGCCGTAGCCGATCTTGTTGCCCGCGGTCATGGCGATGGCGGCCTCCTGGTTGAGGCGCTGGGTCATGATCGGGTCGTCGGAGTGGATGACCACGCAGGCGCCGGCCTTCCACACCATGGCGGCGTTGGAGTCGACGCCGTCCAGGCTTTCCATCTTGAAGCCGGTCCACGAGGCCCAGGTGGCCGAGCAGATGCCTTCCTTGGCCAGCAGGGGGGCGACCTTGTAGCTCTCCACCGCGTGGTGGAACATGGTGATCTTGTAGCCGAACTCCTTGGCCACATCGATCATCACGGCCATCTCGTCGCCGCGATAGCAGTGGTTCTGCACCAGGATCTCGCCCTTCAGCACACCGGCCAGGGTTTCCAGTTGCAGGTCGCGCTTGGGGGCGTCGGCCTTCTCGCCCTTTTCCTTCTTGGCGCGGTAGTCGTCCCACTTGCGGGCGTAGTCGGCCGCGTCGATCCAGGCCTTGCGATAGCCGAAGACGTTGCCCATCGCCGTCGAGGGCGAGCGGTTCTTGGAGCCGTAGACGCGCTTGGGGTTCTCGCCGCAGGCCATCTTCAGGCCGTAGGGCGCGCCCGGGAATTTCATGCCCTGCATGGTGGTCGAGGGCACGTTCTTCAGCGTCACCGAACGGCCGCCGAACAGGTTGGCGCTGCCTGGGAGGATTTGGAGGGTGGTGACCCCGCCGGCGCGGGCGCGGTTGAAGCCCGGGTCCTGCGGCCACACCGAGTGCTCGGCCCAGACCTGGGCGGTGTTGGGATCGGTGGCCTCGTTGCCGTCCGACTTGGCCGACACGCCAGGCGAGGGGTAGACGCCCAGGTGGCTGTGGGAGTCGATGATGCCGGGGGTGATCCACTTGCCCTTGGCGTCGACGGTGGTCACGCCGGCCGGAATGGCGGTCTCGGGGCCGCCGACGGCGACGATCTTGCCGTCCTGCACGACGACCACGCCGTTGTCGATCTGCTGGCCCGTCGCGGTCAGCACCGTGGCGCCGACGAAGGCCGTCGGGCGCGAGGGCAGGGGCGCATAGGTCGATGGGAAGCCCGACGAGGCCTCGCCGTCGAGGCCCTTGGGCAGCGGCTTGGCCTCGGCCTTCTCGGCCGGCTTGGCGGACGCCTGCGGTTTTGCCGTCGTTCCGGTCGTGGCGCAGGCCGAAAGGCCCAGCGCGAGCAGACTGACGGCCGCGGCCGTCGTACCCCATCGTGTCATCAATTTTCCCCGACTCTCGAAGAGGCCGCGAGGACAGACCAATTCAGACCCCTGATCAAGCAGCACGGCGCCCCATTTTTCCCCGATCGCGGCGTTTGTCTGTCGCGCGTGCTTCGTGCGAGGATCGCGACCTGCGGTCGAATCCGCGCGGGAGGAACATCATGAGCTTGCGTCCCTGGCTGGGCCTCGTGGCCGTCCTTCTGATCAGCGCGTGCGCGGGCCAGCTCGCCGGCCCCTCCACTGGGGCTCCGCCGCCGATGTCGCGTGCGCCCGTGGCTGAGGGCGGCATGTGCGGCGGCATCGCAGGCTTCCAGTGCGGCGAGGGCCTGTCCTGCGTGATGCCGGTCGGCGCCTGCAAGACCGTCGCCGATGCTTCGGGGATCTGCCGTCCGCGCCCGCAGGCCTGCACCATGGACTACCGCCCCGTCTGCGGCTGCGACGGCAAGACCTACGGCAACGCCTGCAGCGCGGCGGGCCAGGGCGTCAGCGTCGCCCACGAGGGCGAGTGCAAGGCCTCCTGACAGGAATGGACCGCAGGCAGGCCATGATCGGCGGCGCGGCGGCGGCCCTTGCGCCGTCGCTCGCCGTTGCGGGAGGCAAGACGATGTACGGACTGATCGGGCAGATGAAGGCCGCCCCGGGCAAGCGAGACGACCTGGTCGCCATCCTGAAGGAGGGGACGGAGGCCATGCCCGGCTGCCTGTCCTACATCCTGGCGCTCGACCCCACCGACGCCGACGCGATCTGGATCACCGAGGTCTGGACCGACAAGGACAGCCACGCCGCGTCGCTGAAGTTGCCTTCGGTGCAGGCCGCCATCGCCAAGGCCAGGCCGATCATCGCCGGCTTCGGCCACCGGTTCGAGACCACGCCGGTAGGCGGGGTGGGGATCGGTTCGAATTGATGTGACCCGAAGGCTGGCGTTCTGCTTCCGCTCGCGTTAGCAGACCGCCCATGATCCGCCTCGACAATATCTCCAAGCAGAACGGCCACCAGATCCTGTTCATCGAAGCTTCGATGGGCATCCAGAAGGGCGAGAAGGTCGGCCTCGTCGGCCCGAACGGCGCCGGCAAGACGACGCTGTTCCGTATGGTCACCGGCCAGGAGCAGCCCGACGACGGGCTGGTCGCAATCGATCCGGGCATGCGGATCGGCTATTTCAGCCAGGACGTCGGCGAGATGTCGGGCCAGAGCGCGGTCGCCGCGGTGATGGACGGCGTCGGCCCCGTCAGCGCGCTGGCCGCCGAGATGGCCACGCTCGAGGCGGCCATGGTCGATCCCGACCAGGCCGACCAGCTGGACGCCGTCATGGAGCGCTATGGCGAGGTGCTGGAACGTTTCCAGGAACTGGACGGCTATGCGCTGGAGGCCCGCGCGCGCGAGGTGCTGGCGGGCCTGAGCTTCAGCCAGGAACGCATGGACGGCGATGTCGGCCTGCTGTCGGGCGGCTGGAAGATGCGCGTGGCGCTGGCCCGCATCCTGCTGATGCGCCCCGACGGCATGCTGCTGGACGAACCCTCCAACCACCTGGACCTGGAAAGCCTGATCTGGCTGGAGGCGTTCCTGAAGAACTACGACGGCGCGCTGCTGATGACCTCGCACGACCGCGCCTTCATGAATCGCATCATCGGCAAGGTGGTCGAGATCGACGCCGGTTCGCTGATCACCTATTCGGGCGATCTCGATTTCTACGATCAGCAGCGCGCGCTCAGCGAGGCGCAGCGTCAGGCCCAGTACGAGCGCCAGCAGGCGATGCTGGCCAAGGAAATCAAGTTCATCGAGAAGTTCAAGGCGCGCGCCTCGCACGCCGCCCAGGTGCAGAGCCGGGTCAAGAAGCTCGACAAGATCGAACGCGTCGAGGCTCCGCGCCGGCGCCAGACGGTGCAGTTCGAGTTCCAGAGCCCGCCGCGTTCGGGCGAGGACGTCATCAGCCTGCGCGGGGTCCGCAAGGGCTATGGCGACAAGCCGATCTATGACGACTTCGATTTCCTGGTGCGCCGCAAGGAGCGCTGGTGCGTGCTGGGCGCCAACGGGACTGGCAAGTCGACCCTGCTGAAGCTGGTGGCTGGCGACACCAAGCCCGACCAGGGCGCGGTCAACATCGGGGCCAGCGTGAAGATGGGCTATTTCGCCCAGCACTCGATGGACCTGCTGGACGGCGAAGAGACGATCTTCCAGTCCCTGGAACGCTCGTTTCCGCAGGCCGGCCAGGGCGCCCTGCGCACCCTGGCCGGCTGCTTCGGCTTCTCCGGCGACGATGTCGAGAAGCCCTGCCGTGTGTTGTCGGGCGGCGAGAAGGCGCGTCTGGTCATGGCCAAGATGCTGTTCGATCCGCCGAACCTGCTGGTGCTCGACGAACCGACCAACCACCTCGACATGGTCACCAAGGAGATGCTGGTCGCGGCGCTTGCCGATTTCGAGGGCACCATGCTCTTCGTCTCGCACGATCGCCATTTCCTGGGGGCGCTGTCGAACCGCGTGTTGGAGCTGACGCCCGAGGGCGTCCACCAGTACGGCGGCGGCTACACCGAGTATGTCGCCCGCACGGGCCAGGAAGCGCCGGGGTTGCATCCGGGCGCATGACCCGGGAGGCCTCGCCGATTTTGGGCTGAGCGCCTGGCGGCGGCCGTGAATTTTTTGCGACGACCCTTTTGCACCAAGGGTTTGCGTGGCGAAGCCTGCTCGGCTGCCGGTTGAATGCGCCGCGCAAATGCGGCAAAGGCGGAGGCGTCGAAGTTGGCGTGACGCGTGCGAGGCTATTGGGATGGACGGCGCCGACAGGCCCTCGATCGCAGACCCTGCGCCGTCCGCCGTCGGCGACCAGCGCCGCGAGATCGACAGCATCGCGCAGGCGCACACCGGCGACCTGAGGCGGTTCCTCGCCGCGCGCGAGGTCGATCCGTGGGAACGCGAGGAAATCGTCCAGGAAAGCTTTCTGCGCCTGGCCGCCTATCCGGCGGTGGCGGCGCTGGAGAACCCCAGGGCCTTCCTGTTCCGGGTCGCCGAGAACCTGATGCGCGATCGCCGGCGCCGGGCCCGCGCGCGCCGCCAGGATCGGCACGAGCCCATCGAGGATCACGACCTGACCGATCCGAGGCCTGAGCCGGACGTCGTCGTGCAGCACCGCGAGGCCCTGGCGCGGACCCGCGCCGCGATCCTGGCCCTGGACGAGCCGATGCGGACGGCTTTCGTGATGAGCCGCTACCGCGAGATGAGCTACGCCGAGATCGCCGCGGCGATGAAGATTTCCGTCAAGACGGTGGAGAAGTATGTGTCGGCGGCCCTTGCCCAATTGCGGCGGGCCGTAGGGTCGGATCGCTCCGGTGCGTCCTTACGCGGAGAGGATCGACAATGACCGAGCACCGCTTCGATCGCAGGGCCACGCCCGCGGCCATCCAGGCCGCGGCGACCTGGTTCGCGCGCCTGCGCGGTCCCGACGGTCGACGGCTCAGGCCCGCCTACGCCCGCTGGCGGCTGCGCAATGCCGCCCGGGCCAAGGTCGCCGCCGAGATCGACGATGTCTGGGGGCTGGCCGGGGCGCTGGCTGACGATCCGGCGATCCGCGAACTGATCGACGGCGCGCCGTCGGCGTCTGCACAGGCCCGGCGAGGGCAGGGAGCGGCCTGGACACGCCGCGCCGCCGCCCTGGCCGCCTTCGTGCTGGCCGGCGCGGCGGGCGGCGGCCTTGCCCTGCATTTCGGCGTCGGCGCTCCCGTACGGTCGGAGGTCTACCAGACCGCCCTGGGCGAGCAGCGCTCGGTGACGCTGAGCGACGGCTCGACGATCCGGCTCGACACGGCCACCCGGCTGACCGTCGAGATGCGCCCGCGCCGGCGAGACATCCGCCTGGCCGAGGGGCGCGCGCGCTTCGTCGTGGCGCGTGATCCGACACGCCCGTTTGTGGTCGAAGCGGGTCCAGCGCGGGTCGAGGCCCTGGGCACGGTCTTCGACGTGCGCCTGGACGCCGGCTCGGCGGCGGTGAACCTGTTCAAGGGCGCGGTCGAGGTGCGCAACAACGAGCACGGATCAGTGCGGCCGGTCCGTCTTGCCCCCGGCGACGGGGTGCGGGTCGCGGCCTCGGCCGAGCCGCTGATGGTCGCACGGTTCGATCGCGACGGGGCCTGGGGCTGGTCGGACGGCCGCCTGGTCTTCGCCGGCGCCTCGCTGGCGCAGGTCGCCGCCGAGCTCAATCGCTACGGCCCCGGCCGCCTGGTGGTCAGCGGCGCCGCCGGACAGCGGTTCCGGGGCGAGCTGAAGGCCGGCGACGTCGACGGCGCGGCGACGGTGCTGTCGGCGCTTTACGACCTGTCGGTGCGGCGCGCGCCCAACGGCGACTTGGTGCTGGCCCCGCGCTGAACCCGTCCGCCCGGCTTCGTCCGTGGGCGGAAACGACGCAAAAACTTCACGCGAAAAACCATAGGGGGGCTCCCCCAGCCCACGTCCTTCAAGTGGGGCCGAGTGCGGTCCCGCTTCAGGTTCTTGGGGGCTACATGACGGTTGGTAGGAAGCGGATCCGGGCCTTGCTGGGCGCGACCGCTGTTTATTTCGGAGCGGGCGTCGCGCTCGCCGTGGGGGCCGCGCCGGCGGCCGCCTTCGCTCAGCAGGCCAGGACGTTCGACATTCCCGCTCAGCCCCTGCCGGAGGCTCCGCAGGTGTTCGGACGCCAGGCGGGCCTGCGCATCGCGGTCGACGACGGGCAGGTGGCCGGCCTGCGTTCGGTGGCCGTTCGCGGCGCGATGACGCCGCAGGCGGCCCTGCGCCGCATGACCTCGGGGCTGGGCGTCGAGCACCAGTTCCTCGCCGATGGCGCTGTCGTGGTGCGCCGCCCGGTCAGCTCGACGCCGGTGGCGACCCGCCGCCGCGTCGGCTACGTGCCCGGCGAGGCTGGCGGCGACGCCTCCAACGCCGCTCCCGCCGCGCTGGAAGAGGTGGTCGTCACCGCCCGCCGCATGGAAGAGCGGATCATCGACGTGCCGGTGTCGGTGTCGGCGTTCTCGGCCCAGCAACTGAACGACCTGAAGATCGAGGGCGGTTCGGAGCTGCTGCGCGGCGTGCCGAACGTGTCGTTCTCCAAGGACAACTTCACGGGCTACAATTTCGCCATCCGGGGCGTGGGCACCAAGGCGATGTCGGTCACCGCCGACCCGGCCGTGGCGATCAGCTTCAACAACACCGCCCTGCTGCGAAACCGCCTGTTCGAGCAGGAGTATTTCGACGTCCAGCGGGTCGAGGTGCTGCGTGGTCCGCAGGGAACGCTCTATGGCCGCAACGCCACCGCGGGCGTCGTCAACATGCTGCCCAGGCTGCCGGAACTGGGCAAGTTCTCGGCCGAGGTTCAGGGCGAGGCGGGCAACTACGACACGCGCCGGGCGCGCGGTTTCGTCAACGTGCCGCTCGGCGACACCTTCGCCCTGCGCGTCGGCGGCGCCCTGACCCAGCGCGACGGCTTCGACTTCAACACCACCACTGGCCAGAACGTGAATGGCCGCGACCTGTGGTCCACCCGCGTCGGCGCCCTGTGGAAGCCGAACGAGCGCTTCAGCGCCAACCTGGTGTGGGAGCACTTCAACGAGGACGACGACCGTTCGCGCACCGGCAAGCAGCTGTGCACGCGCGGCGCCCCGCCCAGCCAGATCCTCTGGACCGACCCCAGCGGGGCCTCGCGCACCTCGCCGGTCTTCACCCGCTGGACGATGGACAGCCTGACGCCCGGTTGCCAGAACAAGTCGCTCTACACCGACGAGGCCTTCGGTACGCCCAACGGTCGCGGCATGCCTCTGGTCACCGGCCTGATCACCATCCTGCCGTTCACCACCAAGGGCGGCCCGGACAACGACACCTATCTGTTCCGGATGGGCATCGATCCGTTCGGTTCGGCCTCGGGCCGGCAGTCGACCGACCTGCGCGAGATCGCCACCTTCTACGATCCGAAGTTCAAGGCCGAGAACGACGTCTTCCAGCTGAACCTCGAGTTCGACCTGACGCCGCGGCTGAGCCTGCATTCGCAGACGCTGTACATGGAAGACAGCTACTACGGCTCGCAGGACTTCTTTCGCTACGATCCCGCGCCGGGCCTGATCGCCAACCGCGAGGGGCGAGCCCTGAAGGCCGACTGGAACCCTTGGCTTGGGGCGCCGATCAACGGCAATGGGACCTTCGTGGATCCGCAGCTGGGTACGCTGGACCGCCTGGCCGCCGTCGACATCAGCCAGTCCAAGAGCAGCCAGTATTCACAGGAGTTCCGTCTTCAGTCGTCGTTCGGCGGTCGCTTCAATTTCAACATCGGCGCCAACTACCTGAAGTTCAAGACGCAGGAGGACTACTACATCTTCAGCAACACGTTCACGATGATCGCGGTGCAGCAGAACCTCAGCGCCAATTACAACCCCGACTGCACGCCCAAGACCGCGACGGCCAAGCCGAACGCCTGCGTCTACATCGATCCCAATCCGATCGACAGGATCGATGGCCAGGGTCACAACTACTATCGCAGCCTGGACCTGGCCCGGACCGAGTCCTGGGCGGTGTTCGGCGAGGGCTACTTCAAGCTCAGCGACAAGCTGCGGGTGACCGCCGGCCTGCGCTACACCGAGGACACCAAGAGCACGATCCCGGTACCGACGCAGTTGCTGGCGGCTGACAGCTTCTGGGGCGGCGGCACGGTCGGCAAGGGCTATCCGCGCGGTCCCGAGCAGACCCAGAACTGGAGCGCGGTGACCGGCCGCCTGGCCGTGGACTACAAGCCCGACCTGTCGTTCACCGACGACACCCTGGTCTATGCGTCCTACTCGCGCGGCTACAAGGCCGGCGGCGGCAATCCGCCCGGGCCGGACTGGAACGAGGCCAACTCCAACTATCCGAAGCTGCCGCGCACCTTCGATCCCGAATATGTAGACGCCTTCGAGCTGGGAACGAAGAACGCCCTGCAGGGCGGGCGGCTGATGCTGAACGCCTCGGCGTTCTACTACGATTACAAGGACTACCAGGTCTCGCAGTTCATCGACCGCTCGATGCACACCGAGACCTTCGACGCCAAGACCTGGGGCTTGGAGCTGGAGGCGGCCTGGACGCCGGTCAGGAACTTCCGCCTCGACGCCACCCTGGGCTGGCTGCAGACCCGGATCGCCAGCGGCGAGACCTCGGTCGACGTAATGGACCGCCTGCAGGGGCGCACCGACTACACCGTCATGCGGCCGTGGCCGACCAGCCCGATGACCTGCATCGTGCCCAACGAGATCCTGGGATAGTAAGCCCACAGCACCCCGTAGCGGCGGCAGATCGAGCAGTTGCACTCTGTGACTTCCGTTGGCGCGGTTTCGATCTCGAAGCCCACGGCGCCACAGTGGCAGCTGGTGCGGATCATCTGGCGTCCTTCCAAAAGAAAAGGCCCGGAGCTTCCGCCCCGGGCCGATCCCAAAGTGCTTTAGGCCGTAAGGCTTAGCACTTGTAGTACATTTCGAATTCGACCGGGTGCGGGTGCAGTTGCAGACGCATCACTTCTTCCATCTTCAGCTCGATGTAGCTGTCGATGAAGTCGTCGTCCATGACGCCGCCGGCCTTCAGGAAGGCGCGGTCCTTGTCCAGGCTTTCCAGGGCTTCGCGCAGGCTGCCGCAGACTTCCGGGATCTTCTTCTGCTCGCGGGGGGGCAGATCGTAGAGGTTCTTGTCGGCGGCCGCGCCCGGGTCGATCTTGTTGATGATGCCGTCAAGGCCGGCCATCAGCAGGGCGACGAAGGTCAGGTACGGGTTGCCCATCGGGTCCGGGAAGCGGGCTTCGATGCGCTTGGCCTTGGGGCTGTCGACGTGCGGGATGCGGATCGAGGCCGAGCGGTTGCGCGAGCTGTAGGCCAGCTTCACCGGGGCTTCGTAGCCCGGCACCAGGCGCTTGTAGCTGTTGGTGGTCGAGTTGGAGAAGGCGTTGATGGCCTTGGCGTGCTTGATGATGCCGCCGATGTACCACAAGCACTCTTGCGACAGGCCGGCGTACTTGTCGCCGGCGAACAGCGGCTTGCCGTCCTGCCAGATCGACTGGTGCACGTGCATGCCCGAGCCGTTGTCGGCGAACATAGGCTTGGCCATGAAGGTGGCAGTCTTGCCGTAAGCGTGGGCCACGTTGTGGATCACGTACTTATAGAGCTGCATGCGGTCGGCCATGGTGACCATGGTGTCGAACTTCAGGCCGAGTTCGTGCTGGGCCGGCGCCACTTCGTGGTGGTGCTTTTCCGGCTTCATGCCGAGCTCGCCCATGACGGCCAGCATTTCGCCGCGCAGGTCTTGCGCCGAGTCGACCGGGTTGACCGGGAAGTAGCCGCCCTTGGGGCCCGGGCGGTGGCCCATGTTGCCTTCGGCGTATTCCTTGGCGGAGTTCACCGGCAGTTCGGTGGAGTCGTAGGAGTAGCCGGTGTTGTTCGGGGCGGTCGACCAGCGAACGTCGTCGAAGATGAAGAACTCGGCTTCCGGGCCGAAGTAGACGGTGTCGCCCACGCCAGCCGACTTCACGTAGTTCAGCGCGGCCTTGGCGATCGAGCGCGGGTCACGGTTGTAGGGGGTGCCGTCGTCCGGGTTCACGACGTCGCAGAACAGCGCCAGGGTGGTCTGCTGGTAGAACGGGTCGATGATGGCCGAGCTGAGGTCCGGACGCAGCTTCATGTCCGACTCGTTGATGGCCTTCCAACCGGCGATCGACGAGCCGTCGAACATGGTGCCGTCGTTCAGGAACTCGTCGTCGACCAGGTCGATGTCGAAGGTGACGTGTTGCAGCTTGCCGCGAACGTCCGTGAAGCGGACGTCGACGTACTTCACGTCCTTTTCCTTGATCAGGTCCAGGATTTCCTTGGCGGTGCTCATTGATATCCCCTTTGAGCGAGAAAGTCTGAGAGGAGGAGGCCGTGGGCTAGACGGCGGACGGACCGGTTTCGCCGGTCCGGATGCGGACGACTTCGGTGATCTCCGAAACGAAGATCTTGCCGTCGCCGATGCGGCCCGTGCGGGCGGCGTTGGTGATCGCCTCGAGCGCGGGCTCGAGCTGGCTGTCTTCGACGACAACCTCGACCTTGATCTTGGGCAGGAAGTCCACGACGTACTCGGCGCCGCGATAGAGCTCGGTGTGGCCCTTCTGGCGTCCGTAGCCCTTGGCTTCCAGAACGGTCATCCCTTGGACGCCCATGTCTTGGAGCGCCTCTTTGACCTCATCCAGCTTGAACGGCTTGATGACGGCTTCGATCTTTTTCATCGGTCTCTTCCGCGCCCGACGGCGCATGGCCTCTGACTTTGAGCGGCAAGGATCACGCCGCCCGGAGCGCTACAAGCCGGGGTTCCAGGGATTGTCGCGGTTCGGACGCTCATTCAGGCATATGAGTGAATCTTGAGCGACTTTTGATTGAAAAATATGCATCTCGGAATTGTGGCTGGAAACGGCCTTGTCGAGCCCTGATAGCCGCCTAGGATTGCAAAAACGATCGTTTGAACGGGGGTGAACATGCGCGACGAGACACCGGTTTTGATCGGTGCGGGCCAGTTCACATTTCGCGGTCCCGCTGAAAATTCACCTTCGCCGCTGGAATTGCTGAAGATTGCGGCGAAACGCGCTGTCGCCGACGCCGGGTTGCAGGGGACGGTTCTTGCGCAATTGGACGCTCTGGCGGTCGTAGCGTTCAGCATCGACGCCCCGGGCGGTCTTTCGAAACTGCCGCTTCCCCGCCTGTCGGATCCGCCGGCCAGCCTGGCGCGGGCGATCGACGCGGCGCCGGCTTGGTCGGTCTATACCGAGACCGGCGGCAACAGCCCCCAGCAGGCGATCAACATCCTGGCCGAACGGATCGCTCGCGGCGAGTCGCGGCTGGGCCTGGTGACTGGCGCGGAGTTCCTCGGCTCGCTGATGAAGCGGATGAAGAACGGCCTGGGCTTCGAGGGCTGGGCCGACGACATCGACAGCCAGCCTGTCCGCATCGGCGATCCACGCCCCGGCGTGACGAAGCAGGAGGCCGCCCACGGCCTGGGCTATCCGGTCAATACCTATCCTCTGTTCGAGAACGCCCTGCGGGCCCGCGACGGACGCAGCCTTGCCGACCACCAGTCACGTCTTGGGGCGTTGTTCTCGCCGTTCACCAGGGTGGCCGCCGCCGATCCCGAGGCCTGGTTTCCGATCGAGCGCTCTCCTGAGGAGCTGGTCACCGTGACCGAGCGCAACCGCATGGTCGGCTATCCGTACCCCAAGTACCTGAACGCCATCATGGAGGTGGACCAGTCGGCCGCGGTCCTGGTCGCCAGCGTCGGCATGGCGCGCGAACTGGGCGTGCCGCAGGATCGCTGGGTGTTCCTGCACGGCTGCGCCGACGCCGCCGACCTCTGGTACCCGCTGCAACGCCAGGACTTCCATTCCAGCCCGGCCATCCGCCTGACCGGCAAGCGGGCGCTGGAGATGGCGGGGATCGGCCTGGGTGACCTCGACTTGATCGACCTCTATTCCTGCTTTCCGTCAGCCGTGCAGGTGGCCGCCGAGGAACTGGGCCTGGCGCTCGACGATCCGCGCGGTCTGACGGTGACCGGCGGCCTGCCGTACTTCGGCGGGCCGGGGAACAACTACAGCCTCCACGCCGTGGCCCGGCTGACGGAGCGGCTGCGCGCGCGGCCGGGCGCCTACGGCCTGTCGACCGCCAATGGCTGGTTCCTGACCAAGCAGTCAGTCGGCGTCTATTCGACTCGACCGGTCGAGGGCGAGTGGCGGCGCGAGGATCTGGCCGTGATCCAGAAAGAGATCGACGCCCTGCCGCATCCGCCGATCGTCGAGAAGCCCCAGGGACGGGCGACCATCGAGACCTACACCGTCGTCCACGCCCGCCAGGGGCCTCGGATGGGCATCATCGTAGGCCGTACGCAAGACGGCTCGCGGTTCGTGGCCAACACGCCGGACGATGTTGCGACCCTGGCCGACCTGGAAGCCAGCGAGGGCGTCGGGCGAACAGGCATGGTCGGTCCACATCCCGACGGTGTCCGCAACCTCTTCACGCCGGACGCCGCCTGATGGGCCGCGTCCACGTCATCCGTCATGGCAAGCCGGCCGCCACATGGGGCGGGCATGACGACGATCCTGGGCTCGACGAGACAGGCCAGGAGCAGGCGAGGGCGGCGGCCGCCGTCCTGACCGCCCTGCCGGCGGGCGAACGCCCGACGCGGGTGGTCTCCTCGCCGCTGCGACGCTGCCGCGAGACCGCCGCGCCGCTTGCGCAGGCTCTGGGCGTGGTGGTCGAGATCGAGCCGGCTGTCGGCGAGATCCCCACTCCGTCCGCCTTGCCGCCCGAAGACCGCCCGGCCTGGCTGAGGAAGGCCTTCGCGGGCGATTGGTCAGATATAGAAGGCGACCGCGACTACCTTGCCTGGACGGCTGAGGTGGCCGGTGCCCTGGCGCGATACGAGGGATGCGCCGTCTTCAGCCATTTCGTTGCGCTCAACGCCGCGGTGGCGGCGGCGCAGGGGACCAGCGCCGTCATGGCGTTCCGACCCGACCATGCCAGCGTCACCGTCTTCGAAGTCGTCGACAACCGACTGCGGCTGGTCGAGAAAGGCAGGGAAGCCTCCACCGGCGTTCTTTGATGGAGCCGAGCCGCATGTCGCCCCGCCAGATCATGACCGTCTCCGAGATAAAGGCGGCCGATGCGGCGGCGGTGGCGGCCGGAACGCCGACGACCACGCTGATGGAGCGGGCAGGCAAGGGCGCGGCCGAGGCGATCCGCGCGCGCTGGTCGCGCCGTCCCGTGGTGATCTGGTGCGGCCCTGGCGACAACGGCGGCGACGGCTATGTCATCGCCCGCCACCTGAGGCGACGCGGCTGGCCGGTGCGGGTCGAGGCCCTGGCGCCGCCGGCTTCCGCCTCGTGCCGCTGGGCGGCCGAGCGCTGGCGCGGCGAGGTCCATCCGCTGAACCCGGCCGTCTCGCCGGGCGAGCTTTATGTCGACGCCCTGTTCGGCGCAGGCCTGTCGCGGCCGCTGGAAGGCGGCGCCGAGGAACTGGCGCGCGCGGCCGAGGGACTGGCCGCGCGCATCGTCGCCATCGACATGCCCAGCGGCGTCCATGGCGACACCGGCGAGCCATTGGGCGGCGCGGCGTTCCGGGCCGTGCTCACCGTCACTTTCCATCGCCGCAAGCTGGCTCATGTGCTGGCCCCGGGACGGGCGGCCTGCGGCGAGGTCGAGGTGGTCGACATCGGCCTTTCCGATACCGGCGCGGGAGCGCTGGTCGAGAACGATCCGGGCCTGTGGGGTGCGCGGTTCCCCTGGCCGTCCAGCGATGCGCACAAGCATGCGCGCGGCCGGCTGGTGGTGGTCAGCGGCGAGGCGTGGAGCACAGGCGCTGCAAGGCTGTCGGCGCGTGCGGGGCTGAGGATCGGAGCGGGCGTGGTCACCCTGCTGTCGCCGCCGGGCGCGCTGGCGGTCAACGCCGCGCATCTGGAAGCGGTGATGCTGGCGCCGTTCGAAACCGACGCCGACCTCGCCGTCCTGGCCGATCGCGCGGCGGCGGCCGTGATCGGTCCAGCCGCCGGCGTGGGCGAGGCGACGGCTCGCAACCTGACCGCGTTGGCCGGGACTGGCGCGGCCTTGGTGGTCGACGCCGACGCCCTGACCAGTTTCGCCCACGCGCCCGACGAGCTTTTTGCGCGCCTCGATCGGGACGACGTTCTGACGCCGCACGCGGGCGAGTTCGAGCGCCTGTTTCCGGGTCTGCTCAAGGCCTCGCCCGAGCGCATCGCCGCTGCGCGGGAGGCCTCGCGCCGGGCCGGGGCGATCGTGCTGCTGAAGGGGCCTGACACGGTGATCGCCGCGCCGGACGGCCGCACGGCGGTGAACCTGAACGGCTCGCCCTGGCTAGCCACCGCCGGTTCGGGCGACGTGCTGGCAGGCTTCATCGCCGGCCTTGCGGCGCAAGGCATGGGCAGCTTCGACGCCGCCTGCGCCGGCGCCTGGATCCATGCCGAATGTGGCGCGGCGCACGGCCCGGGGCTGATTGCGGAGGACCTGCCCGGATTGGCGCCGGCGGTGCTGAAGAGGCTGTGGGAAGCCCACCAGAAACCTCTCCCATAGGGAGGGGCTTGCTCGTCAGGCCCCGATGGTCTCCAGCTCGAACGGCGTGGTCTGGTAGACCTCGTTCAGCCAGTTGCCGATCAGCAGGTGGGCGTGGCTGCGCCAGCGGTTGCGGGGCGGCCGGCTGGGGTCATCGCCTGGGAAGTAGTGGGCCGGCGGTGGGGTCGAGGGATCGATCAGCCGGTCGCGGGCGTATTCGGCCGCAAGCGTGCCGGTCTCGTATTCCGGATGGTTGAACATGTAGAGCCAGCGGCGGTGGGCGTCCTCCAGCAGGCACAGGCCCGACTCTTCAGAATCGAGCAGCACGCGCAAGCCGCCGTCAGCCGGTAGGTCCTCGGGGCGCACCTCGGTCCAGCGTGACACGGGAATGTCGATCTCGTCGGCCAGGCCCCGCAGATAGGGCGAGGCCGGGGCCATGTTGGCGTGCGGGAACACGCCCGAGCGCTTGTCGGCCAGCACGTGCTTGGGCACGCCGTGGAAGTGCCGCACACCCGCCTGGGCGCCCCAGCAGACGGCCAGGCCCGCATGCACGTGGGTTTGGCTCCAGTCGAAGATGCGCGACAGCTCGTCCCAGTAGCTGACCTCTTCGAACGGCAGGGTCTCGACCGGCGCGCCCGTGACGATCAGGCCATCGAAGCGCTCGTGCCGCACCTCTTCCCAGGTGCGGTAGAAGGCCAGCATGTGCTCGGCCGAAGTGGTCTTGGGCGAATGGCTGGCCAGCTGGATCAGCGACAGTTCCACCTGAAGGGGGCTGGCGCCCAGCAGGCGCGCGAACTGGCGCTCGGTGCTGGGCTTGTCGGGCATCAGGTTCAGCAGGCCGATGCGCAGAGGCCGGATGTCCTGCCGCGCGGCTTCGGTGTCGGCCATCAGCGACAGACCTTCGGCTTCCAGCGAGGCGCGGGCCGGCAGGTCGTCGGGAATCTTGATGGGCATGGGCAGCGTCCGTCCGTCGAAAAACCAAAGACTCGCGACGGCTCTAGGGCTCACCCGTTTCGTTGCCGTCGCGGCCGCATCCCCCGACAGGGCGCCACCTTGCTCGGGAAGCAGGTTGGCGTTGGGCGAGCCCAACTCTTGATGCAGGCGTGGCTTTAAAGGCGCGGCGGCGCGGCCGCAAGGGGACGCGGGGTCGCGCTCGCGGTACGGACAGGCAGGTAGGGGCGGATTAGGCTTCTAGGCGGTGCAGCACGATCTCGGCGCGGACGCCTTCGTCGAACAGCCTGCTGCCGTAGTCGAGGGCGGCCTGGAACGATCGCTGCTCTAGGGAATCGGTGAATACCACCTGATGGTCGCAGGTGACTTCCCAACCGCCGTCGGTCTGGTTGACCTCGATCGTCCGCATACGCTGTTCTCCTACGCCATGGCGCAGTTAACCGTTGCTGATGGCGAATGGTTGCGTGCGAATCCACGAAAGTTCAAGCGCGACCGAATGGCGCGCCGGATCCGATCCGTGGGGAGGGGGAAAACCGGCCCGGGCGTCAGTCGGGGGGGCAAGGCCCGGGCCGGTCAATGTCCCGTGGCGTTTCGCTCGACGGGACACGGAGAAAACGACGTCGCCAGAGCGCGGTTCCGGGCTCGCGATAAAAATCTTCACGTGAGCCGAGGCGGCGTTGCAATCGACCGCCAAGATCAGCTTCAGTGAGCACCGAAGGTTGTTTTGCTTGCGTTGGGTCGCGTTCGTTTCGCGCGGCGCGGCGCGGGAAAGGGGCGGGAAGTGGAGCTCACCGAAGAGCAGCGGGAGCGGGTGCGCGCGATTCGCGCGGCGCAGGGGCTGGGGTTCGCCGCTCAGATGGCGGCGGCGGGCCTCGATCCGAAGAGGGATTTCCGCCACGCCAATCTGAGAGGCGTCGACTTCGACGCCGCTGACCTGGAGGGATTCGATTTCACAGGCGCGGACCTGACGGGCGCGGACCTGAGCCAGGCGCGTATAAAGGGCGCGTGTTTCAGGGATGCGCGGGTGGAGGGGGCCAGGTTTCCTGTCGCGAGGGCGGCGGGTTCGGTCGGTTCGAAACCCGCGGTGCGGTCGCGCCGGGATGTTCCGGTTCTTCGCGATCACCGTCTCCGCGCGGCGCGCGCCCTGCTGCGAGGGCAGGAGGTCTCATGGGCCGTAATGCCGTCGGGCGCGGGCAAGACCACGGTGCTCGAGCGCGTGGCCGGCGAGCTTCTGGCGCAGGACGAGATCGAGCGCGGCGTGTTCGTGGCGCCGCACAGGGCTCTTCGTGACAAGTTCAGGGAAAGCATAGCCAAGGGCCTGCCGGGACTGGACGGGCGGCGGGGCTCCAGCGATCCGGAAATGATCCAGGTCGCGTCCGTGACGCAGATGAACCGATGGGCCGGAGAGCAGTATTTCAGCCATTTGTTCGTGTCCGACGTCCATCCCGCCAGCGATCTGACTGATCTTAGGCGATCCTATCCCGCAGCGAGGATCCACGGCGTGCTGTCCTGGGAACCGCAAGGGCTTCCGGTGGGCATGGACCTCCCTCACAACCTGCGCTTCGCCATGGCCTTCGAGGGACGGGAGGTCGAGGGCAAGCGGCTCACCGTCGAGTTCATCAAGGCGGGCGGCGCGGCTTCGGCGTTGCGCAGCGCCCTGCGGATGAATGAGGACGTCGCCATGGAGGCGATCGGCGCATTCATCTCCGAGGACTTCGAGTTCCGGATGGCGAGCGAAACGAGCTTCCTGATCTGTACGCCCTTCCATCACCATCTGGTGCTGGACCGACTCGAGGCCTGGCGGCGGGCATCGACGCTTCCGCGTCGCTTCAGGATCGGCGGCGCGGATGATCTGCGGGCTGAGGCGACGCCCGGATTCTATGTCATGTCCGTGGAGGACGCGCAGAGCTTCGATGTAGCCGCCGTCGACAACCTGGTGGTGCTCTCGGGCGCGCTGCCCCAAGCGTTTGTCGACGACTGGGCGTCCTGGGGCGACGCGCCCGAGGGCGGCCCGATTCATAAGAAGCTCTACGACTACATCGGCCTCACCGTCGAGAACTGGGGAAATTGGCGAGGGGCACGGTTTCGGATGACGAACGCGATCACTCGCGCTAGATGACGCGCCCACGCGGATGTGGCGGAACTGGTAGACGCACTGGATTTAGGTTCCAGCGCCGAGAGGCGTGGAGGTTCGAGTCCTCTCATCCGCACCATGTCGCCGCGCGCAGCGTTTTGCGCGCGGCGACGCCATACCCCTTTGCTCGACGCGAAGTGTCGTGACATAAGGGCGCTCTTTCGCCGCCCCGGTGACGTGGGCGGCTATGATTTTTTGACCCCTGGGGCGGACGACGGGCGCGGGCGCCCGGATCCGAGAAGCTAAGAATGTCGATGCAGATCGTTGAAAAGTCGGGCGAAGGCCTCAGCCGGGTTTACGGCGTTACGGTGCCCGCGAGTGAGCTGGCCACGCGTCTCGAGGCTCGTATCGCCGAAGTCGCCCCGCAGATGAACGTCAAGGGCTTCCGCCCGGGCAAGGTGCCGGCCGCGCACGTGCGTCGCCTGTACGGCAAGGGCCTGATGGGCGAAGTCATCGAGCAGGCGCTCAACGAGACCACCCAGAAGATCCTGGACGACAACAAGCTGCGTCCGGCCGGCCAGCCCGACCTGAAGCCGACGTCCGACATGGACAAGGTCATCGCCGGCGGCGAGGATCTGGCCTTCGAACTGGCCGTCGAGATCATGCCGGAATTCGAGCCGATCGATCCGTCGACCATCGAACTGGTCAAGCCGGTCTACAAGATCGAGGATTCGGAAGTCGAAGAGGCCCTGGCCGAGCTGGCCAAGCAGGCCCGCACCTATGAGCCGCGCAAGGGCAAGAGCCTGAAGGCCAAGGACGGCGACCAGCTGCTGATCGACTTCGTCGGCACCATCGACGGCGTCGCCTTCGCCGGCGGCACCGCCAACGACGCCGAGCTGGTGCTCGGTTCGGGCCAGTTCATCCCGGGCTTCGAAGAGCAACTGGTCGGCGCCAAGCCGGAAGACGTCGTCACCGTGAAGGTGAAGTTCCCGGAAGACTACCAGGCCGCCGAGCTGGCCGGTAAGGACGCCGAGTTCGCCACCACCGTGAAGGAAGTCCGCGCCCCGGTGGACGCGGAAGCCGACGACGAGCTGGCCAAGCGCCTGGGCCTGGCCGACCTGGCCGCCCTGAAGGATCTGATGAAGTCCAACCTGGAAGGCCGCTACACCAACAGCTCGCGCTTCAAGCTCAAGCGCGCCCTGCTGGACGTGCTGGACAGCAAGCACGACTTCGCCCTGCCGCCGCGCATGGTCGAGGCCGAGTTCGCCGGCATCTGGCAACAGGTCCAGGCCGACAAGACCCAAGGCGGCCTGCCGCCGGAAGACGCCGACAAGACCGAAGAGCAGCTGCAAGACGAGTACAAGAAGATCGCCGAGCGCCGCGTGCGCCTGGGTCTGGTGCTCGCCGAGATCGGCCGCAAGAACGACGTCGTCGTCACCGACCAGGAACTGAACGAAGCGATCGTCCGCGAAGCCCGCCAGTACGGCGCCCAGGCTCAGCAGGTGTTCGACATGTACCGCCAGCGCGCCGACCTGCAGGCCTCGCTGCGCGCCCCGATCTACGAAGACAAGGTCGTCGACCTGATCTTCGACAAGGCCAAGATCGAAGAGAAGGCCGTCTCCAAGGAAGAGCTCCTGGAAGAAGACGACCTGCCGGAAGGCTACGGCGGCTAAAAGCCTCGTTCCTTCGGGACACGAACAAGAAGGCGCGGATCGCAAGGTCCGCGCCTTTTCTTTTGCGCATTTTCGTTGGGGGCGGGCGCCTTGCAACCTGTTAAGCGCCACGCGATATGCGTGGGGTGCGCCGGCGCGACGCTGATTCGCGCCCGCAAAGACATTTCGAGAAGGGCGAACCCTACATGATGTACGATCCGGTCGAGACGGCGATGAATCTGGTTCCGATGGTGGTCGAGCAGACCAGCCGCGGCGAGCGCGCCTTCGACATCTTCTCGCGCCTCCTGAAGGAGCGGATCATCTTCCTCACCGGCCCCGTCGAGGACGGCATGGCCTCGCTGATCTGCGCCCAGCTGCTCTTCCTGGAGTCGGAGAACCCCAAGAAGGAAATCGCCATGTACATCAACTCGCCGGGCGGCGTGGTGACGTCGGGCCTGGCGATCTACGACACCATGCAATACATCAAGAGCCCGGTGACGACGGTGTGCATGGGCATGGCCGCCTCGATGGGCAGCCTGCTTCTGTGCGCCGGCGCGCCCGGCCAGCGCATCGCCCTGCCGAACGCCCGCATCATGGTCCACCAGCCCTCGGGCGGCTTCCGCGGCCAGGCCTCGGACATCATGCGTCACGCCGAGGACATCTCGAAGACCAAGCGTCGCCTGAACGAGATCTACGTCAAGCACTGCGGCCGCACCTATGACGAAGTCGAGCGCGACCTGGATCGCGACAACTTCATGAGCGCCGAGGAAGCCAAGGCCTGGGGCCTGATAGACCAGATCAACGAGAACCGCGAAACCTCCGAAGCCGGCGCGTAAGCGTCGCTGAGTTCGCGAGGCGAGGCCGCCGACCTACAGGTCGGCGGCTTTTTCTTTGCTGTCTCAATGGTCCCGCTTTCGCCACGTCATGCGAGCGAGCGAAACAAACCGGCCCCAGATCGGCCGGGCGGGGCGGTGACAAGGATCCATGACGATCCCTGAGCCCCGGAGCCTGGCCATGACCGCCCGCCGTCGCCTTTCGCTGCTTTCGGCCCTCGCGGCCTTCCTGAGCCTGGCCGGCGCGGCCGCCAACGCCCAGGACTTCTCCGACCCCGCGCCGCGCCACGGCGTCGCCACCATGCGCGTCGGGGTCAGCCCCGAGCAGGTGCAGCAGATCGTTTCCGACCGCCTGTTGCAGGACGGCGTGACGGCGGGCCTGGCCACCCTGCGCCAGAACCTGGCCCTGACGCCGGCCCAGCAGGACCGCTGGCGCGACTTCATCCTGGCTTCCAGCGCCCGGCCGGCAGGCGTGGTCCTGGCCGTGGCCGCGCCGGAGGACGAGACGCCCCTGGCCCAGGCCCGTGCGGGCCTCGCTCTCCAGCGCGAGCAGCTGGCCGTCGAGCAGCGACGGGTCAAGGCGATGGCGCGGCTCTACAAGGCCCTGGACGGCGACCAGCGCGCCGTCTTCGACCAGGCCTATTCGGCGATCGGCAGCCTGTCGGTGTCGACCCAGGCGACGGGCCTGACGTCGGCCGGGGCGAGCGTCGAATAGAACCCTCTCCCTGAAGGGGAGGGTCTATCAGACCGGCTTGCCCTTGAAGATGCGGTAGCCGCGCTCCTGGGCGATGGCCAGCATCTCGGTGTCGCCAGAGGTGTCGCCATAGGCGGCCGCCAGCTTCACGCGCTCGCCGAAGGTCTCGCGCAGGCGCACCACCTTTTCCGGTCCCCGGCAGTTGGGGCCCGAAAGGCCGCCTGTCACCTTGCCGTTCAGGTCGTAGGCCAGCTTGGTGCCGATCAGCAGGTCGGCGCCGATGCCGCGGGCGAACGGGGCGACCACCGTGTCGGGCGAGGCGGTGACGATCACCATCCGGGCGCCCTGGGCTCGCCAGCGCCGCCACACCGCCAGGGCGTCGGGGCGAAACAGGCTCTGGGCGTGGGTCTCGGCGAAGGTGCGCGCCTGGGCCTCCAGCCGCTCCTGCGGCACGCCCTTGAGGAACTCGCGGATGGCCGCGGCCTTGATGCGGCCGCGATCACGGTGGAACAGGTAGGAGAGGGCGGCCGGCGCCAGGCGGATCATGCCCATCGTCCAGCGGCCGCCGCTGACCCGCCATTTCAGGAAGGCGGTGAAGCTGTCGCGCACCGTCAGCGTGCCGTCGAAGTCGAAGGCTACCAGCGGGGGGCTGGCTTCGGTGTGCGTCGGGGCGTGAGCGTCTTCCGACGCCTCGTGAATCTCGGACATCTCGTCTCCGCCCACCGGGCGAACTCCTTTTTGCGGCGCCGCTTGCAGCACGATTCCGGTCGCTTGCAGAAAGATTAGAGCCTGCGGCGATGTTCCGCAGCCCACTGATCGCTTGCTTTGGCCTACAGTCGTCCCATCTAGGGATGGAATCCCATGGTCAGAACCGAAACATCCACGAACTTGGCGCCGGAAACGGGCTCCAAGGCTTGTGCCGCGCGTTCGGATCGGGGAATGTCAAGGATTAGACAACTCCCGTTGGGTATCCTGTTGCTTCGGTGGCGGGATACGCGTTGGGAGTCGGCGGTAGCGGCTTTCGCCGTATCCGCCCTAGCGTGAGAAGCGACCATGACGAAAGCCGCCAGCGGCGACGCCAAGAGCACCCTGTACTGTTCTTTTTGCGGAAAGAGCCAACATGAAGTGCGCAAGCTCATCGCCGGACCCACCGTGTTCATCTGCGATGAATGCGTCGAGCTTTGCATGGATATCATCCGTGAAGAGCACAAGATCGCCTTCGTGAAGTCCAAGGACGGCGTCCCGACGCCGCGCGAGATCTGCGAAGTCCTGGACGACTACGTGATCGGCCAAGGTCACGCCAAGAAGGTGCTCGCGGTCGCGGTGCACAACCACTACAAGCGCCTGAACCACGCCTCGAAGAACAACGACGTGGAACTGGCCAAGTCGAACATCCTGCTGGTCGGTCCGACCGGTACGGGTAAGACCCTGCTGGCCCAGACGCTGGCTCGAATCATCGACGTGCCGTTCACGATGGCCGACGCCACCACCCTGACCGAAGCCGGTTACGTGGGTGAGGACGTCGAGAACATCGTGCTCAAGCTGCTGCAAGCCGCCGACTACAACGTCGAGCGCGCCCAGCGCGGCATCGTCTACATCGACGAAATCGACAAGATCAGCCGCAAGTCCGACAACCCGTCGATCACCCGCGACGTGTCGGGCGAAGGCGTGCAGCAGGCCCTGCTGAAGATCATGGAAGGCACCGTCGCCTCCGTGCCGCCGCAAGGCGGGCGCAAGCATCCCCAGCAAGAGTTCCTGCAGGTCGACACGACGAACATCCTGTTCATCTGCGGCGGTGCCTTCGCGGGTCTCGAACGCATCATCTCGGCCCGCGGCTCGGCCAAGTCGATCGGCTTCGGCGCCAAGGTCGCCGATCCGGAAGACCGTCGCACCGGCGAGATCCTGCGTGGCGTCGAGCCCGACGACCTGCAGCGTTTCGGCCTGATCCCGGAATTCATCGGCCGTCTGCCGGTGATCGCCACCCTGGAGGACCTCGACGAGGCCGCCCTGGTGAAGATCCTGACCGAGCCGAAGAACGCCTTCGTCAAGCAGTACCAGCGCCTGTTCGAGATGGAGAACATCGGCCTGACCTTCACCGAGGACGCCCTGCACCAGGTCGCCAAGAAGGCCATCGCCCGCAAGACCGGCGCCCGCGGCCTGCGCTCGATCATGGAAGGCATCCTGCTGGAGACCATGTTCGAACTGCCCAACTACGAGGGCGTCGAGGAAGTGGTGGTCAACGCCGAGGTCGTCGAAGGCCGGGCCCAGCCGCTGCTGATCTACGCGGAAAAGAAGGGCGGCGCCGCCTCGGCCTAACCGCCGGCGACGCAAGCTGAAACGAGAACGGCGGGTCCCAAAGGGCCCGCCGTTTTTCGTTTGGAACCTCCCCCTGTGGGGGGGGCGGCCCAAGGCCGGAGGGGGATGTTTTCAGCTTCCGCTATGCTCGGAGGTCATCGCCACTCCCCCCAGCGATAGCTACGCGATCGCCTTCCCCACGGGGGGGAGGTTCCACAGGGAGTCACCCCGCGTCGTTCAGTCCGGACGCCGGCTTCCAGTCGAACAGGGCCTGCAACGTCCGCACCGCCTCGCCGCGCGGCGAGGTCAGGGCCGGATCGCGGGCCAGGATCAGGCGGGCGTCGTCGGCGGCGACGGCGATCAGGTCGCGGTGCGCCACCGGGTCGGCCAGGCGGTAGGCCGGGAAACCGCTCTGCTTGAGGCCCAGCGGATCGCCGCCGCCGCGCAGTTCCAGGTCCTTCTCGGCGATCTCGAAGCCGTCGTCGGAGCGCCGCAGGATGTCCAACCGCTGTTGCGCCACCTCCGACAGCGGCGGATCGTAGAGCAGCACGCAGGAGCTTTCGCGCATCCCGCGACCCACTCTCCCGCGAAGCTGATGAAGCTGCGCCAGGCCGAACCGGTCGGCATGCTCGATGACCATGATGCTGGCGTTGGGCACGTTGACGCCCACCTCGACCACGGTGGTGGCCACCAGAACGCCGACCTCGCCGTCGACGAAGGCCTGCATGACCGCGTCCTTTTCGGCCGCCGGCATCTGGCCGTGCACCAGGCCGACGCGCGGCCCCAGCATCTTCCGCAGATCGGCGGCGCGATCCTCGGCGGCGCGCAGATCTACCTTCTCGGACTCCGAGACCAGCGGGCAGATCCAGAACGCCTGTGCGCCACCCTCGATGGCGGCCCGCAGGCGATCGACGATCTCGGGCACGCGCGGCGTCGGCGCGGCGCGCGTGGCTACTGGCGTGCGGCCTGGCGGCTTCTCGTCGATGCGCGAGACGTCCAGGTCGCCGAACACGGTCAGTTCCAGCGTCCGAGGGATCGGGGTGGCCGACATGGCCAGGAGGTGCACGCCTTCGCCCTTCTCCTGCAACCGCCGACGCTCGTTGACGCCGAAGCGGTGCTGCTCGTCGATGATGGTCAGGGCCAGGTTCTGGAAGGCCACGTCGTCCTGGAACAGGGCATGGGTGCCCACCGCCACGGCCGCCGAGCCGTCGGCCAGCTTTTGCAGCTTGGCGGCGCGAGCCGCGCCCTTGTCGCGGCCGGTCAGCAGCACGACGGCGAGGCCTTGCGCCTCAAGCGGCGGGGCCAGGGTCTCGTAGTGCTGGCGGGCCAGGATCTCGGTCGGGGCCATCAGGGCCGACTGGAAGCCGGCGCCGGCCGCGTCGGCCATGGCCAGCATGGCCACCACCGTCTTGCCTGAGCCGACGTCGCCTTGCAGCAGGCGACTCATCCGCTCGCCGCGAGCGAGATCCCCGCGCACTTCCGACAGGGCCCGCACCTGGGCGCCGGTCAGGCGGAAGGGCAGGGCCTTCTCGGCCGCCTCGGCCAGTGGTCCGGAGGCGATGCGCGGCCCAGGCTGGGCGCGCTTGCCGGCCTTGCGCTGCGCCAGGGCCAACTGGTGGGCCAGCAGCTCGTCATAGGCCAGGCGCCGGCGCGCCGCCGACATAGGCGACAGGTCGATCTCGCCTTCGGGCCCGTGCAGGCGCTCGAAGGCCTCCCGCCAGGGCGGTAGGCCCTCGCGGGCCATCCAGGCCGAATCCTGCCATTCAGGCAGGTCCTGGGCGCGCGACAGGGCCTCCAGCGCGAACTTGCGGAAGGTGCGCGAGGGCAGGCCGGCCGTGGCCGGATAGACCGGCTCGATCGGCGGGATTTCGTCGATCCGCTCGGCCTCGAGCATGTAGTCAGGGTGGGCGACCTGGATCTCGGAGCCGAACCGCTCGACCTTGCCGCTGACGGCCCGTCGCGTTCCGACCGGATGCTGGCGCTCCAGGTGCGGGCCGTGGCCCTTGAACCAGACCAGTGTGACGAAACCTGTCTCATCCCAGCCGCGGATCCGCCAGGGCTGGCCCGAACGCTGCGGCGGCAGGTGGGCGTCGATGGTGACGACGAAGGTCTGGACCTGGCCGTCCTGGGCCAAGGCGGCCGTCGTCGCCGTGCGGCGGATCAGGCTTTGCGGCGGCGTGAACAGCACGTCGCGCACGATCGGCCCGGCCAGCTTCTCGACCAGGGGCGCGACGCGGGGTCCGACCCCCTTGAGGGTCGAGATGTCGGCGAACAGAGGAAAGAGCGACTCGGGACGCATCGGCGGGAGGATAGCCAAGGCAAGGTGTTCTCGTCCCGTTCGCCTTGCGCGAATTTGTGGACCGGACTGACTAACGGCCCCGCTTATCGGAGACTCGCTCATGCCCTTCGCCACCCATCGCGGCCATAAGATCCACTACACGGTGGAGGGGCGGGGGCCGCTCGTGGTGCTGCAGCACGGCCTGTTCATGGACGCCGATAGCTGGCGGGCTAACGGCCTTTTGGCCGCCCTGGCCGATCGCTTCACCGTGGCCTGCATCGACTCCCTGGGGCATGGCCTCAGCGACAAGCCGGCCGATCCGGCCCTTTACGCCCAGGACCAGCGGGCGGGCGACATCGTGGCGGTGCTCGACGCCCTGGGCGCGGAGAAGGCGCACCTGGTCGGCTACTCGATGGGCGGCTGGATGGCGGTTGGCGTCGCCAAATACTATCCCCAGCGCCTGGCGTCGCTGACGATCGGCGGCTGGGACCTGGCGGGCGGCGTGCCCAAGGGACCGGCCGGGCCGATCCGGTTCGACATCTTCTGGGGTTTCAGCCAGCAGGTCGCGCCGGCGCTGGTCAGTTGGGTGACGCCGGAGGTCCTGCCGGCCATGCAGGCCTGCTTCGAGGCGCTGAACGTGTTGGACGGCGCGGCGCAGGCGGTGCTGGGCGCTGGCGTTCCGGTGCTGTTGTGGGACGGGACGGCGGATCCCTATCACGCGCCGTCCCAAGCCTTCGCGGCGGCCAACGACCTGCCGTTCCTGTCGACGCCAGGCGACCACCTGCAGGCGATCCTGTCGCCCCAGGCCGAAGTGGTCGCGAGGCTCGGCGAGTTCTTCGCCGAGGCCTGACGCGATCAGTCTTCCGCTTGCACGGGGTTGCCCACCGGCGACAGTTCGGCCAGCAGGTCGGCCAGTTCGTCGGCGCGCGCGGCGCCCGAGACATTCAGGCGGATGTAGAGATGCTCGGCGCTGTGTTTCTCGGCCGCCTCGGCGAAGCCGCGGGTCGAGTCGTGCAGATTGTTGGCCTCGCCGGCGAACACCACGACGCCTTCGGCGTTCACATAGAGGTAGTTGCCGGCGATCGTGGTGCGCGGGTCGCGATCCTCGGCCAGCTTGTAGCGATAGACGGCGCCCGAAGCGCCTTTCAGGTCGATATAGGGTTTCACGAATCCTCGCCTCTAGACACACGCGGCGTAGCCCGGGAGGGGTGCGGGGCGCCAGAGGCTAAATTATGGCTGCAAGCTTCGCAATTTGCTGAGAAACCTTTGTGTTCGCTCTTCGCGGGGTTCGGCGAACAGGATCGCCGACGGGCCTTCCTCCAGGATCGCGCCCTCATCCATGAAGATCGTTCGGTCGGCGACCTCGCGGGCGAAGTCCATCTGGTGGGTGACGATGACCATGGTCCGCTTCTCGGCCGCCAGGTCGCGAATGACCGCCAGCACCTCGCCCACGAGCTCTGGATCGAGCGCCGAGGTCGGTTCGTCGAACAAAATGACCTCCGGATCCATGGCCAGGGCCCGGGCGATGGCGCAGCGCTGCTGCTGGCCGCCGGAGAGGGCGCCCGGATAGGCGTCGGCCCGATGGGCCAGGCCCACCTTGGTCAGCAGCGCCAGGGCCTGTTCCCGGGCCTTGGCGGGCGGATCGCCGCGCACGACAATCGGCGCCTCGGCGACGTTCTCGACCGCGGTCTTGTGCGGGAAGAGATTGAAGTTCTGGAACACGAACCCGACCCGCCCCTTCAGGGCGCGGGCCAGGGGGACCTTGCCGCCGGACGCGACGCCGGCGATCGACAGGGTTCCGCCGTTCAGCGTCTCCAGGCCCGCCAGGCAGCGCAGCAGGGTGCTCTTGCCCGAGCCGCTGGGGCCGATGACGGCCACCACCTCGCCGGGCGCCACCGCCAGGTCGACGCCGTTCAGCACGGCCGTGTCGCCGAAGCGCTTGGACAGGCCCTTGGCCTCGATGGCGCTCATCGGCGGGCCTCCGCGCGGCGTTCCAGCCACCCCTGGCCCAGCGCCAGCAGGCTGGAGACGATCCAGTAGATGGCCGCGGCGCTGAGATACATGGCGAAGATCTCGTACGTCCGGGCGGTGATCAGCTGGGCCTGGCGGAACAGTTCGGGCACCTGGATGGTCGCGGCCAGCGAGGTGTCCTTCACCAGGCTGATGAAGCTGTTGGACAGCGGCGCCACGGCGGTGCGGGCGGCCTGGGGCAGGATGATCCGGCGCATGGCCTGGCTCGGCGACAGCCCCAGAACTGCGGCCGCCTCCCGTTGGCCCTTGTCGACGGCGGCGATGGCGCTGCGCAGGATCTCGCCGGCGTATGCGGCCACGTTCAGGGAAAAGCCGATACCGGCCGCCGCCAGCGGCGGCAGCTCGACGCCGAACTGGGGCAGGCCGTAATAGATCAGGAACAGCTGCACCAGGAGCGGCGTGCCCCGGAACGCCGAGACATAGATCGCCGCCGGCCAGCGAAGGAACGGCGAGCGTGACAGCCGCATCAGCGCCAGGCCAAAGCCGAGCACGAGGCCAAGGCCCATGCCGATCAGGCTGAGCAGCACGGTATAGCCCGCGCCTTTCAGCAGCAGCGGAACCGACTGGGCTATGAGTTCGGCGGCGTCCATCGGCTAGTGGGTCACGTCCAGGCCGAACCACTTCTGCGAAATGGCGGCCAGGCGTCCGTCGGCCCGCAGGGCGTCGATGGCCTCGTCGATCAGGACCTTCAGGGCCGGGTCGCGCTTCATCACCACGCCCTGGCTCTGCTGGGCGAAGGGCGGGCCGGCCGCGACCAGGTCCGGCGCGGTCTTCAGGAAGTCGGCGGCCACCAGACGGTCGTTCAGCACCGCGTCGATGCGGCCGGCCCGCAGGTCCTGGTACTTGGTCGGGTCGTCGTCGTAGGTGCGGACCTCGGCCTTGGGCTGGTTCTGGCGCAGCCACTGCTCGTAATGGGTGCCCAAGCCCACGCCGACCTTCTTGCCGGCGAGGTCGGCGGGGCCGGTGATGCCAGCCTTGCCCTTGGGTACGATGATCAGGATGCCCGAGACCGTATAGGGCTTGGAGAAGTCGTACTTGGCCGCCCGTTCGGGCGTGATGGTGATCTGGTTGATGACGACATCGGTGCGGCCCGATTCCAGCGCGCCCAGCAGGCCCGCGAACGGGGCGGCGACGAACTGCGGCTTCACCTTCATCTGGTCGGCCAGGGCCTTGCCGAACTCGACGTCGAAGCCGGTCAGCTGGCCGTCCGGGCCTTGGAAGTTGAACGGCGGGTAGGTGCCTTCCAGGCCGATCCGCAGGGTCTTGGTCGCCTCCACGCGGGCCGCGCCGCTCTGGCCGCCGGCTGACTCCTTGCCGCCGCAGCCGGCCAGGGCCAGCGCGCTCCCGGCCCCGAGGCCGAGCAGGATGTCACGGCGAGCGGGGAATCGCATGGCGGGCCTCGAAGCAAAGGTCATCGGTCCAGTTCTATACCGCTGCGCCGGCGCCGCCAGGGGCAAGGCGGCTGCATGGGCGTTCAAGCACGACCTGACGGCGATTTAACCTGACGTGGTCCGTTCGCTCTGGCTTGCTGCCGACTGTTTGCTTTTCGGGGGAAGCGCGGATGGCCCACACCTTCGATCCGGCCGCGGCCACGGCGGCCTATCTGGCGCAGATTTCGCCAGAGGCGCACGCCAAGGCGGTCGCCTATACGCACGGCGGCCACTGGCTGCTGTTATGGGGCGCGCTGGTCGCCTTGCTGGTCGCGTTCCTGATCGTACGCAGCGGCGTGCTCGTCGTGCTGAGGCGCAGGTTCGAGGGACGGCGAAACCGCCCGCTGCTGGTCAGCTACTGGATCGGCGGACTCTACATCGTCTTCGACGCCGTGCTGTCGCTGCCCTGGAGCATCTACAGCGACTGGTGGCGGCCCAGGCAGTACGGCCTGACCAGCCAGAGCTTCATCGGCTGGTTGACGGAAAGCACGATCTTGCTGGTTCTCACCGGCCTGATCGGCGGTCTGTTCTTCGCCTTCCTATACGCCCTGATCCGCAAGGCGCCGCGCACCTGGTGGCTGTGGGGCGGCGGACTGACCGCGGTCTTCATCGCCATCGGCATGCTGCTCGGGCCGCCTTACATCGAGCCGATCTTCAACAAATACACGCCCGCGCCGGCCGGACCGGTCCGTGACGAGGTCGTCGCCATGGCGCGTCAGGTCGGCGTGCCGTCGGACAAAATCTTCATCTACGACGGCTCCAAGCAGTCAAACGCCTATACCGCCAACGTCTCGGGCCTGTTCGGCTCGGCTCGCGTGGCGATGAGCGACACCATGTTCAAGAAGGGCGCGGACATCGCCGAGGTGCGCGGGGTGGTCGGGCACGAGATAGGCCACTACGCCCATCAGCACGCCTTGTGGATCGTGGGCGTGACGAGCCTGCTGGCGATCCTGGCCTTCTTCCTCGTCGACCGGCTGTTCGCGCCGGCGTGCCGCCTGATGGGCGGCGAGGGGATCAGGGGGCTGTCCGATCCAGCCGGCCTGCCGGTGCTGAGCGCGGTGCTGGCCGTGCTGCTGCTTCTGGCGACGCCGGTGACCAACAGCCTGATCCGCATCATCGAGAGCGACGCCGACCGCTACAGCCTGGTCCACTTCGACGAGCCGGACGGCCTGGCCAAGGCGTTGATTAAGACGGTCGAGTATCGCGCGCCTATGCCCGGGAGGCTGGAGGAGGTCATGTTCTACGACCATCCGGCTGTCGGTCGCCGCATCCGGCGAGCCATGGAATGGAAGGCTGCGCATCCCAAGCCCGTTTCGCAGGCGGCGCCTGACGCCGTGGCCAAGGCGGCTTTCGCCGACCGTATCGTGGTCTTTCCGAACCTGCCGGTCGGGATGGACGGCATCGCGCTGAAGGCCGACGGGACGTGGTTCGAGCGGCACGACTTCGGCTGGTCGAAGGGGCGCTACGCCGTCGCCGGCGGAAAGCTGTGTCTGGACGAGGAGCGCGGGTCGCGCCGCTGCTACGCCATCGGCCGGACGCGCGACGGCTGGACGCTGGCCCAGGGCGCCGGCGCGCCCGTGGCCGTGGCGCTGGAGCGCATGCGAGCCTCGGCCTCGCCCGGATAAGGGACGAAGGCCATCCATCGGGGATGGCCTTCGATCGGGCGGCTCGCGGCTAGCGCTTCCTGACGAACACCGTGCCGGCCGAATAGCCGGCGCCGAAGCTGCAGATCAGGCCCGTGTCGCCGGGGGCGAAATCGTCGTTGGCGCTGTGGAAGGCGATGATCGAGCCGGCCGAGCTGGTGTTGGCGTACTCGTCGAGGATGATGACGTTCTCGCCGGCCTCGGGATCGCGGCCCAGCACCTTGCGGGCGATCAGGTCGTTCATGTTGATGTTGGCCTGGTGCAGCCACAGGCGCTTGAGGGCCGTGGCGTCCAGGCCGATGTCGCCGGCGTGCTCGACGATCATCTCGCTGACCATCGGCACCACCTCGCGGAACACCTTGCGGCCTTCCTGCACGAACAGCTTGTCCCTGGCGCCCACGCCTTCCGGGGCGGCGTTGTTCAGGAAGCCGAAGTTGTTGCGGATGTTGTTCGAGAACTGGGTCTTCAGGCGCGTGCCGAGGATCTCCCAGCCGCCCGTCGCCTGCGAGGCCTCTTCCAGGATCACGGCCGTGGCCACGTCGCCGAAGATGAAGTGGCTGTCGCGGTCCTTGAAGTTCAGGTGGCCCGAGCAGATCTCAGGATTGACCATCAGCACGGCCTTGGCGCTGCCGGTGGCGATGAAGTCGGCGGCGGTCTTGATGCCGAAGGTGGCAGACGAGCAGGCGACATTCATGTCGAAGGCGAAGCCCTCGATGCCCAGCGCTTGCTGCACCTCGATGGCCATGGCCGGATAGGCGCGCTGCATGTTCGAGGCCGCGCAGATCACCGCGCCGATCTCGCTGACCGGCTTGCCCCAGGCGTCGATGGCCGCTTGTGCGGCCTTAACGGCCATCTCGGCCAGGATCGAGATCTGGTCGTTGGGTCGCTCGGGCAGGTTCGGACGCATGACCTCGGGGTCGATGATGCTGTCCTTGTTCATCACGTAGCGGGCCTTGATGCCCGAAGCTTTCTCGATGAACTCCGGCGAGGAGGGGGCGAGGGCCGTGACCTCGCCGGCGGCGATGGCCTCGGCGTTGGCGGCGTTGAAGCGTTCGACATAGGCGTTGAAGGCGTCGACCAGTTCTACGTTCGAGATGCTGAACGGCGGGGTGTAGAGCCCCGTGGCGGCGATGACGGCTTGATGCAAGGCGGCGGTCCCGATGGGCCGGCGCGCGACATGGGCGCGCCGATCTGATCACTGTTTGGACGCGATCAATAGCACGCCCCGCGCCGCCGTCACCTGCCAAGCGGGCGTGTCCTGCCTGCATCGGTTGCGGCTATTCGACCTGCCGCAGCGGAACTTTCGGCAGGCGGCCATAATCACCGGTCCAAATGTCGGAAACGTCACGCAATGGCCCCAAACAGGTCAGGGTGCGGTCAAATACGGGCCTCGTTGCCCCAATACCCAAAGGAGGCTGAGGGAGCACAAGAAATCCCAGTACCAGGAGTAAAAATAATGAAGGTTCTCATGTCTGCGGCCGTGGCCGCCATGTCGGTCGCTGCTGTTCCGGTCCTGGCCCATGCTCAATCGAGCTCGCCGGAGATCTACGGCAATCTCGGTTACAACAGCTCGCGCGCCGAAGGCGCCGACACGGGCGCCATCCAGGGCCGCCTGGGCGCGAAGCTGACCCCGCACTTCGGCGTCGAGGGCGAACTGTCCGGCGGCGTGAAGGACGACAACATCGACCGCGCCGGCGTCCGCTCCAGTATCGAGCAGACCCACTCGGCCGCGGTCTATGGCGTCGGCTTCCTGCCGGTGACCCCGAACATCGACCTGATCGGTCGCGTCGGCTACGGCAACACGCAGTTCAAGCAGAAGCTGGCCGGCGTGGAGAACAAGTTCGACGCCGACAGCGTCAACTATGGCGTCGGCGCCCAGTACAAGTTCGACGACAAGAACGGCGTGCGCGTCGACTACACGCGTCAGCAGTTCCGCGACAACGACGCCGATGACGCCAACGTCGTGTCGGTGGGCTACGCCCGCAAGTTCTAAGGGCTTGCCGCAAAGAAAAAGCGCGCCGCTCTCCCTGCGAGGGCGGCGCGCTTTGGCTTGCCTCGTCGAAGCCTCAGGCGAAGGTTTCGGCGGCGTCCGTGTGGGTCTGCTTCGGGTCCGGGCCGAACTTGTTCGGGCCCGTCGTGCCGGGCAGGATGTAGAAGACCAGCAGCACGATCGCGCCGATCAGCGGGATCAGGCCGATCAGGATCCACCAGGCCGAACGGTCGGTGTCGTGCAGGCGGCGGAACGAGACCGCGAGGCTGGGAATGAACATCGCCAGCGAGAAGGCCAGGCTGACCAGGCCCAGGGCGTCGAAGCTGCCGCTCTCCAGGCTTTGAGGGCCGCTGACGATCAGCCGCAGGATCGTGATGGCGATGCTGACGGCGAAGGTGAACAGCGCGAAGAGCCAGTATTCCGAACGGCGAGCCCGGCCGGAGAACTGCGCATATTTGCGCAGCGGTTCGAACATCAAAGACATACCCGTTTCCCTTACCCCGCGTGATGCGTGCGATTCGCAACTTGAGCGGCGAATCCAGTCGCGTAAACCCCCGTTCTGCCGCTTGACGTGATCGCTGGTCGGCCAGACCTTCGACCAACACGGGGGAGGAGGCGGCGATGAACAACGCGCTGCTCATACAATTGCTGGGCTCGGCGCTGGCCGTGGCCCTGCTGGTGGGGCTGTCGGCCTGGGCGAGGATCGCCCGGCCGTCGCCGCCGCTGGACGAGGTCGCGGCGCGGGCTCTGCTGGCCGAAGAGTTCCCGGATCACCGTGCCGAGGCGGTCTGGATCGCCGGCGACGCCGCCGCCGTTGTGGCTCGCGCGGGAGACCTGGCGCTGGTGCTCTGGCGCAAGGGCGACGGCTACGTGGCCCGCTCTGCGGCCTGGCGCGACGTCGTGGCGGCCAGTCCGGCCGATGGGCGCGTGCGCCTGGCGGCCGTCGACGGCGCGCCGCGTCTTCGCCTGGGCGAGCGCCCCTGGCCGCCCCTGGAGGCCGCCGCATGAAACCCGCCTTCGATCCTGTCCAACTCGCCATCCCGTTCTTCGTGATCGCGATCGTGCTGGAGGTCCTGCTCGCCCGTTTCGGCAAGGCCAGGGCCAATTACGAGCCGCGCGACGCGGCGACCTCGCTGCTGATGGGACTAGGCAGCACGATCGCCGGGCTGCTGACCGGCGGCGCGGTGTTCGCCGCAAGCCTGTGGGTCTACCAGCATCGGCTGTTCACGATCCCGATGACGGCGATCTGGGCCTGGGTCGTGCTTTTCTTCGCCGAGGACCTGACCTACTACTGGTTCCACCGCCTGAGCCACGAGCGGCGCTTCTGGTGGGCCAGCCACGTCAACCATCACAGCTCGACCCACTACAATCTGACCACGGCCCTGCGGCAAACCTGGACGGGAGGGGTAGCTGGGACCTGGCTCTTGTGGCTGCCGCTGTCGTTCCTGGGCTTTCCGCCGGCCATGGTGGCGATCCAGAAGGGGATCAGCCTCGTCTACCAGTTCTGGATCCATACCGAGGCCGTGCGGCGCATGCCGGCCTGGTTCGAGGCGGTATTCAACACGCCCTCGCACCATCGCGTACACCACGCCCGCAACCCGCGCTATCTCGACGCCAACTACGCGGGGATCCTGATCATCTGGGACCGGATGTTCGGCACCTTCATCGCCGAAGACGACGCCGAGCCCTGTCGATACGGCATCGTGCGGAACCTGCCGAACTTCAATCTCCTGGCCAACGTCTTCCACGAGTGGATCGGCATCGGGAAGGACCTGGCGGGAAGCCGCTCGCCGCGCGAGGTTATCGGCTATCTCTTCGGCCCGCCGGGGTGGAGCCCCGACGGGTCAAGAGAGACCTCCCATAAGCTCAAGGCCAAGTGGCGGGTGCGGGAGGAGAGGGCGGCAGCCGAGCTCAAGGGGGAAATCCCCGCCCTTCGGCAGGCTCAGGGCGAGGATTTACTGCAAGGCCGGAATTAGCCCTCATCCTGAGCTTGTCGAAGGACGAGGGCTTAATCCCGGTGTCTAATTCGCCTTCGCCAACTCCACCGCATAGACGTGGTTGGCGCCGTGCATGTTGGAGCGGAACACCAGCCACTTGCCGTCGGGCGTGAAGTTGACGTTGGGCTCCAGGCGGTAGTCGTGGCCGCTCATGTTGACCAGCTTCTCGGCGTCGATGACGCCTGGGCGGATAAGGTGCTCGGCGTCGGGGGCATGGATGCCGGCGACGTCCGGAATGCCGCGCGGGTGCATCAGGTACAGCCACTTTCCGTCCGGCGCGTGGGCGACCATCTCGCTGTCGCCGCCGTCGCCGGCGAACAGCTTGCCGTCCGGGCTGGTGTTGAAGTGCACCGACCACGCGTTGCGCTGGACGTGGTACCAGGTGCGCTTGCCGGTCGCGATCTCGTAGCCGGCGACCCAGAAGTCTTCGCCGCGCGGGGTTTGCAGGTCGTACCAGACGGTCTTGCCGTCGGCGCTGAACCACTCGTGGCCGGCGATCTCCATGTTCATGGTGCGCGTGTGGATCTTCACCGGCTTGGCGTTCGCCTGGTCGGTGCGCAGCAACCACAGGCGGTCGACCTTGTGCCAGGGACCCTCGTGGCAGAACATCAGGAGGTTCGGGTCGGTCGGCGAGAACTGCAGGTGGTTCAGCCAGTCGGTGGCCGCGTGCACCACGCGCTTTTCACCGGTGCGGGTGTCGATGACGAACATCTCCATGGGGATCTTCGACTCGAGCCGCTCGTTCAGGCGCACCTCCTTGGCCTCGGCGAAGGACAGCGGCTTGCCGTCCGGGCCGTTGGCTGCGTAGTCGGCCTGGTCGAAGCGGTTGTCGCGCTTGAGCATGCCGTCGGGGCGGGTCTCGATCTCGGGCTTGGTCACGACCACGCCGCCCAGCAGGGTCTCGTCGGCGTTGATCGTCTGGATGTCGCCGCGGTCGAACCGGGCGACGACGCGGACCTTCTTGCTGTCGATGTCGACGGCCTTGACCACCCGGGTCTGGCCTTCGGTGACGATGTAGTAGGCCGAGCGCGTCTTGCGGCCGACGAACAGGAACTTGCCGTTCTCCTCGACCAGCGGGGCCAGCTTGCGGTTGGCCAGTTCGACCGTGCTCAGGCCCTTGGGCGTGGCGATGACCAGCTTGTCGCCCTGGGGCGTGTAGCCGTTGTAGTTGAAGTAGAGGCTGCTCGAGCCCGGCTCGTCCGACAGGCGCACGACGCGGTGGCCGGTGTCCTTGTCGATCCATTCGCGCGGCGGGGCGGCCGCGGGCGCAGCCGGGGCCTGGGCGAAAGCGCAGGGGGCGAGGGCGGGCAGGGCGACGGCGAAGGCGGTCGCCAGGCCGATCAGGACGTTTCTCATGGCTTCACCTTCACGGCGACGACGTTCGGACGCGCGGGATTCTTCATGCCGTGCCCCAGGTAGAAGCTGGTGTGCGGCGGCTGGTTGTAGGCGGTGTTCTGCCAGGCGACGCCGGCGCGATAGACCGGATCGTGCATCAGGCTGACCAGGCGGCGGTCGGTCGGGTAGGGCGTCACGTAGATGCGCAGGAAGGTATTGTCCTCCGAGCGCAGGATCACCTCCTCGCGCCAGTCGCCCAGGATGTCGGCCGACAGGGTGGGGGTGGCCTTGGTGCCGTTGTTCGAGGTCATGCCCTCGGCGTTCAGCAGCACCTTGCTCTCACCCTTGAGCCAGTCCCACTTGAAGATCTTGTTGCGGTCGAGCAGCTCGCGCAGTTCGTCGCCGTCCCACCAGACGCCGAAGTTCATCTGCGGCGGATGCTTGACGCCTTCGATCGGCTTGCCCTTGACGGTGTAGAGCGTGCTGGAATTGCTGGCCCAGGCTTCGGCGCCCGGGAAGCGGGGATCGATGTCGAAGGCCACGCCGCGGCCGGTGTCGCTCTCGGTGGGGGTGGTCCAGAGAACCTCGCCGGTCTTGGCGTCGACCATGGCCGAGCCGATGCCGCCGTTCATCTTCGGGCTCTCGTTGACGCCGAAGCGCTCAAGGCCCGGGCGTTCCGGGTCCAGGTCGCCCAGGTGCAGGGCGTCGCCGTGATAGAGCTTGGCGGTCCACAGCGGTTTGCCGTCGGCGTCCAGCGCCATCGAGCCGTAGACGATCTCGTCGCGGCCGTCGCCGTTGACGTCGCCGATCGACAGCTGGTGGTTGCCCTGGCCGCCGAAGCCTTCGGGCACGCCGGGCGCGGCGCTGTCGAACAGCCAGCGCTGGGTGATCTTGCCGTTGCGGAAGTCCCATGCGCTGACCGTGGTGCGGGCGTAGTAGCCGCGGCCCATGATGATGCTGGGATGCTCGCCGTCCAGATAGGCCGTGCCCGCCAGGAAGCGGTCGGAGCGGTTGGCGTAGCCGTCGCCCCAGAGCTTGGTCATCTGCTCGGCGCTGGGCGCGTCGGTGTCCGGCGCGCGCGGGGCCGAGAAGGGAACCGAGTCGAGCGCCGCGCCGGTGCGGCCGTCGAACACGGTCAGGAACTCGGGGCCCTTGAGAATGCGGCCGGTGAGCTTGGCCACCTTCGTGCCGTCCGGCTTGATCTCGGCGCCGGTCCTGTCATTGGTCGGGCGCTCTTCGGGCCCTTCGCGCCAGTCGGCGTTGGCGTCGCCCAGCACCTTGCCCGCGCCGTCGACCGTGCCGTCCGAAGTGCGCACGGCGATCTCGGCGCGGCCGTCGCCGTCGAAGTCGAAGACCTGGAACTGGGTGTAGTGAGCGCCGGCGCGGATGTTGCGACCCAGGTCGATGCGCCACAGGCGCTTGCCGTCCAGGGGGTAGGCGTCCAGCAGCACCGGCCCGGTGTAGCCCGAGAAGGCGTTGTCCTTGGAGTTGGTCGGATCCCACTTCAGGACGATCTCGTAGCGGCCGTCGCCGTCGAGGTCGCCGACGCTGGCGTCGTTGGCGGTGTATTCGTAGGCCACGCCGTCTGGCGTCACGCCGCCCTTCGGCTTGTCGAGCGGGATGGTCAGGAAGCCGTCCTTCAGGGCGATGGTCTCGCCCTCGACCGGGCCTTCCTTGCCCTTGGTCACCGCCTTGAGCGTGTAGCGCGCGCCGGCGACGCCGGCCTTGTCGACGAAGTTGGTGGCGAAGGCGAGCGGCTTGGCGTTCAGCTTCTTGCCGTCGCGATAGACATTGAAGGCCAGGCCCAGGGCGTCCTCGCCAGTGTAGCGCCAGGCGACCAGCACACCGCCATCTATGGCAGGGGCGGCGACGAGGCCGCGATCGAGATGTTCGACCTGGCGCGGGGCGGCGAGAGCGGGCAGGGCCAGCAACGAAGCGGCGGCCGAGGCCAGCATGGCGGCCTTGTGAAGGCGAAGAGGCATTGGGCTTCCCCCCGAGGGATTATGCGCGTTGTTGGTGCGATCTTCGCATGCCGACCGAAAGTCGCAACAAGTTTCCCATAAATTGCACTGTTGTTTCATATTATGAAACTTGTACTTTGCGGGTTGAGTTCGACCTGCGATTTCGCTTCGCGGTTTGGCTTGCGCGGGGCAGGTTGCGGAAGGGACAGTTTTTCTACGGGGCTCGCCCGAGAAATCTCAATTGACCCCATCGGCGCAGTGGAGATTTAAGCGCACCAACTTGGCGCCGCTTCGACGTCGAGGCGCAGCCCGCGCGTTTGTTCACTTTGAGGCCGCGAGCCGCAGCCGGAACCAGGACGACGATCAGGACATGACCGCCGAATCCCCTGCCGCGCAACGTCCCGCCGTGGCGCGTCGTCCGCTGTTTCGCCGTCGGTCTGCGATTCCCGGGTTCGGCCTGACCCTGGGCGTCACGCTGTCGATCCTGTCGCTGGTCGTGCTGATCCCGCTGTCGGCCGTGGCGCTGAAGGCGGCCGAGCTGTCGCCGTCCGAGTTCGTGGCCGCCGCCTTTTCCGAGCGGGCCCTGGCGGCCTATCGCCTGACCTTCGGCGCGGCCCTGGTCGCCGCCATCGCCAACGGCGTGTTCGGCGTGCTGACCACCTGGGCCCTGGTCCGCTACGAGTTTCCGGGCAAGACCGTCATCAACGCCCTGGTCGACCTGCCGTTCGCCCTGCCGACGGCGGTGGCCGGCATCGCCCTGGCCACCCTCTACGCGCCCAATGGCTGGATCGGCCAGTTCCTGACGCCGCTGGGGATCAAGGCCGCCTACAATCCGGTCGGCGTCACCATCGCCCTGATCTTCATCGGCCTGCCGTTCGTGGTCCGCACGATCGAGCCGGTGATGCGCGACCTGTCGGCCGACGTCGAGGAGGCTTCGGCCAGTCTGGGCGCGGGCCGTCTGCAGACGATCTGGCGGGTGATCCTGCCGGCGCTGGGCCCGGCCTGGCTGACCGGCTTCGCCATGGCTTTCGCCAGAGGGGTGGGCGAATACGGCTCGGTGATCTTCATCGCCGGCAACATGCCCTACAAGTCCGAGATCGCGCCGCTGCTGATCATCATCCAGCTCGAGCAGTTCCAGTACGCCCAGGCCGCCTCGATCGCGGTGGTCATGCTGGTGGTCTCGTTCGTGATGCTGTTCGTCATCAACGCCATCCAGGCCTTTTCGCGGAGGTTCGTCTGATGGCGCGCGCCCGTCACCCCACCGAGGATCCGACCTGGGTCAAGGCGCTGGTCATCGGCGTCGTCATGGTCTTCCTGGCGCTGGTGCTGATCCTGCCGCTGGTGGCCGTGTTCGCCGAGGCCCTGCGCAAGGGCGTGCCGGCGGCCGTTGAAGCCGTGCTGCACGCGGACGCGCTGGCGGCGGTGAAGCTGACCCTGCTGACGGCGGCCATCGCCGTGCCGTTCAACGCCATATTCGGCCTTTGCGCTTCCTGGGCCGTGGCCAAGCACGACTTCCCGGGCAAGGCCTTCCTGATCACCCTGATCGACCTGCCGTTCTCGGTGTCGCCGGTGGTCGCCGGCCTGATCTACGTGCTGGTGTTCGGCATGCAGGGCTGGCTGGGCGAATGGCTGCTCGACAACGACCTGAAGGTCATCTTCGCCGTGCCGGGTATCGTGCTGGCCACGGTGTTCGTGACTTTTCCGTTCGTCGCCCGTGAACTGATCCCGCTGATGCAGGAGCAGGGCACCAGTGAGGAAGAGGCGGCCATCTCTATGGGCGCCTCGGGTCTCTACACTTTCTGGCGGGTGACCACGCCCAACGTACGCTGGGGCCTGCTGTACGGCGTGCTGCTGTGCAACGCCCGCGCCATGGGCGAGTTCGGCGCCGTGTCGGTGGTCAGCGGCCACATCCGCGGCCTGACCAACACCATGCCGCTGCATGTCGAGATCCTCTACAACGAGTACGACTTCGTGGGGGCGTTCGCGGTGGCGGCCCTGCTGTGCCTGCTCGCCATCGTCACCCTCGTGCTGAAGACCGCCCTCGAAGTCGCCCAACCGGCCGTGCGCCGGGGCGGCCACTAAACGGAACGCCTCATGACCATCTCCATCCGTTCCGTCCAGAAGCAGTTCGGCCGCTATCCGGCGCTGAACAATGTCGACCTCGAGATCGCCGACGGCGAGCTGCTGGCGCTGCTGGGTCCGTCGGGCTCGGGCAAGACCACCTTGCTGCGCGCTATCGCGGGCCTGGAGTTCCCTGACGCGGGCCAAGTGCTGTTCCACGACAAGGACGTCACCTACGCCTCGGCCGCCGCGCGCCGGGTCGGCTTCGTCTTCCAGCAATACGCGCTGTTCAAGCACATGACCGTCGCCAAGAACATCGCGTTCGGCCTGGACGTGCGGAAGGGCAAGGACAAGCCGCCGAAGGCCGAGATCGCCAAGCGCGTCGACGAGCTTCTGAAACTGGTCGAGCTGGATGGCCTGGGCGGCCGCTATCCCTCGCAGCTGTCGGGCGGGCAACGTCAACGGGTGGCCCTGTCGCGCGCCCTGGCCGTGCAGCCCAGCGTGCTGCTGCTCGACGAGCCGTTCGGCGCACTGGACGCCACGGTGCGCAAGTCGCTGCGCAAGGAGTTGCGCCGCGTGCACGACGCCACCGGCGTGACCACCATCTTCGTGACCCACGACCAGGAAGAGGCCCTGGAACTGGCCGACCGCGTGGCGATCCTCAACAAGGGCCAGATCGAGCAGATCGGCACCCCGCGCGAGGTGCATGACAATCCGGCCTCGGCCTTCGTCTGCGGCTTTGTCGGCGAATCCAATCGTTTCGAGGGGAAGGTCGAGGGCGGCAAGTTCATCGCCGGTCCTCTGGTGCTGCCGGCGGCGGGCGTCGCGGACGGCGCGGCTGTGGCCTTCGTGCGGCCGCACGACTTCGTGCTGGCCGATGACGGTGTGGAGGCCAAGGTCGAGCGCGTCAACGCCCAGGGCGCGCTAGCGCGGGTCGACGCCGTGCTGGCCGACGGCGCTCGGATCGAAATCGCCGCCTCGCGCGCCGACGCCGATCGCTTCACTGGCGTGGTGAAGCTGGCCGTCGGCAAGAGCTACGTCTACGCGGCCTGAGCGCCGCCCCTTTCCGGCTATTTCGACGAAGATTAAATCGCGGCAATTTCTGGGCGCTCTGATTGAAGGGGCGCCTTACCCTGCCTAGCTATTGAATATCGCCGGTCCATGAGGGCTGAGGGGATGTTGGGGAAAGCTGTCGCACTTCTTACGATCTGGGTGCTCCTCGCGGTCGTCCTGGTTCGCGTCGTCGTGGGTCCTTTGTGGGGCTCGGGCACGGACCTGGGACTGATCGCGGCGCCGCTCGCCTTCGCGCTCGGCGCGGCCGGACTGATCTTCCTGGCCTCGCGGTTCATCGCCATCGCGACCCGCCCGCCGACCGCTTCGAAACGCGCGCCCAAGGCGCATTGAGGGAAAATCCATGTCCATTCATTCGCCGCTGAACTCGCGGGCGATCACGCTCGTCGTTATAGCCGGCGCCGTGCTGGTGCTCGGCTCGTGCTCGGTGATCTCGCAGGGCACGACGGTCGAGCCGGGCAATGTCGGGGTCAAGATCAGGACCCTGGGCTCGGGCGCGGGCGTAGCGCCCGAGGCCTTGCCGGCGCGCTGGTACTTCCGGGGGATTGGCGAGAAGATCGTCCAGTTCCCGGTGATCCAGCGCACCTACAGCTACACCCGCGACCGTGACGAGCGTGGCAACGAGAACGAGGAGCTGTCGTTCAGCGACAACACCGGCCTTCCGATGACGGCCGACGTGTCGGTGACGTTGCAGGTCAATCCGGCTTCGGCGCCCATGCTGTACCAGACCTACCGCCTGACCTTCGACCAACTGCTGGATGGCCCGATCCGCAACGACGTGCGTTCGGCCATCGCCGCCGAGACCGAGCGGGTGTCGGTCGAGACGCTCTACAGCGGCGGTCGCCAGATGGTCGTCCAGAAGGCGCTGGCGCGGGTGTCGGGCAAGTGGGCCCGCCACGGCGTGAGCGTGTCGCAGATGGATTGGATCGGTTCGATCCGCTACCCGAGCGCCGTGGTTGACCGCATGCAGGAGAAGACCAAGCTGGAACAGGAGGCCCTGGCGGCCAAGGCGCTGGAGGCCAAGGAGACGGCGCTCGCCAACGCCGCCATCGCCAAGGCGCGCGGCGAGGCCGAGGCGATCCGCATCAAGGGCGAGGCGATCCGCGCCAATCCCCAGGTCCTGCAGCAGCAGGCCATCGAGAAGTGGAATGGCGAACTGCCCAAGGTGACCAGCGGCGCGACGCCGTTCGTGAAGATCGACTAGTTTCTGAGCCCAGTGCGTGGTCCTCGCCCTTCGACGGGCTCAGGGTGAGGACCATGCTAGGCGTCGGCGCCTGAAAAACCTCATCCTGAGCGTGTCGAAGGACGAGGTTTTCGGCAAGGCGGCTGTCCTACTGCTGCTGCTGTTGTTGCTGCTGCTGACGCTGCTGGTCCTGGTGGACGGCGGCGTCGCCGTTGCGCCGGCGGGCGCCGAACGAGGCAGGCTTGGCCAGGCGCAGGAATTCCGGCTCGGCCAGGGCCGCGCGGGCCCGGCGGACCGTGACGCCGACTGCCAGATGGCTCTCGGCGTCGCCCTTGTAGACTCCGCGCGAGGGCGTGACGTCGGCATAGTCGCGACCCACGGCCACGGCCACGTGGCGCTCGCCGGTCAGGCAGTTGTTGGTCGGGTCGAAACCCACCCAACGCAGGCTCGGCAGGAACACCTCGATCCAGGCGTGTGTGGCGTCGGGATCCGAGCGGTCCCCCGCGTCACGGTCGGTGAACAGGTAGCCCGACACATAGCGCGCCGGCAGGCCCCAGCTGCGGCAGATGGCCAGCATGATGTGGGCGAAGTCCTGGCAGACGCCGCTGCCGGCTTCCAGCGCCAGATCGATGGGGCTGTCGGCGTCGGTAAGCCCCGGCTGGTAGCCGAACGACTGGTAGAGCGTCTCGTTCAGGCGCCGCAGGGCGGTCAGCGGATCCTGGCGGCGCAGGGCCTCCAGGTCGTGCTGGGCGATGAAGGCCGAAAGGCGCTCGGTCGTCTGCACGAAGCCGTGCGGGCGCAGAAAGTCGAAGCATTCCCCGCGCACGAACTCGCTGCGCAGACGGTCCCATTCGCCGATGTCGAGCTTGTCGGGCAGTTCGGCCGCGTGCTCGGTCTCCACCGCAGAGCGGGCGATGATGGTCAGACGGTCATGCGGGTGGGGGACGTCGAAGTGATAGACGGCGTTGCCGAAGCTGTCGGGATAGGAGAACAGCTGGGCGGCCGGCTCGACGTCCAGCTCGAAGCTGACCAGCCGCTGGCGCGCGCCCTTTTGGGGCTGCATCCAAAGCTCCATCAGGCTTTCGCGGACAGGGCGCTCGTAGTGGTACTGGGTGACGTGGCGGATTTCGAGCAGCATGGTCAGGCCGGCAGTCTGAGTTCGAGGGGGTAGGAGACGAAGGTCTCGTAGATGGCTTCGTGGATGCGGGCGCACTCGTTGACCACGGTGGTCAGCAGCGCTCCGGCGCCGATGGTCTCCAGTTCGTCGACATCGGCGTATTGCAGGCGCGCCTTCAGCTTGCCGGCCAGGCGCTCGGGGGCCGCACGACCGGCGGCCTCGACGTGGCGGGCCAGCGCCGTCAGGTGCTCCTCGATGCGCGAGGTGGCGAAGCGGATCGAGCGCGGGAAGTCCTCGTCGAAGACCAGGAACTCCAGGATGTGCCGAGGCTCGATCTCGGCGGTGTAGACGCGCAGGTACGGTTCCAGGGCGCAGGCCATGCGCAGCAGGCTGACCAGCGCCAGATGGTCGTGGATCTCGCGGCTGGGGGCCTGGGCGAAGCACACCTCCAGCAGGCTGGAGACCAGCTGCGCGCGCTCCAGGTACATGCCCAGCATCATGAAGCGCCAGCTTTCGCCGTGGCTCATGGTGGCGTCGGCCGCGCCTTTGAACAGGTGAACGTCGGCGATGACGTCGTGCAGGTACGACACCGAGTTGTCGGCGAACTCGGCCTCGGCCCCAGGATCGGTGACCCGCAGGTAGAGGACGTTCAGCCGTTCCCAGGTTTCGGTGGTGATCTGGTCGCGCACCTGGCGGGCGTTCTCGCGGGCCATGGTCAGGGACGAGACCACCGAGTTGGGGTCCGAGCGATCCAGCACCAGCGCGCGGGCGGCCTCGAAGGGAGAGACCTTGCCGGCCCCGTCGTCGCCGACGGCCGACAGGGCTATCCACACCGCCTGCATGCCGGAATCGGTCTGGTCCAGCGTGGCGTTCAGCATCACGCTCGACAGGCGCGACAGGTGTTCGGCGCGCTCGATATAGCGGCCCAGCCAGTAGAGGCTGTCGGCGACCCGAGCCAGCATCATTGCGGGCCTCCCTTGCCGTGGCCATTGCCGTTGTGGTGACCGTTCTCCTCGGCCAGCACCCAGGTGTCCTTGGAGCCGCCGCCCTGGCTGGAGTTCACGACCAGCGAGCCGCGCTTGAGCGCCACTCGGGTGAGGGCGCCGGGCGTGACGATGGTCTTCTCGCCGCACAGGATGAACGGGCGCAGGTCGACGTGGCGCGGTTCGATGCGGCCGTCCACGAGGCAGGGGGCGGTCGACAGCTGGATGGTCGGCTGGGCGATGTAGTTGGCGGGGTCCGCCTTCAGGGCGTCGGCGAAGTCGGCGCGTTCCTGGGCGCTTGCGTGAGGGCCGACCAGCATGCCGTAGCCGCCGGAGGCGCCGACGGCCTTGACCACCAGCTTGTCGAGATTGTCGAGCACGTGGCTGAGCTGGCTCTTCTCGCGGCAGAGATAGGTCTCGATGTTGGGCAGGATCGTGTCTTCGCCCAGGTAGTAGCGGATGATGTCCGGCACGAAGGCGTAGACGGCCTTGTCGTCGGCCACGCCGGTGCCCGGGGCGTTGCAGATCACCACGTTGCCGGCGCGATAGGCGTTGAACAGGCCCGCGGCCCCCAGCGACGAATCCCGGCGGAAGGTGAGGGGGTCGATGAAGTCGTCGTCGACCCGGCGATAGATCACGTCCACCCGGCGCAGGCCGGTGGTGGTGCGCATGTAGACCATGTTGTCGTGGACAACGAGGTCACGGCCCTCGACCAGCGGCACGCCCATCAGGCGGGCCAGATAGGCGTGCTCGTAATAGGCGCTGTTGTAGACGCCGGGGGTCAGCACCACGACCTGCGGGTCCGACCGCCAGTCGGCGCTCATGCTCTTGAGCGTGGCCAGCAGCAGGTCGGGATAGCGTTCGACCGGCCGCACCCCGGCCTCGCGATAGGTGCCCGGGAAGGTGCGCTTGGCCGCATCGCGGTTGGCCAGCATGTAGGAGACGCCCGAGGGGACGCGCAGGTTGTCCTCGAGCACGGCGAACTCGCCGTCCTGGCCGCGGATCAGGTCGCTGCCGCAGACATTGGCGTACGACTTGTGCGGCACGTAGAGGTTCTGCATCTCGCGCCGGTAAGAGGGCGCGCCCAGCACCAGCTCGCGCGGCACCACGCCGTCCATCAGGATCTTCTGCTCGCCGTAGATGTCGGCGAGGAACATGTTCAGCGCCTGCAGGCGCTGGGTCAGGCCCGATTCGATGCGGGCCCACTCGGCGGCCGGGATGATTCTCGGAAAAAGGTCGGTGGGGATGATCCGCTCGGTGGCGCTGCCCGCGCCGTAGACCGTGAAGGTGATGCCTTGCAGCAGGAACGAGCGCTCCAGCGTCTTCTGCCGGTCGGCCAGGGCCGAGGCGCCCAGGGTCGCCATCCGCGACTGCAATGGGGCGTAGTGGGCCCGCACGTCGCCGCCGGCGGCGAACATCTCGTCGTAAGCTATGCCTGGCAGATAGGCCGCGCCCGTCATCGGCAGGGTTGGGGCCTCGTCCAGGCTCTGTAATTTTGCCGCCACGCCGGTGTCCACGTTGATTGTCCGTCTCTTGGACCCGCGCCGAAGCGGCGCTGGTCGATGGAAACCTAGAACGCCTCGAAAAGGTTCGCGGCGGATTTCGACCCTCGCCGCGCGGTTGCGCATGACTGCCTAGCATTTGGGCGCCGATTGCCGGGCCTGAGAAGTCGAGATCGTTCGCTCCCGCAGCATTTCGTCGGGTGACAGCCGTGAAGCGCCCGACTACACGAGGTCGTGGGGGCGCTCCGTGCGGGGACTTGGCTTGGTGCGTAAGACGACAGTTCTGGGCTTGGCGGCCGCCATCGCGGCCGTGGCGGCTCAGGCTAAAGCGGACGAACCATCGGCGACCATCACCGGCGTCGAGGATCGCGCCCTGCGCGAAGCCATTCAGCGCGCCCTGACCCAATCCGACGGTCCGCCGGCCAGCCGTTCCGAGGCGCGCCGCCGCGCCCGCGACGCCGCCGACGACGCCGTGGCCGTGCTGCGCGCCGAGGGCTACTACGCCTATGTCGTCGATCCGGACGTCACCGAGACCGACCCGCCGCGCGGCACGGTGAAGGTTACGCCCGGCCAGTTGTTCGTCATCGCCGATCCGCGCATCGACTGGTCGGGCGCGCCGCCCGACGAGGGCGTCCGCGAGCGCGCCTTCTCGGTGCTGGGCCTCACCGAGGGAGCCGCCGGCCGCGCTGCCGAGATTCTCGGCGCCGAAGGCCGCGCGGTCGCGCAGGTGCAGAAGCTGGGATACGCCGACGCAGCCGCCGATCCGCGCCAGGTGATCGTCGACCACGCCGACCATACGGTCCGCCCGACCTTCGTCATCGCCGCTGGCGACCTGGTGAAGGTCGACGGCGTCGATCTGTCGACCAAGGGCCGCACGCGTATCGAGTGGCTCCAGCGCCTGGCCCCTTGGAAGGAAGGCGACGTCTACGACCCCGAGGACATCGCCGAACTTGAGCGTCGCCTGCGTGACACCGGCGTCTACGACACGGTTTCCGTGGCCCTGGCGCCCAAGGACAAGGCCACGCCCGAAGGGCTTCGCCCGATCCAGGTCACCCTGTCCGATCGCGCCTCGCGGACCCTGGAACTCGGGGCCGGCTACTCGACCAGCGAAGGCCCGGGCGTCGACGCCAAGTGGATCCGCTACAACCGCCTGCGTCGCGCCGACACCACGACGATCACCACCCGCGTCGCCAAGCTGGAGAAGAGCCTGGAGGGCTCGGTGGCGCTGCCGCACTGGGGGCGCCCGCAGCAGACGCTGAAGCTGACCAGCCGCGTGTTCGCCGACACCACCGACGCCTACGACGAAACCGGCGCCACATTGAGCGCGGACCTGACACGACGCCTGCAGACGACGCGCTACCGTACCTACGGGCTCTCGGTCGACCTGTCGCAGACCCAGGAACGGACAACCGCCAACGGCCTGCCGGTGGGCCAGCGGCTGAACCTCGCCACCTTCACGGCGCTGGGCGCCTATGCCTGGGACTATTCGGACAACATCCTGGATCCGCGGCGTGGCTGGCGGGTGGAGGCGCGGGCCGAGCCCACCGCCATCACCGGCGAGACCAGCCTGGTCTACATCCGCACCCAGGCCCAGGGCTCGGCCTACATCCCGTTCGGCAAGGAGGCCGACACCGTGCTGGCGGGGCGGCTGAAGCTTGGCGCCATGCTGGGCGGCACCATGCCCGAGGTGCCGGCGTCGCGGCGCTTCTATTCGGGGGGCGGTGGTTCGGTGCGCGGCTATTCCTACCAGGCCATCGGCCCGCGCCTGTCGGACAACACGCCGCAAGGCGGCCTCTCGCTGTTCGAGGGCTCCATCGAGCTGCGCCACCGCTTCACCCAGCAGTGGGGCGGGGTGGTGTTCATCGACGCCGGCGCGGTGGGGACCGAGCCGACCCCCAACACCCGCGACTTCAGCGTCGGCGCCGGCTTCGGCGTCCGCTACGACCTCGGCTTCGGGCCGATCCGCGCCGACATCGCCTTCCCGCTCGAGAAGCGCGAGGGCGACTCGGCATTCCAGATCTATCTCAGCATCGGGCAGAGCTTTTGACCGACGCCGCGCCGCCGCCAGAACCTGTCGAGCAAGTCGCCGAAGCCGCGGCCAAGGTCGCGCGTCGCGTCGGCGGGCCCGGCTTGCTGATCATCATCGCGGTCACCCTGGTGGCCATCGTCGCGCTCGTCCTCGGCGTCGTGCGCTACGGCGTCATCACGCCCCAGGGCCGGGCCTTCCTCGAAGCCCGGACCAGCGGCCTGAAGCTGGGGCGGATCGGCACGCTGAAGATCGAAGGCCTGTCCGGCGACATCTGGCGCGACTTCGGCGTCCGCCGGCTGACGATCTCGGACGAGAAGGGCGTCTGGCTGGAGGGCGCGGACCTGCGTGTCGTCTGGAAGCCGCGTGAGCTTTGGTGGCGGCGCTTCCATGCCGAAAGCATCGAGGCGCGGCAGGTGACGCTGGTGCGCCGCCCGACCTTGGGTCCGAAGGGCAAGTCTGGCGCCGCGCCGATCTCGGCCGATCTCGACGCCTTCAAGCTGCGCCTGGTCACCCGGCCGGCGTTCAGCAACGTCGCCGGCGATTTCGACCTGTCGGGCGCCTACGAAATGGCGCGGATGGGCGGCCAGGCCGGACGGCTGTCGGCGGCCAGCCGGTTGCATCCTGGCGACCATCTCGACCTTGTCTTCGACCTAGGTCGCGACAAGACCATGCTGCTGACCGCGGTGGGCCGTGAGGCCAAGGGCGGCGCCCTGGCAGGGAGCCTGGGCCTGCCGGGCGACCGTCCCTTCATGCTCGACGCCAAGGCCAATGGCACGACCGAAGTCGGCGCCTTCACCGTCAAGGCCCAGAGCGGCCAGGACGTGCCGCTTCGCGCCGGCGGCGCCTGGAACGCCCAGGGCGGTTCGGCCAGCGGCCATGTCGATCTCTCGGCCTCCACCCACACCGATCTCTACGAGCGCATGTTCGGCGCGGCGGTCGACGTCGATGTCGTCGGCCGCAAGGCTGGGACGCTGACCGACCTGTCGCTGAAGCTCCGCGCGCCCAACCTGTCGCTGGACGCCCGGGGACCGGCCGACCTGACCAAGCGCAGGACAGCGCCCGAGGGCGTGACCTTTTCGGCGGCGGTGAAGGATCTCTCCAAGATCACGCCGATTCCGAAGATGGGCGCGGCGAAGGCGCAGGGGATCTTCAAGGTCGGCGACGGCGGTTTCTCGGTCGAGGGGCCGGGCGACGTGGCCAATCTGGAGCTGTTCGGCTACCGCCTGGCGCGGGCCAAGGGACCGGTTTTCGTCGGCTGGAACAAGGGCGAGCTGACCATTCGCGCCTCGGCGACGGGCGAGGGCGGGGCGGGCGAGGGCCTGCTGGCGCCGTTGGGCCGGTCGCCGAAGGCCGACTTCGAGGGCGCGCGCCTGAAGGACGGCCGCTTCCTGATCAAGCGCGCCAAGATCGTCGCGCCCAACATCGTCGTCGAGGGCGAGGGGCAGCGCGGCCTGCTGGGCGGCCTGTCGTTCGACGGCACGGCCAAGGTGGCGTCCCTGGCGCCCATCCGTCCTGGCATGAAGGGTTCGGCCACGGTCAAGTGGTCGGCGAGCCAGGCTCGCGACAAGCCCTGGAACTTCAACGCCGAAGCGCGGGGCGCGGGCTTCGCCAGCGGCCTGGCCGAACTGGACCGCCTGCTCGGCGCCGCGCCGCGGGTCTCGGCTCGCGCGGCCTGGGACAACGGCAAGCTCTCGGTGGCGGACGGCAAGCTGGACGGCGCGGCCGCCCATGCGAAGGCGTCCGGGGTCATGAACCCCGGCGGCGCCTTGGCCTTCAAGCTCGGCTGGTCGGCCGAAGGGCCGTTCGGTGCGGGTCCTGTCGAGGTCAGCGGCAAGGCCTCCGGGACCGGGGCGATCACCGGCACGCTGACCGCGCCGCGGGCCGATCTCCATGCGGCCTTCGACAGCATCGACCTGCCGCGCCTGCCGCTGAAGGACGCCAAGCTGGCGGTGACCTTCGCCAAGCGCGCCGACGGCGCCGACGGCGCGGCCGCCCTGGAGGCGACCAGCCAGTACGGACCGGCGCGCGGCAAGACCGCGTTCAGCTTCGCGCCTGGCGGGCTGGAGCTTTCCGACCTCGACATCGACGCCGGCGGGCTGAAAGCCGGCGGCGCCGCCTCGCTGCGTGACGGTCGGCCGGCTACGGCCGACTTGACCGTGGCCGTCAGTCCGGGCGCCTTCCTGGCTCAGGGCTCGGTGCGCGGTTCGGTGAAGATCGTCGACGCCGCTGGCGGGCCGACGGCCACGCTGGACCTGGCCGCCCAGGACATCACGGGCGGCGCCTGGAAGGTCCGCAACGCCGCCATCAAGGCCTCGGGACCGATGAGCCGCCTGCCGCTGAGGCTCGATGCGCGCGGCGAGGGACCTTCGGGTCGCTGGCGGCTGGGCGGCAGCGGGGTGCTGGCGCAACAGGCCGACGACTATCTCCTGACCCTCGACGCTCAGGGCCGGATGGCCCGCACGGAGGTGTCCACCCGCGAAGCCGCCCAGATCCGCTTTGGCGGTCCGCGCACGTCTGGCCGCCTGCGCCTGAATGTCGGCGACGGCCGGGCCGATCTCGACCTCGACGTCGGCGGGGAACAGGCCAATCTGCGCGCCGACCTGGTCGGGGTCAGCCTGACCGCGCTCAATCCGGACCTGACCGGTCGCATCGACGCTCGCGTCTCAATGCGCGGCCAGGGCGAGGCGCTGGACGGCGAGCTCGACGCCAACCTGTCGGGCGCCCGCGAGCGCGGGGCCAAGGCCGAGCAGTCGCTGGACGCCACCATCCACGGCGACCTGCGCGACAGGGTCATGACCATCCGGGCCAACGGCAGCAACCCGCAGGGCCTGAAGGCCGAGGCCGACCTGACCCTGCCGACCGAAGCCTCGGCCAAGCCCTTCCGCTTGGCGATCGATCGCCGTCGGGCGGTTCAGGGCCGGTTCTTAGCCCAGGGCGAGATCAAGCCGCTGTGGGACCTGTTGATCGGTCCCGAGCGCGGGCTGTCGGGCAAGATCGACGCCGAGGGCACGCTGGCCGGCACCCTGGCCGATCCGCGCCTCGTTGGCCGCGCCTCGCTGGCGGGCGGTCGCTTCGAGGACGGCCAGACCGGCCTGCGCCTGCAGGACGTGGCGATCACCGCCAACCTGGCAGACAACGCCATCGACGTTAGCCAGGCCCTGGCCGGCGACGGCCGTGGCGGCACGGCCTCGGGCGCGGGTCGGATCAGCCTGGCGCGCGACGGCGTCGGCAGCTTCCGCCTGGACATGAAGAACTTCCAGGTCATCGACAACGAACTGGCCAAGGCCCAGGCCACCGGCCAGACGACGATCAACCGCGCCGCCGACGGCAAGGTGAAGCTGTCGGGCGCCCTGACCATCGACCGCGCCGATGTCTCGGCCCAGTCCAAGACCCCGGCCGGCGTCGTCTCCATGGACGTGATCGAGCGCAACCGGCCGCAGGACCTGGTCCAAGGCGTCGAGGTGCAGGCCCGCAAGCCCAATTCGGGCATGGCGCTGGACGTCACCCTCAAGGCCCCGCGCCGGATCTTCGTGAAGGGCAGGGGCCTGGACGTCGAGCTGTCGCTGGACGCCCATGTCGGCGGCACCACGGCCAGCCCCGTGCTGGACGGCGTGGCCCGCGTGGTGCGCGGCGAGTACGACTTCGCCGGCAAGCGGTTCGAGTTCGACGACGACGGCGTCGTGCGCCTGGCCACCCAGCTGGAACGCATCCGCCTCGATCTGACCGCCACCCGCGAGGATGACGCCCTGACCGCGATCATCCAGGTGAAGGGCACGGCGGCCAAGCCGGAGATCACGCTGACTTCGAAACCCGAATTGCCGCAAGACGAAGTGCTGTCGCAGGTGCTGTTCGGATCGTCGGCCGCCCAGCTGTCGCCGATCGAGGCCGCGCAACTGGCCTCGGCCCTGGCCTCGCTGGCCGGCGGCGGCGGCTTCGACGTGATCGGCAACCTGCGTAGCTTCGCGCGGCTGGACCGCCTGGCCTTCGCCGAGAGCAGCACCGGCATGACCGTGGCTGGCGGCAAGTACGTCACCGACGACGTCTATGTGGAGATCATCGGCGGCGGCAGGGAAGGACCCGCGGCCCAGGTCGAATGGCGCATCCGCCGGGCGCTTTCGCTTGTCTCGCGCCTGGGCGGCGACGGCGACGCCAAGCTGTCGGTGAAATGGCGAAAGGACTATAAGTAGACCGCGCCAGGGTCAGGTGTAGGCGGCTGACCCTGGCGCGCTCTCGACATCGGACCTGGAGTCCTGTCGATTTGATAGGCTCCAGCGCAAGGCTTTTGCGTCGGCGCGCGGTTTCCTCGCCAAAGGAAACAACGTTTTGCCCGCGCTCCCTGGACTAGGCTTTGGCCAAGGGAGACAGCGAATCCATGCGGATCGACGACGAAGATCGGGCTGTCCTGGGGAGTTTGGCCGCTGACGGGCCCCGGATGATCGACCGGGCCGTCGCCTGGTGCGCCATCAACTCGGGCAGCCGCCACATCGCGGGCCTGGAACGGCAGAGGCAGGTTCTGGTCGAGGCCTTCTCGGCCCTGCCGTCCGCGCCGGCCGAGGTTCCGCTGACCGCCTCGCCGGAGATCGCCGCCGATGGCCGGCAGGTCGAGCAGTCGCATCCGCCGGCCATCGCCGTCGTCGTGCGGCCCGAGGCGCCGGTGCAGGTCGTGCTGACCGGCCACTACGACACCGTCTATCCCGAGACCTCCGGCTTCCAGACCGTCAGCACCCGGCCGGACGGCGCGCTGCATGGTCCCGGCATCGCCGACATGAAGGGCGGTCTTTCGGTGATGCTCGGCGCGCTGGAGGCGTTCGAACGCCACCCCAAGGCCGGCAATCTCGGCTATCGCGTGCTGATCTCGCCTGATGAAGAGATCGGCTCGATCGCTTCGGCGCCGGTCCTGGCCGATTTCGCGCGCCTGGGACATGTGGGCCTGACCTACGAGCCGGCCCTGGCCGACGGCGCCCTGGCCAGCGTGCGCAAGGGCTCGGGCAACTTCCACGTCGTTGTCCATGGTCGCGCCGCCCACGCCGGCCGCGACTTCGCCTCGGGCCGTAACGCGGTGATGGAGGCCGCGCGGCTGGCCCAGGCCCTGCATGGACTGAACGGTCGGCGCGAGGGCGTCACCCTCAACGTCGCCAAGATCGACGGCGGCTCGCCGTTGAACATGGTGCCGGACGTGGCGGTGCTGCGGTTCAACGTCCGCTTTCCCTCGGCCGCCGACGCCGCCTGGCTGGAGGGCGAGATCGCCGCCATCGTGGCTGCCACCACGGACGACGGCCTGCACGCCCACCTGCACGGCCGCATCACGCGCGGCGCCAAGCCGTTCAACGCCGCCCAGGAGAAGCTGTTCGGCGCGGTCAAGGAGATCGGGGCGCTGCTGGGCCAGGACATCGCCTGGAAGCCGTCGGGCGGGGTCTGTGAGGGCAACAATCTTTTCGCCTCGGGCCTGCCCAATATCGACAGCCTGGGCGTGCGCGGCGGCGACATCCACAGCGAGGCCGAACACGCCTGGCCGGCGAGCTTCGTCGAGCGCGCCCAGCTGTCGGCCCTGACCCTGATGAAGCTCGCGAGCGGCGAGATTGACGCCCACGCCATCCGCGCGGCCATGGCCGCCATGCCGGAGACCCTCTGAATGCTCGTCGTGCGTCCCGCCGGATCGGCGGATTTCGACTCCCTGATGGAACTGGCCGTGCTGTCGGGGCGGGGCTTCACCAGCCTGCCCGAGGACGAGCCGACCCTGCGTGAACGGTTGGCTTTGTCGGAAGCCAGCTTCCAGGCCGGCGTCGCGCCGCTGGAGGCCTGGTACACCCTGATGCTGGAAGACCTGGAAACCGGGGTCGTCGACGGCGTCGCGGGGGTCAAGGCGGCGGTCGGCATCAAGCGGCCGTTCTTCTCGTTCCGCGTCGTGACCCTGGCCCAGTCGTCGCCGGTGCTGGAGATGCGCTTCGACCACAAGGCCCTGGTACTGGTGAACGAGTGCGCCGGCTGGTCGGAGGTCGGCTCGCTGTTCCTGCGGCCCGAGAAGCGCAAGGGCGGGGCCGGGCGACTTCTGGCCCAGTCGCGCTACATGCTGATCGGCATCGAGCCGCAGCGTTTCTCAGAAATGGTGCTGGCCGAGCTGCGCGGCTGGTTCGACGAGTACGGCAGCTGTCCGTTCTGGGAGCACGCGGCCAGCAAGTTCTTCCGGCTGGAGTTCGACCAGGCCGACCTGATGAGCGCCTCGACCAACGGCCAGTTCATCCTCGACCTGGCGCCCCGCCACCCGATCTATACCGAGCTTCTGGCCCCGGCCGCGCGCGACGTAATCGGCAAGGTCCATCGTGACGGCGAGGCCGCGCGAGCGATGCTGGAGCGCGAAGGGTTCCGCTACCAGGGGCTGGTTGACCTGTTCGACGCCGGCCCCACCGTGGCCGCGCCGCGGGACGACATCCGCACGGTGCGCGACGCCAGGCGCCTGCGCGTGAAGATCGGTGAGGACGCCTTCGGCGAAGAGGCCCTGATTTCGACAACCGAGGTCTCGCGGTTCCGCGCCGTGCGGGCGGCGGTGCTGATCGACGGCGAGGCGGCGATCCTGGATCGCGCGACGGCCGATGCGCTCGGCGTCGGCGAAGGCGACAGCGTGCGGGTGAAGGCATGAGCGGCGTGTTCATCGACGGCGTCTGGAAGAGCGGGCAGGGGCCCGAGGCCGTTTCCACTGATCCCGCCACCGGCGAAGCGGTCTGGCGCGAGGCGACCGCCTCGACCTCGGATGTCGAGGCGGCCGTCACGGCCGCGCGCAGGGCTTTCCATCCGTGGGCCGACCTGCCGCGCGAGGCGCGGATCGCCATCCTGCGCCGCTACAAGGCGGTGCTGGTCGAGCGCTCGGCGACGTATGCCGAGGCTCTGAGCCGCGAGACCGGCAAGGCGCTGTGGGAGACCAAGGCCGAGCTGGCCTCGATGGCCGGCAAGGTCGACGCCTCGATCAAGGCCTATGACGAGCGCACCGGCGTCGCCGAAAACGCCATGCCCTTCGGCCGCGCGGTGCTGCGGCACCGGCCGCATGGCGTGATGGCGGTTCTGGGACCGTTCAACTTCCCCGGCCACCTGCCCAACGGCCACATCGTGCCGGCCCTGCTGGCGGGCGACACCGTGGTCTTCAAGCCCTCGGAAGAGACCCCCCTGGCCGGCCAGCTGCTGGTCGAGGCTCTGGAGGCGGCCGGTGTTCCGGCCGGTGTCGTCAACCTGGTGCAGGGCGGGCGCGAGGTCGGCCAGGCCCTGATCGACCAGGAAATCGATGGGCTGCTGTTCACCGGCTCGGCCCAGGCGGGAACCTTCTTCCGCCGCCATTTCGCCGATCGGCCTGACGTGATCCTGGCCCTGGAGCTGGGCGGCAGCAATCCGCTGGTCGCCTGGCAGGCCGGGGATCCTGGCGCCGTCGCGGCCCTGGTGACCCAGTCGGCCTTCATCACCACCGGCCAGCGCTGTTCCTGCGCTCGCCGCCTGATCGTGCCCGACGGGCCTGAGGGCCAGGCGATCATCGACGCCGTGCTAGACCTCGTGCCGCGCCTGTCGATTGGTCCGTGGAACGGCGAAGAGCCGTTCATGGGGCCGCTGATCTCCGAACGCGCCGCCGGCCATGCCCTGGCCGCCGCCGGACGTATCGAGGGCAAGCGCCTGCTGGAACCCGGCCGCGTCGAGGGGCTGTCGGGCGCGTTCGTGTCGCCCGGCCTGATCGACGTCACCGGCGTCGACGTGCCCGACGAGGAGATCTTCGCCCCGATCCTGCAGGTGCGCCGCGTGGCTTCCTTCGATGAGGCGCTCGTCGCGGCCAACGCCACCCGCTACGGCCTGTCGGCGGGCTTGGTCAGCGAAAACCCGGCGCTGTGGGATCGCTTCCTGGCGCGCATCCGGGCCGGGGTGGTGAACCTCAACCGCCCGACCACCGGCGCGGCGGGGACCATGCCGTTCGGCGGTCTGGGCGCTTCGGGCAACCATCGACCCAGCGCCTACTACGCCGCCGACTACTGCGCCTATCCGGTGGCCAGCTTCGAGGCTGGGGCGGTGCTCGACACGACGGACGACATCAAGGGTCTTCGTTCGTGAAGGCCGTCGAGGCCAATTGCGACGGCCTGGTCGGCCCGACCCACTCCTATGTCGGCCTGTCGCCCGGCAACATCGCCAGCCAGGTCAACGCCGGGCAGGTGTCGGACCCCCGCGCGGCCGTGCTGGAGGGGCTGGCCAAGATGCGGCGCCTGGCTGACTGGGGCGCGCCCCAGTTCGTGCTGCCGCCGCATGAGCGGCCGGCCGTGGGCTTCCTGAGGTCCATCGGGTTCGCGGGCTCCGACGCCGCCGTCATCGATAGCGCCTGGAAGACCGCGCCGGCCCTGGCCGCCGCCGCCTGCTCGGCCTCGCCGATGTGGGCCGCCAACGCCGCCACCGTCACGCCCAGCGCCGACGCCGCCGATGGCCGCGTGCACTTCACCCCCGCCAACCTGCTGACCAATTTGCATCGCAGCCTGGAGGGGCCGCAGACCACGCGGGCCCTGCGCCGGTTGTTCCCGGACGAGTCTCGCTTCGCCGTGCACGACCCTCTGCCAGGCCAGCCGCACTTCGCCGACGAGGGCGCGGCCAACCACGTACGGCTCTGCGCCGAGCACGGCGCGCCCGGGGTAAATCTCTTCGTGTGGGGCCGCGAGGCCTGGGAGCACTGGAGCGGCGCCTATCCGGCCCGCCAGACCCGCGAGGCCTTCGAGGCGATCCGGCGTCGCCACGCCGCCGCCCGCGCCGTCTTCCCCCGCCAGGGCCGTCGCGCCATCGCTGGCGGGGCCTTCCACAACGACGTGGTGTGCGTGGGCACGCGTGAGACCCTGTTCTTCCACGAGGCGGCCTTCGAGGATCGCGCCGGCATGGAAGCCGAGGTCCGCCGCGCCGCCGAGGGCCTGTTCGAGCCGGTGTTCGTCGAGGTCTCCGAAGGCGAGCTGCCGATCGAAGACCTGGTGAAGAGCTACCTCTTCAACTCGCAGCTTCTCGTCCTGCCTGGCGAGGACCGGCTGGTTCTGCTGGCCCCGGGCGAGACCCGCGACAACCCCCGCGCCCGCGCCGTGGCCGAGGGGCTGGTGGCCTCCAACGGCCCGATCGGTCGCGTCGAATACGCCGACGTCCGCCAGAGCATGCGCAACGGCGGCGGGCCGGCCTGCCTGCGGCTGCGGGTGGTGCTGACCGACGACGAGCTGGCCGCCGCCAATCCCGCCCAGCGCTTCGATGCGGCCCTGCACGACCGGCTCGCCGACTGGGGAACGCGGCGCTACCGCGATAGCCTGGCGCCGGCCGATCTGGCCGATCCAGCCCTGCTGGTCGAAAGCCGCGAGGCGTTGGACGAACTGACGGCCATTCTCGACCTGGGCGGCGGCTTCTATCCGTTCCAGAGGGACGGATGAGCCTCGCGATCAGGCCGACCACGATGGAGGACGCGGCGGCTGTCGCCGCCGTCCATCGCGCCACGGCGGCGATCCCGGGCGGTATCGCGCGGCGGCCGGACGAGATCACCGACGCCTACATCGCCCGGATCCTAGGCGAAGCGCTGGCCGACGGCGTGGGCCTGGTGGCGGTCGCCGAAGGCGGCGTCGTTATCGGCGAGATCCACGCCGTGCGCATACCGGTGCGGTTGTTCTCGCACGTACTTTCGGACCTGACGGTGGCCGTGCATCCCGACTGGCGAGGCAGGGGCGTCGGCTCGGCCCTGTTCCAGGCGCTGTTCGCCGCCGCGCGGGCCATGGATCCGGCAATCGTACGGGTGGAGCTCAACGCCGGCGCAGGCAATGCGGGCGCGCTGCGTCTCTACGAGCGGCTGGGGTTCCGGGTCGAGGGACGGCTGGAGAGGCGCGGGCGGTTCCCCGACGGGACGTTCGAGGACGACATCGCGATGGGGCTGATCCTCAGTCCCTCCCCCTTAAGGGGGAGGGTCTAGCCCGCGATCTCGCTGGCCATCATCGCCTTCACGCCCATCTCCCCCAGCCCCGCCAGCAACCGCCGCAGCGCCGAGATCCTGAACGGTTGTCCCGTCACATAAGGCGTCAAGGTGAAGCCCAGCACCCGGCCGCCGAACCGATTGGCGTCCTGCGTCAGGTAGTCGGCGGCCTCCAGCACCTGGATCGCCCATTCGTCTTCGCTCTGACGGCGGTCGATCATCAGCGCGCGGTCGTCGAGTTCGTTGGACAGGGGCAGGCCGATCACCTCGCCGGCGTTGGTCTTCATCGCCACGGGAACCTCGTCCTGCTCCCAGTCGAGGCAGATCTCGAAGCCGGCGGCGCGGATCAGGTCCAGCGTGGCGAACGACTGCTGCCGGGCCGGGCTCAGCCAGGCGCGAGGCCTCAGCCCCACCGCGTCGAACCGCGCCCGCACTTCGGCCACCCAGGCGGCTTCCGTCTCGCGATCAAGGCCGCCCCAGTGGATGTGGGTGGTCGACAGGCCATAGGCGGCGATCTCGTGGCCGTCTGCGAGGATCGCCTCGACCAGCGGCTTCAGCCGCGTGAGCTGGTCGGCGTTGATCGGGAAGGTCGCCTTCATCCCAGCCGCCTTCAAGGCTTCGAGGATGCGATAGACGCCCACGCGGTTGCCATAGTCGCGCGTCGTGTAGTGGCGCAGGTCCGGATAGGGCGTGACCATGGCGCCGGGATGCTTGAACGGCTTGCCCGGCGGATTGAGCGGATGGTGCTCGATCGGCACGACGATCATCGCCGTCACCGCCGCGCCGCCAGGAAGGGCGATCGACGCGCGCTCTGTCGAGGGCCGCCAGGCGTAGCGGTCCTGGTCCATGCCGTAGGACCGATGTGGATAGATCAGGTGCTCGTCAGGTAGCGGCATTGGCAAACCCCGTTCCCGGCGTGGCCAGGCCGCGCGCGGCGATGTCGGCGACGGTCTGGTCGAAGTAGTTTTCGCGATAGTGCTGCGCGATCTCGCGGGCCGTGGTGATCCACACCTCGTCGTGGCCGGCGATGTGGCGCAGGGCGTCCTCAAACGGCCGGATGCGGTGCGGCTGGCTGACCAGGTAAGCGTGCAGCGGGATGCACATCACCGTGCCCGACTTCTCGCCCTCTTCCAGCAGCTGGTCGAAGTGGCGCTTGAGCACGTCGGCATAGCGCCAGGGGCTCATCGACAGCGCGCCGTAGGTGATGACGTCGTTGACCTCCAGCGAATAGGGCATCGAGATCAGCTTGCCCGCTTTGGTCTTCACCGGCTGAGGCTGGTCGTCCTGGAAGAGGTCGCAGGTGTACCAGAAGTCGTTTTCGGCCAGCAGGTCGAAGGTCTTCTCGGTGTGGGTCAGGGCCGGCGCCAGGTAACCGCGGATGCGCTGGCCGGTGGCGGCCTCGACCGAGCGGATCGAATCCTCGATCACCGCCCGCTCCTGGGCCTCGTCCATGCCGTAGGAGAAGCGGGTGTTGTAGATGCCGTGGCTGAAGAACTCCCAGTTCCGCGCCACGCAGGCCTCGATGATCTCCGGGTGGTGGTCCAAGAGGCCCACCGACAGCGAGATCGAGCCGCGCATGCCGTACTTGTCGAGCAGCTCCATCAGTCGCCAGTGGCCGACCCGGTTGCCCCAGTCGCGCTGCGAGTAGCCCACGACGTCCGGCGAGGGCTTGGGCCAGCCGGGGCGCTGCGGGTTCTTGGGCGGATCGAACTCGTAGTATTCGATGTTCGGCGCGATCCAGAAGGCCAGCTTCTTGCCGCCCGGCCAGACGATCTTCGGGCGGTCCTTGTAGGGCCAGTGGTCGTAGAGGTTGGGATCGGCCTGCATCTGACGCTCCACTCAGCCGGCGGCGTAGGCCGCGCCGGTCGCCGCCATATCAGCAAGGCCGATGCGCTCGTTCACACCGCCCATGTCGATCATCCGCTCTGCGAACGGACGGGTGGCGCCATTGGCCTTCAGGCTGGCCAGGAAGGCCTCGGCGGTCGGCACCAGGGCGCGCACCAGGGCCCCGGGCGAGATCACCAGCTTGAAGCCGATGCGGCCCAGTTCGTTGACGTCCAGCAGCGGGGTCTTGCCGCCCTCGACCATGTTGGCCAGCAGCGGAACCCGCCCGGCGAAGGCGTGGGCGATGGCGCTCATCTCGCCGATGGTGCGCGGGGCCTCGACGAACAGCACGTCGGCGCCGGCCTCGACATAGGCGTGGGCGCGGTCGAGGGCGGCCTCGAAGCCTTCCACCCCGATGGCGTCGGTGCGGGCGATGATCAAGGTCTGGTCGCTGGCGCGGGCGTCGAGCGCCGCGCGGATCTTGCCGGCCATCTCGGCGGTCGAAACCAGGCTCTTGTCGGCCAGGTGACCGCACTTCTTGGGGAAGGTCTGGTCTTCCAGCTGGATCGCGCTGGCGCCCATCCGCTCGAAGATCCGCACGGTGCGCTGCACGTTGACGGCGTTGCCAAAGCCCGTGTCGCCGTCGACGATCAGCGGCAGGTTCACGCGCTCGGCCACGCGACCCACGACGTCGGCCACGTGGTCGAACGACACCAGGCCGATGTCGGGCCGGCCAAGCTGGGTGTAGGCGATCGAGGCGCCCGAGAGGTAGATCGCCTCGAAGCCGGCCTGCTCGATCAGCAAGGCCGAGAGGGCGTCATAGGCGCCGGGGGCCAGCAGCGGCGTGTCTTGGGCGAGGCGGTCGCGCAGGCTCATGCGGCGGCTCCTTTCAGGCGTCGTTTCAGGTGGGTGATAAGGCCGCCATCGTCGATCATCGCCATCAGGTGCGGCGGTATCGGCGTGAGGGTATAGGTCTTGCCCGTGGTGATGTTCTCGAGACGTCCGGCGACCGGATCCAACTGGATCCGATCGCCGTCGCTCACCTCGCCGACCTGGGGAAACACGAAGGCCGGCAAGCCGAGGTTGATGGCGTTGCGGTAGAAGATGCGAGCGAACGAGGTCGCCAGCACCGCGGAGACGCCAAGAAGTCGTAGGGAGACGGCCGCCTGCTCGCGCGAGGAGCCGAGGCCGAAATTGGCGCCGGCGAACACGACGTCGCCGGGCTGGACGGTAGACGCGAAGTCCGGCGCGATGGCCCGCAGGCAATGCTGCGCGAGCTCCGCCGGCGGCAGCTTCATCAGGTTGCCGGGAGCCAGCAGGTCGGTGTCGACAGCGTCGCCGAAGACGAAGGCGCGGGACATCAGGCGGCTCCCGTCAGGAAGGGGCGGGGATCGACGATGTGGCCGGCCGCGGCCGCGGCGGCCACGGCGTAGGGCGAGCCGAGATAGACGTTGGCCCCCGCATGGCCCATGCGGCCCTGGAAGTTGCGATTGGTCGACGAGATGCAGGTCTCGCCCTCGGCGAGGATCCCGGCGCCCATGCCGGCGCAGGCCCCGCAGCCCGACGGCATCAGCACCGCGCCGGCCGCCAGCAGGGTCTCCATCACGCCTTCGCGCGCCGCCAGCTCCGCCGTGCGGGCCGAACCCGGCGCCACCAGCAGCCGCACGCCGGGCGCCACGCGGCGGCCTTTCAGCACGTCGGCCGCCATGCGCAGGTCCTCGATCTTGGCTCCGACGCAGGCGCCGATATAGGCTTGGTCGATACGGACCTCGCCAAACTCGGTCGCGTCGCGGGTGTTGGCCGGCGAGTGCGGGGCGGCGATCTGCGGGACCAGATCGGCGGCGTCGAAACGGTGCACGGTGGCGTAGATCGCATCCGCGTCTGAATGCAGGGCAAGGGCCCCCGCCTCATCTTCGACCGGTGCGCCGCGCGCTGCGAGATAGGCGAAGGTCACGGCGTCCGGCGCCACGACGCCGGTCTCGGCGCCCAGTTCGGCGGCCATGTTGGCCAGCACCATGCGCTCGGCCATCGGCATGGCCTCCACGAGCGGGCCGGCGAATTCCACCGCCTTGAAGGCGTTGTCCATGCCCAGTTCCCGGCACAGGAACAGCATGACGTCCTTGGCCGTGACACCCGGCTGGAAGGCGCCGGTCCACTCCACGCGGATCGTCTCGGGCACGGCCAGCCAGGTTTCGCCGGTGGCGGCGATGGCGGCCATGTCGGTGGCACCGTAGCCGGCTGCATAGGCGCCGAAGGCGCCGGCCGTGGGCGTGTGGCTGTCGCCGCCGGCGATGAAAGCGCCCGGGCGGATCAGGCCGTGCTCGGGCAGCACCAGGTGACAGATGCCGACCATGTCGAAGAAATTGGAAACGCCGTAATCGCGGGCGAAGTCACGGGTGGTCTTCAGGATCGCCGCCGATTCCGCATCGACGGCCGGTACGTAGTGGTCGGAGACGATGGCCACCTTGGCCGGGTCCCACAGGCCCACGCCCAGTTCTTCCAGCAGCGGACGCCAGCGGCGCGGGCCGCTGCTGTCGTGCGCGAAGGCCAGATCCACCTTGGCCGTCACGAGGTGGCCGGCGCGTAACGCCGGCAGGCCCGCAGCCTTGGCGATCACCTTCTCGACGAGAGTTCGTCCAACCAACCTAATCGCCTCCCGGTCAAATCCAGCGCCGACCGGGGTAGGCGCGGGGCCCCCGGCTAGAAAGGCGGAAGTTCAGATCAATTGCTGTGCGGTCATTTCCGGCCGCCGGAGGACTTGCCTTCCATGCCCCTCGACGCCGCTCCTCAAACCGCCGGTTTTGACTGGAAAGACCCGCTCGCCCTCGACGCCCGCCTGACCGAGGACGAGCGCCTGATCCGCGACGCCGCCCGTGCCTATGCTCAGGAACAACTTCTGCCGCGCGTCGTCTCGGCCTATGCCGACGGCCGGTTCGACCGCGAGATCATGAAGGAAATGGGCGAGCTTGGCCTGCTGGGCTCGACCCTGCCGGAAGAGTACGGCGGCGCGGCCGTCAGCCACGTGGCCTACGGCCTCATCGCCGCCGAGATCGAAGCCGTCGATAGCGGCTATCGCTCGGCCATGAGCGTCCAGTCGTCGCTGGTGATGTATCCGATCTACGCCTTCGGCTCGGAAGAACAGAAGCGTGAGTGGCTGCCGGGCATGGCCCGCGGCGAACTGATCGGCTGTTTTGGTCTGACAGAGGCCGACGGGGGGTCGGATCCGGGCTCGATGCGCACCGTGGCCCGCAAGGTCGACGGCGGCTACGTGCTCAACGGCGCCAAGATGTGGATCACCAACAGCCCGATCTCCGACGTGGCCCTGGTCTGGGCCAAGCTCGACGGCGAGATCCGCGGCTTCCTGGTCGAGCGCGGGACCGAGGGCTTCACCACCCCCAAGATCGACGACAAGCTCAGCTTGCGCGCCTCGATCACCGGCGAGATCGTGCTGCAGGACGTGCGGGTGCCGGAAGACGCCATCCTGCCGAACGTGAAGGGCCTGCGCGGTCCGTTCTCTTGTCTCAACAAGGCTCGCTACGGCATCGCCTGGGGCGCGATGGGCGCGGCGCGCTTCTGCCTGGAGACCAGCGCGACCTATGTCGCCGACCGCGTCGTCTTCGGCCGTCCGCTGGCCGCCCGCCAGCTGATCCAGAAGAAGCTGGCCGACATGCAGACCGAAATCGCGCTGGGCTTCGAAGGCGCCCTGGCGCTTGGCCGTCGCCTCGACGCCGGCGACTGGGTTCCGGAAGCCATCAGCCTGATGAAGCGCAACAACTGCGGCAAGGCCCTGGTCATCGCCCGCGAGGCCCGCGACATCCACGGCGGAGCCGGCATCTCCGGCGCCAGCCACGTCATGCGCCACGCCGCCAACCTCGAGACGGTCAACACCTACGAAGGCGCGGCCGACGTCCACGCCCTGATCCTGGGCCGGGCGATCACCGGCCTGGCGGCCTTCTGAGGAGCGGGGCGATGAAGCACCACACCATCCGCGGCAAGATCCTCTACACCTCGCGCAAGCCTGGTCGCGAAGGGCAGGAGCGGGGCCGCGAGCACTTCGCCATGACCCGACACACCGACGGCAAGGTGACGATCCGCGCCCAGTGCGAGATCGACGAGCCCGATCCCACCGTCCTGCGCGACGCCATCTATTCGCTGGACGAGCACGGCCGGCCGATGGACCTGCACCTGCGCCTGACGGTCGGCGACCGGTTCATGGGTTCGGGCTGGTTCCGGTTCACCGAGGACTTCATCGAGTGCGAAAGCTACGGCCCGTCGATCGGCCGCCTGTCACAGAAGATGCCGACCAATGGCTTCTTCGACGGTTTCGGCACCCACCCGATCATCGGCGACGCCTATATCTGCAAGGTGATGGACGTCGCCAAGGGGCCGCACAAGCGCAAGCTTCGCATCTTCCTGCCGTCCGTCGACCACCGGGGCGCCACCCCGCCGCAGATCGTCGAGAGCAGCATCACGCTGGAATATGTCGGCGAGGAAGAGACCACGACCCCGGCCGGAACCTTCGCCTGCCGACGCTTCCGCTTCCTCGGCGAGGACGGCGGCATGGTCAGCAAGGACGGCGAGCACCCGACCTACGACATGTGGGTCACAGCCGACGAACACTCGCTGTTCGTCAAGGGCGGTGTCGGGGGCTACATGCAGACCTGGTACGAGCTGGTGGAGTTGGAGCGGTAGGGGGCTGGAAACCAAATCCCTCTCTCGATGAGAGAGGGGCGAAGGAGGGCTCACCGCTCGGGAAACACGGCTTTCCGCTTCTCTAGGAAAGCCGTGCGCCCCTCGATGAAGTCCGGCCCCGAAACCGACGCCACGAAGGCCGCGCGGGTCGTCGCGTCGTCCTCGACGGCGCCGGCCAGGATCGCCCGGATCGTCGCCTTGATCGCCCGGACCGTCACCTGGGACGCCGCCGCGATCTCGGCCGCCTTGGCGATCGCGGCCGCCGGAACATCGACTTCCACCGCGTCGATCAGACCAAGCCGCAGCGCTTCTTCGGCGCCCAGCAGCCGCCCCGTGAACAGGATGTCCTTGGCCGCCGAGGCGCCGACGGCGTCGACGAGGCGCTTGGTGTCTTCCAGGCTGTAGGTCAGGCCGAGCTTGGCGGGCGTAATGGCCAGGCGGGCGTCCGAAGCGGCAATCCGCAGGTCGCAGGCCAGGGCGACAGCTAGGCCGCCCCCGACACAGGCGCCCTCGATGGCGGCCAGCACCGGCTTTTCCAGTCCCGCGATCGCACCGATCCCAGCGGCGATGGCGGCGTTGTAGTCGGCGGCGCTTTGCGGGGTCGCATAGACCGCCTCGAACTCGCCGATGTCGGCTCCGGCGGCGAAATGTCCGCCGCGCCCAGTCACGATCAGGACCTTGGCGTCCGAGGCGGCGAAGGCGGCGCAAGCGTCGGGCAAGGCGCGCCAAACGGCCAGAGAGATCGCATTGCGCTTGGCCGGACGGTCGAACGTCAGGGTGGCGATGTCGCCCTTGAGGGCCAGGGTCAGTGCGCCGTCGGCGAAGGCTGTCATCGGAAGGCCTCGGGAACGGTCGGCGGCGACAGGGTTTCGCTCAGGCGCTTGGCCAGGGCCTGGGTAGGGCCGTCGGTCATACCGATCACCTGCAGCGATAGCGGCAAGCCATCGGCCTCGCCGCTGGGCAGGGCGAAGGCCGGTGCGCCCAGCACGTTGCCCAGCGCCGTCAGGTCGGCCTGGCCCGCCGGAACGGCTGCGCCGAAGGCGAAGGCCTGTTGAGGCGTGGTCGGCGTAAGAAATCCGGCATATGTATTTGTCGACGCGTGGATTTTTCGCTTCGTTTCATCAATCAGGCGATAGGCCTCGGCCAGCTTGGCGGGCGTCTGTCGTGCGCCCCAGGCCAGCAGCGAGCGCAGCTCCCGCGTGAAGCCTTCGGGATCCAGAGCCAGGGCGCGGCGGTGCTCGTTCCCGCCTTCGACCTCGCTGATCAGCAGGCCCGCCCGGCGCAGGGCGCCCAGGTCCAGGTCGTCGATCCGCACCCGCTCGAGCCGCCAGCCCGCGGCAGTCATACCGTCCAGCGTTCGGGCGAAGCCCTCGGCCACCGCCGGTTCCAGCGTGGCCAGGCCGTCGAGATCGAGCACGGCCAGCGCCCGCTGGTCCGGCGCGGCGGTGTTCGCGACGCCGCAGGCCTGGGCGACCAGCGCCGCGTCTTCGACCGAGCGCGCGTGGACGCCGACGTGATCCAGCGTCCAGGACAGGGCCGTGACGCCGTCGGTCGGGATCGCGCCCAGCGCCGGCTTGTAGCCCACGACACCGCAGTAGGATGACGGCAGCCGCACGCTGCCCATGGTGTCGGTGCCCAGCGCAGCGGCGCACAGCCCCGCCGCCACGGCCGCCGCCGAGCCGCCCGACGATCCGCCGGGGGTGAAGCCGGCCCGGTGCGGGTTCTCGCAGCGGCCCAGGAAGGCGTTGTCGTTGGTCGCGCCCAGCGCGGCCTCGTGCATGTTCAGCGTGCCCAGGATCACCGCGCCGGCGGCCCGCAGTCGGGCCACGCAGGCGGCGTCGGCCGGCGCGATGTTGCGGGCGTAGGCCTTGATCCCGGCGGTATGGGCCAGGCCCTCGACGGCGATGTTGGCCTTCACCGCGATCGGCGCGCCGTCGATCGGCGACAGCGGCTGGCCCGCGGTCCAGCGTCTGGCGCTGGCCCGGGCCTCGGCGCGGGCGCCGGCCGCATCGAGTTCGACCACGGCGTTGATGGCCGGGTTCAGCCGCTCGATCCGGGCCAGGTAGGCTTCGGTCACGTCGACCGGGCTGGCGCCGGCCGCATAGAGGGCCGGCAGGCCCGCCACGCCCGCCGCGACGATGGGGTCGGAAAAGCCCGCCACCTCAGTAGCGCTCGTCGATCAGGCGGATCGGCTTCTGGCGCACGTCGATCTGGGTGAGGCCCGCCGTTGCGCCCTTGGGGGCCAGCTCGACCTCGACCTCGATGCCGATCTTGCGCTTGAGGACTTCGCCGTAGAAGGCGGCGATATCGCGCCATTCGGCCGTGTCGGCCGTGGTCTCTGCGGTGACGGCGAAGCTGTCGCGGCCCGTCGCATCGCGGCGCGCGCGGCAGATGAACTCGCCCGCGAAGGCCGGCGCGTGCTCCAGCATCGCTCCCACGCCCTGCGGGAAGATGTTGATCCCGCGGATCTTGACCATGTTGTCCGAGCGCCCGAGGAAGCCCTCGACCCGCTGGAACACCACGTCGATCGAAGACGGCCTGGGGATCGCCCGGGTCACGTCGTGGGTGTTGAAGCGGATCAGCGGATAGAGGTCGTCCTTGAAGAGGCACGTGACGACCATGTCCCCCAGTTCGCCTGGGGCGACGGCCGCGCCGGTGTCTATGTCGCAGATCTCCAGGTAGTGGGCGTCCTCGTGCACGTAGAGGCCGTCCCGGTCGGGGCCTTCGCCGGCGATCAGGCCGGTGTCGCCCACGCCGTACCAGTCGAAGCACTTGGCGCCGCCCCAGGCCTTCTCCATCGCCGCCCGGTCCTCGCGGCCCAGGTGCGCCGAGATCAGCCGCACGGGGATGTCGCGGCCAGGCTCGATGCCCATCTCGACGGCCGTGTCGGCCAGCTTCTTCAGGTAGTCGCCGAAGCCCACCAATACGGTGGCGCCGAAGCGTTTCATCACCTCGACCTGCTGGGCCGAGCGGGTCTCGACCCCGGTGCCGGCCGACAGGAAGACGGCGCTGGTCCAGCGGGTGACCGCCTCGCGCACATAGTGGCCGCCGTTGATCATGCCGTGGCCGTAGACTGAGTGGACCACGTCGTCTGGAGCCAGCCCCTGAAACTGGTAGTTGCGGGCCAGCAGCAGGTTCTGCACCTCGCGGCTCTTGGGCCCGAACAGCAGCACCTGGGGCGACCCCGTGGTGCCCGAGGTGGTGTGCAGCATCACCGGCGGACGCTGGCCGTCCGGATAGCCCTCGAAGCCGGCGAAGTCGCCAAAGGGCGGATTGCGCTCCAGCGAGGCCATGATGTCGGATTTGTCGAAGCTGGGCAGGCGCGACAGGTCATCCAGCGAGCGGATGTCGCCGGGCTGGATCCCGGCCTCGCCCCACAGGCGCTGGTAGAAGGGCGTCTTCCAGGCGCGGTCGACGCAGCGCAGGAAAAGGCGGTTCTGCCGCGCGCGCAGCTCGTCGCGGCTGGTGGTGGTGGCGAAGCGCGTGAAGGCCTCGCCGATCGGATGGTCGGCGACGATGGCCGGGTAGTCGAGCGACTGCCAGTAGGTCTGGTGGGACATGGATAACCTTGGGGAGCTCAGCCGCCGCTGGCGAGGAGGAAGGCCTCGCGGGCGTCGGCCAGGGTGTCGAAGCGGTCGAAGAGGTCGGTCAGCTGGGCGTGGACGGCCTCCATACCGACGAAGGCCAAGCACGAGCGGGCCTTGTCCAGGTGCTCGTCGCGGCTCATCGGGAAGTCGGGCGAGCCGAGCTGGGACGTGACGTCGAGCACGATCTCGCGGCCGTCTTTCAGGCGGGCGACGGCGCGGGCCGGCACGAACGCGGCGGGATCGGGATTGCCGTCGCTCTCGACGACGATGCGGGCGGCCAGGGCCAGCACGTCCGGCTCGTTCAGGCGCTCACTGGTGTAGTCGTCCAAGCCGACGCGGCCGCGGGTCAGCATGACGGCGGCCAGATAGGGCAGGCACAGGCGGGCGTAGGCGGTGTCCATCTCCGGCTTGGCGACGCGCCCCACCAGATGGCGGATCAGCGGTGGGGCCGAATAGGTCAGGCTGTCGAGATCGCCGGGACCCACGCCATGCTCGTTAGCCAAGGTGCGCACCGCCACCAGTCCGCCGTGGCAGGCGCGTCCGGTGGGGAAGGGCTTGCAGGCGACCTCGGCGATGCGGCGGCGGTCCTTCAGATCGGCCAGCACGGGCGCGAGGTCGAACCCGGCCTCGAACAGCGGCAGGTAGCCGAACGGTCCCTCCAGCCAGTCGCGTGGCCCGGGCAGGCCGGCCTGCGCGACGTCGATCGCCTGCAAGGCTGAGCGGGCGGCGGCGGCGACCTGGACGGGCAGGGCGGGCTTGCCTTCGGTGTGGGCCTGCATCGTGCCGCTGCTGAAAGCCAGGGCATAGCCCATGGCGTCCATCGCCGTCTCGCGCGGCAGGCGCTTGAGCCGAGCCAGGGCCGCCGTCGCCCCGAATACTCCCGCGGTCGCCGGCCGGAAGAAGCGCAAGGGCGTCGTTGCAGCGACCCCCAGCGCGATGGCGACGTCCACGCCGGCCACCATGGCCGCCAGCACTTCCTCGCCGCTGTAGGGGGGCGAGCGGTCCAGCTCGGCGATCAGGGCCGGCACGATGGTCGGCAGCGGGTGCAGAACGGCCTTCTCGTGGACGGAGTCGTATTCCTGGCCGTGCAGCTGGAAGGCGTTGACGAAGGCCGCCTGGGCCGGCGGCAGGCGCACGCCCGGGCGGCCGAGAACGAGACCGGTCCCGATGTCTCCTCCCCAGCCGCGCGCGGCCGTTAGAATGGCGTCGGAGTAGGCGGCCCCGGCGCCGGCCGCGCCCACGGCTACCGCGTCGTGCAGCAGCCGGCGGGCGTCGGCCTGCACGGCGTCGGGCAGGGCGTCCCAGCGCAGGGAAAGGGCGTGGTCGACAAGGGCTTGCGCGGCGATCATGCGGCGACGCTAGCAGCGGCGCCCGCCGCTCTTTGGCGCGGCGTTCGGGTTTGCGCGCACAGCGGACAACGGCGCGGCTGTCCGCCAGTCGAGCAAACGCGAAATCCCCGTCACGCATCGCGTGGACGCGTTCAGCCTTCCGTTCGCGGACCTTCCGGGGGGAACGGTCCGCGATGCAGGAGAGCCGCCATGCTGATGCGTGTTCTGTTGTTGCTGACCAGCGCGTTCTTGCTGATGGAGGCCGGGCCGATGCTGCTGGCCCAGATGGAGCGCGAGCGGACGGGTTCCTGACGTCTTCCTCTTCCAACTTGCTCGTCGTCCTGGCGCTCTGGCTGGGACGACAAGCTTTTGGAAGGGGGAGGCTATCGGCCCCGCCACCCCGCCGGACCCGCGCCCAGGACAGGCGGAACCGGGTCGATGATCGCCGGTTCATGGCTGAACAGGATCGGCGTGCCGACGATCTCGTTGCCGTCGACGTCGCGCGACAGCATGCCCCGCGCGGCCATGGCTGGATCCTCGAAGGCTTCTTTCAAGGTGCGCACGGGCGCGAAGCAGACGTCGCGGCCCTCGAACCAGGCCTCCCATTCGGCCCGCGTCTTGGTGACGAAGGCTTCGCGCAGGAAAGCGCGCAGAGGCTCCTGGCCGGGGCCGGGTTGCAGCTCGGCATAGGGGAGGAGGTCGAGGCGGTCGAGGCCAGCCAGAAGGTTGCGGGCGAACTTCACCTCGGACCCGCCCAGGCAGATCCACTGGCCATCGGCGCACTCATAGAGGCCGTACATGGCGTTGCCGCCCCACGAGCGCTCGTCTTTCGGAACGTGGGCCTCGCCGGTCGCGAAGATCTTGCCGGTGACGTTGGGCGTCCAGGCCAGCAGGCTGTCGTACATGGCCACGTCCAGGTAGTCGCCTTGGCCGGTCTTCTCGCGCCGGAGCAGGGCCATCAGCACGCCCGACAGCGCCGTAAGGCTGGCCAGGGCGTCGGCGACCGGCATGTTCGGCGGGGTCGGCTTGCCGTCGAAGCCTTCGCTCAAGGAAACCATGCCGGCCAGGGCCTGCACCGCGATGTCGTGTGCGGGCCGGTCGCGATAGGGTCCTGTTTGCCCGAAAGCCGAGATTGCCACATAGACGATGCCCGGATTGCGCGCCTTCACGGCCTCGTAGTCGAAACCCAGCCGCTGGATGACGCCGGGCCGGAAGGCCTCGACCACCACGTCGGCCTCGGCGGCCAGGTCGAGCAGTAGGGCGCGGCCCTCGGCCGACTTGAGGTCGACCTGGATGCTGCGCTTGCCGCGGCTGGTGTTGCGAAACCAGACGCTCGCGCCGTTCTTGCGATAGCCGATCTCGCGGGCCGGATCGCCTTCGCCGGGCGGCTCGATCTTCAGCACGTCCGCGCCGTGGTCGGCCATCATCAGGGTCAGCATCGGCCCCGGCAGGAAGAACGACAGGTCGAGAACGCGGACGCCTTCCAGCTTCACGAGGCTGCTCCCCCAATGGAATTCAAGACTTCGTCGGTATGCTCGCCGAGCTTGGGCGCCCGCGCTCCCGGCATCCGTTCACCATCGATCTTCACGGGGCAGGCCAGCATGGCCAAGCCTTCCGCTCGGTCAGGATGGTCGACGACGTCACGCATGCCGACCTCGGCCACGAACGGATTGTCGAGCGCGTCCATCATTTCCAGGATCGGGGCGAAGGGCACCTTGCCGCCTAGAAGAGCAGTCCACTCGGCAGTGGTCCTCGTCCCGAACAGCACGTCCATCGCCTCGCTCAGCGCCGGGCGGTTGGCGTGGCGGCTGGGGATGTCGGCAAAGCGCGGATCGGCCTTCAGCTCGGCGGCGCCGGCGAGATCGCACAGCGCTTCCCAGAACTTGGGGGTCTGGCACATCACCAGGCCCCAGCCGTCGGCCGTCTTGACCGCCTGGGACGGCGCGATCGACGGGTGGGCGCCGCGCGGCAGGCGCTGGACCTTGTAGCCCTCGTTCATCGCCCAGACGGCGGGATAGGAGAGCTGGTGCAGGGCCACGTCGAACAGTGAGACGTCGACGTCGCAGCCTTCGCCGGTCGTACGGGCCGACAGCAGGGCGCTGACCACGCCGAAGGCCAGCATGGTCCCGGTCATGAAGTCGACCATCGACACGCCCAGCCGCGCAGGCGGTGCGTCCGGCTCGCCGGTCAGGCTCATCAGCCCGGCCTCGGCCTGCATCAGGTAGTCGTAGCCCGGCCAGCCGGCCCGGCTGTTGCCGCGCCCGTAAGCGGAAAGGTGGCCGCAGACGATGGCAGGATTGACGCCCTTCAGGTCGTCGTAGGTAAGACGAAGTTTGCCCGGCTGATCGCCGCGCAGGTTGTCGACCACCATGTCGGCCTGGGCCACCAGGTCCTCGAAGGCCGCGCGGCCCTCGGGGGTCTTGATATCGAGCGCGATGGACTTCTTCGACCGCGAGAAGGTCTGGAAGAACTGGCTGTCGGCCTGTCCCAGAAAGAACGGACCGGTGGCGCGGCTGACGTCGCCGCCCATGGCCGGAGCCTCGATCTTGACGACCTCGGCCCCCAGCTCGGCCATCAACTGGGTGGCGTAGGGGCCGGCGCCGTATTGTTCGACGGCCAGCACCTTGATCCCCGCCAGGGGGCGACGCACGCGCATCAGACCGGGTTCCGGGCCACGAGCTGGCGGGCGATGATGATCCGCTGCATCTCGTTGGTGCCTTCGCCGATGCACATCAGCGGGGCGTCGCGGAACAGCCGCTCGATCGGATATTCCTTCGAATAGCCGTAGGCGCCGTGGATGCGCATGGCCTCCGTGGCCACGTACAGCGCCGTCTCCGACGCATAGTACTTGGCCATGCCGGCTTCCATGTCGACGCGCTCGCCGCGGTCGTAGGCCTTGGCGGCGTCTTCCACGAGGAGCTCCGAGGCGCGGGTCTTGGCGCCCATCTCGCCCAGCTTCAGCTGGATCGCCTGGTGCTGGGCGATCGGCTTGCCCATGGTCTTGCGGACCTGGGCGTACTTGACGCTTTCGGCCAGCGCGCGCTTGGCGATGCCGACCGAGCGGGCGGCGACGTTGATGCGGCCGATCTCCAGGCCGCCGGTGGCCATGACGAAGCCCTGGCCCTCTTCACCGCCGACGAGGCACAGCTCGGCGTCGCAGCGATAGTCCTCGAAGATGAACTCGCCGCTGTCGATGCCCTTGTAGCCCAGCTTCTCGAGCTTGCGGCCGTTGCTGACGCCGGGGATCGGGGCGCGCGTCTCGGGATCGATCTTGGGGGTGATGAGCATGCTCATTCCCTTGTGGCGCGGCTGGGCCTCGGGATCGGTCTTCACCAGCAGGGCCGAGACGTGGCCCTCGATGGCGTTGGTGATCCAGGTCTTGGCGCCGTTGACGACGTAGTCGCCGCCGTCTCGCCTTGCCACCGTGCGGATGCCTTGCAGGTCGGTGCCGGCGTCTGGTTCAGTCAGGCCCAGACACCCACGCAGCTCGCCGCTGGCGAAGCGGGGCAGCCAGAAGTCCTTCTGCTTCTGCGTGCCGAACTTCTGCACGACCATGGCCATCATCAGGTGCGAGTTGAAGACGCCCGTCAGGCTCATCCACTCGGCGCTGATCTTGGTGACGATCCGCGAATAGGTCAGAGCCGACAGGCCCAGACCGCCGTACTCCGGATCGATCAGGGCGCCGAACAGGCCCAGTTCCTTCATGTCCTCGACCAGGGCATGGGGATACTCGTCGTCGTGCTCGAGCTGCATCGCCACGGGGGCGACCTTCTTCTCCAGCCACTTGTCGATGGCGTCGAGGATGGCGCGTTCGTCGGCTTCCGAGATCTCGCTCATCGTCAGTAGTTCCCGACCTTGTCCTCGACGGCGTGGCCGCGCGCCGGGATCAGCATGTTGCGCTTGAAGGTGCAGACGACCGTGCCGTCCTGGTTCTTGCCGGTGGTCAGGATCGTGACGATGCCCTGGCCGGGGCGCGACTTGCTCTCGCGCTTGGCCAGCACTTCGCTCTCGCCATAGATCGTGTCGCCGGCGAACACCGGCGCGCTGAACTTCACCTCGTCCATGCCGAGGTTGGCGATCGCCTTCTGCGAGACGTCGGTCACGCTCATGCCGATCAGCAGGGCCAGGGTGTAGGGGCTGACCACCAGGTTCTTCTTGAACTCCGAGGCCTTGGCGAACTCGGCGTCGAAGTGCATGGGGTGGGTGTTCAGCGTCAGCAGCGTGAACAGGTGGTTGTCGTACTCGGTCACCGTCTTGCCGGGGCGGTGCTCGTAGACGTCGCCGACGATGAAGTCCTCGAAATAGCGGCCGAAGGTCTCGCGGTAGCGCTGAGGACCGACCTCTTTCCAGTTCTGCGACATGGGGGAGTCTCCTAGACTTGCGCGCGGTCGAGCACGCGCCGTGCGGTGCGGATGACCGGCAGTTCGATCAGCTTGCCGTCCAGCAGGGCGGCGGCCCCGCCGGCGGCGTCGAAGGCCTCGACTACGCGCTGCGCGCGCTCGATCTCAGCGGGCGAGGGGGTGTAGGCGGCGTTCACCGCGGCCACCTGGGCCGGGTGGATGCAGGACCGGCCGGTGAAGCCCAGGGCCTTGGCCCGCAGGGTCGAGGCGGTCAGGTCGTCCGGATCGGCGATGTTCAGGTGCGGCACGTCCAGTGAGGCCACGCCCGCCCGGCCGCAGGCGGCGATCAGCGTGCCGCGGCCCAGCAGCAGGGCGTCCCAGTCCATGGTCGAGCCCAGGTCGGCCGACAGGTCCGCGCCGCCGAACAGCGCGCCGGCCACGCCGGGGGCTGCGCAGATCTCGAAGGCGCGGCGCAGACCCTCGGCCGACTCGACCACCGGCCACAGGGGCAGGCCCGGCAGCACTTCGCCGGCGGTCAGCAGGTCTTCGGGAGCAGCCACCTTGGGGATCATCAGGAAGTCGGGCCGCGCCTGGCTTTCGGCCAGGGCGACCAGATCCTTCAGGCCCTCCAGCGTGCGCACGCCGTTGATCCGCAGGCCAACGGCGGCAGTGCGTGGCACGGCGAGGAAGGCGAGGGCGGAAGCGCGTGCTTCGCCTTTGCCGGCCGGCGGCACGGCGTCCTCCATGTCGATGCAGACGGCGTCGGCCCCAGCGTCCAGCGCCTTGCCGAAGCGATCCGGGCGCGTCCCGGGCACGAAGAGCAGCGAGCGAAAGGTCATAGGCGTCAATCGCCTATCGGCACGGCCTCAGCGAACGCCTGGGCGATTTTTCTCCGACAGGCGATCCAAACGCCCTCCTGGGCGGTCACGTGGTCGAGGAACTTGCGGAAGGCGCCGATGCGGCCCGGGCGGCCGATGATCCGCAGGTGCAGGCCAAGGCTCATCATCCGCGCCCCGACTTCCTGGCTCTCGGCGTGCAACTCGTCGAAGGTGGCCACGGCGTAGTCCAGCCAGTCCTTGGCGGTCAGCGACGGGGCCAGCCAGAACTTCATGTCGTTGGAGTCCATGGCGTAGGGCAGGATGACCATCGGCTTCGATTGCCCGTCCGCCGTCTCGACGCGGTCCCAGAAGGGGAAGTCGTCGGAATAATCGTCCATGTGATAGCTGAAGCCCGCCTCGGTGATCAGGCGGCGGGTGTTGTCGGTGTGCAGGTAGCGCGACAGCCAGCCCGATGGGCGCGTGCCGATCGTCCGCTCGATCGAGTCGGCGGCATTGGTGATGAACTCGCGCTCCTTGGCCTCGTCCATCCAGAACTGGTGGGTCCAGCGATAGCCGTGGGCGGCCACCTCGTCGCCGCGGGCGCGGATGGCGGCGGCCAGCTCGGGCGCGCGTTCCAGGGCGAGCGCGGCGGCTGTCCAGGTGGCCTCGATCCCGTGCTGGTCGAGGATCCGCAGGATGCGCGGCGCGCCGGCCTTGATCCCGTAGAGATAGTTGCTCTCGCTGCCGTGCATCCGCATCGGCTTTTTGGGAACCGCACCCAGCTCGTCGACCGGCTCGGGCCCTTTGTCACCGTCGCGGATGTTGTGCTCGGCGCCTTCCTCGACATTGACGACGATCGACAGTGCAAGGCGCGAACCGTCCGGCCAGCGGAAGTCGTCAGGTGCGGGCATAGGGCTTTCTCCAGTAGGCGGTCACTTCGCTCGCGGCGCTCGCGCCTTTCGGTGCGGCGCTCCAGCGTGCGGCCTCCAAATCTTCACGGCGGCATGGGAGCCGCAACGGAGGGAGCGCCCGATGGCCGTCACGCGGATTGTCGCCCTGTTCAACCTGAAGCCCGGCGTCTCGGTCGCCGACTACGAGGCCTGGGCCAAGGAACGCGACCTGCCGACCGTCAACGGCCTGAAGTCGATCGACAAGTTCGAGGTCTTCCGGTCGGCCGCCCTGCTCGGGACCGACGCTGCGCCGCCCTACCAGTACGTGGAGATCATCGACGTCGCCGACATGGACGCCTTCGGGGCCGATGTCGCGACGGAAACGATGCAGGCGATCGCCGCCGAGTTCCAGGCCCTGGCCGACACCACCTTCATCGTTACCGAGAAGGTGGGTTGAGCATGGCGGGACGGTTCGAAGGCAAGACGGCGGTCGTCACCGGGTCCGGTCGGCGCGGAGGCCTGGGGGAGGCCATCGCTCGACGCCTGGCGCAGGAGGGAGCGGCGGTGGTCGTCTCCGACATCGGTCGCTCCGTCGATCCTTCGACACCCGCCGGCATGATCGGCGGGACCGAGGAGATGGAAGCGATCGCCGCCGATCTGCGCCAGTACGGCGGGTCGGCCAGCATCCGGCCCTGCGACGTGCGTCGCTGGGACGAGGTCCGGGCGCTGGCCGACCATGCCAAGGAAACCCACGGCTCGCTCGACATCTGGGTCAACAACGCCGGTATCGGCTACATCATGAAGCCGCTGATGGAGGTCCGTCCGGAGGACTGGTCGGCGGTCATCGACGTCAACCTGACCGGCTGCTTCTACGGCCTAAAGGCCGCGGCCGAGGTGATGATCCCGCAAGGCACGGGCGGCCGCATCGTCAATATCGCCAGCCAGGCGGCCAAGTCGGGCTTCCCGCACGCCCAGGCCTACACCGCCTCCAAGCACGGCCTGGTGGGCCTGACCCGCTCGGCCGCCATCGAGCTGGGCGCGCACCAGATCACCGTCAACAACGTCTGCCCCAACCACGTGACCACGGGCCTAGGCGCCTGGCAGAACGAGTACTTCGCCAAGGTCACCGGCGCGGCCTCGGTCGAGGCCTATCTGGCCGCCATGGCCGCCCGCATCCCGCTGGGCCGCCCCGGCAAGCCCGAGGACACCGCCGACGCCGTGGCCTTTCTGTGCTCGGACGAGGCCAAGTACATCACTGCCGAGAGCATGAATGTTTCGGGCGGCGAGGAGCCGCACTAGGTCTTGGGCGCGACCTTGTAGCGATCGGGGACGACGCTGCGCTGGAGCGAGGCCTCGTCGAAAATGTCCGGCGCGGGCAGGTCGCCTTCGACCACGGTCTTGAGCACGCTCAGGACGGTCTTGTTGTTCTCGCTCTTGAGCTTGAACGTCGTGCCGAGGATCACGCCGTTCTGGTCGATGTCGTAGATCCTCACCAGCTCGGCGTCGGCCACGCGGATGCGGTCGACCGGACCGGTCGGGGTCTGCCGCGCGCCGACATGGGCCTTTTCAAGAAGCTCGTTGTTGCTGTTCACGCCGCAGGCCGAGCGGGCGTATTCCGGCCCTTCGCGAACCTCGCCGCTGGCGATGTTGAAGATCTTGCCCGTGCCGGCGGCGCAATCGGCCACGATGCGATCGGCCGGGGTCTCCACGCGGTGCTTGTCGCCGCTGTGAAACTCGGCCGACCACTCTACTGTCGGGTCTTCATTCGGCCGCTCGACATTCACCCAGGCATAGGCCGCATAGGTGGCTCGCGTCGTGCGTGAGCGTTCCAGCACGGCGTCGACCTTGGGATCGGTCACGGGCTTGGCGGGCGGCGTGCAAGCCGCGGCCGTCAGGATCATGCCGGCCGCGAGAGCCAGGCGAGCGGTTGACACGAACAAGCAGGATCCCCCGGTTGGAAGCATCGCTTATTTCATGTATCGGCCGCTCCGCTCAAGGTTGCGGCTGAAGGCGCACTGCGCGTGCGCCGGAAAGTTCGGCTGGTGATGAAACTCGCCGCCGACCGGAGATGGTGGGCCGCCGACGGCTAGGGTCAACGCTCGTTTTTTCTCCGCGAGCAGCGTCATGAGCAAATCACTGGAAGTCGTCCTCAAGCGCGTGATCGAGGACGTGCCCGTCGCCGCCGATTTCGAGGTGGTCGAGCGCGTGGCGCCGACCACGGCGCCCGCCGGCCAGCTGCTGGTGCGGGTGCTGTACCTGTCCCTCGACCCCTATCTCGGCTCGCGGCTGCGCGGCCGGCACATGGGCGAGCCGCGCCCGGCGCCGGGCGAGACCCTGCCGGGCTCGGCCGTGGCCGAGGTCATCGCCTCGGGCCATCCGGACTTCGCCCCGGGCGACCACGTGATCGGCGAGGCCGGCTGGGCGCAAGTGGGCCTGATGGACGCCAAGTTCGCCCGCAAGGTCGATCCAGCGCTGGGCGTCTCCAATCACCTGGGCGTGCTGGGCATGCCGGGCCTGACCGCCTGGGCGGGCGTGACCCAACTGGCCAAGGTCGGCGCCGGCGACGTCTTTACGGTCGATGCGGCCGCCGGCAGCGTCGGCGGCACGGCGGGCCAGATCGCCAGGATCCTTGGCGCCAAGGCGGTCGGCATCGCCGGCGGCGCCGACAAGGTGGCCCAGGTGGTCGAGCGCTATGGCTTCGACGCCGCGGTCGACTACCGCAACGAAGGCTGGGCCGACGAACTGAAGACCCTGACCGACGGCGGCCCCACCGTCCACTTCGAGAACGTCGGCCTGCCGATCCTCAATCCGGTGTTCGGTCTGCTGAAGACCTACGGCCGCGTGGTGATCTGCGGCCTGTCGGCTCACTACCACGCCGACGGTCCGCCGCCGCAGTTCGGCCTGGGCCCCATCGTAGGCAAGCGCGCCGCCGTCATGGGCCTGGTGGTCTACGACTTCTATCCGCGCTGGAACGAGTGGGTGAAGACAGCCGAGCCCTGGCTGAAGGAAGGCCGCCTGGTGCAGGTCGAGGACCTGGGCGAGGGGCTCAAGTCTGCGCCGGCCCAGTTCGAGCGCCTGATGAAGGGGGCCAACACCGGCAAGACGCTGGTGAAGGTGGGCTGAGGCTTACCTTCCGCCAACGCTTCAAATAACTCGTCATCCCGGAAGCCGCGCAGCGGCTATCCGGGACCTAGGGGCCGGCGCAGTGCGTCGGCCCCTTTGCTTTGGAGCGGTCTCAAGCCTTCCCGAATTTCGCGTACAGCGCCGCCGCCGCCAGGTTGAACGCCGCCGGGGCGTATGCGAAGGCCATGGCCACGCCGACCAGGGCCGAGCCCGGCTGGGCCGCGCCGGTCACCGCCAGGGCGCTGGAGAAGCCAAAGGCCGACAGGACGAGGCCGGTCAGCAGGGTGCCGCCAAGGGCGAAGCCGATCTTGTCGGCCCCGGTCCACAGCGCCGAGAACACGCCGGCCCGGCTTTCGCCATGCTCGGCCTCGTCCTGGGCGATGACGTCCGACAGCAGGCTGTAGCCCATCAGGCTCCAGCCCGAGTTGAACAAAGCAAACAGCACGACCACGGCGTAGATCGCGCCAAGGGGCGCGCCGGCCATCACGCCCCACAGGGCCTGCACGAGGGCGTGGCCCAGCGCCGCGGCGATATAGATCCGCTTGCGGCCGAAGGCGGCCGACAGCTTGATCCACAGCGGCTGGGCGGCGATGACCACGGCGCTCATCACCAGCACGATCAGGCCGATCTGGGTCAGCGCGTCCTTGCGGCCCATGTTGTAGCTGAGGAAGTAGATCATCGCCGCATAGCCGAGGCCCGAGCCGATAAGCTGCAGCAGGTAGGCGCCCAGCAGGGGACGGAAGGCCTTGTCGGTCAGGGCGCTGAGAATCGCCTTCAGGCGCAGCGCCGGCTGGGTGGCGGCCTGCACGACGGGGCGTGGCGAGGCCAGGAAGGCGATCAGCAGGCTGACCGCGCAGACACCGGCCAGCACCAGCGACATCTGCGAATAGGCCGGGCGTCCGCCGCCCCAGGTCTGCACCAGCACCGGCGCCAGGGCGTTGCCGACCAGCAGGCCGATGGCCGAGAAGCCCATCCGCCAGGCCATGACCACCGTCCGCTCCTTGGGATCGTCCGACAGCTCCGTGCCGATCGCCAGGTACGGCACCGAAAAGGCGCCGAACACGAGCATGTAGAGGCTGAAGGCGCCGGCCACATAGGCGGCGCTGGCCGTCGGCGAGCCGCCGGGCACATGGAACAGCAGAATCAGGGCGACCGGCGCCAGCACCGCTCCGGCCAGCAGCCACAGGCGGCGCGGGATCTTCGCCTTCCAGCGGTCGGAGACCAGCCCCACGGTCAGGTCCGAGATCAGGCCCCAGAACAGCTTGGGAAAGAAGATCGCCGCGCCCGCCAGCGCGGGCTCCACGCCCAGTGCATTGGTCATGAAGAACAGCAGCAGCAGCGAGGGCGCGTCGCGGAACACCTGGCCGGCGATCTGGCCCGCGCCATAGCCGGCGTGGACGAGCAGGGGCAGGCGGTGAGGCGAGGGCGGTTTGGCGGCGGTCATGGCGCGGATCCATTGCGAAGGATCAGCGACGCTAGGCGTGAAACGTCACCGCAAGCGGCCGCCCATGACGGCGCCCGACAGTCGGACAATCGTCGATTGAGATCTAGTGCGGCTGCACGAAGCAACGGCGCCGGCCACTTTCGCGGCCATCCGGCTTCAGATCAACAACTTGAAGAGAGAATGGTGGGTGTACAAGGATTCGAACCTTGGACCCGCTGATTAAGAGTCAGCTGCTCTACCAACTGAGCTATACACCCGTTCGCGTTTCGAAGTCGCTTGCGCGTCCCCAACGGCGAGGCGCGATACATACCCCAAGACGCGGGGAGCGCAATCCAATTTAGACAAGAAGGTGTGGATATATTCGTCGCACCCGGACGAAACGCAGATACGCGAAAGCGCCTCCCCGTGAGGGGAAGTTCTTATCGGATCAAGTATTGAGGAGAATGGTGGGTGTACAAGGATTCGAACCTTGGACCCGCTGATTAAGAGTCAGCTGCTCTACCAACTGAGCTATACACCCATTCGCGATTCCGAAGCGCTGAAGCGTCCCGGCGGCGAGGCGCGGAACATACGCAATGAATTTGAGAGCGCAAGGACTTTTTCGATGGCCAGGCGAGATATCAGCGGAGCCGTGGATTTCGCCTACCTGGAAGGGTTCGCGATGGGCGACCAGACGGTCATCGAAGAGGTGCTGGCGCTGTTTCGCGAACAGGCCGCGCTGTGGACCCCGCTGCTGACCCCGGATCATCCCGGCTGGCGTGACGCGGTCCATACGGTGAAGGGCGCGGCGCGTGGAATCGGGGCTGTCACGCTCGGCGAGGTGTGCCAGGGGGCCGAGGATGGCGCGGCCAGTCTCCACGAGGTGAAGACGGCGCTCGACCTGGTGCTGCTGGATATCGCCGCCTATGTCCACGAGCAGGCGCTAAGGTCGTTGCGGGGCTAGCCCAGGGCCCGCCCAGGATGGCGCTCGGCCATGTAGCGGCCGGGCGAGGCGCCCAGCGCCTTGCGGAACATGGTCACGAAGCTGGGCGCGCTTTCGTAGCCCAGGTCGGCGGCGACCTTCTGGATGGACGCGCCGGCGGCCAGCCATTTGACGGCCAGCACCACGCCCAGCTGTTGTCGCCAACGCCCGAAGCTCATGCCCGTCTCGCGGTCGATCAGCCGCATCAGGGTTCGCTCGCTCATGCCTGCCTGCCTGGCCCAGGCGGCCAGGTCCTGTCGCTCGGCGGGCGCGGCCATCATCTGGTCGGCGATCCTGCGCAGGCGGGGATCGCTGGGCATCGGCAGGTGCAGGTCCTCGACCCGCGCCGCGGCCACTTCGTCGAGCAGCACCGAGACCAGGCGCGAATTGGCCCCGCCTTCCTCGTAGAGGTAGGGCAGGTGCGCGGCCCGGGCCAGAAGCTCCTTGAGCAGCGGCGTCACCGACACTGCACAGCAGGTTGCGGGCAGGCCTGCGGCGACCGCGGGATCGATGAAGGCGTTGTAGCCCTCGAGCGCGCCGCTGGCCTTGATCGCGTGCAGCGCCCCGCCGGGGATCCAGATCGCGCTGCGGGGCGGCACGATCCAGAGCCCGCCTTCGACCTCGCAGCTCAGCGCCCCGCGCTGCACCAGGATGATCTGGCCCTTCTGGTGTCGGTGGAGGTCGAGCTCGATGGCGCCGGCCTCGTCCATCATCGTCCCGAACACCACGATCGGGCGGGGAACCTCGTCGGGCTCGACCCAGTCGATTTTCGAAAGCAGCTCGCTCAGGATCGGCATGGCGCGGGTTTCGGACGCTTGGCGGGATTGAATAGTATTCTGGCGATCCTTCGGAATGACGCCATTGCCAGCCCTGGCTAATCGATCGGTCGGAGGAAGTCGAGATCGCTTCGGCTTCACGCATCCGGAAAGGAATGACGGTGACCGAATTGGCCAGCACGAGAACGGGCAGGGCGCCGGGGCGCTTGAGCCAGGTCCTGGTCCGCTTGCTGATGCGACGCGCCAGGGTGGTCTCCACCGAGACGTTGGCCGAGCGCTTTTCGCTGGTGACGCTGGAGGGGCCGGAGCTGGCCGGCGCCGCGTGGGCGCCCGGGCAGAAGATCCAGGTCGCGATGGGCTCGGCCTTCGTCGCCCGCACCTATACGCCGATGTCGTGGGAGGCTTCGGGGCGGACCCGCATCCTGGGCTATGCGCATGGCGAGGGGCCCGGCGCCGACTGGCTGCGATCGCTGGAGCCCGGTGTCGAGTGCGACGTCTTCGGGCCCCGGGCCTCGCTCGACGTCGAGGGACTCACAGGCCCCCTGGCCGTCTTCGGCGACGAGACGTCGATGGGGCTGGCCTATGCGCTGGCGATGCAAGACCCTGCCCGGAGCGTCGCCTGCGCCTTTGAAGTTACCGATCTCGACGCCGCCGCCCAGGTCGCCGATCGGCTCGGGCTCTCCCGGGCGGCGCTGTTTCGCAAGCGCGCCGACGACGCCCACCTGGAGACGATGACCGATGCGCTCGCCTCGCTGAGTGGCCTCGGCGCGTCCTTCGTGCTGACGGGGAGGGCGGGCGCCATCCAGCGGATTCGCAATGGCCTCAAGGCGCGCGGCGTCGCGCCGAGGCGCCTCTTGGCCAAGGCCTATTGGGCGCCCGGCAAGACGGGGCTGGACTGATGTCCATCACCTGGCGGAGCGTTGGGCTCTTTGGGGCCGAAGGCGGAGCGGCGGCGGCCGGCAGGATGGGGCGAACCCGCCCGAATCTACACCGGGTTCGGGATCGACTCCGTCAGGTCCTCGAACGCCCCGACCTCGAGCGAGGCCGCTTCCTTCCGGGTGAGGATCCGGGTCTCGTACTCGCGACCGACGAACACCCTGATGCCGCGATAGCGCTGGCCGCGAACGGCCGACACCGTTTCGGTGCGGATCTCGGTGCCGTAGAGGCGGGCGTTCAGGTAGAGCAGCCCCGGTCGCAGGTCGTCATCGCCCTTGGCGGCGGCCTCGGCGGCCATGTCGTCCAGGAGCTTGTCGATCTCTTCCTTGGTCACGCGTCGCCCTTGGTCCGGTCCCAGCTGTCGTACTCGTAGGCGATGCAGCGGTCGATCAGGGTGCGCCAAACCGGTTCGGCGATGGCTTCCGACAGGCCGGCCTCGCGGGCGGCGGCCTTGACCTTGTCGACCACGTCCTCGATGCGGGCGCGGTCGAACACCTTGGAGCGGTCGGCCTTGATGCGGGCGGCGGCGTCCATGTAGCCCTGGCGCTCGGTCAGCAGGGCCACCAGGGCCCGGTCCAGAGCGTCCACGCCCTGGCGGACGTCGAGCATGGTCTGGCAGTCGGCGGGGGCGAGGCGCTCGTCGACGGTAAGAGTCGTCTTGATCATGCGCCCCTTTAAGCCGGTTTGGCTGCGCCGTTCCAGCCTAGATGCCGGCCCCCTAGATACCGGCTCCATTGTCGATGGTGAGCAGTGCGGCTTCGTGGGCGACGGCCTCGTCCTTCAGCCAGCTCACGAAGGCTTTCACCTGCGGCAGGCGGCCCTTGGCCTTGGGGTGGACGACGTAGTAGGCGAAGTCCACCGAGGTCGCGATGTCGAACGGGATCACGAGCCGCCCGGCGTCGAGGTCGGCCTGGGCCAGGGTGCGCTTGGCCAGGGCGATGCCCCGGCCGTTGACGGCGGCCTCGATCACCAGGCTCGACTGGTTGAAGCGCGGGCCGCGGGCGCCGTCGACGCCCTTGATGCCGCGCGCGGCCAGCCACATGGCCCAGTCCGGGCACGAATCGTCAGCGTCGGGCGAGCCGTCGTGCAACAGGATGTGCCGCGCCAGATCCTCGGGCGATTCCAGCGGGTTATCGGTCAGAAGTTCAGGGCTGGCGACCGGCACCACGGTCTCGTTCATCAGCCGCGTGACTTCCAGGCCTGGATAGCGGCCCGAGCCGTAGCGGATGGCGAGATCCACCTCGCCGGCGGCGAAGTCGACGACCTCCATGCCGGCCGACAGCCAGACGTCGACCTGCGGCTGGGCCTGCTCGAACTTGCCCAGGCGCGGCACCAGCCACTTGGCGGCGAACGACGGGGCGGCCGTCAGGGTCAGGCGGCGGCCGTCGACGGCGGCGGTGAGCAAGGAGGCGGCCTCGGCCAGGCGGTCGAAGGCCTCGCGCAGTGCGGGCAGTGCGGTCTGGGCCGCATCGGTCAGCAGCAGGCCCTTGGGCGTGCGCTTAAACAGGGCCGCGCCGACATAGTCCTCGAGATTCTGGATCTGCTGGCTCACCGCGCCAGGCGTCACCGACAGCTCGTCGGCGGCGCGGCTGAAGTTCAGGTGACGCGCCGCGGCCTCGAAAGCCCGCAGGGCGTTGAGAGGCGGAAGGCGGCGCCGTTCGGTCTGTCGTTCCATGAGTTTTACTGAACGCCCCGGCAGAAGTCCTTGTTTGCGAATTGGCCTGCCCGCGACCAGTTTGCAAGCGTTCGCTGATGGATTGGCCCTTTTCATCGGTGAGCGAGAGGCGGGGCGGACCCTAGGGTTCGCCCCGCATTTCTTTTGGATCCAGCGGCGGGGCCATGGCGGCTCGCGCCGCTTTCGCACGTCCGTCGGACGCTTTTAGAGGACCTGGGATCGCGCATGGCGTCGCCCTTTGACCGCAGGATTGGGGATCGCAAGGCTGAACCCCGTCTGGTCGCGCTGCGCGGCGGCGATGGCGTGCGGCCCGCGGTGGGGCGCGTGACGCTGGTGGGCGCCGGTCCCGGCGATCCTGATCTTCTGACCATCAAGGCGCTGAAGGCCCTGCAAGCCGCCGACGTGCTGGTGCACGACGGCCTGGTCTCGGCCGAGATCCTCGACCTGGCGCCCCAGGCCCGCCGCATCGACGTCGCCAAGCGCAAGTCGCGCCACACCCTGCCGCAGGACGACATCAACCAGCTGCTGGTCGCCCTGGCCCGCGAGGGGCTGGAGGTCGTGCGCCTGAAGGGCGGCGATCCCTTCCTGTTTGGTCGCGGCGGCGAGGAGCTTTCGGCCTGTCGCGAGGCCGGCATCGATTGCACCGTGGTGCCTGGCGTCACCGCGGCTCTGGCCGCCAGCGCCGGCGCCGGCGCGCCCCTCACCCATCGCGGCAGCGCCCAGGCGGTCACCTTCGTCACCGGCCATGCGGCCCACGGCGAGCCTGACCTCGATTGGGCCGCCCTGGCGCGTCCCAACCAGACCGTCGTCGTCTATATGGGCGTCTCGACGGCCGGCTTCATCGCCGAGCGCCTGACGGCCGCCGGCCGCGCCGGTGCGACGCCGGCGCTGGTCGTCGAGAACGCCAGTCGCGCCGACGAGCGCCGCATCCTGACCACCCTGGCCGGCCTTGCGTCCGCCGCCGAGGGCCTGAAGGGCCCGGCGCTGCTGATGGTCGGCGAGGCCATGGCCATGGCCGATGTCAAAGTTCCCGGCGAGACCGCAACGCTCGCCGCCTTCGAAGTTCAAAACGTGAGTTCGGGCCAATGAAAGCCGTGACCGCCAATCGCCTGATCGACGGGGAGGTCGTCTTCTGGAAGGACGGCGCGTGGGTGGACGGCTTCGGCGACGCCCAGCTGTTCGACGATGAGCAAGGTGAGCAGGTCGAGGCCGCCGTGGCCGCCGGCAAGGCCGCCCCGACCGTGATCGTCGATCCCTATCCGATCGACCTGATTACCGTCGAAGGCCTCGGTCTCGCCCCGGTCAGCTATCGCGAGCGCATCCGCGCCCTGGGTCCGACCAACGAGCTTCTCCACGGCAAGCAGGCCGAGGGCGGAGCCGTCGTCGAGGCCATCCGCCACGCTTCCGGCGCCGCCCGCTCGACGGGCCGTGTCGACCTGATCCGCCGCAAGTAGGCCGACCCTATGTATCAGTACGACGTCATCGACCGCGAATTCCTGACGGACCGCTCCAACGAGTTCCGCCACCAGGTCACGCGCCGCCTGGCCGGCGAGCTGACCGAGGACCAGTTCAAGCCGTTGCGCCTGATGAACGGTCTCTACCTGCAGCTTCACGCCTACATGCTGCGGGTCGCCATCCCCTACGGCTCGCTCAATTCCCGCCAGGCTCGCCGCCTGGCCTGGGTCGCCCGCACCTACGACAAGGGCTACGGGCACATGACCACGCGTCAGAACATCCAGTTCAACTGGATCAAGCTGAAGGACGCGCCGGACATCCTTGACGCCCTGGCCGAGGTCGATCTGCACGCCATCCAGACCAGCGGCAACTGCATCCGCAACACCACGGCCGACCCCTATGCCGGCGCGACCGCCGAGGAGATCGACGATCCGCGCGTGTGGTCGGAGGTGATCCGCCAGTGGTCGACCTTGCACCCGGAATTCTCTTACCTGCCGCGCAAGTTCAAGATCGCCATCACCGGCGCCCTGACCGACCGCGCGGCGGTGAAGGTGCACGACATCGGCCTGATCCTGCGCCGGGCCCGTGACGGCTCGCTGGGCTTCGAGGTGATCGTCGGCGGCGGGCAGGGGCGCACGCCCTATGTCGGCCCGACGATCAAGCAGCACCTGCCAGCGTCCAGCCTGCTCAGCTACCTGGAAGCCGTGCTGCGCGTCTACAATCGCCACGGCCGCCGCGACAACATCTACAAGGCCCGCATCAAGATCCTGGTCGCCGCCCTCGGCGCCGACGAGTTCGGCCGTCAGGTCGAGGAAGAGTGGGCCAAGATCGATCAAGGCCGCGCCGACCTGGGCGACCTGGAACTGGCCCGCATCCGCGGCGCCTTCGCCCAGACCCCATTCGAGGCCCTGCCGGCCCGCTCTGAAGCCTTCGAGGCCGCCAAGGCCGCAAGCCCCGCCCTGGCCCGCTTCGCGCGCAACAACGTCAAGGCCCACAAGAAGCCGGGCTACGCCATCGTCGAGGTTTCGCTGAAGGCCGTCGGCCAGACGCCGGGCGACGCCACGGCCGACCAGCTGGACGTCGCGGCCGATCTGGCCGAGCGCTACAGCCTGGACGACCTGCGCGTGACCCACGCCCAGAACCTGGTTCTGCCGCACGTCAAGCTCGACGACCTGCCCGCCGTTCACGCGGCGCTGGAGGCGGCGGGTTTGGCGACGCCGAACATCGACCTGATCAGCGACATCATCGCCTGCCCGGGGCTGGATTACTGCGCTCTTGCAAATGCGCGCGCTATCCCGATCGCCCAGGACATCGCCAAGACCTTCGCCGACCCCGACCGGGCCGAGAAGATCGGCGAGCTGAAGATCAAGATCAGCGGCTGCATCAACGCCTGCGGCCACCACCACGTGGCCCACATCGGCATCCTGGGCGTCGATAAGAAGGGCGAGGAGTTCTACCAGCTTTCGCTCGGCGGTTCGGGCGCGGAAGACGCCTCGATCGGCAAGATCCTCGGCCCGGCCCTGGCGGCCGATCGCGTCGCCCCCGCCATCGACACCCTGGTCGACACCTATCTGGCCGCGCGCCAGGGCGAGGAACGCTTCCTCGACACCTATCGCCGCGTCGGCCTCGAGCCCTTCAAGGAAGCGGTCTATGCCCAAGCTGATTAAGCTCGCAGGCCCAACTGGCGAACAAGCGGCCCAGTGGGCTGAAAACACCTTCGTCCACGTCGCCGACGAGGACGCCATCCCGGAGGCCGGCGACGTCATCCTGTCGCTGGCGCGCTTCCAGGCCGAGGGCGACACGCTGCTGTCGTCCAACAGCCGCCGCGTGGGCGTGCGCATCGAGCCGGCCGAGGAGGTCGAGGCCCTGGCCTACGACCTGCCGCGCCTGTCGGTGGTGGCCCTTGCCTTCCCGAAGTACCGCGACGGCCGCGCCTACACCTCCGCCCGGCTGCTGCGTGAACGCCTGAAGTACGAGGGCGAGGTCCGCGCCGTCGGCGACGTGCTGCAGGAGCAGGCCGGTTTCATGGTCCGCTGCGGCTTCGACGCCTTCGAGCCCAATGACGGCGCGACGCCGGAGGCCTGGACCAAGGCCGCCAACCGCTTCCGCCATGTCTATCAGCGCGCGGTCGACGCTCGTCCGATCGCCGCCGACGAGCGGGCGCAGGCCCAAGCCAAGGAAGGCGCGCTCTGATGGCCTACGACCAGACCGACGCCGCGCCGACCCTGGCGGCGCGGCTGGACGCCGAACTGCGCGACGCCCATCCGCTGGCCATCCTGCGCAAGGCCTACGAAACCTTCGGCGACAAGCTGGCCCTGGTCAGCTCGTTCGGCGCGGAATCGGCGGTGCTGCTGCACTTGGCCAGCCAGGTTTCCAAGGACATTCCGGTGCTGTTCCTCGACACCGGCATGCTGTTCGGCCAGACCCTCGACTACCGCAAGAGCCTGGCCGCCGAGCTTGGCCTGACCGACGTGCGCGACCTGCGGCCGGCCTTCGCCGACCTGGCGGTGACCGATCCGCGGTCGGACCTGTGGCGCACCGACACCGACGCCTGCTGCCACATCCGCAAGGTGCTGCCGCTGGATCGCGCCATTGCGGACTTCTCGGCCTGGTGCACCGGCCGTAAGCGCTTTCACGGCGGCGACCGGCTGCGACTGGCCGTGGTCGAGGACGCCGACGGCCAGCTGAAGTTCAATCCGCTGGCCAACTGGAGCAAGGCCGAGCTCGACGCCTATGTCGCCGAGCACCAGCTTCCTGCCCACCCGCTGGTCGCACAAGGCTTTCCGTCGATCGGCTGCTGGCCGTGCACCAAGCCGGTCGACGACCCCAACGCCGACGTCCGCGCCGGCCGCTGGCAGGGCCAGGACAAGACCGAGTGCGGCATCCACGTCGCTCGCGCGCCGGGCGTCGCCCCGAACGTCGGCGGCGACATCTAGTCTCTGGCGGGCTCAGTCCTGGGACGAGAACCCCTTGCGGGTCATCTTGCCCCAGCCCTGGGCGCCGGTCAGGAACTGCCACGTCCCGCGCAGCCGCCAGAAGTTGTTGATCTGGCGATAGCCGAAGTTCTCCAGGATCGCCGCGCCCATCAGCACGGCCAGGCTGCGGGCGTTGGGAAAGCGGCGCAGCTCCGTCTCTTCCAGGGCCAGCGCGCCGACGCTGATGACGATGCCGAAACCGAAGGTCACCGCCAGCAGGGCCCAGAGGTATTCGACGTCGAGCACTCCCAGCAGCCAGAAGGCCGGGATCAGCACGTAGCCGAAGATCTCGATCAGCGGTCCCAGTACGTCGACCACCAGTATGTGCCCGAAACCGACGACGCCGATCCGCCCATAGCGCGGGTTCAGGATCATGTCGCGATGGCGGAAGAAGGTCTCCAGCGCTCCGCGATGCCAGCGCGCCCGTTGTCGTGACAGCACGGCCATGGTTTCCGGCGCCTCGGTCCAGCACACGGGTTCGGGCGTGAAGGCCACGCGATACGGCTTGCGCAGGCGGCGGTAGTGCTTGTGCAGCTTGACCACCAGTTCCATGTCCTCGCCGACGGTGCCGTGGCTGTAGCCGCCGACGTCCAGCACCGCCTGGCGCCGGAAGAGGCCGAAGGCGCCGGAGATGATGGTCAGGGTCGAGATGCGGCTCCAGGCCAGCCGAGCCATCAGGAAGGCGCGCAGGTACTCGATGGTCTGCAGGCGGGCCAGCATGTTCCTGGGCACGCCCACCTCGACCACCCGGCCGAACGAGATCTTGCAGCCGTTGGCGATGCGGATGGTGCCGCCCACGGCCACGGTGCGTTCAGGGTCTTCCACGAAAGGCGCGACGGCGCGCAGCAGGGCGTCGACCTCCAGCAGGCTGTCGGCGTCCATCGAGCAGACGATGGGCGAGCGCGACAGGTTGATGGCCGCGTTCAGGGCGTCGGCCTTGCCGCCGTTCTCCTTGTCGACGACCAGCAGGCGCGGCTGGTTGGCGGCGGCGTAGAGGCCGCGGATCCTCTGGCAAGGGGCGGCGAGGTCGTAGTGCCGCTCGACCGGGTGCAGCTCGAAGGCGTCTACCAGCACCTGCAACGTCTCGTCCTTGGAGCCGTCGTTGACCACCACGACCTCGAAGTGGGGGTACTGCAAGGCCAGCAGCGACCTGACGCTCTCCACGATGGTCAGGGCCTCGTTGTAGGCCGGCGCCATCAGGGTGATCGGCGGGGCGGCCTCCGCGTATCGACGCCACAGCAGGGCGGCCTGGTTGACCGGCGGCGCCTGCGAGAGCGCCCGGGCGGCCAGCAGGAGCTGGTAGAGGTAGAGCGCGTTCTGGGCCAGGCCGGTGGCGATCACGGCCCAGGCGATGGCTTCGGCGAAGCGGACGACGGCGAGGGCGAGGGTTTCCAGTTCGGGCATCGCCTAGGCGCCTTCCGCCAGGGCGCGCTCGGCGGCGCGTTGCGCGATCGGCCGGGCGTCGTCGGCCGCGGCGGCTTCCAGCAGCCCGCGACCGGCCTTGCCCAGTCTGCCTAGGGCGTCGCCCGCCCGAAAGCGCACCCACCACTCGGGATCGTCGAGCAGGGGAGCGAGCGTCGGGGCCAGGCGGACCAGGCCCGCCGCGCCGACGGCTTCCGCGGCCGCCGAGCGGACGGTCCAGGTCGGGTCGGCGAGGGCGCCGGCCAAGGTTTCTGCGGCCGCCGGATGCTGAAGGCGGCCAAGACCCCGCACGGCGGCCGTACGGACATCCGGATCCGGGTCGGTCGCCGCCGCGGCCAGCGCCGGCACGGCCTCGTAGGCGCCGGAGCGTCCGAGGGCGTCCAGCAACACGGCCCGCATCAACGGCGTAAGATCCTGTCGGCCAAGGGCGAGAAGTCCTTCCCCGGGCGCGCCGGCAACCGCCTGCCGCATCACCTCGGCGAAGATCCGCGACGGGGTCAGCTCACCGGTCCCCACATAGTCGAGCAGGCGCGAGGGCGTCGGCGGCGCGCCTGCGTCGGCCAGCCCCTTGATCGCGGCCATGCGTACGTTCGCATCCTTGGAGCGGATGGCCCGCCGCAGGGCGGCCTTGACCTCTTCGCCGCCCAGCGCGGCCAGCGCCTCGACGCTGGTCAGGCGCTCGTCGCGCGAGCCGTGCAGGATCCGCTCTTCCAGGGCCTCGATCAGGCCCAGGCTTCTGAGGGCGCCCATGGCGCGCTCCTGGTCGGCGCCGCGGATCAGGCCCTGGAAGTCTAGGATGGCCTCGGCCAGCACTTGCGGCTGTCGCACGAAGGGGGAAAGCGCGCTGACTGCCTCCGTCTGGCCGCGCAGCAGGCCCGAGAGCGCCTGGATGATCAGTTTCCGTTCGCCTGCGCGCGTGGCTGAGCGGCTTTCCTTGACGAAGCGCGCGACGATCAGACCGCTCATCCAGGTCAGCGCGGCCCCGATCAGGACGAGGGCGACCACCCAGATCAGCGTCAGGGAAGACATCTAGAACCGTCGGGTGACGGCGACCCCGACCTCGTCGCGGTCATAGGCCGTGCGCTTCTCGTGCGCCCCGACCACCTGCACCGTCCAGCGCGGCGTCAGGTCGTAGGCGATACCGCCAGAGACGGCTTCCACGGGCACGGTGTTCCCGTCGGCGCTTTCGGGGGCGTCGGCATAGCCCAGGCGCAGACGCAGGCGCTCGGTCGCCGACCACTCGCCGCTGAGCGTGTAGCCGGACTGATGCTTGCCGCGTTCGTCCTCGGTGTTGATGGAGCGCGCCGTCAGCGACACGGGTCCGGCGGCCAGGGTCAGATAGGGTTGCAGGCTCTTGACCTCGCCCACGGCGTAGCGCGACCAGACCGCGTCCAGGCCCAGGCGGACCCGCCAGTCGCCTTCGGTGAGCAGGCCGACCGAACCGCCGGCGCGGATCGACAGTTCCGGCCGATAGTCGGCGTCCGGCGCCCCGCCGACGGCGACGAAGCCGTCCACGCGCGAGCTGAACCTACGGGCGACCAAGGCCTCGGCATAGGTGTCGGAGACGCCGAAGCGCTCGGTGTGCTCGATCGAGCCGCCCAGGGTGGTGTCCGGATCGATCCGTTTCGACAGGGCGATGGTCGCTGAGCTCCAGTGACCCAGGTCCTTGGTCAGTTCGCTGCGCGCATAGGCCACGTCCAGCCGCCAGGTCGGCTCGCCCGGCATGGCCAGGGTGGCGGCGATCTGTTGCGAGAGCCCTTTCGCCTCGGCGTCGTCCGGAGCAGCCGCTAGCAGCGGCGCCAGGCGTCGGCGCGCCAGTTCGGGACGGCTGGCGAACAGGGCCGAGCGGGCATAGGCGATGCGGGCGTCGCGGTAGTCCGGCGCCAGCGCGAGGGTCGTCTCGAAGGCGCGGTCGGCCTCGGCGTAGCGCTGGGCGGCCATCCGCGAGAGGCCCAGGTTCAGCCAGACGTCGGGGTCCTTTGGGCGCTGCCTGGCGAGCAGGTCGAAGGCGGCGATCGCCTCGGCGGTGCGGCCGGCCTGGCGGGCCTGGACCGCCGCCGCATAGGCCGGATCGGCCGTCTCCGGCGCCTGGACCGCGACGGCTTCGATCATGCGGCCACCGGGGCGATGCGGAACAGGCGGGCCAGAAGTTCGTCGGGATCGAAGGGCTTGGGCAGGTAGTCGGCCGCGCCCAGGTTCAGGGCGGTGACGATGTCGTTGCGGCCCCTCAGGGCGGTCAGCATGACCACGGGGATGTCGCGCAGGGTGTCGTCGCCCTTCATCCGGCGCAGGACCTCGAACCCGTCGATGATCGGCATCATGCCGTCCAGCACGACGACGTGCGGCCGCTCGGTGCGGGCGGCCTCCAGCACGGCGCGTCCGTCCTCGAACACCGTGACCGCGTAGCCCGCCATGCTGAGCTTATGCTCGAGGATCTCGCGAAGCAGGGCGTCATCGTCGGCGATGAGCACCGAAGGAGAGGACGCAAGGTTACTTTCAGATCGCCTGGACACCATTCCTCGCCTGCAAGCTGAGCTTCAAGGGAGTCGCGACACCAATTCAGAGTGGTGCAGAACGGTCGGGGAGGCCAGCGCGAACATCTCGCGTTTGGTTAACTTCCCAACACTGCACGCATACGGCGAAACGGCCGCTTTCGCGGCCGTGTCCAATGCTCGATCTGTAGCTTGGGGGTTGTGCGGCCGGCTATTCCGGCGGGCAGCCCTTGAATTCGCCGACCTTGGTCACCGAGAGGTGCGTAAGGTTCAGGCCCGCCAGCGGCTTCATTGAGCTGGCGCCCTGGCCGCTGAACATGTCGATCTTGTTGCCCTTGATCGCGCCGCCGATGTCGGAGGCGTACCAGTAGCCGTCGTGGGTTTCGCCGTTGGGCATGGGCAGGCCGACGGTCTCCTTGATGAAGACGACGGTGCGGCGCGGGATCACCTTGGTGTCCACGGCCAGGGTGCGCATCGCAACCACCTTGCAGCCCAGGCTGTCGAGCGCGCGGATGCCCTTGGCGCCGGCGTGGTACAGGGTGGCCTTCATCTTGTATTCGATGGAGCCGGGGATCGAGCCGGTCAGAGCCCCTGCGATCAGTTCGCCCAGCGGATCGCTGGCGCGTTCGGAGTCGGGGCCCGCGGCGGCGGGAAGTGCGGCGAACATGGCCATGAAGGCCAAAATTCCGGCGAGCGTGCGTCGCATCGAGGGGGTCCTCTTATCGGCGTATCTGTCGGTTCGGCGGCTTCCTTAAGCCGATCACGGCTCCGTGACAACCCGCTTAAAGTCGCCCGATTAGGGCGGAATCGGACGAAAACTTCTGGTGAAGCTCGGAACTCGGGTGAAAATTCAATCGTTTAGCGCGCCATTTGAAAAGTGGGGGAGAGCGACGGAATGACGCTGCGGATCTTCGGCGACGGTAAGTCGGGCAACTGCCTGAAGGTGAAATGGACGGCCCAGCGCCTGCATCTGCCCTTCGAGTGGATCGAGGTCGACATCCTGAAGGGCGAGTCCCGCACCGCCGATTTTCTGGCCATGAACCCGGCCGGCCAGGTGCCTGCGGTGATCCTGGATGATGGCCGCGCGCTGGCCCAGTCCAACGCCATCATGCTGCACCTTGCCGAGGGCTCGGTGCTGATCCCGGCCGATCCCTATCTCAAGGCCAAGATGTACGAGTGGCTGTTCTGGGAGCAATACAGCCACGAGCCCTATGTGGCCGTCGCCCGCTTCCAGGTCGCCTATATGGGCAAGCCGGTCGAAAGCCTCGACGGCAAGCTGGTCGAGCGTGGCCATGCGGCCCTGGCGCGCCTGGAAAACGGGCTTTCCGGGAGCGGCTTCCTGGTCGGCGATCGCCTGACCCTGGCGGACATCGCCTTGGTGGCCTACACCCGTGTCGCCCACGAGGGCGGTTTCGATCTGGCGCGCTATCCTGCCGTGAAGGCCTGGGTCGGCCGCGTCGAGACGACCCTCGGCATCGATTAAGTCTTCGGAGCGCGCATGAAGTCGCCGTCTTCTACCTTGAAGGTTCTCGTCCTGGCCGCCGTCGTGGCGGCGCCGGCCCAGTCGGCCCTGGCCTGGGGCGCTTCCGGCCACCGGATGATCGGCGTGCTCGGCGCCCAGGCCCTGCCGGACGACGTGCCGGCCTTCGTGCGCAGCCCCTACGGCGTGGCCGCCATCGGCGAGTACGCCCGCGAGCCCGACCGCTGGAAGGGCTCGGGCAAGGTCCACGACCACGATCGCGACGCCGCCCACTTCCTGGATCTCGACGACGAAGGCCGCATGTTCGGCGGCCCGAAGTTCACGGTCGAGACCCTGCCGGCCACCCGCGCCGACTATGCGACGGCCCTGCGCGCCGTCGGCCAGGACGAGTGGAAGGCCGGCTACCTGCCGTACGCCATGATCGACGGCTATCAGCAGTTGGTGAAGGACTTCACCTACTGGCGCATCCTGGTCGCCGCCGAGAAGCAGACCACCGACGCCCAGAAGAAGGCCTGGTACGCCGCCGACCTCAAGCGTCGCGAGGAACTGCTGCTGCGCGACCTGGGCGTCTGGGCCCACTATATCGGCGACGGCAGCCAGCCGCTGCACATGAGCGTGCACTACAACGGCTGGGGCGACTATCCGAACCCCAACGGCTACACCCAGAGCCGCGGCACCCACGGCGCCTTCGAGGGGCCGCTGGTCAAGGCCGTGGCCAAGGACGACGAGGTCAAGGCCAAGATGCCGGCGCTGCGCGACTGCGCGTGCAGCTACGAGACCCGGATGGTCGGCTACCTGACCACGACCTGGAAGCTGACCGAGCCGCTCTATCAGCTCGAGAAGTCGGGCGGCATGGTCGCCACCGATCCGCGCGCCAAGGCCTTCGTCGACGAGCGCCTGGCCGCCGGCGCCGCCGAACTGCGCGACATGGTCACCATGGCCTGGAAGGCCAGCGCCGAGGGCAAGATCGGTTACCGTCCCGAGATCAGCGTCGCCGATGTCGAGAGCGGCAAGGCCGATCCGTGGAACGACCTGTTCGGCAAGGACTGACCGCTTGATCGCTTTCTATGCGCCGGACGCGTCCCTGGACTACAGGGACCGTCACGCCGCCTTCGGCATCGCCGAGGACGAGCGGGGGCAAATCGCGCTGGTGGAAGTCACCAAGCCCGGCAAGGCGCCCTATTTCGACCTGCCGGGCGGCGCGGTGGACGGCGATGAGACCGAAGGCGAGGCCTTGATCCGCGAGTTCGGCGAGGAGACCGGCCTGGTCGTCGAGGTCGGCGCCCATGTCGTCGACGTGTCCCAGCCGTTCCTGAAGTCCGACGGACAGGCCATGCGGAACTACGGCGGGATCTACGCCGTGAAGCTGACGGGCGAACGCCCGGAACTGAAGGTCGAGGACGACCACAGGCTGGTCTGGCTTGATCCGCGCGACGCGGTCGTCGCTCTGCGCCACGACGCCCACTCCTGGGCGGTCGCGGCTTGGATGCGCAAGGGCTAGTTCGCTTTCTTCTTCAGCGCCGCCTTGGCTTCGGCCGGGGCGACCTGGTCGAACAGCATCGACAGGTGCTGGTCCTTGGCATGGTCGTTGTGCAGGTCCCAGGCCAGCGAGATCGGCAGGCGAAGACGGCCGCCGTCGGGCAGCCGGGCCACCAGAACGCGCCAGCTGAAGCCGTCGCCTGGATCGCCCAGCGGGCCAAACTCCAGGGGCGCCGGATCACGCAGGCGGAAGGCGCGGTCGGCCCTGGCGGTGAACCAGGCCAGGTCGTCGGCGGCGGTCGGGTCGGCGGCGGGCGAAACGACCTTGCCCTTGAGATTGCGGACCATGGCGGCCTCCGAAGCGTTGAAAGCGCGGCTCTCTAGCACTTCGGGCGACGACTTCCCATGTCCAAGGCGCGGGCAGGGCGCCTGAAGCGGAAAGGCTCCAAGTGAGCAAGGATCGGCCGATCAAGCGCGTGCGCGCCGACTGGAATGATGTCGTTCTGGTCTGTCGCAAGTGTTCGCGCAAGCTGGACGGCGGCTTCGGCAAGGACGGCGAACAGAGCTTCGCCAAGGCCCTGCGCAAGGCTTCCGGCGGCGGCAAGGGCAAGGATCGCAAGGCGCCGCTGGCGGTGATCGAGGTCGACTGCTTCGACGTCTGCCCCAAGGACGCCGTGGTGGCGGTCAATGCTTCGAAGCCCCGCGAGTGGGTGGTCGTGCCGCGCGGCGCATCCATGGACGCCGCCGTCGCCCGTCTGGGACTGGCCGCCAACGACGCTGAAGCAGCCTGATTGAGGAAGCAGGCCGGCGAGTCTGCTATCAGGCTCCGATGAGCCGCAAACGCGCCGATATCCTGCTTGTCGAGAAGGGCCTGTTCGACAGCCGCGCCAAGGCGCGCGCCGCCATCGAGGCCGGCCGCGTCACCGCCGATGGCAAGGTCGTGGCCAAGGCTTCCGAGGCGATCGACGAGGCCTCCGACATCGTCGCCGAGGCGGCCCATCCGTGGGTGGGCCGAGGCGCGCTGAAGCTGGTGCGGGCGCTGGAGCTGTGGCCGGTGGCGATCGACGGCCGCATCGCTGTCGATGTCGGCGCCTCGACCGGCGGTTTCACCGAGGTCCTGCTGTCGAAGGGCGCGGCGCGCGTCTTGGCCGTCGACGTCGGCCGGGATCAACTGCATCCGCGCCTGAAGAACGATCCGCGGGTGGACGACCTGTCGCCGCTGGACGCCCGCGCCCTGACCGCCGAACACGCGCCGGACGGCGTCGACCTGGTGGTCACCGACGTCAGCTTCATCTCGCTGGAAAAGGCCCTGCCGGCGGCGCTAGTCCTGGCGCGTCCCGGCGCGGATCTCGTCGCCCTGGTCAAGCCGCAGTTCGAGGCCGGCCGTGAGAACATCGGGAAGGGCGGCCTCGTGAAGGATCCGGAGGTCATCTCCGCCTGTGTCGAGCGCGTCTCGGCCTTCATCGAGGCGTCAGGCTGGACGGTTCGCGACAGCGCCGACAGCCCGATCTCCGGCGGCGAGGGGCAGGTCGAAAAGCTGCTCTGGGCGGTGAAGGCCTAACCCCGCAGCGCCGCCAGCGCCTCGGGGCACCGGCGCGACAACGGCGCCTCGATCGGGCCGAGCTCCACGGCGTAGTCGCCCGAGCCTTCCGGCCGTAGCCCCGTCACGCGCGCCGCGTTGACCAACCACGAGCGATGGGTGCGCACGAAGCCTTGCGCCCCGAGTTCGCTTTCAAGCGCTGTCAGCGAAGAGCGGGTGAGCGGTCGCCGGCCGTCGGCCAGCAGGAACTCGACGTAGTTGCCGACCGATCGTACGGCCAGGATGTCCACGATCGGCGTGCGCACCAGCCGCGCGCCGTCGCGGATGTCGAACATCGCGGGCGAAGGCGCCGGAGCCGCCGCCTGGGCGGGAGCCTCGGCGGCGACGTCGCGCGCCATCCGAGCCAGCAGCCAGAAGACGACGAAGGCCAGGACGTAGGCGATGACGTCCTTGCGCAACTCGTAGACGAACTCCGGCCCGATCGGCCCGAAGTCGTAGCCTTCGCCCAGGATCAGGCGGTGGGCGATCTTCCGCAGCACGACGAAGCCGCTCACGTGCAGGATCGAGTAGGCCAGCAGGGCGAGGGCGTGGACGGGCAGGGCGCGGGCCAGGGTTGGCTTCGCCCGATGCGTCCAGAGGGCGACGGCCGCCGGCAGCAGCATGATCAGCACCGTGACCAGGCCGCTGGACACCTCCCAGATCGCCGGCCGCCAGGGGCCAAGGCGTGGCGCGTCGTGGATGATGGTCAGGATGTTGATGACGGTGATGGCCGCGACGATGGCCAGGCCGCACAGCCAGCCGCGCAGCAGCAGGCGACGCTCGGCGCTGCTCATCCCCCAGCGCGCGCCGTTCGTCCCTGGGGACGTGGCGGCGTCACGGGCGCGGCGCTGTTCGTCCCCTGGTGCTTGGCGGGCGGCGGCCTGCGCGGATTTCTCTCCGGCGACGCCATCGTTCGGAACCAACCCCAATGTCCCTTTCGTCTCCACAGGATCTCGCTCGCCGCCACGACCTCGACTGGATCAGGGTGGGCGCGTTCTTCCTGCTGATTCTGTATCACGTGGGCATGTTCTACGTGCCCTGGGAGTGGCACGTGAAGTCGCCCCATCCCATCCCGGCGCTGGAGCCGGTGATGATGCTGATCAACCCCTGGCGGCTGACCCTGCTGTTCCTCGTCTCGGGGGCGGCCACGCGCTTCATGGCTGACAAGGTCAGCGTCGGCAGGCTGGCCGGCGCCCGCATCGCACGCCTTCTGCCGCCGCTGCTGCTGGCCATGGCCGTGATCGTGCCGCCGCAGTCCTACTACCAGGTCGCCGAGTATGTGGCCGCCCACCCGCAGGCGCCGTTCGGAGTCGATCCGTGGCCGACCTTCTGGGCCAAGTACCTGACGGCCTCGGGCGGCTGGTGCGGCGAGGACGGCGACTGCCTGATCACCCCGACCTGGAACCACATGTGGTTCGTCGCCTACCTCCTGGCCTACACGCTGGTGCTGGCCTTACTGCTGGCGATCGTTCCCAGGCTGGGTGAGAAAGTGCAGGCGGCCTGCGAGCGCGTGCTGGCCGGTCCCTGGCTGCTTGTCCTGCCGATCGCCTTCCTGGCGCTGGCCCGCGCGGTGCTGCTTCCGATCTTCGACATCACCCACGCCCTGGTCGACGACTGGTACAACCACGCCATCTCGCTTGCCGCCTTCCTGCTGGGCTTTGGGCTGGCCAAGTCCTCGGTGCTGCGCGAGCGGTTGATCGCCATGCGCTGGCCTGCCGTGGTCCTGGCCCTGACCGCCTACGCGGCCTTCGCGACCTACGCCTGGATCTACCGGCAAGGCGACCCGGCGCAGGCGCTGCGGCTGACCATGCGCGGGGTCTATGCGGTCGACCAATGGTGCGCGATCGCGGCCATCCTCGGCTTTGGCGCCAAGCATCTGAACCGCGGCGGACCGGTGCTGCGCTACCTGACCCTGGGCGTCTTCCCGTTCTACATCGTCCACCAGACCGTGACGGTCGTCCTGGCGCACCACCTGGCCAGGCTGGGGCTGCCACAGGGGCTGGAGGCCCTGATCCTGGTCGCGGGAACCTTCGGCGCCTGTTTTGCGACCTACGAGATCGTCAGGCGCATTCCGGGCGTGCGGGTGCTGTTCGGCCTGCGGGTTCAGCCGGCTGCCGAGGCCAGCCGTCCGCCGGCCTTCGCATAGGCCTGGGTCCCGCGGGTCAGCACCTGGTCGGCGCCCACGATCTCGGTAATGCCGATGTCGCCGGCGCCGGCCAGCCGTTCGTACAGCGCCGAGAAGTCGCGCAGGGTCACTTCCTGCAAGGTCTGGATCGACGGGATCACGAAATAGACCTGCTGGAAGTCGTCGATCCGATAGGGCGTGCGCATCACCCGCTCCAGGTCGAAACCGATCCGGTTGGGGGAGGGGTCTTCGAGGGCGAAGATCGACTCCGTCCGCGACGAGACGATGCCCGCGCCATAGATCCGCAGGCCCGCCGGCGTGGCCATCAGGCCGAACTCGACGGTGTACCAGTAGAGCCTAGCGAGATTGGCCAGCCGGCCAAGGCCCAGCGCCCGCTGGCCGCCCTTGCCGTAGGCCTGCATGTAGTCGGCAAAGACCGGGTCGGTCAGCATCGGCACGTGGCCGAACACGTCGTGGAAGACGTCCGGCTCCTGCAGGTAGTCCAGCTCGTGCGGCTTGCGGATGAACTGCCCGGCCGGGAAACGGCGATTGGCCAGGTGATCGAAGAACACGTCGTCGGGCACCAGGCCCGGCACGGCCACGACGCTCCAGCCGGTCAGGCGCTTGAGCTCCTCGTTGATGCGATTGAAGTCGGGAATGCCCGTGCGATGCAGGTCCAGCGCGTCCAGGCCGCGCAGGAACTCGTCGCAGGCGCGGTTCTGCAGGACCTTGGCCTGGCGCTCGTAGAGCGTGATCCAGACGTCGTGCTCGGCCTGGCTATAGGCTTCCCAGCCTTGATCGATCGTCCAATCGGGGCGGGCCCCTGGGGGCGGCCCGCCGCTAAAACCGTCTGCGCTCATGAAACGACGTTACGCCCGGGGCGCAGCAAGTTTCGTTCGATTTTTGCGCGCAACCGCCAGATCGGCGGTCAGGCCTTGCCGTCAGTGCGAGATCCGGGGGCGAAGCTTGTAGGCGCCGTGGTCGAAGGATTCGAAGATCAGCGAGGCCTGCGGGTGATGCACGGGCTCGCCGCTGTCGTCGGGCAACAGGTTCTGCTCCGAGACGTAGGCGACATAGGTGTTGTCGTCGTTCTCGGCCAGCAGGTGATAGAACGGCTGGTCCTTGGACGGGCGGATGTCCTCGGGGATCGATTCCCACCACTCTTCCGTATTGGCGAACACCGGGTCGACGTCGAACACCACGCCCCGGAAGGGGAAGATGCGGTGTCTGACGACCTGGCCGATCGCGAATTTGGCGAGTCTCTCGTTCATGATGAAGATATTACGACGAGTCTCCTGACTGAATCCTGAACGTAACCCGCGTTCATTGCAGGCTCACGCCGCCTTCCGGTGCATCGACACGGTTGCTATGGTCTCCGACGAAGTGAGGCGGTTCGTGACGAATCGCCTGCGAGACAGGTGGAAAGACCATGTCGGAGGCGCCGAGAGCGCCCGGCGGATCCCGTGGCCAGGGCGGCCAGGGTTCACGTCGGTCTCCGGGCGAGCAGCCGTGCTACGCGGCGCTCGATCTCGGAACCAATAATTGCCGCCTCCTGGTGGCGACGCCTTCGCCGCGCGGGTTCCGCGTCATCGAGGCCTATTCCCGTATTGTCAGGTTGGGGGAGGGGCTGTCCCAGACGGGGCAGCTGTCCGACGCCGCGATGGAGCGGTCGATGGCCGCGCTCAAGGTCTGCGCCGAGAAGATCCGTCGTCGCAAGGCTGTCCGGGTCAAGGCTGTGGCCACCCAGGCCTGTCGCGGCGCCAGCAACGGCACCGAGTTCGTCCGCCGCGTGGCCGAGGAGACGGGCCTTCGCCTGCAGATCATCACGCCGCGCGAGGAGGCCCAGTTGTCGGTCGCCGGCTGCATGAGCCTGTTCGACCGGGAGGCCGACGCCGCGTTGGTCGTCGATGTCGGCGGCGGTTCGACCGAGCTGTCGTGGGTCGACCTCAAGGGCGGCGGGCTCGACGCCAAGCCGCGCCAGTTCGAGGCCTGGAAACTGCCGATCCGCGCCTGGCTGTCCATTCCGATCGGGGTCGTCACCCTGGCCGAGCGCTTCCCCGAGGGCGAGCGGGCTGACGACGGCTGGTTCCGGGCCATGGTCGAGGAGGTCAAGTCGAAGATCTCGGCGTTCCCGCACGCCGCGCCGATGCGCAAGACCTTCGACGCCGGCCGCGCCCACATGGTCGGAACCTCCGGCGCGATCACCAGCCTGGCGGGCCTGCACCTTGGCCTGCCGCGCTACGACCGCAATGTCGTCGATGGGCTGTGGATGCAGCGTTCCGACTGCGAGGCCGCCGCAGGCCGCCTGCTGACCCTGACCGCCAAGGAGCGGGCGCTGGAGCCCTGCATCGGGGCCGATCGCGCCGACCTGGTGCTGGCCGGCGCGGCCATTCTTCAAGCCGTTCAAGAGCTTTGGCCATGTTCGCGCGTGCGAGTCGCCGACCGAGGGCTTAGAGAGGGGCTTCTGATGTCCTTGATGTCGGATCGGCAGAAGCGCCCCCGCCGACGGCGGCGTGGCGGGGCCGGTTCGGCCCGAACGGTGAACGCATGAACGACGAGCCCCCCAAGCGCCGCATGGTGAAACCGCCTACGGGCGGCAACGCGGACGGCCGCGCCAAGCCGGCGCGCCTGAAGACCGCCTATGGACGCACGCCCAGCCAGCAGGCCTGGCTGGAGCGTCAGATCAACGACCCGTTCTCGGCCAAGGCCCGGGCGCTGGGCTATCGCAGCCGCGCGGCCTTCAAGATCAGCGAGATCGACGAGAAGTTCCGCTTCTTCAAGAAGGGCGCGAAGGTCATCGACCTGGGCTGCGCGCCTGGCGGCTGGCTGCAGGTGGCCGTCGAGCGCGGCGTGACCCAGCTCGTGGGCGTCGACTTGCTGCACGTCGACCCGGTCGAGCCGGCGCACATCGTCGAGATGGATTTCACCGACCCGGCCTGTCCGCCCAAGCTGCTCGAGTTGCTGGGCGGCGCGCCGGATCTGGTGATGTCGGACATGGCCCCCAACACTGTCGGCCATCGCGAGACCGACCACCTGCGCATCGTCGGCCTGATCGAGATCGGCGCCGAGTTCGCCATCGAGACGCTGAAGCCCGGCGGCGCGTTCGTCGCCAAGGCCTTCCAGGGCGGCGAGACCTCCGAGGTCATCGCCCGGCTGAAGAAGAACTTCGAGAAGGTCCAGCACTTCAAGCCCAAGGCCAGCCGCCAGGACAGCTCCGAGGTCTTCCTCGTGGCGACGGGCTTCAAGGGAAGATAGGTCTCCGATGGTCGCCGCGTTTGTCTCCCTGATGATCGCGGCGGCCGCATCGACGCCAGCCTGCATCATCACCGATAGCGCCGCTCGCGACAGCCTGCGGTTCTAGGGCCATCCGGCGAAGGCCCGGAGCGGCGCTCCCGCCAAGCCCGTGCTGGATACGCCCGACAAGCGATTGTTTCGAACCGCGCTGCGCGAGGGCGCGGCCCGGGGGCCGAACTTTGCGGGCCACATAACGATCGTCCAGTGGGGCTGCGGGACCTCCTGCGTTGCCTGGGCGGCGGTGGACGCCCGGACGGGCCGTGTCACCAAGCTGCCCGGCGCGGACTACATGGATACGAACCGCGTGGGTGGAATGCTCCACGGCGTGAACTTCGAGAAGGGGAGCCGCGTCATCGTGCTGGCCGGCGCGCCGCGTGAGGACCAGGCCCGCGCAGGGGTCTATCGTTATCTCTGGACCGGCGACGGCTTCCGGCTGCTGGGCTTCGTTCCGCAGGCGAAGGCTTGCGAGCCGCTAGAGGAGCCATGACGACCGCTAGAGCCGTGTTGCCTGGCATGAATATGGGCATCGTTCGATGCTACATTTCGTGTTGCAAGGAGCTCACGCCATGCGCACGACACTGGCCTTGGACGATGAACTGCTGAAGCGGGCCGCCGCTCTTACGGGCATCCAGGAAAAGGCGGCCTTGGTGCGCGAGGCCCTGAAGGCTCTTGTCGAGCGCGAAAGCGCACGTCGACTGACGCTGCTGGGCGGCAGCGAGCCCGAGCTCCAGCTTGCTCCTCGTCGAAGGTCCTAGGCGGCGTGATCCTGGTCGATAGTTCGGTCTGGGTTGCTCATCTTCGCGCTGCCGACGCGGTGCTTGTGCGGTTGCTGGAAGAGAGCAGGGTGCTTGTCCATCCTTTCGTCGTGGGCGAACTGGCGCTCGGCAATCTCAAGAACCGAACGGCTTTTCTGGAAGCGCTTCGGCAGATGCCGATGGCGACCTCGGCGACCGATGCGGAGGTGTTTGACTTTGTCGGAGGTCATCGGCTCTACGGGCGCGGGATTGATCATGTCGATGCGCATCTACTGGCGGCCGTGCGCTTGACCGCCGGTGCTCGCCTTTGGACGCAGGATCAGCGCCTGGAAGGTGTGGCGCGGGATCTGGGACTGGAGTTTCGCCCTCCAGCCTGAGAGCGCAGATTTCATGCCGCAGGGCGCTCTCCACGCCTCGACAAACGCCCGTCTCGCGACTATACGAGCGCCGCAAAATGGAGAATCCGATGGAGATTCGCGAAGGGCTCACCTTCGACGACGTTTTGCTCGAACCTGGTCCGTCCGACGTCATGCCGACGCAAGTGACGACCGAGACCAAGTTCACGCGTGAAATCAGTCTGAACATCCCGCTCGTGTCCGCCGCCATGGACACGGTCACCGAAAGCCGTCTCGCCATCGCCATGGCGCAGGCCGGCGGCCTGGGCATCCTGCACCGCAACCTCTCCAACGAGGAGCAGGCCGACCACGTCCGCGAGGTCAAGCGCTACGAAAGCGGCATGGTCATCAATCCGCTGACCATCCACCCGGACACCACCCTGGCCGAGGTCCGCGAGATCACGGCCCGCCGCAAGATCTCGGGCTTCCCGGTGGTCGAGCGCGACACGGGCAAGCTGGTGGGCATTCTCACGAACCGCGACATGCGCTTTGAGGGCGACGCCAACGTGCCGGCCTCGGCGCTGATGACCCGCGAGAACCTGATCACGGTCGGCGAGGGCGTGGATCACCGCGAGGCCCGCGAACTTCTCCGCAAGCACAAGATCGAACGCCTGATCGTCGTCGACGACGCCTATCGCGCCGTCGGCCTGATCACGGTGAAGGACATCGAGAAGGCCCAGGCTCACCCCCTGGCCGCCAAGGACGACAAGGGCCGCCTGCTGGTCGGCGCGGCCTCGACCGTCGGCGACGCCGGTTTCGAGCGCTCCATGGGCCTTGTTGACGCCGGCGTCGACGTCGTCGTCATCGATACCGCCCACGGCCACTCCAGCCAGGTCGCCGCGGCGGTCTCGCGCCTGAAGCGCGAAGCCAACCGCGTCCAGATCGTGGCCGGCAACATCGCCACCTACGACGCCGCCCGCGCTCTCATCGACGCCGGCGCCGACGCCGTTAAGGTGGGCATCGGCCCGGGCTCGATCTGCACCACCCGCATCGTCGCGGGCGTGGGCGTGCCGCAGCTGACCGCGATCATGGAAGCCGTCCGCGCCGGTCGCGAAAGCGGCGTGCCGGTGATCGCCGACGGCGGCATCAAGTTCTCGGGCGACCTGGCCAAGGCCATCGCCGCGGGCGCTTCGACCGCCATGATGGGCTCGATGTTCGCCGGCACCGAAGAGGCGCCGGGCGAGGTGTTCCTGTACCAGGGGCGCTCGTACAAGAGCTATCGCGGCATGGGCTCGGTGGGCGCCATGGCCCGCGGCTCGGCCGACCGTTACTTCCAGAAGGAAGTGACCGACAGCTTCAAGCTCGTTCCGGAAGGCATCGAAGGCCAGACCCCGTTCAAGGGTCCGATCGCTCCGGTGCTGCACCAGCTGGTCGGCGGCCTGCGCGCGGCCATGGGCTATGTCGGCGCCCCCACGATCCCGGAACTGCAGGAGCGCGCGCGCTTCGTGCGGATCACCGGCGCCGGCCTGCGTGAAAGCCACGTCCACGACGTGATGATCACGCGCGAGGCTCCGAACTATCCGAGCGCGGTCTAGGCCATGCAGATGGCCTTCGAGCTGCGGATGCTGGCGGTCGCGGTCGTCATCGGGCTGGTCCACCTTCTGTGGGCCAGCGCGGCGGCCCAGCCCCAGCGCGGCTTGAAGTGGAATGTCGGATCGCGGGAGGTTCCGGTCGTGCTGACCGGCATGGCCGGACGGCTCGAAAGGGCGTTCGCCAACTTCCGCGAGACCTTCGCGTTCTTCGTCGCCGCCGTGCTGGTCGCCTATCTGGGCGGCCGGCTCGGCGCGCTGACCGTCGCTGGAACCGCACTCTATGTCGGCGCCCGGGCGGTCTATGTCTTTCTCTATGCGTTCGGCGTGCCGGTCGTTCGCAGCCTGGTCTGGGTCGCCTCTATGGCGGGCCTTGGCCTGGTCCTTCTGGCGTTGGTGATTTAGCTCCATGCGTGACGGAGGACGGGTTTCCGCGGCGATCGAGGTTCTGACCGAGATCGAGACGCGGCATTTTCCTGTGAAGATGGCGCTCAAGCGCTGGGGCGAAGCCGCGCGCTACGCCGGCTCCAAGGACCGGGCCTTCGTCTCGGGTCTGGTGCTCGACGCCCTGCGCCGCAAGCGCTCGCTGGGCTGGATGATGGGCGACGCTTCGGCAAGAGGCGTGGTGCTTGGCGTCCTGGCCTTCGTCTGGAAGTGGCCGGCCGAGCGCATCGCCGAGGCGGGCTCCGAAGAGCACGGCTTTGGCGCGCTGTCCGCGGCCGAACTGGCCCGCTTGAACGATCCTGTCTCGCTCGAAGGCGCGCCCGCGCCGGTGGCGGGCGACTATCCCGACTGGCTGGAGCCGCACCTGGCCCGCGCCCTGGGCGCCGAGCAGGCCGCCGAGATGGCCGCCTTGTCCGAGCGCGCGCCGGTGGACCTGCGCATCAACACCCTGAAGACCGACGTCGAGCGCGGCGCCAAGGCCCTGGCCCTGATCAACGCCGCGCCGGCTGGGGTCCTGGCCACCGCCTTCCGTATTCCCGCGCCCGCCGCCGCCGACCGCACGCCGTCGGTCGAGGCCGTGCCCGCGTTCTCCAAGGGCTGGTTCGAGGTCCAGGACCTGGGCTCGCAGCTCGCCGCCGCCGTGGCCGGCGAGGTCAAGGGCAAGCAGGTGCTCGACTTCTGCGCCGGCGGCGGCGGCAAGACGCTCGCGCTGGCCGCCGCCATGGGCAACAGCGGCCAGATCTTCGCCCATGACGCCGACGCCCGGCGCCTGGCCGACACCATCCGGCGCGGCCAGAGGGCAGGGGTCCGCAACCTGCAGATCCGCTCGCCGATCGAGGCCCAGCCGCTGAAAGGCCTGGAAGGCAAGATCGACGTCGTCTTCGTCGACGCCCCCTGCACCGGCGCCGGCACCTGGCGGCGTCATCCGGACGCCAAGTGGCGCCTGTCGCCCGATCAGCTGGTCAAGCGCCAGATCGAGCAGGACAGCGTCATGGAGGACGCCTCGACCTTCGTGAAGGCCGGCGGCCGCATGGTCTACGTCACCTGCTCGCTGCTCGCCGAGGAGAACGAGGACCGCGTCGCGGCCTTCCTCGAGCGCCATCCCGAATTCACCGTCAAGCCGATCGCCCTCGACGGCGTCACCCACGTGACACCGGAAGGCTATCTGCGCCTGACCCCGCACCGCGCCGGTACGGACGGCTTCTTCGCCGCCGTGCTCGTGCGCTCGACCTACGCACCGTAACTGCCCGCCCCGACCCGCTGGAGACCCGCCCGATGACCACCGAACCCCACCACCAGCGCGTCCTGATCGTCGATTTCGGCAGCCAGGTGACCCAGCTGATCGCGCGCCGGGTGCGCGAGGCCGGCGTCTATTGCGAGATCCATCCCTTCGACAAGGCCGAAGCCCTGGTCGATGACTACCAGCCCTCGGCGATCATCCTGTCAGGCGGTCCGGCCAGCGTGCTGGAGGCCGACAGCCCCCGCATCGGCCGCAAGCTGTTCGACCTGGGCCTGCCGATGCTGGCCATCTGCTACGGTCAGCAGCTGCTGTGCGACGTGCTGGGCGGCAAGGTCGAGGGCGGCCACGCCGGCGAGTTCGGCCGCGCCGAGCTGACCATCGGCAAGCAAAGCCCGCTGTTCGAAGGCCTGGCCGGCGTGGGCGAGCTGGAAACCGTCTGGATGAGCCACGGCGACCGCGTCACCGCCATCCCCGAGGGCTTCGAGGTGGTGGGCACCTCGAACGGCGCGCCCTTCGCCGCCATCGCCAACGACGCCAAGAAGATCTACGCGCTGCAGTTCCACCCCGAGGTCTACCACACGGTCAACGGCCCGCAGATCTACAAGAACTTCCTGGCCCTGGCCGGCCTGAAGGGCGACTGGACCATGGCGGCGTTCCGGCAGGAGATGGTCCAGAAGATCCGCGACCAGGTCGGCGACGGCAAGGTGATCTGCGGCCTGTCGGGCGGCGTCGACAGTTCGGTGGCCGCCGTGCTGATCCACGAGGCCATCGGCGACCAGCTGACCTGCGTGTTCGTCGACACCGGCCTGTTGCGCAAGAACGAGGCCGACCAGGTCGTCACCCTGTTCCGCGACCACTACAACATCCCGCTGGTCCACGTGGACGCCGGCGACCTGTTCCTGGGGGAACTGGCCGGCGTCAGCGACCCGGAGACCAAGCGCAAGACCATCGGCCGCCTGTTCATCGACGTCTTCGACAAGGAAGCCGCCAAGATCGACGGCGCGCAGTTCCTGGCGCAAGGGACCCTCTATCCCGACGTGGTCGAGAGCGTCTCGGCGCGCGGCGGTCCGTCGGCGGTGATCAAAAGCCACCACAACGTGGGCGGCCTGCCGGACTACATGAAGCTGAAGCTGGTCGAGCCGCTGCGCGAACTCTTCAAGGACGAGGTCCGCGCCCTGGGCGTCGAGCTGGGCCTGGCGCCCGCCTTCGTTGGCCGCCACCCGTTCCCCGGCCCGGGCCTGGCCATCCGCATCCCTGGCGAGATCACCCCCGAGAAGGTCAAGGTCCTGCAGGACGCCGACGCCATCTATCTCGAAGAGATCCGCAACGCCGGGCTCTATGACAAGATCTGGCAGGCCTTCGCCGTGCTGCTTCCGGTCAAGACGGTGGGCGTCATGGGCGACGCCCGCACCTACGAAAACGTCCTGGCCCTGCGCGCGGTGACCTCGACCGACGGCATGACCGCCGACTTCTTCGAGTTCCCCTGGGAGATCCTCGGCAAGACCGCCACCCGGATCATCAACGAGGTCCGCGGCGTCAACCGCGTCGTCTACGACGTGACCAGCAAGCCGCCCGGCACCATCGAGTGGGAATGATTCAGGGTCCTTCCGGGACCTTCGCGGACCATCGCGAATATCACCTAAATCATTGAAATAATTTGTGTTCTGTCTCCCTAGCGATCGGCGACGATCAGGGGGAGCCAGTTCACTTTTCGCGTGGCTGACGGTAAGCCCACGACCTTGCTCGCGAGGGCGAGCGGCTGGTACCGTCACGCCAAGTCAGGCCTGACGGTACTTTTTCCAGCATCAAGCCCCTGAATTCACTCAGGAAAAGGCGCTTCCACCATGCCGTTTTCGGCATGACGGTATTTTGCGGCCTTTTTGCCGGTTTTCGGGGTGCGCAGGAGGCCGTTCATGCTCACCGACGCCGCACTCAAGTTTTTGAAACCAAAGAAGAAACCGTACAAGGTCGCGGACCGTGACGGTATCTATGTGGTGGTCTCTCCCGCCGGGTCCATCTCCTTCCGTCTCGACTACCGGATCAACAACCGGCGAGAGACCCTGACCCTCGGCCGCTATGGTCGGGACGGTATCAGCCTGCTCGCCGCGCGCGAGCTGGGCATGGAGGCCCGCCGCAAGGTGAGGGAAGGGATCTCGCCCGCCATCGAGAAGCAGCGGGACAAGGCCCGCATCAAGGCCGCCAAGACCTTCGGCGACTTTGGCCGCAAGTGGCTGGAGGAAGCCCGGATGGCCGAAAGCACCCGGGCCATGCGCCGCTCGATCTACGAGCGCGACGTCGAGCCGGCGTTCAAGAACCGGTTGCTGGCCGAGATCGAGCCAGCCGATATCCGGGCTCTATGCCAGACGGTGAAGGGCCGGGGCGCGCCCGCGACCGCGATCCATATCCGCGACCAGGTCAACCTGATCTTCGCCTTCGCCCGCTTGCATGGCGAGAAGGTGGAGAACCCGGCCAACGACGTCAGCCCGTCGTCGATCTGGTCGTTCGTGCCGCGCGATCGGGCCCTGTCGGCCAAGGAGATCCGGCTGTTCTATCCGCTCCTGGAGCAGGTGCCGACGCTGCCGACCATCAGACTGGGCATGAAGCTCATCCTGCTGACTCTGGTCCGCAAGAGCGAGCTGCAGGACGCCACCTGGGACGAGGTCGACTTCGTCAACGCGGTCTGGTGCATCCCCGCCGCTCGGATGAAGGCCGGCCGGCCCCACAACGTCTACCTGTCGACCCAGGCGCTCGACATCATGATCGCCCTGAAGACCTGTGCGGGGAACTCGCCGTACCTGCTCCCGTCGCGCTATGAGCCGGATCAGCCGATGTCGCGCGCAACGTTCAACCGCGTGACCATGAGCATCGCCGAGCGCGCCAAGGAACAAGGACTGCCCATCGCGCCCTTCACCGTCCACGACCTGCGCCGGACGGGTTCGACCCTGCTCAACGAGATCGGGTTCGAAAGCGACTGGATCGAGAAGTGCCTGGCCCACGTCGATCGCCGGACCTCGCGTCGGGTCTACAATGTCGCCGAATACGCCCATCAGCGTCGGCACATGCTCCAGGAGTGGGCGGACATGATCGACGCCTGGGTGAGGGGAGAGCGGCATGTCCCGACCCTTCGGCCCGCCGAGTTGCATGGGGTCACTTTGGATCCGCGTGCTTGAGCGCGCGGATCGGCGCCCCGAACCTCTCGGTGTAAACGAGACGCTCTACCGGCGAGCCGATCAGGCGGCCTCTCACCGAATTACAGGGCGGGTCTTGCGATCTCGGACGTCAGGCAGGGGCGCGCGGTCTTGGATGCCGGCTTCCGCGTCGCGCTTGCGTTCGGCTAGCCAGGTCTCGACCTCGGCGAGGTCCCAGACCACGCAGCGGCGTGTCAGGGCAAAGCGGCGGGGAAACTCGCCGCGCCGTTCCATCTCGTAGATCGTGGTGTCGGCCAGCGGCACGATCTGGCGCAGCTGGCCGCGCCGGATCGCACGGGTCGGCATGGAGTCGGGGTGGCGCCGGGTCGTGTCGGAGGCGGTGGCGGACATAGGTTTGCTCCTTCGCCTCGACCTAAGCCTCTCCCGGTCTGCTGGTGAAGGGGGCAGCTCGCCGCATGCGGCAATGGCGCGCAAAGGCAGGCGAACGGCGGTTTGTCGTTGGTCAGCACGTGCCGACGAGGGCGCGGCTTCGTCGCATGACCCCGTATTTCTCCGGTATTGCGCCTGGGCCCCGGTTGGGGAACTGTTGCCGTGTCGCTGACGGCTTGAGAACGGTCGGAGACAGGCCCGGCGGCTTGAGAAACGTCGGGCCACCTTGATAGCCGGAGCGCGCCCTTTGGCCGCCGCTTGGGTGACAGGGCGATCGTCGCCGAAGGGTTCCCGCCGAACGCTTTCGCGTCCGGTTCCACCCGATCGGGAGAGCGGCCGGCGGTCACGCTCGGTCCCGCGGCTTTCGCCGCTCCTACGGGCGCGACGCCTGGCGGGCGCCTTTGGGGCGCCGCCGGCCGCTCGACGCCGCCTCCCGCCACGCGCTTCGCGCGGGCTCCTGTGCAGGCTTCATTCTTGTTGGCGACCGCTACGCGGTCGCGTGGCTTAGGGCTCCGCCCTCGGCGCACTTCGGATCGGCTTCCGCCCAGCTTCGGGCGTGGCTGGGAGGGCAGGCGGGAAGGGGGATCACGCCCTGCAGCCGGGTCCCCGCGAAGCCGCCCCTCCGTTTGCACACCCGGTCTCGCCGACGGGCGTCGGGGTTCAGGCGCGCCTTTTGCGCCTGAACCCCCATGCCCTCAGGAGGCAGACATGAACACTCACAGCCAAGCCGTTTCGTCCGCTGGCGTCCAGTGTGGCGAGGAGCGCGTCTATGCGCTCAACAAGCTCAAGAAATCGCCGCGCAACGTGCGCAAGGTGCCGCACACAGAGGCCGAGATCGAGGCGCGGGCGGCCAGTATCAGGACCAAGGGCGTGCTGCAAATGCCGGTGGTCGAACCGGAGCTTCGCGCCGATGGCTCGGAGACTGGCTACGGCCTCGTCACCATCGGCGAGGGGCGGCGCCTGGCCTTGCGCCTGCTGGCCAAGCGCAAGGTGATCTCCAAGACCACCCCGATCCGCTGCCTGGTCATGGTCGCAGTCTAGCGGAGTTAGAACCAAAGGGGAACGTGCGCAGCTAGTCGGCCAGCCGGATCCAGGTCGGCGCATGGTCGCTGGCGTCGGCCTCGCCGCGCGCCCAGCGGTCGACGCCGGCCTCGACCAGGCGATCGGCGAGATCCGGCGTCAGCAGCAGGTGGTCCAGCCGCAGGCCCTTGTCGCTCGGCCAGCGGTTTCGGAGATAGGCCCAGAAGGTCCAAAGCGGTCCGGTCGGATGGCGCTGGCGCAGGGCGTCGCTCCAGCCTTGATCCAGTAGGCGCTGGTAGGCGGCTCGCACCTCCGGCTGCAGCAGCGCGTCGTCGGCCCACGAGTGGGGCTGATAGATGTCGGCCTCGGTGGGCACGACGTTGTAGTCGCCGGCCAGCACCACCGGCGCGCCGCTGGATCGCAGGTCTTCAGCGTGGGCAATCAGGCGCTCGAACCAAGCCAGCTTGTCGTCGAACTTGGGGCCGGGCCTTGGATTGCCGTTGGGCAGGTAGAGGCTGGCGACCAGCACGCCATTGACCGCCGCCTCGATATAGCGGGCCTGCGCATCGGCCGGATCGCCAGGCAGAGCCGTGCGGGTGACGATCGGCTCGGCCTCGCGCGCCAGGATCGCCACGCCGTTCCAGCTGCGCTGGCCTTTCCAGACGGCGTTGTAGCCCAGCTGGGCTAGCGGCTCGGCGGGAAAGGCGTCTTGCTCGGCCTTGAGCTCCTGCAGGCAGACCACGTCCGGCTCGGCCTCAGCCAGCCAGTCGATCAGGTTGTCCAAGCGCTTGACGACATTGTTGATGTTGAAGGTGGCGATCTTCACCGGGCGTCGCCGACCTTGGCGGGCCTCAAGCCCCGATCGGCTGGAAGCTGCCCGGGTCCAGGCCCTCGGGCACGCCGCGGACATAGAGGCCTTCGGCGTGGTGGCGCTCGAAGTCCTCGACCTCGTAGACTTGGCCGCTGTAGATGCCCAGATGGGGCAGGTTGACTCCGGTGCGCAGCACCTGCTCGCCGGGCTGGAACGTCCGCTCGATCATCTTGGCTTTCCCGTCCTGGTGTGACGCCCATCCTGTCGTTCCGATGGGCCGGCCTCAAAACACGTGTGCGTCAGTAGCTTGGCCTTGGCGCGCGCATCGTCCGGAACGTCACCGAATAGCGCAGCGCCTCGACCGGCGGGATGCTGTGCTGCCAGTCGCTGCGGGCTGGGCCGCTCATCAGATAGGCCGAGCGCGGCTGGGCCTCGATCGTGGCCCGGTCCCAGGTGTCCCCGGCCTTGCGCCGCAGGCGAAAACTGCAGGGCGAAACCAGCGACACGCCGGCGATGGCGACGGCGGGCGGCCGGTCGCGATGCCAGCCGATGCCGGCGCCGGGCGGGTATTCAGTGACCAGGGCGTGGCGAAAGCTTTCGCGGGCCAGGCCTGTGAAGGCGGCGACCTTGTCGAGCAGCGGGCACAGGAAGTCGGGGATCGGCTCGCCTGTTTCGATCATCTGGCCACTGTCATCCCGCCGCCAGCCGAAGCTGGCGACGCGGCGATTGCCCAGATAGCCGAGGTGCTCGTAGGGCTTGAAGTCCAGGCCCTCGAACCGGCGCACCAGATCGCGCTCCTCGGCCGGGCCGATCAGGTCGGGCTGGTAGGCGAAGCCCTGCGGCGTGGTCCGGCGCGGCGCGGGCGGCAGGTCAAAGAGGCTCGGCTGGATGCTCATCGCCGCGCCGGCCCGTCTGGTTCGGCGACTGCGGGCGGATCGACCCGGCACACGGCGCGCCAATAGGACCACGGGACGCCCGCTGTCAGCGCCATCTCGAACCAGGCCTCTTCGCCATCGAAGTCGGGGACGTGTTCGGGCGAGACGAAGTCACGCGGCTGCGCGAGGCGCGGTGGCCGCCGGGAAAGGTGAAGCAGAGGGTGCGGCTGGTTGGATCGCCGGTGCGTTCGCGCTGGCGGGTCAGTTTCTCGATGCTCTTGCGCCAGACACGGGGCGGCTGGCCGGCGGGCGCGGCGAGGCGCCCGCGACGCGGGGGAGGGGGCATGGCGGATGTCCAGGTTGTTCTATAATTGTTCTCATGGGCGGACGAGAGTCAATCGACCGGAACGCGAAGTGGGGATCGATCCGCATGAGGCCTTGGCTGGCCTGGGAAACGGCTCTGATGCTATGCGGGCGGTATGGAGGAGCCGGCTCTGGATCTGGAAGCGATGGCCGCGGCGCTGCAGGAAAGCGACGACTACCGGGTGCTGCGCCGGCTGGTCCCGCGGCCGCCGGTGGCGATCCCCGATGGCGTCGTTGTCCGCACAGGCCTGTTCGTCGATGTCGAGACCACGGGCCTGGACTGGCGCCAGGACGAGATCATCGAACTGGCCATGGTCCCGTTCCGCTATGGGATGGACGGGCGGATCTACGAGATCGGCGAGGCCTTCCACGGCTTTCGCCAGCCGGCGCGGCCGATTCCGCCGGAGATCACCGCCCTGACTGGCATCAATGACGCCATGGTCGCCGGCCAAACCCTCGACCTGGACGCGGTGACGGCCGCCGCGGCTCCGGCCGCCCTGGTCATCGCCCACAACGCCGCCTTCGACCGCCGTTTCCTCGAGCGGTTCTGCGAGGTGTTCCGCACCAAGCCTTGGGCCTGCTCGATGAGCCAGGTCGACTGGGCCGCCGAGGGGCACGAGGGCGTAAAGCTGGCCTGGCTCGCCGCCGGGGCCGGGTTCTTCTACGACCGTCACCGGGCGGTCAATGACTGCGCAGCGGCCATCGAACTGCTGGCGACCGACCTGCCCAAAAGCGGCGTTCCGGCCCTGGCCGCCCTGCTGGAGCGGGCGCGCCTTCCGACCTGGCGGATCTGGGCCGAGAACTCGCCCTTCGCCATGAAGGACAGGCTCAAGGCTCGCGGCTATCGCTGGAACGGCGATGACGCCGTGCCCTCGCGCTGCTGGTATGTCGATGTCGCCGAGGCCGACAAGGACGCCGAGCTTTTGTTCCTGCGCCAGGAAATCTACGGCGGCGAGATCGACCTGCTGGCCCGGCGCATCGACGCCTATGACCGGTTCTCCGAGCGTGGCTAGGGGCCAGGGACAAGAGGGGAACGGCATGAGGGTTTCCAGGCGCTCGACCCTGGCCACGGGCCTGGCGCTGGCGGCGGTTGGTGGGGCAGGCGAGGCGGCGTCCTCACGCCGCCTGAGCAATCCTCGGCCTTCGGCGCAGGCCCGCGCCCTCTACGACTTTCTCTGGAGCCTCTACGGCCGCAAGACACTGACCGGCCAGCAGGAGCTGGGCGTGGCCCGCGCGGGCCCTCGGGTCGAGCTGGATTACCTGGCGCGGGTGACCGGCCGCCAGCCGGCCATCCTCGGCCTCGACTACATGGACCCGCGCGACAACGCCGCGGTCAACGCGCGGGCCACGGCTTGGCATCGCTCGGGCGGGATCGTCACCCTGTGCTGGCACTGGGGCGCGCCCGACGTCGGGACGGGATACGAGAACTCGAAGAAGGATTTCGATCTGCCGGCCGCCCTGAAGCCGGGCACGCCGCAGAACCGGGCTTTGCACCGCGACCTCGACGCGATCGCCGACCTCCTGACGGTGTTGCGCGACCGACGCGTGCCGGTGCTCTGGCGGCCGCTGCACGAGTTCAGCGGCGACTGGTTCTGGTGGGGCAAGCATGGGCCGGCCGCCTTCAAGGCGCTGTGGGCGCTGATGTATGACGCGTTCACCCGCCGCCGGGGCCTGGACAACCTGATCTGGGTGCTGGGCTGGGCCGGCCAGAACGTCGATCCGGCTTGGTATCCGGGCCGCGAGCGCGTCGATGTCGCCGGCGCCGACATCTATGTCGAGGACCATGGCGCGCTCGAGCCGATGTTCAGGGCGGTCAAGGCGATCGTCGGCGACAGCGTGCCGATCTGCCTGCACGAGAACGGGCCGATCCCCGATCCAGCCCTACTCGGACCCCAGGCCGATTGGCTGTGGTTCATGACCTGGCACACGCGCTGGCTGATGGATCCCGGTCAGAACGACCCAGCGCGCCTGGAGGCCTATTATGGCTCGGGGCGGTACGTGACCAAGGACGAGCTACTGGCCGCGGGTCTGCCCAAGCCCGGTTGAGGCGTCGCCCGGGGCGGCCCGTCCCGTCCTCGAAGGCGCGGTGCGGGCTTACGCCTCTATGGCTTGGCCGAGGCCGCGCCGTCGGCCCACTGCCCGCGACCGGCCGCCTTGGCGTCCGCTTCGGCCTTGGCGTAGGCACCCTTGCTGTAGCGACGATACTCGGTGGTGAGCCCCGAGCGGATGAGCGCGGCGTTGACGTCCGGACTGGCGCTGGACCAGCACTTGCCGACGAAGCGGCCATAGCGGTCGCGCGCGACGAACCGACAGGCCACGCGGCCACGGGTCAGGCGGAGCAACTCATCCCGGGCCTCATAGGCGAAGGGCTCGGCTGGGGTCTGGCCGCGGCGCACCTCGGGCGCGTCGACGCCGAAGAGCCGCACCCGCTCGGAACCACAGCGCAGGGTGTCGCCATCGTGAACGGTCGGGGCGGTGCAGGCGATGAGGGCGGCGGCGAAGGCGGCGGTAAGGAACATGGAGCGGCTCTAATCCGCTTCGGCCCGAAGAGGTAGGCGCGGAAATCGCATTTTGAGGTCGGTCGCGAGCCCGAGGGCGTCTTGCCGCGTCTCCACTTAGCGCACTCCGAGCACTCTGGGCGCTGACGTTCGATTTGCCCAAGCTACGTCACGTCAACCCTGGATGTCTGGCGTAAGAAAATGGGTTGTAAGCCTCTGACGCTCTTGGTGTGCGCGCGGAGGGGACGCTTTGCGTTTACACAATCAAATCAAGGAAGGCGGATTTAAGTAAGGGCCAGTTTTGATAGGATTCTTCTGATTTCCTGGCTTCCACTAAAGTAGCCAAATCATCGTCATCAAGCGCGATTATAAATCCGCGCATATCTTTGGCTGTGTCACGGCATCGCTTTCTAAACAAATCTTTGTTGTCGAAGGATCTGCAAACCAAAATTCCAGTTTGCCCGGCGCTTGGGTTAAATCTGCTCGATAGCTGGTCGAGTTCGGGATTTGCTACTTTGCCGCCGTAGTTTTTGCACTCAATCCAAACCATTGCTGAGCTATAGTGCTTGGAGAGCCAATCGAAAAATCCGCCCTTTGCGGCATTTGTGTAAACGACATCTACAATTTTTCTTCCTTCGTGGATTTTAAATTGCGGCCTTGGGCTGGTAAGATCGGGGTAGAAAAGTGCAGAGAGCAAAGCTTCCACGGCGTCTTCATAATCGCCAGCTCGCTCCCTACCCGTTGGCAGCGACCTAACTGCTGAAAGTAAAGCGTCCCAATCCGGCTTCGGCGTCCCCTCGACGGCTGCGATTAGGTCGTGGTCCAGCGAAAGATATGGTCGTTCATCCATATCTTTCTTATATTTTTCGAAAACATCGGGATTATCAATAGTTATATTGACCACGTCGGATTTGGTTTTTCCGTATTTTTCTTCGACGCTCTTCTTTGTAACTTTTCTGACTTTCGTTTTCTTGACTACCTGTACAAGGGAAGAGTTCGCGTCCAATTCAACCTTCTGGAGGTGAGTGAGTACGTAAAATCTATAGTATTCTTCTAAAGAATACGCGAGGTGCCTCCGGACTACAGCCTTCGGTACAAGTAAAATCTTTCCGCGTGGCGTCATGGGAAGAGTGGTGAACTTCTCTGTCCATTCCTTAGTCTGAGAGTTCCAGATTGGACCGGACGGCACGCCTTCTTTTAACGGTATGCCGTACTGCTTGGCCATTTCATTTGTGTATTCAAGAAGTGGGCCGCGAATAATATTCGTCGTCATATCGGATATTATATCGACGCCAATTCCCTCGATCAAAAGGACCGTGTCCTCCAGGTCTTTGATCAGGCCACTTCGCGCAGCTTTGCTGCCGCTTAAAGCACTCCATACGTCATGGGCGGAGCCATCGCCGAGTGCGCGGCCCCTCGATTCGCCGCGTGAAAGGCCAAGGTGGGTTTCGTTGGGTTCGCGCAGAGCACGCAGCAGCCGTTCGGCGTCACCGTGGCGGCCCGCCCGTATGTGCCTCAGGACGGTGGTAAAAAAATCCTGCACCAGATGGGCGCATTCAGCGCCCCAGGCCGACGGAAGGCTCGCGAGCGCCTTCGGGCTGATGAACAAGGCTGTGTCGGTAGAATAGGAGACGTCCACGAAATCGAGTGTTGGCTGGGTTCGTCCCAACTTGAAGTACCTGGAAATTCTCATGGCGCCCTCCGCGACGAAAAACACTAGACCTCGACTTGGAAGTGTCCAGGTCAAAGTGGGCGCTAAAATCCCCGTTTCTCCAATTGCTTGCCTCTCGCGGGCCCGGGCGACAGTCGTAAACAGCTCTCGGCAAGGTCTTGGTTTCGGTCGATCTACGCGGCATCGCCCGCTTTTCGCGGGCCGTCCGCGCCTGGCAACTGGTCCGGACCGGGGACGTGGCGACGGCGCGCTTCGACGCGTAGCGTGGGTGGCCAGCGAGTCGGGGGGGACATGGGCAAGCAGGTCACCAAGCGCTGTCATTGGGTATCCCAAGCCTATCTGAAGACCTTCGCCGCGGATGAACGGCGCGAGAAGATCTGGCGCTTTGGCAAGACCGACTGCGAACCCGAGCTCAAGCCGATCGAAAAGGTGGCGGTGAAATTCCATCTGTACGCGCCCCGGTCGCCCGCAGGTGATCGCGACGACGCCGTAGAGCGCAAGCTGAGTGAACTCGAGCGATGGTTCGATCATCCGATCTGGAAGGCGCTCGGAACCACGGACATGGACCTGACGTGGGAGCCTCTTCGCAAGATCCTCGCCTTGATTGTTGCCACCACCTACGTGCGCAATCCGCGTCAGTTCGACACTTGGAAGAACGTCCATCGCCAGATGGTCGGCGAGCTTTCCAGGTTCGAGACACTGCCCACCCACATGACCATCGGCGCCGAGCGCCGGACTATCGACAACTCCGACTGGCCCCTATTCAGGGACGCGGACGATGAGGATATGAAGCGCGCCTGGAACAGCCACGTCGCGAGCGCGGGCGACATCGCGCCGCTTTTGCTGGGAATGCGCATGGTGATGGTGACCGCCGAGGAGCCGGTGTTCATCACCTCGGATCACCCTGTAATCGTCAATCACCCGTCTTTGCTATTCAAGGGTCTGCGGGACCCGGAAACCACCATCTCCCTTCCCGTGAGCCCAACGCGAACCTTGGTGCTCGACAATCGCCATGGCGAGCCGGATGGCGTCTACTATCCTCTGGCTGAGCAAAATCCGGCACCCTGGAATCTCCTCCAATGGCGCGGTTCGATCGAGCACATGTTTTCACACCGCCATCCCGATGAGGTCTGCAGCGAACTCGTGGCTGACGAGGACCGCATGATGGCTGCCAGCCAACGGCGATGGATCTGCGAATAGCGGCTGCCCCTCGCGGCTTCGCCGGAGGGGCGAGCTTGACTTGGGCGGAACGCTGCCGGCTCAGGCGGTCCAGACCTTGTTCAACACCCCGGCCGTCATCGCCGCCTTGTCCTGGGGCGGGAAGCGGCCGTAGTGCTCGGCGATGGTGTCGGGCGTGTCCTGGATCGCATAGCCTGGATCGCGCCTGCCTCAGTTCCGGTCGCCTGATACACCTAGCGTCAGCTCAAACCTTTTGAGCCGGCGCGTCGGCGATCTGGTGTCCGAAGGGATACCGACCAAGCTTCCGGTGGTTCCGCCGTCCGATCTCGGCCGGTTCATTCTTGGAACCCGGACCACGATCACGAAGCCGACACGGAAGATTCTAGCCTATTACGACATCTCGCCAGAGGAGAAGTTGACCCCGGCGAATACGGCGATCCTGGACAAGGTCGTGGCCAAATTGACCTGATGTTGCGGCCCTGCACGCGCCTGTAGATTTTTAGCTCCGCCGTTGGCCGGCGAAGCGAAGCGTCCGATGCTGACGTGGGCGGGCGCCAGGGTCCGGGTTGAACCCCTGGTCGCCCGGCCAGGCCGAAGGGATAATGACCATGAGGCGTAGGCCGGCTTCGCCCAGCATCGTCTACAAATACTATGGGCCGGAACGGGCCGACGTCTTCAGGAGCTTCCGCGTCCGGTTTTCCCAGCTGGGCGCCCTGAACGATCCCTTCGAGTTCCTGGTTCAGGCCCGGCCGGGCGAACTGCGACGAGGGGCTCAGCGCATGGCGGGCCGGATGAGCAATCCATTCAGCCTAATCGGTATGGGGGTGTGGGCCGCCTTCAAGGGGGTGAGGGAGAACGGGCAGCTTAAGACGCTGGCCTGGCCAGTCAGGATGATCGCGCTGGCCGTCGTGCTCCCCCTGGCGATCCTCATGACTCTGCTTCTGGGTCCCTTCATCGCCAAGACGATGCGAAAGGTGATGGCGGCTGCGGCCGACGAGTTCGAGGTGCTGCTGCTCGAACAGGTAAGGCGTGGACTAGTGCTGGTCTTCAGCTGCAGCGAGGCTTGGGCTTCGGTGCCCATGTGGGCCCACTACGCGGGCAACCACACCGGGTTCACCATCGGCCTCGACCCGGCCAGCGCCTTTCCAAACCCGAATCCGAAGTCGGACAAGCGCTTCCTGCCCGCCCTGAAGGTGAAGTACGTCCGGCGCCAGCCGCGCATCAGCATGTCCGACATGGACACCAGCAATTTCCTGACGGCGAAGATGGACCATTGGGCCTACGAGAAGGAGTGGCGGTTCCTGAACATGCCCGATGGCGCAGCCCAGCGCGGCGTGGTGGTCAACGGCCATGAGTTGCTGCTGTTCAACTTTCGCCCCGACGCCATCCGAGAAGTCGTGCTGGGCGCCAACTGCGCGGCGGAAACCGTGGCTACGATCCTGGACGCGATCGCGGAGGCGGACCTGAAGTTGGACCTCTTCCAGGTCAAGCGGAGCGCCGGCTACGGGTTCGAGCGGATCCGGATCAGGTCGCTCGAAGACCTGCAGGTCGAGACTTCGCCCGGGGGCATCGTCCGAGATTTGCGGGAGATGAAGTTCGAGCGAATGGAGGCCGCGTTCGACGATTTTCAGAAGGACGCCAGCGAAGACCGCATCGCACGTTGGCTGAGGAACGTCAGCGAACGTTCCTGAAAGTAAATGCGGGTGGAGTGGAATGGTCTTTTCTAGATATAAAATTTATGAGGGCATGACATCGCGAATTTGTCAAATATAGAAATTCCAGTTTAAAATCAAAACGCTATAATTTAGCGGTATTGATCACGGGTAAGCACAAACGCGTTATCAAAAAAGCCAAATGAATTCAATTCACTGGGCTTTAAATCATAATTGAGTGGGAGTGATCAGGGAAGGCGCCTTCGGGCGCCTTCTTTTTTGCCCGTAGATCGTGGGCGGTGGGGCGCAGGCGCGGGCTTTGGTTGTCCTCTGGCGAGTCTTGGCATACCGGTTGGCGATTGTCGCGAAGCCGACACAGTTCGCGACCTCTCCGCAGCAAGATGACATCCGCGCCCGCCAGCAGACCTTCCGCCTCGAGCGCCTTCGCCAGGTTCACGGACCCCGAGACGATGGCGTTAGCGATCGGCGACATCAATTCGGGGGCGAAGCCTCTTCCTCTCGAACGGACGAGCCGCCGCTTCGACGGCATGCTGGCGCGGGCCAGTTTCGGCGGACTGAACCTGGGCATCGGCCGTTTCGCCCAGGGCATCGCCCAGACCGCGGACATCCCCGGCGTCCATACCTTCATGTTCGCCACCGAGCCGGGGATCATGCGACGGGTCTCCGGACGCAAGCTGTTCGGCCGGCACATCTTCCATTTCCGCCCCAACGAGCGGACCGTGACGGGCTCTCCGCCCGACATGCCGTGGGCGTTCGGTATCGTCACCATGCCGTTCGATCTGTTGACGGCGCACGCTCCCAACCTGATGGGCGCAGGCCATGGGGCGCCGCTGGATGATGATCGGATGTTCGTCGCGCCGTCGGCGGCGATGGACGAGCTCATCGGGTTGATGGGCGACATTTCGGGCGTGATCCAGAACACACCCCAGGTCCTCGGCGAGCCGCAACCGGCCAAGGCCCTGGCGGGCGCGGTCGTCGACAAGCTGATGGCCTGCCTTTCGCAAGGGCTGGTCAAGCCTGACAGGGCCGCCCTGGGGCGCCATCGCCAGATCGTCGCCCGCTTCGAGCAAGCCCTTGAGGAGCGTCCGGAAGAGATGCTGTCGTCGGGCGACATTTGCCGGATCGTGGGCGTGGCAGAGCGGACGCTCAACCTGGCCTGCCAGGAATTTCTTGGGGAAAGCGCGGTGCGTTACGCCCGCAATCGCCGCCTGGACCTCGTCCATGCGCGGCTGCGCGGTTCCGATCCCGCCACGACCATGGTGACCAACGTCGCCATGGACCACGGTTTCTGGGAGCTGGGCCGCTTCGCCCAGGCCTATCGCCTTCGCTTCGGCGAGCGTCCTTCCGACACCCTGCGCCGCAGCGCGCACTGACCCCGTTTCGAACTCTGCTGTTCATGCCGGGATTGCATAGTTTCGCGCACGCCCCGCTGGCAGGGACGGGAAAACATGCGTTTTACGGATCATCGATGCTGCGTGTCTGAGGACGCCGTCGTCGATCCCTGTCTTCGCGTGCCTTTGAGGGGATCGGGCCCGGCCCAAGCCAGCGCGTCGCGTGACGCGATCTGACGCCCTTGCGGTTCAGGAGCGGCCCGCCATGACGGGCTTGGCAGGTGTCAAAGTGCGGCAGTCGATCAACAAAGCGCGGACCATCCGCAACTCGGTCTCGCTCACGGTGCTCGCGCTGGCGGTCGGCCTCGGCGCCCCGATGGCCCAGGCCCGGCAGATCACCCAGGGCGGCGGCGCTGGCGCTGGCTTCGGCTCCTTCACGCCCCAGGGCGGCATCGCCGGCGGCGCGGGCGGCGCTTCCGGCGCGGGAAGCTATGGCGGAGCGGCGGCCGGCACGCCGACCGGCTCGGCAGAGGCCGGGGCCACCGGCAGCCAGGCTGGAGGGCAGCCAGGGGCGCTGAACGACCTCTCGGCCGGCGGCGGCGGTGGCGGCGCCACCGGCCTTGGCGGCGATGGCGGCCTGGGCTGGCAACTCGCCTCGACCGGATCCATCTCGCTGGCCGTCGACTTCGCCGCGACGGACGGCGCCAACGGCGGCACGAATGCTGCCGGGGGCGGCGGCGGAGGCGGGCTCGTGCTGACTGGGGCGAACGTCCAGCTCACGACCGCAGGCTATGACGTCACAGGGGGCGACGGCGGCGAGGGCCGTGCAGGCGGCGGCGGTGGCGGCGGCGGTGGCGGCGCCGGGCTGGTGCTGCTGAACGGCGGCTCGGTGACTGTGAACGGCGGCGCGGGCGGTTCGGCCAGCGCCATCACGGGCGGCACGGGCAGTTCGTTCGGCAACGGCGGCGCGGGTCTGTTCCTCTACAGCGGCGGCGCCTTGAACGTCGTCAGTGGCACGATCACGGGCGGGGCAGGGGGCACCTTCACCAGCTGGGGCGGGGCCGGCGCCGCCGGCGTGCTCAGCAACCTGGGAACCATCGCTAACGCGGGGACGATCACCGGCGGCGAGGGCGGCTACGGCTATTCGAACGGCGGGGCGGCCGGCATCGGCGTGATCGCCTGGGGCGGCGCGATCGAGAACAGCGCGACCGGCGTCATCGCCGGCGGCGTCGGCGGCCAGGGAAACGGCAATTTCAGCGGGATGTATTCCGGCGCCGGCGGGGCGGGCGTCGTCTTCACGGGCGGCCAGCCGGGGCTGTTGGTCAACGCCGGAACGATCCAGGGCGGAGCGGGCGGCCCGGCCTCCAACGCGATCCGGCGGGGCGCCGGCGGCAGGGGCGTGGTCGGCGCCAGCACCGGCTCCACCACCATCATCAATTCGGGCACGATCATCGGCGGCGTCAGCGTGAGCTTCCAGCGCGCCTACGCGATCGAATTGTTCGGCAGCAACAACCGCCTCGAGCTTCACGCCGGTTCGTGGATCCGTGACATCGCGGCGGTGACCGGCGGCGGCTCCAACAACGTGCTGGCCCTGGGCGGCGCGGACGACGACACGTTCGACGCCATGCATATCGGATCGGACGGGTCCGTGGACGGCTACGGCTACATGGGCTTCGACACCTTCGAGAAGCTGGGGGCCAGCACCTGGACCCTGACCGGTACGGGCGCCCAGACCTGGTCGGTGCTGGAAGGCGTGCTGAAGGGCGACAGCAACAGCCTGGCCGGCAGCGTGGTCTTCGGCAGCGGCGCCGGCAGCCGTGGCGTCGTTTTCGACCAGGCGTTCGACGGGGTCTATCGCGGCCAGATCTCCACCGGCGGCGCGGTGACCAAGACGGGTGCGGGAACCCTGACCCTGACCGGCGAGTCCGCCTCGAACTGGACGATTTCGGGCGGCGGGGTGATCGCCAAGGCCGGCCTGTTCGGCAGCGACGCGTCGATCGGCGCCGGCGCGTTCCTGACCCTCGATCAGAGTGCGGACGGAACTTATGGCTTCGTGCTTTCTGGCGCGGGTGATTTCCGCAAGGCCGGCTCGGGGAAGCTGATCCTGACCGAAGATTCGTCCGGTTTCACTGGAGCCACCACGGTCGGGTCCGGAACCCTTTCGGTCAACGGCTCGCTGGCCGGATCGACGATCACCGTCGCTTCTGGCGCGACGCTGGGCGGCACGGGCGCGATCGGCGACACAACCATCCAGAGCGGCGGCCACCTGGCGCCGGGCAATTCGGTCGGTTCGCTGTCGATCAACGGCGACCTGACCCTGGCCTCGGGCTCCAACCTCGACATCGAACTGGGCGCACCGGGCGCAACGTCGGCCTCGCCGGGCGTCAGCGATCGCCTGCTCGTCAGCGGCGACCTGGCGCTGAACGGCGTGGTCAATCTTTCGCAGAGCGCGTCTTCGGCCGACGGCGTCGCCGGCATCGGGTACTACCGCCTGATCACCTATGGCGGGGCTCTGACCGCCAACACGGCGACGATCGGAACCAGGCCGTCGCTGAGCAACGTGAACTACGCGCTGCAGGCGGGCAGCGGCCGGGTCGACCTGTATATCAGCAGGACGCTCATTCCTGGCGACGACACGTTGCAGCACTGGCAGGGCGGCGCCGGCGTCTGGAGCGCCGCCAACACCCAATGGCTGAACGACGGCGGCAACGCCCCGGCCGCCTGGGCGGGCAAGTACGCCATCTTCAAGGACGCCGGCGCCTTCACGGGCGGCTTGGTGACGGTGGATGGCTCGCAGAGCTTCATCGGCCTGCAGTTCGTCGATGACGGCTATGAACTGACCGGAACCGGCCAGCTGGCCACCGTCTCGGGCGGCAGCGAGATCCGCGTGCTGGACGACGTCGCCAAGATCGGCGTGGCGATCACCGGCGCCGGTCTCGTCACCAAGACCCAGGCCGGCACGCTGATCCTGACGGGCGCCAACACCTATACCGGCGGGACGTTGATCGATGCGGGCACGCTGCAGATCGGCGACGGCGGGACTTCGGGCTCGATCGTCGGCAATGTCGGCAACCGCGGCGTGTTGGTCTTCAACCGTTCCGACGCCATCACCTTCGCCGGTCGGATCTCGGGCTCGGGCGCGGTGCGCATCCTGGACGGCGGCGTCACCTTCACCGCCGACAACATCTATGCCGGTGGCACGACCATCGCCTCGGGCGCGCAGCTGAACCTCGGCGCCGGCGGAACGAGCGGCTTGATCGGCGACGCCGTCGTCAACGGCGGCCTGACCTTCGATCGCTCTGACAGCGTGAGCTTCTCGGGCGTAGTCAGCGGCTCGGGCGCCTTGCGCCAGGCCGGTTCGGGCAATCTGATCCTGACCAGCAATTCCTCGGGCTTTACGGGGACGACGGCTGTCGATGCGGGCAGGCTGACGGTCAACGGCTCCCTGGCCGGCTCTACGCTCAACGTCGGCTCCGGTGCGACTCTGGGCGGCGCGGGCACGGTGGGCGCCGCAACCATCCAGAGCGGCGGCCATCTGGCTCCCGGCTCCGGGGGACCTATCGGATCTGTCGCAACCCTGTCGATCGCGGGTGATCTGACCCTGGCGTCCGGCTCGAACCTGGACATCGAGCTGGTCGCGCCGGGCGCGTCGTCGGCCTCGCCGGGCGTCAGCGACCGCGTGGTCGTCAGCGGCGACCTGGCGCTGAACGGCGTGGTCAACCTCTCGCAGACCCCCGTCATGGCGGCGGGCCTGGGATACTATCGCCTCATCACCTACGGCGGCGTCCTGACCTCGAACACGGCGACGATCGGAACCACGCCGTCGCTCAGCAACGTGAACTATACGCTGCAGGCAGGCAGCGGCCGGGTCGACCTGTTCATCGCCAGCACGCTCATCCCCGGTGACGACACCTTGCAGCACTGGCAGGGCGGTGACGGCGTCTGGAGCGCCGCCAGCAGCCAGTGGCTGAACCAGGGCGGCAACACTCCGGCCAGTTGGGCCGGCAAGTACGCCATCTTCAAGGACGCCGGAGCCTTCACCGGCGGCGAGATCACGGTGGCTGGGGCGCAGAGCTTCCTTGGCCTGCAGTTCGTCGACGAAGGCTATGAACTCGGCGGTAGCGGCCAGCTGGTCACGGCCGCTGGCGGCAGCGAGATCCGCGTCCTGGCCGACGCGGCCAAGATCGGCGTGGCGATCACTGGCGCGGGCGGGATCGTCAAGACCGAAGCCGGCACGCTGATCCTTACGGGCGCCAACACCTTTGGCGGCGGCGCCTCAATCCGCGCGGGCGTGCTGCAGATCGGCGATGGTGGAACCTCGGGCTCGATCGTCGGCGACGTCGCCAACAACGGCGTGCTGGCCTTCGACCGGTCGGACGCCATCACTTTCGGCGGCCTGGTCTCCGGTTCGGGCGCGGTGCGCATCCTGGGCGGCGGCGTGACCTTCACGGCGAACAACACCTATGCCGGCGGCACGACCATCGCCTCGGGCGCTCAGCTGACGCTGGGCACCGGCGAGACGACGGGGTCGATCGGCGGCGATGTCGCCAACAATGGCGCGCTGGCGTTCGACCGTTCCGACAGCCTGGCCTTCGCCGGCGTGATCAGCGGCGCTGGCGCCATTCGTCAGATCGGCGTCGGCAAGACGGAACTGACCGGCGCTTCAGGAGGCTTCACCGGCGCGACCACGGTCGAGCGGGGAACGCTGGCGGTGAACGGCGTGCTCGGCGGAACGCTGGACGTCTGGTCCGGCGCGCGCCTGCAAGGCGTCGGCACGGTGGGGACCACCGTCGTGTCGGGCACGGTCGCGCCTGGCAACTCGATCGGCACGCTGAACGTCGCCGGCGGCGTCACCTTCAAGCCCGGCTCGGTCTTCGAGGTCGAGGCTGACGTGGCGGGCCAGTCGGACAAGATGGTCGCGTCCGGCGTTGCCACGATCCAGGGCGGGACCGTCAGGGTGCTGGCGGGCGCTGGGACCTACAGGCCGCAGACCAGCTATCTGATCCTGCACGCCGGCGGGGGCCTGGTGGCCGGCGGCAAGTTCGACGGCGTGACTTCGAACCTGGCGTTCCTGGATCCCTCGCTCAGCTACGACGGCGCCAATGTCTACCTGCGGCTGCGGCGCAACGACATCAGCTTCGCCGATATCGGCGTGACCTCGAACCAGGTCGCGGCGGGGGCGGGCGCCGAGCATCTGGGCTGGGACAACCCGGTCTTCGACTCGGCGGTCAATCTCTCGACCGATCAGGCCCGTGACGCCTTCGACCAGTTGGCTGGTTCGGACTATGCCAGCCTGCGCGGCGCGCTGATCCAGGACAGCCGCTTCGTGCGCGACGCGATCCTGGCCCGGGGCGACCTGGCCGGCGTCGAGGGGCAGTCGGCCTGGGGCGAGACCTTCGGCGGCTGGGGTTCGATGAAGGGCGACGGCAACGCGCAGAGCTACGACCGCGACGTCCAGGGTTTCTTGACCGGCTACGACGGCTCGCTGGGGCGGGATGTCCGCGCCGGCGTCGCCGTGGGCTACAGCGCAGGCGACCTGAAGACCGCGCGCGCCAAGCACGATGTCGAGACCTACCATCTCGGCGGCTACGTCCTGGCCGAGCGCGGCGGGGTGTCGTTCCAGCTCGGGGGCGCCTATGCGTGGCACGACATCAAGGCCTCGCGTCGGGTTGCGTTCGGAAGCTTTGCCGAAACCCTGTCCGGCGACTATTCGGCCCGCACCTATCAGGCGTTCGGCGAAGTGGCCGTGAAGCGTGAGGCGGCTGGCGTGACGTTGCAGCCGTATGCCGGCCTGGCCTATGTCGCGCTCACCGACGCCGATGTCAGCGAGCGAGGCGGAAGCGCCGCGCTGCATGGCGGCGGTGACGAACACCTAGCCTATGGTTCGGTCGGCGTGCGCCTGAAGAGCGACCTGAGCACGGGAGAGCTCAATCTGCGCCTCACCGGTTCGGCCGCGCTGCGGCATGCGTTCGGCGATCGCGCGCCGACCATCGACCTGGCGTTCACCGGCGCGCCGTCGTTCGGGATCGTCGGTGCGCGGATCGACAAGGACAGCCTCGCCGTCAATCTGGGCCTGGAGGCCGACCTTGGCAAAGCCGCGGTGCTGGGCGTGACCTTCTCGGGAAGCTACGGCGATCGCTCGACCGACCACGGCGCCCGCGCCCAAATCAGCTGGAGGTTCTGATCGGTCGTGCTGACTGGCCCGCTTCCGCCTGGCGCGGCCGCGGGCTCAGGCCAGGGCGACGTCCAGGCCCTGGGGGGCGACGAACTCGGCCATGTTGCGGCGTGACAGGTCCATGTGGGCGCGGACGATCTCGCCGGCGGCCACGGTGTCGCGGCGTTCGATGGCCTCGATGATCTGGTCGTGCTGGACGACGGCGGTCTGCAGGCGTTCCTGCAGGTCGGCCGAGGTCGGGGCGCGATAGCCCGAACTCCTCGCTCAGCGACACCTCGTCAAGCACCGCGCTGGGCGCCAGCTCCATGCTGACGATCCGCCGGCGCAGCGTCTGGTCGAAAAGCTCGGCTGCGGTTTGGGCGACGCGGCCAGCAACCTCGTCTTCCAGACGATCGTCAACTTCATCGCCTTCTACTACACCGACATGGTCGGGACCCTGTTCCTGGTCGTGCGGGTGTTCGACGCGGTGCTGGATCCGGTGATGGGCGCGGTGGCCGATCGCACACGCAGCCGCTGGGGCAGTTTCGCCCGTGGCTGGTCTGGCTGGCCCTGCCGTTCGGCGCCTCGGCGGTGCTGACCTTCGCCACCCCGAACCTGGGCGAGCCCGGCATCGCGCTTCGGCGCACCCTGGCGAACATGCTCAAGGTCCGGACGGCGCTGGCCTGGCTGCGCTAATCGCCCCTCAGCACCGGCGCTGGCCGTTGCGACAGCGCCAGGCTGGCGGCGATCAGTCCGCCCAGCGTCGCCAGGCCGGTCGCGCCGGCCAGCAGGACCAGCACCCCGCTCCAGTCGACGCTCCAGCTGGCTTCGAAGACCTTGACCACCACGGGCCAGGCGGCGGCGAAGCCGAACAGCACGCCCGCGGCGCCGGCGATCAGGCCCACCGCGCCGTACTCGATGACATAGGCGACCAGGATCTGGGTGCGCGTGGCGCCAAGGACCTTCAGCGTCGCGGCCTCGCGCGCCCGGGCGCGGGCCCCAGCAGCGATCGCACCGGCCAGCACCAGCAGGCCGGCGAGGCCCGCGACGGCCGCGGCGCCGCGAACGGCCAGGGCCAGGCGGTCGAACAGGGCGGCCGCGGCGTCCAGCTGCTCGCGGACACTGATCACGTTGACGCTCGGAAACGCCTCGCCCAGCTTGCGGGTCAGGGCCGCCTCCTGCTCACGGCTTGGCCGGGCGATCGCGACGCTGCGCAGCTCGGCCCCTTCCAGCGTGGAGGGATTGAAGATCAGGTTGAAGCTGGGCCCGAAGCCTCCGAAGTCGATCTTGCGCAGCACCGCGATCCTCGCCTCGATCTCACGCCCCAGCACCAGCACGGTTATAGTGTCGCCGACCTTGAGGTCCGCGGCCTGGGCGATCTCGGTGTTCATCGCCACTTGCGGCGGGCCGGCGTCGTTGGCGGGCCACCAGCGGCCGGCGACCACGCCGGCGTTCTTCGGCTCATTGGCCAGCAGCGACAGGCTGAGATCGTTGTCGAAGGCCCAGCGTTCGGACGCCTTGATGGCCTTGGTGTCGACCGCCTTGCCCTTCAGGGCGATGACCCGGCCGGTGGCGAAGGGCATGCGCAGATAGACGTCCTCGCGCAGCGGGCCTGTCACTCCGGCCACGGCGGCGTCGAAGGCGGCGGCCCGGTCGCCGGGGATCTCGGTGAAGACCATGGCCGGGGCGGTTCGCGGGGCCACGTCGCTGACCTGGGCCAGCAGAGCCGACTGGATCAGCACCACGCAGGCCAGCAGGGCCACGCCCAGGCCGATGGCCGGACTGGCCGTCCGCGCCGCCGAGCGGGGGCCGGCCAGGTTGGCCAGGCCCAGCTTGACGGGGCCGCGCGTCAGACCGCGCGCCTTCCCCGCCAGCCAGGCGGCGGAGCGGCCCAGCGCCGCCAGCAGGCCGAAGGCGACCGCGACGCCCGCGATCATGATCCCGGCGGCCAGCGGGGTCGGCGCGGTGGCCACGGCCAGGGCGGCCAGGCCAAGGCCCGAAACCACTGCGCCGATGGTCTCAAGCCCCAGCGGCAGGCGGGCCTTGGTCGCCCGGCGAAACAGGGCCGAAGGCGGCGTGACCCGCGCCCGCGCCAGCGGCAGCAGCGAGAAGGCGGCCGCCGCCAGGATCCCGAACAGGCCGGCTTTGGCCAGGGGCCACGGATAGACCTTGAACAGCGCCGGGATCGGCAGGCTGGACCCGGCCAGTTGGCCCAGGACCAGGGGCGCGATTGCTCCGATCGCAAGGCCGATCGCCACGCCCAGCAGGGCCAGGACCGCGATCTGGATCAGGTGCAGGTCGCGGATCAGGCCGCTTTCGGCCCCCATGGCCTTCAGCACGGCGATGGCGGGTTCGCGGGTCGACAGATAGGCGGAAACCGCGCCGGCCACGCCCAGGCCGCCGGCCACCAGGGAGGCCAGGCCGATGAACCCCAGGAAGTATTCCAGCTGATCGATCAGCCGTCGGACGCCTGGCGCGCTGTCCAAACGGTCACGGACCCGCAGGTGCGAGTCCGGCAGCGCCGTCTGCACGGCCTTGCCGATTGCGCGCGGGTCCTGGTTCGGGGCCAGGGCGATGCGCACGGTGCGTCCCGACAGGCCGCCGGGCGCCAGCAGGCCGGAACGCTCCAGCACCTCGCGGCGGACCAGGATGCGCGGCGCCATCGAGAAGCCGCGCGACAGACCGTCGGGCTCGCTGATCAGCCTGGCGCTCACGACCAAGGTCATGGGCCCGGCCTCGAACCGGTCGCCGATCTTCAGGTGCAGGCGATCCAGCAGCGCCGGCTCGACCGCCGCTCCGGGCAGGCCGTCGCGGTCGGCGAGGGCGGTCGAAAGGCTCGGCGCGCCCTCCAGGGTCACGGCCCCGGCCAGCGGGAAGCGCCCATCCACGCCGCGCAGGCTGGCCAGGCGGCGCTCACCGCCGGGCGCCTGGGCCATGGCGCGCGCCGAAGCGGCGTAGGAGGCGACCCCCAGCTTGTCGAAGGCCGCGCGTTCCTGGTCGGTGAAGTCGCGGTTCTCGACCGCGAACGACAGGTCGCCGCCGAGGATCTCGCGCGCCTGGCCGGCCAGGCCCTGGCGGAAGGCCTCGGCCGTCGAACCGGCGGCGGCGATGGCGGCGACGCCCAGCGCCAGGCAGGCCAGGAAGATGCGGAAGCCGCGTACGCCCGAGCGCAGTTCCCGGGCGGCCAGGTGGAAGGCGAGGGGCAGTCTCACGAGACGATGCGCCCGTCGGCCATGCGCACGATGCGGTCGGCGCGGGTGGCCAGGGCCGGGTCGTGCGTGACCATGACCAGCGCCGCCCCGACCTCGGCGACGAGGTTGAACATCAGGTCGGCGACGGAGGCGGCGGTGGCGCCGTCGAGATTGCCCGTCGGCTCGTCGGCGAACAGCAGGGCGGGGCGGGCTGCCAGGGCGCGGGCGAGGGCGACACGCTGCTGCTCGCCCCCCGACAGCTGATGCGGATAGTGGGTCAGGCGGCCGGAGAGGCCGACCCGGCCCAGCCAGTCCCGGGCGGTCGCCAGGGCGGCGCCCACGCCGGCGATCTCCAGGGGCGTGGCGACGTTCTCCTCGGCGGTCATGTTGGGCAGCAGGTGGAAGGACTGGAACACCAGCGCGGCCCGGCCGCGCCGCAGGCGGGCCCGGCCGTCCTCGCTCAGCGCCGCCAGGTCCTGGCCGAACAGGCGCGCGGTCCCGGCGGTCGGTTCTTCCAGGCCGGCCCCGACCGCGATCAGCGACGACTTGCCCGAGCCCGACGGCCCCACCACGGCCACGCGTTCGCCGGCGTCCACCGTCAGGTCGACGCCGCGCAGGATGTTCACCGGTCCGGCGGCGGAGGGCAGGGTCAGGGCGACGGCGCTCAGAGCCAGGGGGGGAGCCAGGGGCGAAGCGTCGTCGGGCATGGTGTTTCCTGCGAGGCCGGTCCTTGTTCGGCCGGCAGTCAGCCTACATAGGAAGGCATGAGCCAGACCGCACAGCGTTTTTCCAGCCGTCGTCGCTTTTTGCTCGGCCTGGGCCTGATGACCCAGGTCGCCGCCGCCCCGAAGCCGCCGATCGTCACTGTTCTGGGCGACTCGATCACGGCGGGCCTGGGCCTTCCGGCGCGTGACGCCATGCCCGCGCAGCTACAGACGGCGTTGGGGCGGCTGGGCGTTTCGGCGATGGTCCGCGCGGCCGGCGTGTCGGGCGACACCAGCGGCGGCGGGCTGGCGCGGGTCGGCTTCAGCGTCGCGGCCGACACCCGGATCTGCGTCGTGGCCTTGGGCGGCAACGATCTGCTGCAAGGCGTCGAGCCCGCCCAGACCAAGGCCAATCTGCGGGGCATTCTCCAGAAGCTGAAGGCGCGCAGGATCGGCGCGGTCCTGGTCGGAGTCGGCGCGCCGCCGGCCATCGGGGCGTCCTACGCCCGCGAGTTCAACGCCGTTTATCCCAGCCTGGCGCGAGAGTTCGGCGTGCCGCTCTACGCCAACATCCTGGCCGGGGTGAACAGCAACGCCGCTCTCATGCAGCGTGACGGCGTCCATCCCAATGCGGGCGGAGCCAAACGGATCGGCGAGGCCCTTGCGCCGATCGTGGCCAAGGCGCTGAAGGCTTAGGCTTCCAAGGCCGAGCCCTTGGCCCAAAAGAAAAGGGGCGACGCAAGCGTCGCCCCTTCCGGTCTCGAACCTTCGCCTGGTTAGAAGCGACGGGTCAGGTTCACGAACACCTGGCGACCGATGTAGTCGTACTGGGTCGCGAAGGCGTAGCTGCCCACGCGGCCGTAGCTGTAGTTGCCCTTGTCGGCCAGGGCCGGCGAGACCTTGGGCGGGTCTTCGTTGAAGACGTTGCTGACGCCCACGATGCCTTCCCAGGTGTCGGTCTGATAGCGGACCGACAGGTGGTGGTACCACATGGCCTCGGCGTGGTTCTTGGCCCGATAGGCCGAACCCTGCGGGGTCGTGTAGTTCGACGGCGGCGAGAGGTCGGTGCCGAACTGGTACTCGTAGTTCGACTGGCGGCCGACGAACTCGGTCGACCAGGTGAAGGTCAGGTCGTTCCAGCGGTAGCGGGCCTGGGTGTTGCCGACCACGGCCGGCTCGCCGATCAGGCCGTTGAAGTCGTCGGTGTTGCCGGGGAACAGCTCCTGGGTGTCTTCCAGGGTCCAGCTGAACTGGGTTTCCAGGGTGAACTTGCCCGGGCCGACGTCACGCGAGTAGCGCGTCGTCAGGTCGATGCCGCGGCTGGTCTGGCTGACGATGTTGCGGAAGCTGCCGTCGATCTCGGTGATGCCGAGATAGGTCGGGGAGGTCGGATCGGTGTCGCGGGTGAACAGGTCGCAGAACGGGTTGTTCGGATAGTCGGCTGCCGCATAGCACTGGCCGACGACGGCCGCGCCGTTGCTGGTGACCTGGTCGTTGACCTCGATCTCGTAGTAGTCGATCGCCACGCTCAGGTCGGCGAATTCCGGCGTCCAGACGAAGCCGGCGCTGAAGGCCTTCGACTTCTCGGGCTTCAGGTTCTGGCCGCCGCCGGTGATGATGAAGACCGACGGATTGGCGCCGCTGTAGTTGCCGGGGATGCCGGCCGCCTGACAGTTGGCCGCGATCACCGGGTTGACCACCGAGGTGCCGTCGCCCGCCCAGCGGATGCAGGGGTCGACCGAGGTCTGGCTCAGATAGCCGCCCTGGTTGCCCAGGAAGCGCTCGAACAGCGCCGGGGCGCGGAACGAGGTGCCGTAGCTGGTGCGCAGCCGGTACTGGTTGGTCAGCTGCCAGTTCAGGCCGGCCTTGTAGGTCGAGTTCGAACCGTAGGAGTCGTAGTCCGAATAGCGGCCCGACAGGTTCAGGGTCAGGGCTTCGAACGCAGGCAGGCCCTTCAGCAGGGGGGCTTCCAGTTCGCCGTAGGCTTCCACGACGCTGTCGTCGCCCTTGGTGCGGTTGGCGGTGGCCAGGTTGTAGAAGTTCTGGTTGGCCAGGTTCTCGCCAGGCTTGTCGTCCAGTTCGTCACGACGGTAGGAGACGCCGAACGCGCCGGCCAGCTTGCCGGCCGGCAGGCTCAGGATGTCGCCCGAGATCTGACCTTCGACGATGGTCTGGGTGTAGTTGGTGACGCCGTTCTCGGTCAGCTTGAGATAGGCGTAGTCTTCCGGCGTCAGGTTGCCGGTGCGCAGCACCTGGTCGGAGAACAGGTTCACCGGGCGGCAGCCGGCCGGCGAACCGGGCGGGCAGATGCCGTCGAAGGTGAAGGTGTTGGCCCAGTCGCCGCCGATCGAGGCCAGGAACAGCTCGCTGTTGATGCCCGTCAGCGAGTATTTGCCGCGGTTCTTCGAGTAGCTGACATAGGCGTCCCAGTCCCAGCCGGTCAGGAAGCCCAGGCCTTCGCCGAACTTGCCGCGCAGGCCCGCCAGGCCGCGGAACACCTGGACGTCCTGCTTGAAGACGTAGGGCGTCAGGACCAGCGACTGCGGGATGAAGGTGTTGGCGGGGATGCCGCCGCCGCAGTTGAAGGGGTTCACCGAGCAGGGGGCGGTTTCCCAGATGTAGGGGAACAGCTGCTGCACGTTGGTCTGCGACGACTTGCGCTGGTGGCCCAGGAATTCGCCGTACAGCTCGCCGAAGTTCAGGTCGTACTGGCCTTCGGCGTAGACGGTGTAGCGCTTCACCGGCGAGATGAAGTCCGAGGCCGCGTCGAGGGCGTTGACCGAGTCGCGGTCGTTCAACGGCGCGAAGCGATAGCCCGGCAGGTTCGGGTCGGCGGCCGCGGCGGCCCAGTAGGGCTGGTTGGCGGCGTAGGCCGGGCCGTCGGTCGAGATGCGCGCGCGGCTGCCGTAGAAGGCGCCGTTCGGCAGGGTCACCGGGATGTAGTTGAACAGCGCGCCCGAGGCGCCGAAGCACTTGAACGTGCCGGTGTCGACGTCGATCCAGTCGTTGCGCGCGCCCGTGGTCGGGTTGAACGTGTACTGCTCCTGGCAGTTCAGGTCCTTGCGGTCGCCGAACTTCAGCGCCTTCTGCTCGTAGTACTGGCCGCTGATCAGGAAGCGGCCGCGGTCCAGCACTTTGCCGTAGGCGCCGCTGAAGGTGTATTCGTTGCCGCCGTCGCCGCCGCCGCCGAAGCGGCCCGACGCTTCCAGCCGGCCGCCGTCGAGGTTGGTGCGGGTGATGACGTTGACGACGCCGGCCACGGCGTCCGAGCCGTAGATCGACGAGGCGCCGTCCTTCAGGATCTCGTAACGCTCGACGATGGCGTCGGGCAGGATGTTCAGGTCGACGGCGGCGACGGCGCCCTGCGTGCCGGCCGGCGGCAGGCGGCGACCGTTCAGCATGACGAGGGTGCGCTGGTCGCCCAGGCCGCGGATCGAGATGGTGTTCACGCCGCCGCCGCCGTTGACGACGAAGCCGGTGAACTGGTTGTTGATCTGGGTCGAGCCGGCGGCGACCGAGGCGCTCTGCAGCACTTCGGTGGGGTTGATCATGCCGGCGAGCGACGAGCTTTCGCTCGTGATCACCTGCACCGGCGAGACGCTGTTGTATTCGGTGCGCTTGATGCGCGAACCGGTGACGATCAGTTCGTCGACCTCGTTGCCTTCGGCCGGCGGATTGGCGGATTGAGCGAATGCGAAGCTGGGCGCTGCCGTCGCGGCCATCAGGCCGACGATCATGCTCGTTCCCAGCAGGAACTTACGTTGCAACATTTCTACTCCCCTCGAGCCCCTGACTCGGAAAACGGCCCGCATCGCTGATGCCCTCTGCGGCGCCACCTAGAGTAAGGCTCGGCGAAATCGTCCGCGCAACGTCGGTTGCTGAAATGATGCTCATTCTTGCGAAAACCGTTACAGCATGAACACACTTCGGACATGTTGGTGCGTCGGCAACGGCGTTCGGGGGTGATCTGCGCCTGTGTCACGCGCTTCGCCGCCGGGCGCTTTACGAAAAGCACCGCGCGTGTGTTGCTCGCTAGGGGCGAGTCGGAAGCCAGAGTGGGGTGTCTGAGTGAAGTCGAAGAGCAGTTTCGCCCTGTCGGCCGCCGCGGCCGTCTTGGGCATGTGCCTGGTCGCCGGTCAGGCCCAGGCAAGGGCGACCAATCCGGGCGCGCCGTCAGCCCGCGAGCTGACCCGCCTTCCGGGTCTGAGCGACGTGGTGATCTCGCCGGACGGCAAGCGAATCGCCGCGCTGATCTCGGCCGACGGCGACGAACAGGTGATCGGGGTCTGGGAGACCGAGCACATCGATCGCCCGCCGAACCTGCTCAGTTCCAAGCACATGGTCTTCAAGGGCGTGGAGTTCATCAAGAACGACCGCCTGGCCGTCGTCGTGCAGCAGCTCTACACGGTGGGCAACTTCAAGGGGCATCTGGGCAAGCTCTTCATCACCGACCTGAAGGGCGAGAAGTGGATCCCCGCGCTGCCGGAAAGCCGCTCCCGCTCGGAGGCCGAGGACTTCGAGAAGGCCACCAACAACCCCCAGATCCTCGACACCCTGCCGCATGATCCGCGCAAGATCCTGGTGGTCGACGACAACGGCGACGTCTACCGGGCCGACGTCTACAGCGGCACGGCCGAGCGGATCGAGCGCGGCTCTGAGCGCTACGGCGACCTGCAGACCGACGCCAAGGGCGAAATCCGCGCCAAGTCCGAGATCGATTTCGAGGACGGCAAGGCCTTCTACGCCCAGTGGATCAAGAACCCCGCCACGGGCCAGTTCGAGCAGCACTTCCGCTCGTTCCTCAAGGACCGCAACATCTTCACGATCGCCGGCTTCTCGCCGGACCCGAACATCGTCTACGTGCAGGGCGTGCGCAGCGGCGACAAGACGGGCATCTACGAATACGACATCCGCAGCAAGGCGTTCCTGGAGCCGGCCTTCGAGCACAAGATGTTCGATTCCGCGGGCGTCATCGAGGACAACAACGGCAACCTGCTGGGCTTCCGCTACAACGACGCGGCCGGCAGCATCTACTGGACCGATCCGCAACTGGCGGGGATGAACAGGGGGCTGCGCAGCGCCCTGTCCATCAAGCTGGCGCCGATGGACTGGATCGATCCCGGCACCGGCCAGAAGGCCAGGATCAACGTCGCCGACGGCGCCGACGTGGCGTTGCAGGCCTGGTCCCAGAACCGCGACGCCGCCATCGTCATGAAATCGGGCCCTAAGGACCCGGGCGAGTACTACCTGCTGACAAAGGATGGCAAGCTGAGCCTGCTGGGCAAGGCGCGCCCCTGGATCAAGCCCGAGACGCTGGGCGATACGCGGCTGGTGCAGTACGCCGCCCGCGACGGCCTGATGATCCCGGCCTTCCTGACCACGCCGCCGGCCGCGTTCGGCAAGGGCCCGTTCCCGACCATCATCATGCCTCACGGCGGGCCCTGGGCGCGGGATCACCTCGGCTGGGACGTCGCCGGCTGGGTGCAGTATTTCGCCTCGCGCGGCTATGTCGTCCTGCAACCCCAGTTCCGCGGCTCCGACGGCTGGGGCCGCAAACTCTGGACCGCCGGCGACAATGAGTGGGGCCAGAAGATGCAGGACGACAAGGACGACGGCGCCAAGTGGCTGATGGACCAGAAGGTCGCCGATCCGAACCGGACGGTGATGTTCGGCTATTCCTACGGCGGCTATTCGGCGCTGGCGGCCACGATCCGTCCCAACGGCCTCTATCAGTGCGCCGTCTCGGGCGCCGGCGGCAGCCTGGCCGACATGAAGAAGGTCACTGCCGAAAGTCGTCTTGGCCGTGAGTACCAGCGTCCGTTCGTCGGCGGGCTGGACGCGATCCAGAAGGCCGGCGAGGCCAAGATCCCGGTCTTCCTGTACCACGGCGACCGCGACACCAATGTCGACATCAAGGACTCGCGCCGCTTCATCGCGGGGCTGAAGGCGGCCAACAAGCCGTACAAGTGGCTGGAGATCAAGGACATGGGCCACGGCTACGTGACCATGACCCCCGCCATGATGGAGACCCAGCTGGTCGAGATCGACAAGTTCTTCCAGAACGAGTGCAAGCCCGGCGGTCTCTGATCCGGGGCGCATGGAGAAAGGGAAAGAGGGCGCCGATCGCGCCCTCTTTCTTGTTTCCGGGCCTCTACTTGGCGCCGGCGACCATCAGGATCTGCGCCATGGTGACGGCGATGCTCTCGACGTCGCGGGCCTTGTTGACCTCCATGCCTTCCTCCAGCGAGTGGCCGCGGAAGGTCACGAAGCCGGCGCCCAGCGTCACCGCCGGCTTGCCCAGGCTCATGGGGATGTTGGCGTCTGTCGAGCCGGCCACATAGCCCATGGGCTTGCCCAGCGCGTCGCCGACGGCGGCCAGCTGCTGCACGAACGGCGAGTTGGCCGGGGTCTCGCCCACCGGGCGGTCGCCGACCATCTTGTTGTCCAGGCTGATCACGCCGCGCTTGGTCGAGCGGGCGGCGTTCTCGGCCTCGACGGCCTTGGGCAGGATGGCCAGGTAGGCGTCCTCGACGGCCTTCAGCTCGGCCTTGCCAGACGAGCGCATGTCGACGGTCATCGACACCGCGAAGGGGATCGAGTTGACCGAGGTGCCGCCCTCCAGCAGGCCGATGTTGTAGACCGTGCGCGGGTCGCTGGGGACCTTCAGTTCGCCGAACTGGCGGGCGGCGTCGGCCAGGGCGAAGGCCGGGTTGACCGTGCCGAAGTCGCCCATGCTGTGGCCGCCCGGGCCCTTGAAGGTGGTCTTGTAGCGCTTGGAGCCGACGCCGCCGTTGACGATCACGGTGGGGCCGCTGGGCTCCAGCGAGATGAAGGCGTCGATCTTGTCCTTGTACTTGCCCTTGAAGAACAGCTCCTTCATGCCGCGCAGGTCGCCGGGGCCTTCCTCGCCCACGTCGCCGACGAACAGGATGTCGCTCTTGGTCTGGATGCCGGCGGCGTTGATGGCGCGCAGGATGGCCAGGATCGAGCCCAGGCCCACGGTGTCGTCGCCGATGCCGGGAGCGTAGAGCTTGTCGCCGTCGCGGCGCACCTTCACGTCGGTGCTGGCCGGGAACACGGTGTCGAGGTGGGCGGCCACCACCAGCAGGCCGCCGCCGCCCGTGCCCTTGCGCAGGCCCATGACGTTGCCGGCCGCGTCGGTGTCGAGGTCGGTCAGGCCTTCCTTGGCGAGCATGGCGAGATAGGCCTTGCCCTTCTCGGCCTCGCCGAAGGGCGGGGCGGGGATCTCGGTCAGGGTGACGATGTCCTCGACCGTCTGCTCGTAGCCGGCGGCCAGGGTCGCCTTGGCCGCCTTGAAGGCCTTGGACGTCATCAAGGCCTTGGCCTGCTTGGTGTAGGGCGAGGTCGGCTGCGGCGGGCGCACGTTGCCAAAGTCGACCTGCGCGGCGGGTTTGGCGGCCTCCTGGGCCAGGGCGGGGGCTGCGACGGCGCAGAGGAGGGCGGCCAGGGCCGCCGAAGCGATGCGGGTTTTCATGCGATAATCTCTGTACTGAATGAGCGGGATCAGAAAGTGCGGCGGACCATCACGCCCAGCGTGCGCGGCGTCAGGCTGACCACCTGGTCCAGGGCCCCGGCGGCCGAGGTGATCGAGACCGGGCCCATCGAGTTGGTCAGGTTCTGGGCGAAGGCGTAGGCGCCCCAGCCTTCGCCCTCGACGCCGACGCGCGCGCCGACCACCGCGTAGGACGGGACCTTCTCGTAGTAGACGTAGCTGGGGCGGAACTGCGATGCGGTCTTGCCGGTGTAACTGGCGTCCAGGTGCACGAGGCCGTTGAGGCCCTCGCCGATCGGCCAGGTGTAGTCGGCGTTCACCGAGCCGCTGAACTTGGGCACGAACGGCAGGCGGTCGCCGGCCAGGCCCGTCGAGCCCGACACGGTCACCGACGAGTTGGTCATGTCCTCGGTCAGCTTGGCGTCGGAAACGCCGATGGCGCTGCTGAGCGTCAGGCCGGTCATCGGGCGCAGGGTGGTTTCCAGCTCGAAGCCCCGGATGCGGGCCGCGCCGGCGTTGGTGATGATGAAGAAGTTCGCGCCGACGTTCGCCTGGGCCTGCACCTGGATGTTGTCCCAGTCGATCTGGTAGGCCGACAGGTTCACGGTCAGGCGACGGTCGAACCAGTCGCTCTTCACGCCCGCCTCGTAGTTCCACAGGCTGTCGGGCGCGAAGGCCACCAGGCCCGTGGTCAGGCCCGGGATGTTGTTGGCGCCGCCGGGACGGAAGCCCTTCGAGGCCTGGGCGTAGACCATCAGCGACTTGCTGACCTCGTAGTTGACGTTGACGCGCTGCACCCAGCCCTTGGCGCTGGCGTCGACCTGGCTGAAGGCGGTGACCGGCGAGTTGGAGATGACGTTGCCGATGGTCACCGCGCCCGAGACGGTCTTGTCATAGTCGAAGCGACGGGCGCCGCCGGTCACCGTCAGGGCGTCGGTGACATGGTACGAAAGCTCGCCGAAGAAGGCGGTCTGCTTGACGTCGTTGTCGATGTAGCGCGCGCCCAGGGCGTCGAACGGCTGGATGGCCATGCCGGTCGTGGCGTCGGCGCGGGTCTGGATGCTGTCGACATGGTCCTTGCGGGTCTCGTAGTAGACGCCGCCGGTCCAATCGAGCTTGTCCTCCAGCAGGCTGCCGCTGGCGCGCAGCTCATGGGTCCAGGTCTCCAGGCTCATCGGCTGCCACGAGACGGCCGGGCCGCGCGAGTCCGCCCAGGCGGTGTATTGCGACAACTGGGCGCTGGAGCAGGTTGTGCCCGACAGGCCGAAATAGCGGCCGCAGGCGGCGCTGCTGGCGCGGTTGTTGGCGATGTTGTTGGTCCAGTCGCTGTTCCGCAGCATCTTCCACTTGTAGTAGGACGACGTCGCCGTCAGCGTCGCGAAGTCCAGGTTCCACTCGGCGGTGACGTTGTAGAGCGCCAGCTTGGAGTTGCTCTGGGCGATCGTCTTGCGGTCGGACTTGTAGCGGCCGGCGGCGGCCGACCAGCTGGCCTGGCCGTCGACTTCCTCGTTCTGCAGGGCCGCCGTGGTGCGGATCGTCAGGTTCTCGGTGGGGGTGTAGGTCAGCATCAGGCGGCCGCCGCTGGCGGTCGAGCCGTTGATGTCCTGCTTGTTCAGCGGAACGCTGTCGACATAGCCGCCGCGCTGTTCGCGATACAGCACCAGGCGCGCGCCCAGCTTGTCCTCGACCAGAGGCACGTTGACCATGCCCTTGCCGTAGTAGCCGCCTTCGCCGTTCTTGGTGGTGGTCGCCTGCGCCTCGATCGCGCCGGCGTATTCGTTGGTGTCGGCCTTGTTGAAGATCACCCGCAGGGTGCCGCCCATCGAGCCGGAGCCGTACAGCGTGCCTTGCGGGCCGCGCAGCACCTCGACGCGCTCGACGTCGAACAGGTTGATGTCCGGCGTGGTCGAGCCGGCGTCTTGGGTGGTGCCGGTCGGGCCGGTCAGCGGGGTTTCGTCGTAATAGAGGCCCGTGGTGGCCTCGCCGGCGCTGCGCACGCCGCGCAGGGTGATGCGGCGGTTCGACGGGGTGCCGCCGTCCAGCGACAGGTTCGGCACCTGGCGGAAATAGTCGTTGATGCCCGTGGCGCCGATCCGGCTGAGCTGGGCCTCGCCGACCGCCGAGATGCTGAGCGGGGTGTCCTGCAGGCTGGTCGAGCGCTTAAGCGCGGTGACGATGATCTCGTCGACGGCGGCGTCCGGGGCCTCCTGGGCGTGGGCGCTGGCGGCGGCCAGGGCGGCGAGGGCGCTGGTGGCCAGGGCCGCGCGGCGGAAGGTGCGGAAGGCAGTGCGGTTCAAGTTCATCCCCTTCGTTGAGGACCGGCCAGAAGCTCGGTTCCGGGCCGCAAGACGGGCGAGGGGAGATCGCCCTTACGACTTTTTTCGCCTCCGGCCCGCCTTGTGCGCGCCTGGTCAAGCTGCGCGCAAATTGGGCGCATGCTGATCAAATGAGCGGCGATGCAGCCAAAACGCCGGTCTCGGCGCCGGTTCCGCCATCGTCTGGCGGCCAAGTTCGAATAGCCCGGCCCCAGAGCGGGAGAGCGAGGTGTCCGGACAGTCCGCGTTCAGTCAGGCGGCGATGGCCGAGCTTCGGCCGGGCGGTATCGACGAGGTCGTGCGCCGGCATGAGGGCATGCTGCGTCGCTTCATCGCCCTGCGCATAGGCGGCGGGGCCGATGTCGACGACCTGGTGCACGAGGTCTTCCTGCGCTTCGCCCGCCGCCCGCCCGACGAGGGCGTCGAGCGGCTGGATTCCTACCTCTTCCAGACCGCTGCCAACCTGATCCGCGACCGCGCCCGCCGCCAGCAGGTGCGCCGCCTGGCCGCGCCCGAGATCGAGGACGACGCCGCCGCCCAGGTTCCGGCGACGCCCGAACAGACCCTGATCGATCGGGAAACCCTGACTCAGGTTCGCCAGGCCCTGGCCGACCTGCCCGAACGGACCCGTCACGTGTTCCTGCTTTACCGGATCGACGGCCTGAGGCATCAGGCCATCGCCGACGCCCTGGGGGTGTCGATCAGCACCGTGGAGAAGGACGTGCGCAGGGCCATGGCCCATCTGACCCGACGGGTTCGCCGTCCATGAGCCCGGTTCCCGCCAATGACGGCCAGGCTGACGTCTACGACGCCGCGGTCGACTGGCACGAGCGCCGGCGCGCGCCAGGCTGGAGCGCCGCTGATGAAGCCGCGCTGACCGCCTGGCTGGAAGCCGACGCCGAGCATGTCGCCGCCTATGCCGCCATGGCCGAGGTCGAGGCGGCGCTCGACGACGCCGTCGCCGCCGGCGGGCTCGATCTTGAGCTTGCTCAGGCTCGCGCAGCCTTTGCGCAGGGCAAGGCGCGCAACTCACGCCGAAGTTTCGCGCTGATGGCGGCCGGCCTGTCCGGCGTCGCCGTGCTGGCAGGGCTGGGCGGTCTCGCCTGGACGCGCGCGGGCGCCTCCGAACAGAGCTTCGCCGCCGCGCCCGGACAGCGCAGCGCCGTGGTCCTGGCCGACGGCTCGCGCGTGGTGCTCGACGGCGGCGCGCGGCTGACCGCCCGCATCGACCGCCGCTCGCGCGACATCACTCTCACCGGCGGCCGAGCCTTCTTCGACGTCGCCCACGATCCGTCGCGTCCGTTCGAGGTCAGCGGCGGCGGCCATGTCGTGCGCGCCCTCGGTACGGCTTTCGAGGTCGACCTGGCGCCGGCCGCCAAGACCTATGAGGTCGCGCTGCTGCGTGGCCGGGTGCGGGTCAGCGGCGGGAAACAGCCTGTGGAGCTGGCGCCGGGCCAGGTGCTGGCGGCGGACGCGCAGGGACGCGAGGCGGTCTCGTCGGCCGACGTCGCCGCCGCCACGGCGTGGCGCGACGGCCGGCTGGTGTTGAAGGGCGATGCGCTTTCCGACGCCGCCGACGAGATCAACCGTCGAGGCGGGCGCCGGATCGTCGTGCGCGGTTCGGCCAAGGACCTCAAGCTCAGCGGCGCCTTCGGCGGCGACGATCCCCTGGCCTTCGCCCGCGCCGTCGCCGTGATCCACGGCCTGACCCTCGGCGAGGCCGCCGACGGCTCGATCGTGCTTTCGCCGGCCAAGGACACCGGTGCGACGGCCGACTAGTTGCACGGCGCCGGCCCTGGCGGCCGTGGCGCTGCTGGCCCAGGCCCCGGCGGCGCTGGCGGCTCCCCTCCGTTTCGACGTTCCGGCCGGTCCGCTGGAAGGCGCGCTGCAGGCCTACGCCGCCCAGACGGGAGTCGACGTGCTGTTCGCGCCCCAGGCCGTGGCGGGCCTGCGTTCGCCCGGCGGCCGCGCCGTCTCCGAGCCGGAGGAGGCCCTCAAGCGCCTGCTGCGAGGCAGCGGCCTGACCGCGCGCCGCATCGGCCCCCGCGCCTTCGCCCTGACCCCGGCCGCCGCGCCCGGCGCCAAATCCGCCGTCCGAGCGCCCGATCCGCGCCAGTCCGACGCCAGGTCGCAAGCCGTCGAGCCGCTGGACGCCGTACTGGTCCAGGCCCGCCGCCGCGAGGAGCGGCTGATCGACGTGCCGGCCTCGGTCGCGGCGGTGTCGGCCGCCGATCTCGACCGCCTCGGCGGCGACGGAACACTGGCGCTGCGGCAGGCGGCGCTGGGCCTCACCGCCGCCGGCCAGGTCTCGGTCGAGACGCCGACCCTGGTCATCCGCGGCCAGCGTCGCGCCACGGCGGGCGACTCCGCGCTGTCGGTGATCACCTATGTCAACGAGGCGCCGCTGCCCAACAACGGCTCGATCCTGCCGTCGTTCGACCTGTCGGAGGTGCAGGTGCTGCGAGGGCCGCAGGGCGTTCTGTTCGGTCGCAACACCACCGGCGGCGCGCTGCTGATCCACACCAACGAGCCGGGACGCGACGCCTATGTCCGCGCCGCGACGGGCTCCTATCGCCTGCGCGAGATCGAGGCGGCCGCCGACCTGACCAAGGCCGGTGCGCCGGTGGCGGTGCGCCTGGCCGCCTACGGCCTCAAGCGCGACGGCGTGGTCGAGAACCTCGGCGCCGGCGGCGACCTCGACGACCGCGACCAGGCCGCCGTGCGCCTGTCCCTGGCCTGGAAGCCTGACGGACCACTGTCGGCCCTGCTGGTGCTCGATGGGTTCCGGGCCTGGGAGACCGGCAGCGCCGCCATCCTGTCGGGCAGCTATCCCAATCCGCCGGACGTCACCGGCGGCGGCAATGGTCGCACGCCGCAGGCCGCGCCCTATTTCGACTGCGGCGTGGCCGGCTGCGACATCGACATCGCTCTGGCCCGCCAGAAAGCGCGCGGAACCCGCGCCACCGACATCGACCTTCCCCCACGCTCGGATCGTCGCAACGACGGGGCGACCCTGCGGCTCGACTGGCGCGAGGGCGGGCTGAACCTGCGCTCGGTCACGGCCTATCGGCGCAGCGTGCTCGACAGCGCCCTGGACAGCGACGGTTCGCCCCTGCCGCTCAACCAGATCGTCCGCCACATCGACCTGGGCCAGTTCACCCAGGAGGTGCGGGCCAGCGGCGGCGGTCAGGACGGCGGTTGGCAGGCGGGTGTTTTCTACATGTCGACCGCGCCCGTCGGCGTGCAGCGCACCCTGTGGGCCAGCGTGGTCACGCCGACCAACCCGGCCCGCGTCGAGTTCCAGTACCGACGCGGCGAGAGCCTGGCCGGCTTCCTCGACGCCACGCGGCGGCTGGGCGCGGGCTTCGAACTGGAGGCCGGCCTGCGCTATACCCGCGACGTCTCCAGCGCCTGCCTGGTGCGGGTGGCCGCCCCGGCCGCCGATATCTCCGAGGCCGCCTGCGGCGAGGCCGGCCGCGCCCAGTCCTCGGCGCCGACCTGGACCCTGGGGCTGACCTGGCGCGGGCGGCCGAATCTTACCGTCTACGCCGTCACCCGTCGGGGCTACCGGGCCGGCGGCGTGAACGCGCCCAACTTCGGTTCGCTGCTCGAGGCCTATCAGGTCTATGCGCCTGAAAGCCTGACCGACGTCGAGCTGGGTCTCAAATGGGCCGGCGGCGCGGGCGAATGGCGCCATCGCGTCGATGCGGCCCTGTTCCGGGGCTGGTCGCGCGACATCCAGCGGGCCCTGTTTCCGGCCGAGAACTTCGACGGCGACGACATCGCCGCCAACGACCCGCCCAACCTGATCATCAACGCCGGCTCGGCCACGATCAGCGGCCTGGAGCTGGGCTGGCGGGGCCAGTGGACCCAGCGCCTGACGCTGTCGGCCTCGGCGACGCTGACGCAGGCGCGGTTCACCGCCCTGACCGTGCCGACTCTGCTGGCCGGCCTGACGCCGACCGATCCTGACTCCCTGCGATTTTCCTATTCACCGCCCTATACGGCGCGGCTGACGGCCGACTGGCGGTTGTTCGACGATGATCGCCTGGGGCGCTGGACCCTTTGGGGCGACCTCTTCCAGAGCGGGCCGGTGCGCTATGTCGAGCGCGCCCACGACAGCAACGGCATGCAGAAGGCGTTCGCCGTCGCCGGCGCGGGCCTCACCGTCCAACCGCCTCGCCGCGACGACCTGACCCTGACGCTGGCCGTGCGCAACCTCTTCGACGAGGTCTACGCGGCCGGCGGCGGGGCGATCACGCCGGCGGTGACGGCCACCTCGATGATCTATGGCGAGCCGCGCACGGTCGAGGTCGCCGTCCGGCGGCGGTTCTGATCGGCCGATCATAGAAAGGCCAGGAACGGCGCGCAGATCAGCCCGACCCCCGCCAGGGCCGTCGCCGCCTTCGGCCGCCATGACAGCAGCAGCACCAGCAGGGCCACGGCCACGCACATCTGGCCGATCCAGACGGTGACGCCCAAGGCCGGTCCCAGCCGGAAGACGGCCACGGCGGCCGACAGCGCCAGCAGGCACCATCCCAGGACGCGCAGCACCCGTTCCGAAGGCAGGACCAGGGGCTCCAACCCTGACCGGTGCTTCTTCATGGCCAGGGCCAGGCAGGTGAAGGCCGCGAAGCTGATCAGGCCGCTTTCATAGGGCATCGACGCTCTCCTTGGCCGGCGCCGGCTTGGGGCTGGCCGCCGCGGGCGCGCGGACGGACGTCTTCTGACTGGGCGGCTGCGGCTTGCGCGAGGCCTTGAAGGCGGCTAGGCCGCACAGGGCGGCGATGGCCAGCATGGCCAGGTCGAAGCCGGCGAACAGCCAGTCGCCGGTGCGCAGGCTGGCGACCAGCCCACGGTCGGTGGTCGCGGCGTTGACCACCGGCAGGGCGGCGAAGGCCAGCGTCGCCAGGCCCAGCGTCTCGATCCAGGCGCGGCGAGCCGGGCGCTGCAGCGAGACCACGGCCAGGCCGAACCAGGTCCAGAACATCGCCTTGACCTCCAGTTCCGCGCGGCCGGGCAGGTCGGCGGGGATCAGGCGATTGGCCAGCAGGTAGGCGGCCATGCCGCTGGGCAGGCAGGCGATGGCGCCGATGTTCAGGCGCTCCACCAGCTTCAGCCCGAAGAACGGGGCGGCGTTGGGCTTGCGGCGCTTGACCACCCAGAGGACGAGGCCCGTCCCGACCATGGCCGCGCCGGTCAGGCCGAGCAGGAAATAGACCCAGCGCAGGGCGGGGCTGGCGAAATGGCCCAGGTGCAGGCCCAGCATCACGCCGGCCGTGGCGATGGCCGGGCCGGGCGAGGGCGAGCGCGACAGCTCCTGGCCCGTCGCGCCGGAGAAGGTGATCGAGTCCGGCCGCGCGTTCAGCCGACCGCCGGTGGCGCGCAGCAGGGTGACGGTCGAGGCCGTGTCGCCCGGATTGCGGATGACCACGGTGCGCGGGGCGTCGCCGCTCCAGGCCCGTCCGGCCGCCTGGATCATCGGTCCGACCGGCAGCAGCGGGGCGGGCGTTCCCGTGGCCTTGGCCTCGGCCGGCGCGCCATAGGCGGCGGCCGTGAAGGCGTCGGGTTTGTCGAAATTGGCCTTCACCGGCCAGGGCATATACATCGCCACCAGCGTGATCAGGCCGGTGTAGGTGATCATGGCGTGGAAGGGCAGGGCCAGCACCGCCGAGGCGTTGTGCGCGTCCAGCCAGCTGCGCTGGCCCTTGCGCCAGCGCAGGGTGAAGAAGTCCACGAAGATCCGCTTGTGGGTGATCACGCCCGAGATGATCGCCGCCAGCATGAACATCGCGCAGACCCCAGCCAGCCAGCGTCCCCACGGGTGCGGCAGCTGGAGCTGGAAATGGAAGCGATAGAAGTGCTCGCCGCCGCGCGTGTCGCGGGCCTCCAGCGACTGGCCGGTGGCCGGGTCCAGCTTCAGTTCGGGGCGACGGGCCGGCGGCTTTTCGGGATTGGGCTTGGCGCGAGCGAACACCCGGGTCACGGCCGTGCGGTCGTCGGGCAGGTAGATGAACCATTGCTGGTCGTTTGGCGTGGTCGCCTGCATGTGGGCGATCGCCGCCTGGGCGGCCTGCTCGGCGGGGACAGATGTCGAGCGCAGCTCCGGCTGCATCCACTGGGTGATCTCGGGCCGGAAATAGCTGGCCGTGCCGGTCAGGAACATCGCGAACAGGATCCAGCCGGCCAGCAGGCCCAGCCACGCGTGGATCCAGGCCATCGACTGGCGCAAGGCCCGAGCCGGCGGGGCAGGGGCGGGGAAGGACGGGCGCACGTTCACGCCCGGGCTCCCAGCAGCACCACCGCCGCGCCGGCGGCCAGCGCCGAGCCCCACAGCACCGCGGCCACGATCGCCAGTCGCCGCTCGTGGAAGGCCCACAGGGCAAGGCCCGCGAAGACCAGGAACGACAGGATCATGCCCCAGGCCGAGGCCTCCGCGGGCGCGATCGACAGCAGGCGGGCCAGCAGCGAAGCCAGGGCCGCGGCGGCCGCGTAACCGCCAAGCATGGCGGTGACGGCGCGGGCGGTCATCCGCGCCACGCCGGGCCATGCAGCCGCCTGTTTCGCCGATCGATCGTTGTTCACGCAACCTCCGAAAGTTGGCTTGCGCCTAACAACTCCTTTCGATAGTTGCAACTCATTATCAATCCTATCGACAATCTTGACGAGGAGTCCTCATGGTCATCCGTTCCAAAACCGCGCGTGGCGCGACCGCCAACGCCGGGGTCTTGCGAGGGCTGGCCGTGACAGTCGCCGCCGCGGCGGCGTTGCAGGGAATCGGGGCGACCGCCGCATGGGCCGAGGACGCTGACACCGACTCCAACACCGTCGAGCGGGTCGAGGTGACTGGCCTGAAGGCGCGCCGCGCGGCCGCCGGCACCAAGACCGAGACCGCCCTGATCGAGACGCCCCAGAGCATCACCGTCATCGACGGCGACGAGCTTTCGCGCCGCAACGTGCAGTCCATCAACCAGGCCCTGGGCTTCGTCGCCGGCGTCTCGCCCAACCAGCGCGGCGGCATGGTCACCCGCTATGACCAGCTGGTCGTGCGCGGCTTCGCGCCGGGCGTGTTCCTGGACGGCATGCGCCTGATCGCCGGGCCCTATTCGACGCCGCAGATCGACTTCAACCGCATCGACCACATCGACATCGTCAAGGGCCCGGCCTCGGTGCTCTACGGCAACTCCACGCCCGGCGGCCTCGTGAACCTGGCCAGCAAGCTGCCGGAGGAGGGCAGCTTCGGACGCATCGAGGGCCAGCTGGGCAACTTCGACACCCGCCGCGCGGCGGTGGATGTGAACGCCCCGCTCGACAGCCAGGGCAAGTGGCTGGGCCGCGTGCTGGCCGGCTGGCAGAAGGGCGACGGCATGACCGACGGCGCCTTCAGCGAGCGCTATCACGTCAGCCCGATGGTGACCTTCGAGCCGACGGCCGACACCAGCCTGACCCTGGTGGGCGCCTACCAGCGCTCGCCCAGCGGCGGCGGCTATTCGGGCGTTCCGGCCTATGGCTCGGTGCTGCCCAATCCGTTCGGCAAGCTGCCGCGCGAGATCAACACAGGCGATCCGGGCTACGAGCGCTACGACCACAAGGCCGGGTCGGCAGCGGCCTTCTTCCGCCACGACTTCAACGAGCACCTGACCTTCCGCTCGAACGCCCGCTTCCAGAACAACAAGCTGTCCTATCGCCAGCTCTATGTGGGCGGCTTCGCCACCACGGGCGTGGGCGCGGCCCGCAACAGCGACTATTCGACGATCATCCGGGGCGGCGGCGGCGCCGACGAGGACTTCGACACCCTGACCCTCGACAACCAGGTCAGCGCCCGCTTCGAGACCGGCGCGGTCAAGCACCAGGTGCTGGCCGGCTTCGACTACCAGAAGATCACCGGCGAGAACGTCCAGCAGTTCAACACCGGCCAGAGCAGCAATCCGCTGACCAGCATTCCCAACCTGTCGCTGTTCGCGCCGACCTATGGCGGCACGCTGCCCAGCATGGACCTGACCGTCCTGTCGTCGGCCTATGTGAACACCTACAGCCGCCGCGAGCAGAAGGGCCTCTACGCACAGGACCAGATGACCATCGGCCGTCTGCAACTGATCGCCAGCGGCCGCTACGACTGGTACGAGCAGGTCACCGACAACAAGAAGAACAACACCTCCAACACGCTGGAGCAGAAGGCCTTCACCATGCGCCTGGGCGGGCTCTACGACCTGGGCGCGGGCCTGGCTTCCTATGTCAGCTATTCGGAATCCTTCGAGCCCCAGGCCGGCACGACCTGGCAGGGCGAGGCCTTCGTGCCCGTCACCGGCCGCCAGCTCGAGGGCGGCCTGAAGTACCAGCCCAAGGGCACGTCGGCGCTGTTCACCCTGTCGGCCTACCAGCTGGAGCGCCGCAAGGTTCCGGTCGCCGATCCGCAGGCCGGCACGAACGGCATCCCGGCCAATTCGCAGATCCAGATCGGCGAGGTCCGCGTGCGCGGCGTCGAGCTGGAAGGCCGGGGCGAGGTCTCGCGCGGCCTCAACGTGGTGGCGGCGCTCAGCTACACCGACGCGATCATCACCCAGGGCGCGCCGGCCATCGCGGCCACCGCCACCAACAGCGGCACGCCGACCACCACGGGCACGCGCCAGCTGGGCGTGCCGGAGTGGGGCGCATCGACCTTCATCTCCTACGACCTGGGCCGCGCCGGCCGGGCGACGGGTCCGGCGGCGGGCCTGCGCCTGGGCGGCGGCCTGCGCTATGTTGGCGGTTCGGACGGCACGACGAGCTATGCGGTGATCAACAACGTCACCACCTTCCAGCGCTTCCACACCGACGGCTTCATCCTGGTCGACGCCCTAGTCGGCTATGACCTGGGCGTGGCCAAGACCGAGTTGAAGGGCTGGGAAGCGGCCCTGAACGCCGCCAACCTGTTCGACAAGCGCCACATCTCGGCCTGTCCGTTCAACAACAGCTGCTACTTCGGTTCCGCCCGCACGGTGACGGCGACCCTGCGCTACAGCTGGTGAAGCGGCGCGAGGGCCGGCGTTGGCTGGCCCTCGCCGACCGTCGGAGGCGCGATTCCCGCGCGCATCCCTTGAGCGTTATTCACCTGAAGGCGCGAATAGGTTGCGCGTCGATTGGCGGGATGCCTGGTCACGGCAAAAAATGGGCTGAGGCCGCGATAGGCGGGCGCCGGCCTTTTCGCCGTCATGTGACCCTTACGGAAAGCGGTTTCCAAGCGACCAAGGCGTACGTCGTCATCGCACCGTCGTCTTTCGTGTTGCTGGCTGACATCCAAATGTAGCGCCCCTGTCACGGCGTCGCCCTAAGCGCCCCTCGCGTTTGCCAGAGGGGTCCACATGTCCAAGCCGTTCGCCGCCAGCCGCCTGATCGCCGGCCTGCTCGCCACCAGCGCCCTGTCGGCGCCGCTGCTCGCCCACGCCGCCGAGGACGAGGCGCCCGACGCCGTCGAGGAGGTCATCGTCACCGGCCAGCGCGAGGCCCAGCGCGCCGCCATCGCCGTCAAGCGCGACGCCTTCGTGGTGTCCGACGTCGTCTCGGCCGACGACATCGGCAAGCTGCCCGACCACAACACCGCCGCCGCCCTGCGCCGCATTCCCGGCATTTCGGTGATGGAAGACCAGGGCGAGCCGCGCTTCCCGGTCATCCGCGGCCTGCGCTCGACCTACAACCGCACCACCATCGACGGCGCCCTGGTCGCCTCGGTCGACGAGAGCGGCCGCACCGTGCCGATGGACATCGTGCCCTCGGTGATGGCCGGCCGGCTGGAAGTCATCAAGACCGTGACGCCCGAGAACGACGGCAACGCCATCGGCGGCGTCATCAACGTCACCACCCGCAGCGCCTTCGACGCGGGCCGGCCGTTCTTCAACGGCATGGCCTCGTACGGCAGTTACGAACGCCACGGCGACGTGCGCAACGACAAGCCGTCCTACCGCCTGGCCTTCGCCGCCGGCCGCACCTTCGGTTCGGAAGACCAGTGGGGCGTGGTCATCGGCGCCTCGCACGAGCAGCTCGACTACGACATCCCGCAGGTCGAGGCCGCCGATCCCAGCGTGCGCGAATACACCGCCGCAGGCGCGCCGGTGCTGTCGGGCGCGGCCACCGGCAACGGCATCCAGGTGCCGACCCAGCTTCGCCTGTTCTGGTACAACAACACCAAGCAGCGCAGCGGTTTGAACGGCAAGATCGAGTACCGCCCGAACGACGACTTCCGCTGGGAGGCCTCGGCCCTGTTCTCGCGCATGGAGGACGACGAGGAGCGCATCGAGTACCGCATCGAGCCGCTCGGCAACGTCGCGGGCCAGACCGCCACCAGCGGCAGCTTCGCCCGCGGCCGCGGCATCATCCAGCTGAACCAGCCGATCACCAAGCGCGAGATCGGCATGGCCCGCACGGGCTTTGCCTGGAGCTTCGCGCCGCAGTGGAAGCTCGACGGCGACCTCGTCTACTCGCAGGCCGGCCTGGAGGTGCCCAACCACTCGGTCGAGTTCCGCACCGTCGACGCCCAGGGCGCCAACTACGGCTTCACCTACGACACCACCAACCCGCTGTTCCCCATCTTCACCTCGACCAACGAGGCGGCGATGCGCAACCCGGCCAACTACGTGCTGCAGCAGCACCGCGACGCCCTGACCAAGACCGACGAGAAGACCAGCCAGGCCCGCTTCAACCTGGCCTTCGACGACGACGGCGCCTGGAAGGCCAAGGTCGGCGGCGTGCTGCGCTCGACCAAGCGCGACTTCACCAGCAGCCAGGTCAACTACCGCGCCGGGACGGGCTTCACCTACACCCTGGCCGAGGTCGACACCGCCGGTCCTGACCAGCTGATCGCCGGCCGCTATCGCCTGAACCCGCGCATCGGCGCGGCCGAGGCGATGGCCTTCTTCAAGGCCAACCGCGACCGTTTCACCACCACCGTCACCGCGCCGACGGGCAACTACGGCGTCGACGAGGACATCTACGCCGGCTACGCCCAGGCCAGCTACCAGTTCGGCGACGTCACCCTGCTGGGCGGCCTGCGCTACGAGCACACCAAGGTCTCGTCCAGCGCCATCCGCAACACCGGCGGCGTGCTGACCCCGACCAGCAACGACGGCGCCTACGACAACTGGCTGCCCAGCCTGCACGTGCAGTGGAAGCCGGCCGACAACTGGATCGTCCGCGCCGCCTGGACCAACACCATCGGCCGCCCGGACTACGGCTCGCTGGCCGCCACCGAGACCCTGAACTTCGACGGCAGCCAGCCGACCCTGTCGCGCGGCAATCCCGGCCTGAAGGCGCGCGAGAGCAAGGGGCTGGACCTGTCGGTCGAGTTCTATCCGACCGACGGCATGGTCTCGCTGGCGGTGTTCAGCAAGGACATCAAGAACGAGATCTTCACGCTGAGCTCGACCGAGACCCTCGATGTGGGCCGTGGTCCCGAGACCGTGCTGGTCTCGACCCCGCGCAACGCCGAGACGGCCAAGATCAACGGCGTCGAGTTCGCCGTGCAGCAGGCCTTCACCTTCCTGCCCGCGCCGTTCGACGGCTTCGGCTTCAACGGCAACGTCACCTGGCTGGACACCGAGTTCACCTTCCTGACCTCGGCCGGCCGGCGCGTCACCGGCCTGTTCCAGCAGCCCGAGATCACCACCAACGAGTCGATCTACTACCAGCGCGGCCCGTTCGAGGCCCGGATCTCGCACAACTACATCGGCGGCCAGCTGGAGACGATCAACGACGCCAACCCCAATTCCGACCAGTACTGGAAGGGCCGCCACGTGTTCGACGCCAGCCTGTCCTGGCGCTTCGCCGACCACTACACTGTCTTCGTCGAGGGCCAGAACCTCTCCAACACCGGCCGCCAGGAAGTCACCGGCCCGGGTCGCGGCTACCTGCAGGAGTGGGCCAATTACGGCCGCACCTACTGGGTCGGCGCGGCGGTCAGCTTCTAGGATAGGGGGCAGGGAGACCGATCATGATCCTGGAACTCATCGCGGCCCTGGCCATGCAGGCGGAGGCCCCCGCGGCTTCCGCGGCGCCGACCCGGAAGGCCGAAACCGTCCGCCGCTACGACGCCGGCGCCAGCCAGGGCGCCGCCGCTGGACCCAGCGACATCTACTCGGTCAGCAACTGGCGCATCGTCCGCTTCGACAAGAAGACCGGCGAGAGGCGCGCCGAGTGGACCGGCGACAAGGCCCGCTTCCCGCACATCAATTCGTGCGCGGTGATCGCCAGGGAGCTGGTCTGCGCCAGCTCCAACTTCCCCGCCACGCCCCAGGTCAGCACGGTCGAGGTCTTCGATCCGATGACCCTGGCCCACAAGCGCAGCATCTCGCTGGGCCTGGGCACGGGTTCGATCACCTGGGTCGACCGCCATGACGGCGCCTGGTGGGCGATGTTCGCCAACTACGACGCCAAGGGCGGCGAGCCTCCGCGCGACCACCGCCACACCACGCTGGTCAAGTTCGACGACGAGTGGCGGCGCACGGAAGCCTGGGCGCTGCCGGTCAGCGTGCTGGAGAAGATCAAGCCGATGAGCATCTCCGGCGGCGGCTGGGGCCCGGACGGCCGCCTCTATCTCAGCGGCCACGACCTGCCTGAGCTCTACGTCATGCAGCTGCCGATGGGGGGCGGGGTGCTCGACCACCTCGACACCATCGGCATGGAGGCCGAGGGCCAGGCCATCGACTGGGACGAAAGCGACAAGGGGATGCTCTACGGCATCACCCGCCGCAGCCGCGAGGTCCTTGCCATGCGGGTTCCGCTTTCGAAGTAGTTCCTGAGATCAATTCGCATCTATGAACACCTAAGGGACCCCGACGCCTTGCGAGTCGGGGTCCCGGCGTTTCATCATCGGGTTCAATCGCTTCCCAGCGCAGGACCCAGACAGTGACCGACCAGGATTCCAAGCAGCGTTCAGGCATCCAGTCGGTCGGCATCGGCCTGCGGGTGCTGGACGTGCTGGCGACGCTGGACGGCCCGGCCGCCCTGGGCGTCATCGCCCAGGCCTCGGACCTGTCGGCCTCGCAGGCCCACCGCTACCTGGCCAGCCTGGTCGCCTCGGGCATGGCAAGGCAGGACGCGGCGACCGGCCGTTACGATCTGGGTCCCGGCGCGCTGCGCCTGGGCCTGGGCGCCCTGGCGCGGGTCGACGCCTTCCGCGAGGCAGACGAGGCCATCACCGCCTTCTCGCGAGAGACCGGCCGCACGGTGCAGATCGCGGCACTGGGGCCGAGCGGCCCGATCGTCGTGCGCTGGGCCATGGGCTCGCCGCCGGTGGCGACCTCGCTGATGGTCGGCTCGTCCTTGCCGTTGCTGCGCTCGGCGACGGGCCATGTGTTCCTGGCCTTCCGCCCCGAGAGCCACACCCGCCACATGGTCGAACGCGAGACGCAGGCCGAGCGCGGCCTCGCGCCCGTCGACGTCGAGGCCTTGCGTCAAAGGGTGCGCAAGACCGGCTATTCGGCCATCAGCGGCTCGCTGATCCCGGGCCTGCGGGCCACGGCCCTGCCGATCTTCGACCTGCAAGGCGAGGCCGTCGTCACCGCCACGGTCCTGGCCACCGACGCCTTCGTGCCCGACCGCGACGACGAGGTCCGCCAGGCCCTGGCCGCGGTCTGCGATCAGGTCACGACCACCATCGGCGGCCGCCGCCCGGCGGTTTGAGCGGGCTGGAATTCAGCACACCATCCGTCGTCATCCCGGAAAGCGCGCAGCGCTTATCCGGGACCCAGGGGACTGGGCTCGGCGCTTAAACTCACACCCGGCGCATTGCTGGCCGCCCCTGGGTCCCGGCTCTACGGTCCGCTGCGCGGACCTTCGGCCGGGATGACGAGCTAGAGGGGGTTTCAGGCCGCCGCCTTGCGCAGGTCGGTCCCAGGATCTCCCGCCAGATCAGCCTTCAGCGGCTTGCCGATCAGCCGGCGGGCCGAGGCGAAGTCGCGGGGCTGGTCGAGGCACGCCGCGCCCACCAGCACCCCGTCGCGCAGGTAGAGCCTCACAGCCTCGCCGCGCGCCACCACCGTGTCGCCGGCGGCCGGATCGCCCAGGATCTGAAGGTTATGGCCGCACTGGGCGGTCCAGAACCATGGCGCGGGTTCAGCTTCCGCCGGCTGGCCCAGGATCGCCAGCGCCGCGGCGCGGGCCGAGCTCTGGGCGTGGGCCCAGGTCTCCATCCGCTGCGGGGCGGCTGCGTCGCCGAACCGGCGCAGGGCCAGGTCGCCGATGGCGTAGACGTTTGCGTCGCCGATCGAGCGATAGGCCTCGTCAACCAGCACGCCCGCGCCCACCGGCAGGCCGGCGGCCTCGGCCAGCCCCGTGCGCGGCGTGATGCCGATGCCGACGACCACCAGGTCGGCTTCCAGGGTCTCGCCGTCGTCGAGTCGCAGGGTCAGCGTCTCGTCGCCCGGCTCGATGGCGGCCACCGAGCGGCCGAGGCGAATCTCGAGCCCGACCCGCTCATGGGCGGCGGCCAGCCAGTCGGCGGCGTCCCCCGGCACGTTGCGGCCCAGCAGGCGCTGGCCGGCCTCGATGACGACGGCGGTCAAGCCAAGTTCCTGAAGCGTCGAGGCGGTCTCCAGCCCGATCACCCCGCCGCCGATCACCACGGCGCGACCGCCGGGCTTGGCCGCCGCCGCGATGGCCTTGGCGTCGCCCGTCGTGCGCAGCGGGAAGATCTTCGGGTGAGCGGGGAAGGGCAGCTGGCGAGGCGCGCCGCCGGTGGCCAGGATCAGCTCGTCATAGGGCAGGGCGCTTCCATCCGAGAGCGTCACGGTGCGGTTCTCGCGGTCGATCGAGGCGGCCGCGACTCCTAGCCGCAGGTCGACGCCCAGCTCGCTCCAGCGGGATTCCTCGGCGAGATAGACGGGCGCGGCGTCCTTGCCCGACAGGTACTCCTTGGACAGGCTGGGTCGTTCGTACGGGTGCTCGGCTTCCTCGCCGACCAGCGTGATCGATCCCGAAAAACCCAATTCTCTCAAGGTGATGGCGGCGGCTCCGCCGGCATGTCCGGCGCCGACTACGACGATGCGTTGTTCCATGGCGTGTGCTTCCTCTCGCGTTGCATAATATGCAATGCATTTGACATGGATCAAAACCCACGACAGGGTGAGGGTCAATGGCGACGTGAGATCGCCGCTTCGACCACCGTCTGGGAGCTGCCCATGACCATCCCCGTTCGTCCCCCGGAAGGCCGCCTGTGGCCCGCCGATGCGGACGCCGCCGTCCCGTACTGGGTCTATTCCGACCCCGAGATCTACGCCGAGGAACTGCGCAAGATCTGGTACGGCCCGCACTGGCTGTACGTCGGCCTGGAGTGCGAAATCCCCAATGTCGGCGACTGGAAGACCGCCACCCTCGGCGAGCGTCCGATCGTCATGGTGCGCAGCGCCGAGAACGAGATCTCGGTCGTCGAGAACCGCTGCGCCCACAAGGGCGTGAAGTTCTGCCAGGCGCGCTTTGGCCACTCGCAAGAGCTGATCTGCCCGTATCACCAGTGGTCGTACGCGCTGAACGGCGACCTGCAGGGCGTGCCGTTCCGCCGGGGCGTCAAGCGCCAGGGCGGCATGCCGGCCGACTTCGACCTTACGCAGAACGGCCTGACCAAGCTGCGCGTCGAGGAAGTCCACGGCGTCGTCTGGGCCACCTTCTCCGAAGAGACCCCGGCCTTCCGCGAGTACCTCGGCGAGAAGTTCTGGAAGCACTACACGCGCGTCTACGACGGCCGGAAGCTGGAAGTGCTGGGCTATAACCGCCAGCACATTCCCGCCAACTGGAAGCAGATGCAGGAGAACATCAAGGACCCGTATCATGCGGGCCTGCTGCACGTGTTCTTCGCCACCTTCGGCCTGTTCCGCGCCGACCAGAAGTCGGCGGTCGATATCGACGACGAGGGCCGCCACGGCATCCTGATCTCGCGCAAGGGCGAACAGGAAAAGACCGAGGCCATGGCCGACATCCGCAACTTCCAGGGCGACCTGGTGCTCGAGGATCCCCGCGTCATGGACGTGGTGCAGGAGTTCCCCGGTGAAGAGACCGTGGGGATGATCACCATCTTCCCCAGCGTGATCCTGCAGCAGCAGGTCAACTCGCTGACCACGCGCCAGATCGTGCCCAAGGGCCCGGACGGGTTCGACTTCCACTGGACCCACTGGTGCTATGCCGACGACACCCCGGAGATGCGCCTGCGCCGCACGCGCCAGGCCAACCTCTTCGGTCCGGCCGGCTTCGTCTCGGCCGACGACGGCGAGGTGCTGGAGATGACCCAGCAGGGCGCCACGCCGTCGCCCGACGCGCACATGATCCTGCAGATGGGCGGGCGGGCCATCGAGAGCACCGACCACCAGGTCACCGAAACGGCCGTGCGCGGCATGTACCGCTACTGGCGAAAGGTGATGGGCCTGTGAGCACGACCCTGACCGACCGTCCGGCCGCGATCACGCGCGATGCGATCCGCGACCTCTATGACGACTACTACGCAACCCTGGACGAGGTGCGGCTGCACGACTGGCCCGAGTTCTTCACCCAGGACTGCCTCTATCGGGTGATCCCGCGCGAAAACTTCGAGGCCGGCTACACCCTCAGCACCATGCAGGCCGAAAGCCGCGGCATGCTGAAGGACCGGGTGACGGGCCTGACCCGCACCCAGATGTACGCGCCGCGCTATTATCGCCGCTTCCCGACGGCCCCGCGCATTGTCGGCGAAGAGAACGGCGGGGTGCGCACGCGCCACAACCTGCTGCTCGTCCAGACCCTGATCGACAAGCCTTCGGAGATCGTCCTCTCGGCGGTCTGCCACGACCTGATCGTGGCCGACGAAGGCCGCCTGCGTTTCGCCGAGCGCGTGGTGGTGTTCGACTCCGAAATGCTCCCCAACAGCTTGGTGTACCCCGTATGACCAACGTCATCGACAATGCGGCGCTGACCTGGGCGCCCGCCGTTCCGCCCTCCGACCTCGAAGAGTTTGGCGTCGCCGCCGCCACCGTGGGCGGCCTGAAGGTGGCCCTCTACACCGTCGACGGCGAGTACTACGCCACCGCCGACCTCTGCACCCACGGCGCGGCCAGCCTCGCCGACGGCTTCCTCGACGGCGAGCTGATCGAATGCCCGCTCCACCAGGGCACCTTCAACGTGAAGACCGGCGCGGCCGTCGGCGCGCCGTGCTCGGTAGCCGTGCGCACCTTCCCGGTGAAGCTGGAAGGCGGCTTGCTGCACGTCGGCCTGCCGGGAGGCGCCTGATGGAGACGGTGCTTCGCAACGACCAGCGCAGCCAGCTCGAGGCGCTTTACGAGCAGATGGAGCCCGAAGGCCTCTATCCGCTCTGGGAAAAACTGAGCGCCCTGGTGCTGCCCCAGCCGGACTCGCCGGCCAAGGTCCACAAGTGGTCCTATGACAGCGCCCGGGACTACCTGATGCGGGCCGGCGACCTGATCAGCGCCAAGCAGGCCGAAAGGCGTGTGCTGATCCTGGAGAACCCGGGGCTCGGCGGATTGTCGAGCATCACGCCGAGCCTCTACGCCGGCCTGCAGCTGATCCTGCCGGGCGAGATCGCGCCCGCCCACCGCCACGCCCAGTGCGCGCTGCGTTTCGTGCTGGAAGGCGAGGAGGCCTACACCTCGGTGGACGGCGAGAAGGCGGTGATGCGGCCCTTCGACCTGGTGCTCACCCCGGGCGGCCAGTGGCACGATCACGGCAACCCCACGGCCAAGCCGATGATCTGGCTCGACGGGCTGGACATCCCCACCGTCCGCCATTTCGACGCCAGCTTCGCCGAGGGCTACAGCGAGGATCAGTTCCCCGAGCAGGCTCCCGCCGGCGACAGCCTTAACCGCTACGGCCGCAACATGCGTCCGCTTAAGGGGCACACGGCCGACCGCCGCCCGGCCCACCAGCCGCTGTTCCACTATCCCTACGCCGAATGGCGGCCGGCGCTCGACGCCATGGCCAAGGGGGCGGAGATCGATCCGCACCTGGGCCACGCGCTGGAGTTCCTTAATCCCGTCAACGGCGGGCCGATCATGTCGACGATCTCGGCGCATGTGCGGCTGATGCCGGCCGGGTTCGAGACCCGCGACCGCCGCTCCACCGACGGCACGATCTTCGTGGTCGTGGAAGGGGAGGGTGAAGCCGTCGTCGAGGGCGAGACCATCGCCCTTTCGCCCCGAGAAATCCTCGTCGTCCCGTCGTGGAAGACGGTCCGTTTCAAGGCCCAAAGCCAGCTCGTCCTGTTCGGCTACTCCGACAAGGCCTGCCAGGAAAAGCTGAACCTCTACAAGGAAGAAAACCTGTGAGCCTGACCTTCGAACCCCAGGCGCCGGTCCTGGCCGCCACCTCCACCGGCGAGCAGTTCCCGGTCCGCCGCATCTTCTGCGTCGGCCGCAACTACGCCGCCCATGCCCGCGAGATGGGCCGCGATCCCGACCGCGAGCCGCCGTTCTTCTTCACCGCCTGGGCCGAGACGGTCGTGCCGGACGGCGCGACGATCGCCTATCCGCAGAAGACCAAGGACTTCCACTACGAAGCCGAACTGGTCGTCGCCATCGGCAAGACCGGCCGCGACATCGCCGTCGAGGACGCCCTGGACCACGTCTGGGGTTACGCCACGGGCCTGGACATGACCCGCCGCGACCTGCAGCTGGAAGCCCGCGCCCAAGGCCGTCCCTGGGACACCGGGAAGAACGTCGAGCAGTCCTCGCCGCTGGGCCTGATCCAGAAGGCCGGCGAAGGCTTTGACCCGACCAAGGGCGAGATCAAGCTGACCGTCAATGGCGAGACCAAGCAGCAGGCCGACCTGGCCGACCTGATCTGGCCGGTGGCCGACATCGTCGCCTACCTCTCGGGCCTCTACCGCATCGAGCCGGGCGACCTGATCTACACGGGCACGCCCGCCGGCGTCGGCGCCGTGGTCGAGGGCGACGCCATGGTCGTCACCATCGAGGGCCTGGCCCCGCTGAACATCCAGGTTGGACCGCCCGCGGCCTGATCGCGACACACCAAGACTAGGGACGAGGGGAGCGGCCAACAGAGCCGCCCCCTCTTAGAGGAAACGACAATGGCTACTCTTGAAGCGACGGCGGGCAACGCCGTCGTCGACCGGGCGAAGTTCGGCTCGCTGCAATTCGGCGTCACCGCGCTCTGCGCCATCATCGCCATGCTCGACGGGTTCGACACCCAGGCAATTGCGTATGTCGCGCCGCGCATCGCCGAGGACTGGGGCCTGACCCCGGCCGCCTTCGGCCCGATCTTCGCCGTGGGCCTGCTGGGCCTGACCGTCGGCGCCTTCCTGCTCAGCCCCGCCGCCGACAAGTTCGGCCGCAAGACCATCATCCTGATCTCGACCGTGATCTTCGGCCTGTTCGCCCTGCTGACGGCGACCTCGGGCACGATGAACGAGCTGCTGATGTACCGCTTTCTCACGGGCATCGGCCTGGGCGCGGCCATGCCCAACATCATCGCCCTGACCAGCGAGTACGCCCCCGAGCGCCTGCGCGCCACGCTGGTGACGGTGATGTTCTGCGGCTTCCCGCTGGGCTCGACCCTGGGCGGGGTGCTGTCGACCGGCCTGATCGACCAGTTCGGCTGGCACTCGGTGTTCGTGGTCGGCGGCGTGCTGCCGCTGCTGCTGGTGCCGGTGCTGATGGTCATGCTGCCGGAGTCGGTGCGCTTCCTGGTCGCCAAGGGCGCGCCGGAGAGCAAGATCGCGCCGATCGTCCGCCGCATCGATGCGCAGGCCTCGACCGCCGAGTTCGTCTCGCACCTGCGCAGCGAGCAGGCCGAGGCCCCCAAGGGCTTCTCGGTCGCCCAGCTGTTCACGCAAGGGCGCGCGCCGGTCACGGGCCTGCTGTGGGTGGCGTTCTTCATGAATCTGCTGGTCATGTACTTCCTGGTGAACTGGCTGCCGACCCTGCTGAAGGGCGCAGGCCTGCCGCTGTCGATGGCCATCCTGTCGACCGCCACCCTGAACCTCGGCGGCGTGGTCGGCGCCATCGCCCTGGGCCGGCTGATCGACCGCTTCAGCCCCTATGTCGTGCTGGGCGCGGCCTATGCGGCTTCGGCCGCCTTCATCGCCGTGATCGCGCTTGGCGGCACGCACCTGACCACCCTGCTGGTCGGGGCGGCGCTGTCGGGCTTCGGCGTCGTCGGCGCCCAGATCGGCTGCAACGCCCTGGCCGCGTCGGTCTATCCCACGGCCATCCGCGCCACCGGCGTGGGCTGGGCCCTGGGCGTCGGCCGCGTCGGCGCCATCGTCGGCCCGCTCGTGGGCGGCGCGCTCCTCGCCAACAAGTGGGCCCCCGGTTCGATCATCCTGACCGCCGTGGTTCCCGCCCTCATCGCCTCGCTCGCCGTCTTCATCCTCGGCGGCGTGCGCAAGAAGTCCGGAGTCTGACACCACCATGATCCTGCACGGCTATTTTCGTTCGACCGCGTCGTGGCGCGTGCGGATCGCCCTGGGCCTCAAGGGCCTGCCCGCCGACCAGGTGTTCCACCACCTGCGTCGGGGTGAGCAGCGGACGCCGGACTACCTCGCGATCAACCCGCAGGGCCTGCTGCCGGCCCTGGCTCTCGACGACGGCCGGGTGCTGACCCAGTCCCTGGCCATCGTCGAGTATCTCGACGAGATCCACCCGCAGCCGCCGCTGCTGCCCTCCGACCCGTTCGCCAAAGCCCAGGTTCGCGCCGTCGCCCAGGCCATCGCCTGCGACATCCACCCGGTGCAGAACCTGAAAGTGTTGGCCCGCCTGCGCGACCTGGGCCTCGACGAGCCCGCCGTCCAGGGTTGGGCCGCCGGGGTGATCGAGGAAGGGCTCGACGCGGTCGACAAGCTGCTGGCCCGCCAATCAGGCCGCTTCGCCTTCGGTGACGCGCCGAGCCTGGCCGACCTGGTGCTCGTGCCGCAACTGGGCAACGCCCGCCGCTTCGGCGTCGAGCTGCGCTGGAACCGCCTGACCGACATCGAGGCCGCCTGCCTGGAGCTTGACGCCTTCAAGTCCGCCGCGCCGTCGGCCCAGCCCGACGCCGAATAAACCCATCCTCTAAAGCCAAGAAACAAAGAGCGCGGAGCCAACCGCGCCCTCTGGAGGAAACCCATGCTGCTGACCACTGTGGCCGCGGCCGCCTTGCTTGCGCCCGTAGCCGACGCCCCGATCGCCACCCAGGCTCAAGACCGGGTCGTCCCGATCCCCGCCCAGAACGCCCCGTCGCCCGGCAACGTGCCGCCGCCGGCCGCGACCAAGGCGCCGGCCTTCAAGCTGATCAATCACGACGAGGACTGGAGCTATCTGGCCGACCCGGCCAAGCGCGCCACGCCCTGGTCGAAGCTGAAATACATCCCTGTCGGCGAGACCAGCTATCTCAGCCTCGGCGGCGAGTTCCGCCTGCGCCTCGAAGACCGCGGCAACGAGCGCTTCGGCCGCGGCGCCCAGGACGAGGACGGCAACGCCCAGACCCGTACCCGCCTGTGGGCCGACCTGCACGTGGGATCGCGCCTGCGCGCCTTCGTCGACGTGCAGGACGCCCGCAGCATCGATCTCGACAGCGGCGAGCCGCCGATCGAGGTCAGCCGCTGGGACCTGCACCAGGCCTTCCTGGAAACCAACGCCGAGGTCGGCGACGCCAAGGTCCGCCTGCGCGTCGGCCGCCAGGAGCTGGGCCTGGGCGCCTATCGCCTGTTCGACATGCGCGAGGGCGCCAACAGCCGCACCTCGTTCGACATGGCCCGCGTGCTGGCCGACCGGAAGACCGGCTGGAGCGGCGGCGCCTTCTACGGCTACGCCCTGCGCGAGGCCAAGACCTCGTGGGACGACGCCACCAACTTCGACTACCGCCTGGCCGGCGTGACGGCTTCGCGCACGCTGGGGCAGGGACCGACGGCGCCCAAGCTGGAACTGCTCTACGTCAACAGCGACAAGCGCGGCGCGGTCTATGACAGCGTCACCGGCGGCCGCGATCGCCGCGGCTCCTATTCGGCGCGCCTGGCCGGCCGCTACGGCCAATGGGACTACGACCTGGAAGGCGTCTACCAGGACGGCGCGTACCGCGATCTCGACGTCTCGGCCTGGTACGTCTCGGCCATGGGCGGCTACACCTTCAAGGCGCCGTGGTCGCCGCGCCTGGGCCTGCGCCTGGAGGCGGCTTCCGGCGACAAGGATCGCAATGACGGCAAGCTGAACTCGTACGCCCAGATGTTCCCGCAGCCGATCTCGCTGCGCACGGACTTCGGCATCACCAACATGGTGGCGATCCAGCCGCAGCTGACCTTCAAGCCTGCGCCCAAGCTGACCGCCGGCCTGCAGGTGGCGGGGCTGTGGCGCCAGAGCGACGAGGACGGCCTCTACGGCCTGGGCGGCCAGGTGCTGCGCGGCGGGCTGGAGGGCACGGCCCACTATGTCGGCTGGCGCCAGGCGGCCTTCGCCAGCTACGCCGTCTCGCCGTTCGTGACGGTGACCGGCATCCTCAACCACACGACCTCGGGCACGTTCCTCAAGCAGACCGGCATGGCCGACGACCAGACCTATGCGGGTTTGATTGTGGGTCTGCGGTTCTGAAGACAACTCCTCCCCCGTGCAACGGGGGAGGGGGACCGCGAAGCGGTGGAGGGGGCGTGACGGGGCCCTGAGCTCCGTCACTCGCCCCCTTCGTCACGCTGCGTATCCGCAGCGCGCCACCTCCCCCGCTTCGCGAGGGAGGAGCTGGCCCAAACAAAAAGGCCCCGGTTTCCCGGGGCCTTTTCATTTCCGAAGCCGGAAAAGCGCTTAGCCGCGCTTTTCGACGTCGATGTAGTCGCGCTGGGTCGAGCCCGTGTAGAGCTGACGCGGGCGACCGATCTTGCGGGTCGGATCCTCGAACATTTCCTTCCACTGGCTGATCCAGCCGACGGTGCGGGCCAGGGCGAACAGCACGGTGAACATGTTGGTCGGGAAGCCCATCGCGCGCAGGGTGATGCCCGAGTAGAAGTCGATGTTCGGGTACAGCTTGCGCTCGATGAAGAACGGATCGCTGAGCGCGATCTTTTCCAGCTCCATGGCCACTTCCAGCAGCGGGTCGTTGATGCCCAGCTGGCCGAGGACCTCGTGGCAGGTCTTCTGCATGACCTTCGCGCGCGGGTCGAAGTTCTTGTAAACGCGGTGGCCGAAGCCCATCAGCTTGTGCTTGCGCGCCTTCACGCCCTCGATGAACTCGGGGATCTTGTCGACCGTGCCGATCTGCTCGAGCATCTCCAGGGCTTCCTGGTTGGCGCCGCCGTGCGACGGGCCCCACAGGCAGGCGATGCCGGCGGCGATGCAGGCGAACGGGTGAGCGCCCGACGAACCGGCCAGACGGACGGTCGAGGTCGAGGCGTTCTGCTCATGGTCGGCGTGCAGGATGAAGATGCGGTCCATGGCGCGGGTCAGGACCGGGTTCGGCTTCCAGTCCTCGGCCGGGACCGAGAAGCACATGCGCAGGAAGTTTTCCGAGTACGACAGGTCGTTGCGCGGCGACACGAACGGCTGGCCGATCGTGTACTTGTAGGCGCGGGCGGCGATCGTCGGCATCTTGGCGATCAGGCGATGAGCGCTGATCTCACGCTCGCGGGCGTCGTCGACGTTCATGCTGTCGGCGTAGAAGGCCGACAGGGCGCCCACGGCGCCGGTCATGACGGCCATCGGGTGGGCGTCGCGACGGAAGCCTTCGAAGAACCGGTCGAACTGCGCGTGCAGCATCGTGTGGTAGGTGATGTTGTTCTCGAACTTGGCCAGTTCGGCGGCCGTCGGCAGTTCGCCGTTCAGCAGCAGGTGGCAGACTTCGAGGAACGACGACTTCTCGGCGAGCTGGTCGATCGGATAACCGCGGTGCAGCAAAACGCCGGCGTCACCGTCGATATAGGTGATCTTGCTCTCGCACGAGGCGGTCGAGGTGAAGCCCGGGTCGAAGGTGAAATGGTCGCTTTCGCCGTAGACCTTTCGGATGTCCAGAACGTCCGGACCCGTGCTGCCCTTGAGGATCGGCAGCTCGTAGCTCTTGTCGCCGATCGTCAGCGTGGCTTTGTCGGTCATGCGAGAGACCCTTTCAATAGTGGTACGATCAGTCCAGTTTTGCATTTCGCGGGTGCGTTATAGCGCCTCATGCGCGCGACGCCAGCGCATCGTCAAGCCGGCCGAGAGACTCGTCTCGTCCCAGGGCCGCCATGATCTTGTTCAGGTCAGGCGCCTGGGCCCCGCCGGTGAGGATCCCACGCAGCGGCGGACCGAACTTTCCAAAGCCTACGGCCTCGGATTCAGCAAACGATTTCAACAGCGCCTCGAGTTCCGCGACGCCCCACACCGGGGCGGCCGCGAGATGTTCACGAAGTCGTGCGAGGCGCGCGACCGTTTCCTCGGAAAGCTGCTTGGCGGTTTTTTCCTCGAGCGTCAGCGGGCGCACCTTCAGCGCGAAGGCCACGTGCTCGCCCAACTCCAGGATGGTCTTGGCGCCTTCCTTGACCTGCGGAACGGTCGAGGCGATGCGCGCCTCGGCGTCAGCCGGCAGGTCGGTTCCGGCGGCCTTGAGGGCCTTCAGGGTCAACGCGGTCAGGCGCGTGTCGTCGGCCTGGCGCAGGTGCTGGCTGTTGATGAAGTTCAGCTTGGCCCAGTCCAGGCGGGCAGGGGCCTTGACCACGTCCTTGACGTCGAACCAGCTGATCGCCTGCTCGTCGTTGAACACCTCGTCGTCGCCGTGGCCCCAGCCCAGGCGCGCGAGATAGTTGCGCAGGCCCTCGGGGATGTAGCCCATGTCGGCGAACTCGCCGACGGCCTGCGCCCCGTGGCGCTTGCTCAGCTTGGCGCCGTCCGGCCCGTGAATCAGCGGGATGTGGGCGAAGGCCGGCACGTCCCATTCCATCGCCTGGTAGATCAGGCTCTGGCGGGCGGCGTTGTTCAGGTGGTCGTCGCCGCGGATGACGTGGGTCACGCCCATGTCGTGGTCGTCGACCACCACGGCGAGGTTGTAGGTCGGCGCGCCGTCGTTGCGCAGCAGGACGAGGTCGTCCAACTCGATGTTGCGGAAGGTCACCGGGCCCTTGACCATGTCGTCGACCAGGGTCTCGCCTTCCAGCGGCCCCTTGAAGCGAATGACGTGCGGCGCGGACGGATCGGCCGGCGGCGGGGCGTCGCGCCACGGCGAGCGGATGGCGCGGCCTTCGGCGCGGGCCTTCTCGCGGGCGGCTTCCAGCTCTTCTACGGTCATCCAGCAGCGATAGGCGCGGCCCTTGGCCAGCAACTCCTGCACCACCTCACGGTGACGGTCGGCGCGGCTGTACTGGAAGATCGGTTCTTCGTCCGACTTCAGGCCCAGCCAGTCCAGGCCCTCGAAGATCGCGGCCACGGCGGCCTCGGTCGAACGCTCGCGGTCGGTGTCCTCGACGCGAATAAGGAACTTCCCTCCCGTATGGCGTGCATATAACCAGTTGAACAGCGCCGTACGGGCGCCGCCGATATGCAGGAAGCCGGTCGGCGACGGGGCGAAGCGGGTGACGACGCCGCTGGGGGCGGGGGAGGAACTGGACATAGGTTTCGAAGCTGACGGTCTGGAGGCCGCGGGGGCGGCGGGAGGCCCGACGGCGCGCGACGCACGCGCCGGCCGTTGGGCGGCGCGTCTTAGCACGGCCGTTCGAAGGTGTCCTAGTCCCGCAACCTTTGTCACACAACTGATCGACGAGGCGCGCGCCAACGCCGCCCGCTGGATGCTGTGGAGCCCGGTGGCCTTCGCGCTGGGCGCGGCGGCCTATCTGGGGCTGAGGATCGAGCCCAGCTGGTCGCTGCTGGCCCTCGTTACCCTGGCGCTGGGCGTCCTGGCGATCTGGAGCCGGGGCTGGACACGCTGGAGCGGCCTCGCCGTTCCCTTGACCCTTCTGGCCTTCACCGCCGCCGGCGCCTTGGCCGGCAAGGTGCGTTGCGACCGGGTGGCGGCGCCGGTGATGCCCGTCGAGCGAGGCGTGCGGGTGGTCGACGGATTCGTCGTCGACGTGGTCTCGCCGGGCGCGGCGGGGCCGCGCCTGCTGATCGCGCCCGTGTCGATCTCGCGCCTGGCGCCGGCCGCCACCCCCACTCGCATCCGCGTCAGCCTGCCGGAAGGCGTGGAAGCCCCGCCGCCCGGATCGGCCTTGAGCCTGCGCGCCATGCTGTCGGCTCCGCCGCCGCCGGCCGCGCCCGGTTCCCACGACTTCGCCCGCGACGCCTGGTTCAACGGCATCGGGGGCGTCGGCTTCACGGTGGGCGAGATCGAGGAAACGGCTCTGGATCCGCCGCCCTGGCGGCTGCGCCTGGCGATGGCGATCAACGCCATGCGCTGGAGCCTGGCCTCGCGCATCGTCGAGCGCCTGGGGCCCGAGAGCGGCGGCATCGCCGCGGCCATGGTCACCGGCCACGAGGCCTGGGTCACGCCTGAGCAGACCGAGGCCATGCGCGCCTCGGGCCTGGCGCACATCCTCTCCATTTCCGGCCTGCACATGGCCATTGTCGGCGGCTTCGTGTTCGCGGCCGTGCGGCTGCTGGTGGCGGCCTGGCCCTGGGCCGCCCTGCGCTTTCCGGGCAAAAAGATCGCGGCCCTGGCCGGGCTCGCGGCCGTCGGGGCCTATCTGGTCGTCTCCGGCGCACCGCCGCCGGCCCTGCGCGCGGCGATCACGGCGGGCGTGGCGTTCCTGGCCATCCTCGCCGACCGCCAGGCCGTCAGCCTGCACGGCCTGGCCCTGGCGGCCCTGATCATCCTCGTCGCCCAGCCCGAGCAGGCCGGCGCGGCCGGCTTCCAGATGTCGTTCGCCGCCACCGCCGCCCTGGTCGCGCTCGCGGAAGCCTGGCCGCGCCAGGCGCGCGAGATCTCGGTGCCCTGGCCGATCCGCTTCACGCAGGGCGCCCTGGCCTGGCTGGCGATCAGTGTCGGCGCCAGCTTCGTGGCGGGCCTGGCCACCGGTCCCTTCGCCATGCAGCACTTCAACCGCGTGGCCATCTGGGGCCTGCCGGCCAACCTGGTGGTCTCGCCGCTGTCGTCCTTCGTGATCATGCCGTTCCTGGCGGTCGGCGCGGCGCTGGAGCCTCTGGGCCTGGGCGGGCCTTTCCTGGCCGTGGCCGGCTGGGGCATCGAGGCCATGACCGCCGTCGCCCGCTGGTTCGCCGGCGCCCACGGCGCCCAGCAGACCGTGGCCAGCGCGCCGGGCTTCACCCTGGTGCTGTCGTTCCTCGGGATCATGCTGCTTTGCCTCTGGAAAGGCCGCCTGCGCTGGCTGGGCGCGCCGCTGTTCCTGGCCGTGGCCCTGTGGCCGCGTCCGGCGGCGCCGGATCTCTGGATCGCCGCCGACGGAACCACGGCCGTTGCGCGCCGGGGCGGGCAGGCCGTGCTGCTGCGCCCCGACGCTCGCCGCTTCGGGGCCGAGCTCTGGGCCCGCCGACGCGGCCTGGCGCCCGTCGACGGCGGCGGCTTCACCTGCGACCGCACCTCGTGCCGGCCGGGGCAGGGCGCGCCGGTGGCCGCCAGCCTGTCCTGGACCCGCCGCACGCCTGACTTTGAGGCCCTGCAGCGGCTCTGCACCGGCGCCGAGGTGGTGGTCCTGCGCGGCCCCAGGCCCGCCGTCCTGCCGGCCGTCTGCCGCGACGCCGTCGTGCTGGCGGGGCAGGATTTCGCCGCCGGCGGCGCGGCTGAACTCTGGCGCCGGCGCGACGGCTGGTGGATCGTCTGGACCACGCCCGGTCGCGGCCGGCGGCCCTGGACGCAGGCTGCTGACACGATTGCGCAAGAACCGGGCGGATGATGCCGCGCCGCCGCGGCTATCACCCGGCGACGACTCGTTTGGAGAGCCAGGACCGATGACGAACGCCACCTTCGCCGCCCGCCGCGCCGCCTTCCGCGCCCTGCACCAGGACGGCTTCTTCGTGCTGCCCAATCCGTGGGACGCCGGCGGCGCCGTTCGCCTGCAAAAGCTCGGCTTCAAGGCCCTGGCCTCGACCAGCGCCGGCATGGCCTGGTCCTGGGGGCGCGCTGACGGCGAGGTCAGCGCCGACGAGGTCATCGAGCACCTGGCCCTGCTGGCCGCCGCCACCGACCTGCCGGTCAACGCCGACTTCGAAGCAGGGTTCGCGGAAAGCGCCGAGAGCGTCGCCGCCAATGTCGCCCGCGCGGTCGAGACCGGGATCGCCGGCCTTTCGATCGAGGATCGCGTCGGCGCGGACCTCCATCCCATCGCTGCCGCCGTCGAGCGCCTGGCCGCCGCACGAGCGGCCATCGACGCCTCGGGCCAAGACGTCATGCTGGTGGGCCGCACCGAGGGCTTCCTGATCGGCCGCGACGACCTCGCGCCGACCATCGAGCGGCTCGTGGCCTATTCGGAGGCCGGCGCCGACTGCCTCTATGCGCCCGGCGTGACCCGCTACGACGACATCGCCGCCATCGTCGCGGCCGTGGCCCCCAAGCCGGTCAACGTGCTGCTGTGGGGACCGGACATGAAGGTCGCCGACCTGTCGGGCCTGGGCGTGCGCCGCGCCAGCACCGGAGTGGCCCTGGCCGCGGCGGCCTGGAGCGGCTTCGAGACGGCGGCCAAGGCGCTGGTGCTCTAGGCGAGACCGGCATTCAGGATCTGAGACGAAAACCTCGTCCTTCGACGGGCTCAGGATGAGGTTTTTCTGACAGCCAGGCCTGTAAATGGTCCTCACCCTGAGCCTGTCGAAGGGCGAGGACCACGCCCAAGCCGCTGATTTCGATCCGCCTTAGGGCCGCTCGATCGGCAGGATAGCGCCGTCGTCGCCATAGCTCAGCGGCGCCAGGGTGATCGAGCGCCGATGGTCGCCGCCGCCGGGCAGCAGCTTGTCGTGATAGAAGAACCACCACCGGCCGTCGCGCTCGATGATGGCCTGGTGGTTGGTCGAGATCGGCAGGTAGTCGAGGATCACGCCGCGATAGGCGTAAGGCCCCATCGGAGACCTGGCGGTCGCATAGACGATCTGGCCAGGCCAGCCGGTCGAGAAGCTGAAATAGTAGAGGCCGCCCCGCTTATGCAGGAACGGCGCCTCGCCGTACTTCTTCTTCGGGTCGTCCGCCGGATAGCCGGTGACCACCAGGTTCTCGATCGGGCCGGCCAGCGAGGCCATGTCGGCGCCCAGCCGCACGATCTTGGGCACGCGGGTGCCGAACAGCATGTAGGCCTGGCCGTCGTCGTCGATCAGCACCTGCGGGTCGATCGGCTCGTCGCCCGCGTTGGCGTCGCGGGCCTTGTCGACCAGCGGCGCGCCGATGGCGTCCTTGAACGGGCCCTGCGGCCGGTCGGCCACCGCCACGCCGATCTTGTCGCCGCCGACGGGCGCATAGAAATAGAACTTGCCGCCGTGCTCGACCGCGCCCGGCGCCCAGGCCTTGGCGTCGGGCCTGGCCCACTTGAACACGGTCACGTCCAGGAACGCCCCGTCGTCGCTCCAGGCCTTCAGGTCCTTGGAGCTGTAGAGCCGCCAGGACGTCGAGTCCCAGTACTTGCCCGAGTTCGACGCGTCGTCGGTGGCGTAGACATAGACCGTGTCGCCGAACACGTGCGGCGAGGGATCGGCGCTGAACCGCTGGGTGATCGGCTCGGCGGCGGCGCCAAGGCCGAGCGAAAGGCAGAGGGCGGCGCTTAAGGATGCGATGGGCGCGTGGGACATGGGGGCTCCTCCGGTCGACCGATGGCGCGGCGCGTCTTGCATGACGCCCCGCACGGCCTTGGGTCTGGAGTAGCAGCTTCGATTAACTCAGACAAATGCGCGTTCAGCGCGCCGTGACCCGCGTCGAGCCATTGCGGCTGATCGTGAAGCTGAGCGAAACGCGCAAGCTTCGACCCTCGGTGGGCGCGCCGCCGCGGGTTGCCGTGTCGGTGCTGGCGCCGGCCAGCAGTTTCAGCGTCGCCTGGTCGAAGCTGTAGTCGACGGCTTGCGCCGCCTCGATGCGGCAGTCGACCAGGGCCTCGGCGGCGGCAACGCGGCACAGAGCGGTCGTCTGCGCCGAGACGCCGGCGCGCATGGCGCGGTCGGGATAATAGCCCGTGTAGGGCCAGCGCCCCTTGTGCAGCCCGACCTCGGCGAGGGTCAGGACCGGCTCTCCGGCCGGCGACGCGACGACGGCGGCCTGCGCGGCCAGCAGCAGGACCATCATGGCTATTTCCCCCCAAGCAAACATGCATCGAGCCTTAAGGGGCGCCCCAGACGCAAGCAAGGCGCGAGCGCCTTTCGACACCCGCGCCTTGCGCGTCTTGCTCGGTGATGGCCGCCGTCAGTGATAGCGGCGGATCAGGCCCACCAGCTTGCCCTGCACCTCGACCTGGTCGGGACCGAAGATGCGGGTCTCGTACTTGGGGTTGGCCGCTTCCAGGGCGATCGAGCCGCCCTTCTTGCGCAGGCGCTTGAGCGTGGCTTCCTCGCCGACCAAAGCAACGACGATCTCGCCGCTGTTGGCGGTGTCGCCCTTGCGGATGATCACGTAGTCGCCGTCGAGAATGCCGGCCTCGATCATCGAGTCGCCCTGCACTTCGAGAACGTAGTGCTCGCCGCCGCCCAGCATGGTCTCGGGTACCGGCAGGCGGTCGCGTTCATGCTGGATGGCGTCGATCGGCGTACCGGCGGCGATGCGGCCCAGGATCGGCAGCTCGCGGCTGGTGTCGGGGATCGGCGGAAGCGGGGCGGGGGCCGACGGGGCCGGGCCGCCGCCTTCCAGCACCTGCGGACGGAACGCGCCGCGGCCCTTGGGCGGGGCGGCCGTGGTCGCCTGCTGCGGCAGCTTCACAACCTCCAGCGCCCGGGCCCGGTGAGCCAGGCGACGGATGAAGCCGCGCTCTTCCAGGGCCGTGATCAGCCGGTGGATGCCCGACTTGGACGCCAGGTCCAGGGCTTCCTTCATCTCGTCGAAGGAGGGGGAGACGCCGGTCTCCTTGATCCGTTCGTGGATGAACATCAGCAGCTCGTGCTGCTTGCGGGTGAGCATGACGGCCTCGCAAGTCGTCGCGGAACAAACCGCAAACCTTTCGAATGTTCTCTAGGTGTTCTTGGTTAAGGTCAAGTGAATTGCAGCGACCGGCGTTCTTTGAAACCGCGGCGGGGCGTGACGTCAGAAACTGGCGTCTAAGTGACTGATTTCATGCGGATTGGCCGTGCTGTCCTGAAGCGCGCGTAAACGACGAGCACGCCTGCACGAGCGCGGATTTTCCGTGAACGGTGCGATTGGCTTTGGCCTCAGGCGGCCGAAGTCCGTCCTGAAAAGCACCGATTCCCGCCTTCGGCGACCGATTCTAGAGCCGCCGGAACGAGCGATTCCACCGCGGGCCGGAGCCGGCCTCCCACGAGAACAGCACCAGGTCGGCCCGGCCGACCAGGTTCTCGAACGGCACGAAACCCATGCCGATCTCCGCCGGCAGGAGGGCGTCCACGGCCGGGTTCCAGGCGCAGCGGGCCTGGCCCGCCGGGATCGGCCCCGGATCGAAGCGGCTGTCGAGCGAGTTGTCGCGATTGTCGCCCATCACGAAGTAGCAGCCCTCGGGCACGCGATAGGTCGCGGTGTTGCCCGCCGCCGTGCGCGGGCCGTAACTGTTGATCAGGTGGGTCTTGCCGCCCGGCAGGGTCTCGGCGAAGCGCTCGGCCGGCAGCACGCCGAACGGCGTCTCCTCGATCCGCATCCCCAGCGGACGCTGATCCACGGGCGTTCCGTTGATGCGCAGCACCCCGTCAAGCATCTGCAATTCGTCGCCAGGCAAGCCGACAAGCCGCTTGATCACGTCGGTGCGGCCGTCGCCGGGCTTCTTGAACACCACCACGTCGCCGCGCGCCGGTTGGCGGCCCATCAGACGGCCATGGCCGATCGCCGGGCTCAGCGGGGCTGAATGACGGCTCCAGCCATAGGCGAACTTGTTGACCAGGATGTAGTCGCCGACCAGCAGGGTCGGCTCCATCGAGGCCGACGGGATCGTGAACGGCTGGCACAGCACGGTGCGGGGCACGAGGACGATGGCCGCCGTCAGCGCCAGCGTCCTGGCCCAGTCGATCACGCTCGAACGCAGCGCAGCCTTGGTCATGCGAAAAGCCCCTCGATGTCGAACACCGAGGGGCATTGAGAAGCGCGAGCTTGGCCGAAACGTGGCCGACCGTCGTTATGTTATGGGGCGAGTGGCGAAAACCTCGTCCTTAGAGGGCCACGCACCTAATTCGGATCAGCCGATCAACTCGCGCGTCGCGGCCGTCACGTCGGCTTGGCGCATCAGGCTTTCGCCCACCAGCATGGCCTTGGCGCCCGCAGCCTCCATCCGCACGACGTCGGCGTGGGTGAAGAGGCCGCTTTCGGTGACCAGCAGCGAGCCCGCCGGCGCCAGCTTCGACAATCGCTCGGTCACCGCCAGGTCGACGACGAAGCTCTTGAGGTCGCGGTTGTTGACGCCGAACAGCGTCGCGCCCAGCTTGCCGGCGCGCTCGGTCTCGGCTTCGTCGTGCACCTCGACCAGGGCGTCCATGCCCAGGCGCGCGGCCTCGGCCATCAGTTCGGCGGCGAGATGGTCGTCGATCATCGCCAGGATCACCAGGATGGCGTCGGCGCCCAGGGCGCGGCTCTCGGCCACCTGCCACGGATCGACCAGGAAATCCTTGCGGATGCAGGGCAGGGCGGTCGCCGCCCGCGCGGCCACCAGATACTCGTCGGCGCCCTGGAAGCTCGGGCCGTCGGTCAGCACCGAGAGGCAGGCCGCGCCGCCGTCCTCGTAGGCCTTGGCCAGTACCGGCGGATCGAAGTCGGCGCGGATCAGGCCCTTCGAAGGCGAGGCCTTCTTGATCTCGGCGATCAAGGAGAGCTTGCCCGGCGCGTGCTTGGCCTCCAGCGCCGCCTTGAAGCCGCGCGGCGCCGAGGCGGTCTTGGCGGCGGCCTCGACGTCTCCCTGGGAACGCACGGCCTTGCGACCGGCGACGTCCTGCCGCTTGTAGTCGGCGATCTTGGCGAGAATGTCGGTCATGCGGTCAGGGCTTCAGCGTTGGTGGCGGCCACGAGGCCGGCGAGGGCGGCCTTGGCGCGGCCGTCGTCGAGCACGGCCCCGGCCAGTTCCACGCCCTCGCGCAGGGTCTCGACCTTGTCGGCCACCAGGAAGGCGGCGGCGGCGTTGAGCAGCACGATGTCGCGATAGGCGCCGGTCTCGCCGTCGAGCAGGCGGGTCAGGGCCGCGGCGTTGAAGGCGGGATCCCCGCCGGTGATCTCGGCCAGAGAGGCGCGTTGCAGGCCCACGGCTTCCGGCGTGATGGTGAAGAGGCGGATCGCCCCCTCGCGCCATTCGGCCACCTCGGTCTCGCCGGTGATGGACAGCTCGTCCATGCCGCCGCCGTGCACCGACCAGGCGCGCTCGGCGCCCAAAGCCCCTAATGCACGAGCGATCGGCTCGACGAAGCGCGGGGCCGACACCCCGACCACCTGCCGCTTGGCGCCGGCCGGATTGGTCAGCGGGCCCAAGAGGTTGAAGATGGTGCGAAAGCCCAGCTGCTGGCGGATCGGCGCCACGTGCTTCATCGCCCCGTGGTGCGACTGGGCGAACAGGAAGCAGATGCCGGCGCTGTCCAGCGCGGCGCGCTGTTGGGCGAGGCTGGCGTCGATATTGACGCCCAGGGCCGCCAGCACGTCGGCGGTGCCCGACTTGGAGGTCACCGCGCGGTTGCCGTGCTTGGCCACCTTCAGCCCGCCGCCGGCGGCGACGAAGCCCACGGCGGTGGAGATGTTCAGGGTGTGCAGGCCGTCGCCCCCGGTGCCGCAGACGTCCACGACGTCATACGGATGCTCCAGGTGCACGGCGGCGCGGCGCATGGCGCGGGCGCAGGCGGCGATCTCGCCCACGGTCTCGCCGCGCAGGCGCATGGCGGTTACCGCCGCGGCCACCTGGGCCGGGGTCGGCTCGCCGCGCAGGCAGGCGCTGAAGAAGACTTCGGCGTCGTCTTCCGAAAGAGTCTGGCCGTCGGCCAGCTTGGCCAGCAGGGGCTTGAAAGCGTCGGACATGGTCTTGGCCCCGCCCTAGACCCAGATCTGGGCGTCGCGGCGCACGCCGGCCAGGTCGAGGAAGTTGGCCAGCAGTTGGTGGCCGCCCTCGGTGGCGATGGATTCGGGGTGGAACTGCACGCCGTGCACCGGCCGCGTCTTGTGCTGCACGCCCATGATCTCGCCGTCGGCGGTCCAGGCGGTGACTTCCAGTTCTTCCGGCAGGTTCTCGCGACGCACCGCCAGGCTGTGATAGCGCGTGGCGGTGAACGGGTCGGGCAGGTCCTTGAAGATGCCCTTGTTGGCGTGGCGGATCGGGCTGGTCTTGCCGTGCATGACCTCTTTCGCCCGGATCACCTCGCCGCCATAGGCTTGGCCAATGGCCTGGTGGCCCAGGCACACGCCCAGGATCGCCAGGTCGTCGGGGGCGCCGCGCAGCAGCGGCAGGCAGATGCCGGCCTGGTCGGGGGCCTTGGGGCCCGGCGACAACAGCACGGCCTGCGGCTTCAGGCCCAGGGCCTCCTGCACGGTCAGGTCGTCGTTGCGATGGACGACCGTCTCGGCCCCCAGCTCGTTCAGGTAATGGACGAGGTTGTAGGTGAAGCTGTCGTAGTTATCGATGACCAGGATCATGACGCCGCCTTTCGAGCCTCGCTTCTAGTCCGGTCGGGGGCGGCGCGTCATCCCTTTACGGAAAGAGTTTTTCTGTCAAAGCGCCCAGCGGCGAAGCGCCGCGCCGCAGATCCGTTGCCACCGGGGCGCGAAGAGGCGAAATTTCCCGCATGTCCGTCGCTGATTCCGCCATCGACACCGCCGCCATCGCCTACGCCCGCGCGCTGCTTCGCACGCCGCGCCGGCGCCAGAAGATGCTGCCGGTGCTGCTGGCCGCCGCCTTCGCCGCGGCGGCCGCGGTCAGCTTCGCGACGGTCATGGTGCTGGCCCCGCCGCTCACCACCCAGCACCTGCCCAAGGAACGCCTGGGCGACTGATCGGCCTCGTCGACCCAAAATGAGTTCCTAGGGTTGTGAATTCAACTTGAACGACTCTGGCGTCGCTCTCACCCTCCGGCGATTTTCGGACGCAGGGGGTGCTTCATGCGAAAACTCGGATTGCTGGGCGGCGCGGCTGTCGCCCTGGGCTTCATGGCGGGCGCGGCGGCGGCCCAGGACGCGCCGTTCTCGGATCCGCCGGTCCTGACTACGGTGGCGCCGGGCGCGGCCGCGCCCGAGGAGCGGCCGGAGATGTTCGGCGAGCTGCCCGCGCCGCCGCCGTCCGGCGACGAGGTGGTGGCCAGGCTCGACGTGGTGCTGCTGCCGTCCAAGATCTGGAACGCCAACAGCGGCATGACCGACGACGTGGAGCTGCGGGCCTATCGCGACGCCCTGCATCCGGCCGAGCCCGGCCGTCCCTATGTCGCCCCGACCCTGGTCTCGCGTCCGGGCCAGACCGTGCGGGTCAAGATCCGCAACCTGCTGCCGGCCGAGGCCAACTGCCCTGGCCACCCCGCGGACATCAACGTTCCGCACTGCTTCAACACCACCAACCTGCACAGCCACGGCCTGTGGGTCAGCCCGGCCGGCATCAGCGACAACGTGCTGCGCCAGCTGCCGCCCAATCCCGACTTCACCTACGAATACGAGTACAACATTCCCGGCGACCACCCGGCCGGCACCTTCTGGTACCACCCGCACGTCCACGGCTCGACGGCGATCCAGGTGGCCAGCGGCCTGGCCGGCGCGCTGGTGATCAAGGGCGACCGCCTGCCGCGCGTCGACGCGGCGACAAAGGCCGTGATCCCGGGCGACGTCGACCTGCTGCTGCGCAAGGCGCCCGACCACGTCTTCGTGCTGCAACAGATCCAGTACGCCTGCCGCGACGCCGACGGCAAGGTGAAGACCAATGCCGACGGCACCTGGCGCTGCGACGCGGGCCAGGTCGGCAAGCTCGACGGCTACGACCTGTTCGGCGGTCCGCGCTGGAAGAACTCGGGCCGCTTCACCACGGTCAACGGCGCCACCGTCGAGGTGCTGGAGCAGAAGGCCGTGGCCGGCGCGCCGGAGCGCTGGCGCTTCGTCCACGGCGGCGTCGCCGACACGGTGAAGGTCTCGATCCGCAAGCGCATCGGCAAGAAGTCGCTGGAGGCCATCGCCAAGGCCGGGGCCATCTCGCAGGACGCCCTGATCGCCAAGGAGTGCGCGCCCTCCAGCCAGGCCATCGCCCAGTTCGAGATCGCCGCCGACGGCCTGACCCGCGAGGCGGTGCAGGAGCGGACCTCGACGGTGCTGCAACCCGGCTATCGCAGCGACATCCTGGTCAGCTTCCCCGAGGCCGGCTCCTACTGCGTGATCGACGAACAGGTCGACGTGAAGAAGGACGCCATCGAGGGCAGCTCGGATCGTCGCCAGCTTCTGTTCCTCGTCGACGTCGTCGCCGGCCAGCCCAAGGCCGCCACGCCGCGCGACCAGGTCAAGACGCTGCTGGTCGAGGCCGCCCGCAACCTGCCGATCACCGATCCGGCCCTGGCCGAAAGCGTCGTCGCCGGCCTCGAGCGCGACCTGTCGCTGGCCGCCTTCAAGCCGCACGCCAGCCTGCTGGCGGCCAAGCCCGACCACGACCAGCCATTGATCTTCTCGCTGAGCGTCGAGCCCGCCAAGCCGGGCGAGAAGAAGGGGCCTGGCCTGGGGCGCACCAAGGAGACGATGCGGCGGTTCGATCCCAACGACTTCTCGCGCACCCTGGTGCTGGGCGACACCGACCGCTGGACGCTGGAGACCGCCGACGTCGGCCACCCGTTCCACATCCACGTCAATCCGTTCGAGGTCGAGTCGGTGATCGACGCGGCCGGGGTGGATCTCACCCAGCAGGCCGGTTCGCAGTATTTCGGCATGAAGGGCGTCTTCAAGGACACCGTCTTCGTCGAGCCGGGCGTCAAGGTGAACGTGCGCACCCACTACGAGCGCTACATCGGCGACTTCGTCCTGCACTGCCACATCCTCAACCACGAGGACGCCGGCATGATGGAGATGGTCCGCATCGCCGACCGCGGTCCTGACGGCAAGCCGATGGCCCTGGGCCATGGCCTGACCGACGCCGTGGGCCCCGAAGGCGCGGCCCGGCCCCATACGGGCCACTGAACGACAAAGGGGCGGCCCGATAGGCCGCCCCTTCTTCTTTTCCGCTGGAGGCGCCTCAGGCGAAGCGCCAGGCTTCCTCGGCGGCGCGCTTGAGGGCGCGGGACTTGTGCAGCGTCTCGTCGTACTCGGCGTCCGGGTCGCTGTCGGCCACCACGCCGCCGCCGGCCTGGACGTACATCATCCCGTCCTTGACCAGGGCCGTGCGCAGCACGATGCAGGTGTCCACCGAGCCGTCGGCGCCGATGTAGCCCACCGCGCCGGCGTAGCCGATGCCGCGCTTCTCGACTTCCAGTTCGTCGATGATCTCCATCGCCCGCACCTTGGGCGCGCCCGACAGCGTGCCGGCGGGCAGGGCCGCCATCAGCACGTCGACCGGATCGACGTTCGTGGGCGCGTCGCCCTCGACGTTCGAGACGATGTGCATCACGTGGCTGTAGCGCTCGATCGTGAAGCTGTCGGTGACCCGAACGTTGGCGTGCTTGCCGGCCTTGGGCTTCTCGTTCGAACCGGCCTGGCCCAGCATGGCCACGCGGCCCACGTCGTTGCGGCCCAGGTCCAGCAGCATCAGGTGTTCGGACCGTTCCTTCGGATCGGCCAGCAGTTCCTTTTCCAGCGCCAGGTCTTCTTCCGGCGTGGCGCCGCGCGGGCGGGTGCCGGCGATCGGGCGGATGGTGATCTTGCCGTCTCGCAGGCGCACCAGGATCTCGGGGCTGGAGCCCACCAGGTTGAAGCCGTCCAGGTCCAGGAAGAACAGGAACGGCGACGGGTTGGTCCGACGCAGCGAGCGGTACAGCGCGAAGGCGTCCAGGCCGAAGGGGGCCCGGAAGCGGTGGCTGGGCACCACCTGGAAAATGTCGCCGGCCCGGATGTACTCCTTGGCCTTCTCGACGACCTCGCGGTAGTCCTCGCGGCTGACCGGGGTGGTGAACTCCATCGGCCCCTTAGCGCTACGCGGCGCGTCGTGGGCCAGCGGACGGCGCAGGTCGGCCATCACCGTCTCGATGCGCTCGCGGGCGGCCGCATAGGCCTCCTTGGCCGACACGCCGGGCGTCGGGCGCGCCGTCGTGGTCAGGATGATCTCCTGGGCGATGGCGTCGAACACGGCCACGATCGAGGGCCGGGTCATGATGCCGTCGGGCAGGCCAAGCGCGTCCGGATTGATGTCCGGCAGCTTCTCGACCAGGCGCACGGTGTCGTAGCCCAGCGCGCCGAAGATCCCCGCCGCCATCGGCGGCAGGCCGGCCGGCAGCTCCATCTTCGACTGGGCGATCAGGTCGCGCAGGCTATCCAGCGCGCCGCCTTCCAGCGGGGCGAACTTGCCGGCGGCGATGTCGTCGCCGCGGGCGATCTCGGCCTTGTCGCCGCGGCAGCGCCAGACGACGTCGGGCTTCATGGCCACGATCGAGTAGCGGCCGCGCCAGGCGCCGCCCTCGACGCTTTCGAACAGGAAGGCGTAGGGCCGGCCGTGGCCGATCTTCAGATAGGCCGAGACCGGGGTCTCGAGATCGTCGATCAGCCGCGTCCAGACCAGCTGCGGGAGGCCGGCGTCGTAGCCGGCCGCAAAGGCGTCGAAGCCAGGCTCCAGGCTCATTGAGCCGCGGCCTTCTTGGCGCCGCCCTTGGCCGCGCCGTCCTTCTCGGTCTTGGCCAGCGCCTCGGTGTCGACGCCGATCGCCTGGCGGGCCAGGTTCAGGTTCAGCTTCGGCTTCAGCTTGTCGCGGGCGGCGGTGCGGCCGGCCTGACCGATATCGCGCATGTAGGCCATGCTGGTCTGCGGGCGCATGGTCTCGGTGGCGCGGGCGATCTCGGCGTTGTCGCCGGCGCGGACGGCGTCGATGCGGCCGACCACGTAGCCGACCTGCGGAGCGCGGGCGGCGAAGACCTCGCCGGGCTTGGCGTTGAACGAGGCGATCAGCAGGTCGCGGCCGAGGGCCTGGTGCTGCTGGGCGTTCTCGCGCGACAGGCCCTGGACCTTCATGACCTTGGCGTTGGCCGAGGCGGCGACGGCTTCCATCGATTCGCCCTTGCGGACGCGGACGGCCAGTTCGTCGGCCTTGGCCTTCAGGCGCTTGACCAGTTCGTTGATCATCCACTGCTGGGCCAGCGGCGCGCGGACCTCGGCCAGCGGGGGCAGGGCGGCCTTGTTCACCTTCTCGACGCGGACGGCGAAGTATTCGCCCTTGCCCGCTTCGATCAGGTCGCTCTCGCCGCCGGCCGGCAGGGCGAAGGCGGCCTTCAGCACGTCGGGGGTCAGGCCCGCGGCCGGCTGGCCGCCGAGGTCCGTGCCCTGCGCCGTGAGCGGAGCGGTCGTGACGACCAGGGCGCCGGCCTTGCCGGCGGCGTCGACGACGTTGGCGCCGCCGTCGCGGGCGTCCTGGAAGGCCTGGGTCTGGTCATAGGCCTTGGACTGGGCGGCCTGCACGCGCAGGTCGGCTTCGATCTGCGGGCGGGCGGCTTCCAGCGAGGCGGCCTTGGCGGCGTTGATCTTCAGCACCTTGACGACCGACTGGCCCAGCTCGCCGGCGATCGGCGCGCTGACCTGGCCTTCGCCGAGGCTGAAGGCGGCGTCGGCGACCTTGCGGTCGGGCAGGGCGGTCTTGGGCTTGTCGAGGATCATCACCGGCTGCTTGCCGTAGGCCTTGGCCACGTCGGCCGGGGCCTCGCCCTTGCGCAGGCGGTCGGCGATGGCGGCGGCGGCCTTGGCGTCCGGGGCGACGATCTGCACCAGCGAACGGGTTTCCGGCTGGGCCAGGGTGTCCTTGCGGAAGTCGAAGGTCTTCTGCACCTCGGCCGGGTCGACGGTCACCGACGGCTCCAGGGACTTGGCGCTGAAGCGCACGACCGACAGGACGCGGGTTTCGGGCAGGGTCAGGCGGGCGGCGTTCTCGGTCATGAACGCCTGCAGCTGGGCGTCGGTCGGCGCGGCCGGCTGCTGGACGCTGGTCGGGTTGATGGCGAAGGCCGAAAGCTCGCGGCTCTCCAGGCCGTAGACCGCCTGCAGGGCCGAATAGATGCGCGGGGTGCGCAGGCCGTTGGCGACGCTGGCGTAGAACTGCGACTGGGCGATCTCGTCGCGCAGCGAGGCCTCGTAGCCGGCCGGGGTCATGCCGTTGTCGGCCAGCAGGCGCTGGTACATCTGCTTGTCGAACTTGCCGGTCACCGGGTCGAACGGACGCGTGCCGGGCGGCAGCTGGCTCAGCTGCTTGTGCAGGGTCTCGCCGACCAGGGCCTCGGACGGGCGCACGCCCATCTTCTTGATCAGCTCGGCCATCGATTCCTGCAGCGCCAGCTCCTGGAGCATGCCGCGGTCGACGCCGCGCTGGACGGCTTCGTCCGGCGTCAGGGTCTGGCCCTGCTGCTGCAGCTGGTTGCGGTAGTTGTCGAAGCGCGCCTTGAAGTCCTCGGGCGAAACCGAGCGTGAGCCGACCTCGATCACCTTGTTGGTGCTGGGGCGGCTGAAGACGTCGCTGATCCCGAAGATCGCGAAGCTGACGATCAGCAGGGCGAACAGGACGATCGCGAAGGGCGATTTGGCGAAAGAGCGAAAGCCGGCGAGCATGACGTTTGAAACTACCTTCTTCGATTCCGCCCAATTGCGTGCGCGTGGGCGACCGCCCTGGGGCGACGCATCCGATGCGAGCAAGCGGGTATAGTAGAGGCCAAGGTGCGTGAGCAAGCCGAAGCGGACTTGACTTACCAAGGGAGCGCGTCCCCAAAGCCTCCTCATGACCGTTTCTCTTACGACGCCCCGGCCGTTGATCGCCGGGAACTGGAAGATGTTCGGCCTTGAGGCTTCGCTCGACGAGGCCAGAGCCGTGGCCGCCGCGGTGGCGCAAACCCCGCCCGCGGCGCGTGTCGCCATCTGTCCGCCCGCCACCTTGCTGCACCGCATGTCCGAGGCGCTTTCGGGCGAGTCGGTGATCGTCGGCGGCCAGGACTGCCACGCCGCGCCGCAAGGGGCCTACACCGGCGACATCTCCGCGCCGATGCTGGCCGACGCCGGCGCGACGCTGGTGATTCTCGGTCACTCCGAGCGTCGGGGCAGCTACGACGAGACCTGCGAGGAAGTGTCGGCCAAGGTGCTGGCCGCCCTGGCCGCAGGTCTCGAGCCGGTGATCTGCCTGGGCGAGACCCTCGTCCAGCGCGAGGCTGGCCAGGCGGAACCGATCGTCACCGGCCAGGCCCGCGACTCGCTGCCCGACGACCTGGCCGGCCAGGCCTTCGCCGTCGCCTACGAGCCGGTGTGGGCCATCGGCACGGGCCTGACCCCGACCGTCGCCGACATCGGCGCCATTCACGCGGCGATCCGGGCCGTGCTGGTCGAGCGCTTCGGCGACCACGGGGCAAGCGTGCCGATTCTCTACGGCGGCTCGGTGAAGCCCGAGAACGCCGCCGAGATCCTGGCCACGCCGGAAGTCGGCGGCGCCCTGGTCGGCGGCGCCTCGCTGAAGGCCAAGGATTTCCTGGCCATCATCGCGGCGGCCTGAGGAATTAGAGCCCTTCCCCCTTTGATGGGGAAGGGAGAAGACCGCCGGACGGGGATAGAGCAGCGCCGATCCCCGCCGTTCGCCGAAAAGAGTTCCACGAACTCAACGCCCTACGACTTTCTGAAGCCCGCCGATCAGACGCGCTAGAACCCACCGTACAATCTACCCGTCTCGCCGCACCGAAGGGGCGCAAGGCCAGCGACCATGCGGCGGCGGGATGCAGTCGAGCGGGAACGAGTCCGGTCGGGAAAGCCGGACGCTCGGGGACCTGGCGCTGGCCAGGCCCGCCCGCCGTCGGCTTCGTCGGGGACAGACGGGAGAGACGCTCCTACCCAGGACATCCCCGCCCCGCGGCGCGCCTTCCGGGAAACCGGCGGGCGCGCTCCGGCAAGGCGTCAACAGCGCCGCCGGCCGGAGGCTGATGGAAAACGGCGGCGCGGAGCGCCCGGCTTCGTCGAAACGGTAACTTGCTGAAAACAGCTTCCGGGCGTCGCCCGGGCACCCCGCACCCCTTCGATCAACTCGCAGCGAAAGCGCGAGGCCACGAAGCCACGCCCCAAGATCCTCCCCCTCTGGGGGAGGTGTCCGCGAAGCGGACGGAGGGGGGGCTGTTGTCAGCTCTCGAGACGTTTGAAAGTCATCCCCCCACCGATCGCCTCCTCCTTCAGGGAGCGTCCTGGTTTCAAAGCTCCAGGTCGAACAACCGTCCATCCCGGCGCTCGCCGTCGCGGTCGACCTGGCCCTTCAGATAGGCCGCGCCCTTGAAGCCCAGCCGCTCCAGCAGCTTCTCGGCGCGGGCGTCGCCCACCTGGGTGCGGGCGATGATGTGCTTGAGCTCGCCGGCGGCGGCGTGGGCGAGGAGGGCGGTCACCGCCTCGTGGGCGTAGCCGCGGCCCCAGCTCTCACGCGCCACGATGAAGCGCAGTTCGGCCCGGTGGCGGCGCTCGTCGATCTCGACGAACTCGCAGGCGCCGACGAAGTCGCCGGTCGCGGTCAGCCGGATGGTCCAGTAGAGCGCCGTGCCGGCCTGCATGTCCTCGACCTGGCCGACGACGCAGGCGGCGACCTCGTCGGGATCCTCCAGCGGGGCGCGGTCCCAGTGGGCCATCAGCTCCGGATCGCTGAGGAACGGATAGATGAGCGGAGCGTCTTCGGCGACCAGCGGCTTCAGCGTCAGGCGTTCGGTCTCGAGAATCATGCGCGCCCTAAAGCTTGGATTGGGGAACTTGGATTTGAGGAACTTGAGTTGGCCGGCCGTCGCCCCACCTATGGCGTGCGCGCGCCGGTAGTGGTAGAGGGGCCGCTTCGTTTTTCACAGTCGGTTCGCCGGCTGCCCGGATCGAGAACTGTTTCGTCATGCTCATCGGCATCCTGCTGGCCATCAACATCATCGTCTGCATCACGCTGATCGGCTTCGTGCTGCTCCAGCGTTCGGAGGGCGGCGCCCTGGGCATGGGCGGCGGCGGCGCCGGCAACTTCATGACCGCGCGCGGCGCGGGCGACTTCATGACCCGCATGACCTGGATCCTGTTCTCGGTGTTCCTGGTCATCAGCCTGGTGCTGACCGTCCTGACGGGCCGCATCGGCGGCGCCGATTCGGTGGTCGACAAGCTGAAGATCGACAGCCTCGACACCAAGACCCTGAACGCCCCGGCCGCTCCGAGCGTCCCGGCTCCGGGTTCGGCCGTTCCGGCTCCGGGCGCGACCGCGCCGAGCGCCGTGCCGGCCCCGCAACTCAGCGTTCCGGCTCCGGCTCCGGCCGCTCCTGCGCCGGCCGCTCCGGCCCAGACCCCCGCCCAATAAGGGTGGGGGATCGAAACTTGTTTATGAACGTCGGTCTTTTCGCCGCGATCGCCGAATCGCGGGTAATCTGAGCGCCCATGACGCGGTACATCTTCATCACCGGCGGCGTGGTTTCCTCCCTGGGAAAAGGCCTCGCCTCCGCAGCGCTGGGCGCTCTCCTGCAGGCTCGTGGCTACACGGTTCGCCTGCGTAAGCTCGACCCCTATCTCAACGTCGATCCGGGCACCATGAGCCCGTATCAGCACGGCGAGGTGTTCGTCACCGACGACGGGGCCGAAACCGACCTTGATCTGGGGCACTACGAGCGCTTCACCGGCGTGTCGGCCAAGAAGGCCGACAACATCACGACCGGCCAGATCTACAAGACGATCATCGAGAAGGAACGCCGCGGCGACTATCTGGGCGCGACCGTCCAGGTGATCCCGCACGTGACCAACGAGATCAAGGACTTCGTCCTCTCGCCCGCCATGGACGAGACGGGCCAGAAGCCGGTCGACTTCGTGCTGGTCGAGATCGGCGGCACCGTCGGCGACATCGAGGGCCTGCCGTTCTTCGAGGCCATCCGCCAGCTGCGCCAGGACCTGCCGCGCGGCCAGAGCTGCTATGTGCACCTCACCTTGCTGCCGTTCATCAAGACGGCCGGCGAGATGAAGACCAAGCCGACCCAGCACTCGGTCAAGGAACTGCGCTCCATCGGCATCCAGCCGGACATCCTGCTGTGCCGTTGCGAGCAGGAAATCCCGGTCGAGGAAAAGCGCAAGATCGCCCAGTTCTGCAACGTGCGCCCGAGCGCCGTGATCCAGGCGCTGGACAGCTCGTCGATCTACGCGGTGCCGATCGACTATCACAAGGAAGGCCTCGACGCCGAAGTGCTCGACGTCTTCGGCATGCACGACGCGCCCAAGCCGAACCTTTCGCGCTGGGAAGCCATCGACAACACCGTCCAGCATCCGGACGGCGAGGTCACGATCGCGGTCGTCGGCAAGTACACCGTGCTCAAGGACGCCTATAAGTCCCTGATCGAGGCCCTGCACCACGGCGGCCTGGCCAACAAGGTCAAGGTCAACCTGGACTGGGTCGAGAGCGAGACCTTCGAGGGCGACGAGGGCGCGGCCGCGGCCCGCCTGGAGAACGCCCACGCCATCATGGTGCCGGGCGGCTTCGGCGAGCGCGGCGCGGAAGGCAAGATCCGGGCGGCGCAGTTCGCCCGCGAGCGCAAGGTGCCGTATTTCGGCATCTGCTTCGGCATGCAGATGGCCGTCATCGAGACCCTGCGCAATGTCGCGGGAATCACCGACGCCAGCTCCAGCGAGTTCGGGCCCACCGAGCGTCCGGTCGTCGGCCTGATGACCGAATGGATCAAGGGCAACGAGACCGTCTCGCGAAAGGCCGGCGACGACCTGGGCGGCACCATGCGCCTGGGCGCCTACGACGCCGTCCTGCAGCCGGGCTCGAAGGTCGCCGAGATCTATGGCGACACCGACATCGTCGAACGCCACCGTCACCGCTACGAGGTCAACATCGGCTACAGCCACAAGATGGAGGAGGCGGGTCTCAAGCTGACCGGTCGCTCTCCGGACGGCGTGCTGCCCGAGATCGTCGAGCGCGACGACCATCCGTGGTTCATCGGCGTGCAGTTCCACCCGGAACTGAAGAGCCGTCCGTTCGCTCCGCACCCCCTGTTCGCCAGCTTCATCGCGGCGGCCAAGGAGCACGGACGACTGGTCTGAACTGGCGAGTTGCATGTCTGGAGAGATTCAGGCATAAGCGCGCCCTCACGCGGCGGCTAGGGTCGAACCCGAGTCGCCGCTTTCGATTTTCACGCTCAGCGAGCAGAGTCACTCCGATGGCCGTTCCTAAAAGAAAAACTTCGCCTTCTCGCCGGAACATGCGCCGGTCGCACCACGCCCTGGGCGCTAATTCCTTCGTCGAAGACAAGGACTCGGGCGAGCTGCGTCGTCCGCACCACGTCGACCTGAAGACCGGCCTGTACAACGGCAAGCAGATCCTGACCCCGAAGGAAGACTAAGGTCTTTCTTCCTTGCGGGGGGCCTTCGAGGGCGCCTCGCCAGGATTTCGCGTCTGACGCTTCGAAAGCGCCGCCCGGCTCGCCCGGGCGGCGCTTTTCGTCGTTTCCAGGCCCAAGCGGTGCTACGATGACGCTCGGATCGCCATAGGGACGATCCCAACAAAGCCAGGAGCGCGGTCAGCGCCCATAAGGCGCGATCGGGACTCCGGCGGACTGGGAGGTTCGCCATGTTCACGCGTCGCGCGCTCGCCTCCGGCCTGGGCGCGTCCCTGGCCCTGGGCACCGCACCGTTCTCGGCCCATGCCCTTTCGCCAGGCCAGGTTCCTCCGACCACGCCCGTCGCGCCGCCGCCGGCCTCGCCCGTGCCGCTCTACATCATCGACGCGGCGATCGACGATTCCGAGCGGATGACCGTCGAGACCATGATCAACGGTCGTGGGCCGTATCGCTTCGTCGTCGATTCGGGGGCCGACCGCTCGGTCGTCTCCGACACCCTGGCCGCGAGCCTGGCGCTGCCGCGAGGGCGGGACGTGATGGTCCACGGCATCGGCGGCTCGGCCGTGACGCCTACGGCCCACATCGACCAGCTTGTCTCCGGCGAGGCCCGTCTCGCCGGCGTCGAGCTTCCGATCCTGCCGCCTGAGCGGGTCGGCGGCGACGGCCTACTGGGCATCGACATCCTCCAGGACCGTTCGGTGGTCATGGACTTCAAGCGCAAGCGCCTGGAGGTCCGCCACAGCACGCCCGAGTACCGATTCTTCCGCCGCGCCCAGGAGGTGCAGGTCGTCGCCGACCAGAAGTTCGGCCGCCTGACCATCGTCAATTGCCGGATCAACAACATCCGCACCCTGGCCTTCATCGACTCGGGCGCGGGCTCGTCGATCGGCAACATGGCCCTGTCGCGCGCCATCCAGGCCAAGCAGCGCAAGGGCGCGGATCCTGCCATTGCGGTCCGCCTGCAGGGCGTCGCCGGCGGCGAGACGATCGGCGAGTACCGGATCGTCAGGTCGATGAACATGGGCGAGTTGCGCATGACCAACCTGGCCGTGGTCTTCGCCGACCTGCACATCTTCGATCACTGGAAGATCAGCGACAAACCCGCGATCCTGCTGGGCGTCGACGTCCTCAAGCTGTTCGCCCGGGTGGAGCTGGACTTCGGCGCCGAGCAGCTGCTGTTCCGGCTGGGCGCCGAGCGGCCGACGCTACAGGCCTGACGCGGCGGAACTTCGCGCTGGTGGAACATCGGTCTTGGTTGCGGCGACGCGGCGTCGCGGCTAAGGGGAAGCGCCTTTTCTTTCGGGAGCTCCCATGACCGAGATCGTCGACATCATCGCCCGCGAAATCCTCGATAGCCGCGGCAATCCGACGGTCGAGGTCGACGTCGTCCTCGAGGACGGCGCCTTTGGTCGCGCCGCGGTGCCGTCGGGCGCCTCGACCGGCGCTCACGAAGCCGTCGAAAAGCGTGACGGCGACAAGTCGCGCTACCTGGGCAAGGGCGTCCGCCAGGCCGTCGACGCCGTCAACGGCGAGATCTTCGACGCGCTGTCGGGCGTCGACGCCGAAGACCAGCGCCGCATCGACAGCCTGCTGATCGGCCTGGACGGCACGCCGAACAAGTCGCGCCTGGGCGCCAACGCCATCCTCGGCGTCTCGCTGGCCGTGGCCAAGGCCGCCGCCGAGTCGGCCGGCCTGCCGCTGCACCGCTACATCGGCGGGGTGAACGCCCGCGTCCTGCCGACCCCGATGATGAACATCATCAACGGCGGCGCCCACGCCGACAACCCGATCGACATCCAGGAATTCATGATCCTGCCGACCGGCGCGGCCAGCTTCTCCGAAGCCCTGCGCATGGGCGCTGAGATCTTTCACGGCCTGAAGAAGGCCCTGAAGGACGCCGGCCACAACACCAACGTCGGCGACGAGGGCGGCTTCGCCCCGAACCTCGCCTCGGCCGAAGCCGCGCTCGAGTTCATCGTCAAGGCCGGTGAAGCCGCGGGCTACAAGGCCGGCGACGACTTCCTGCTGGGCCTCGACGTCGCCTCGACCGAGTTCTTCAAGAACGGCAAGTACGAGCTGGAAGGCGAGGGCAAGTCGCTCGACCCGGCACAGATGGTCGACTACCTGGCCGGCCTGGTCGCCAAGTTCCCGATCGCCTCGATCGAGGACGGCATGGCCGAAGACGATTTCGACGGCTGGAAGCTCTTGACCGACACCCTGGGCAAGAAGGTCCAGCTGGTCGGCGACGACCTGTTCGTGACCAATCCGGCCCGCTTGCAGATGGGCCTGGACAAGGGCCTGGCCAACTCGATCCTGGTGAAGGTCAACCAGATCGGCACCCTGTCGGAAACCATCGACGCCGTCGAACTGGCCCACCGCCACGGCTACACCAGCGTCATGAGCCACCGCTCGGGCGAGACCGAGGACAGCACCATCGCCGACCTGGCCGTGGCCCTGAACTGCGGTCAGATCAAGACCGGCTCGCTGGCCCGTTCGGACCGGCTGGCCAAGTACAACCAGCTCCTGCGCATCGAGCAGCAGCTGGAAGACCAGGGCGTCTACGCCGGTCGCGCCGCCCTCAAGGGCCGTTGATCGGATCCATCCTCGGATGAACAGGAGCGCGTCGGGTTCGCCCGGCGCGCTTTTTGTTTGGCCTCAGCCGTCCAGCCGCTCCAACCAGTGCAGGAAGTCGTCGGCCCAGGCCGCCTCCGGCGCCGGCGGGCAGGAGCGCAGGGCGGTGGCCGCCGGTCGGGAAGATCCTGACCTGGGCCTTGCCTCCGGCGGCAATGATGGCTCCGGCCGCGTCGTGGCTGTTGCCGACGTCGACCTTGGGGTCGTCCTGGGCATGGAACAGAAAGGCCCTGGTCGGCGCGATGAAGCCGTGAAAGGGCGTCGCGCTCCTGGGCGGTAGCGGCCGGGTGAGCCACGGATAGCCGAGCCCGATGAAGTCGGGCAGGGAAGGTTGAGCGTCCAGCGGGGCGACAAGCGGATAGAGGGCCGTGGCGCCGCGCGACGCCAGGGCGGCCACGATCGTCCCGCCCGCCGAGAAGCCGAGAGCGCCGGTTTTTATCCCACCGGCTCTTTCGCGCAGCAGTCGCAAGGCTCGCTGTGCGTCCTGCAGCGGAGCGTCCGCGCCGGCCGCCCAGCCGTCGCGCGGCAGCCGATAGAGCAGCACGCCCGCCAGAATGTCGTTGGCGGCCAGCCAGCGGGCGATCTCGTCGCCCTCCTTGCCGATCACGACCTTGCTGAAGCCGCCGCCGGGCACGACCAGGACCGCCGCCCTGGGCCGGCGGCCCTTCGCCGGCGGATAGAGCGCCAGGGTAGGGCGCCTGACGCCCTCGATCGAATAGTCCACCCGGCCGTCCGGCCAATTGTAAGCGACGCGACGTTCCTCGACACTGACGCGGTCGCCGCCTGGCGGCCCGCCAGGCCAAAGCTCAAGGGTTTCGGGCTCGACCTCGGCCCTGGCTGATGTCGCGTCCGCCAGGGCCATCGCGCCGCCGGCGACCAGCAGCCGCCGCCTGCTCCAGTTGAACTTCATCCTCGTCGCGTTCCCCCGCTTGCTGTGATTCAGCTCTTCAGCAACTGAGCCCGGGCCCTGACCTCGGCCAGGGTGACGTCCTTCTTCATGACCATGTAGCCGGTCACGGCGTGCCAGCCGTCCTCGCCGCCGCCGCCGGTGTCGCCATCGGTGACCGAGCCCGTGATGCGATCCGTGGTCGGCATGACCGGCTTGCCGGGGAGGGCGACCTCGCCCAGCACGAGATCTTTGGCGTCATTGGTGCGGTTGCGCCAGCCGCAGCTCTCGAAGCGCACCAGGCGCTCGGGCGCGAAGGCCTGGGTCAGCAGCATCAGCTTCATCGTGCCCGTGGCGGCGATCTCGGCCTGCTGCATGGCCTTCACCTCCAGCCGCGACACGGCGCGGCCGTAGGTCACCCAGCGGTCCTCGCCCTCCCACAGCGTGCGGAAGATCGAGGCGTTCATCGGAATCACGAGGCCGCCGCCGAAATCGAGCCTGGGCGGCTCGCCCTTGATCATGTTGGGGCCGCCGCGACGGCCTTTGGCGATCCCGTCTTCGCTGCGTTGCCGTGCAGCGGCGGGGAGGGCGATCACCGCGCCTGCCAAACCCCACAGCGCCTGTCGTCGAAGCATGCTGTTCCTCCCCCGAGGCAGGTCGTTTTTCGACACGCTAAGCGTGCATGCAACCCATATATCAACCTTGCCGGATATTTCACTGCCCCGACGGCGGCGATTCTGAGGCGAGGGCGCCTGCAAAACAGGCTTGGCCGCTCCTTGATCAAAATAGTTGGCCCACATTTTTTCTATAAGCGTGGCCGGTCTTAGAAAACCGCCGGTTTTCAATGCTCTCGCGCGTGCGAAGGAAATGCCGCGATGCGGTATCTCGATGCCCCTGAAACGGTCTCACTTGAAAGTATTTTCGCGTCGGTCGCGAGAGACTTGCAAGCCCTTTGCGCCGTTGGGGATTTAGACCATGTTAAGCACGTTCTGGCAGCCTGAAGCTCCCTGTCCGGGATTCGCCGATGTTCGCTCGACTGCAACCCTACCTGCCGACCGCGGCGCTTCTTCTCCTGATCACGTACTTCGTCTTTCACGCTCTGACGGGCGAGAGAGGCCTGCTTTCCTCGTCTCAACGCAACGCGGACTTGGCCGCCAAGACGATGGAACTTAAGAAGATCCGCGCTGAGAGGATGGACCTGGAGGCCCGGGCTCGTCTATTACGCAGCGGCAGCTTGTCGGCCGATCTTCTGGAGGAACGTGCGCGTTCACTCCTTGGATACGCCGATCCCAAGGACTACGTGATCCGCACCAAGCGCTGAGCTGGGTCGGCTCCCGCCGGTCCTGAGCTGCCTTGTAGACCACGCTTCGAGTTGCAGCTCGAGGGGCGGTCTAGGCGTCAACACGAGCGCGTTGCTGCGCCAAAAGCCGCTCTGCGGCGGGCAATGGAAGCCTCTGAGATGAAGGCCGTTATGATGATTGGCCAGGGAGAGTTTAATGGCGCGAACGCGCAAGGGTGAAGCCCCGGCGGAGAAGGCTACCGACACCGGTGTCAACGCCTTCGTCGGCAAGGAAGAGCTTCTCAAATTCTATCAGGACATGCTGCTGATCCGCCGCTTCGAGGAGCGTGCTGGCCAGCTTTACGGCATGGGCCTGATCGGCGGGTTCTGCCACCTCTACATCGGTCAGGAAGCCATTGCGGTCGGCATGCAGTCGATCTCGCACAAGGGCGACCAGATCATCACCGGTTACCGTGACCACGGCCACATGCTGGCCGCAGGCATGGATCCGAAGGAAGTCATGGCCGAGCTCACCGGTCGCGCTGGCGGTTCGTCGCGCGGCAAGGGCGGCTCGATGCACATGTTCGACATCGAGACCGGCTTCTACGGCGGCCACGGCATCGTCGGCGCCCAGGTGGCGCTGGGCACCGGTCTGGCGCTGGCCAACCACTACCAGGGTAACGGCAACGTCTCGTACGCCTACTTCGGCGACGGCGCGGCCAACCAGGGCCAGGTCTACGAGAGCTTCAACATGGCCCAGCTGTGGAAGCTGCCGGTCGTGTACGTGATCGAGAACAACCAGTACGCCATGGGCACCAGCGTCGAACGTTCGGCGTCGGAAACCGCCTTCCACAAGCGCGGCGTCTCGTTCCGGATCCCGGGCGAGGAAGTCGACGGCATGGACGTGGTGGCCGTGCGTGAAGCCGGCGCCCGCGCCAGCGAGCACGCCCGCAGCGGCCAAGGTCCCTACATCCTCGAGATGAAGACCTACCGCTACCGCGGCCACTCGATGTCGGACCCGGCCAAGTACCGCACCAAGGAAGAAGTCGACGAGGTCAAGACGACCCGCGATCCGATCGACCACATCAAGGAACGCCTGGCCGCGGCCGGCGTCACCGAGGACGATCTGAAGACGGTGGACGCCGAAGTGAAGCGTATCGTGGCCGAAGCGGCCGAGTTCGCCCGCACCAGCCCCGAGCCGGATCCCTCCGAACTCTACACCGACGTATACCTGGAGGCCGCCGAGTGACGGACATCCTGATGCCCGCGCTTTCCCCCACGATGGAGGAAGGCACCCTGGCCAAGTGGCTCGTCAAGGAAGGCGACGCCATCAAGGCCGGTGACGTGATCGCCGAGATCGAAACCGACAAGGCGACGATGGAAGTTGAAGCCGTCGACGAGGGCGTGGTCGAGGCCATCCTCGTCCCGGCCGGCTCGGAAAACGTCAAGGTCAACACGATCATCGCCAAGCTGGCGGGTGAAGACGGCGCCTCGGCGTCGGCTGCTCCGGCCGCCGCCCCGGTCGTCGCCGAAGCCGCTCCGGCTCCGGTCGCCGCGGCCCCGGCTCCGATCGCAGCCGCCTCGAACTTCGCGGACCCGGAACTGCCGGAAGGCACGCCGACCAAGAAGATCACCGTGCGCGACGCCCTGCGCGACGCCATGGCCGAAGAGATGCGTCGCGACGACCGCGTGTTCCTGATGGGCGAGGAAGTCGCCCAGTACCAGGGCGCCTACAAGGTCAGCCGCGAACTCCTGCAGGAGTTCGGCGACAAGCGCGTCATCGACACCCCGATCACCGAGCACGGCTTCGCCGGCATGGGCGTCGGCGCGGCGATGGCCGGCCTCAAGCCGATCGTCGAGTTCATGACCTGGAACTTCGCCATGCAGGCGATCGACCACATCATCAACTCGGCCGCCAAGACGCTCTACATGTCGGGCGGTCAGATCAAGTCGTCGATCGTGTTCCGCGGTCCGAACGGCGCGGCTTCGCGCGTCGGCGCCCAGCACAGCCAGGACTACGCGGCCTGGTACGGCAACATCCCGGGCCTGAAGGTCATCGCGCCGTACGACGCGGCCGACGCCAAGGGCCTGCTGAAGGCCGCCATCCGCGACCCGAACCCGATCGTCTTCCTCGAGCACGAGATGATGTACGGGCACGAGTTCGACATCCCGGACGTCGAGGACTACGTCGTGCCGCTCGGCAAGGCCAAGGTCCGTCGTCAAGGTACGGACGTGACCCTGGTCGCCTACAGCCGCATGGTGGGCTTCGCCCTGCAGGCCGCTGAAGCGCTGGCCGCCGAAGGCATCTCGGCCGAGGTCGTCGACCTGCGGACCATCCGTCCGATGGACCACGCGACGATCCTGGAAAGCGTCAAGAAGACCAACCGCCTGGTCACGGTCGAGGAAGGCTGGGGCCCGATGGGCGTCGGTTCCGAGATCGTCGCCCGCATCACGGAATTCGGCTTCGACTACCTGGACGCCCCGCCGCTGCGGGTTCACCAGGAAGACGTGCCGCTGCCCTATGCGGCCAACCTGGAAGCCCTGTCGCTGCCGTCGGTCGACAAGATCGTCAAGGCGGCCAAGGCGGTCTGCTACCGCTAAGACCGGCGCGGCCCCCGCTCCTGATGGGCGGGGGCCGCATCGTCTTGGCCAACGAATTCATCCCGCCCCAGGGCGGGGTATCGTGGACGCCGACCACCTTGGTCGAAGCCGTCCCGAACGCTTGAGGAAAGAGCTCAAATGTCGATCGACATCCTGATGCCCGCCCTGTCGCCCACCATGGAAGAGGGCACCCTCGCCAAGTGGCACGTCAAGGTCGGCGACACCGTCAAGGCCGGCGACGTCATCGCCGAGATCGAGACCGACAAGGCCACGATGGAAGTCGAAGCCGTCGATGAAGGCGTGATCGAAGCGATCCTGATCGAAGCCGGTGCCGAGAACGTCAAGGTCAACACCCCGATCGCCAAGCTGGCGGGCGAGGGCGAGGCTCCCGCGCCGGCTCCGGCCGCTGCTGCGCCCGCCGCCGCCGCCGTGGCTGAAGCCCCGAAGGCCCCCGCCGCTCCGGCTCCCGCCCCCGCTGCTGCGCCGGCCGCCCCGGCTCCGGCTGCTCCGGTCGCCGCCGACGGTTCGCGCGTCTTCGCCTCGCCGCTGGCCCGCCGACTGGCGTCCGCCGCCAATCTCGACCTGAAGTCCATCAAGGGCTCGGGTCCGCACGGCCGCGTAGTGAAGTCGGATGTGGAAGCTGCGAAGTCGGGCGGCGCTCCGGCCGCCAAGGCTGCTCCGGCCGCGGCTCCCGCCGCGTCTGCCCCGGCCGCCGAGCCGCGCAAGGTTCAGTCGCTGGAGCAGATGGGCATCCCCGCCGGCTCCTATGATCTCGTCCCGCTGGACGGCATGCGCAAGACCATCGCGCGCCGCCTGACGGAAAGCTTCCGCGACGTGCCGCACTTCCCGCTGACGATCGACATCGAGCTGGACGGCCTGCTGGCCGCTCGCGCGAAGATCAACAGCCTGCTGGAGGGCCAGGGCGTGAAGGTGTCGGTCAACGACATCGTCATCAAGGCCGCCGCCGTGGCGCTCAAGCGCGTGCCGGAGGCCAACGCCTCCTACACGCCGGAAGGCATCGCCATGCACAAGCATGCCGACATCGCGGTCGCCGTGGCCATCGACGGCGGCCTGATCACCCCGATCATCCGCGCCGCCGAGACCAAGGGCCTGGCCCAGATCTCGGCCGAGATGAAGGACCTGGCCGCCCGCGCCAAGGCCAAGAAGCTGAAGCCCGAGGAATTCCAGGGCGGCACCTTCTCGGTCTCCAACCTCGGCATGTTCGGCATCAAGGCCTTCTCGTCGATCATCAACGAGCCGCAGGGCGCGATCATGAGCGTCGGCGCCGGCGAGCAGCGCCCGGTGGTCAAGAATGGCCAACTGGCCGTGGCCACGGTCATGACCGTGACCCTGACCTGCGATCACCGCGTGGTCGACGGCGCGGTCGGCGCCAAGTTCCTTGCGGCCTTCAAGCCGCTGATCGAGGAACCGCTGACCCTGATCGTCTAAGAGCGCTTCTGGAATCCTCGCTCCTCGGTCAAACGCGGGGCGGGGATTTCGAAAGCGGCTCGGCGAGGCCCCATCCTGGACCTTTCAGGACGGGGACGGCCCCGAGGAGAACACGCGATGTCGGTCTACGAATTCTCGGCCAAGACGCTTCAAGGCAAGGACGTCAGCCTGGCTGACTATCGCGGCCAGGTGCTGCTGATCGTCAACACCGCCAGCAAGTGCGGCCTGACCCCGCAGTACGAGGGCCTGGAAGCGCTCTACAAGGCTGGCAAGGATCGCGGCCTGACCATCCTGGGCTTTCCCTGCAACCAGTTCGGCGCGCAGGAGCCAGGCACGGCGGAGGAGATCGGCAGCTTCTGCTCGCTGACCTACGACGTGACCTTCCCGATGATGGCCAAGATCGACGTCAACAGCCCCTCGGCCCATCCGCTCTACGCCTGGCTGAAGAAGCAGCAGAAGGGCGTCCTGGGCACCGAAGGGATCAAGTGGAACTTCACCAAGTTCCTGATCGACCGCGACGGGAACGTCGTCGAGCGTTTCGCCCCGACCACCAAGCCTGAAGACCTCCAGGCCGCCGTCGAGGCGCTGTTATAGAATTTCCCAGGCCGGCCCGCGCCGGTCGTTCGACGCCGCCGCTCCCCCGGCTGGCGTCCAAGCTAGGGTAAGACACTATGTCCACGGAATTCGATGTCGTCGTCATCGGCGCCGGTCCGGGCGGTTACGTCGCCGCCATCCGCGCCAGCCAGCTGGGCCTGAAGACGGCGATCGTCGAGCGTGAGAACCTGGGCGGCATTTGCCTGAACTGGGGCTGCATCCCCACCAAGGCGCTGCTGAAGTCCGGCGAGATCTTCGAGCAGCTGTCGCACCTCGACAGCTACGGCCTAGCCGTCGAGAAGCCCTCGTTCGACTTCACCAAGATCATCGAGCGCTCGCGCGGCGTCGCCAAGACCATGTCGGGCGGCATCGCCTTCCTGATGAAGAAGCACAAGATCGAGGTCATCGAGGGCGAGGCCAAGCTCGAGAAGGGCGTTCCCGCTCCGAAGGTCGTGATCGCCCTGAAGGCCGGCGGCAGCCGCACGGTCCAGGCCAAGAACGTCATCCTGGCCAGCGGCGCCCGCGCCCGCAACATCCCCGCGATCGGCGCCGTTTCCGACGGCGAAAAGGTCTGGACCTATCGCGACGCCCTGGCGCCGAAGTCGATGCCCAAGTCGCTGGTGGTCATCGGCTCGGGCGCCATCGGCATCGAGTTCGCCAGCTTCTACCGCGCCCTCGGCGCCGAAGTGACCGTCGTCGAGGCCGTGGACCGCATCATGCCGGTCGAGGACGCCGAAGTCTCCAAGGCCGCCCAGAAGGCCTTCGAAAAGCGCGGCATCAAGTTCCGCATCGGCGCCAAGGTCACCAAGATCGACAAGACCGCCACCGGCGTGTCGGTCTCGGTCGAGGTGGGCGGCAAGGCCGAGCAGCTGACCGCCGAGAAGTGCATCGTCGCCATCGGCATCGTTCCGAACACGGAAGGCGTCGAGTCGGTAGGCCTGGCGCTCGACCGCGGCCACGTGGTCACCGACAAGCACTGCAAGACCAACGTGCCTGGCCTCTACGCCATCGGCGACGTGGCAGGCGCCCCCTGGCTCGCCCACAAGGCCAGCCACGAAGGCATCCACGCGGCCGAGCACATCGCCGGCTACAAGACCCCGAACGTCCACTCGCCGATCCCGGGCTGCACCTACGCCAACCCGCAGGTCGCCTCGGTGGGCTACACCGAAGCCGCCGCCAAGGCCGCCGGCATCGAGGTCAAGGCCGGCCGCTTCCCGTTCAAGGTCAACGGCAAGGCCGTGGCCGCGGGCGAGACCGAAGGCTTCGTCAAGACGGTGTTCGACGGCAAGACCGGCGCGCTGATCGGCGCCCACATGATCGGCCACGAAGTGACCGAGATGATCCAGGGCTTCGTCACCGCGATCACCCTCGAGGCGACCGAGGAAGATCTGCACGGCATCGTCTACGCTCACCCGACCATGTCGGAAGCCATGCACGAAGCCTCGCTCGACGCCTACGGCCGCGTCCTGCACATTTAATCCGTCATCGAACGATTTTCGCGGCGACTGTCGCGAAACTGTCGTTGAAGTGTCGCATTAGGAAGGCCCGTTCGGAGCACCCTCCGGACGGGCCTTTTCATGTCCGGAGCAACGCCGTGCGCCGATCCGTCCTGCCCCTGCTGGCCACCAGCGCCCTTGGCCTTGCGACCCCGGCCTTCGCCCAGGACGGCGCCATCAGCGCCGACGAGGCCGCCGCCATGCGCGCCCAGATCTCTGCCTTGAAGGCCCAGATCCAGCTGATGGAGCAGAGGCTGGACGCCGCGACGGGCGCCCCCCAGCGCACGGCGGCTCCGGCCGCCCAGGTCGCGCCCCAGCCGGCGACGATCGCCGCGCCGGCGCCGTCAAAGGCCCCGCCGCCGACCGAGATCGCCTGGAAGGGCTCGCCGCAGTTCACCAGCAGCGGCGGCCGCAGCTTCAAGGCCAAGGGCCGGATACAGACCGACGTAGGCTATGTGGGTCGCCCCGCCGGCTCGACCGATCGCGGCCTGGGCTACGCCGCCGAAATGCGCCGCATCCGCCTCGGCGGGGAAGGGGGGCTGGGGGCCGGCATAGGCTACAAGCTGGAACTCGAGCTTTCCGACAACAGCGTCGACCTGGTCGACACCTTCGTGACCTACAAGAACGGCGGCCTGCTGCTGTCGATCGGCAACCAGAACCAGTTCCAGTCACTGGACGAACTGACCGGCGACACCTCCGGCTCGGTCATGGAGCGCGCGGCCTTCACCGACGCCTTCAACTTCGAGCGCCGCCTGGGCATCGCCGCCCAGTACGAAAAGGCCGCCTGGCTGCTGCAGGCGGGCCTGTTCGCCGACGACATCACGGCACTCTCCAATGACAGCGACGGCGAGACCGGTGGCGACGAGAACAACAGCTACGGCCTCGACGGCCGGCTGGTCTATGCGCCCAAGCTCGGCGACATGCAGCTGCACTTGGGCGGTTCGGCCCACTGGCGCGACCTCAAGCGGGTCGGCGACGCCGGCACGCGCTATCGCCAGCGGCCGTTCGTGCACACCAGCAACACCCGCCTGATCGGGACCTCGACCCTCGACGTCAAGGACGAGGCCCACTACGGCCTGGAGGCGGCTTTCGTGCGCGGCCGCCTGCACGGCGCGGCCGAGACCCACTGGCTGCGCAGCGATCTCGCCGCCGGTCCCGACGCGGAATTCTTCGGCGGCTATGCCGAGCTCGGCTGGTTCCTGACCGACGACACGCGCGGCTACAAGGGCGGCATCTTCGATCGCGCCAAGCCCCGGAAGCCGCTGGGCGGCGGCGGCCTGGGCGCAGTGCAGGTCAACGCCCGCTACGACTACCTGGACCTCAACGACGGCGCGATCGTCGGCGGGCGGCAGGACGCCTGGATCGCCGCCTTGATCTGGCAGCCGGTCGAGTACCTGCGCTTCAACGTCAACTACGCCTACCTTTCGTATCAGGGCGCCACGCCTCTCGCCGGCGGCGACCGCGACTACAGCGTGCACGTGACGGGTGCACGGATGGAACTGGATTTCTAAAACCCTCTCCCAGAGGGAGAGGGAGGGGCCCAGGCAAAGCCTGGGAGGGTGAGGGGTTACGCCTTCAGCCGGCGTGCCGGCACGCCATCGACCGTCCCTAACCCCTCATCCGACGGCTACGCCGCCACCTTCTCCCTCTGGGAGAAGGAAGCCACTACGGCCGCTTGCGCACCTGGGCATCCACGCTCCACTCCCCGGGCCCGGCGAACACCAGGTACAGGAAGACGAAGCAGAACAGGATCGCCGCCTCGCCGCCGTTCAGCGCCGGCCAGAAGCCCTGGCTGGCGTGGGCGAGGAAGTAGGCCACAGCCATCTGGCCCGACAGGATGAAGGCCACCGGCCGGGTGAAGAGGCCCAGCACCAGCAGGCCGCCGCCGACCACTTCCAGCCAGGCGGCCGCCAGCAGCATCGGCGGCAGCGGATCGGGCGCGCCGGGCTGCGGGGCAGGGAAATGGAACAGCTTCATCAGCCCGTGCTCCATGAAGAGCAGGGCGGCGATCACCCGCAGCAGGCTCAGCACCCGCGGCGTCCAAACGTAAAGTCGTTCCAAGCGTGTCTCCCGTTCGCTGTCGGTCGAGGAACCGGCCGCCGCCCCAGACGGCGACCGTAAGCTCTACTGAAACGCGGCGGGCGGGCCCTGGTTCGTCAGGCCGCGGCCTCGGCCATGCGCTGGATGGCGACATAGTCGGTCTTGCCGCTGCCCAGCACAGGCACCTGGGTGACCTTGAGGATCTTGCGCGGCACGGCCAGTTCCGGCGCGCCGATCGACTGGGCGTGGGCCACCAGCGGCGCGGCGTCGGCGGTCTGGCAATCGGTGACCAGCACCAGACGCTCGCCCTTTTTCTTGTCGGGCATCGAGATCACGGCGTGGCGGGCGGTCGGCCACACGGCCACGGCCAGGTCTTCCGCGGCGGTCAGCGACACCATCTCGCCGCCGATCTTGGCGAAGCGCTTCACCCGGCCCTTGATGGTGATCCACTGGTCGTCGGTCATGGTGACCACGTCGCCGGTGTCGTGCCAGCCGTCTTCCGGAGCGTCGACGCCGCCGTCCTCGCGCAGGTAGCCGGCCATGATGTTGGGGCCGCGCACGAAGAAGCGGCCGCCCTCGGCGATGCCCTCGACGGGCTCGATGCGGGTCTCCATGCCCGGCAGCAGGCCGCCCACGGTGCCGGGGCGATTGTCGGTCGGCTTGTTGACCGCGATCACCGGCGAGGCCTCGGTGGCGCCGTAGCCTTCCAGCACCGGCACGTCGCCGAAGCGCTCCTTGATCAGGGCGTGGGTCTCGTCACGCACCTTCTCGGCGCCGCAGACGATGAACTGCAGGCCGCCCAGCTCGTCGGTTTCCGAGGCCCGGGCGTACTGGTTGACGAAGGTGTCGGTGGCCAGGAGCAGCGAGGCCTTGGCGTCCTTGATCAGCGGCGGGATCTGCTTGGTGTGCAGCGGCGAGGGATATTCGAACGCCTTCATGCCCTGCAGCAGCGGCAGGATCACCCCGCCGGTCAGGCCAAAGCAGTGGAACACCGGCAGCGGGTTGAACATCACCCAGTTCGGATCCAGCGGAATGTGCGCGGCGATCTGGGCGGCGTTGGAAACCAGGTTGGCCTGGCTCAGCACCACGCCGCGCGGCGCGCCGAAGCTGCCCGAGGTGAACAGCACCACGCCCTTGTCCGAAGGCTTGGCTGGGGCGCGGAACTGGCGCGGGAAGGCTCCGGCGGCGGCGGCGAACAGCTTGTCGGCCAGGCCGATCGTCTTTCGCACGTCCTCCAGGTAGACGACCTTGGCCAGGTCGTCGATCGCGTCGACCACGTCGTGCAGCTTGCCCAACTCGATGAACTTGTGGGCCGTCAGCACGTGCTTGACGTTGGCCAGCTTCACCGCGGCCTTGATGTTCCGCAGGCCCGCCGTGAAGTTCAGCATGGTCGGCACGCGGCCGAAGGCGTGCAGGGCGAAGAACACCACGACCGCGCCGACGCCCGACGGCAGCAGCACGCCGACGTGCTCGCCCGGCTTGGTCATGGCCGCGACCTTGCGGCCCAGGGCGAAGCTGGCCCGGATCAGGTCGGTATAGCTGAGCGGGCTGCGGTCCTGGTCTTCCAGGATCGGCTTTTTCGCTCCGAACTTGTCCTTGGCGTCGATAAGGGCGTCGAAGAGCGCCTTCTGGCCGTCTTCCGCTTTGTAAACAACCGGCATGCCGGCGAAACCTCCCACAAAGACGGTGGTTCCGCCCTCGTTCGATTGAGACGGGACCCTAGCGGCCCAGGCGCGGTTTGCAAAGATCGGTCACGTTTCGTGAGCGAACCGCGTTCTGCAGATGGTGCGCCGCCCCTTATGGCTCAAGGCGTGGCGGGCTTTGGGCGGCCCGCGGACCGAATGGTCGCCAGCACAGCTTCCAGCCAAGGCGCCCGCACCGAATCCCGTTCCAGGTGCAGGGCGTGGCGTCCGCCCGGCAGGCGGGTTTGCCGGCAATCAGCCAGCCCCTTGCAGACGCTGTCCTGGGCGAAGGCCGGCGTGACCGTGTCGGCGTCGCCCGCGAGCAGGACGACCGGGGTCTTCACGCGGGAAAGGTCACGGGCCGTCACGTCCAGCACGTCGTAGAAGGCCGCGTACTGGCCAAGGCTCGGCGCGCCCATCCGCAAGTCGGGATTGGCGGTCTGCCAGGCGTGGTTGACTGCGCCGCGCGCGGGATCGCCGGTGAGGCCCAGGGCGCGATCGTCCGGGCCGTCGCGCCGCCAGTCGGCGGCGCCGGGCCAGGGCAGCGACGACAACCGAAGCCGCCGGGCCCACTGCGCGGTCTCGATCAGTTGGCCCTTGGGACAGGGCAGGGAGGACAGCTCGAAGACCGGGGCCGACAGCACCAGGGCGTCGGTCATCAGCCCCTCCTCGACGGCGCGCAGGGCGACCAGGCCGCCCTGGCCCTGGCCCAGCAAGGTCAGCGGCAAGCGGCCGTCGGGGCGGATCACCACCTTGACCATCGCCTTGGTCGCCGTGACGTCGGGCGCGTAGCTTGCGACATGGCCGCGATCGCGCCTGCCGGCCAGACGCTCGGAGCCGCCCTGGCCCTGGCGCTCCAGGATCCAGACGACCACGCCCTTGGCGTTGAGGTCGCGGGCCGTCTCGAACCAGGTTTCGGCGCTCTCGCCGTAGTCGGTCAGGATCAGCACCTGGCTGGTCGCCGCGCCGTGCGGGGCCGAGACGCCGTAGCGCTGCACCTTGTCGTCTGCAACCTGCACGTAGCCCCAGGCCCAGCCGGCGGGCGGCAGGAAACGGCGCTCGAGACCCGGCGGGGTGCGACTGTCGGCGAAAGGCGCGCGCGATCCTTGCTCGCCGCAGGCGAAAAGGGGCAGGGCGAGCAGCAGAACGAGAGCGAAGCGACGCATATACGCCACTCATTTCGCGCCTTTGCGCCGCATGCAAGATCGAGAGCTTGATCCGGAGGCCAAGAAGGCCGATCTAGGCCCACATGGTCACGTTGATCGACACGCTGAAGGCCCGCGGTCCCGAGGATCGCGCCGTTCGCCACCCTGAAAAGCAGAATCGCCCGGATACGCCGGTCCTGCGCAAACCCGAGTGGCTGCGCGTTCGCGCCCCGGGCTCGGGTCAATACAACGAGACCAAGGGCATCGTGCGCGAGCACAAGCTTACCACGGTCTGCGAAGAGGCGGCCTGCCCGAACATCGGCGAGTGCTGGAGCCAGAAGCACGCGACCATGATGATCATGGGCGAGATCTGCACCCGCGCCTGCGCATTCTGCAACGTCACCACGGGTCTGCCGACTCAGCTTGATCCCGACGAGCCGCGCCGTGTGGCCGAGGCCGTCGCCAAGATGGGCCTGAACCACGTGGTCATCACCTCGGTGGACCGCGACGACCTGATTGACGGCGGGGCCCGCCACTTCGCCGAGGTGGTTACCGCCATCCGCGCGGCGGCGCCCAAGACCACCATCGAGATCCTGACACCCGACTTCCTGCGCAAGGACCGGGCCGAGAACGTGGTCATCGACGCCCGTCCGGACGTCTTCAACCACAACCTCGAGACCGTGCCGCGGCTCTATCTGAAGATCCGCCCCGGCGCCCGCTACTACAACTCACTGCGCCTGCTGGAGCGGGTTAAGGAGCGCGATCCTTCCCAGTTCACCAAGTCCGGCCTGATGGTCGGCCTTGGCGAGACCAAGGAAGAGGTCATGCAGGTCATGGACGACATGCGTTCGGCCGGCGTCGACTTCATCACCATCGGCCAGTACCTGCAGCCGACCCGCAAGCACGCGGCCATCGACCGCTTCGTGACGCCGGAAGAGTTCAAGGCCTACGAGGCGATCGCCCGGGCCAAGGGCTTCCTGATGGTCTCGTCCAGCCCGCTGACCCGCTCGTCGCACCACGCCGGCGAGGACTTCGCCAAGCTGCAGGCGGCGCGCCGAGCGCTCGACGCCAAAGCCGGCTGACCACTTGCACCGCCACGTCGTCACCCGGGTGCTGCCCTACGCGCCCGAGCAACTCTTCACGCTCGTCGGCGACGTCGAGGCCTATCCGTCGTTCGTGCCGTGGATCACGGGCATGCGGACCTGGAACGCTCACGAGAGCGGCGAGGTCAGCAGCCTCGACGCCGAGGCCCAGGTCGGTTTCTCGTTCCTGCGCGAGAAGTTCGCCACGCGCGTCCGCCGGGACCGGTCCGACCTCAGCGTGACCGTCAGCCTGCTCTACGGGCCGTTCAAGCGGCTGTCGAACCAGTGGCGGTTCTCGGCTCACCCGGACGGCGCGACCATCGACTTCGTCATCGACTTCGCCTTCAAGGCAAAGCTGCTCGACGCCATGCTGGCGGCCAACATGGATCGTGCGGTCGACAAGCTGATCGCCTGCTTCGAGGCCCGCGCGGCGCAGCTTTACGGCGCCAAGGTCTAGTCGCGCTTCGCCGCCGTTTCTTCGACCCGGTCGGCGAAGTCCCCAAGGTTGGCGAACAGGTTCTCGACCGCGAACACCAGGCCGAAGGTTCGCGCGGCGTCGTCGAAGGCGAGTTCTCGGGTCGCCCCGACGTCGCGCATGCCCTCGATGGCGTCCTGGAAGCTCTTGTGCCCTTGGGCGAAGGCCAGGCGGTCGGGCTTGGCCGCGCCTGAAAGACTCTGGGCGACCGCCCGCAGATAGGCCGATGAGGCAGCCAGCATCGCCGCGCTCGGCGGGGCCAGGGCGGGGGCGGGCAGGGGCTCGCGCAGCGCCCGGCCGATCATCACGCAGTCGTTGCGCAGCCTCCACAGCGTGCGGGGCAGGGCGTCCGACACCGAGCGGTCCGACAGCTTGCTGGCCGTCTCGCGGTCGGCCTCCGTGATCGCCGTCTGCAGCTTGGCCAGGGCCTTCAGGGTCTCGTCGTAATGCTCGCGCGGGTCCAGCGTGCTGGGCTTGGCCTCCAGCTTGGCGGCGTAGTGCGACAAGAGGTCGGCCAGCAGGCCCGCCGCCTTCTGGCTGCTCTCCACCACCGACGCGTGGGCGCGGGCAGGGAAGATCAGCAGGGTGGCGGCCACGCCCACCAGGCTGCCGACGGTGATCTCGGCCACCCGCAGGAAGGCCGCCGTCAGCGGGTCCATGTGCGTGGTGGTGCCGATCAGCATGATCACCGCCGTCACCGGCGCCACCTTGAAGGCCGGGCGCACCGCCGCGAGGAAAGCGAGGGAAGCCGCGCAAGCCGCCAGGATCACGCCGCCCCATTCGGGGTGCCGCGTATGCAGCCAGGCCGCGCCGGCGCCGACGGCCGCGCCGACCACCGTGCCCATGAACCGCTCGATCGAGGCGGTGATGGTCGCGCCCAGGCTCGACTGCACGACGATCACCGCCGTGAACACCGCCCAATAGCCCTGCGGCAGCCGAAGCAGGGTCGCCAGGGCATAGGCCGCCACGACCGCCGCCGACACCCGCACCGCGTGCCGCAATTCGCTCTGCCGACGTGCGGCCGCCGCCAGGGCCGAGCGCGAAAAGCCCGCGCCGACGAACCGTCGCCAGTCGGAGGGCGCGCTGTCGGGCATCAGGACGCCACCGCCTCACGCAGCATCTCCAGCGCCGTCCGGATCGCCGCCAGTTGCACGCCCTCGCGCGGAAGGCCCTCGAAGTGTTCGTGCCGATGGACGACCGAGCGGGTCGCCCGGGCCACGGCGAAATGGACTGTGCCCACGGGCTTCATCGGCGTGCCGCCGCCCGGGCCGGCGATACCGGTGATCGCCACCGCCACGTGAGCGTTGCTGTTGGCGAGACCACCCTCGGCCATCATCCGCGCCACCGGTTCGGAGACGGCGCCGTTGTCGGCGATCAGGTCGCCCGGCACGCCGACCATCTCGCTCTTGGCGCGGTTGGTGTAGGTGACGAAACCCCGCTCGAAGACGTCCGACGCGCCGGAGATCGCGCAGATCGATCCGGCCACCAGCCCGCCGGTGCAGCTTTCGACCGCCGCCAGACGCAGCTTCTTCTCGCGCGCCTCGTCGATGAGCAGCCGGGCGAGGGTTTCGATCTCGATGGGAAACATGCCGCGACTCCTTTTGCGCTGAGACTAGAGCGGCGTCTCCACCGTCGCCACGGCCTGGGCGGCCAGGCCTTCGCCCCGGCCGGTGAAGCCCATTTTCTCGGTCGTCGTCGCCTTCACGCTGACGCGGTCGAGCGGCAGGTCGAGGATCTCGGCCAGACGGGCGCGCATGGCCTCCCGGTGCGGCTTGATCTTGGGGCGCTCGCAGATCAGCGTCACGTCGACATTGATCAGTCGGCCGCCGCGCCGGCGCACCAGGTCGACGGCGTGGATCAGGAACTTGTCGGAGGCCGCGCCCTTCCATTGCGGGTCGGTCGGCGGGAAGTGGTCGCCGATGTCGCCGTCGCCGATCGCGCCCAGCACCGCGTCGGTCAGGGCGTGCAGGCCGGCGTCGGCGTCCGAATGGCCGATGAGTGTCTCGTCGTGAGCGATCTCGACGCCGCATAGCCAGACCGATTCTCCCGGACCCCAGCGGTGGGCGTCGAAACCCTGGCCGATGCGGGTGATGCGGGCCGCGCCCGCCAGCCGTTCGGCCATGGCGAAGTCCTCCGGATAGGTCAGTTTGGTCAGCAGCGGATCGCCGGCCGCGATGGCGACCTTGCCGCCGTCGGCCTCGACCACCTGGGCGTCGTCGGTCGGCTCGCTTTCACCGGTCCAGGCGGCGTAGGCGGCCAGCAGGCGGTCCCGGCGGAAGGCCTGCGGGGTCTGGGCGCGCCACAGGCCGTCGCGCGAGGTCGTGGTCGCGCCCGACTCGCCGGCGCGCTTGAGGGTGTCGGCCACCGGCAGGGCCGGGACGACGCCATCGGCGCCGTCCAGCGCGGCCAGCACGCCGTCGACCACGGCCTTGGTCAGGAAGGGGCGGGCGGCGTCGTGCACCAGTACGGGCTCGTCAGCGGGGCGGTGGGCGAGGGCGGCCAGGCCCGACTGCACCGACAGGGCGCGGGTGGCGCCGCCGGGCGCGAACCGCCAGCCTTCGAGGCCGGCCAAGGTTTCGCCCAGCATGTCCTGCATGCTCGGGTCGGTCACGATTGCGAGATCAGCTGCGCCGCTCGCCAGCAGGGCCTCGACCGACCAGCGCAGCACGGGTTTTCCGGCCAGATCTCGCCATTGCTTTGCCTGGCCGGGTCCGGCCCTGGTGCCGCTGCCGGCGGCGACGATGACGGCTGAGAAGGTCATGGCCCGTGTCTAACGTTGTCGTCGGACATGTCCAGCCAACGGAGGGCTTTACTGCGCTGCACAATGTGCCTAAAAACACAGCGGTGGGGATGATCATAAAATGAGCAAGCAGCTCGCAGTCGGCGCCGTCACGGTGCCCGGGCGGGTATGGATTGCGCCTATGACCGGCGTATCCGACCTCCCGTTCAGAGAAACGGCCACGCGCCTCGGCGCATCATACGTGGCCACCGAAATGGTCGCCTGCGCGGAATTCGCGAAGGGCCGGCCCGACGTCGTGCGCCGCGCGGCCGTCGGCGAAGGCCTGCCGCTGATGGTCGTACAGCTCGTCGGCCGCGATCCGGAGTTCATGGCCCACGGCGCCCGCCTGGCGGCTGAAGCCGGGGCCGAGATCATCGACCTGAACTTCGGCTGCCCGGCCAAGGAAGTCACCGCCGGCGCCGCCTCCGGCTCGGCCCTGATGCGTGAACCCGACCTGGCCGAGGCGCTTGTCGCGGCCGCCGTCGCGGCCGTCGACGTGCCGGTGACCGTCAAGATGCGCCTGGGCTGGGACGACGCCAGCCGCAACGCGCCCGAGATCGCCGCCCGCGCCGAGGCCGTCGGGGCCCGCGCCATCACCGTGCACGGCCGCACCCGCTGCCAGTTCTACAAGGGCGAGGCCGACTGGGCCGCCGTCGCGCCGGTCAAGCAGGCCGTGTCGGTGCCGGTGCTGGTCAACGGCGACATCACCGACGCTGACAGCGCTCGCCGCGCGCTTGAGCAGTCCGGCGCCGACGGCGTCATGATCGGTCGCGGCGTCTATGGCCGCCCCTGGATCGCCCAGGCCATCGAGGCGGCGCTCGACGGTCGCCAGTTCGTCGAGCCGCAGGCCGAGGAACGTCTGGCCATCGCGCTCACCCATTTCCGCCGCAGCCTTTCGTTCTACGGCGAGCGGCAGGGGCTGAAGATGTTCCGCAAGCACCTGGCCTCGTACATCGAGGCCGCGCCCTGGCCCGAAACCGCCGAGGCCCGCCGGGCCGCGCGCGCCGCCCTTTGCCGGATCGAGGATCCGGCCGCCCTGGAAATCGCCCTGGCCGACCTCTGGCTCGCCGGCGGGAGGATCGCTGCATGACCGACCGCGCCCGCGTCCTATCCGGCACAGCGCTGGACGCCCTGAAGGCCGCCGCCTTCGAGCTCAGTCCCGAGCCGGCCCTGGTGGTCGACCGCGATGGCGGCCTGGTGGCCGTCAACGAGGCCGCCGAGGCCCTTTTCGGTCACGGTCTGTCGCTGCTGGCCCGCGGCCGTTTCCGCGCCGCCCTGCCGCCCGGCTCGGTGCTGGTCTCGCTGATGGACCGCGCCGTGTTCGAGGGCGCTCTGGTTCGTGAGCACGGGGTCGAGGTCAACCTCTTCGGCCAGCCGCCGTTCGAGGCCGACGGCGCCGCCGTGCCGCTGGGCGACGGCTCGGTGCTGCTGACCCTGCACGTCAAGGGCGCGCTGGGCGTCGAGCGCAGCGCCGACCAGGCGGGCCTGCGCTCGGTCGTCGGGCTTGGCCGCATGCTGGCCCACGAGATCAAGAACCCGCTGGCCGGCATTCGCGGCGCGGCCCAGTTGCTGAAGACCGGCGCCAGCGCCGCCGACCAGCCGCTGGCCCAACTGATCGTGGACGAGACCGACCGCATCCGCCGCCTCGTCGACCGGATGGAGGCCTTCTCCGAACAGGCCCCGACCCCGCGCGAGGCGGTCAACATCCACCAGGTGCTGGACCGCGTGCGCGCCCTGGTCGCCAACGGCGTCGCCGACGGCCTGCGCCTGCGCGACCACTACGATCCCTCGCTGCCGCCGGTCTGGGGCGACGAGGACCAGCTGATCCAGATCTTCCTGAACCTGGTGAAGAACGCCTCCGAGGCCGCCCACATGCGTGGCGACGGCCAGGGGGAGCTGACCATCCATACCGCCTGGCGTCCCGGCGTTCGGGTGCGTGGCGCCGACGGCAAGTCGGCCTCCAGCGCCCCGATCGAGATCCGGGTGCAGGACAACGGCCCCGGCGTTCCGCAAAGCCTGCGCGAGCACCTGTTCCAGCCCTTCGTGACCACCAAGGCCAACGGCACCGGCCTTGGCCTTGCGTTGGTCACCAAGCTCGTGACGGCCCATGGGGGCCTGATCGATTTCGAATCCGAGCCCGGCCGCACCGTGTTCCGCGTGTTGCTGCCTGTGGCGCCTGAGCCTTCCTTGGGAGACGCGTGAGTACATGAACGCCGCAAACAAGAAGATTCTGATCGCCGACGACGACTCTTCAGTCCGTCTGGTGCTCAGCCAGGCCTTCACCCGTCTCGGATACCAGGTCAGGGCCACCGGCAACGCCACCACCCTGCTCAAGTGGGTCAGCGACGGCGAAGGCGACCTGGTCGTGACCGACGTGATGATGCCCGACGAGAACGTGTTCGACGTGCTGCCGCGCATCCGCAAGGAGCGCCCCAAGCTGCCGATCATCGTGATGAGCGCGCAGAACACCCTGCTGACCGCGGTCAACGCCGCAGACGCGGGGGCCTTCGAGTACGTCTCCAAGCCTTTCGACCTCGACGACGTGACCGCCGCCGCCCGCCGCGCCCTGTCGCGTCCGGCCGACGCCGAGGCCTCCAAGGCCCAGGCCCGCGCCATGCGCGACGAGCGCCTGCCGCTGATCGGCCGCTCGGCGCCGATGCAGGAGGTCTATCGCACCATCGCTCGCCTGGTCGGCGCGGATCTTACCGTCCTGATCCTGGGCGAGAGCGGCACCGGCAAGGAGCTGGTGGCCCGCGCGCTGCACGACCTGGGCCGCCGCCGCGACGGCAAGTTCGTGGTCATCAACCTGGCCGCCGTGCCGCGCGAGCGGGTCGAGGCCGAGCTGTTCGGGCGCGGGGAGGGCGACAACGGCCGCCTCGTCGAGGCCGACGGCGGCACCCTGTTCCTGGACGAGATCGGCGACATGCCGCTCGACGCCCAGACCCGCCTGCTGCGCGTGATCGACGGCACCGAGCCGGTGATCAACCCCAAGACCGGCCGCCGCCCGAACGTGCGGATCATCGCCGCCACCAATCGCGACCTGCGCGGCCTGATCCAGCAGGGCCTGTTCCGCGAAGACCTGTTCTTCCGCCTCAACGTCGCCCCCGTGCGCCTGCCGCCGCTGCGCGACCGCGCCGAGGATATTCCGGACCTGGCGCGCACCTTCCTGCTGCGCGCCAACCGCGAGGGCCTTCCGGCCAAGACCATCGACCAGAGCGCGCTCGACCGGATGAAGAGCCACTCCTGGCCGGGCAACGTGCGCGAGCTGGAGAACCTGATCCGCCGCATGTGCGCCCTCTATGCCGAGGAGCTGATCACCGCCCGCATCGTCGATCGCGAGCTGCAGGATCACGCGCCGGCGCCGCGCGCCGACGAAGGTCCGGTCACCCTGGCGGCTTTGGTCGAAAGGCACCTGGCCTCGCACTTCGCCGAACAGCCCGACGGCGTGCCGGCGGCCGGCCTCTATGACCGCGTGCTGCAGGAGGTCGAGCGTCCGCTGATCCAGTTGACCCTGTCGGCCACTCGCGGCAACCAGGTTCGGGCGGCGGAAATCCTCGGCCTGAACCGCAACACTTTGCGCAAGAAGATCCAGGACCTGGGCGTCGAGATGAGCCGCGGCCGCCGCTAGGCGATTAGCGGATTCCAAGGCTGACGCTTTTTCAGCACATCGGTGTTGAGTTTAGGGCACACCCCGCCCTAAACTCGCATCGATGAGTTCGGTCCCGTCAGTTTCGGAATCGGAAGACCGCCCGCGCCGTTTCAGTCGGTCCTGGTGGCGTGAACTCTTGAGATCACGCTACGTCCTGGGCGGCGGCTATGTGCTGGCTGCCATACTGACGGCCACGGGCGTCGGCCTGGCCTCGTCTCCGCCGACCACGGGCCCCATCGGCCCCGCCAGCACCGCCATCCTGGTGGTCCTCGGCTTCAACCTCGCCCTGATCCTGTGTGTCGCCGCCATCGTCGGCTGGCGGCTGCTCGACCTTATCGACGCCCGCTCCAGCGACGCCGGGGCGCGACTGCACCTGCGATTCGTGGGCCTGTTCTCGGTGGCGGCCGTTGCGCCGGCGGTGATCGTGGCGCTGTTCTTCGGCGTGCTGGTCAATCGCGGCGTCGACGGCTGGTTCAGCAAGCGCGTGACCACCGTCGTCGAGAACTCGGCGACCGTGGCGCGGTCCTACGTCTCCGAACAGACCAGCTACATCAGCCAACACATGGGCCCGATGGCCGCGACGCTGAACAGCGCCGCGCCGGCCATGGCCGAATCGCCGGTCGCCTTCGGCCACTTCCTGCGCACCCTGGCCGAGGACAACGGCTTCTCGTCGGCCTACATCCTCGACCGCGACGGCCGGATACTGGCCCGGGCCGAGCTGGCCGACGCCCCGCCGTTCCTGGCCCCGCCGCCGTCGAGCTTCCGCTGGACCGACACCGGCGAGATCACCTCGCAGCGCTTCGTGTCGGAGGACCTGTTTCGGGCCCTCTACAAGCTGAAGGGCTTTCCCGACGGCTACCTCTACATCGCCCGGCCGATCGACAAGGGCATCCTGGCCCACCTGATCGAGTCCGAAGAGTCGCTGATCTCCTATCGCGACGCGGCGGTGAACCGCGCCCGGATCCAGGCGATCTTCGGCCTCAGCTATGTCGAGACCGCCCTGCTGGTGCTGGTCGCGGCCGTCTGGGTCGGCATCGCCGCCGCCAACTCGATCGCCGCGCCCGTCTCTGGCCTGGTGCAGGCGGCGGGCCGGGTGTCGGCCGGAGACCTGGACGCACGCGTCGACGCCGAGGCCGGTCCAGAGGAAATCCGCGCCTTGTCCAACGCCTTCAACATGATGACGGCGGACCTTCAGACACAGCAGGCGGCGCTCAAGGACGCCAGCCTCGACGCCGAGTCGCGTCGCCAGTTCATCGAGACCGTCCTGTCGGGCGTCAGCGCCGGGGTCATCAGCCTCGACGGCGCCGGCCGTATCTCGGCCCTTAACCGGCGCGCGGGCGAGCTGCTGGCGCTGGACGAGACCGCCGAGGGCCAGGATCTGGTCGAGGCCGCGCCGGAGTTCGGCCAGGTGCTGGAGGAGATCGGCCAGGGCCGCCCCAACGCCGAGGTCGAGATCGATGTGGTGCGGGGCGGCGAGACCCTGCGCCTGCGCGTCCGGGCCGCCGGTCACGCCGCCGAGGGCCAGGTGCTGACCTTCGACGACGTGACGCGCCTGATGGCGGCCCAGCGCAACGCCGCCTGGAAGGACGTTGCCCGCCGCATCGCCCACGAGATCAAGAACCCGCTGACGCCGATCCAGCTGTCGGCCGAGCGCATCCGCCGGAAGTACCGCAAGGACATCACCGGCGACCTCGAGACCTTCGATCGCTGCACCGACACCATCATCCGCCAGGTCGGCGACATCGGCCGCATGGTCGACGAGTTCTCGGCCTTCGCCCGCATGCCCGCGCCGCGCTTCGCGCCGGCCGACCTGGCCGAACTTCTGCGTGCGGGCGTGTTCGCCCAGCGCGTGGTCGACGCCGACACCGACGTCGTTATCGACGAGCCGGGCGGCGCCGTCTGGGTCAATTGCGATGCGCGCATGGTCGGCCAGGCGCTGACCAACATCCTGAAGAACGCCGGCGAGGCGGTCGGAGCGCGGCGTCACCTGACGCCCGAACCGCGCGGCCAGATCGGTGCGACCCTGGTCTCCGACGACGAGGCGCTCTGCATCATCGTCGAGGACAACGGCGTCGGCCTGCCCGCGAAGGATCGCGACCGGCTGGCCGAGCCCTATGTGACCACCCGCGAGAAGGGCACGGGCCTCGGCCTGGCCATCGTCAAGCGGATCATGGAGGACCACGGCGGCGAGCTGGTCCTCACCGACGCGCACGGCCATGCTGGCGCGCGCGTCGTCCTGAAGTTTCCGGTGTCGGCGCGGCTCGCCGCGGCGCCGACTGCCAACGGCGTAGAGGAGATGACATGAGCGCCGACGTGCTGGTGGTCGACGACGAGGTCGACATCCGCGATCTGGTGGCGGGCATCCTGGAGGACGAAGGCTACGCCGTGCGTACGGCCGCCGACGCCGACCAGGCCCTGGCCGCTTTGCGCGCCCGCAAGCCCGCCCTGCTGGTCCTCGATATCTGGATGCAGGGCGGGGGCATGGACGGGCTGGAGCTGCTCGACATGGTCAAGACGCTCGACGCCGACCTGCCGGTGATCATGATCTCGGGCCACGGCAACATCGAGACGGCCGTCAGCGCCATCAAGCGCGGCGCCTACGAGTTCCTGGAGAAGCCGTTCAAGTCCGACCGGCTGCTGCTGGTGGTCGAGCGCGCGCTTGAGGCGGCCAACCTCAAGCGCGAGAACCGCCGCCTGCGGGCCCAGAGCTTCGCCTCCGACGGCCTGATGGGCAAGTCGCAGGCCGCCCAGGCCCTGCGCCAGATGATCGCCAAGGTGGCTCCGGCCAACAGCCGCGTGCTGGTCGCGGGTCCGCCCGGCTCGGGCAAGGAACTGGTCGCGCGCCTGATCCACAGCGCCAGCGCCCGCACCCGCGCCGAGTTCGTGGCCGTCAGCTCGGCCGGCATGGCCCCCGAGCGCCTCGATGTCGAGCTGTTCGGCGAGGAAGGCGAGGGCGGTCGCCCGCGCAAGATCGGCGTGTTCGAGCGCGCACACGGCGGCACCCTCTATCTCGACGAAGTGGCCGACATGCCGCGCGAGACCCAGAGCCGCATCCTGCGGGTGCTGGTCGAGCAACGCTTCCGCCGCGTGGGCGGGGACAGCGACGTGCAGGTCGACGTACGGGTGATCTCGTCCACGTCGCGCGACCTGCGCGAGGAGATCGCCGCCGGACGCTTCCGCGAGGACCTGTTCCATCGCCTCAACGTGGTGCCCGTGCGCGTGCCCGGCCTGGCCGAGCGGCGCGAGGATATCCCGGAACTGATCAGCTACTTCATTGAGCGGATCAGCGAGGCCACCGGCATGCAGCGCCGTCGCCTGGGCGAGGACGCCCTGGCGACGCTTCAGGTCCAGGCCTGGCCGGGCAACGTCCGCCAACTGCGCAACAACGTCGAGCGGATGCTGATCCTCGCCGCCGGCGAGCCCGGCGACCTGATCACCGCCGAGATGCTGAACGCCTCCGAGCAGCCCGCCAGCGGCGGCTCGGGCGCGATCGGCGCCGAGCGGATCATCGCACTGCCGCTGCGCGAGGCCCGCGAACTGTTCGAGCGCGAGTATCTCAACGCCCAGATCCTGCGGTTCGGCGGCAATATCTCGCGCACGGCCAACTTCATCGGCATGGAGCGCTCGGCCCTGCACCGCAAGCTGAAGTCCCTGGGCGTGGCCGGCGGCCGCGGCGAGGAAGAAGAGTAAGGACCCCGATGTCGCGTTTCGCTTACGTCAACGGCCGCTTCGTGCGTCACGGTCAGGCCGCCGTGCACATCGAGGACCGCGGCTACCAACTGGCCGACGGGGTCTACGAGGTTTGGGCCGTGTTCGACGGCAAGCTGGCCGACGCGCAAGGTCACTTCGCCCGTCTGTGGCGAAGCCTGGACGAACTGCGCATCGCCCACCCGATGAGCGAGGCGGCCCTGACCGTCGTGCTGCGTGAAGCCATCCGTCGCAACCACGTGCGCGAAGGCCTCGTCTATTTGCAGGTCAGCCGGGGCGTGGCCAAGCGCGACCACGCCTTCCCCAATCCGGCCGTGCCGCCGGCGGTCGTCATCACCGCGCGCTCGGTTGATCGCGCCGCCATCGAGGCCAAGGCGGCCAAGGGCTCGGCCGTGATCACCGTGCCGGAGAACCGCTGGGGCCGCTGCGACATCAAGACCATCGGCCTGCTGCCCAACGCGCTGGCCAAGCAGGCCGCCCGCGAGCGCGGCGCCATCGAGGCCTGGTTCGTCGACGACCTGGGCCTGGTGACCGAAGGCGCCTCGTCCAACGCCTGGATCGTCGACGCCGAGGGCCGCCTGCGCACCCGCGACACCCAGGCCAACATCCTGCGCGGCGTCACCCGCCTGACGCTGCTGGACGTGATCGCCGAGGCCGGCCTGCCGGTCGCCGAGCAGCCATTCACGGTCGAAGAAGCCAAGAGCGCCAAGGAAGCCTTCATCACCGGCGCCGGCAGCCTGGTGACCCCGATCACCAGCATCGACGGCGTCAAGATCGGCGATGGCGTCGTGGGACCGGTGGCGAGCCGCCTGCGGGCTCTCTATATCGAGCGGGCGCGCGCGGGAGCGATCTAGGATCGCTCGCCGCTGCGCGTGCATTTTCTCGCCGGAAAGTCATATCAAACGGCGAAAAATGCTCTAGCATGAGCTTGTTTGTGTGGAGGGCGTTCTGCCTTCCGATTTCAACGAGAGGGGAATCCCCAATGTCCGCCGACAAGAAACAGAATCTTCAGGACACCTTCCTGAACAGCGTGCGCAAGTCCAAGACGCCGCTCACTATCTTCCTGGTCAACGGCGTCAAGCTGCAGGGCGTGGTCAGCTGGTTCGACAACTTCTGCGTTCTGCTGCGCCGCGACGGCCAGTCTCAACTGGTCTACAAGCACGCCATCTCGACGATCATGCCGGCTCAGCCCGTTCAGCTGTACGAGCCGAGCGCCGATCAAGACGACTAAGTCCAAGGCTCTTTTGTCAAAATCTACTTCTAAGTCCCCCGATGGACTTATCGATCACGCCGACCCGATCCTTCGGGCCTTCGTGATCCATCCGGTGCGGCCTGCTCGCGGGCAGGCCGCTCTGGAGGCGCGCGATCCCAAGGCGCGCCTCGAAGAGGCCGTCGGCCTCGCCATCGCCCTTGATCTCGACGTCGTCGAAACGGCCATAGCGCCGCTGCGCGCCGTCACGCCCGCGACCCTGTTCGGCAGCGGCAAGATCCAGGAGTTCAAGGTCATCTGCGAGGTCGAGGAAATCGACGTCGCCGTGTTCGACGACCAGCTCACCCCCGTCCAGCAGCGCAATCTCGAGCGCGGCCTGGGCGTCAAGGTGGTCGACCGCACCGGCCTGATCCTCGAGATCTTCGCCCGCCGCGCCCGCACCCGCGAAGGCAAGCTGCAGGTCGAGCTGGCCAGGCTCGACTACGAGCGCTCGCGCCTCGTGCGCACCTGGACCCACCTTGAGCGCCAGCGGGGCGGCACCGGCTCGACCGGCGGCCCCGGTGAAACCCAGATCGAGCTCGACCGGCGCCTGATCGCCGGCACGATCGGCAAGCTCAAGCGCGAACTGGAGGAAGTGCGGCGCACCCGCACCCTGCACCGCAGCGCCCGCAAGAAGGTCCCGTACCCGACGGTGGCGCTGGTGGGCTACACCAACGCCGGCAAGTCGACGCTGTTCAACCGCCTGACCAACGCCGAGGTCGTAGCCCAGGACATGCTGTTCGCCACGCTCGACCCGACGCTGCGGACGGTGAAGCTGCCTGACGGCCGCCCGGCCATCCTGTCCGACACTGTGGGCTTCATCTCCGACCTGCCCCACGAGCTGGTCGAGGCCTTCCGCGCCACCCTCGAGGAGGTGCAGGAGGCCGATGTGGTGCTGCACGTCCGTGACGTGGCCAATCCCGACACCGACGCCCAGGCGCGCGACGTCCAGGCGGTGCTGTCGGAGCTGAAGGTCACCGCCGACGACGGCAAGACCGTGGTCGAGGTCTGGAACAAGATCGACCTGGTCGAGGGCGAGGAGCGCGAGATCCTCGAAGGCCGCGCCAAGCGGTCCGACGCCTCGCCGGTCTCCGCCGTGACCGGCGAGGGCTGCGCCGAACTGCTCAAGCGGGTCGGCGGCCTGATCGACGACACTCCGCCGATGGCCCTGCGCCTTGGCCCCGCCGACGGCGAGGCTCTGGCCTGGATCTATCGCAACGGCCGCGTCGTCGAGCGCGAGGACATGGAGGACGGCGAGGTTCGCCTCGTCGCCCGCATGGATCCGCAGGCCCTGGGCCGTTTCGAGCGTCAGTTTCCCACTGTCTGGGTGATGCCGATCGGCGAATGAGCTGTCCCTCTCCCTCTGTGGGAGAGGGGCTAATGCAGCTTCAACCGCCCCGCCACCCGCTGCTGCAGCAGTCGGGCCAACGCCAAGGTGATGGTCTTGCCGACGCCGAGGATGGCCTTGTGGTGGGCCAGGTGCAGCGAGACGTAGAACCACTTGGCCACCAAGCCTTCGATGAAGAAGTTGGGACCGCCGAGGCCGCCCATCAACGCGCCGACGCCCTTGTTCTCGCCCAGCGACACTAGAGAGCCGAAGTCCTTGTAGACATAGGGCTCCTCCACCCGCGCCTGGCGCAGGCGGGCCAGCAGCACCTTGGCCAGGTAGCTGGCCTGCTGGTGGGCGGCCTGGGCGCGGGCGGGAACCAGCTTGCCGTCCTTCCACGGGCAGGCGGCGCAGTCGCCCAGGGCCCAGATGCCCGGCGCCGAGGTTTCCAGGTGGTCGTCGACCACGAACTGGTTGAGACGATTGGTCTCCAGGCCCAGCTCGACATTGCTGTCGGCCGCCTTCACGCCCGCGGCCCAGACGATCAGGTCGGCGGGAACGTCGCCGACGCTGGTCTCCAGCCGCTCGGGGTGCACGGCGATGACCTTGGCGCCGGTGCGCACGCGCACGCCCTTGCGCTCCAGGGCCACGGTCGCCTGTGCCGAGGTCTTTTCGGGCAGCCCGCCGAGGATGCGCGGAGCGGCCTCGACGATGGTGATGTCGAGACGAAAGCGCTGCTCGACGCCCAGGCTTTCCAGGAGTTCGCGATGGGCCTCCAGCAGTTCGGCCGACAGCTCCACGCCCGTGGCCCCGCCGCCGACGATGGCCACGCCCATGGTGCGCTCGGGCGCGAACGAGGCCTTCATGAAGGCGGCCAGCAGGCGGGTGTGGAAGGCCTCGGCGTCCTCCGTGCGCTCCAGCAGGTGGGCGGTCTCGGCGCCCGGCGTGCCGAACAGGTTTGAGCCGCTGCCGAGGGCGATCACGCCCCAGGTGAAGGTGATCGAGCGCTCGGGCACGAGCACCGCGCCGTCCTTGGTGGTGATGGCCTTCAGCGTCAGCCGCTTGGCGACGGGATCCAGGCCCGACAGTTCGCCCAGGTGAAAGCTGAAGTGATTGGCGCGACCAAGGATCGGGTAGGAGAGGCCCTCCTGGTGAACGTCGAGCGTGCCGGCGGCCACTTCGTGCAGGCTGGGCTTCCAGATGTGGAAGCCGGACCGGTCGATCAGCAGGATCCGCTCCTTGCCGGCGCGACGGCCGAGCTTGCGGCCCAGTTGCGCGGCGAGTTCCAGTCCGCCCGCGCCGCCGCCGACGATCACGATGTCGTAGTGCATGGCCGGCGATCTCCGCTGATAGCGATACCTGCGGTCTTAGAACTTTGCGGCGAGGCTGTCTCGCAGTCGCGAAGGATAGGCTCCGCCCGGAAAACAAAAAGCCCGCCCTCGTCGCCGAGAGCGGGCTCTTCGGAGCCGGGAGGGCGCCGCCCCCTACGGGATCGGGTTGGCTTCCAGGCGCTTGTCGATGTAGCCGCCGACCGTCTGCTCCACGAAGGGCAGGTGCTCGGCCCAGAAGTGGGTGGCCTTGTCGATGACTTCGTAGTCGATGACGATGCCTTTCTGGGTGCGCAGCTTGGAGACCACGCGCTCGACCTCTACGGGCGGCACGACGGTGTCGGCGCCGCCGGTCAGGATCAGGCCCGAGGCCGGGCAGGGGGCCAGGAAGCTGAAGTCGTACATGTTGGTCGGCGGCGACACCGAGATGAAGCCGTCCGTCTCGGGGCGACGCATCAGCAGTTGCATGCCGATATAGGCGCCGAAGCTGTAGCCGGCGACCCAGGTCTGGGCGGCGGCCGGGTTGTTGGCCTGCAACCAGTCCAGGGCCGTGGCCGCGTCGGCCAGTTCACCGATGCCGCTGTCGAACTCGCCCTGGCTGCGGCCGACGCCGCGGAAGTTGAAGCGCAGGGTCGCGAAACCGCGCTTCATGAACAGGTGGTACAGCTGCACCGACACCGGGTGATTCATGTGGCCGCCGGCCTTGGGGTGCGGGTGCAGGATCAGCGCGATGGGCGCATTGTCGGTCTTGCCCGGCGAATAGCGACCTTCGATACGGCCCGCGGCGCCAGTCAAAATAACGTCAGGCATTCAGATCCCCGTCACGAGTTGGGGCGTCGGGGGCCGCACCATTCGCCGCGAAGGGCGCATGGAATACTTGACCGCCGCGCTTGGTCTTCTTACATCCGCATCGCGCGAAGCGCCCTTGCCGGGCGCGGCGCGAAGTCGCGGCTTGTAGCATACGCAAAGGCCGTTGCGCGGGGAATCTGCAAGGGAGAGCGCGCGATGCGCCTGAGCACGAAGGGACGTTACGCCGTGATGGCCATGACCGACCTCGCCCGTAAGCAGGACGAGGCGGAAGGTCGCGCGGTGGCGCTGGCCGAGATCGCCGCCCGCCAGCAGATCTCGCTTTCCTATCTCGAACAGCTTTTCGCCCGCCTGCGCCGCAAGGGCCTGGTGGTCAGCGCCCGCGGCCCGGGCGGCGGCTACCGGCTGGCGGCCGAAGCCCGCGCCACCCGCATCTCCGACATCGTCATGGCCGTGGACGAGCCGTTGCGCGCAACGCGCTGCGGTGTCGGCAAGAACGGCCACAAGGGCTGCATGGCCGGCGGCGCCAAGTGCCTGACCCACGACCTCTGGGAGGAAATGGGCCGGCAGATCCATTCGTACCTGGCCTCGGTGACCATCGCCGACGTGCTGGAAGGGCGCCTGCGGCCGGAGGCGAAGGTCGCGGCGTGACCAGCAAGCCCGCCATCTATCTGGACTACAACGCCACCGCCCCGATCCGCCCCGAGGCGCGTGAAGCGGTGCTGCGCGCCTTCGAACTGGCCGGCAATCCGAGCTCGGTGCATGCGTCCGGCCGCGCCGCCCGCGACGTGGTCGAGACCGCCCGTAAACAGGTGGGCGAACTGGTCGGCGTGGTCGCCGGCTCGGTAACCTTCGTCAGCGGCGGCACCGAAGCCAACGCCCTGGCCATCGAAAGCGCCGTCGCCTCGGGCGTGAAGCGCCTGGTGGTCAGCGCCATCGAGCACGACGCCGTGATCGAGACGGCCGCCGCCAGCGGCGTCTCGGTCGCGGTGCTGCCGGTCGACGAACACGGCGTGGCCGACCTTTCCAAGCTTTCCGACCTGCTGGCGGGCGAGGGGCGGACGCTGGTCTGCCTGATGTTGGCCAACAACGAGACGGGCGTCATCCAGCCGGTGGCGCAGGCTTCGGCGATCGTGCGCGCGGCCGATGGCCTGCTGCATGTCGACGCCGTGCAGGCGGCCGGCAAGATCGCCATCGACTTCTCCGCCCTCGGCGCCGACACCCTGGCGCTGTCGGCCCACAAGATCGGCGGCCCCCAGGGCGTCGGCGCCCTGGTCGCCGGCACGCGGGCCAATGTGGTGCGTCGCCAGCATGGCGGCGGCCAGGAGCGTGGTCGCCGTGCGGGCACAGAGAATGTCGCGGGCATCGCCGGCTTCGGCGCGGCCGCGGTCGCCGCCCTGCGGGACTTGCCCCAGGCGGCCGATCAGGGCATTTGGCGCGACGCCTTGGCCCAGCGGGTCAAGGACGCTGGCGGCGTGGTGCTCGGGGAGGGCCCAGAAAGCGGCCTTGGGCGCCTGCCTCAAACTCTCTGCTTGGCCGCCAAGGGCTTCGCCTCGCAGGTCCAGGTCATGAACCTGGATCTCGCCGGGGTGATGGTCAGCGCCGGCAGCGCCTGCTCGTCGGGCAAGGTCAAGGCCAGTCGCGTGGTCGAGGCCATGGGCCGTTCCGATCTCGCCCCCTTCGCGCTGCGCGTCAGCGGCGGCTGGGCGAGCACGGAAGCGGATTGGATTGTGTGCGGCGACGCCTGGCTCGCCGCCTGGAAGCGTATCGGCGCACGACGCCGGGAGGTGGCTTGATGGCCGCGGTCAAGGAAACGATCGACACTGTCGCAGCGCTCGAAAAGTACGAGCACGGCTTTACGACCGACATCGACCAGGAGTTCGCCCCCAAGGGCCTCTCCGAGGACATCGTACGCTTCATCTCGGCCAAGAAGGACGAGCCGGAGTGGATGCTGGAATGGCGTCTGGAGGCCTATCGCCGTTGGCTCGAGCTGGAAGAGCCTGACTGGGCAAAGGTCAGCTATCCCAAGATCGACTACCAGGACACCTACTACTACGCCGCGCCGAAGACCAAGGAAGGGCCCAAGAGCCTGGACGAGGTCGATCCCGAGCTGCTGGCCGTCTACGAGAAGCTGGGCATCCCCTTGAAGGAGCAGGCCGTGCTGGCCGGCGTCGAGGGCGCGCCGCGCTACGCCGTGGATGCGGTGTTCGACTCCGTCTCGGTCGTCACGACCTTCAAGAAAGAGCTGGCCCAGGCCGGCGTCATCTTCTGCTCGATGAGCGAGGCGATCCGCGAGCATCCGAAACTGGTGCGGCAGTACCTGGGCAGCGTGGTGCCGACTTCGGACAACTATTTCGCCTGCCTCAACAGCGCGGTGTTCTCGGACGGCTCGTTCGTCTACGTGCCGCCGGGCGTGCGCTGCCCGATGGAGCTGTCGACCTATTTCCGGATCAACGCTAAGGATTCCGGCCAGTTCGAGCGCACCCTGATCATCGCCGACAAGGGCGCCTACGTCTCGTACCTGGAGGGCTGCACGGCCCCGATGCGCGACGAGAACCAGCTGCACGCGGCCGTGGTCGAGCTCGTCCTGCTGGACGACGCCGAGATCAAGTACTCGACCGTCCAAAACTGGTATCCGGGCGATCCGGAAACGGGGAAGGGCGGCATCTACAACTTCGTGACCAAGCGCGCCGACTGCCGCGGGGATCGTTCGAAGGTGTCGTGGACCCAGGTCGAGACCGGCTCGGCCATCACCTGGAAGTACCCGTCCTGCGTGCTGCGTGGGGAGGGCTCGTCGGGCGAGTTCTACTCGATCGCCGTCACCAACGGTCATCAGCAGGCCGACACCGGCACCAAGATGATCCACCTGGGCGCCAACACCAAGTCGCGGATCGTCGCCAAGGGCATCAGCGCGGGCAAGTCGACCAGCACCTATCGCGGCCTGGTCTCGGCCCACCCCAAGGCCAAGGGCGCGCGCAACTTCACCCAGTGCGACAGCCTGCTGATCGGCAAGACCTGCGCCGCCCACACCGTGCCCTACATCGAGGCCCGCAACGGCCAGTCGGTGTTCGAGCACGAGGCCACCACGACGCGCCTGTCGGACGACCAGCTGTTCTACTGCCAGCAGCGCGGGCTTTCGCAGGAAGAGGCCGTGGCCCTGCTGGTCAACGGCTTCGTCCGCGACGTGCTGCAACAACTGCCCATGGAGTTCGCCGTCGAGGCCCAGAAGCTCGTGGCGATTTCTCTCGAAGGATCCGTCGGTTAAATGCTTTCGATCAATAATCTCCACGCCCGCGTCGAAGACAAGCCGATCCTGAAGGGCGTCACGCTCGAGGTGCCGGCCGGCGAAGTGCACGCCATCATGGGTCCGAACGGCGCCGGCAAGTCGACGCTGTCCTATGTGCTGAGCGGTCGCGGCGGCTATGAAGTGACCGAAGGTTCGGCCAGCCTGAACGGCGAGGACCTGCTGGAGTTGGAGCCCAACGAGCGGGCCGCCAAGGGCGTGTTCCTGTCGTTCCAGTATCCACTGGAAATCCCGGGCGTGCCGGCCCTGACCTTCATCCGCACCGCCGTGAACGCCCAGCGCCGCGCCCGCGGCGAGGACGAGATCGCCGCCCCGGCCTTCCTGAAGCTGGCCAAGGAAAAGGCCGCGTCGCTGAAGATCGACTTCGAGATGCTCAAGCGAGGCCTGAACGTCGGCTTCTCGGGCGGCGAGAAGAAGCGGATGGAGATCTTCCAGATGGCTATGCTGTCGCCGAAGTTCCTGATCCTCGACGAGACGGACTCGGGCCTCGACATCGACGCCCTGAAGATCGTGTCGGAAGGCGTCAACGCCCTGCGCAGCCCTGAGCGCGGCATGCTGGTGATCACCCACTACCAGCGCCTGCTCGACTACATCAAACCCGACCGCGTGCACGTGCTGGCCGCCGGCCGGATCGTCGCCTCGGGCGGCCCGGAACTGGCCCTGCAGCTGGAAGCCGAAGGCTACGACAAGTACGTCGGGGCCGCCGCGTGAGCCTTTCGACCGCCATCGAGAACAGCGACCTGCCGTCGCGCCGTCACGAAGACTGGCGCTGGACCGACCTGCGCGGCCTGATCCGGACCGTGCCGCCGGTCTCGCCGGTGTTCTTCGACGTGATCAAGTCCAGCGGCCCGTTCGAAGGGCAGGCGAACGCCGAACTGATCATCGCCAACGGACGCCAGAACTGGTGGCCGGGCAAAGACGCCGAGACCGTCGAGTTCTTCGAGCATGACGCGCCGGACAATCCTTATGACCGCGCGAGCCTGCCGATGGCGGCGATCGCCGCGGATCATGCGATCGAGCCGCGGGCGTCGATCATCCAGTTCAACGGCGACGACGCGGCGAGCGTGCGCTTCGTGTCGGCCACCGACGGCACATCCCACCATGCTCGTCTCGGCGTCGTGGTGAAGGCCGGCGTGTCGGCCGTGCTGCTCGAAAGCCATGAGGGGCGGGGTGACCGCTACCTGGCCAACACCCTGATCGAGATCTTCCTCGAAGAGGGCGCCAAGCTGGAGCGCATCGTGCTGGCCGACGACGCGGCGGAAGCCGTCGCCGTGACGACGGCGATCGTCAAGGTCGCCGCCGGCGCGACCTTCAACCAGACCGTCCTGACCGGCGGCGCGCGTCGCCAGCGGATCGAGACCCACGTCGCCCATCCCGGCGCCCACGCCCAGGTGCGACTGGACGGGATCTACCTGCTGAACGCCCAGCGCCACGCCGACCAGACCACCGTGGTCACCCATGGCGGCGTCGACGGCGTCACCACCCAGCTGACCAAGGGCATGGTCGCCGACCAGGCCCGCGGCGTGTTCCAGGGCCGCATCATCGTCGCCGAAGGCGCCGACCAGACCGACGCGCGCATGGGCCACCACGCCCTGATCCTGTCGGACAGGGCCGAGATCGACGCCAAGCCGGAACTGCTGATCTTCGCCGACGACGTCTCGTGCGCCCACGGCAACACCATCGGCGCCCTGGACGAGGAAGCGGTGTTCTACGCCCGCCAGCGCGGCATTCCCGAGCTGGAGGCCCGCGCCATGCTCACCCAGGCCTTCGTGGGCGAGGTGGTCGAGCGCATCGAGCACGACGGCGCCCGCGAGATCGCCGCCGCCTGGGTCGCCAAGCAGTTGGGACGCTCAGAAGAAGGTGGGGCCGAATGAGCGTGACCTTCGACCTCGACGCGATCCGCGCCCAGTTCCCGATCCTGTCGCGCACGGTGCACGGCAAGCCGCTGATCTATCTGGACAGCGCCGCCAGCGCCCAGAAGCCCGACTCGGTGCTGGACGCCATGACGGGCCTGGCCCGCACGTCGTACGCCAACGTCCATCGCGGCCTGCACACGCTGGCCAACGAAACGACAGAAGCCTATGAAAAGGCTCGCGAAACCATCGCAGCCTTCATCAACGCCGACGTCAACGAGATCGTCTACACCAAGAGCGCCACCGAGGCGGTGAACTTGGTGGCCGACACCTTTGGGCGGTCCTTGAGGGCCGGCGACGAGATCGTGCTCTCGGAGATGGAGCACCACGCCAACATCGTGCCGTGGCACTTCCTGCGCGAACGCTACGGCGTCGTCCTGAAGTTCGTGCCCGTGCTCGACGATGGCCGTCTCGACATGGAGGCCTATGCGGGCCTGCTGTCGGAGAAGACCAAGATGGTCGCCGTCACCCACATGTCGAACGTGCTGGGCACGGTCAACGACGTGGCCACGATCGTGCGCTTGGCTCACGACGCCGGCGCGCCGGTGCTGCTCGACGGCTGCCAGGGCATCGTCCACACCAAGGTGGACGTGAAGGCGCTGGACGTCGATTTCTACGTCTTCAGCGGCCACAAGCTCTACGGCCCCACCGGCATCGGCGTGCTGTATGGCAAGGCCGAGCGCCTGGCGGCCCTGCCGCCGTACCAGGGCGGCGGCGAGATGATCGGTTCGGTCTCTCTGGACAAGATCACCTATGCCGACCCGCCGCACCGGTTCGAGGCCGGCACGCCGGCGATCCTGGAAGCCGTCGGCCTGGGTGCGGCCATCGAGTGGCTGAACACCATCGACCGCGACGCGGCCCTGGCTCACGAGCACGCGTTGTACGAGCGGGTGGCCCAGCGGCTGGAAGGCGTCAACGGCGTGCGGATCCTTGGCACGGCCCCGGGCAAGGGCGCGGTGATGAGCTTCGTCGTCGAGGGCGCCCACGCCCATGACGTGGCCCAGGTGCTGGACCGCTATGGCGTGGCCGTACGCGCCGGCACGCACTGCGCCGAGCCCCTGATGAAAAGGTTCGGGGTGACGTCGAGCGCTCGCGCTTCCTTCGCCCTATATAATACGCCTGCCGAGGCCGACGCGTTCGTGGACGCGCTGGACAAGGCCCGTAGCTTCTTCAGTTGAGCCGATGACCGACCAAGCCCCCGCCGCGACGGCCCTGTCCCAGGACGAGCTGAACCGCCTGACCGACCAGCTGATCGAGAAGCTGAAGACGGTGTACGACCCGGAAATCCCGGTCGACATCTACGAGCTCGGCTTGATCTACAAGGTCGACGTCAGCGACGACAAGGACGTGGCCATCGACATGACCCTGACCGCGCCGGGCTGCCCGGTGGCCGGCGACATGCCCGGCTGGGTCAAGGACGCGATCATGGAGATCGAGGGCATCCGGTCGTGCAATGTTGACCTGACGTTCGATCCGCCGTGGGACGCCTCGCGCATGAGCGACGAGGCCAAGCTGCAGCTGAACATGTTCTAAGGCAGGAGCCCGCCATGGAAGCCGCCGTCAGCCCCCGTCCGCGTCGCCCGCGTCCCAAGGTCGTCACCCTGACCGACGCCGCGGCCACGCGTGTGAAGGAAATCATGGATCGCGCCGATCAGCCGTATGCCGGTCTGCGCGTGGGCGTGAAGAACGGCGGCTGCGCGGGCCAGGAGTACGTCTTCGAATACGCCAAGGAGAAGGGCCCCATCGACGAAGTCGTCGAGGACAAGGGCGTCACCATACTGATCGAGCCGAAGGCGGTGCTGTTCCTGATCGGCACGCAGATCGACTACGAGATCACCAAGCTGTCGTCGAAGTTCGTGTTCCACAATCCGAACGAAACCGACGCCTGCGGCTGCGGCGAGAGCGTCACGATCCAGCCTGCGCCCGAGGCGTTGGATTGACCTGGAAGCTGGGCGCGGCCCGGCGCGCATAGAGCGCCATCGTCACGACCGACAGCGCCGCGCTGGCCGCCAGCATCCATAGGCCGACTGACTGCGCGCCGACCGGCGAGAGCAGGAGGCCAACGCCCAGGAAGTTCAGGGCGATCTTCGGGTGTTCGATCGGCGGGTAGTTGAAGTCCCGCCCCGGCAGCGCCTGCTGCAATCCGGCGACGACGAAGTTCCTGGCGATCAGCACCAGCGGAACGGCGATCCAGGCGCCTGTAAACGCGCCGGAGGCCATCAGCGTCCCCAGACTGACCAGGGTCAGCATCCGGTCGGCCAGCAGGTCGAACATCGCGCCGAAGGCCGAGGTCAGGCCAAGGCGCCGGGCGATCCAGCCATCGAGCACATCGGTCAGGCCAGCGCCCAGGAAGAGCGCAACAGCGACCCAGCCGGCGTCGACCATAACGGTCCAGACCAGGAAGGGCAGGGCGAGCAGGCGAAGCGCGGTCAGCAGGTTGGGCAGCATAGCCGTCTCCCTCAGAAGCAGCCGGACGAGCCTGTTGCGCAGGCCAGCACCAGCGCGGCGAAACCGGTCCAAGGCAGCAGGGCGGGCAGGGCGCTCGGCGCGGTCCACAGCACCCGCCCCTGCAGCATGAACACCGTCGCGATCATCGACAGCAGCCAAGCCAGGCGCGCGGCGTGCGACAGGGCCAGGAGAAGGGGATCGCCTTCGCCCAGATGTCTTGGGTCGATGGCCCCCGTGTCGCGGCCAGGTGGAGAGCCGCCGAAGCCAGCGCCGTCGCATAGGTCAGGCCCATGAGGACAGCGAAGCGCATCGGGTTACGCCGACAGCGGCTCGGCTTCGGCCGGCTTCTTCCTCGGCGGATCGACCAGCACCGAGGCCTTCACCGGCTGGCCGGTGGCCTCCGCGATCAGTTCGTTGGTGCGGGTCTCGACCGTGTTCTCCAGCAGCTTCATGAACTCGGCCTTCTGCAGGCCCTGGGGCAGTGCAGGCAGGAACTCCACCGTGGCGCGGCCGGGGGTCTTTTTCGCTTCCTGCTGCTTCCAGAAACAGCCGAGGTTGGTGGCTACCGGCACCACCGGCAGGCCGAAATCCTGGCTCATGTGGTAGACGCCCGTGCGGTAGCGGAAGCGCTCGCCCGGGGCGGCCAGGTGGCCTTCCGGATAGATCAGGATGCGGCGCCCCTCGGCGGCGACCTGGGCGGCGCTCTTGGACAGGGCGGCGCGGGCTTCAGGGCCGCCGCAGCTGTCGACGACGATGGCGCCGAACTTCTTGAGAATGTTGCCCAGCAGCGGGAACTTCTCCAGGTGGTCGCCGGTCACGAAGGAAAGGTTGTCGACATTGGCGAACATCACGAAGCCGTCGCCCCAGCTGTGGTGCTTGGCGGCGATGATGAAGGCCCCCTTCGGCAGGTTTTCCTGGCCCTTCAGCTCGACCTGGATGCCGGCCAAGACGCGCAGCGCCCACAGCATGCGCTTGGAATACAGCCGCAGGGCGAAGGTCACTGGGCGGCGGCCCGGCAAAAGGGCCGAGAGAGCGGCCGACAGGCCGTAGAAGATCGACAGAACCCAGTAGTAGGCGTTGAACAGCGCGCTGCGCATTGTTCGGTCCTTTGAAGGGCTTGGGCGGTTGGGGGTCAGCGGGCCTTGAGCACGGCCAGGACGGCCGCGGTCATCAGCGGAGCATGGGCCGAAAGGGCGTCGTCGCCCAGGCGCCCGTAGGCCTTGTTCTGGGCGGTCTGGGTGATCACGCCGATAGCCATGGCGGCCACGACCCGGGGATCGCCCGGCGGCAGCTCCATCTTCATCATGGCGTACTTGATGATCATCTCGACCAGGGTGACCGGATCGCGGCCGTCATCCTGGTAGTAGGGCAGGAAGTGGTGCAGTTGCAGCAGGTGGAACGAGAACAGCGTCCAGTCCTCGTCGGCGGCCGTGCAGTAGGCCTTGACCAGGGCGGCGGCCTTGGCCGCGACGCCGTGCACGGCGCCGGCCTCGGCCTCGATCAGGTCGGACAGGCGCTTGTGGGCGGCCATGAACAGGCCGATGGCGAGCTCGTCCTTGCTCTTCCAATGGCGATAGATCGCACCCTCCGAGACCTCGGCGCGGGCGGCGATCAGCTTGGTCGTGGCGCCGTCGACGCCATGGGCGGCGAAAACCTCGAGGGCGGCGCGTTCGATACGGGGCTTGGCGCTCATGCAGCCGACGTTATCGCAAATCGCACCACTTGCAAGTAAATGCTCACATACCGCCAGCGCGATTGACGCAGGCGACGGTCGCGGCCATGGACGTCCATGGTCCAGACGGTTCTGATCTATTCCATGGGCGAGGTGATCGGCGACGGCCTGATCAAGCTGCCCTTCATCGCCGGCCTGCGCGCGGCCTTTCCCGACGCGCGGATCACCTGGTGCGCGGCCAAGGGCGATACCGTCTATGACGGCCCGCTCAAGCGCGTGGTGGCCGGCTACATAGACGAAATCCTCAAGGACGGGGTCATGGGCGCTGGCGCGCTGGATGTGCTGCCATGGGTCAAGCCGTTCGGCGGCCGGACTTTCGACCTCGTCGTCGACACCCAGGAAAACCTGCGCCGTAGCCTGGTGGCGCGCCGCGCCGCCAGGGGGCGGTTCGTCTCGGCGGCCATGCAGGCCCGCAAGCCCGACTGGCCGCCGGCCGTGGTCGATCGGCTGGCGCGGCTGCTCAGCATGGCCAGTGACGGGCAGGGGGCTTTGCGCCCGCTGACCTTGACCGAGGTGGACGCTACGGCGGCCGCCGCAGCGCTTCTGCCGGACGGCCCGACCTATGTCGGCCTGGCGCCCGGCGCCGGCGGCCAGGAAAAGCGCTGGCCGCTGGAAAGCTATCTCGACCTGGCCCGCGCCCAGCAGGCGGCGGGACGCACCCCGGTGTTCTTCTTCGGTCCCGACGAGGCCGCAGACGCGACGATCGCCCGGGCGGAGGTTCCCGCCGCGCTGTTCCCGGAGGCAGACCGGACGGATGGCTTCACAGGCGTCAAGGGGCCCATCCTGGCCATCGCCCTGGCCGGACGCCTTGCCGCGGCCGTGGCCAATGACGCCGGTCCGGGCCACATGCTGGCCGCCGGTGGCGCACCTTTGCTGTCGTTGCAACTGAACCGCCGCAAGGCCGTCAAGTTCAAGCCCGCGGCCCGCCGTCTTGAGATGCTATGCGCCGAAGACTACGGAGAGGGCATGGCCGCCCTGCCGCCCGATGCGGTCAAGGCCGCCCTCGACACCCTGATCGCCGGAGCATCCTGAATGTCCATTCTCGCCCCCATCTCCGCCGGGGAACTCGTCGACAAGATCACCATCCTTCGCGTGAAGGCCGAGCGGATCGGCGACGCGGCGAAAGAGGCCAACGTCAGAAAGGAGCTGGCCCTGCTGGAAGGCATCGCCGCCGGCGCCCTGACGCCGAGCGACGAGCTGGACAGACTGACGGCCGAACTGACCGCCATCAACGCCGCCTTGTGGGACATCGAGGACGGCAAGCGCGCCTGCGAGCGCAACCAGACCTTCGGCCCCGAGTTCGTCGAGCTGGCCCGCCGCGTCTACAAGGACAACGACAAACGCGCCGCCGTGAAGCGCCAGATCAACGCCCTGACGGGGTCGGACATCGTCGAAGAAAAGAGTTACAAGCCGTACTGATTTTCCAGGAAAATCAGATCATTGTCGAAAACATATAAAGGGGCGCCGCCGGTGCGGCCGCCCCTGTTTCGTGCACTGCCCCCGTCAGCGGGGCGACGGCAGAAACGGCGGAACGCGGGCCTGGAGCAGCGCCACCAGGGCTTCGTCCATGAAGTCGTAGTCGTCGGGAATACCAAGGCATACCACCTTGACGCGAAGGTATTGGCGGTACTTCTTCGACAGCTTGTTCCGGTGCATCTTCTCCATAACGAAGATCACATCGGCCCAGGCGACGTTCTCCGGCGTCACGGGGTTCTCGGCGTCGTTGTTGAGGCCGGCCGAGTCGACCTCGATCCCCGGCCACCGCGAAAACACCTGTTCGGCGGTGGGGCTACGCAGCTTGTTCTGGCTGCAGACGAAGAGCACGTTCATCGCCGCAGTCTAGCTTGGCTTCATCGCCCCTTGAAGGCCGCCGGGCGCTTCTGCAGGAAGGCGCTGACCCCTTCGATGAAGTCCTCCGTCTTGCCGCTGGCGCGCTGGGCGTGGCGCTCGGCGTGCAGTTGCCCCACCCAGTCGGCGTCCAGGCTGCTCCAGACCAGGCGGCGGATCTCGCCGAGCGAGGCGGGCCCCTCGGCCAGGGCGCGGGCCAGCTCAAGGGCCTTGGGCATCAACTCGGCGTCGGGGACGCAGCGGTTGATCAGGCCCCAGTCCAGCGCCGTGGCGGCCGGGATCTTGTCGCCCAGCAGCATCATCTCCATGGCCCGCGCCTTGCCGACAAGGCGCGGCAGCAGGTAGGTTGAGCCGCCGTCGGGCACAAGGCCGATGCGGCGGAAAGCCTGCAGGAAATAGGCGCTGTCGGCAGCGACCACGATGTCGCCCAGCAGGGCGAGAGAGCAGCCGATGCCCGCGGCCGGGCCGTTGACGGCAGTGACGATCGGCAGCGGGAAATCGCGCAGCAGGGTGACCAGCGGATTGTAGACGCTCTCCAGCGCCGCGCCGGCGTCGGGCTTGCCGTCGGGATCCATGGGACGGCCGGCGGTCGCGCCCGCCGAAAGATTGGCGCCCGAGCAGAAGCCGCGCCCTTCGCCGGTCAGGATCACCGCCCGGGCCTCCACCTTTCCGGCGGCGATCGCGCCGAAGGCCTGGGCCAGTTCGCGGGCGACCTCGGGGCTGGCGGCGTTCAGGGTGGCGGGGTCTGACAAGGTGACGACGGCCACGCCGTCCTGGGTTTCCAGCCGGATCTTCTCGTAGGCCATCTTATCCTCCGGGCGTCTTTACGCGCCTGGACGACAGCTAGGCGCGACTGTCCCTGCGGAACGCAAGAGCCGCCGGCGCCAGAAGCGCCGACGGCTCTCTCAAACCCGGTTCTCTGGAGAAGAACGGGTATCCCTTAGGCGGCGTTGGCCGACTCGCTCTGCGTCTCGGCGGCGGTGACGCGGTTGCGGCCGCTGCGCTTCGAGGCGTAGAGGGCGGCGTCGGCGCGCTCCATGACCGAGTGGCCGGTCTCGCCCTTGCGACGCTCGGCGAAGCCCGACGACAGGGTAATCGCGCCCAAGTCCTCGTTGGTCGAGCGGCGCTTGAGCATGCGCGAGGAAACCTCGACGCGGATCTCTTCCAGCGTGGCGCCGACGATGGCGGCGGCCTCACCCGGGAAGATCATCGCAAATTCCTCGCCGCCGTAACGGGCGGCGAAACGGGGCAGGGCGGCGACGCGACCGATGACGCTGGCGACGTAGCGGATCACCTGGTCGCCGGTCTGGTGGCCCCAGGTGTCGTTGAAGCCCTTGAAGTGGTCGATGTCGAGCACGGCCAGACAGATGGCCGAACCGGCCTCGTCTGCCTCGGCGCAGGCGCGCTCGAGCTCTTCGTCGAAGGCCTTGCGGTTGGCGAGGTTGGTCAAGCCATCGGTAGTGGCGTCGCGGCGGACCTGCTCGAGATGCTCGCGCAGGCGATCGACCTCGGCGGTGGATTCGGCCAGTCGGGTTTCGAGGGCCTTGTTCTCCTTGGCGACGCGACGGGTGGCGTCGGCCAAGCTGGAGACCACGGCCTTGATGCCTTCGACGCCGGTCGGGGCGTCGAGGTCCTTGGAGACGCCCGCCAGGGTCTTGCCGAAGGCGGCGTTGGTCTTCTGGGCGTTCTGGATGGCCTTGGAGACCGACTCCAGCTCCTTGGAGAGCAGGTCGCCGGCGTCGCGGATCTGTTCGTTGAGGCGAGCCTTGGGCAGGTAGGCCGCGGCGAGTTCCTCGCTCAGCATCTCGGTGATGGGCTCGCCCATCGAGATCAGGCGGGTGATCTCGCGCGCCAGGGCGCCGTCGGGATCGGCCACATAGTGGGTCCAGAGTTCGAAGTTCAGCGCGGTCGGCCAGATCTGGTGACGTTCCATCAGATCGAGGGCCCGACGGGCGATCTTGTAGGCTTCCGGCCCGCGCAGAGTGGTCTCGACGTCCGACATCATTCATTCCCCCGCCGATCCGGGCTTCTCCCAGACCGATCGCTTGCGCGGCGAGCATAGGCACGAGAGTTCAAACGAGCGGTTAAGGCTGCGCGGGGGTGCTTGCGCCCGTCACAACTCCAAAGCATTCTGAACGCTGATAAGATGAGCCGAGAGGCCGTTTTCGGGAGAGACGCCGCATGAACGCCCCCGCCAATCTCGGCCACGAGGCCGCCAAGGCCAGCCTCGAGATCCTGCTTCAGCGACAGAAGGCCGCGCACCTGCGCGACGGCGCGCCGCCCGTCGAGCGCCGGATCGACTGGCTGAACCGCTGCATCGCCTTGCTGGTCGACCACGAGACGCAGATCGCCCAGGCGGTCGGCGACGATTTCGGCGTGCGGTCGAAGGACGCCACGGCGCTGACCGACGTCGCCGGCTCGATCGGCCCGCTCAAGCACGCCCGCGACCACGTGCGCAAATGGATGAAGACCGAGAAGCGCCGCACGACGCCGGCGCTGCTGGGACTGTTCGGCGCCAAGGCCGAGGTGCGTTGGCAGCCCAAGGGCGTGGTGGGCGTGATCAGCCCCTGGAACTTCCCGGTCAATCTGACCTTCGCGCCCCTGGCCGGCGTGCTGTCGGCCGGCAATCGGGCCATGATCAAGCCGTCGGAATACACGCCCGCGACCTCCGAGCTGCTGAAGGCGATGTTCGCCAAGGCCTTCGACGAGGACGAGATCGCCGTCGTCACCGGCGGGCCCGAGATCGGCCAGGCCTTCGCGGGGCTGGCTTTCGACCACCTGCTGTTCACCGGCGCGACCTCGGTGGCCAGGCACGTGATGCGGGCCGCAGCCGAGAACCTGGTGCCGATGACGCTGGAACTGGGCGGCAAGAGCCCGGTGATCCTGTCGCGCGGGGCCGACCTCGAAACCGCCGCCGCGCGGGTGATGGCCGGCAAGACGCTGAACGCCGGCCAGATCTGCCTGGCGCCCGACTATGTGCTGGCCCCGGCCGAGGACGTCGATCGCTTCGTCGAGGCCGCCCGCGCGGCGGTGGCGAAGAGCTTCCCGACGCTGAAGGACAACCCCGACTACACCGCCCTGGTGGCGCAGCGGCACTACGATCGGGTCAAGGATTATGTCGACGACGCCAGGGCCAAGGGCGGCAAGGTGGTCGAGCTGAACCCGGCCGGCGAGGACTTCTCCCAGCAGCAGCACCGCAAGATCCCGCCGACCCTGATCCTCGAACCGACCGACGACATGGCGGTGATGCAGGACGAGATCTTCGGCCCGCTGCTGCCGGTGAAGGCCTATGACCGCATCGAGGACGCCATCGACTACGTCAACGGCCGGGATCGCCCCCTGGCGCTCTACTGGTTCGGGACCGACGAGGCCGAGCGCGAAAGGGTGCTGGCCGCCACGACCAGCGGCGGGGCCACGGTCAACGACGTGATCTTCCACGTCGCCCAGGAGGACCTGCCGTTCGGCGGCGTCGGTCCGGCCGGCATGGGCGCCTATCACGGCCACGACGGCTTCCGTGAGTTCAGCCACCGCAAGGCGGTGTTCCACCAGTTGAAGAAGGACATCGGGCCGATGCTGGCCCTGCGTCCGCCCTATGGCGAAGGCATCCGCAAGTACCTGGCGGGGCAGATCAAGCGATAATCCGTCCGGACCAATGGTCGTCGAACGAGAATCATCGACCTTAGGGGCCGCATGGCTCAGTTCGCCGCCCTCGACATCGTCGATGAACGCCAGGCCCTGCCCGACAGGGAGATGGCGACGCTTCGCCATGCGTTCTTCAACAGGGGCGAGGAGGGGCGCTCGCCGCTGGTGGAGGCCGGCGAGCCGCTATCAGCGCCGCACGTGGTGCGCGACATGGCGGCGGCTTGGCCGTTTCCCCCAGACGCCCCGCCGGAGGCCTGCGGGCCTGACATCTGCCATGTTCGCGACGTCGACTGGTTCCCCGCCTATGGCGTGCTTGCCGGACCGGGCGGGCGCGTCCTTCGGTCGGCCAGCGGAGAGGCGCTGCATCGTTGGCCGGACCTCGCGCCGGTCGCCAAACTGACGGCGCGCCAGCCGAGCACGACCATCGAGCGCGGCGTGGTGTTCATGCCCTGGGGCGGGGGCTTCAACTACGGGCACTTCCTACTGGACGCCATGCCGTCGGTCCTGGCCGCGGTCGAGCACGGGTTCGCCGCCGGCGCGCCGGTTCTCGCGCCGCCCTTGAAGCCCTGGCAGAGAAGCCTCCTGGCCGCGGCTTTTCCGGAATGCGAGTTCCGGGAGCTTCGCGGGCCCAGGATCCACCTGGAGCAGTCGGCCTACGCCACCTCCATGGATCACTTCCTTCACGCGCCCACGGCGCTGGTGCGCAGGGTCGCCGAACGGATCGTGGCGACCGCGCCTGAACGCCCCGTCGGCGGTCGGCGTGTCTATCTGTCGCGCCGCAGTCAGTCGATGCGGGTGATGGTCAACGAGGCCGCCCTCGAAGAGGCCCTGCGCAGGCGCGGCTTTGTAATCGTACAGCCCGAACGAATGTCGGCGCTGGCCCAGGTCGCCTTGATGCGCGGCGCAGAGGTCGTGGTCGGCGCATCGGGCGCGGCCCTGGCCAACGCCATGTTCCTGCGCCCAGGCGCCCGGGTGATCGAAGTGCAGCCGGCCAACTTCACCAGCCGATGGGTATGGGCGGCCTGTCGCCAGGTCGGGGTCGAATGGCGCGGCCTTGTCTGTCCGTCGCCGACCGATCCCCGAGAAGCCTCGTGGCTGTCGAGGGCGCGTCGCGGCTTTCGCTTCGCCTATCGGCCGCCGCTGGGCGAGCTTCTGGAGTTCATCGACGCGGCGCTTTGAGCCCCGTGATCAACGTCCCTCGGTCCACAGGTCCAGCGGCTGATGCTGTTCGTGGCGGATGACCGCGAAATAGCCGGCCACGCCCAGCAGGATCCCGGCGATGGCGCCGCCGACGAAGCCCGCCGGCGTGGCGAACCACAGGGTCAGCACCGTCAGGGCGACGGCGACGCCGACGATCGACCAGCGCACGAAGACGCTGAAGGCATGGTAGGTGCGCTCGTGCACCAGCAGTTCGGGATCAGATTGCTGCGGCATGAAGTCGGCCATGGCGGTTCCTCCGAAGTCTTCGGGAAAAACACGCGGAGCCGCCTTGGCGACGCGGCTGTCGGCAAAGAAAAAGCCGGCGGCTCCGTGGGAGCACGCCGGCCAATCTACGCCGTTTTCAGGCGCTCGTCAGTCCTGGTCGATCAATCCTCGACCTTGGCCAGCTTCGGCGGGGCGCGAAGCAGGAAGGCGGGGATGTCATTGCCGAAGCCGACCACGCGACGATCGTCGTCGTCCTCGCGGCCACGAACCGGCTGGACGCCGCGAACCGGCATCGGCGGGCGTTCGCGCGACGGACGGGCGACCGGTGCGACTTCCTCGACCGGACCAGCCTCGACCGTCTGGGCGGCGGCGCGATCACGCGAACGCTCGCGGCGCGGCTTGCGCTCGCGTTCCGGACGCTCGGCGCGTTCGGTCGGGACTTCCGGCGCGGCCTCGACGGCGACGGCTTCCAAAACTTCGGCTTCCGGAGCGGTTTCGGCGCGTTCGCGACGGCCGCGGCCCGGACGTTCGCTGCGTTCGCCGCGCTCACGACCCGGGCGCTCGCCACGGCCGCGGCGGCGGTCGCCTTCGCGCGGCACGGTGACGGCGTTGGTGTAGTCGACGTCGATGACTTCCTCGTCAGGCGTCGAGCCGATCAGCTTGACGACCTTGTCGAAGCCCTTGTCGTCAGCGGGGGTGACCAGCATGTACGCGACGCCCGAACGGCCGGCGCGGCCCGTGCGGCCGATCCGGTGCACGTAGTCGTCGGCGTGGTGCGGGACGTCGTAGTTGAAGACGTGGCTGACGGCCGGGATGTCGAGGCCGCGGGCGGCGACGTCCGAGGCCACCAGGATCTTCAGCGCTCCCGAGCGGAAGTCCGCCAGGGTCTTCATGCGCTGGCTCTGGTCGAGGTCGCCATGGATGGCGGCGGCGTCGAAACCGTGCACCTTCAACGACTTGGCGACGATGTCGACTTCAGTCTTGCGGTTGCAGAAGACGATGCCGGTTTCCGGCGCCGCCTTCTCCACGATGGTGCGCAGAGCCAGACGCTTGGCCTTGGGGTCGGAGGAGGGGACCTTGACCAGAAGCTGGGTGATGTTGGCGTTGGTGGTGGCCGGCTTGGCCACCTCGATGCGGACCGGATCGCGCAGGAACTGCTTGGTCAGGCGCGTGATTTCCGGCGGCATGGTCGCCGAGAAGAACAGGGTCTGCTTCTTGGGCGGCGTCAGCTTGAAGATGCGCTCGATGTCCGGGATGAAGCCCATGTCGAGCATGCGGTCGGCTTCGTCGACGACCAGGAACTGCACGCCGGTCATCAGCAGCTTGCCGCGCTCGAAGTGGTCGAGCAGGCGGCCCGGGGTGGCGATCAGCACGTCGACGCCGCGGTCGAGCTTCTTTTCCTGGTCGCCGAACGAGACGCCGCCAATCAGCAGCGCCCACGAGAGCTTGGTGCCCTTGGCGTACTTCTCGAAGCTGGAGGCGACCTGGTCGGCCAGCTCGCGCGTCGGGGCGATGACCAGGGCGCGCGGCATGCGGGCCTTGGCCCGGCCCGAGGCGAGCTTGTCGATCAGGGGCAGGGTGAAGGCGGCGGTCTTGCCGGTGCCGGTCTGGGCGATGCCCAGGACATCCTGGCCGGCGAGGGCGACCGGGATCGCCTGGGCCTGGATCGGCGTGGCGGTCGTGTAGCCGGTGTCGGCGACCGCTTGAAGGGTCGTGGGCGAAAGCCCGAGGTCGGAAAATTCTGTCATGTCACGCTGGTCTGGACTCGGAGCCGCCCGTGCTTGGGCGAGCGGGCGGCGCGGATTCGCCAGACCTGCTCCGAAGGTGCGGATAAATAGGCGCAATCGCCGCAAAGTCAATCTTCGCGGGGCCTACGCGCTTTCAGGTGGGATCGGTGGACGGCGAGGTCAAGGGCGAGCGCCGCCCCGATCCTTCCCCCGAAGGACCAGACCAGGACACCGGAGCCGTCGGTATCGTCCTGGCGGGGCGGCGCTCGCCTCGGCGCCGCCAAAGGGGAGGAAGACGGCGCTGATGAATTACTACTTGATTGGTATGGATTCGATCGCCCCAGTTTTTCTGAAGCCGCCGTCAGGTGGCTACGCCTAGTGATGCGCAAGGTGCTCGCCATCCCGCTTACCGGCGAGTTCAGCTTTTCTCGCCAAAGCCGCCCGTTTGTCGCCAACGCCCTGCTTGCTTTCGCTAGGCGCGGGCAGCGCCCGCGCCCCCGGGGCGGGTTCGAACTTCAGCAGAAGAAAGCGGGCCATGCGGATTTCCTCTAAAGCTCGTGGGGAAGGGGACCTTAGTTACGCTCGGCGACGGATTTCAGATTGGACAGACCCGCCTCGAAATCGCGGCCGATCATCTTGTCCATGTCGAAGGCCAGGCCCATCAGGCGCGAGACGTAGGGCGCGGGCCCCGCCATCGCCCAGGTGACGCGGGTCGCCTCGCCGGCCGGCTCGGCGGTGAAGGCGGCGGTGTTGCTGGCCTTGAAGGGCTTTTCGAAGTCCAGCGCGATGGCGACCTCGCGATTGGTCGCCGAGACGATGCGCATGCGGCCGGTTCCGGCCTTCTTGCCGGCCCAGGCGTAGGTCGCGCCGACGCCCCGCTCGGGCCCGCCGTAGGTGCGCGAGAGGTCGGCGTCGAGCGTCTCGTAGGGCGACCAGGCGCGCCAGGCCTTGAAGTCGGCGACATGGGCCAGCACGGCCTCGGGCGGGGCGTTGACCAGCACCGAGCGCTCGACCCGGAAGGCGGGCGGACGCAGGGCCGCGGCGACCAGCAGGCCGACCACGGCCAGGACGACGATGGCGGCAAGTATCTTGAACATCGGGCGACTTCCTTGAGCGTGGCCCCTTGCGGGCCGTTCGCCACAAGGACGCGCGACGGCTCAGCCTTCCGACACCGCCGCGCGATTTTTCTCGCCTTCGGCCTGCAGCCGATCGAGGTGCTGGCGGATATGGGCGGCCTCGGCGGCGCCGCCGGCCAGGGCGATGGCCTGATGGAAGGCCTCGCGGGCGGCCTCGTCACGGCCCAGTTGCAGGCTCAGCGCGCCCCGCAACCCATGAAAATGGAAGTAGCCGGCCAGGCGCCCTTCCAGCGGCGCGATCATGTCCAGCGCGGCCTGCGGGCCGGCGACCTTCGAGACGGCGACGGCGCGGTTGAGGCTGACGACCGGGGAGGGCGTCATGCGCTCAAGGGCCGCGTAGAGATGATCGATCTGGGCCCAGTCAGTGTCTTCGGCGCGTTCGGCCCGGGCGTGCAGGGCGGCGATGGCGGCCTGCACCTGGTAGGGACCCGGGCGACGATGGCGCATGGCCTTGTCGATCAGGGCCAGGCCTTCGGTGATCATCGCCGCGTCCCAGAGACCGCGATCCTGGTCCTCGAGCAGCACGATCAGGCCGTCGGCGTCCAGCCGGGCCGGCGTCCGGGCATGCTGCAACAGCATGAGCGCCGTAAGGCCCATGACTTCCGGTTCGGTGGGAAACAGCCGCAGAAGCAGTCGCGACAGCCGCAACGCCTCGTGGCACAGCGGCCGGCGCGCGTCGGCCTCGGCGCCGCCGGCCGAATAGCCCTCGTTGAACACCAGATAGACCATGGCCATCACGGTCAGCAGCCGCTCGGCGCGTTCGGTGGGGCTGGGGGCTTCGAAGGGCGTGTCGCCCTTGGCCACCCGGGCCTTGGCGCGGGTGATCCGCTGCTCCATGGCGCTTTCGCCGACCAGGAAGGCGCGGGCGATCTGGCGCACCGAGAGCCCTGAGACGATGCGCAGCGCCAGGGCGATCTGCTGGGTGGCCGGCAGGTCTGGATGGCAGCAGACGAACAGCAGCCGCAGGATGTCGTCGCGATAGTCGGCGCCGTCCAGGCGCTCGGCAAGGGCGGTCTCGGCGTCGTCGAGGCCTGCGGCCAGGTCGGTCAGGACCTCGTCCGACGGCAGGGCGGTCTGACGGCTTTTCCTGCGGGCGGCGTCGACGCCGCTGTTGCGGCCCACCAGGATCAGCCAGGCGGTGGGATCGCGCGGCGGGCCTTTCTCCGGCCAGGATTTCAGAGCCCGCAGGCAGGCGTCCTGATAAGCTTCCTCGGCCGTGTCGAGGTCGCGGAAATAGCGCAGCAGCGCCGCCATGGCCCGCGGGCGCGCCGAAACCAGCGCAGCGTCGATCCAGTCGGGGTCGCTCACGGGCGCGCTCCGTGAACGTCGTTCGATTTCCACGCGGTCGCCACGGGACGAATTTCGTAGCAGCCGCCGGGGTTTGCCGCTGCGAGTTCACGCGCGGCGGACGCGGCTTCAGCCAGGTCCGCGCAGTCGACCAGGTAGAAGCCCAGCAACTGTTCCTTGGTTTCCGCGAACGGTCCGTCGACCAGCAGCGGCGGCTCGCGGTCCTTGCGCAGCGTCACGGCCGTCGTGGTCGGCAGCAGCCGCGCCGAAAGGCTCAGGCGGCCTTGGCCGGCCAGATCGTCGCGCACGGCCGCCAATCGCGCCATCACAGCCTCATCATGCGCCGGACTCCATGCGCCGACGACGTCTTCCATGTGATAGCAGAGAACGGCGTACAGCATCCGACAAGCTCCCACGGCCGCAGCGCCGTGAGCCAAGGACGTGGTGACGCGCCGCAAGCCGACACTGGCGACGAAGAAATGCGCTCTGTGGCGCATGGAAGGCGCCTAAATCGACCCACGGCGCGACTGGCGCTTCAGATCGAGCCTAACATTATTTCTGATAATATTCCTTAGGCGATAAATATTGACGCGGAACGACACGTGTCACGGATCGCAAACCCTGCGAGTCGTGTCACTGACTCCAAATTCTGCGAGTCGCAGGTCGCTTGCCGCCGGTTGCTATAACGTTCCGGGTTTGCACGTTTTCTGACTCCAAATTCAGCGACCGAGTTGCTCGCAAACTCTGCGAATGCACCGCCACGTAGGCTCGAACTAAGAGATCAAAATTGGCGGTAACCCCGGAAAATAGCGGTGCCTATCGCGCGTGGCGGCCGTCGCATAGGTCAAGCGCCGGCGTAGGTCAGCCGGCCAAGCCGCTGCTCGGGCAACTGCGCCGAATGTGAGGAGCCCTCCCCTCCTGGATGTCGGCCTCCAGGCAATGGGGGCAAACTGACCATCCATAAGGCGGGCGTGGTCCTGGTCGCATTGGGCAAGCAATGAGGTCTTCCCAAACCATCGCGTGAAGGTCGGAAGGCGCGACGCGCAACATCATTGCGAGCCGCGGGATCAGTAAATCCGCACCTCGATCAAACCCCGAAATCGAGGCTCCGATCTCTTTCTCCAGCTCGCGCACGGTCAGTAAGTGCGCCTCGGCGGTTCTTATCGAACCGCTCTTCCAAGTGTGGATCGGATTTGATCAGTGCTTTGGCTTCCCCCGATCCGAAGCCCGCCAAGCTCATGGAGAGTTGGTTGGACAGATATTTGAGGGCATTCAAAATTGCCCGCTGCTCCCGTGGGCGAAGTTCCGTTACGCGCTGAAGCTCGTCGAGGATCATTAGACGAGTACCGCGTGCGCTTAGGTGGCGCATCACCATGGCCTGCAGTCTTGGAGCGGCTGTGTCAGGAGCCGGCGAGTTCAGGGCGGTGAGGATGTCGATATACAGACGCTTCTCGGTGAGCCCGTCGTTCAGTTCAAACCAAAGCACCGAGCCAAACGAAGTAGGTTGGTTATTCGCTTCGGAGCGCCTTGTTGTCGACCATCCTGGCCCGCTCAAAATGCCGCTCCATGCGCTCAATCATTTGGTCCAAGAACTCTATAGCCTCATCACCTTTGAGGCAGCGGCCTTCCCTGCAGTCCAGGCGAGACCGCTCCAGCATCCTCGCAAATTCGGCCTCTCTCGCATCGGACATCGGGATATTCCTTCTCACGGAGCTCTGAGAGTGCTCTCGAGCGCCCTCTTTGTCAGCTCTGCGCCATTTGCTGCCGTTGGCACGCCTCCAGGAAGGCGACATTCAGGCGCTGCCCCCAGACCGACCTATCAGCCTGGCTTGATCAAGAGGAAGGCACCGGCGAAGCAAATGGCCAGCGCTAAGCCGATCCAGAGCACCCGCATC
>NZ_PJRS01000024.1 GCF_002858925.1 Caulobacter zeae
CTCTTTCCAAATCAACAATGTCAAAGACCAGAGCCGGAGCTCCAAGCCGCCTCCGTAACCGGGGAGCGGCCCCACCGTTTAGCGCCCGGTGTCGGCGGAGGCGGCTATTTAGCTAACCTCGAATTCCGTGTCAAATCGTTTTTTTCAAAACTTTTCGACCCGATGCCGAACCAGGAAAGTTCCCAGTCCAGCGAGCCGGCAGCTTCTAAAGAAACCACCAAACCCTGTCAAGCAATTCTTTCTAAGAAAGCTCCGCTCGACTTCTTCACCAGCACTTCCGAATTCTTGCGAACTCTTCAATCCCGATGAACGAGGCGGCGCTTCTATTGAAATAACCAACCCTCGTCAACCAACTCTTTTCAGAAACTTCCGAAGAACCGAAGCCCTCCAAAAGCAACAAAAGCGCTCCTTCCCGAAGGCCATAGGCCGTCGACAATCCAGCTGCCCGAGTCGATTGAGGCCGCGGAACTTAGCGATGAGATCCAACCGAAGCAAGGGCCTTGTGGGCCCCGGTTTCGAGCGTCTTCGTCAGCGCCGTTCCGAGGAGGAGCGCATATAGGCCTGTGACCGGACCATGACAAGCGCCAACCCGCACGCATCCACAGGTCTTGGCTTTTCCCCGCCCGCGGCGGACCGTCGCGTCGGCCCCGCCCCGCCAATCTGCGCCTTGAACCCCGCCAGGCGCGTCGCCACTTCATATGGGACGATCGCGGATCCGGGGCGCCGCTGCAGGGCCCCGGACCTTTCGCGAACGAAGTCGCTTTATATGCGTAAGGACTTCGCATGACCCGGACGATCCTGTTCGACAGCCCGTTCCTGCTGGGCTTCGAACACACCCGAGACCTCATCGAGCGCGCCGCCAAGGCCGCCGGCGAGAGCTATCCGCCATATAATGTCGAGCAGACCGACGAAGGCGTGCGCATCACCCTGGCCGTGGCCGGCTTTTCGCCCGACCAGTTACAGGTCACCGTCGAGGGCGGCCAGCTGGTGGTGGCCGGACGCCGCGACGGCGACGTCCGCACCGAGGCCGAGCGCGCCTACCTGCACCGTGGAATCGCCGCCCGGGGGTTCGTCCGCACCTTCGTCCTGGCCGAGGGCATGGAGGTCTCGGCCGCCACCCTCGAGCACGGCCTGCTTCACGTCGACGTCGCCCGCCCGCCGCCCGAGCGTCAGGTCAGGCGAATCCCCATCCGCTCGCAGGGCTGAGCCCTTGCGCAACACTTACGCTCCCGCCGCCTGAACCGCAGGGACTTAGGAGCGTTCCCCTATCGAAGGAGGTGGTCACATGACGCCCAATTCGCACACGCCGTTCTTCTCGACCGAGGCCTTCGCCGCGCTGGGCGCGCCGGACCTCGTCTATGTGCGCCCGATCAAGGCGGCCGAGATCCTCGCCGACGCTCCCGAGGGCGTGGAGGACTTCGACCTGGCGCCCGACCAGACGCTCTATGCGGTATGCCGGGCCGACGGCGCCCGCCTGGCGGTGCTGACCGATCGCGACGCGGCCATGGCCGCCGCCCTCGCCCACGAACTGGCGCCGGTGTCGGTGCATTGACGCGCCCCGCATAAGAAGACGCGCCAAATGAAAAGGGCGGCGGATCCTGCGATCCGCCGCCCTCTTTCTTTGTCCTTACGCCAGACCTCAGTTGAGGTTGGCGGCCGGGGCCTGAGCCTGGCGGAACATGGTGATGGCGATCAGGCGATCCCAACCGACCAGCGACACCAGGTGGGCGTAGATCTGGGCCAGGGCGCCCGAGGTCTGCAGCTCCTTCAGCTTCTCGATCGGCAGAGCGTTCAGCTTCTCTTCCGAGACGCCGTAGTACTCGGCCACGACCTGCGGCTCGCCCGGTTGGCCGTCGGGGCCGGCCGGCGTGAAGGTGGCGGTCTTCAGTTCGAAGAGGTCGTTGTCCTTCAGCAGCTGCACGAACGAGTCGGTGCGGCGGCGTTCGACTTCAAAGTCGTCGCAGAACTTGATGCAGTTCTGGGTGTATTCGGTCGGCTCGCCCTTGGCGTCGAACAGCGGGGTCTCGCCGGCTTCCGACAGCAGGCTCGAGGCGCGGTCGATGCAGACGATCATGCGGCCCTGGGTCTCGTCATTGGCCAGCACGAACGGATAGCGACGGACATAGGCCGGGATGTAGACGCCGACTTCGGTCGAGCCGTCGGCGTGGATGAACAGGTTCTCGCCCTGGTTCAGGCCCATGACGGCCAGCGGGGTGCGCTCTTCGCCGGCGAAAATGATCGGGTAGGACAGGCCGGCCGGACCGAATTCGGTCACGGTCAGCGGGACGGCCGTGCCAGCCGCGGCGAAGGCGTAGGGCTTGTCCTGGTGAACCAGGGCCAGCTTGCCATGCAGGTCGCGGTTCAGCGGCTCGGGCGTCGAGTAGAAGAGAACGTTGCCGGTGATGCCGCCGGCGGACTGGGTCGTTTCCATAAGAAGCTCTACAGAAGGGCCAAGAAGAACGGACGCTCTATCGCGGGCGGCCTTTAGGTGGTCAGCGCTTCTAGCCGATCTGCGATATCCCGGCAATCGACACGTCCGGACGGGGAAACGCCGCCGCGACCCTCGCGCCTGGAGCGAGGTCCGCGGCGGATCGGCCTAGAACTTCCAGGCGATCCCGGTGCGGATCGACCGGCCCGGCGAGGGCGCGATGTCCTTCAGGAACGAGGCGTGCTCGCGCACCTCCTCGTTGGTCAGGTTGCGGCCGTCGACGAACCAGCGCAGCGGCTTGTCCTCGAACGGCTTGACCGTCACCCGCAGGTTCACGGTGGTGTAGGCGTCGGTCGGCAGCTCGAAGTCGGCCACCCGGTCCTGCTCGGCCACGTGGCGGACTTCCAGCTCGGCCTCGACGTTCGACGCTTTCCAGATGGCCCGGCCGGTCAGCGACCACGGCGGCACGCGGGCGGGCACGCCGATATCGGTCTCGCCGCGCACATAGTCGGCAACGCCTTCCAGGCGGACCGACTGGCCCTTGCCCTGCCAGGCGTCGTAGCCGACCTCGAGCTCGGCGCCGTGGAACTTGGCGCCGGTCTGGAAGTACTGGAACACCGGCAGGCTGTCCTCGATCTCGCCGGTCGGGGCCTCCTCGATGAAGTTGTCGTACCAGGCGCCCCACAGGTGGCCCTCGACGCGCAGGCGCGGGCCGGTCCAGCGATAGGTGGCCTCCAGCGAGGTGACGGTCTCGGAATCGAGGCTGTCGTCGCCCTTCTCGTAGCCGCCGGTGCCCGGGTGCGGGCCGTCGGCGAACAGTTCGAACTCGGTCGGCGCGCGGCCGTTGCGCGACAGGGTCAGGGCGACGAACTGGTGCTCGGCCGGCTTGTAGAACACGCCCAGCGAGGCCGAGACGTTGTCGAAGTCGCGCTTCTGGGTCGCCGTCTCCAGCGAGCGGGTGTCGAAGCGCAGGCCCGCGTCCACGCCCCAGTCGCCGCGATCGAAGCGCTGCAGGGTGAAGAGGCCGTACTCCTTGATGTCGACGCTGGGTACGAAGGCCTCGTCGCCGATCGCCTCGAAGCTGCGGGTCAGGGCCTGGAAGCCGATGGCGCCCTGGTGGCCGTCGTGCTCGCGATGCACCAGCTCGACGCGGCCTTCGGTGCCGTCCGACAGGAAGCGGGTGCCGACCTCGCCGTCCTCGACGCTGACCTCGGCGTGCTCGTAGTCGGCATGGCCGATCGAGACGCGCACCTTCTCGAACCACGGCGTGTCGAGCTCCTGCTCGCCGCGCAGGTCGTAGCGGGTCTGCTGAAGGTGGATCGAGACCGGGCCCTCGGCGTCCGGGTCGATGGGGCTGAGGATCTGCTGGTAGGGCACGCCGTAGGTGGTGTCGGTGCGCTTGACCGACAGGCCCACGAAGCCGCGGTCGTGCACGTAGGAGACGCCGGCGCCATAGGCGTCCATCTCGACGTCGGTGTTGCGCACGGTCTTGTCCGGATCGACGGTCAGGCCGTCACGGGCGGCCAGGCGCGAGGACACCGGGGGGACCGGCACGTCGTAGTCGTCGCTTTCCCGGTGCACGGCGTCGACCGCGAACACCAGAGGGCCGGCGTTGAACTTGGCCGCGCCGCTGACGCCCCAGCCGCTGTCAACGCTGGACATCGAGCCGGCCACCCGGCCTTCGACGGGCGCGCTGGCGCGCGAGGACGGCACCCGGTCGTCGAGCATGTTGACCACGCCGCCGATGCCCGAGCCGCCATAGGCCAGGGTCGAGGGGCCGCGCAGCACCTCGATGCGCGAGGCTTCGGCCGGGTCGGAGGCCACCGCGTGGTCGGGCGACAGGGCCGAGGCGTCGACCTGGCCGACACCGTTCTGCAGCACCATCACCCGCGGGCCAGACAGGCCGCGGATCACCGGACGCGAGGCGCCGGGACCATAGAAGGTGGAGCGCAGGCCCGGCAGGCCGTTGAGCACGTCGCCGAGGCCGGCGGGCGGGGCGACGTCCAGCTTGTCGCGGGTGACGACGTTGACGCTGCTGGTCACGGTGTCTAGCGACACGGCGTAGGGAGCGGCGGTGACCACCACCTGCGAGACTGAGGTGTCGGTCGGATCGGCGTCAGCGGCTGGCGCGGCGGGGGTGTCGGCGGCCCAGGCCGGGGCGGACCCGGCGGCGGCGAGAACGAGGAGGCTGGCGGCTGCGAGCGCCTGGCGACGGACCATGGAACGCGTCATGGACGGAAAATCCTAGCTTGCCGGGGGAGCGGCGAAGATTGCGTTATGAAATAACATATCCGCTCGTCAATCCGCTTTCGCTTGACGCGGCCAAGTCGTCTCGCTCTGTGTCCGGACGACCTCACTTCGGGCTTTTCATGATGCGTTTTTCGTCGCTCGCCTTCGCCTCCGCCCCCATTTCCGCCGCATTGCTGCTGGCCGCCTGCGCGCCGATTTCGGGCCAGGCCCCAGCCAAGACCTACGCCCAGGCCGGCGGGTCGACGACCTGGACCAAGCCGCCGAAGGGCTACCTGACCCTGGCCGAGCCGTTCGACGCGCCGGGCATCGTCGGCCCGCCGCCGACGCCGAACTCGCCGCGCGGCAAGGCCGACCGCGCCGCCTATGACGACACCCGCAAGCTGGCCGGCACGCCGGCCTGGGACAAGGCGATCGCCGACGCCGACCTGTCGGGCGCCAATGGCTTCAAGAGCTTCTCCTGCGCCGCCAAGGTGACGATCAGCCCGGAAAAGACCCCCACCCTGGCCAACCTGCTGCTGCGCATGACCGACGACGCTGGCACGATCTATCGCCCGGCCAAGCAGGCCTTCTCGCGGCCCCGTCCGCCGGTGGGCAACGACAAGCCGATCTGCGTGCCGCGCGAGAAGTGGATCGAGACCGAGGGCTCCTATCCGTCCGGCCACGCCCTGATCGGCTGGTCGTGGGGCCTGGTGCTGGCCGAACTGGTCCCCGACCGCGCCGCCCAGCTCGCCGCCCGCGGCCGCGCGTTCGGCGACAGCCGGGTGATCTGCGGCGTACACTTCCCCAGCGACCTGGAGGCCGGCCGCCTGCTGGGCGGGGTGATGGTCTCGCGCCTGCACGCCGATCCGGCCTTCGCGGCCGACCTCGAAAAGGCCCGGGCCGAGATCGCCGCCTCCAAGGCCGACGGCCCGCCGGCCGGCTGCCAGGACTGACGCTCGCCACAAAGGCGCGTAACACTGAACTTCAACTTAGAGCTTGAGCCCCTCCCGGAGCGGCGCCACCCTGGCGGCCTTCGGGAGGGGACCCATGTTCGAGACCATGCGACGGCCGGCGATAGCCCTGGCCTGCATTCTGACGCTCGCCAGCTGCGCGGTGTTCGCCCCGCCCTACGACCCCACCCTCGATAGCAAGATCACCACCGCCTACGAGGGCGTGGCCAAGCTGGCGGCCGAGGCCGAGATGGGCCTCTACGTCGACAAGACCACCTATCCCGGCAAGATCGAGACCTACGCCGACATCCAGGCCGCCCTGGCCGTGGCCGCGGTGCGCGCCGCCACCCAGCCCTACGCCGCCAAGCCGGCCCAGAAGGCGATCGACGCCGAGGTGTCGCTGATCAAGGGCTGCAGCGCCCAGGTCCAGGGCCTGGCCCAGCTGCACCAGATGGCCGGCATCGTTCCCAACACCGGCGCGACCACCGCCATGATGGTCAGCTGCGACCAGGCGGCCAAGGCCGTCACCGCCATGAAGTGAGGCCCGCCGCCCGATGAGCATCGACTTCTCCACCCTGCAGGTCGACGACGTCGACAGCCTGGTCTCCGTGCTGGAGCAGCAGCTGGGCGACACGGCCACCGACTGGTGGAACGCCAACAAGACCGTGGTGCCCGGCTATCTGCGCAGCCTGGCCGAGGCGACGATCCAGACCCGCACGGCCCTCGCCAACCACCAGATCACGCCGGAAGCGGCCGACATGATCCTTCACAACCAGGAACTGGCCTTCAACCAGACCATCCAGTTCACGCAGTATATGAGCCTGACCCTGGGCCAGACCCTGCTCAACACCGTGTTCCGGGTGGTCGGCTGGGTGATCTACAACAAGACCGGCGTGAACATCGCCCCCAACCTGGTGCAGCCGACCACGCCGGCGGCGTAGGCTGCTCGACGCCCAGCAATTCTGCCCTTTTCTCACCGAGCTTCCCCGCGAAGGTGTTGTGTCCCGAGAGCTTGGCGGGATGGTTTGGGTGTAGCCTCCGGTTTGGCCTGGCTGGAGGAACAGCGATGCTCGTGAAGCTGCATGGCAATGCGACGACGACGCCGAAGGTGCGTGCCTACATCCAGGCGA
>NZ_PJRS01000046.1 GCF_002858925.1 Caulobacter zeae
AGGCCCTACCGCCCTCAGACCAACGGCATGGCCGAACGCTTCAATCGACGCCTGGCCGAGGCTCTGCGAGGCCATCCCGCGTCGGGCAAGAACGCCGGCCGAAACCGCTTCACCGATCACGCCCAGCGCGACGCCTTCCTCTTCAACTTCGTCGAGCTCTACAATCAGACCCGATTGCTATGCCTCGATCACAAGGCTCCCGCCGAACTCCTCGCTAAGCTCTCGGGACACAACACGAAGGCGGGGATGCTCGGTGAAAATAGCTAGAACCGCTGAAGGTCGATCCGCCTAACGCCGCTCTGCGAGCCCTTGCGCGATCGCCGCATTCAGCGCCGCCACGGCCGCGTCGGGACCTTCGGGATGCGCCCACACCCCGCCCGAGACGGCCAGGAAGTCGGCACCGGCGGTCGCCAGGCCCGCGGCGTTGGCGGCGGTGATGCCGCCGATGGCCACGCACGGAACCTCCATCGTCTCCTGCCAGATCGACAGGATGTCGGGCTCGGCGACGATGGGCGCGTCCTTGGTGGTGGTCGGGAAGAAGGCCCCGAAGGCCACGTAGTCGGCCCCGGCCTCGGCGGCCTCCATGGCCAGGTGGCGGCTGTCGTGGCAGGTGACGCCGACCATGCGGTCCTTGCCCATCAGCTTGCGGGCGGCCGCGTAGGGCGTATCGCCCTGCCCCACGTGCACGCCGTCGCAGTCGAGGCGGGCGGCCAGGTCGGGACGGTCGTTGAGGATCACCGCCACGTCGCGGGCGCGGGCGATCGGCGAGAAGACCTCGACGGCGGCGGCCACGATGTCGTCGGGCGCGTCCTTGAGGCGGATCTGCAGGGCCGCGACGTCGCCGCCCTCCAGGGCGCGGGCCAACTGGCGGCCGAAGGCGGCCAGGTCCGGCAGGGACGGCGGAGTGATCAGATAGAGGCGGCAGTCGAGCGTCATGCGCCGCCTTTACGCCGATTTGACGCGCAGCGCGACTTTGGGGGCGAAGCCCTGCCAGCAGAGCATGAAAACCTCGTCCTTCGACAGGCTCAGGATGAGGTTTTCAAAGCGAGCGCCCCATGCCCTCACCCTGAGCCTGTCGAAGGGCCTCGCCTGCGACGACGCGCCGCCGGTAACTCGACTGAGAGTCAGTTGCAAACCGGTGGAAAACTGTTAGATGAGAATGACAATCATTCGGTAGGGCGTTCTCTCCTTGTACGTCTGCAATTGTAACGGCATCCGCCAACGTGAAGTCCGCGCCGCGATCGACGCGGGCGCGACTCGTCCGGCCGAGATTTTCCGCCACAAGGGCTGCCAGGCCCAGTGCGCCAAGTGCGTCTGCGAGATGCGCCAAATGATTCAGGAAGCCCAGGAAGCTCTGGCTTACGCCGCCGAGTAAGGCTTCCTGCGACGCAAAGTCGACGATTTCAGGTTACCGCGAAGCACTCTCACGCTTTTCTGTGAGGCTGCGAAACACTTGCACACATTACTGTTGAAGCGCTGAAAAAGCCGACTAAGGGTGCGGGCGAACTCGAACCTTAGGAGGCCGCCATGCAAGGCGATCCCGGCGTTATCCGCGTCCTGAACGCTGTGCTCACCAACGAGCTGACGGCCGTCAACCAGTACTTCCTGCACGCCCGCATGCACGACAACTGGGGCTTCAAGCGCCTCGGCCAGATCGTCTACCAGGAATCGATCGGCGAGATGAAACACGCCGACAAGCTGATCAACCGCATCCTCTTCCTCGAGGGCCTGCCCAACCTGCAGGACCTGCACAAGCTGAAGATTGGCGAGACCGTGCCCGAATGCCTGGCCGCCGACCTGTCGATCGAGCTGTTCAACCGCGAACTGCTGGTGCCGGGCATCGTCCAGTGCGAGCAGGCCCGCGACTACATCAGTCGCGAACTGCTGCGCGAGATCCTCAACGACACCGAGGAGCACATCGACTACCTCGAAACCCAGCTGTCGCTGATCAAGTCGCTGGGCGAGCAGAACTACCTGCAGAGCGCCATGGGCGAACTGCCGGCGGCCTGACGCCTGGTCCCGCCCCATCGGGTCGCGCCGCAGGCGCGGCTCGCCCGAGGACATGCTTCGACAAGCTCAGGGTGAGGACCAAGGCAGGCGCGGCGCTAGAAAACCCTCATCCTGAGCCTGTCGAGGGACGAGGGTTTCGCCACGACTTCCAAACGGCCTTCCCGCCCCGGCGGGGAGGCCGTTTTGCTATTCGCCCAGGCCTATTCGCAGAGCGCTTCCAGCGCGTCGCGGTCGAGCAACTCGACATGGCGTACGGTCGGCAGGGCGATCAGGCCTTCCTGCAGGAAGCCGGTCAGGGTGCGCGACACCGTCTCGATGGTCAGGCCCAGATAGTCGGCCATGTCCTGGCGGCTCATCGGCAGGTCGAAGGCCGCCTCGCCGGTGCGGTCGGCCAGCAGCAGCAGAAGGCCCGCCACCCGCTCGCAGGCGCTGCGGCGGCCCAGCATCAGCACGTGGTCCTGGCTGCGCTGCAGGCCGGAGATGGTCAGTTGATAGAGCTGGCGGGCCACCTGCCCGTCGCGGGCGGCCAGGTCGCTGAGCGCCCGGCGGCGGACGATGCGAACCGTGACCTCGCTGACCGCCTCGGCCGTGGTGCGGCGCACCTCGCCTGCCTCGAAGCCGAAGGCCTCGCCGGCGAAATGGAAGGCGTCGATCTGGCGGCGGCCGTCGCGCAGCAGGCGGCCCGTGCGCACCGTGCCCTCGACCAGCTCGTAGACGTGGTCGGCGGAATCTCCCTCGGCGAAGATCTCCTCGCCGGCGGCGTAGCGGATGACGCTGGCGGCGGCGACCGGCAGGGTCGGCTGGGCGTAGGCGGGCTCGAAGCGAAGGGGCGACAGCATCAGACGACTCCCGAAGGAATGGGGGCGAAAGACGCCGCCCCGACGCCGGCACATTCCCCCTACTCTTCGTGCGGGTAAATTCGGGTGCGCCGCATAAGGGGTTCTGCGTAGGCGCCGCGATGGAACCTCCCCCTGTGGGGGAGGCGGCCGAAGGCCGGTGGGGGGCCGGCTTCAGCTTTCTAGGCGGACAGAAGCTTGCAACACCTCCCCCACTCCGATCGCTACGCGATCGCCTCCCCCAATAGGGGGAGGTTCCTGGTCAGCGCTTCTTCGCCATCCGCTCCAGCTCCACCGCTCGCACGGTGGTCATGCTGAGGTGGCAGCCGCCGATGTTGAGCATGTCGATGGTGCCGCCGGTCAGGTCTTCCTGGCACTCGGCGTCGCGGCGCTTGATCCAGGCCCGCTGGACGGTGCGCAACTTGGCCTGCTCGGCCTTGGAGCGCCTGGCCATCACCGCCTTGTAGGCGCGGTTCAGGCGGGCGTCCTGTTTCTGGAGTTCTTCGTTGGTGCAGCCGGCCATGGCCACGGTGACGCCCTTGATGGCGTCGCCGCTGTTGAGGCAGGCGTCGTAAGCCGGCGAGTATTCCTTCTGGGGATCAATCGGATCCGAAGCGGCGAAGGCCTCGGGGGCCGCCAGGGCCAACACCAGCAGGCCGGGAACCAGTCGTCGAAGCAGCATGCGGACCCTCGCTTTCGGCGGCGAGGATGCCCCGCCGATCTCGACGGCATCAAGGCGTCGCGCGCTCAGAGGTTCCTGGCGATGCGGTCGGCCAGGGGCGACAAGTCGCCGCCGTCGTAGTCGAACACGCCCATGTCCTGGGCCGTCACTTGCGCGAACAGCTCCTGCGCCGCCTCCGAGGTCGTCAGCAGGTCGAGCGCGGCCTCCGCCTCGCCTTCGGGCCAGCGGTCAAGCCGGGCGCCCAGCGCCTTCAGGCGCGCTTCGAACAGTTTCAGGTCCATAGCCACAGATCTTCTTCTGCCTCTGGAGTCTCGTCTTCAAGGTCTGCCGGCCCCGTTTCAGGAGCGAGCGGACCGCCTGTTCCGAACAGCCCATGGCGTCGGCGATTCTACCGACCTCGAGCTCTTCGAAATAGAACAAAGTCAAAGCCTGGCGCTGGGTGTCCGGCAGCTTGCCCAGGGCCTGCTGCAAGGTCACGGCGACCTCCGACCGTTCGAGGTTGGCCAGGGCGTCGGCCTGGGCCGGCCCTTGCACCTCGGCGTCGGCCAGGCGGGTGATGACTTCCTGGCTTTCCGGCACGGCCTTGCGGACGCGGCGACGGTCGATGGCCTTGTTGACCGCGATGCGGTGCAGCCAGGTCGAGAACCGCGCCTCCGGCGTCCAGCGCTCGCGGGCGCGCCAGGCGGCAATAAATGCCTCCTGGGCCGCGTCCTCGGCCTCCTGCACGTCGCCCAGGACGTTCAGGGCCAGCCGCCGGACCATCCGCAGATGCCGGTCGACCAGCACCCGGAACGCCACCTGGTCACCCTCGCGGCAGGCCAGGAACAGGTCTTCGTCCGAGCGGACATCCGCCAATCCGAACCCGCCCGTCACAGTCATCGCTGAATTCGCCATGGCGATTACTCGCCTCCATCGCTGTATCGCAATGGGATTGGCAAACAGCATGCCATATATCAGATAACTACATTATTGAATTCACCCGATACGTTCGCAATACATCGGCGCATTTCTATTTTTCAGAACGGAGCTCTTTACAGAATGGGCGCAACAAGTCGAGTACGATTTGATACGAATTCGACACATCTTTGCGGCGACTGGCGCGAACCATGCTGTCAAGCACGTACTGGTAGAAGCTGCGCAACGTCTTGCCGTCCGGTCCGGCGGCCGAAAAATCCAGGCTTGTCGACAGCACGGTGAGGATCTGGGTCGCCCGCATGGCGTGTCGGCACATTTGATCCAGCCGCCCCTGCTCGTGGGCGAATTTTGCCGAGCCGACGGCCCGGTAGAGCTCCTCGTGCACCGAGGCCAGCACGTCGCGCGGGCTGGCGGTCAGGCGGCTCGAGGCCGCATAGGCGCTGAACGCCTGGCTGTTAGTCGTCGTCATCGCTGCTGGCTCCGAGGATGGCCTTGATCTGCTCTTGAAGGATCTGGGCGGCGTAGAGCTCTGTCTCCATCGCCGAGTATTTCGCGATCAACTTGGTGCGGTACGTCTCCGCGTTGTCGCGGATGGTCTCCGACTGTTCGGTCAGGTCGCTGTTGACCGTGTCGAGGGTGTTGATGCGCTGCTGGATCACGCCGGTCGTGGTGTTGGCGTAGTCGCCCATCAGGCTGGTGATCAGGTTGGCGAAGCCCTGGGTGATCTGCACCGAGATCGTGCCGCTGGTCGGGTTGGCCAGGGCGAAGGACAGGCCGTCGTAGATCGACCCCGTCGCGCCGATGATCCGGCTGCCTGAGATCGTGAACAGGCTCGAGTCGCCGTTCACCGACACGCTGGAGATCGCCCCGTCGGTGACGGTGACCTCCAGGTCGAAGTCGTACGAGAGGGTAGTGTCGTTCTTGAGGAGCTTGAGGTTGCTGTCGCTGGCCTCGAACTTGGTCTCGAAGAAGGCCGCGACGCTGGACAGGTCGGTCAGCAGCAGATTGTCGAGCGAGGTCTCGTCCGACAGCTCCAGCTGGTTGGCGCTGTTCAGCGTGATGCCCAGGGCCGACAGGTCGGTCAGCTCGTCGTCCGAACCCGACTTGCCGCCCAGCAGGGCGTTCAGCTGGCGATTGACGTCGCGCAGTATGCCGTCGGCGAACAGCACCGCGTCGTCGGCCACCACCCCGCCCGAGCCCACCGTCTGGTTGGTCACCACGAAGGCGCGTAGGGCGTTGTAGGCGTCGATGAAGTCGGTGATCGCCGTCTTGATGTCGTCGTAGTTGGCCTCGATGTCGAGGGTGATGGTCTGGCCGCTGGTGGCTTGCAGCAGCGAGATCGACAGGCCGGGAATGACGTCGGTCAGCTCGTTGCCGTCGCTCTCGATCTCGACCCCATCGATGGTGACGATCGAGGGCTGGGCGGCTTGAAGGACGTTGGCGAAGGCGCCCGAGCTGTCGGTCAGGCCCAGCGACTGGCCGATGTCGTCGCCCGAGACCGACGACAGGCTGATCTGCTGGTTGGTGTCGCTGGTCGACATGACCAGGCGCGTGCCGGTCGAACTGGTGATCAGGGTGGCTGTGACGCCGGTCGTGCTGGTCTTGGCGTTGATGGCTGCTGCGATGTCGCTGACCGTCATGGTCGAGGTGACGGTGATCTCGGCGGCGGTCCCGCCGTCGACGCCCACCGACATCACGCCCGACAGGCCAAGCGCCGTGCCCGAGGCCTGGGCGGTGGAGGCTGCCTTCATGGCCTTGGCCAGCTGGGTGACGGTGATCTCGTAGGAGGCGGCCACCGCGTCGCTGTCGGCGTCGACGGCGATCACCGAGGTGGCGTCCGTGCCGTCCGAGGCGGTCAGATAGGCGCTCTTCTCGTCGAAGGCGTTGGTGGTGGTCGTGACCGAGCTGTAGGTCGTGCCCGCCAGCGCGGTCATCGAATCCGAGATCGCCTGCAGCAGGGTCTGCAGCGACTGGTACGAGGCGATCTTGGTCTCGTTGGCCGTGACTTTGGCGTCGATGGTGTCGGCGCGGGCGGTCTTCTGGGCGACGGCGGCCTCAATCAGGGAGTCGGTGTCGAGCCCCGAGATCGTGCCGGTCAGATAGGTCGTCGAGCCCGAGGTCGAGACGCTGCTGGTGGTCGTCATGGCAATGTCCGGAAAGTCGGCGGGAGAGCCTTAGAGGCCCCCCCGCCAGTCTGCAGGACGACGGAAGCCAGGCCCCCGCCATCGCGACACGAGCGACTACTGCAGCAACTTCAGAAGCGACTGGCTCATCGAGTTGGCCTGGCTGAGGGCCGAAATCGCTGCGCTGGTCAGGGTCTGGGCGTTGGTGAAGTTGGTCTGCTCGGCGGCGATGTCCACGTCGGTGATCGCCGACGCCGCCGACTCCAGGTTCTCGAGCGACGTGGAGATCACGTCGCCGCGGAACTCGAAGCGCGACAGGGTGGCGCCGACGTCGGCGCGCATTTTCGAGACCGCCGTGATCGCCGAGTCGATCTCGTCCATGGCAGCGACGGCGTCGCTGGTGGAGGTGATCGAGGTGACGGTCAGGTTCAGCCCCGTGGTGTTGGCCTCACCCAGTTCGACCTTGATGACATCGGTGCTGGACGTGCCGACCATGAAATCGACGCCGGTGCCTTCGGTGTAGTTGCTGTCACCGTTGAGCAGAGTGACGCCGTTGAAGGTCGTCGTCTCGGCGATGTCGTTGATTTCCTCGGTCAGCTGCTCGTACTCGGCGCTGATGTACGACAGGTCGGCAGTGCTCGACGTCCCCGACTGGGCCTGGGCCGTCAGGGAGTTCATGCGCTGCAGGATGTCGGCGATGTTCGACAGGGCGCCGTCCGCGGTGTTCAGCACCGAAGTGCCGCTGGTCACGTTGGTGGCGGCCTGGTTGAGCACGGTGATGTCGGCGTTCATGGACGTCGCGATGGCGAGGCCGGAGGCGTCGTCCTTCGCGCTGACGATCCGCGAGCCGCTCGACAGCTTCGCCAGGGATTCGCTCTGCGCCGCCGAATTGTTGTTCAGGTAGCGCAGGGCGGTGTTGGCGGCCGTGTTGGTGGAGATAACAGGCATGTTCTAGTCCGGTTCTCTGTCTGGAGTCCGCCCGGGGGAGAGTCCGGTCGGGAAGCTGTCCGCCGTTCTGACGGCCTGGCTTCGACGGGTTGAACGGGACGTCCGCCGACGATGGGGCGGATTATTTTCGCTCCCCCGCCCCGGAAAATAATCCGCCCCATCCGGCGCGGAGCCTCCGTTGAACCCGTCGATCGGCGCCCAGAGCGACCGGACCGACTTCACCGGAGGGCCTTCTCCATGACCACCGTCTCCTCGGCGACGAGCACCAGCACGACGAGCTCGAGCAGCTCGTCCGGCACGCTGCAGCTTGGCACCACCGACTTCCTGAAGCTGCTGATGACGCAGCTGACCAACCAGAACCCGCTGGATCCCACCGATCCGACCGAGTTCACCAGCCAGCTGGCGACCTACTCGTCGCTCGAGCAGCAGATCAACATGAACGACACGCTGACGACGATGTCGGACAATATGTCGTCGCTGCTGACCCAGGTTCAGCTGCTCGCCTCGGCCTCGGAATAGGGGCCAGCGACGATGAGCCTGTCCTCCGCCCTCTCGACCGCCGTCTCGGGCCTGTCCGCCCAGAGCATCGCCCTGTCGGCGATCTCCGAGAACATCGCCAACGCCTCGACCACCGCCTACAAGACGACGGAAGTGTCGTTCCAGTCGCTGGTCAGCGGCGCCATGGGCACCAACACCTCGACCAGCTCGGTGGTGGCCAAGACAAACCAGGCGCTGAACGTCACCGGCGCCATCTCGTCGACCAGCGTGGCGACCAACATCGCCATCGACGGCTCGGGCTATTTCGTGGTCGCGGCCAACGCCGGCGACACCGGCAGCGACCTGGTCTACAGCCGCAACGGCAGCTTCTCGACGGACGCCAACGGCTATCTGGTCAATAGCGAAGGCTATTACCTGATGGGCTACCCGACGGACTCCGACGGCAACGTCCTGGCGTCCAACACCAGCGACCTGACCAGCCTGTCGGCGATCAACCTCGACTCGATCAGCGGCACGGCCAAGGCCACCTCGACGGTGAGCATGGCCGCCAACCTGCCGGCCGACGCCACGACGGGCCAGAGCTTCGACACCAGCATGGAGGTCATCGACTCCCTGGGCGTCAGCCACACCGTCGGCCAGACCTGGACCAAGACCGGCGACAACACCTGGTCGCTGAGCCTGTCGGACCCGACCCTGACCAAGGACAGCACGACCACCTCGGGCACGATCAGCCCGAGCACGGTGACGGTGACCTTCAACTCCGACGGCAGCCTGGCCACCACCGATCCGTCGCCGGTCAACATCAGCATCACCGGCCTGTCGACCGGCGCGGCCGACAGCGCCATCGTGCTGGACCTGGGCTCGACGGGCGGCACCGACGGCCTGACCCAGTACGCCTCGACCTCCTCGACCCTGTCGATCAGCCCGACCTTCGAGCAGGACGGCGCCAACTACGGCGAGCTGTCGGGGATCAGCATCGACGAGAGCGGCCTGGTCACGGCCAATTTCGACAACGGGGTGAGTCTCGCGATCTACCAGATCCCGGTCGCCACCTTCAGCAACCCCAACGGCCTGACCCACGTCTCGGGCACGGTCTATGACGAGAACACCGCCGCCGGCCAGGTGCACCTGAACCTGCCCGGCGAGGGCAACGCCGGCAGCCTGGTGGCCAGCGCGCTGGAGGGCTCGACCACCGACACGGCGACCGAGTTCAACAAGATGATCATCGCCCAGCAGGCCTATTCGGCCGCCTCGCAGGTGATCAGCGCCACCAGCGACATGTTCGACACCCTGATCCAGGCCGTCCGGTGAGCGTCATGGGCACGATTGAACGCCTGCACACCCGCGCCCAGAAGGCCCGCCGCGATCCGGCCACGCCCGTGGTCTCGTCGGTCGAGGAGGCTCGCGCCCTGGCCCGCAGCATCGCCGACGGCCTCTCGGCCCTTTCGGACGACCAGCGCCTGCTCATGCTGTCGAACCTGCACGAGGTGCAGGCGACGCTGGAAGACCGCATGGCCAGCCTGGAGACCGAGATGGCCCAGGAGCGCGTGCGCATCCAGGCGGTCAACCGCGGCCTCAACGCCCAGGCCGGCTATCGCGGCGGGGTGGCGTCGCTGCGCGACCACCGCCGACGCAAGGACTGACGCCATGTCGCTGTCGTCGATCATCAGCTCGGCCTCGTCGGCCCTGTCGACCGCCCAGATGCAGATCGCGGTGGCCAACGCCAACGTGGCCAACGCCGACGACCTGACCTACAGCAAGAAGACGGTCAGCACGACGGCGACCACGGCCCTCAACTCGGCCTCCAGCGCCACCGTGCAGCGGGCGGCCGACACCTATCTGGCCAAGACCGTGGTCAAGACGGCGGCCGCCTCGGGCTATGCCTTCACGATCGACACCTACATGCAGTCCTACGACGCCGCCCTCGGCTCGGTGGACAGCGGCGACGACCTGTCCAGCCTGCTCGACGCCTTTTCCAGCGCCCTGACCGCCCTGTCGGCCAGCGCCGACAGCGACACGGCCAAGGCCGCGACGGTCTCGGCCGCGTCCGACCTGGCCGCGGGGATCAGCAGCCTGTCGGCCTCGATCCAGGACCTGCGCACCCAGGCCAACGCCGAGATCGCCACCACGGTCGACACCATCAACTCGACCCTGTCGACCCTGGCCTCGCTGAACGACCAGATCGTCTCGGTCACCGCCCAGGGTGGCGACGTCACCGCCCTGCAGGACCAACGCGACGCGGCCCTGACAACCCTGTCGGGCCTGATCGGGGTCAACAGCTACACCACCTCCGACAACCGGCTGGTGGTCTACACCACCGGCGGCGACCAACTGCTTGGCACGACGGCGGCCAAGCTTTCGTACACCGCCTCCAGCGCGCTTTCCTCGACCAGCGCCTACCCGAACTCGATCTCGGGGATCACGCTGAACGGCAAGGACGTCACCGCAAGCCTCGACTCCGGCCAGTTGGGCGCGCTGGTCACCCTGCGCGACAAGACGCTGGTGGACGAGCAGGCCAAGCTCGACGCCCTGGCCTCGACCCTGATCTCCCAGGTCAACGCCATCAGCAACGCCGGCTCGGCCACGCCCGCGCCCAACGCCCTGACCAGCGCCTCCACCGTCTCGGGCGACGACGCCTTCTCGGCGACCGGCACGCTGCGGGTGGCCGTCGTCGATTCCAGCGGCTCGACGGTCTCGACCCAGGACATCGACCTGTCGGCCTATTCGACCCTGGCCGACCTGGTCAGCGCGCTGGACGCCATGGACGGCCTGTCGGCCAGCATCGGCTCGGACGGCAAGCTGTCGATCACCGCCGACAGCAGCGCCAACGGCGTCGCCCTGGGCGACATCGGCGCCTCGGTCGGCGCATCGGCGCAAGGCTTCTCGGACTATTTCGGCTTCAACGACCTGTTCTCGGGATCGACCGCCGCCGACATCGCCGTCTCGTCCAGGCTGTCGGGCGACTACAGCCTGCTGGCTACCGCCGCCCTCGACACCTCCACCACCCTGGCGGCCGGCGACCGCGCCCTGTCGACCTCCGACAGCGCCACGATCGACAAGCTGTCGTCGATGCTGTCGGGGACGCTGAGCTTCGCCGCCGCCGGCGACCAGGCGGCCAAGACCGTCAGCCTGTCGTCCTATGCCTCGAGCTTCGTTTCCGGCGCGGCGACCCTCGTCTCCAACGCCTCGTCCGGCGCCGCCAGCGCCCTGTCGACCTACGAGGCGGCGACCACGCGGCTGCAGAACACCACCGCCGTCAATGTCGACGAGGAACTGGCCCTGCTGACCACCTACCAGTCGCAGTACGAGGCCAACGCCCAGCTCGTCTCGATGGTGCAGGAGCTGTTCGACACCCTGATCCAGATGGTGAACTGACCATGATCTGCCGCATCGCCACCTTCGGCCATTCCACGACCATGCTGGCCGCCAGCCTCAAGGTGCAGGCCAAGCTGGCCGACCAGCAGGCCCAGACGGCCTCTGGCCTGAAATCCACCACCTACGGGGGCCTGGGCAGCAACACCGGCAGCCTGCTGCGCCTGTCCAGCCAGAGCAGCGCCCTGACCGCCGAGAACGCCGCCGCCCAGACGGCCACCGCCTATGTCAACGCCGCCTATTCGGCGCTGGGCGACATCGCCGACCTGGCCACCACCATCAAGACCCAGCTGGCCTCGATGATTTCGAGCACCACGATCGACTCGGCCACCACCGCCCAGTACGCCACCAACTGGCTCAATGACCTTCAGGCGCTGATGAACAGCACCTCGGGCGGGACCTACCTGTTCTCGGGCACGGCGGGCGACGCCGCCGCCGCCGACTTCAGCGACGCCGACTGGGATCCCTCGGCCGGGGTCGACGCCGACTACTACCAGGGCTCGTCGGCCACGCGGACCTTCACCACCACCGACGGCCAGACCATCGACCTGTCGGTCTCGGGCGGCTCGGCGGCGTTCGAGAAGCTGGCCCGCGCCTTGTCGATGATCATCGCCTCGCCCGACGACAGCGACGTGGTCTCGGCCGCCTACGAGCTGGCCGGCGAGGCCCTGATCGGCATCGGCTCGCTACAGGAGCAGGTCTCGATCCAGGCCTCCACCCTAGACCGCCTGATCGAGCGCAACGAGGCCAAGATCGAAAGCATCGACACCCTGGCCTCCAACCTGAAAGACGCCGACCTCGCCGAGACTGCCGTCCTGGCCACCCAGTACGAGACCCAGCTGGAGGCCATGTATTCGATGATCTCGACGCTCTCGTCGCTGAGCCTGACGAAGTATCTGTAGGGAGCGACACGAGAACCCTCACCCCGTGGGGAGGCGGCCGAAGGCCGGTGGGGGGACGTTTTCAGCTTCCGCGGCTCTGGCCGGTTGCCCAATCACTCCCCCCACCGATCGCTTCGCGATCGCCTCCCCCACGGGGGGAGGTTCCGCGCACTCGCCGCCTCACATGCGGCGAACCGCATTGCAAACCCGCAAGACCTCGACATACGCCGGCAGGATCGCCCGGCCACAAGGGCGGCTCACGTTTCGGAGTCCCGATGCCCTCGCCCGTTTCCCCCAGCCGTCGCGGCCTGCTGGCCCTGGCCGGCGCCGCGCCGTTCGCCGCCATCGCCGCCTCGACGCGCCCGGTCGCCGCCGCCGAAAACGTCTGCGCGCTGACACCCCAGGTCACCCAAGGTCCCTACTGGTTCGACCCCAAGCTCGATCGCGCCGACATCACCGAAGGCAAGAAAGGCGCGCCGGTCACCGTGGCCCTGACCGTCGTCGACGGCGCCTGCCGGCCGCTGAAGGGGGCGCGGGTCGACATCTGGCATTGCGACGCGCAAGGCATCTATTCCGGCTACGAGGGCCAGGGCGACGACCACCAGACCGCCGCCAAGGGAGCGACCTTCCTGCGCGGCGCCCAGACCACCGACGGCGCGGGCAAGGTGGCCTTCAGGACCATCTGGCCCGGCTGGTACGAAGGCCGCACCCCGCACATCCACATCAAGGTGCACCTGAACGCGCGCACGGCCCTGACCGCCCAGCTGTTCGTGCCCGACGCCCTGTCGGAGTTCCTCTACGAGAACCTCCCGGCCTACAAGCGGCCCCGGGCGCGCGACATGTTCAACCGCCAGGACGGCATCGCCCTGCAAGGCGGCGAGGCGATGGTGGCCAGCGTCAAGGAAGGCGAGAGCGGCTATGTGCTGGCCCTGGTTCTGGGCGTCGATCCCGCCGCCGACTGGAAGGACGACGCGGGGATGGGCCCGGGCGGGCCCATGGGCGGTCCCGGCGGCCCGCCTCCCGGAGGCATGGGCCCGCCTCCCGGCGCCCCGCAAGGCATGAACGGCCGCCCGCCCGGCCCACCGCCCGGCGGCTTCCCCAACGGCGGTCCGCCCCGCCACGAGACCCCGACCGGCGAGGCGCGACTGAAGGCGATCGTGCCGGGGACCTGAGATCCTCCCCCTGAAGGGGGAGGTGGCCCGAAGGGCCGGAGGGGGAAGCGGCAGCTGACGCGCCGTATTCACTTCCCCCTCATTCGCTCCGCGACAGCTCCCCCTTCAGGGGGAGCATCTTTCTGCCTTCCCTCCCCCGCCCAGCCAAGCCATCCTCCCGGCCAAACGGCCGTTCGGCCTGCGAGGGGATGGAAATGCACAAGACGATCTGGGCCGCCTTGGCGGTCTCGATGGGGCTGGCCGGAACGGCCTGCGCCCAGCCGGCGCCGACGGGTCCCCAGCCCAGGAACGACTACACGCAGGACTCCTCCTGGCTGTGTCGTCCCGGCCGCCAGGACGCCTGCGCCCAGGACCAGACCGCCACCGTCGTGGCCGCCGACGGCGCGACCAGGGTCGAGCCGTTCAAGGCCGATCCCAAGGCGCCGATCGACTGCTTCTACGTCTATCCGACCGTGTCGACCGATCCCGGCGGCAACAGCGACATGGCCATCGACCCGGCCGAGACCATCGTCGCCGAGCAGCAGTTCGCGCGTTTCGGCCAGGCCTGCCGCACCTTCGCGCCGATGTACCGGCAGGTGACCCTGGCGGCCCTGCGGCAGGTGATGCAGGGCAAGGCCTCGCCGGGCGACGAGACCCTCGCCTACAATGACGTGCTGGACGCCTGGAAGGACTATCTGGCCCGCGACAACGGCGGTCGCGGCGTCGTGCTGATCGGACACTCGCAGGGCTCGCGCGTGCTGCTGCGCCTGCTGGCCGAGGAGATCGACGGCAAGCCGGTCCAGAAGCAGCTGGTCTCGGCCCTGATCATCGGCATGAACACGCCCATCGATCCGGCCACGGACGCCTACGGCTCGATCAAGATGTGCCGCAAGCCGGGCCAAGTGGGCTGCATCGTCTCCTACGTGTCGTTCCGCGCCTCCAGCCCGCCGGCCGAGCCCGCCTTCTTCGGCAAGGCTGAGGGCGCAAAGCGCGCGGCCTGCGTCAACCCGGCCGCCCTGGCCGGCGGCGAAGCGCCGCTGCACAGCTATTTCAGCGACAAGACCATCGCCGGCGCGCCGCGCAAGACGCCCTGGGTCAAGGGCAAGGACGTGACCACGACCTTCGTCTCGACGCCGGGCCTGGTCACCGCCGAATGCGCCACGAGCGGCCCCTACGACTACCTGGCCATCAAGGTCCACGGCGTCCCGGCCGACCCGCGCGTCGACGACATCCCCGGCGACCTGATGGTGCTGGGCTCGCCGCTCAAGGCCTGGGGCCTGCACCTGGCCGACGTCAACCTGGCGATGGGCGACTTGGTGGCGCTGGTCGGCGCGCAGGGGAAAGGCTGGAAGTAGGCCGGAGGAGAACCTCCCCCTCTGGGGGAGGCGGCCGCAGACCGGTGGGGGACGGTTTCAACCGCCGAGAAGGCGGCTGATTTCGCACTCACTCCCCCCACCGATCGCTTCGCGATCACCTCCCCCACAGGGGGAGGTTCCTTGCGGCCAGGATCATTTCCCCGTCACGCCCTTGAAGATCCCCATGCCCAGCACGAGGACGACGAGGAACACGACCAGGAACAGGAAGAACAGGATCTTGGCGACGCCGGCCGCGGCGCCCGCGATGCCGGTGAAACCGAGCGCGCCGGCGATGATGGCCACCACGGCGAAGATCAGAGCCCATTTCAGCATGGGTAAGCTCCTTGCACAGGGCCCGCGAGATGCAGGCTTCACAGGATCAACGTCGCCTTGGCGCGCGTCGTTCCTTGTGTTCGCCGGCCCGCGCCGCTAACTCCAAAGCCATGGCCGCCAAGCCCGAGAACCCGACCGAACCCTTCAAGCGCGCCCTCGCGCACGCCGCCCGCTCGCTCGCCGAGACGCCGGACCTCGAGATCGTGTTTTCCGGCGAGTCGCCGGGCCTCGTGGGCAACCGCGCGGTGCTGCCGCATCCGCCCCGCGACCTGTCCGGCCCCGACGCCGCCCGCCTGCGCGGCATGGCCGACCAGATCGCCCTGCGCCTGGCCCACCATGACCCGTCGACCCACGCCCGCTCGCGTCCGGCCGCGCCCGACGCCCAGGCGATCTACGAGTCGCTGGAGCAGGCCCGCATCGAGGCCATCGGCGCCAACGCCCTGGGCGGCGTGCGCGCCAACCTGACGACGGTGCTGGAGACCCGCCTCGAAAAGCAGGGCCTGACCCGAGCCGTCGCCTTCGACCGCAACAACGCCCCCATGGCCGAGATCCTGGGCCTGATGGTGCGCGAGCGCCTGACCGGCGACGCTCCGCCCGACGGCGCCAAGGCCCTGGTCGAGATCCTGCGCGCCGACATCGAGGGCAAGGCCGGCAAGGACCTGGACCGGCTGGCCGCCGCCGTCGACGACCAGGCCGCCTTCGCCAAGGTCACCCGCCAGATCCTGCGCGATCTCGACCTCGGCGACGACGTCAACGACGCGACCGAGTCCTCGGATGAAGACGAGGGCGACGACGAAAACCCCACCGACACCGCCGACGACGATCAGGGCGATGGCGAGGGCGAGCAGACCGACGGCTCCTCGCCGCAGGAAAGCGAGGCCTCCGACCGCGAAAGCCAGGCCGGCGACGAGGAGATCGTCCAGTCCGACCAGGAAGGCGAGGCCCAGGACAGCGAAGAGACGCCCGACATGGGCGACGGCGCCAAGCCGGCCCGTCCCGATCCGTCGGCCGACAAGGGCGGCGAGCCGGCCTACAAGGTGTTCACCACGGCCTATGACGAGGTGGTCTCGGCCGAGGAGCTGTGCGATCCGGACGAGCTGACCCGCTTGCGCGCCTATCTCGACCAGCAGCTGTCGGCCCTTTCCAGCGTCGTCTCGCGCCTGGCCAACAAGCTGCAACGCCGCCTCCTGGCCCAGCAGAACCGCGCCTGGACCTTCGATCTCGAGGAAGGGATGCTCGACGTCGCCCGCCTGACGCGGGTGATCATCGACCCCACCGCGCCGCTGTCCTTCAAGCAGGAAGAGGACCAGGAGTTCCGCGACACGGTCGTGACCCTGCTGATCGACAATTCCGGCTCGATGCGCGGCCGTCCGATCATGGTCGCGGCCGTCTGCGCGGACATCCTGGCCCGCACGCTGGAGCGCTGCGGCGTCAAGACCGAGGTGCTGGGCTTCACCACCCGCGCCTGGAAGGGCGGGACCAGCCGCGACGAATGGATCAAGTCCGGCAAGCCGCCCTCGCCCGGCCGCCTGAACGACCTGCGCCACATCGTCTACAAGGCCGCGGACGCGCCCTGGCGCCGGGCCCGCAAGAACCTGGGCCTGATGATGCGCGAGGGGCTCCTCAAGGAGAACATCGACGGCGAGGCCCTGATGTGGGCGCACCAGCGGATCATCGGCCGGCCCGAAGCCCGCCGCATTCTGATGGTGATTTCCGACGGCGCGCCGGTGGACGACTCCACCCTGAGCGTCAATTCGGGCCACTATCTGGAGCGGCATTTGCGGCAGGTCATCGCCGAGATCGAGGGCAAGAGCCCGGTCGAGCTGATCGCCATCGGCATCGGCCACGACGTCACCCGCTACTACCGCCGCGCCGTCACCATCGTCGACGTCGAGCAGCTGGGCGGGGTGCTGGTCGAGCAGCTGGCCGCCCTGTTCGACGAGGAGCCGCGCACCGCGGTTCGCGCCCGCGGCCTGTTGCCGCCGCCGCCCACCGTCGTGCCCCAGGCTCCCAAGGCCGCCCGCAAGGTTTCGGCGTGATCGGACTGCGCAGCCTGCTCGTCATGGGCCTGGCCGGCGGCATGCTGGCCCAGTGCGGGCCCAAGCCGGCACCGCCGCCGCCCGTCGTGCTGCCCGCCGCCCCGGTCAAGGTCGGCCCAGAGATCGGCCTGACCGTCGCGCCCGTGCCGCTGAACGCCTCGGACGCCAGCCAGACCGCCGTGGGCCGCTTCGTCTATGCCGGCGGCATCCACGTCACCAGCGCCGACACCAGCCGCCTGCACGGCCTGTCGGACCTGATCCTCACCGACGACAACGGCCTGGAGGCGATCACCGACGACGGCGACCGCTTCTCGGCCAAGCTCCAGCTCGACGCCAATGGACGCCTGGTCGGCCTGACGAACGGCAAGCTGTCGCCCCTGCTGGGCGTCGACGGCGAGGGCCTGCGCGGCAAGTCCGAGGGCGACGCCGAGGGCCTGGCCCGCCTGCCAAACGGCGAACGCCTGGTCAGCTTCGAGCGCGATCACCGCATCTGGCGCTACGCCGTCGGCGCCGACGGCCAGTGGAGCCGGCCGGCGGTCGCGCCCAAGCCCGCCACCGTCTTCCCCGACAACGAGGGCATGGAGGCGATCACCGCCTATCCGGCCGCCGGCCCCGACGCCTACCTCGTCGGCGGCGAGGAGGGCGAGGCCTGGTTGTGCCGGCTGTCGGCCAGCTGCCAGTCGATCGCCCCGCAGACGCCCAACGACTTCACCTGGGGCCTGTCGGGCTTCGCCGCCTTCCAGGGCAAGGCGCTGGCCACCCTGCACCGCGCCTACGACCCTGTGCGCGGCTGGCGCGCCCAGGTGCGGTTCCTGCCCGACCCGCTGCTGCCGGCGGCCAAGCAGTACCCGCTGGCCACCCTGATGCTGGACGGCCAGGTCACCCGCGACAATTTCGAGGGCATCGCCCTGGCGGCCGGCCCCAATGGCGCCACGCGGATCTATCTACTGTCGGACGACAACGGCGGCTCGATGAACCAGCGCACCCTGCTGCTGGCCTTCGACTGGACCCCGCCGCCGCCGCAGCCCGCGCTGCCACCTGCTTCCCCAAAGAAGAAGCGTCGCTGAGCCCGCATAGTCCGGCCGCTTCTTGCCACGGCTTCGCCGTGCGCTAGGTTGAGCCCATGCGTTGGGACCTGTCCAAATATCCGCTTCTGGCGCTGCCGATCCTGGGCGGACAGTTCCTGTTCGACGTCTTCGACGACGGCTTCATGGACGCCGTCCGCCACTTCCCGACCCGCCTGCTGATCATGAGCGTCCTGGTGGCCATGATCTGTCTGGCGACCTGGGCCTGGCGCCGTCGGAAGCGCACCTTCCGCTAGCGCTGACGCCAGGCCCGACCGAGTCGCGCCTCCTACCCCGCCGGAATCACGGCGAAAAGCCGCCAGCCCCTGTGGCGCACCGGCAACAGCGGCGGATCGCCCGCTTCGCCCGAAGGCCAAGGATCGCCTGTTGGGCGGCCCTGCTAAGCACCGCCGCCATCGGGGCCAGGACCTTCCCGCCGATCGCCGAAAGTCGGGTCCAGCGTCGCGCGCGGGAACCGCGGATGAGGATAATTTCACCTGAAACTAACAGGTTTTGAGGCGCTTATTTGCTGCACAGTCTGCCTTTTGCGCACGCACCGTTCGCCGGCGTCGCAAAAAATTGACACCGGGAGCCAAAAAGGCGCTTGATATGACAACGCTGTCAGAACTATCTAGTTCGTGACGGCGACGAACTGGCGAGATCCGGTCGGCCGTCAGAGGAACGCATCGGGAGGAGGTTGATCCCAACCCCCTTTCCGGAATGACTGAAATGCAACGTGTGTTTGTTCTGGCCGCTTCGGCCATCGCTCTCCTGAGCGCCCCCGCCGCTTTCGCCGGTGAAGTCACCGTGAAGGTCGCCGGCCGCACCACCGCCGCCGTGCACGCCGACATCGTCAAGGCCGCCACCTCGGTGTGCCAGGAAGACAACGGCTCGACCACCTACGGCGCCGACGTGCTGCCCTACTGCATCCGCGACGTGGCCCGCGCCGCCGTCGAAAAGGTCGGCAGCCCGACCCTGACCGCCTACGACAAGACCCAATGGCGTCCGAACGGTCTGATCAAGACCGCCTCGGCCCGCTAAGCGCTTCAAGCCTTAGCACCCAACGGGACCAGAGCCCGCGGAGCCCCCGCTCCGCGGGCTTTTGCTTGCCTGGAGCACAGATCATGACACCGGTAACAAGCGCGTGAAATCAATGACTTCACCCAAGAGTTGCGGCAACATGACTGTTGATAACTGATCATCGATGAGCTATGGCTGTTCTCCGGCGACAGAGCGGGCGAGATCCTGGACCAGTCGCCGGAGGAACGCGTCGGGAAGCGGTCGATATGAACCGTGCGCTTAAGGCGCCGCCCGACCTGGAATCCATCCCGATGATCCGCTCCGCCGCTCTCGCTCTCTCCGCCCTGGCCCTGCTGGCCGCCGCTCCGGCCGGCGCCGCCGAAGTCCGCGTCAAGGTCGCCGGCCGCGCCGCCGCCGACGTCCGCGCCGACATCGTCAAGGCCGCCTCGACCGTCTGCTGGCAGGACGTCCGCGGCGAGTCGCTGGCCATGTACCTGTACCCGGCCTGCGTCCGCTCGTCGGTCAACGACGCCGTGGCCAAGCTCGGCGACGCCGACCTGATCGCCTACAACGCCGCCAACCCGGCCAAGCCGCTGGAAGTGGCCGCCCGCTAAGGCGCGACCAGCCCTCCAAGGCTTCAAGAGCCGCCGTCGCCCCGCGACGGCGGCTTTTTTGTTTTCCTCGCTCTTTGAGAGAGGGTCCTGGGTGAGAAACGCGAAAAAGCCCGCCAGGCGAACCTGGCGGGCTTTTCGTATTCGACCGCCAATCCTGAGGACTGGAGGGTCGAAAGGCTTAGGCGGCCTGGGCGGCGGCCTTGGCCTTGGCCTTCACCTGGGCCTTGATCTTCAGGGCGCGCGGCGACAGCTGCTCGTCCTTGGCGCCCAGTAGGAACACGTCCAGGCCGCCCTTGAAGTCGAGGGTGCGCAGGGCAGCGTTGCTGATGCGCAGCTTGAAGGATTGACCCAGCGATTCCGACTGCAGCGTGGCAGGCGAAAGAGCCGGCAGGAAGCGGCGCTTGGTCTTGATGTTCGAGTGGCTCACGTTGTGGCCGATCATCGGACCGACGCCCGTGAGTTCGCAACGGCGCGACATGACGAGTACCTTGGGCTAGGCGAAGCCGAAGGCCCCGCGAACATAATGTCAGGCGCGCTTCCGGACAGGTCCGCCGCGCGAGAGGGGGCCGTATAGGCGATGGAGCCTGCCAGAGTCAAGGCGCATGGGCTTGAACGCCCGCCATCACCTCGCCTTCAATCGCGGTTCATCTGCGCCTTCCTATATACGCGGCCATGAAGGAGTTCGACCGCATGCGCCCTATCGCCCTCGCCGTCCCCGCCATCGCCGCTTCCCTGGCCGCCCTGGCCGTGGGATTCACCGCGACCGCGCCGGCGAAGGCCGCCGCGCCGAAGTCGACGATTCTGCCCGGTCACTGGGAATACAGCTACCGGATCGGCATCATCCCGGCCGGCAGCGAGGACAAGTGCATCAAGCCGGCCGACGCCGCCCAGTTCTCCAAGGGCATCTGCACCCGCCGCTACAAGTGCGACTACACCACCAACCAGGTCGACGACGGCAAGATCGCCCTGAAGGGCACGTGGACCGACAAGAAGGGCCGCGTAGCCCCGGTCAGCGCCAAGGGCAGCTACACGCCAGAGAGCTTCAAGCTCGACGTGAAGATGAAGACCATCAACGGCCTGCCCATCGCCGGCGTGATGAGCGCCAAGCGCTTGGCCGCCACCTGCCCCGCCAACGTCGACTGACTGCGCTCGCCAAACATCGCTCAGGGAACGTCATTGTGGTTAACGGGCGTTAAGCTACAATAGCTTGTAGGGAACAAATCCCGAATCGGACCGTGTCAGCGATTCGGTCCCGATTCGTTTCGCGCGCGTTCCGGCGATTCAAGCCTTGCCGTTAACTTGGCTGTGGACGCCCGGCGGTTACCCCCAGAATCCCGTTCGCAAGACCGCAACCCTTCCAGGCGCTGCGCACGCGCACCGACCCCAGATTGACAGCCGACGCCGCCCGGCCGAGCTTGGGCCGCTCAGGTGCGGATCAAGGCGGGGGGGGCCATGCACGAGCAGGAAGACAACACGCTCTACACAGTGGTGGTGAACCACGAGGAGCAGTACTCGATCTGGCCGGCTGAGCGCGAACCGCCGCTAGGCTGGCGCAGCGCCGGCTTCACGGGCCCCAAGAGCCAGTGTCTGGAGTTCATCAAGAACGTCTGGACCGACATGCGGCCCAAGAGCCTGCGCGACAAGATGGACCGCGAGCAGTCTTAAAGGGCCCTACTCGGCCGCCACCTTCACCGCGACAGCTTCCAGGGCCTGCGCCACCGTCGGGCCGGGATCTTCGTGGATCACCCGTGACAGGTCGCGGCCATCGACCACCTGGCCGCAGGCCTCGCAGGCCAGCTTGGGATGGAAGTCGCAGCCGCAGGCCTTGTGCACGAAGTGCACCGGGCCATTGCCCACGCCATAGACGTGGCGATCGCCCCACTCGGCCATGGTCAGCAGCACGTTCGACAGGTCGCGCCCCTTGGCGGTCAGCACGTATTCGTGGCGCGGCGGGCGCTCCGAATAGCGGCGCGTCTCCATCACCCCGTTGCCGACCAGGCTTCTCAGCCGCGCGGCCAGCACGTTGCGCGCCACGCCCAGGCGCTCCTGCCACTGCTCGAAGCGCCGCACGCCCTGGAAGGCGTCGCGCAGGATCAGCAGGGTCCAGGGATCGCCGACGACCTCGAGGGTGGCGGCGATGGCGCAGCGTTGCTGGCTATAGTCGGCGGTGCGGCCCATGGATGCGAAGGTGCGGCGTTCCGCGAAGGAATGCAAGGGCCGTTGCTTTTCAGTACGAACTCGAGTAGGTTTTTTATTGCAATTGACTCTCTCGGTTCATTGCTCGACTTTCCGGCCGACGACGGGAGCCGCCCTTCCGCCGCCGGCCGCTTCTTGCGCCAAACGCGTACGCAAGACACTTGCGCATACGGGCCGATAGAGGGCCTATTCCACCGCAAAACAAACGTATCGGGAGTTCGTCCATGTCCAATCGCGCCGATCCTGTGGTGATCGTCAGCTTCGCCCGCACGCCGATGGGCGGCTTCCAGGGCGCGCTGGGCGGGGTGAAGGCCACCGAGCTGGGCGCGACCGCCGTCAGGGCAGCGCTGGAGCGCGCCGGCGTCGCCGGCGACAAGGTCGACCAGATCATCATGGGCTGCGTGCTGCCGGCCGGCCTTGGCCAGGCGCCCGCCCGCCAGGCCGCCCTGGGCGCTGGCCTGCCCAAGTCGGTCGAGGCCACCACCGTCAACAAGATGTGCGGCAGCGGCATGCAGGCCGCGATCATGGCTCACGACGCCCTGCTGGCCGGCAGCGCCGACGTCATCGTCGCCGGCGGCATGGAAAGCATGACGGGCGCGCCGTACCTGATGGCCAAGCACCGCGGCGGGGCCCGCATCGGCCACGACCAGATCTGGGATTCGATGTACCTCGACGGCCTCGAGGACGCCTACAGCCCCGGCAAGCTGATGGGCGCCTTCGCCGAGGACACCGCGGCCGACTACCAGTTCACACGCGAGGCCATGGACGACTACGCCACCAAGGGTCTCGCCAAGGCCAAGGCCGCCGTCGAGGGCGGCGCCTTCGCCGCCGAGATCGCGCCGGTGACGGTCACCACCCGCAAGGGCGCCGAGACCGTCGACAGGGACGAGCAGCCGCTGAAGGCCGATCCGGCCAAGATCCCCACCCTGCGCCCGGCCTTCTCGCGCGACGGGGCGATCACGGCGGCCAATTCGTCGTCGATCAGCGACGGCGCGGCCGCCCTGGTCATGACCCGCAAGAGCGTCGCCGAGGCCCTGGGCCTGCCGGTGGTGGCCACCGTGGTCAGCCACGCCGCCCACGCCCACGAGCCGGGCCTCTTCACGACCGCCCCGGTGCCGGCCATGAAGAAGGCCCTGGACCGCGCCGGCTGGAGCATCGCCGACGTCGACCTCTTCGAGGTCAACGAGGCCTTCGCCGTGGTCGCCATGATCGCCCAGAAGGAGCTGGGCATCCCCGACGACAAGCTGAACGTCAACGGCGGCGCCTGCGCCCTGGGCCACCCGATCGGCGCGTCCGGCGCCCGCATTCTGTGCACGCTGATCTCGGCGCTTCAGGCCCGCAAGGCCAAGCGCGGCCTGGCTTCGCTGTGCATCGGCGGCGGCGAGGCCACGGCCATGGCGATCGAGCTCGCCTAATTTGTGCCCAACATGAGGCATTTTAGCCCGCCGCGCGGCAAGAGCTTGCGCGGCGGGCCGGCAAGCGTTACCTGTTGACCTGCAAGCCTACTTGGACCCCTTCCGACTCCATGCCCTCGCACCTGATTACCATCGCGCTCTTTACGACTGGCCTCTCGGCCGGCGTTGCGATGTGGTGCGCCATGATGTCGAAGATGAACCAGATTAAAACCGTGCCTGTCAGGACGGGGCAAAGACGGCGCGCAGACTAGGGACCTCCCTGGAAAACCAAGCCGAAGGATCACGAGATCCGAAAAAGCCCCGCCTCCGAAAGGAGCGGGGCTTTTTCGTTGCGCGGTCCGACGGTCCTCAAACTCAAAAGGATCTTCGAACATGAGCTACCTGCCTTCCCCACCCGCCTTCCACAGCGACGACGACGGCGTCACCGTCCACCAGCTGTTCCTGTCGGCCCAGGACGCCCCCAGCGCGCTGGACGCCGTCCGCCAGAGCCTGGCCGACTGCGGCGCCGAGCTGTGCAACCTGTCCCTGAAGCCCGTCGGCCAGCTGGTCGAGGCTTCCTTGCGCGTCCGTCGCCTCGGCGACCAGGCCGCCCGCCTGCTCGCCCGTGACCTGGCCGCCTGGCCCGGCGTCAACTCGGCCAGCGTGGAACACCAGTGGGTGCGCCCGTGAGCCTTGGCGACGTAAGCGAGCTCAAATCGGAAGACGACAAATGTCGCCTCTTCCTTGTGACCGCCGAGGACACGCCCGAGGCCCTGATGCGGGTGCTGGGCGTGGCCAGCGTGCAGCAGGTGCGCCTGCGCGCCCTGACCGCCCGGCCGGAAGGCGCTGACATCGCCATTCGCCTGGAGATCGACGACCAGGGCGACGACCGCGCCCAGGTTCTGGCCGCACGCCTGGCGTCGGTTCCGGTGGTGCGGGGCGTGGGCCACGGCTGGCGCTGATCGCCTCCATCCTTTCGCCGGCTCGATCCGTACCTATCTCGAGCCTCTGAAAGGACCGCCCATGATCCGTCGCCTCCTCATCGCCCTGGCCCTGCTGGCCGCGCCCCTGGCCGCCCTGCCGGCCTCGGCCTCCGCCGCGACCAAGACCGCCGTCTTCACCGGCGGCTGCTTCTGGTGCATGGAGAACGACATGCGCGGCATCCCCGGCGTCGTGAAGGTCGAGAGCGGCTACACCGGCGGCCACGTCAAGAACCCCACTTACCGCGACGTGACCAGCGAGCGCAGCGGCCACTACGAGGCCGTCCGCGTCACCTATGACCCGGCCAAGATCGAGTACGCCTACCTGCTGTCGCGCTACTGGAAACTGGTGGATCCCACCGACGACGGCGGCCAGTTCTGCGACCGCGGCCCGTCCTATCGCCCCGCCGTCTTCGTCGACGCCGAGCAGCGCCCCGCCGCCGAACGCTCGCGCACGCTCGCCGCCCAGCGGCTGAAGACCGGCGCGATGAAGGCCCAGATCCTGCCGCTGCAGACCTTCTGGCCGGCCGAGGCCTATCACCGCGACTACGCCAAGAACAACGCCGTCGAGTACCACCTCTACCGCACCGGCTGCGGCCGCGACCGCCGGCTGGCGCAGGTTTGGGGGAAGTAGAATGCGACCCTCCCCCTGAAGGGGGAGGCGGCCCGGAGGGCCGGAGGGCCGGAGGGCCGGAGGGCCGGAGGGGGAAGCTCCCTGATGAACCGGTAATAGTCCAAGCCCCGGTAATTTCTCCCCCCTCAGTCGCTCCGCGACAACTCCCCCTTCAGGGAGAGCGATAAATTACAGCCATAATCTCTCGACATTCCCTCGCGCGCATGGAAACCTCGCCGCAACGATAGAGGGAGACGCCGCGCCGATGCTTCGCGCCGCTTTGTTCGCCACCGCCTGCGTGGCCGCCGCTTCCGCCGCCCCCTTCCAGATGGCGCTCGCACAGACCGCGCCGAAGGTCTCGGTCACCATCTACAACAGCAACCTGGCGCTCGTTCAGGACCAGCGGACCATCGACGTCGCCGCCGGCCGCCAGCGGCTGGAGTTCAAGGACGTCTCGGCCGCCATCCGGCCCGAGACCGTCAGCCTGTCCTCGCCCACCCTGGCCGTAGTCGAACAGAACTTCGACTACGACCTCCTGACCCCCGACAAGCTGATGGAGAAGGCGGTGGGGCGGCAGATCAAGATCGTCCGCACCAATCCCGGCGACGGCAAGGAGACCACCGAGACCGCCACAGTCCTGGCCGCCAACGAGGGCGTGGTGCTGAAGATCGGCGACCGCATCGAGGTGCTGCGCGACGACGGCGTGCCCACCAGGGTGATCTTCGACAAGGTGCCCGAGACCCTGCGCGCGCGCCCCACCCTGTCGGTGACGGTCAACGCCGAGAAGGCCGGCCCCACGCCGGTGACGCTCAGCTACCTGACCTCGGGCCTGTCGTGGGCGGCCGACTATGTCGCCCTGTTCGACGAGAAGAAGGGCGCGCTGGACCTGCAAGGCTGGATCACCCTGCAGAACAACGCCGGCACCGCCTTCGAGAACGCCCAGACCCAGCTGGTGGCCGGCAACGTCAACCAGTTCAACAACGGCGGCTACAACGCCGGCGCCACCTCGGCCGGGACCGAAGGCAGCGACCGCGAGCGCATCGCCGACTACTACATCTATCCCCTGCCCGAACGGACCACGATCGCGTCGAACCAGAGCAAGCAGGTCGGCTTCCTCAGCGCCCAGGGCGTGGCCGCCAAGAAGGTCTACGAGGTGCGCGAGTACGGCTTCTCCAGCGACGCCAACCCGCAGAAGGCCATCACCGCCATCCAGTTCAGCAATTCCAGGCTGAAGGGCCTGGGCGACCAGCTGCCGGCCGGGACCATACGCGTCTACATGCGCGACCAGGCGGGCGATCCCAAGTTCATCGGCGAGAACAACATCGGCCACACCTCGGCCGGCTCGGAGCTGTCGATCAAGACCGGCGAGGCCTTCGACGTCTCCAGCCAGGCGACCCTGGTCTCGCAGGAAAAGATCTCCAAGACCCGCTCGCGCTACGTCATGAAGTACCTGGTGCGCAACGCCCGCCCCGAGGCGGTGACGGTCGAGCTGCGCCAGGCCGGCCTGTGGCGCGACGGCAAGGTCACCGACGAAAGCCTGCCCAGCCGGCGCATCGACGCCCGCACCCTGGCCTGGAGCGTGCCCGTCCCCGCCAACGGCGAGACCGTCCTGACCTTCACGGTGGACAACGGCTGGTGAGCCCTAACCCGATCCGCAAGGAAACTCCCCCTGTGGGGGAGGTGTCGCCGAAGGCGACGGTGAGGGGAATGGCTGCTGACCTTGCCACGCCCGCCTCCGGTCGCTGCGCGACCGCCTCCCCCACAGGGGGAGGTTCCTTGCTGCCGCGCTCAGCCCTCGCAGCCCTTGCCCTTCTGATTGCCCCCCTCGCCGCCCCCGGCCCCTCTTGGGCCGAGGTCATCGCATCGCCCGCCGCCGAGGCCATGGCCGTCACCCTCTATCGCGACGGCCAGGGACCGGTGCAGAAGCTGTCGCCGTGGCAGAAGCAGCAGGCCTTCGAGAAAGGCCTGATCCTGGTCAGCGAGACCCGCACGGTCGAGCTGCCGGCCGGCCGCCACAGCCTGCGCTTCGACGGTGTCGCCGAGGGCCTGATCCCCCAGAGCGCGGCCATCGAGGGCCTGCCCTCCGGCGCGGTCGAGCGGAACTACGACTACGCCCTGCTCAGCCCCGGAACCTTGGTCGAGCGCTCATTGGGCAAGCCGGTGAAGGTGGTGCGCACCAACCGCGAGACCGGTCGCCAGTCCAGCGTCGACGCCACCCTGGTCCAAGGCCCGTCCGGCCTGATGGTCCGCACGGCCGATGGCGTCGAGGTGCTGGGCTGCTCGGGCGGGGCAGAGCGCCTGGTCTTCGACCGCGCTCCGGAGGGCCTGTCCAGCAAGCCCAGCCTCTCGGCCGAAATCGACGTGCCGATGGCCGGGCGATACGCCTTGACCCTGACCTACCTGGCGATCGGCGTGAACTGGCAGGCCGACTATGTCGCCACCCTCAATCCCGACGGCCGGACCCTCGACCTCCTGGGCTGGCTGACCCTGATGAACAGCTCGGGCACGAGCTTCGCCGACGCGCCCACCCAGCTCGTGGCGGGCAAGCTTCAGCGCGTGCCGGTCAACATCATCCGCCCGCGCGTGGTCCCCGTGCGCCGCGACTGCTGGCCGATGGACACCACCACCCATGGCCAGCCGGGCATGGCGGGCGCCATGGATGTCGGCGCCATGCCGGCCATGGCCCCGCCGCCTCCGCCCCCGCCTCCGCCGCCCCCCGCGCCGGCCATGGAGATGCGGGGAGTCGTCGCGGCCAATCGCGTCATGGCCCAGCAGTCCGATCTGGGCGACTACAAGCTCTACACCCTCCCCGAACCGGTGACGGTGGCCGCCCGCCAGACCAAGCAGATGGCCTTCCTCGACGAGAAGGGCGTGCGCTACCAGCGGCTCTACGTCACCCTGGTCAGCCCCTGGAACGACTATGGCGGCGATCAGCCCGTGCGCCCCCCGCAGGTGGTGCTGCGCCTAGACAACAAGACCGCCGAGGGGCTGGGAAAGCCCCTGCCCTCCGGCGCCCTGTCGGTGATGGAGACCATAGGCGACGTCCCCGCCTTCGCCGGCGAACAGGCCGTGCGCGACGTGGCGGTCGGCGAACCGGTGGACCTGGCGATCGGCTGGGGCATGGACGTACGCATGCGACCTCGCCTGGTCGAGGACAAGCGCGCCGACAAGACGACCGTCCGGCGCACCTACGAGGTCGACCTGGCCAACAACAAGTCGATCCCGATCACGGTCGAGATCCGCCACGACCCGAACGTCCAGTTCTTCAAGGTGGTCTCCGAACCGGCCAAGCACGACATCCGCCAGGGCCAGGTCGCCTGGCGCGTGACGCTGAAGCCGGGCGAAAGTCGCGTCTTCCGCTACGCCGTCAGGCACGCGGGCTGACGCCATCCAGGCGTGTCGCAAGCGCCACAGCAACCGAACGATGCGCGAGATCGGCGAACGCCGGTCTTGCGGCGGCGCGCGACGCATGACATCTGCCCACTCCCGATCAGAACTCCGGAGCCGAACCGCCGCATGACCTTTCTCGTCGCACAGCTGAAGCCGCCGATGCCGGCGGAATGGCGCGCGTCGACCAAGGCGCGCCCGGCCCTTCGCCCCACCGCTTCCAACCGCTGATCGCGGCCGCTCCGGCCGCGTCCGGAGTTCTTCGATGTCCATCCTGCCCCTGGCCGGGCCGTCCGCGACGGCTTCGCCGCTGTTGCGCCTGATCGCGCCAGACTACGCCGACACGCTGGCCACCCTGTGGCCCGCGCCCCATACGCCGTTCCTGACCGCGCCCGCCGCGCGGCGCCACCTGGTCTGCCTGATGCTGGCGGTCGAACCCGCCGGCCCTGCGCCGCTGGAGGTCTCCCGCCTGCTGGAAGAGCCGTTGCGCAAGGCCGTGCACCTGGTGCTCGACCCGGCTCCCGACGGCCTGCGCCGGGCGCTGGAGCACCTGGGCGAAATCGCCTGGAGCCCCGCCGACTATCGCGTGCTGCTGGCGCTGCTGACCGAACCGGCCGCCGCCAAGCGGCTGCGCCACGCCGCGGCGATCACGCCCGACGAGGTGCGCACGCTCGACGCCCTGCCGCCGGCCGTGCGCATCCACGGCGGAGGACCGATGCGGATGGGCCCCGCCCAGGCGGTGCTGCTGGCCGAGGCGCATGCGGCCCTGTCGCGTCGCCTGTCGCCGGCGGTGCTGACCGAGCGCATCGCCGCCTGGGCTCGCGCGCCCGACACCAAGGCCCTGTTCGCCCTGGTGGCCGAGGACTTCCGCCTCGACCCGCCGGCTCCGCCGCATCCGGGCACCGAGCGGCTGCGACCGCTGGCGGACGCGGCGGCCATCCGCGACGCGGCCCGCCGCTATCGCAACTGCCTGGAGAACTACATCGACGACGCGCTCGACCGGCGCAGCGCCATCTACGAGTGGCTGCCCGAGCCGGGCGCGGTGATCGAGCTGACGCCCGACGGCATCTTCGGCTGGCGGCTGGACCAGGCGCGCCTGCGCAGCAACAAGGCCGTGGACGAGGCCACGCGCGAGGCCATCGTCGGAGAGCTTCGGGGCATGGGGCTGCACGTCGGCCGCAGCGCTTGGCAGATCCGCAACGCGCTCGACCGCGCCGCCGCGCCGGACTTCAAGCTCGAGCCCGTCGACGCGGCGATCGCCGAATACTTCACCGGCTTCTGACGAAGCCGGTGAAGACCGGTCGCCGTATCAGAACGGCAGGATGTTGCGCTGGCGGCTGTAGGCCAGGTAGCCGATGTTGGCGCCCAGGCGCAGGCCGACGCCGGCGCGGATCGGGGCAAGGACGATGGTGTCGGCCTTCTGGTAGTTCACACCCAGGCCGCCCACGAGATAGGCGCTGCCCTCGACGCCGGGGAAACGGCGGAAGATGGCGTCCGGGTATTGCAGGTTATAGCAGAGGGTGAAGACGCGGCTGGCGTTGCCGCCCCAGTCCCAACCCACCGACGGGCCCTGCCAGAACACTTCCTGGGTCGGACGATCCTTCATGTAGAGCAGGCCGCGGCCGTAGCGCAGGCCCACCGCGATGGCGCCCGAGCCCTCCTCGCCGGCCACATAGCCGGTGGGCTGGCCGCGCTCGCGGAAGATCCGCTCGATCGCCGCGCCGGCGCTTTCGGCCGTCACGCCCAGGAAATCCGACGTGGCGCGGACCATCTCGTCGGCCGAATAGGTCGCCGCCGCGCCGGTGTCGTAGGCCGGCCCGTTCGGATCGGGATTGCGCGGCTGCGAGGTGCTGGCGCAGGCGCCCAGGCCGGCGGAGGACAGGCCCGTGGCCATGCCCGAAAGGATCAGCTTGCGGCGGTCCATGTGTCTTTCTCGCAGCTCCAACGTGTCGGCACTGTCACAGGCTTTCATGTCGGGTTTGGGGCGCGTTGCTTAACGACGGGTTAAGCATGTTCCCGCGCCTTGGGCCCCAAAACTCAACGCGCGGTGCGCTCCACCAGGTCCGCCAGGTGCTCGGCCGCGTCGGGCACGGCCACCGAACGGGCGCCCTTGGCCATGCGGGCCAGGCGCTCGGGGCTCTTGAGCAGGGCGTTCAGCGCCCCGGCCAGGGCGTCGACGGTCAGCTCGTCCTCCAGGCACACGGCCGCGCCGCCGGCCTCCTCCAGCAGCTTGGCGTTGAAGCGCTGGTGGTCGTCGGCGGCGATCTTCAGCGGCACCAGGATCGACGGGCGGCCGGCCACGGCCAGCTCGCAGCAGGTGGACGAGCCGGCGCGGCCGACCACGATATGGCTCTGGCGCAGGCGCCCGGCCATGTCGCGGAAGAACGGCGCGACCTCGCAGTCGACCATGGCGTTGCGATAGATCTTGCGGGCGTGCTCCATGCTCTCGGCGCGAGCCTGCTGGAACACCTTCATGCGGCCGCGCATCTCTTCGGGCAGCTTGGCGATGGCCTCGGGCACCAGCTCCGACAGCAGGCGCGCGCCCTGGCTGCCGCCGGTGACGAGGATGCGCAGCTGCACCTCGGGCGGCAGGTAGGCGACCTGCGCCAGGTCGCGGATCTCCGGGCGCACGGGGCTGCCCACCACGTGGGCGCGGGCCTTCACGGCCGGCTTGGCCATCTGCAAGGTCGGGAAGGCGCAGGCCACCTCGGTGACATAGGGCGCCAGGAAGCGGTTCACGCGGCCCAGCACCGCGTTCTGCTCGTGGATCACTGTCGGGCGCTTTTCCAGCAGCGCCGCCAGCAGCGCCGGCAGCGCCGGATAGCCGCCGAAGCCGACCACCACCGACGGGTTCAGCCGGGCGAAGGCCTGCTTGGCCTGCAACACGCCCTGAGTGACGGCGATGCCGGCCTTGATCATGCCGATCGGGTCGCCGGCCTTGGCCGTAGCGGCTGACAGGGCCAGCCGCTCCTGAGCCGGGAACTTGTCGGCATAGAACGCGCCGCGCTCGTCGGTGGCCAGGACCACGCGCCAGCCGCGGCTGATCAGGGCCTCCGACAGCGCCTGGGCGGGGAACATGTGGCCGCCGGTGCCCCCGGCGGCGACGATCGCCAGCTTGCCGCTCATCAGACCAGATCCGCCGCACGCATGGCGGAAACCAGGAAGGTGTTACGCAACTGCAGTCTCCCTAACCCGAGAGCCTTCAGTCGAAGGCGCCGGTCTGGCCGAACGGTCCGCCGCCGCCATAGGACCCGGGCCGCTTGCGCGTCAGCGCCAGCGCCATACCCAGGGTGAGCCCCATGGCCAGCATCGACGAGCCGCCGTAGCTGATGAACGGTAGGGTCATGCCCTTGGTCGGGATCATGTTCAAGTTCACAGCGACATTGATGAACGTCTGCTGGCCCAGGAGAACGAAAAGCCCGGCCGAAGCGACCTGCTCGAAGGGGTCGGCCAGCTTCATCGACTTGTAGAGCCCGCGCACCACGATGAAGGCGAACAGGCTGATCAGGGCCAGCGAGAAGACCAGGCCATACTCCTCGGCGGCGACCGAATAGATGAAGTCGGTGTGCAGGTCGGGCACGTGGCGCTTCATGACGCCCTCGCCCGGGCCGCGCCCGAACAGGCCGCCGGCGTGGATGGCCTCGGCGGCGCGGGTCACCTGGTGGGTGTCGGCCTGGTCGGGGCTGAGGAACTTCTGCACGCGGGCGTGCACGTGGTCGAACAGGAAATAGGTCGAGGCGAGGCCCCCGAGCGCCACCGCGCCCAGGCCCATGATCCACGAGATCGGCACCCCGGCCATCCAGAACGCAGCCCCGAAGGCGATGGTGATCAGCACGGTCTGGCCGACGTCGGGCTGCATCAGCAGCAGCGCCACGGCGATGAAATAAAGGCCGAAGGCGATCGACACGCCGGGCACGCCCTCGCCCTTCTGGCCCTCGGCGAACATCCACGACACCAGGATGATCAGGGCCGGCTTCATGAATTCCGACGGCTGGAAGGTGAAGCCGCCGATCATCAGCCAGCGTGCCGCGCCCTTGGCGCTGTGGCCGATGAACGGCAGGGCCGCCATGACGCCGATGGCGACGATGTAGATGAAGAACGCCGCCCGCCGGATACCCTTGGGGCTGAGCATCGACACGGCCAGCACGATGGTCGCCGCCCCCACGCCGAACACCAGCTGGCGGATGGCGAAATGGAACTGGTCGTCGATGCCGATCCGCTGGGCCGCGGCCGGGCTGGAGGCGAACGACAGCAGGACGCCCAGGGTGACCAGGATCGCGGTCGCGCCCAAGAGCCAGCGATCGGTCGTCCACCACCACACCCCGAGGGGCGAGCGGTCGGTCCGGGCGAAGGCGTGGGCGGTCTGCTGGCGCATGGGGGCAAGAGTCGGGCGTTACGGTTAATCGAGTCTTGCCGCCGGCCGCGACCAAATCACGGCCGGCAGAAATTTTTCTATCATTCCACAGGCTTGAGCGCTGCGTGGCCCTCGTCCTTCGACAAGCTCAGGAAGAGGACCAGGGACAGGCCGGGATGGCTGAAAACCCCACCCTGAGCCTGTCGAAGCATGCCCTCGGGCGGGCCGCGCCAGCGGCGCGACCCGATGGGGGCGAGGTTTCGCCCCGCCTAACGCTTTGGCGGACCGTACTCCCAGGCCCTGGCCAGCGGCAGCACGTGATCATGCAGGGCCTGGCCGAAGCGGACCGACTGCATCTGGATGGCGGCGTGGCCCGTGCCCGGCAGCACCACCAGGTCCTTGGCCGGCACCCGCAGGCCGTCGAACCACGGCCGCACGAAGTCGGGATGGTCGTATTCGCCCTGGATCAGCACCATCGGCATGGCGAAGTCCCGGCCCAGCGGCGCGGCCTTCCAGATGTGGTTGGCGTTGTAGACGGCGAGCGAGCGCTGGCGGCGGATGATCCTGCCGGCGTCCTTGTGGGTGAGAAGATCGCCGATGCTCCAGTCAGGCATGGCCAGCGCCTGGCGATAGAGCTCGTCCTCGCTCTTCTTCGGGCCTTCGGTCTTCAGATAGACAGGCTCCAGCGCGTCGACCTCCTTCCAGCGGCTGGGCGGGTCGTAGGGCGGCGGCCCCAGAGCGGTCAGCTTGGCCAGCAGCTCCGGATGCTTGCCGGTCTGGGCCACCGCCAGCATGTGGTCGTAGACGTGCCGGTCGCGGGCGCTGTTGTCGACCGCCTGCCCCGTGCCGACATAAACCGAGAACAGGTCGGACCGCCGACGGGCCATGGTCAGGGCCACGCGCGATCCCCACGACCAGCCCAGCACGGCGATGCGCGGCTTGTGCAGCTTGTTTCGCAGATGGTCGGTCAGGGCCAGGCCGTCGGCGACGAAGCTGTCGACGCCCTGGTCCGGATCGATCTTGCCACCCGCCCGGGCCAGGCTCTTGCCATGGTCGCGGCGGTCCCAGTGGACGACCGTGAAGTCCTTCTCCCAGCTCTTGTAGTCCTCGGCGAACAACGAGGTCGGCATGCCGCCGCCATGCACGACCAGCAGCACGGGGTTCTCGATGTTCTCGCCCCGGATCACGACCCACTGCTCGCCGCTGGGCAGCTTGACGAATCCGCTTTCCTGGACGCCGTCCTTGGCGTCGATCCGCAGCCGCTCGGCCGTCTGGTGCTGGAAGAACGCCCGCGTCGCCGCCGCGCCTCCCACGACCGCGATCGCTACGGCCGCGACGCCGATCGCGCCCCGCCGCAGCCATGTCTTTAGAGTGCCCATGCATTGCCCCTGATGTAAGATTTACACGCGTAGACTGCGACAGGAGCGATCTAATCTACAAGTGTAATTTTCATGTCCCGCCAGCCGCGAGCCCTTCCATCAGGACGCTCCCCCTGAAGGGGGAGCTATCGCGGAGCGACTGAGGGGGGAAGGGACTGCGAGCCTTGCGGGCGAGCGGACTTCGTCAAACGCCTCCCCCTCCGGCCCTTCGGGCCACCGCACCCTTCAGGGGGAGGGCCTTGAGATACCAGCGATCTCCGATTGCTGGACGCGCCGACGAAACCGGCGGATGCTGTCGCCTCAACGGTCCAGCTTGGGAGGGCTTGATGACCGCAGTGAACAGCTTGGGCGGCGTCGCCGCCAAGACCCCGTGGCACGTCTGGCTGGTCGGCGTAGTCGCCGTCCTGTTCAACGCCATCGGCGTCTTCGACTTCGTGATGAGCATGACCCAGGGCGAGGCCTACATGGCCAGCGCCGGCATGACGGCCGAGCAGATCGCGCACTATCGGGAGATGCCCGCCTGGATGACCGGCGTGTGGGCCATCGGCGTGCTTGGGGCCTTCTGCGCCTCGGTTCTGGTGCTGCTGCGCCGGAAGCTGGCGTTTCCGGTGTTCGCCGTCTCGCTGGCGGCGTTCCTGGTCAGCCTGCTCTACACCTACGCCCTGACCGACGGCGGCAAGGTGATGGGCCAGCAGATGGCGATCACCAGCGCCGTCATCGCCGCTCTGCTGGCGTTCTTCACCTGGTACGCCTGGGCGATGGGGAAAAGGGGCGTGCTGAGGTAGGGCGTAGCCCCCATCTTCCCGTCATTCCCGCCCTCGTGGCGGGAAACCCTGGGTCCGCTCGCACGTGAAGCGCCAGCGGACTGCGAAGCAGTCCGCCCCATCCGCCCTTGCGGTTGACAGAGGGGTTCCCGCCGCAAGGGCGGGAATGACGGGAGATATAGGAGAGAGCTTAGGCCCGCTTGGCCTTGGGCTTCACCAGGCCGTTGACCGCCGCGCGGAAAGCTTCGCCGCGGGCCTCGAAGTCGCTGAACTGGTCGAACGAGGCGCAGGCGGGCGACAGCAGGACGATGGCGTCCTGCCCCGTGGCGGCGGCGTCGGCATGGGCGGCGGCGACGGCGGTCTCGATGTCGCCGCACTGCTTGACCGGAGCCTTGCCGTCGAGGGTCTTGCCGAAGTCCTCGGCCGCCTGGCCGATCAGGTAGGCGCAAGCCACGCGCGGGAACAGGTCGACCAGGTCCTCGATGCCGCCGGCCTTGGGCACGCCGCCGGCGATCCAGTAGAACTTGGGATAGCTCGACATCGCCTGGCGGGCGGCGTCGGCGTTGGTGGCCTTGCTGTCGTTGACGAAGGCGACCTTGCCGATCTTGCCGACGGTCTCCATCCGGTGCGCCAGGCCCGGGAAGGTCATCAGGCCCTCGACGGCCTGGACCGGCGGGATGCCGATGGCGATGGCGGCGGCGTAGGCGGCCGCGGCGTTCTGCCAGTTGTGGCGGCCCGGCAAGCTTCTCGCGCGAAGAAGATCGGCCATTTCCGTCACGCGCTCGCCGGTGGCGTCGTACAGCACGCCTTGCAGGGCGTAGACGCCGCGACCCATGGCCTTGCCGGCGCTGATCGGCCAGATGGTGCGGCGGTTGGCGGCGGTGATCTCGGTGCAGATCTGCTGGCACCAGGGATCGTCCACGCCGATGATCGCGGTGTCGCCCTTGCCCTGGTTCAGGAAGATGCGGCGCTTGGCGGCGATGTAGCCTTCCATCGAGCCGTGACGGTCGATGTGGTCGGGCGACAGGTTGAGCAGCACCGTGGCGTCGGCGTGCAGGCTGGAGGTCAGATCCAGCTGGTAGCTCGACAGCTCCAGCACGTAGACCGCGCCGCCGTGCATGTCCTCCAGGCCCAGGATCCCGGCTCCGATGTTGCCGCCGACGCGGGTGTCGCGGCCGGCCTGCCGGCACAGGTGACCGATCAGGGCCGTGGTCGTCGACTTGCCGTTGGTGCCGGTGATGGCGATGATCTTCGGCTTCTTGTGCTCGGGCGCGGCGTTGACCGTGCGGGCAAAGAGCTCGACGTCGCCCAGGATCTCGACGCCGGCTTCCTTGGCCTTGTCGACGGTCCAGTGGGGCTTGGGATGGGTCAGCGGCACGCCCGGCGACAGCATCAGGGCGGCGAACTGGCTCCAGTCGGCCGTGGAGAGATCGACGACCGGCAGACCCTCGGCCCGCGCGGCTTCGCGGCCAGCTTCCTTCTCGTCCCACAGCGCCACCTTGGCGCCGCCGGCGATCAGGGCGCGTGCGGCCGTCAGGCCGGTGCGGCCCAGACCGAACACCGCGACCGTCTTGTCCTCGAACCCACGGACCGGGATCATCCTACGCCCTCCCCTTACCGTAGCTTCAGCGTGGCCAGACCGACGAACGACAGCATCATCGCGACGATCCAGAAACGGACGACGACGGTGCTCTCGGCCCAGCCCAGCTTTTCGAAATGGTGATGGATCGGCGCCATCAGGAAGATGCGCTTGCCGGTCTTCTTAAAGTAGGCGACCTGGATCATCACGGAGAGCGCCTCGGCCACGAACAGGCCGCCGACGATGCCCAGCACCAGCTCGTGCTTGGCGCAGACCGCGATCGAGCCCAACGCGCCGCCCAGGGCCAGCGAGCCGGTGTCGCCCATGAAGATCTTGGCAGGGGGCGCGTTGTACCAGAGGAAGCCCATGCCGCCGCCGATGATGGCGCCGCACAGCACCGCCAGCTCGCCGACGCTCGGCACGAAGTGCAGGTTCAGATAGTCGGCGAACTTGTAGTTGCCGACGAGGTAGGCGATCAGGCCGAAGGTCGAGGCGGCGAACATCACCGGCACGATGGCCAGGCCGTCCAGGCCGTCGGTCAGGTTCACGGCGTTGGAGAAGCCGGCGATCGTGATCGCGGCGAAGGCCACGTAGAACCAGCCCAGATTGATCACCAGGTTCTTCAGGATCGGGAAGACCAGCGAGGTCTCCAGGCCCGGCGTCATCTGCGACTTCGGGGCGAAGATGATCAGGGCCACGGCCGCCAGGATCGAGACGATGAACTGGGCGACCAGTTTCTGGCTGCTCGAAAGGCCGGCGGTCGTCTGCTTGGTGACCTTGGCGTAGTCATCCATGAAACCCAGCACGCCGAAGGCCGCGGTGATGCCCAGCACCACCCAGACGTGGACGTTGCGCAGGTCGGCGAACAGCAGCGAGCCGACGAACAGGCCGGCCAGGATCATGAAACCGCCCATGGTGGGCGTGCCGGACTTCTCGAGAACGTGGCGCTCGATGCCGTCGGTGCGGATCGGCTGGCCCTTGCCCTGCTTGGCCTTCATCCAGCGGATGAAGCGCGAGCCCATGGCCACGGCCACGATGTAGGCCGTCAGCATCGACATGCCGGTGCGGAAGGTCAGGTACTTGAGCAGGTTCAGGACCGGCACGTGCTCGTGCCCGCCGCGCGAGAGCCATTCGTAGAGGAAGTACAGCATCAGACTTGTTCCCGCCGGCCGAGCGCGGACAGGGCGGCGGCGATTGCGCCGGCCCGTGACCCGTTCGACCCCTTCACCATCACCACGTCGCCCGGCTGCATGGCCGAGGCGATCTGCTGCGCCAACGCGGGCGCGGCGTCCGCATAGCCGCCCCGGCGCTCCTGCGGAAGCGCGTTCCACAGCGACATCATTAACGGCCCGGCGCAGAACACCAGATCGATGCCCGCCTGGGCGATCGGGCCCGCCAGATCGGCATGGAAGCGCGGGCTGTCGGGACCCAGCTCCAGCATGTCGGTCAGGGCCACGATCCGGCGCCCAGCGACCTTGCGCGCGCCCAGCGTGGCCAACGCGGCCTGCATCGACACCGGATTGGCGTTGTAGCTCTCGTCGACCAGGGTGAACGCCCCGCCGTCGATGGCGACCACCTGCTCGGCGCCGCGGCCCTCGATCGGCGCGAACTCGGCCAGGGCGGCCAGCGCCGTGGCGCGATCCACGCCCAGGGCTTCCAGCATCAGCAGCACGCACAGGCTGTTGGGGCCCCAATGCACGCCGGTCTGGCGGATCGGGAACGACAGCGGCTGGCCGTCCAGCTCGGCGACGACGGTCGCGCCGGCGCCCTCGACCACGAAGTCGACGAGGCGGGCGCTGGTCCCATCACGGCCGAAGCTGCGCACCACGGCGCCGGCCTTCTCGGCTTCGCCCTTCAGCAGGTCGAACCACTGGTTGTCGGCGTTCAGCACGGCGACGCCGCCGGGCTCCAGCCCGTCGAAGATTTCGGCCTTCGCGCGAGCCACGCCGATCTCGCCGTCGGCGAAGTTCTCCAGGTGCACCGGGCCGACCGTGGTGATCGCCACCGCGTGCGGACGAATGAACTTCGACAGCGGGGTGATCTCGTCCGCATGGTTCATGCCGACCTCGAACACCGCCCGCTGCGTGTCGCGCGGCATGCGGGCCAGGGTCAGCGGCACGCCGAGGTGGTTGTTGTAGGACTTCACCGAAGCGTGGGCCTTGCCGGCGCGGCGCAGGCCGGCCTCGACGGCGCGGGTGACGCTGGTCTTGCCGACCGATCCGGTGACCGCGCCGCGACGGGCCTGGGGGGCGCGCTCGCGGGCGGCGACGCCCAGGGCTTCCAAGGCCTTGAAGGTGTCGTCGACGACGACGGCGGGGGTCGCAACGGCTTGCGAGACCAGAGCCCCGGCCGCGCCCTTTTCAGCCGTCTGGGCGACGAACTCGTGGCCGTCGCGCACGCCGGCCAGGGCGATGAACAGGTCGCCCGGCTCGATGCTGCGGCTGTCGATCGACACGCCGGTGGCGGAGAAGTCGCCGGCGACAGTCCCGCCCGTCGCGGCGGCGATCTCATCGGCGGTCCAGAGCGCCTCAGCCATGGACGGCCTCCAGCGCGCTCAGGGTCTCGGCCACGTCGTCGAAGGGATGGTTGACGCCGGCCACCAGCTGGCCCTGCTCGTGACCCTTGCCGGCCACGACCAGCACGTCGCCGTCCTCCAGCAGGGCGACGCCGGCGCGGATGGCCTCGCGGCGGTCGCCGATCTCGCGCGCGCCGGGGGCGGCGGCCAGGATGGCGGCGCGGATGCTGGCCGGGTCTTCCGAACGCGGATTGTCGTCGGTCACGATGGCGACGTCGGCCAGGCGCGCGGCGATCTCGCCCATCTGCGGACGCTTGGTGCGGTCACGGTCGCCGCCGGCCCCGAACACGGCCACCAGTTTCCCACGAACGTGCGGACGCAGGGCCTTCAGCACCGTCTCCAGGCCGTCGGGGGTGTGGGCGTAGTCGACATAGGCCTCGCCCTTGCCGGTCCCCTTGCCGACACGCTGCAACCGGCCGGCCGCGCCTTCCAGCTTTTCCAGGGCGCCGAGCACGGCGTCCAGGTCCTCGCCCGTGGCCAGCACCAGGCCGGCCGCGACCAGCACGTTGCTGGCCTGGAAGTCGCCGGCCAGCGGCAGCTTCACCTCGAACTCGCGGTCCTGGGCGGCGATCTTCAGAAGCTGGCCCCAGGGGGTGGGCTCGCGCGAGACCAGCTTCAGGCCCTGGCCCTGCTCGCCCACCGACAGGATGGTCTCGCCCGAGGTCACTGCGGCGGCGGCGAAGGCCGGGAAGGCGTCGCTGTCGGCGTTCAGCACGGCAGTCGCGCCGCGCGGCAGCAGGGCCTCGAACAGGCGCAGCTTGGCGGCCCGATAGCAGCCCATGGTGCCGTGATAGTCCAGGTGGTCCTGGGTGAAGTTGGTGAAGCCGGCGGCGCTGATCTTCAGGCCGTCCAGGCGGCGCTGGTCGATGCCGTGCGACGAGGCCTCAACGGCCAGGTGGGTCACGCCCATGCTGGCCAGCTTGGCGGCCATCTCGGCGACGTCGGCGGCGTCGGGCGTGGTCAGGCCCGGCGGGGTCAGCTGCTCGTCGGGAACGCCCGGGGCGCTGACGACGACGCCCAGGGTGCCCATGCTGGCGGCCTTCTTGCCCAGCAGGGCCAGGATCTGGCGAGCGAAGCCGGCGACCGAGGTCTTGCCGTTGGTGCCGGTGACCGCAATCACCGTCGCCGGTTGCTGCGCCCAGAACTCGGCGGCGGCCAGGGCGTAGGCGCGACGGATGTCGTTGGCGTGCGCGGTGGGCACCGACAGGTCGGCGACGTCGTCGGGGGCCAGGATGGCGGCGGCGCCCGAGGCGATCGCGCCCGGAATGAAGCTGCGGCCGTCGACCTTGCTGCCCGGCAGGGCGGCGAACAGGAAGCCTTCACGCACCTTGCGGCTGTCGGCGGTGACGCCGGCGATGGCCGGGTCAGCGTCGAACGGACGGTGCAGGATCTGTGAAAGCGTCTTGGTCAAAGTCCCGCCCCTGGCGTGGTGGCTTTCGGCTGGCCGCCGGCGATGATGAGTTCGTTCCGGCGCTGGACGCCGAGGAACGGGGCGATGCGGTCGATGACCCGGCCGGCGGCCGGCGTGGCCACCCAGCCGCCCGTCGAGAAGCCGAAGGTCTTGGCCGTGCCGTGCGGTTCATCCAGCAGGATCAGGACGAAATAACGGTCGGCCTCCAGCGGCCCCTCGGTCGGGAACACCGCGGCGAAGGACGAGACCTGGCGCTGGTGGTTGTAGCCGCGGATGGCGGGATCGTACTTCTCGCCGGTGCCGGTCTTGCCGCCGACGGACAGGCCCTTGACGTCGGCGGTCTTGCCGCTGCCGCCGGTGACGTTGGCGCGCATGATCTGAAGCATCTGCTGCGAGGTCTCTTCCGACAGCACGCGCGGGCCTTCCGGGCGCACGCCGGGCGGCAGCTTGCGGATGGTCAGCGGCGGCATGGTGCCGCCGTTCAGCAGCGGGCCGAACGCGCGGGCCAGCGCCAGCGGGCTGACGTTCATGCCGTGACCGAACGAGGTGGAAGCCACCGCGTCGGTGTCCCACTTCTTGGGGGTCAGCGGACGGGCGGACTCGCGCAGCTCCACCTTGGCCGGCTTGGTCAGGCCCAGGTTGCCGTAATACTGGCTCAGCCGCTGGGCGCCGACGCCCTCGGCCAGGCGCGCGGTGCCGATGTTGGACGAGTGCTGGAACACCTCGACCAGGGTCAGGATCTTCCGCGAGGCGTGGTAGTCGTGGATCGTGCGGTAGCCCAGCTTGTAGGGCTCGCGCGCGTCGAAGGTCGAGCTGGGCGTGGCCACGCCGGTATCCAGGCCGATGGCGACGGTGAAGGCCTTGAAGGTCGAGCCCATCTCGTAGACCGAGGCGGCCGCGCGGTTCAGCTTGGCGTCGTCGCTGGCCTTGCCCGGATCGTTCGGATCGAAGTCCGGATAGCTGGCCAGGCCCAGGATCTCGCCGGTGTGGACGTTGGTGACGATGCCGACGGCGCCCTTGGGGCCGAACTCCAGGGCGGCCTTGCGCAGCTCGTCCTCGAGGGCGGCCTGGACGCGCAGGTCGATCGACAGGGCGATCGGGGCCGCGCCCTCGCCCTTGGCGGCGGCCGCGTGGATGTCGTCGTTCAGCGCGCCCTCGGCGCCGGCCAGCCCCTTGCCGCCGCCGTCGACGAAGCCGACGAAGTGCGCAGCCGAGACGCCCAGCGGATAGACGCGGCGGGCCTGTTCCTCGAACTCCACGCCCGGCAGACCCAGGTTGAAGATGGCGTCCTTCTGGGCCGGGTCGAGACCGCCCAGCAGGAAGGTGCGACGATCGCCGAAGATGGCCTTGTCCAGGCGCTTGGCCGGCACCTGCGGCAGGGCCTTGCCCAGAGCGGCGCGGGTGGCCTTGGCGTCCCAGACTTCCTTGGGGTCGATGTAGAGGGCGTAGTGGGTCAGGTCGACAGCCAGCAGCTTGCCCTCGCGGTCGACCAGGTCGCCGCGCGCGCCCTCCATGGCCGCCAGGAAGCCGCCGTTCTTGCCGGCGCTGGAGAACACCGCCGCCCAAGTGGCGCCGACGGCCAGCACCATGAAGGCGCAGGCGAACAGCGCCAGGACGAAGAAGATGCGGATGCTGGTGTCGTCTTCGGGCTTGGCCGCGGCGCGCGAGCGCTCGAAAGCGTGCTCCAGGCGCCAGACGCGCTCGACCAGCCAGCGCCAGGCCGGACCACCGCCGTGGGGAACGAGGTTGGCCAGGCTCATCGCGGAGCCTCCTCAACGCCGGTGGTGACGCCGTCGGGAGCGTCGGCGGCGGCCAGGGCCGGATCGGCCGCGGCGGCCACCGGCGGGGCGGGCAGCTTCGAGGCCGGGATCGGCTTGCGGGCGACGTCGATCAGCGCGTCCTCGCTGGTCTCGCGATCGGGCGCGATCGGGGCCAGCTGGGCGGCCTGGGCCAGGGATTCGATGCGACGCGGCTGCTCGAGGTGCGCGACCTCGGCCTTCAGCAGGCGCACCTTGATGCGCTCTTCCTCGATCTGGCGCTCGACCGAGGCGATCTCGGCGCGCTCGCGACCGGCGAAGGCCTTGGCCATGTAGACGCCCAGCACCAGGGTCAGCAGCACCCCGATGCCGACGATGTCGACGACGCGGAAGCCGCGCACGCGGCGATGGAAGACCTCCGAGATCCTCATGCCGAGGCCTCCCAGACGGGGGCCTCGGTGCGGACGGCGGCGCGCAGCTTGGACGAGCGGGCGCGCGGATTGACGGCAAGCTCTTCCTCGCCCGGCGCGATGGCCTTGGTCGAGATCAGCTTGAAGCTGGGGGGCGCGCCGGCGGCGGTCGGCGGCGCGTGGCGCGAGCCGCCCGGCGTGCGGCCGGCGCGCTCGGCCAGGAAGTTCTTTACGATGCGGTCTTCCAGCGAGTGGAAGGTCACGACCGCCAGGCGGCCGCCCGGCTTCAGCACGGCCTCGGCGGCGGCCAGACCCGCCTCCAGCTCGCCCAACTCGTCATTGACGGCGATGCGCAGCCCCTGGAACGAGCGGGTGGCCGGATGCACCTTGGCGCCCTTGCGGCCGCCGAGCGCCCGCTCGATCACGGCCGCCAGGTCCAGCGTGCGGGTGAACGGCTCTTCGGCGCGGCGCTTGACGATGAAGCTGGCCACGCGGCGCGAGGCGTGCTCCTCGCCGTAGACATAGAGGATGCGGGCCAGCTCGACCTGGTCGAGGGTGTTGACCAGATCGGCGGCCGTGGGGCCGTCGTCGCCCATGCGCATGTCCAGCGGACCGTCGCGCATGAAGGAGAAGCCGCGCTCGGCTTCGTCGAGCTGCATGGAAGACACGCCAAGATCCAGGGTTACGCCGTCCACCGACGCAGGCCCAAAATAGGCGGTGATTTGCGAGAAACGGTCCTGAATCAGCCGAAAGCGACCATCCGCCGCGGGAAGATCGGTCGTGAAGCGCTGCACCGTCGGATCGCGGTCGAAGGCCGTGACCGACGCGCCCGAACCCAGGATCGCGCGGGTGTAGCCGCCGGCGCCGAAGGTGCCGTCCAGGATCATGTCGCCGGGCTTGGCGTCGAGCGCGGCGACGACTTCGCCCAGCAGGACCGAGATGTGCGGGGCGGCGCTCATGCGGCGCCTCCCAGGCGGGCTGTGCGCTGCTGGGCGCGCAGGGCGGCCAAGCCGTCGCGGGCCAGTTCGCGCTGGGTCGCGCGGTGGGCCTGGAAGGCGTCGCGCGACCAGATCTGGAAGCGCTCGCCCAGGCCCACGATCGTCACTTCGTCCGTCAGGCCGAACATGTCGCACAGGACGTCGGGCAGGGTGATGCGGCCGGCGGTGTCGAACGACAGGCGAGCCATGCCGCCCAGGACGCTGGTTTCCAGCGCCGAGCGCACCGGGTCGCCGAAGGGCAGCTCGTCGATCACCGCCTGGTAGCGGTCGAACAGGGCCTTGCCGCCGGCTTCAAGGCAGTCGGCCTCGATCGAGGGGAAGCAGAAGATGCCGTCGAAGGGGCCCGAGACGGCGGCGCGGAACTCCTGCGGCACCACGAGGCGCCGCTTGCTGTCCAGCTGCTTCTCGAACGTCGAGAGGAACACCCCGCCAACCCTTGCCCAAAACACGGTCGCCCCAGCACGAGTCCGACCGGCCCGAATGGGTTAACATGGGATGAAGTGGGAAACAATGACACCAGCGGCCATTTCGCCAGGAATTCAAAGGCGCTAGCGGTAATATCGAACCGCTGAAATTGGTTAATTTCGGAACATACAGACAACTGAATTTCTATCCACAGACTCGCGCACAGATGCATCCCATCGCGGCCCATTTGCAGGGGCCTTGGGGCGCTTGGGGTTGCGGAAAGTTTGATGGACCAGACGGCCTGTAAGCCGGGTTCTGTGCCGCCCCTGTGAACAGGGACGCGACGATCATTCCTCTTGGCCGTCCATTGCTGGACGACTCTCGCGACCAACCCGGATCCTCTCGGCCAGTGACGACCTAGCCGGCAAGCCGGCGCGGGATCCCTATTCGGTCTTGCTCCAGGCGGGGCTTGCCATGCCGTCCCTGTCGCCAGGTCCGCGGTGGGCTCTTACCCCACCCTTTCACCCTTCCCGCCCCGTAGGGAGGAGGTTTGCTTTCTGTGGCGCTTTCCCTGGGATCGCTCCCGGTGGGCGTTACCCACCGCCTTGTCACCGTGGAGCCCGGACTTTCCTCGACTCCCTTGCGGGATACCGCGATCGCCCGGCCATCTGGTCCGCGCGCTGTTTGCGCCGAGCGGCGGCGAAGGTCAATGACGGATGCTCTCCCCACCTCCCGCCATTCCCGCCCTTGTGGCGGGAAACCCTGGTTCCGTTCGCAGGTGAAGTGCAAGCGGACTGCCCAGCAGTCCGCCCCGACCGCCCTTGTGGCTGAAAGAGGGGTTCCCGCCACAAGGGCGGGAATGACGGGAGAAATGGGAAAGGCCGAGCCCTACCCCTCGCCCCGCATCAAGCCCGCCACCGGATGATCCCCCAGGGCTTCGATCACGCCCGCGCGTTCGGAGTCGCGCTTGTTCTGGCCCAGCTTGAACGTGCCTTCGAGGCGCTCGACGTGCAGCCGTGCGCCGACGATGCCGCGCAGCAGGGCCTCGAACTTCGCGGGCGTCATCTTGTCCCGCGTCCAGACCGGCTTGGGCAGGAGGCGCGCCTCCTCCTGGGCCGAAAGGTCGTCGAGCAGCTGGATCGTCTCGGCGCCCGACAGCGGCGTCACGAAGCCCTCGGCCTCGACGCTGACGTAGTTCCAGGTCGGGACCTGATCGTCGGTCCCGTACCAATCGGGGCTGACATAGGCGTGCGGTCCGCTCGCCAGGGCCACGGCGGAAAAGCCCGTCACCACCGCCCCGGCCAGGGCGTTCATCCGCGACAGATGGAAATCGAGGAACAGCCCGTCGGCGCCCAGGTCGCGCACCACCACGGGGGCCTGGGCCACGAACGGCCGACCGCCGACGCTGGCGCACAGCGTCACGAACGAATGCTCGGCGAAGAAGGCGAGCAGCCGCGCGCGGTCCTCGACGTGGAAAGCCCTGGCCGGATGCATCAGGCGCCAGCCGCGGCCCGCAGCAGACCCACCAGGCGCGCGCGGGTCTCGCCGTCGGCCACGCCGTCGAAGCGGCTTTGCAGCCAGTGGCGCTGGAAGGCGCCGACCACGGTCTCGGTCCATTCGTCGTACTGGCCCGAGGGGGCGCAGTCGAAGCCCAGGCGCGTCAGGCCCGCTTGCAGCGCGAAGACGCCGGTCCCCTCCTCGCCCCGGCCCAGCGGCGCGCCAGGCGAGGACGGCGGCTCGACCCACAGGCCATGACCGCTCTCGGCCAGGCGCTTCCAGGGGAACAGCTCGCCCGGATCGATCTTGCGCGCGGGGGCGACGTCGGAGTGGCCGATGATGCGGTCGTCGTCGATGGTCCAGCGCGAGCGGATGTCGGCCAGCAGGTTGATCACCGAGGCGATCTGGGCGTCGGGAAAGGCGCGATAGCCGAACTCGTGGCCCGGATTGACGATCTCGATGCCGATCGAGGACGAGTTGATGTCGCGGACGCCCTTCCAGAAGGCCGCGCCGGCGTGCCAGGCCCGCCGCTCCTCGGCCACCAGGCGGAACACCCGGCCGTCTTCCTCCACCAGATAGTGGGCGCTGACCTTGGCTTCGGGATCACGCAGGCGCTCGATGGCCGCCTCGCCGCTCTCCATGCCGGTGTAGTGCAGCACGACGGTGTCGGGCACGGCCTTGCGGGCGTCGAAGTTCGGCGACGGGGCCTCGACGATGGTCATTGCGAGCGGTCCTTGAGAAACATCAGAAGCGGCGTCACCTGGTTGCGGCGCAGGGCCACGATCAGCACGCCGGCCAGGGCCAGGGCCGCGCCCAGGCCCATGCGCAGGTCGAAATGGTCATGGGTGATGGCCACGCCAAGACCGATGGTCATCAGCGGCGTCATCAGGGTGAGCGGAGCGATCAGGTTGGCCTCGTAGCGCTGGATCAGCCCGTAATAGCCGGTGTGGGCGATCACCGACACCACCAGCGCCGAATAGGCCACGGCGGCCACGAACGGCCAGCCGGCCTCGAAGGCCTTGTCGCCGGCGCCGGGCTCGAGCGCCAGACTGGCGGCGGCCAGCAGCCAGACCGAGGTGAAGCCCACCCAGGCCTGCAACTGCAACGGCTTCACCCGCTGGATCTGCTTCATCATCACCGCGCCAAGCGAGCCGGCCAGGGCCGAGGCCACCACCAGCCACAGGCCCATCGACAGCGAAAAGCCGTGCGGGTTCCAGATCACGATCAGCGCGCCGGCCAGGGTCAGGGCGATGCCGACGCCGCGCCGCCAGTGGATCTTCTCGCCCAGCATCAGCACCGATAGCAGGGTGGTGAAGGGCACGCCCGCCTGCACCACCACCGCCGCGGCCGACGGCGAGGCGGTCTTGAAGCCCATGAACAGCAGCGCAAAGCCCCCTGCCCCCATCAGCACGCCGACCATCAGCATCCGCCAGGTCGGCCGGGGCGCGGGCAGCAGCCACGGCAGGGTCACAGCCGCGACCAACGCAAAGCGCACCGCCGCATAGAACAGCGGCGGCACGCCCCAATGGGCGACCACGATCTTGGAGACGATGTTGTTGCTGGCCCAGATCAGGCAGATCAGCACCAACAGGCCGAAGTCGCGTAGGGACATGGCCTCCCGCATACGCGGGCACGAGGACCATGCGCAATGAAAACCGACGCCATCGCACGCGCCGCAATTGACGTCGGGTCCAAACGGTCGTTTGCTGGTGAACATCGTTCACTTAAAACAGGATCCGGGCTCACCGGACCACGGGGACGGAGACGGCCATGAGCACGGAATATTTCGACGTCCTGATCGTCGGGGCGGGCCTGTCGGGCATCGGCGCGGCCCATCACCTGACGCGGCGCTGCCCAGGCAAGACCTACGCCATTCTCGAGGCCCGCGACGCCATCGGCGGCACCTGGGACCTGTTCCGCTATCCGGGCATCCGGTCCGACAGCGACATGTACACCCTGGGCTACGCCTTCAAGCCGTGGCGGCAGGCGAAAGCCATCGCCGACGGCCCGTCGATCCTGAACTACGTGCGCGAGACGGCGACCGAGGCCGGGGTGAACGAGCACATCCGCTTCCGCCACAAGGTGCGCCGCGCCGAATGGAACAGCGAGACCGCCAGCTGGACGGTGCAGGCCGAGCGGGTCGACACCGGTGAGACGGTCGAGATCGCCTGCGGCTTCCTCTACATGTGCGCCGGCTACTACGCCTACGACGCCGGCTACACGCCCGATTTCGAGGGAACCGACCGCTTCAAGGGCGCGATCGTCCACCCTCAGCACTGGCCCGAAGGCCTCGACTACGCCGGCAAGACGGTGGTGGTGATCGGCAGCGGCGCGACGGCGGTGACCATCGTGCCTGAGATGGCCAGGACCGCCGCCCACGTCACCATGCTGCAGCGCTCGCCGACCTATGTGGTCTCGCGCCCGGCCGAGGACGGCCTGGCCAACTGGATGCGGGCGAAACTGCCGGCGATGACCGCCTACGGGATCACGCGCTGGAAGAACGTGCTGATCACCATGCTGTTCTTCAACCTGGCCCGGAAGAAGCCGGAGAAGACCAAGGAGCGGCTGATCAACCTCGTGCGCGACCAGCTGCCCAAGGACTACGACGTCGAGACCCACTTCACGCCGCGCTACAATCCCTGGGACCAGCGGCTGTGCCTGGTGCCTGACGCCGACCTCTTCGACGCCATCAAGAACGGCTCGGCCTCGGTGGTCACCGACCACATCGACACCTTCACCGAAGAGGGCCTGCGGCTGAAGTCGGGCAAGACGCTGGAGGCCGACATCGTCGTCACCGCCACCGGCCTGCGCATGCAGCTCCTGAGCGGCATGGACGTCGTCGTCGACGGCCGCTCCGTCGATCTGGCCAAGGGCTTCAGCTACAAGGGCATGATGTTCAGCGACGTGCCGAACCTGGCCTCGGCCTTCGGCTACACCAACGCCTCGTGGACGCTGAAGGCCGACCTGACCAGCGAGTATGTCTGCCGCCTTCTCAACCACATGGACCGGGCGGGCATGGACATCTGCGTCCCCCACCTGGACCAGCCCGACATGGCCGCGACCCCTTGGCTCGACTTCTCGTCGGGATACGTGCAGCGGGCGATGGACAAGTTCCCCAAGCAGGGAACCAAGGCGCCGTGGAAGGTGCACCAGAACTACGCCCTGGACCTGGCGGCCCTACGCCTGGGCAAGCTGGACGACGGGGTCATGCGGTTCTGGCGCAAGCGCGCCAAGGCGGCGGCCTGAGAGCCGCCGCCCGGCCAGGCGCTCGCCCTCAGAGCACGTAGATCGGCGTGCCGGACGTCACCTGCATGACGCCGAGAATGGTGCATCCGCTGCCGTTGTAGAAATAGTAGCCGCCATTGTTCGGGAAGACCCCGCCATGCTGCCAGTGCACGTCCAGGTACCCGGGCGAGCAATAGGTGTATGAGCCTCCGGTAAAATAGCGGAGATTGAATCCGTTGATGTAGAGCCTGCTGCCGCTTCCGACGCTCACCTGCCATGGCAGGTCCAGGAACTCCACCGTGTCGCAAGATCCGGGGCCGAGCGCGCTGGCGCTCGTGACGGTGGCTAAGCCGCCGGCGCCGCTGGCCGGGACATCGATGGTCATGGAAACCTGGCAGTCGAATCCGGGATAGAAGGCGTTCATCTGGCCGGTGGTGGTGAACGTGGTCGGGTTCGGTAGGATGACCTGGGCCTGAGCCGAAGGAACGGCGAGCGACGCCGCAAGGACGAGCGCGGACAGGCCTGAAACAACCCTGAACATTTCTTCCTCCATGTTTTCCTTGAAACACCACCTAAGATATAATTTACAGAGATGTAAATCAATGTGGACTGAGACGGGGCGGACGGCGGGAACCCAAGGCCCAGCTTGCCGTTCCTGATCGGCGTTCATCACCCTATGATGGGCGCGAAGCAGTGGAGCGGGGTGTCATGCGGGCGGTTCTGACGAAGATTGCAATCCTGGGCGCGGCGGCGTCCCTGGCCACGGGCTGCGCCACGGCCCAGCCGGCCTATCCCGCCAAGCCTGCCCAATCGACCACGGCCGGCAAGCCCCCGCCGCCGCCAGCCAAGGACTCCGACGGCGACGGCCGGCCCGACGGCTGGCGCGAGAAGTCGATGGAGATCGGCACGCAACCGGCCCGCGATGTCGGCCTGTCGAAGAAGAAGATCCCGCCGGTGCTGGAAGAGGCCCTGGCCGATCCCTACAGCCTCAAGGGCCTGAAGACCTGCGCCAAGCTCGTGGTCGAGATCCAGAGGCTGAACGACGTGCTGGGCCCCGACTACCAGACCGGCAACGAATACACCGAGAACCGCACCGGCAAGCTGGCCGAGGCCGGCGGCAAGGCGATCGTCAACTCGATCATCCCGTTCCGCAGCCTGGTGCGCGAAATCTCCGGCGCGGCCCCCGCCGACCGCCACCTGGAAGCCCTCGGCGACGCGGGCCTGGCCCGTCGCGGCTTCCTTCGCGGCGTGCACCAGAAGCAAGGCTGCAAGCAGCGGTTCTGAGACAAAAGACCCTCCTCCTGAAGGGGGAGGATCTTCGGCGCCAAGATGCTCCCCCTCTGGGGGAGCTGTCGCGGAGCGACTGGGGGGACCTCCCCCGGCCTCCTAAGTCAGCCGGTACCCCTTGGCCTCGATCACCGGCGGCAGCTCCTCGCGGCCCAGCGAGAACAGCAGGTCGCGCTCGATCGTGCGGACCATGGCGTCCAGCGGCAGGTCGTTGTCCTCCAGGCCGAACGGGTCCTCCAGCTGGTCGCCCAGGGCGTCGAGGCCGAAGAAGGTATAGCCGATCAGTAGCACCAGGGCCGGCGTCCACCAGCCTAAGGCGTGGGCCAGGGCGAACGGCAGCAGCAGGCAGAAGACGTGCGCCGTACGGTGCAGCATCAGCGAATAGGAGAAGGGCGACGGCGTGGCCTTGATCCGTTCGCACGCGGCCTGGACGTGGCTGAGCTCGGTCAGCCGGGTCTCCAGCACCGACAGGTGGATCGGGGTCACAGCGCCCAGCCCCTCCAGCCGGGCGCAGTCGGCGCCGACGGCGGCCAGCGCCGCGTCGGTCGGATTGGGCGCGGCCGCTATGCCCGGAACCTCGCGCCAGCGCGCGATCGCCGCCCGTTCGTCCTTGCCCCGCAGGCGCGCCGCCAGCCCGCCGGCGAAGCCCGCCAGGCCCAGCAGCAGCGGCTCGCGCTGCTCGGCCGGCAGCCCTTGCGTCTGCCGCGCGAAGCTGCGGGCGGCGATGATCAGGCCGCCCCAGAGCTTCCGCGCCTCCCACCAGCGGTCGTAGCAGGCGTTGTTCCGGAAGCTCATGAAGATCGACAGCGACAGGCCGATCAGCGTGAAGGGCAGCGCGTTCAACCGCTCCAGCGCCGCAGGCCAGCGCTGGGCCGTCAGCACCGCGCCGATGGACACCAAAAGCAGCACCGCCAGCCTTCCAGCGATGCTGGGCAGGATCGAGCCACGCAGGGCGAAGGCGATTTCGAAAAGGCCAGCGCGACGCCCTACGATCATGATCCCGCTCCGTCTGAGGGCGTCCGTTCGCAGGACCGCCGGTCAAAACCCCGAACGCCTCGCCCCAATTACGGGAGGGATGGAAGGGCGGCGCCCAATCCTCAGCCCTTGCGCCGCACGAACCGCAGCGCCGTGTGGGTCTTGGAGAAGGCGCAGACCTTGGTGTCGACCAAGCCGACGCCCCGCGCGGCCGCCATGACATCGACGTCCTTAAGCGGCGCGGTCTTGCCCTTCTGAGAGACGACCCAGATCGCGCCCTTCTCGGCCAGCGCCCCTTGCAGGTCCTCCAGCCGGTCGAGCTGCCCCAGGTCGTCGGCGGCCAGGAACAGCAGGTCCAGGTCCTCGAAGTCCTCGCCGGGTCCGATCTCGGCCTCGACGCGGTCGGCCAGTTCGTCGAGGAAGGCCTCGTCGTCGACGCCGTCGACCGCCACCTTCATGCCCGGCTTGACGCCCAGCTTGTCCAGCCGCGTGGGCGGATTGAGGATGGCGTGCACCCACTTTTCGGCCTGGCCGGGATCGAGGCTGAAGCGCGTGCCGTCGGACAGGACGATGTCGTCGCCCTCGGCGCGGATATCCCGCAGGGCGTGGCCCTGATAGATGCCGCGTACGGCTCCGCGGAAGATTAGCTTGGGCGGCTCCCACAGGAGCTTGCCGTCGCTTTCGCCGTCGCTGAGCTGGCCCCAGGCCCGCGCTTCCTTGCCCATGCCTCAGGCGCCCCGGAACGTGGGTTGGCGCTTTTCGAGAATGGCGTCGACGCCTTCCATGTGATCCTCGGTGTGGTGGGCGATGGCCTGAGCGGCGGCGCTCATCTCCATCAGGGTGTCGTAGCTCGCCGTCTGGCCGTGCTTGAGCAGACTCTTGGCCATGCGCAAGGCGTGAGGCGGTTGCTGGGCGATCCGCTCGGCCAGGGCCAGGGCCTCGCCCATCAGGTCGGCCGAGGGCACGGCGCGGCTGATCAGGCCCCACTCGGCCGCCTTGGCCGCGTCGATGACGTCGCCGGTGAACAGAAGCTCGGCCGCGCGGCTCATGCCTACGGTGCGCGGCATCAGCCAGGCGCCGCCGTCGCCGGGGATCAAGCCGAGCTTGAGGAAGGTCACGCCGAACTTGGCCGTATCGGCGGCGATGCGGATGTCGGTCATGCAGGCCACGTCGCAGCCCAGGCCGATGGCCGCGCCGTTGACCGCCGCGATCGACGGGACCTCCAGGCCGTAGATGGCCCGCACGATGCGGTGGATGTTCTTGCGGTAGCCGTCGCGCACGGCCACGCCGTTGCCGCCGAAGGCGCCCTCGCGGGCCTTCATCGCCTTGACGTCGCCGCCCGCCGAGAAGGCCTTGCCCGCGCCGGTCAGGATCACGCAGCGGATCTCCTGGTCGTCGTTGATCGCCTCGCAGGCGGCCGCCACCTGGTCGCCGTCGCCCGGCGCGCCCAGAGCGTTCATCGCCTCGGGACGGTTGAGGGTGAGGATGGCGACATGGCCGCGCTTCTCGGTGAGGACCAGCGGTTGGGTCATGGGTGTGGGGCGCTCCTGCTCGTCTTGTTTTTCCCACTGCATAAAGGCTTTCGGCCAGGGAGGGAAACGGCCCGGCGACGCTCTCGCCTCGCGGGCGGCGCCATCACGGCGGCGTGACCGCTCGTGCGTGCAGCAACACATTTCTGAGGACCAACACGCGAAATCGATTGGCGAGAACTGAAAGTTCGGGTTGTAGTCTTGTAAGGGACGACAGCGGATTGGCGTTAAGTGCAGTGAAACGGTCCCAAGGCCACGCGCTCATCATCGAGGACGAGATCCTCATCGCGCTCGAGGTCGAGGCCCTCCTGGCCGCCCAGGGCTATTCAAGCTTCGACATCGCCGACAGTCCGCAGGAAGCCCTGACCTGCGCCCTGGCCCGCGCGCCCGACCTGATCACCGCCGACTTCCGCATCATCGGCGGCACGGGGCTGGAGGCGGTCGAGGCCATCGAGGCCAAGCTGGGGCGCATCCCGACGGTGTTCGTCACCGGCAACGCCAACCAGTTGGCCGACGCCCGCCGCACCATCGTCGACAAGCCGATCTCGCCCCGCCGCCTGGCCGAGGCGTGCCAGCAGGCCCTGGACCGCCGGGCCTGACAGGCGCGGCCTGCCGCTGCTAGGCTCCCCGCCGAACGGGAGACGGCGCATGGCGATCATCGACACCCTGGAAGCGCTGGAGGCGATCTACAGCCCGGCGCCCGTCGCGGCCTCCACCGCCAAGGTCAGCGATCGGCTGACCCCCGACTATCGCCGCCTGGTCGAGGCCTCGCCGTTCCTGGCGCTCGCAACGGTCGGCCCCGAGGGCCTGGATTGCAGCCCGCGCGGCGACGCCCACGGCCTGGTGACCATCGCCGACGACCGCACGCTGATCCTGCCCGACCGGCGCGGCAACAACCGCATCGACTCCTTACGCAACATCGTCCGCGACCCGCGCGTGGCGCTGCTGTTCCTGATTCCCGGCTCGGGCACGACCTTCCGGGTCAACGGCCGCGCGGCGATCAGCGCCGACGCGGACCTGCTGGCGGGGCTGGCGGTCGACGGCAAGACCCCGCGCACGGCGGTGATCGTCACCATCGAGGAATGTTACTTTCAGTGCGCTCGGGCGGTGATGCGGGCCGGGCTGTGGAACGCCGAGGCCCAGGTCGACGCCAAGAGCCTGCCCAGCGCCGGGGCGATGCTGGCCTCCATTACCGACGGCGAGGTCGGCGGACCGACCTATGACGAGACCTGGCCCGCGCGGGCGGCCGCGTCGATGTGGTGAGCTCAGGGAACCTCCCCCTGTGGGGGAGGCGATCGCGCAGCGATCGGTGGGGGGCGTGGCTGCGAGGGCGGCCAACACCTCGAAAGCTGAAAACGTCCCCCCCGCCGGCCTTCGGCCGCCTCCCCCACAGGGGGAGGTTCCTCGGACTTCGGCGCTGACCCGATCTCCCCGCGCAAAATGGATTGTCACCGGTGTCATGGTTCGTGCTAGCCATGGCGCAAGCTCGTCAGAAGCGCCGGAGGAACACCCCATGGATCGTCGCAGCCTGCTGCTGGCCGCCGGCGCGGCGGCCGCCGCCAGCGCCCTGCCCGCTCACGCCGCCAAGCCCGCCGGCCCCGCCCGCTCGCCGATCGTGACCACCGCCGCCGGCAAGGTGCGGGGCGCGACCACCGCCGACGGCGTCCACGTGTTCAAGGGCTTGCGCTATGGGGCCGACACCGGCGGGGAGGGTCGCTTCGCCCCGCCCCGCAAGCCCCAGCCCTGGACCGGCGTCGCCGACGCCCTGGCCTATGGCGCGGCCTCGATGCAGACCGGCAAGGGCGAGGAAGGCGAGACCCTCTCGGAAGACTGCCTGTTCCTCAACGTCTGGACCCCGGCCAAGGCGTCCAAGACGGGCCTCGCCGACGGCGGCAAGCGGCCGGTGATGTTCTACATCCACGGCGGCGCCTACAACGGCGGTTCGGGGGGCAGTCCCTGGTACGAAGGGACCAAGCTGGCCAAGCGCGGCGACGTCGTGGTGGTCACCGTCAACCACCGCCTGAACGCCTTCGGCTATCTCTACCTGGCCCGCCTGTTCGACGACCCCGGCGTCGCCGACAGCGGCAATGTCGGCCAGCTGGACATGGTGCTCGCCTTGCAATGGGTGCGCGACAACATCGAGGCCTTCGGCGGCGATCCGGGCCGGGTCATGCTGTTCGGGCAGTCAGGCGGCGGGGCCAAGATCGCCACCCTGCTGGCCATGCCGGCCGCCAAGGGCCTGTTCCACCGCGCCGCCACCATGAGCGGCCAGCAGGTCACCGCCGCCGGCCCGTTCAATGCGACCAAGCGGGCCAAGCTGTTCCTGGAGAAGCTGGGGATCAACGACCTGGCGACCCTGCGCGCCCTGCCCGCCGACCAGCTGCTGAACGGGCTGAAGGCGATCGATCCCGTGGCCGGATCGGGCGGGGTCTATATGGGCCCGGTGCTGGACGAGCGGTCGCTGACCCGTCACCCGTTCTTCCCCGACGCGGCGCCCCAGGGCCTGGACGTGCCGCTGATCTGCGGCAACACCCATGACGAGACGCGCGGCTTCGTCGGCTCCGATCCCAAGGTGTTCGACATGACCTGGGCCCAGGTGGTCGAAAAGCTGCCGTCCCAGTTCAACGCGCGCATCGACATCGACCCGGCCACGGTGGTGGCGGCCTATCGCCGGATGTACCCGCACTACTCGCCGTCGGACGTCTATTTCGCCGCCTCTACGGCGGGGCGTTCGTGGAAGGCGGCGATCCTGCAGGCCGAGGCCCGCGCGCCCACCCGCGCGCCGGCCTGGGTCTATCAACTCGACTGGAAATCGCCCAAGGACGGCGGGATCTGGGGCGCGCCCCACACGCTGGATATCTGCCTGGTGTTCGGCACGCTGGACGCCAAGGGCGCGATCGTGGGGACCGACGCCCGCAGCCAGGCCATGTCCGACACCATGATGGACGCCTTCGTCGCCTTCGCCCGCACCGGCGATCCCAACTGCGCGGCGATCCCCAGGTGGGAGCCCTACACCCTGCCCCGCCGCCAGACCCTGGTGTTCGACGAGACCACCCGCATGGCCGACGACCCCCGCGGCGGCGAACGCGAGCTGTTCAACAAGGTGCCGTTCACGCAGTTCGGGACGTAAACTCGATCCCTACAACGGGTAACCTCTCCCATAGGGAGAGGGAGGGGCCCATGCGCAGCATGGGAGGGTGAGGGGTTACACCCTCACCGCATTGCCCTGGATCGTGCCGACACGCCAGCCAACCTCATAACCCCTCATCCTCCCACGCCTGCGGCGCGGGCCCCTCCTTCCCCTCTGGGAGAAGGTGAAACTTAGGCCGCCACTTCGCCCTCTTCGTCCTCATCCTCGTCGTCGAAGTCCTCTTCGTCCGGCCCCAGGGCCAGGTCGCGGAGGAGTTCGATCTGGTCGGCGACGTCGGCGGTGATCTCGTCGTCGATCCCGGCGGCTTCGAGGGCTGCGGCCAGGTGGCCGATGATCAGGTCGAGCTCGTCGTCCTCCAGCGCATTGGCGCCGAACCACACCTGAGCCAGTTCAAGGTCGCCGCGGGCCTCGCCGGCCTCGGGATCGAGGGCGCCGGCCACCACGGCGCGGGCGCCGGGCGGGATCTCGCCGCCGAACAGGCCGGAAAGCCGCGCGTCGCCCTGGGCGCGCTGGAAGAAGTCGTCGATCACCGACTGGGCGGCGGCCTCGCCGCCGATGCGTTCATAGGCGCTCATGCCGTCCTCACGAGGTCTGGGGAACGGCTGGAACGCTAACACGGGTCGCTCAATCGCTGCGTGAACCCTGGGCGATGGTTTCGTGACAGGACCCGGAAACGAAAAACGCCCCGCCTTTCGGCGGGGCGCTTGATCCTACTTCGCGCTGTTTACTTCGCTTGGTCCATCAGGCCGGCGAAGCGCTCGAAGATGTAGAGGCTGTCGGTCGGGCCGGGCGAGGCTTCCGGGTGGTGCTGGACGCTGAACACCGGCTTGTCCTTCAGGGCGATGCCGGCGTTGGTGCCGTCGAACAGCGAGACGTGGGTCTCCTGCACCGGCTCAGGCAGGCTTTCGCTGTCGACGGTGAAGCCGTGGTTCATCGACACGATCTCGACCTTGCCGGTGGTCAGGTCCTTGACCGGGTGGTTGGCGCCGTGGTGGCCCTGTTCCATCTTCACGGTCTTGGCGCCGAGAGCCAGGGCCAGCATCTGGTGGCCAAGGCAGATGCCGAACACCGGCTTGCCGCTGGCGACCAGCTTCTGGATTTCCGGCACGGCGTACTCGCCGGTGGCGGCCGGGTCGCCCGGGCCGTTGGACAGCAGAACACCGTCGGGGTTGCGGGCCAGGATGTCTTCGGCCGAGGTGCTGGCCGGAACGACGGTGGCGCGGGCGCCCACGTGAGCCAGGGCGCGCAGGATGTTGCGCTTCACGCCGTAGTCGATGACCACCACTTCGTACTTGGGGGTCTCGAGCTTGGCGTAGCCGGCGGGCCACGACCACAGGCCCTCGTCCCAGGTGAAGGTCTGGGTGGTCGAGGCGTCCTTGGCCAGGTCCAGGCCGACGACGCCCGACCAGTCGCGGGCCTTGGCCTTCAGGGCGTCGAGGTCGAACTTGCCGTCCGGCGCATGGGCGATGACGCCGTGCGGCATGCCGGTCTCGCGGATCTTGCGGGTCAGGGCGCGGGTGTCGACGCCGGCCAGGCCGACGACGCCGCGGCGCTGCATCCAGCCGTCGAAGTCGCTGTTGGCGCGCCAGTTGGCCGGATCGGTCGGGACGTCGCGGAAGATCGCGCCGCGGGCGGCCGTCTCGGCCACGCCGGTGACCTGCTCGACGTCTTCGCTGTTCGTGCCGACATTGCCGATGTGCGGGAAGGTGAAGGCCACGATCTGGGCCATGTAGGACGGATCGGTCAGAATTTCCTGGTAACCGGTCATGGCGGTGTTGAAGCACACCTCGCCGACCGCGTCGCCGACCGCGCCGCAGCCCACGCCCTGCAGGACGGTGCCGTCGGCCAAAACCAGAACGCCGGTGACGCCGGGGAGAAGGTCTTGGGACATCTCGAGAAGCGCCTCCAGAACGCGTGGTTATTGTTGCAAAAAGGCGGGCCAGGGAGAACCCCGCCCGCCGCGCAAACGGCGGGGTGTTTAGGGGTCGTGGGCGGGGGGGTCAACCCCTCGGATCACGGCTTTTCGCGACCCGCCCCACATTCCCGTGATCTCCCAACGCGCCCCCTCGCGCGGACGCCCCTCAAGCCCTTATGGTGCGGGGCTTCAACGCATAAGAACACGGGAGGACGGCCCTTGCTCGAACTGCGCCCCAACTGCGAGTGCTGCGACCGCGACCTGCCGCCCCACAGCGGCGAGGCCCGGATCTGCACCTTCGAGTGCACCTTCTGCGCCGACTGCGCGGAAACCCGATTCCACGGCGTCTGCCCCAATTGCGAGGGCGACCTGGTGGCCCGGCCGATCCGCCCGGACAGCAAGCTGCACCGCTTTCCCGCCTCGCTGCGGCGGGTCACCAAGGCTCACACGGCCTACGCCAAGCCCCGGCCTCCCGTCGGCCCCGGCAGCGGTCGCGACGGCTGGAGTGTGACCCTTTAGGCGCACCCTGGATCAATCGGTCGCACGCCTGCATCCACCGGCGGTTCAGGCCCGTTAACTCGTCAGGCCCCACAAGCTTGGGCTTAAACGAGGAGATGGAATCATGACCGCCGCCGTCCACGATCGAGCCGCCCCGAAGCGCGCGCCGAAGATCGCCTGGACGCGCCTTCCGGGTCAGTCGCTGGCCGGCCAGGCGCTCGGCGTGATGCTGAGCGCGGGCGTGGTGATCAGCGGCGTGGTCTTCGTCGTCCTCAGCTTCTGAACCTTATCGCGAGCCGCCGATTGCCTTCGGCGTCAGGTCGTGCACCGTGCGGGCGCCTCTGTTCAGCAAGGAGCCCGCGCGATGTGCGACGACGACATCCATCCCGGCCTGGTTCATGATCCCCGCGTCTCGCGCCGCACCTTCGGCCTGATGACCGCCGCCGCCGGGGGCCTGGCCGCCACCGCCGCCCGCGCCGACGACAAGGTCGTGGAGACCGACGTCACCATCAAGACGCCCGACGGCGAGGCCGACGCGGCCCTGTTCAAGCCGGCCGGCAAGGGCAAGCACCCCGCCGTGCTGATCTGGCCCGACGTCATGAGCCTGCGCCCCGTGTTCCGCGACATGGGTCGCCGCCTGGCCGCCGCCGGCTACGTGGTGCTGGTTCCCAACCTCTATTATCGCGTGAAGAAGGCGCCGGTGATCGACGGGACCTTCAACTTCGCCAACCCCGAAGACCGGGCCAAGATCACGCCGCTGCGGGCCACGGTCACGCCCGAGGGCACGGACCGCGACGCCCTGGCCTACGTGGCCTTCCTCGACGCCCAGAAGGAAACCGACAAGGGCCGCAAGATCGGCGTGCAGGGCTACTGCATGGGCGGGCCGCTGTCGTTCCGCACCGCCGCCGCCGCGCCGGGCCGTATCGCCGCCGTCGCCAGCTTCCACGGCGGGGGCCTGGTCACGGCCGATCCCTCGAGCCCGCACCTGCTGATCCCGAAGACCCACGCCGAGTACCTGATCGAGGTCGCCGACAACGACGACAAGAAGGAGCCCGACGTGAAGGACAAGCTGAAGGCCGCCTTTGCCGAGGCCAAACGCCCGGCCAAGGTCGAGGTCTTCGAGGGCGCCGCCCACGGTTGGACGGTCAAGGGCAGCCAGGTCTACAACGAGGCCGCCGCCGAACAGGCCTGGACCAACCTGCTGGACCTCTACAAGCGCACGCTGCGCTGATGTAGACGGAGGGGATGAGCCTCATCACCACGGTCGGCGTCGACGCCGACGACACCCTCTGGCACTGCGAAAGCCTGTTCCGGCTGACCCACAAGCGGTTCGTCGAACTGCTGTCCGACTTCGGCGACGAAGAGCGGATCAACAGCCAGCTGGCCGTGGCCGAGAAGCGCAACCTGCGGATCTATGGCTACGGGGCCAAGGGCTTCACCCTGTCGATGATCGAGACCGCGCTGGACCTGACGGACGGCGCGGTCTCCACCCGCGTGATCCGCGAGATCCTGGCCGTCGGCCGCGAGATGCTGACCGAGCCGGTGGAGCCCCTGCCCGGCGTCGAGCGGGCGCTGGCCGAGCTTTCCAAGCGCTATCGCCTGATCCTGATCACCAAGGGTGATTTGCTGCACCAGGAGCAGAAGCTGGCCGCCTCGGGCCTGGGAGACCTGTTCGCCGCGGTCGAGATCGTCTCGGAGAAGGACGCGGGCACCTATCGCCGGGTGTTCGAGCGCTACGGCACCGGCGCCGAGCAGGGCCTGATGGCCGGCAATTCGATGCGGTCCGACATCCTGCCGGCGCTGGAGGCCGGCGCCTGGGGCGCGCTGATCCCCTACCCGCTGGTCTGGGCCCACGAAGCCGCCGAGGCGCCGGTCGGGCACGAGCGCTATGTGGAACTGGCCTCGATCGCCGAACTGCCGGCGTTCGTGGATCACGTGTCCAAACGCTAGCCCTTCTCCATCACTACCCCCTTCTCCCATGGGGAGAAGGAGGGGCCCGCGCCGCAGGCGTGGTAGGATGAGGGGGTAAGACGTTTGAGGGTGTAACCCCTCACCCTCCCATCGCCTCGCGATCGGCCCCTCCCTCTCCCTATGGGAGAGGTTTCTTTTTCTTCCCCCACCGCGCGATCGCATCCCGCGCGGGCTTCTCGAAATACATCAGCGACGCATAGCTGACCGGGATCAGCACCAGCCCCCAGAAGAGGCACCACAGGCGCATGACGTCGCCATCCAGGTGCAGCATCCCCAGGCCCACCCAGTTCAGGGCGATCTTCAGCACGATCGGGTGGAGCATGTAGATCGAGTAGGACAGCTGCCCCCAGGGCGCCAGCCAGCGCACCACGGGGCCAGGCCTGGCCGGCGCATTGTCGGCCGCCACGCCCAGCAGGCCGACGGCGTAGCAGACGAACAGCAGCAGGTCGCGATCCAGCTGAACGGCGCAGCCGGCGACGAAGGCGACGCACGAAGCGAAGAACCACCACTTCGCGGCCGGCAGGCGGCCCAACGGCCCGCGGATCTTGTAGGCGATCATGCCGACCAGGAACCCGGGCGCGGCGCGGGCGATCCCGAAATCGGCGGTCCACATGTGGAAGGGCTGCTGCGCCGGAATGGCGAACAGCGCCGCCAGGATCACGGCGGTGACCACGGTCAGCCAGGCCGTTCCGCGCATGGCCAGCCACAGGAGCAGCGGCAGCAGGAGGTACATCGCCCACTCGGCGCTGATCGACCAGCTGACGAAGTTGAAGGTCTGGGCCCGGCAGATGCCGAAGGCTTGCAGGTTCAGGATGTTGGGTACGACGCAGGCCGGGTCGTAGCGGGAAGGATCGCGGTCGTTCACGAGGCCCATGACCCCGGCGACGGCGATGACGATGAAGACGCCCAGCGTCAGCCAGTGCAGCGGCATCAGGCGCGCCACCCGCTTCTGCAGGAACCAGCGGAAGTCCGACAGCGTGCGGATCCGGCCCGTATAGACGGCGCTGATCACATAGCCGGAGATCACGAAGAACAGGTCGACGAGCAGGCTGAAGCTCTTGACCGTGTCGTCCACCGCCTGCCACCGGCCGTCGATATTGATGAACCGGTTGAAGTGGAAGACGACGATCAGCACCGCGCCCAGCGCCCGCAGGGCGTCCAGGTGCAGCATGTCGTCGGAATCGGTCTTGAGCGGCGGGAACTTCTTCACGCGCCAGTGGTGAGCGCGCCGCCGGGAACGGTCAAGCTCAGCCGGCGGGCAGCTTGCGGCGGATCGCGCCGACCAGGCTGTAGGCATAGGCGGCCGTCACGCCGCAGAAATCCGCCACCAGGTCGCCCCACGACATGTCGCGCCCGGTGAAGTGCTGCACGATCTCGATCAGCCCGCCGAAGGCCACCAGCACGGCCGCGATCCGCCACAGCCGGCTCTTGGGCAGGGCCAGGCAGCCGAGCACGGCCAGCACGTAGAAGACGATGAAGTGCTTGGCCTTGTCCCACGGGATCAGGCCGACGCTGTCGTCGCCCGGCGTGATCGCTTTCCAGAACGCGTAGGCGGCGGCCGCCACGAACACGGCGAAGGCCAGCCAGTTGATCTTGCGCTTGAAGCTGCGGGACATCGGGGCTCCTGGACGAGGCGGGCCCCTGCCCTAGCCGCTCATCTGGGGCGTGAAAATGGCGCGCGAGCCGGAGCGGCCATTCTTGTCGGGCTCTGCACGCGATCTGCAATCGTGCGGCGGAAACCTCGCCCTTCGACAGGCTCAGGGTGAGGTTTCTCTGCCGTCGAGGCCAAACATGATCCTCATCCTGAGCTTGTCGAAGGACGAGGATCACGCAGGGTCGTTCAGTCTTCAGAAGGTCAGCGCGCGGGCTTCCTTCACGTGCGGCAGGGCCTGGATCTTGGCCAGCAGCTCTTCGCTCGGGGCCTGGTCGACGCCGACCAGGGCGATGGCGTCTTCATCCGCCGAGACGCGGCCGAGGTTGAAGGTGGCGATGTTGACGCCCGCTTCGCCCAGCAGCATGCCCAGGGCGCCGATGAAGCCCGGCTTGTCGAGGTTGTTGATGTAGAGCATGGCCGGCGAGAAGCCCGCGTCCAGCTCCATGCCCTTGACCTCGATGACGCGCGGGGCGCCGGCGATCACCGTGCCGGCGAAGGCGCGCTTGCCCTTCTCGGTGGTGATGGTCACGCGCAGCAGCGAGTCATAGGTCGGGCTCTTTTCCTGGCGGCTTTCCGAGACGGTGACGCCGCGTTCCTTGGCCACGGCCGGGGCCGAAACCATGTTGATCTCGGCCAGCATCGGCTTGAGCACGCCGGCGAGAGCGGCCGAAGTCAGCGGCTTGACGTTGAGGTTGGAGACCTCGCCCTCGAAGGCGATGTCGATGGCCTTGATGCCGAAGTCGACCATCTGGCCGGCCAGGGCGCCGATCTTCTCGGCCAGGGCCACGAACGGCTTCAGCTTGGGGGCTTCCTCGGCGCTGACCGACGGGCTGTTCAGCGCGTTGGTCACGGCGCCGGTCAGCAGGTAGTCGCTGACCTGCTCGGCCACCTGCAGAGCCACGTTCTCCTGGGCTTCCGAGGTCGAGGCGCCCAGGTGCGGGGTGGCCACCACCTTGTCCGAACCGAACAGCGGGTTTTCCTTGGCCGGTTCGGTGACGAACACGTCGAAGCCGGCGCCGGCCACATGGCCTTCGTCGAGCAGCTTGCGCAGGGCGGCTTCATCGACCAGGCCGCCGCGGGCGCAGTTGACGATCAGCACGCCCTTCTTGGTCTTGGCCAGGTTCTCGGCCGACAGGATGTTGCGGGTCTTGTCGGTCAGCGGCGTGTGCAGGGTGATGACGTCGGCGCGGGCCAGCAGCTCTTCCAGCTCGACCTTCTCGACGCCCATCTCGATGGCGCGCTCGGGGCTCAGGAAGGGGTCGTAGGCCACGACCTTCATCTTCAGGCCCAGGGCGCGGTCGGCGACGATGCCGCCGATGTTGCCGGCGCCGATCAGGCCCAGGGTCTTGGCGTAGAGCTCCACGCCCATGAAGCGATTCTTTTCCCACTTGCCCGCCTGGGTGCTGGCGTCGGCGGCGGGGATCTGGCGGGCCAGGGCGAACATCATGGCGATGGCGTGCTCGGCCGTGGTGATCGAGTTGCCGAACGGGGTGTTCATCACCACGATGCCCTTGGCGGTGGCGGCCGGGATGTCGACGTTGTCGACGCCAATGCCGGCGCGGGCGATGACCTGCAGCTTGTGGGCGGCGGCGATCACGTCCTTGTCGAGCTTGGCGCCCGAGCGGATGGCGATGCCGTCATAGTCGCCGATGACGGCGATCAGTTCGTCCTTCGACAGGCCGACCTTGATGTCGAAGTCGAGGCCGCGGTTCTTGAAGATGTCGACGGCGGCGGGGGAAAGCTTGTCGGCGATGAGGACGCGAGGAGCCATGGTCAGGTGTTCCTTGTCGGCGGTCGGACCGCGCTTGTGTCTTTGTTTCTAAAGCCGCGCTCAGCGAAGCCAGCGCAGCATGTGCGGGAAGGGAGCGACCCCGCGCTCGGCCGCCTGTCGCGGCTCGAGGGCAAGGCCGTAGAACTGGAGCAGAGGCACGCCGATGGCGCCCCCGGAGGTGAAGGTCTCGACCAGCCACCCGGCGTCGCCCTTGTAGCCTTCCGGATGGAAGACCACGCCGGGGTCGAGCTCCAGGTGGGTCAGGGCGGCCCAGGACCACGCCAGGGCGGCCATCTCCTCGCCGTCGGTGGGTTCGAGCCGTTCGGCCTTGCGGCCTTCCGGTTCGGTGACGGCGATGTGGCCGGCCTCGTGCAGGATGTCGCCGGGGTGGGCGAGACGCTGCTCGTCGATCACCAGCCCCCCGAAGCGGATGTCCACTCCGGGAAGGAAGGTGTCGTCGGGCAACTCGCCCGCCGTGACGTCGATGCCGATGCCGATGACGAAGTCGGCCAGGCGCTGCGTCAGGGGATCGGCGAACACCGGCTTCAGGCCGCCTGGAGCGTGGCCGCCTTGGTCTCGGCGAAGGCCCAGTCGAGCCACGGCGTCAGGGCCTCGAGATCCGAGGCCTCGACCGTAGCGCCGCACCAGATGCGCAGGCCGGCCGGAGCGTCGCGATAGCCGCCGATGTCGAGGGCCGCGCCCTCCTTCTCGAGCAGGCTGGCCAGCTTCTTGGCGAAGTCGGCCTGGGCGTCGGCCGGCAGGGCGGCGATCTGAGCGTCCACCACCTTCAGGCAGACCGAGGTGTTGGAGCGGATTTCCGGCGAGGCGGCCAGGAAGTCGACCCAATCGGTCTTCTCGACCCAGTCGGCCAGGACCTTGAGGTTCTGGTCGGCGCGGCCCTGCATGGCCTGCAGCCCGCCGATCGAGGCGCCCCATTGCAGGGCGTCGAGCGCGTCTTCGACGCAGAGCATCGACGGGGTGTTGATCGTCGCGCCCTCGAACAGGTCGAGCGTGACCTTGCCGTTCTTGGTCATGCGGAACAGCTTCGGCATCGGCCAGGCCGGGACGTAGCTTTCCAGGCGGGCCACGGCGCGCGGCGACAGGATCAGGATCCCGTGCGCGCCCTCGCCGCCCAGCGCCTTCTGCCAGGAGAAGGTCACGACATCGAGCTTGGTCCAGTCCAGGTCCTGGGCGAAGGCGGCGCTGGTGGCGTCGCAGATGGTGATGCCTTCACGTTCGGCCGAGATGAAGTCGGCGTTGGGCACGCGCACGCCCGAGGTCGTGCCGTTCCAGGTGAAGACCAGATCCTTGGCCGGATCGACCTTGGCGGTATCGGGCAGCTCGCCGTACGGGGCGCTGAGCACCTCGACGTCCGGCAGCTTCAGTTGCTTGGTGACGTCCGTGACCCAGTCCTTTCCGAAGGACTCGAAGGCCATCAGCTGCACGGGGCGGGCGCCCAGTATCGACCACATCGCCATCTCGACGGCGCCGGTGTCCGAACCGGGGACGATGCCGATCAGGAACTCGGCCGGCACTTCCAGCACGTCGCGCGTCTGGTCGATGGCGGCCTTCAGGCGCGCCTTGCCCAGCTTCGAGCGGTGCGAACGGCCAAGGACCGCGTTCCTCAGATTTTCAGGGGACCAGCCGGGGCGCTTGGCGCAGGGGCCGGAAGAGAACTCGGGGCGAGCCGGACGGATTGCCGGCTTGGCGAGGGTAGTCATAGCGATGTCTCCCATCCTTACAGATGGACTGCGCCCCGTTGGGGGGGCGTGGCCCGCCGGCGAAAAACCGCGTTTTCGCCCGGAAGGCAAGACCGAAATTTTGAAAATTTATTCCACGGGCCGCGACGGATCGTCCGGCCAGGGCAATTATTTTGCGGCGCGAGCCTTGCGACGCCAGGCCAGCAGCGTGCCTACCAGCACCGCCAGCAGGACGCCGATGGTGTTGATGTTGTTGACGCTTCTGTAGAGGTAGTCGTGCGGCTTCTCGACCACCAGATAGTAGGCGTGCAGGCTGAACTGCACCGCCTGCAGGATCATCGCCACGCCCAGCCATTGGCTGACGAAGCGCATGGCCAGCATCAGGAAGGCGACCGCCAAGGCCGCGTCGATGACCAGCAGCACGACCGCCTGCACGCCTTCCGGCAACAACCTGTGGGTGATCATCACGGCCAGCGCGCCGAGCAGCACGGCCAGGGATCCCATGCGTTCGGGACGACTTCCCTTCAGCCATGCGAAGGCCACCAGCGAGACGATCGCAATCCAGATCGCGGCGGAGATGGCGCTAGCAAGCATGCGAAAGGCCCCTAACGCAAATTAGGGGCCCTGCTAAGTTAAAGTCTTGCAACTTTGCCGTCAGGCGACGGTGCGAAGACCTTCGGACTGACCGGTCGTGCCACCGAGGTCGCCCGACTTGTCTTCCACGCCCGCCAGCTTCGTGCGGATGCCCATGCGCAGCTTCACTTCGTTCAGCTGGCCATGCATGTCGACCATGGCGCTGCGGGCTTCTCCCAGCGCGGCCAGGGCCTCGACCAGCTTGGCGCTGGCCTTGTCGCCGACGACCGCCGACAGGCCGAGGTCCTTACGGGCCTTCAGCATGTCCGCCATCAGTTCGGCGGCTTCCATCATCGCCGTATCAACGGCGTTCTCGGTCGCGAAAAGCTTATTGGCGACACGTTGAGCTACGAAAACTTTTTCCACACCCGACTCCTCCAGAGAACCGAGTGAATAGGTAAACGAATCATTAACGCGGCCGCAATCGAAAATGCGCCCTAGCGTTGTTTTGTCGCGACTGCACCTGGGGCTGGAAGCGAGTCGTTAGGAACCTTGCGGCAAAATGGCCATGTTTGACCTGCGGAAGGGCCATGGACGACACGCGCCGCAATTCGGAAGCCGCTGCTCACGCGCCCTTGCAGGCGCGAATCGCCGGCGTGGCGCTGGGCACCACGGTCGCGGCGCTGACCGCCGCATGCCTGTGCTTCATGCTCCAGCAGTGGAGCGTGGCGCGGCAGGAAGCCCGCGAGAACCACCGCGTCCTGGCCGAGATGGTGGCCGCCGGCGCCGCCCCGTCCCTGGCCGACCACAACGCCGTCGGCGCCAGCCGCGCCCTCGACGCCGTCATCCGCGCCCCGCACGTGGCCGGCGCGCGCCTCACCGATCTTTCCGGCCAGACCGTCGCGCGCATCGGCGTCGACAACGAGGCCAATGTCGAAACCCTGACCCGCCCCGTGGTGCTGCAAGGCCGCAAGGTCGGCGAGCTGGCCCTGGTGGCCCGCCAGCCCAGCCTGGTCGAGATCCTGGCCCGCGACCTGGCCCTGACCGGCGCCCTGTTCTTCGGCGCGGCGGGCCTGGCCATCCTGCTGGCCAACAGCCTGGCCCGGCGCATGACCAAGCCGATGCAGCGGCTGTCGGACGCCATGCACGACATGGCCCAGGGCGGCCGCTACAGTCCCGTGCAGCAGGCCAGCGACGACGACGTCTTCCACAGCCTGACCGACAGCTTCAACCACCTGGTCTCGCGCCTGGAAGCCAACGACCACGACCTGCGCTCGGCCATGGGCGAGCTGGTCAAGGCCCGCGACGACGCCAACGCCGCCAACGTGCTGAAGTCGCACTTCCTGGCCAATATGAGCCACGAGATCCGCACGCCGCTGAACGGCGTGCTGGCCATGACCGAAGTGATGGCCATGGACGACCTGTCGGCCAAGCAGCGCGAGCGCCTGTCGGTGATCCGCGAATCCGGCGGCCTCCTGCTGGCCGTGCTCAACGACGTGCTCGACCTGTCGAAGATCGAAGCCGGCCGCCTGGAGCTGGTCGAGCGCGACTTCGACCTGTCCGCCCTCGCCGCCTCGCTGCGCGAGACCTTCGTCGGCCAAGCCCGCGACAAGGGCCTGGAGTTCGGCGTCATGGTCGCCCCCGAGGCCCTTGGCAGCTGGCGCGGCGACGCCGACCGCCTGCGACAGATCCTGACCAACCTGGTCTCCAACGCCCTGAAGTTCACGCTGGAAGGCGCGGTCTCGGTGCGCTTCGCCTCGGCCGAGGACGGCTCGGGCCTGCGCATCGACGTCACCGACACCGGCATCGGCATCGCCGCCGACATCGTGCCGCGCCTGTTCGACAAGTTCGTTCAGGCCGACAGCTCGACCACCCGCCGCTTCGGCGGCTCGGGCCTTGGCCTGTCGATCTGCCGCGAACTGGCCGCCGTCATGGGCGGCGGCATCCACGTCCAGAGCCGCGAAGGCCAGGGCTCGACCTTCACCGTCGTCGTGGCCATGCCGCGCGGCAAGGGCGAGATCCAGGCGCCCGCGCCGGCCGCCGTCGAGCCCGTCGACGAGAGCGCCCCGCGTCGCCTGCGCGTGCTGGCCGCCGACGACAACCTGACCAACCAGAAGGTCATCGCCGCCGTGCTCGCGCCCCTAGGCGCCGAGGTGGCCCTGGTCGCCGACGGCGCGGCCTGCGTCGAGGCCTGGCGCGCCGGCGGCCACGACGTGATCCTGATGGACATCCACATGCCGGTGATGGACGGCGTTGAGGCCGCCCGCACCATCCGCTCGCTGGAGAAGGCCGAGGGCCGTCCCCGCACCCCGATCGTGGCGGTGACCGCCAACGCCCTGGTCCACCAGGTCGAGGGCTACCTGGCCGCCGGCATGGACGGCCACGTGGCCAAGCCGATCGAGGTCACCAAGCTCTACACCGCCATCGAGGACGCCGTGGCTGCGGCCGCTCGCCTGGCCGCGGCCGAGGCGGCCTGAGCGCCGTACACGGCCCTCGCCCTTCGACAAGCTCAGGGTGAGGACCAGATGCAGGCAGGGCGACAGAGAAGCCTCTTCCTGAGCCTGTCGAAGGGCGAGGCTTCCACCCCTGCGGCGCTCGCTCCGCGACATGACAACGACTTCAGGTAGATGAACTCAACATAACGACGGGCTCAGAACCGCTTCAGGCGGGACGTGGTTTCTTGTCTTCAACGTCGTCGCGACCGGCGACGGACCAGTTGAAAGGAACCGAACCGATGAAGAAGATCATTCTGCCGATCGTTGCGGTCTCGGCCCTGGCGGCCGCCACCGTCCCCGCCGCGGCCATGGCCCAGCCCATCAACCAGCGCCAAGCGCAGCTCGAGCAGCGTATCGACCGCGGCGTGCGCACCGGCGACCTGAACCGCCACGAAGCCCGCCGCCTGCAAGGCGAACTGCGCGAAGTCTCGCGTCTCGAATACCGCTACCGCGCCAACGGCCTGAACGGCTGGGAACGCGCCGACCTCGACCGTCGCCTGGACCGCATCAGCGCCCAGATCCGCTACGAGCGTAACGACCGCGACTACGGCCACGGCTACGGCCGCGGCGGCCAGAACGATCACCGCGGTCGTTGGTAACCACTAGGCCGGCTCCACCCGGAGCCGGCTCTCCACCACGGTGAGGCCGCGGCCGCGCAGGATCACGCGCGCGCCGCGGCTTTCGCATGACAGGTCCCCGCCCCGGCCGGGATAGGCCTGGTGGAACTCCAGCGCCTCCTTGCCCAGCTTGTCGCCGTACAGCGGCATCAGGATGCAGTGGGCCGACCCCGTGGTCGGATCCTCGGGAATGCCGGCCGCCGGGGCGAAGAACCGGCTGACCACCGCATAGGGTCGCCCTTCGTCGGCCAGCGCCACGGCGATGACCTGGCCCTTGCCGTCGGTCGCTCCGCTTTCGACGCGGTTGAGGCCGGCGAAATCGGGCTCCAGGCGCCGCACCGCCGCCTCGTCCTCCAGCACAGCCACCAGATAGGCCCCGGCCCAGGCCTCGACCACCGGCGCGCCCAGGGCCTCGGCGAGACCCGCCGGAATCTCGACCCGGCGCGGCGGGTTGGCCGGAAAGTCCATCTCCAGCCGCTCGCCTTCGCGCCGCACCCGCAGCTCGCCCGACAGGGTGTCGAAGGCCAGCACCTCCACATCGACGCCCAGTTCGGCGAACAGGGCGTGGGCCGACGCCAGGGTGGCGTGGCCGCACAGGGGCGCCTCGCGGGCCGGCGTGAACCAGCGCAGGCCGAAACGCGCCGGGTCGGCGGTCTTCAGCAGGAAGGCCGTCTCGGCCTGGTTGTTCTCGGCCGCCAGGGCCTGCATCCAGGCGTCGCTGGGCCAGCGGTCGAAGGGCTCGACCACGCAGGCAGGATTGCCCTTGAAGGGGGCGGACGCAAAGGCGTCGATGGTCCACTGGCGCATGAAGGCTCCTTCAGTCAGGCGGCGTCGGCGACGGGCAGATGGGGCGTGATCGCGGCCAGGGCGCGGGCGACATAGGCCTGCTTCTCCCCCACCGGCGCGACGTAGTGGATGGCGGCCTCGGCCTGCTCCAGGCCCGCCAGGCGGGCGATGGTCCAGGCGGCCAGATACTGCGAGGCCAGGCAGCCGCCGGCGGTGGCGACATTGCCGTGGGCGACGAACGGCGCGTCCAGCACCTTCACCCCGGCCTCGACGACCCAGGGCCTGGTCGTCAGGTCGGTGCAGGCCGGCAGGTCGCCGACCAGGCCGAGCCTGGCCAGCAGCAGGGTTCCCGAGCACTGAGCGCCGATCAGCTGGCGCGACGGGTCCAGCGCGAGGCGCGACAGCAGGCCTTCGTCGGCGGCGATCTGCCGGGTCTTCGAACCGCTGCCGATCAGCACCGCATCAGCTTCGGCGGCGTACTCCAGGGGCTGCTGGCGCTGCACGGTCACCCCGTTCAGCGAGGTCACCTGCGGCGTCGGAGACGTGATGAACGCGGCCCAACCGTAGGCCTTCATGCGGTTGAGGATCGCCGAGGCGATGAACGAGTCGAGCTCGTTGAAGCCGTCGAACGTCAGAACCGCGATCCGCACCAGGGCCTCCTCGTCAGGGCGAGGCCATAGCGGTAGCGGGCAATGATCCATGAAGCAAAAGGAGTATTGCCACTGTGACAATACTCCCAAGCGGTCCGTCAGGCGCTCTCGTCCACCTTCGGCAGGCCGGCGCGATAGACGAAGTCGCGCAGCTTCACCTGTCCGCTTCCCGCGGCGTAGAGCCCCAGCTTCAGGCTGATGAAGCCGCCGAACACGTTGTGGTGCATGCCCGAGACCTCCATCCGCGTGCCGTGGCGGCTCCAGGTGCGTCCGTCGTCGTAGGAATACCAGTAGGTGACGACGTGCTCGTCGTTGCGGATCTTCAGGCGCAGGCGGCGGGCGTCGTGCTTGACCCGCGCCCAGGCCAGCTCCTCGGCGTACTGGAAGGTCTTCAGGGCTGTCGGCGTGAAGCCGAGACCCACGAAGGCTTTGTGGTTGTAGAACAGCAGGATCCCCGCCTCGGCCTCGCCGGTCAGTTCCAGCGAGATCTCGGCCTCGTACGAGCGGTCGCCGACGATGCAGGTCAGCGGTGAGCTGTCGATCGGCGAGCCTCCCTTGCCCTTCAGCGTCAGCGCCTTGCCGCCGTAGGTCGCGCGCGACGCCTCGTCAGGCCCCGGCTCATGGAAGGCCCACTGCACGCCCATGCGGTCGACCGAGAAGTCGTCGCTCAGCGACATGCCCGAGGGCCCGGCCTTGCCGCCGCGCGGCTTGCGGATGGGCTTGGAGAGATCCCCGCCCAGCGGCCTGAACCAGCCGTCGGCCGTCCATTCGATCGGCTCCAGCAGGGTCTGGCGGCCCAGCGTCCAGTAGCCGTTTTCGTAGCCGTGATAGACCATCCACCAGTCGCCGGCCGGTCCCTCCACCAGGCTCGCATGACCGCGCGACCACCAGGGCTCGTCCTTGCTGCGGGTGCGCACCAGCGGATTGCGCGGGCAGTGCTCCCAGGGCCCGTGCACCGAGCGCGAGCGGGCGGCGATGACCATGTGGCCGGTCACCGGACCCGCCGTGCCGCCGACGGCCGTGATCAGGTAGAACCAGCCGTTGTGGCGCAGCAGCTTGGGGCCCTCGGGCGCGAAGTTCTCGACGATCCAGTCGTCGGGATAGCGCCAGGGATCGTAGGCCTTTTCCAGCTGGCCGCCGGTGGCCAGGCCGTCGTCGGTCAGGCGGATCTTGCGCACGCCGTTGACGAAGAGATAGCGCCGCCCGTCCTCGCCGACGACGTGGCCCGGATCGATGCAGCCGCTGATCTTCAGGTCGACCGGATCGCTCCACGGCCCCTCGATGCTGTCGGCCCAGATAGCGAAGATCGACCAGCCCTGCCCCGTCGGATCGGCCGGGATGTAGATGAAGTAGCGGCCCTCGTGCCTGACCAGGTCGACGGCCCAGATCGTGCCCAGCGGCTTGCGCAGAGCCGGGCCGACCGGCGTCCAGTTCACGAGATCCGTCGACTTCCAGATCACCAGCCCCGGATAGGCCAGGAACGACGAGAACGTCATGTAGTAGACGTCGCCGTCCTTGAGGATCGTCGGGTCGGGATGATCGCCGCTGATGATCGGGTTCAGGTACGTCCCGTCGCCCAGGTCGGCGACGCGGCGGCCGTCGGGACCCTTGCCCCAGGTCGGCGCGGCCTTCTCGACCGGCTTGGCCTCGGCGGCCTGCACCGCCAGGGCGGGCGCGGCGGCGGCGCCCGCCAGGAGGCCTTTGAACAGGGTGCGGCGCGGCAGGGCCATAGGGTCGCTCACGAAAATGATAGCGCTATCAATTCCCGTAGAGGGCGGCGACCGCCGCGTCCAGAGCGCTCACCCCTCGACGGTGATCTCCGGCCAGCGGGCCTTGGCAGAGCCGGTGGTGCGCGCCCAGCCGCCCGCCCCCTTCACCCGCAGCGGGTTGGGCCGCAGGCGCATGGCGAACAGGTCGTCCAGGCCGAACGGCGCCCAGACGCGCAAGGTCTCGTCCGTCTCCAGCCGCACGCCGACGCAGAAGGCCGTCGCCACGAAGCGCTCCAGGGCCTCGGCGCTGGAGCGCAGGGCCGGATAGGGCTCGTCGGCGCCGAACTTCTTCTCGAACCACAGGTGCACCCGGGCCTGGTTGCGCACCTCGACCAGTTCGCGCAGCGGCGGCTCGAAGGCGGCGGCCACGCGCTGAATCACCACGTCCTCGGCCTCGTAGGAGGTGTCGCCGTCGTCGTGATAGGCGACGTCGTAGTCCTTGATCCCATAGTCCAGCGGCCGCCCGGTCAGGTGGTTGAACACCGGCTGGTAGACGGCGCCCGAAAAGATCATCCAGTCGGGCAGGTCAAGGTCACGGACGGTGCGCAGCACCTGCATGGTCGTCGGCGTGGCGCGGACGATCTCAACGAGGCGTTCTTCCAACGGCATCGGGTCTTCTCTGGGTGTCGATCAGGACGGTTTGGGTCGGCGACCAGGCGGGGCGGATGGCGGCCAGGCGATCGGGCCTGGTGCAGAACTCGTCGGGGACGCCGTCGATCGGATACGAGCCCTCGACCGTCACCCTGCGCACGCCGATCACCTTGCAGCCGCGGATCCGCAGCACCAGCGTTTCGTACGGAGCAACCCAGCGGCCCCGCCACCAAAGGCCGCCCAGGCGTGAACAGTAGGGCTTCAGTTCGGCCGCCAGGTTCGAGCGTCGCAGCGAGCCCGTGAGATGGACGGCCGGCTCCACGTCCAGCAACCACGGCGGGGCGGGGTCGTGCACGCAGACCACGTCGGCGTCGTCGCCGAACACCTTGGCCAGCGAGACCTCGCCCGAAGCCTTGGAGATGTCCACGCCATCGACCCGGATGCAGCCACAGAGGCCAAGGCTCGCGACGATGGAAAGGATCGCGAGCCCGGCCCGCCCCATCAGCGCACCGGCCAGGCGTGGTCGAGCGGGCCATGGCCCTTTCCAAGCCCCGGCGCGCGCAGCATGGCCTCATGGACGTAGTTCCAGGCCCGGGCCACAGCGTCGGTCAGCGGCAGGCCCTGCGACAGGCCCGCGGCGATCGCCGAGGCCAGGGTGCAGCCGGTGCCGTGGGTGTGGCGGGTGTCGATCCGCTCGCCCTCGAAGCTGGTCTCGCCCTGCGGGGTGATCAGCAGGTCCACGACCCGTTCGATTCCTTTTTCGCTCTTGTTGGCGACATGGCCGCCCTTCATCAGCACCGCCTTGGCGCCCAGGGCCAGCAGGGCCTCGCCGGCGCGGCGCTGGTCGTCGATCGTCTCGACCGGCAGGCCGGTCAGGGCGCTGGCCTCGGGGGCGTTGGGGGTCAGCAGGGCCGCGCGCGGGATCATCAGCGACTTGACCGCATCGATCGCCTGCTCGGCCAGCAGCGACGCGCCGCCCTTGGCGATCATCACCGGATCGACCACGGCCGGAATCTGCGGGGCGCTGGCCAGCACCCGGGCCACGATCTCTACCACGCCCACGTCGCCCAGCATGCCGGTCTTGAAGGCGTCGGCGCCGATGTCGTCAAGCACGGCGCGGGCCTGGGCCTCGATCACCTCGAGCGGGATCGGATGCACGCCGGTGACGCCCAGGGTGTTCTGCACGGTGACGGCGGTAATGGCCGTGGCCGCATAGCCGCCGAGCGCGGTGATGGTCTTGATGTCGGCCTGGATGCCCGCGCCGCCGCCGGAATCGGATCCGGCCAGGACGAGCACGCGGCCCAGGAATTGTGAATCGGAGGAAGGCGCTTGGGTCACGCGCCTCTCCTACCCCGCTTTTAAACTTGGTTGAACCGGTGTCAGGCCGCTCCGAAGGCGGCGGTCAGACGGTCGAACTGGGCCTGAACGGGGCGCGGAGCCTCATCGACGGCGGCGGCCTCGACATACATGCGCTGGTCCAGGTGGCGGACGCGCTCGTACAGGCGCTCGGAGCGCTGCAGCAGACTGACCAGACCGAAGGGCAGGTCCTCGATGGCGGCCTGCTGCTCGCCGGCCTCCAGGGCCAGGCGGTAGTTCTCGGCGCAGGCGGCCTCGGGGGCCATCTCGCCTTCCTTCACCGCGCGCTGCACCAGCAGCCACGAGGCGACCTGCATCAGGCGGGTGGTCAGGCGCATGCTCTCGCTCGCATAGGCCAGGGCGGCGTTGCGCGAGAGGATCTTGCTGTCGTGACGGCCGGCCCCGTCGAGATAGGCCGCGGTCTCCTCGACCAGCAGCATGCCCTCGTCGAAGGTGCGGTCGAACAATTCCGAGCGGGCGAAGTCCTGGATGACTCCCGCCCGCCAGGGGGCCGTGGACGCGTTCGGATCGGTCATGTCTACTCAATGCCCCAAAGGCCGCGAGGACGTCTCGCTTGTCGGGGTGGACTGCAACCCCCGTGCCAAGTCTTAACGTCCCGTTTCGCGACCGCCCGAATCGGTGCGACCGGCAGGCGCACGCCAACGTCCACTGCTAGCGTAAACCTTTCGTTAGTCTAGGCGACCAAACAGCGCATCGGCCGCCGCGCGTCCCGCTTTCTTCTTGCTGAGTTGGGCCTTGGTGCGGGCGATCTCGGCCTCCAGGGCTTCGATCCGCTCTTCCAGTTCACGCACGCCGTAGCTCTCGAGATCCTCGTGCGTGGCCGTGTTCAGCGCGTCGCCGCGGAACGCGCGCGGCTCGACCGGCTCTTCGATCATGGGTGACCTCCCTTTCCGACCGACCATGAGACGCCTACCTAGGGCCCAACGCAAGCGCGACGGAGCGACAGGCCTATGTCCCAGACCATGACCGCGATCGAGATCGAGGGCGGAAAAGGGGCGGCCGACGCCCTGCGCCCGGCAGAGGTCGAACGCCCCACGCCGGGCCCTGGCGAGATCCTGATCCGGGTGCATGCGGCCGGCGTCAACCGCCCCGATCTCTTGCAGCGCCTGGGTTTCTACCCTCCGCCCCCGGGCGCGCCGACCACGCTGGGGCTAGAGGTCGCCGGCGAGGTCGAGGTCGCCGCGGGCCGCTGGAAGGTCGGCGACAAGGTCTGCGCCCTGCTGGGCGGCGGCGGCTACGCGCAGTACGCCGTGGTCGACGCCCGCCAGGCCCTGCCGATCCCCGAGGGCTTCGATTTCGTCCAGGCCGCGGCCCTGCCCGAGACCGTCTTCACCGTCTTCGCCAACGTGTTCGAACATGGCGCGCTGAAGCCTGGCGAGACCATTTTGATTCATGGTGGCACGTCCGGTATCGGGACAACGGCGATCGCCATGGCCAAGGCCGCCGGCGCGACCGTCATCGCCACCGGCCGCGGGGCCGACAAGAAGGCCAAGGCGCTGGAACTGGGCGCTGACCTCGCCGTCGACGCCAAGACGGAAGACTTCGCCGAGATCGCCAAGGCGGCCGGCGGCGTCGACGTCGTGCTCGACATGGTCGGGGCCGCCTATTTCGACAAGAACCTCGACGCCCTGAAGACCGGCGGCCGCATCGTCTACATCGCCGCCCTGGCCGGCGGGACGCTGGAGGTGCCGGTGATGAAGGTGATGCAGAAGCGCGCGGTGATCACCGGCTCGACCCTGCGTCCCCGCCCCGCCGACGAAAAGGCCCGCCTGGCCGGCGAGGTCGAGCGCACGGTGTGGCCGTGGATCGCGGCCGGCAAGCTGACGCCGATCGTCGACGCGACCTTCCCCCTGGCCGACGCGGCCAAGGCGCACGCCCACCTGGAAGCGGGCGAGCACGTAGGCAAGGTGGTGCTGGTGGCGTAGGGCGCCCCTGAAGACCCTCTCCCCGAAGGGGGAGGTGTCGGCGAAGCCGACGGAGGGGGATGTGGCCTGTGTGAGTTTGCAACCGCTTCAGCGTCAGCAGGGACTTCCCCCTCCGGCCCTCCGGCCCTCCGGGCCACCTCCCCCTTCGGGGGGAGGGTTCCGGAGTAGCGGCCAAGCCGACGACAGATGATCGATCCCCGTTCCCTTTCGCTCAGAACCGCATTATAGCTCGGTGTTGAACAACCCCGCCCGGCCGAAAGGTCGGGCGCCGTCATTTCTGGAGGACCGCATGTCCGACATCCTGATGCCCAAGGCGACCGCCGTCTGGCTCGTGGACAACACCTCGCTGAGCTTCGAGCAGATCGCCGACTTCTGCGGCCTGCACCCGCTGGAAGTCCGTGGCATCGCCGACGGCGAAGTGGCGCGCGACATCCGCGGCGCCGATCCGATCGGCAACGGCCAGCTGACCCGCGAAGAGCTGGACAAGGCCCAGGGCAACCCGAACTACCGCATGAAGGCGCAGGTCAGCCGTCACGCCGAGCTGCTGAAGCCGGCCAAGAAGGCCCCGCGCTACACCCCGGTGTCGCGTCGCCAGGACCGTCCGGACGCCATCGCCTGGTTCATCCGCCACCACCCGGAAGTGACCGACGCCCAGATCTCCAAGATCCTCGGCACGACCAAGGCCACCATCGAGCAGGTGCGCAACCGCACCCACTGGAACGCGGCCAACATCAAGCCGGTCGACCCGGTGACCCTGGGCCTCGTCGGCCAGCTGGAACTCGACGCCCTCGTCAAGAAGGCCGCCGAGAAGAAGGCCAAGGACGACGCCAAGCGCGGCATCGTCGCCGAAGACCCGACCCTGCGTCCGGCGGCCGAGACGGCCTACCTCACCGAGGAAGAGCAGGAAGAGCGCGACATCCGCGCCTCGCGCGCCGAACCGAAAGCCGAAGACGTGTTCGGCTCGTTCTCGGGCAATGTCGACGACGAGGACGACGAGGACTGATCCTCGGCCGATCCCGGACAGTAAAAAGGCCCATCCGACGCTCGGGTGGGCCTTTTCTTTGCCTTTCGGCCGGAGCGTGCTCACCACGCTCCAAATGTTCTTTGGGGGCGCCTGCTTATCCGTTTCCGATCTCTGTCGGAAACGAGCAGGCTCTAATGGAGCCGGGCTCGAAGTCCCTCTATCTCCTCCTTGAGCCTTAGCTTCTGCCGCTTGAGCTCTCGGAGCCTGGTGGCGTCGCTACCCGGACGGTTGGTCTCCTCCTGGATCGTGCGGTCGAGGTTCTCGTGACGGGACCCCAGCTCGCGGATACGGGATTCGATGGCCATCGGTGAGGCCTCCTTTTGGGCTGTTGACCGAGGGAGTGAACACCCGCTGGCCCGGACTGTCAGATCACATATGATTGCAACCAGCAGCGCTTGACGTGGCGCCGCTTAATCCCGTGACGGACGAAAATTCACCATGACGGACGCCGCAGCCCCCGCCTCCAAGCCCCGCCTGGTCGTCGGAATTTCCGGCGCCTCGGGGGCCATGTACGGCCTGCGCGCCCTGGCCGCCTGCCGCGAGCTGGGCGTCGAGAGCCACCTCGTCATGAGCAAGTCGGCGGCCCTGACCCTGACCCAGGAGACCGGCCTTGCGGTCGGCGACGTCGCCGCCATGGCCGACGTCGTGCACCGCGTCGGCGACGTCGGCGCCTCGATCGCCTCGGGTTCCTTCCGCACCCTGGGCATGATCGTCGCCCCCTGCTCGGTGCGGACCATGAGCGAGATCGCCACCGGCGTGACCTCGTCCCTGCTGACCCGCGCCGCCGACGTGGTGCTGAAGGAACGCCGGCCGCTGGTGCTGATGGTGCGCGAAAGTCCGCTGCACCTTGGCCACCTGCGCACCCTGACGCGCCTGGCCGAGATGGGCGCGGTGATCGCCCCGCCGGTTCCGGCGTTCTATGCGAAACCCGCCTCGATCGAGGAGATGGTCGACCAGTCCGTCGGCCGCGTCCTCGACCTCTTCGGCCTGACCTGGGGGCCGGTGAAGCGATGGGGCGAGGACCTGCCAACCGTCAATCAAGCGGACGAAAATTAACGGCCATGCGGTTCTGGGACTGGGCGCTTTCCGTCTATGCGCGACAGCCTGTCGCAGTCGCGTGCCTGCACCTGCAGGACGCCCACGGCCAGAACGCGCCGTTCCTGCTTTGGGCCGCCTGGGCGGCGCTGGAGGGACGTCCCGTCGACCTGCCGCGCGCGGCCGCCTTGGTCCGCGCCTGGGACGCCGAGATCGGCGCGCCCCTGCGCGGCGTACGCCGGGCGCTGAAGCCCTCTCGTCCCGATATCGACGACGCGGCCCGCGAGATCTTCCGCGACCAGGTCAAGGCCGCGGAACTGGCCGGCGAGAAAGTGCTGATGGAAAGCCTGGAGGCGACCTGCGGCCCGGTCGACGCCACGCGCGACGTCTATGGCGCGCTGCTGGCGGCGGCCCGCGCCACCGGCGATCCGCCGCACGAGGCGGCTCTGGCGCGACTTGCCGACGCCCTCGCCTGAAGATCCGAGAGGGACCTTTACCGGCCGTCAGGCTTTGCTATCTATCACCGCTTTCGGACAGGGGCCCCAGGAGGAACGTCCATGAATGACGACGATCCTTCGGAAGACACCGTCATCGCGGTGGAGCGCCGCCTGGCGACGCTGCGCGAGGAGCACCAGGACCTGTCGGACGCCGTCACGGCCCTGGAGGAACGCCCCCAGCCCGACATGCTGCAGATCGCCCGCCTCAAGCGCCGCAAGCTGGCCCTGAAGGACGAGATCGTGCGCCTGGAAGACCAGGTCACGCCGGATATTATTGCTTGATCAGCGAACCTCCCCCTCTGGGGGAGGCGATCGCGCCAGCGATCGGTGGGGGGCGTGACCGCGAAACCCGCCAAGGTCTGCGAAAGCTGAAAACTTCCCCCTCCGGCTCTCCGGGCCACCTCCCCCAAAAGGGGGAGGATTTTCGCGCCGAGATGCTCCCCCTCTGGGGGAGCTGTCGCGAAGCGGCTGAGGGGGCCCTCCCCCTACTCCAGATCCCCCGGCCCGAACGCTTCCGGCAACAGGCTCCAGAACGGCGTCCGCTGCGTCGCCTCCCCGCCCTGCACCGAGACGATCTCGCAGGTCTTGGCGGCGAACTCGCCGATGCGCTGGCGGCAGGCGCCGCAGGGCTGGACCACCGCGTCCGAGCCGGCGGCGATGTAGACGCGCTCGATCCTGCGCCCGCCGGCGGTGATCATCGCCCCGATGGCGGTCTGTTCGGCGCAGGTGCCCGACGGATAGGCCGCGTTCTCGACATTAACGCCGAAATGCACGCCGCCCTGGTCGTCGACCACGGCGCTGGCGACGGTGAAGTTGGAGTAGCGGGCGTAGGACCGCGCCAGATAGGCCGGCAACCGCGCGGCGATGGCGGCTTCGTCGGAGCCTGAAAAGTCGGAAGAAAGTCGTGCGGCGCTCATGCCATCCCTCGGATCCCGGCAGGATCGCGCCGGGAACCGAGGCAATCAGTCGCGGGGCGGTTATGCAAGCGCAAACCGCACCTCCCGGTTCAGCTTTCGCCCGGCGCCAGGGCGACGATCGACAGGGCGTGCACGGGCCCGGCCATCTCCTCGCGCAGGGCCTGGAAGATCAGCCGCTGGCGGGCCACGCGGGGTTTGCCGGCAAAGGCCTGCGCCTCGATGGTCAGGTTGAAGTGGCTCTCGCCGCCCACGCGGTGGCCGGCATGGCCGTTGTGGCGGTCGCTGTCGTCCACCAGCACCAGCCTTGTGGGCGAAAAAGCGGCGTTGAGCTTGGCTTCGATGGCGTCTGCGACGGCGCCCATGGTGATCTCCGGCATGTCAATCCTTGAACGGAAATAGCCTGCGCTTACTCTAAGCGCCATGAGCCGCGCGTTCGAATACCGCCCCAAGTTCTTCGACATCCGAGTCCGCCCGCCCAAGCCGGGCGAGGAGGAGGGTCCGCGCGCGGACGACGTCTACAAGCTCAAGCCCGGCCAGAAGCGCTGCGAGCATCCCGACTGCCTGCGCCCGGCCGAGGCCAAGGCCCCCAAGAGCCGCGACCTGCCCGGCCAGTACTACAACTTCTGCCAGCAGCATGCGGCCGAGTACAACAAGAACTGGAACTTCTACGCCGGCATGAACGAGGGTCAGATTCGCGCCGAGCAGGAGCGCGAGAAGATGACCGGCGGCCGGCCGACCTGGAGCATGAAGGCCGACGCCGGCTCGCGTGAGGCCGCCGCCGCCGCCGCCCGCGACGCCCGCAACATGGCCGACCCCTTCGGCCTGTTCCGCGCCCAGCAGCGGAAAGCCGAATCGGCCGCCGCCGGCCGCGCCCTGGGCAAGCTGGAACGCCAGGCCCTGGCCGACATGGACCTGGACGTCGACGCCGACGCCGCGGCCATCCGCACGCGCTACAAGGAACTGCTCAAGCGCTGCCACCCCGACATGAACGGCGGCGACCGCAGCGCCGAGCACAAGCTCCAGCGCGTCATCAAGGCCTACAAGACCCTGCAGAAGTCGGGACTGGCGAAGTAGGCGCTCAGCGCGCAAGCCGCCGGTAGCCCTTGCGCTCGAAATAGCCGGGCTCGTCGGCGGCCTCCGGCTTCGCCGCCGGCACGGGCCGCGGGGCGTCGGGCGGGGCTTCCAGCCGCCAGCCCCGGTCGTGGACGAGCATGGCGCGCGCCGACTCGCCGGCCTGGAACTCGCAGACCATCTCCAGCCGATCGCGCTCCAGCCAGCGCGCCGGCTGACAGGCCTCCTGGCTGGTGGCGACGAACTTCAGTCCATCCGGCCCGACCGCGAACACCGACAGGTTGGAGCCGTAGTCGTCATGGCCGGCGATCACCAGCCAGCGACCATCCGGCGAGGCGCTGGGCAGGCCCTGCCCCAGAACGACGAGCTCTCCCCGGGCCTCCACCAGCAGGGTGATCTCATCGCCTTCGCCATGGAAAAAGCTAAGATACGGATAGCGGCGCGGCCCCAGGGCCAGTTCGCCCAGGAAACGCCAGCGGCTGCAATTGTCGAAACCCTCGCAGAGGTTGGCGTCGTCGGCGAACGAGGCCACGTCGCGCCCGTCGTGGCGAATGAAGAGGACGTCGCCCTCTCGGCGGGCCAGGCCCGGCGTCGCGGCGATGTGGCGAGCCTCGGCCTCCCTGCCCTCGCTCAGGCTCTGGCGCAGCAGCCGTCGCTCGTCGATCGCCATCTCGGCGAAGACCAGCGCGAACTCTTCGGAGGGCGTGGGGACGTAGGCCGGCGCTTCCGCGGCCAGGGCGCGCTCGCGCCGAACGGCCAAGCCGCCGGCGACGGCGAGGCTTCCCGCCATCACGGCGAGCGCGATCACCCAGCCTGCGCGGTGTCCCGAAGCCATGGCCCAGCTTTAGGCCGGGCCGAACGTGAAGGCGAGCCCGGAAACGTGCTCGCCCTTTGATTTAGCGGATACGGATGCGGATCGGCACGTCGATGAACGAGCCGGCGCGGCTCTTGCCGTCCGGACCCAGGAGCTCGACCTGGATCTGCGAGGCCATCTGCAGAGCCGCGTCGCCGACGCCGAGGTCGGTGGGGCTCTCGGCCTGGACGCTGCAATCGGTCAGGCCGCCGTTGCTCTTGACCATGCAGCTGAGCAGGGCGACGGCTTCGCGCGGTTGCGCCACCTGGACCACGCGGGCCTGCGGCTCGGCTTGCAGGGCCGGAGCGACGGTGGTGACGGCGGCGGCGAGAACGAACGAAGCGATCACTGTATCTTCCCTATGGTCTTGTCGGATGGCCCGTCAGGGCTCCGCGTTTCATTTCGGGTCAGGCGGCGTTCGCCTGCTTGATCCGCTGCAACCCCTGGGCCGCCATGTCGGTCAGCGACCGCAGGCCCAGTTCGGCGAAGACGTCGAACGCCACCGCCAGGGCGGTGGCCGCGCGGTCCAGGCGCCCGTCGTCGCGGCCGGTGATCTCGACCCGGGCCTCGTAGAGACGGGCGAGATTCATCTGGGCCACGGCCCACCCGGCGGGGTCGCGCGCGCCGGGCTGCTCGGCCAGCTCGGCCTTGAAGGCCAGCTCGGCGGCGTCGAGCACGGCCAGGTCCGCGGTCAGCTCGGCGCAGCGCGCCAGGCTGAGGGCGCGGTTGTTGGCGACGGCGGCGCGCAGGGTCAGCGCCGGCTGCACCTTCACGATGTGGGTGGCGCGGTCGAAGCAGGTGACGGCCTGCTCGAAGCAGCGCTCGGAGGTCGTCGCCTCGCCCATGGCCTGCAAGGTCTCGCCCAGCGAGGCCTGGGCGCGGGCCCAGTCCAGCGGGCTGTGGCCGGGGTCCAGCGGCTCCAGGGCCTGGGTCGCGGCCTCGACGGCGTCGGCGATCAGCGACAGCTCGCCGTCGAAGTCGCCCAGGCGGGCCAGGGCCTCGGCGCGCATCAGTTCGAGGCGCGACCAGGTCAGGGGCTCGAAGTCGGCATCGAGGGCGGCCAGCGCCGTCCGGGATTCGGACAGGGCGACCTCGACCAGAGCGCGGTCCTTCAGGCGCACGGCGCAGGCCAGCAGCAGGTCGATGCGGGCGGCGCGCTGCTCGGCCAGTTGCAGGCGGGCGCCGCCGGACTTGGCCCCGCGCTCGCCAGCCAGGGTAGCCAGCGGCGCCTCGAAGGCCTGGGCCGCGGCCAGGGCGCGGTCGATGTCGTTGTCGGACAGGGCCATGCGCCCGTCGACGGCGGCCAGCAGGCTGGCGGCCAGGGCGGCGTGCGGGCCGTGGGCCGTCTTGGCCAGGGAAAGCGTCGCGCCGGCGGCGGCGTGCAGGCCCTCGTCGCCGAACAGTTCGGCGCCCAGCATGGCCAGCACCGCCTGCTCGCAGCGGGCGGCGCAGACGAGGTCGGCCTTGCGTTCGGTGTCGGCCAGCCGGGCGGCGGCCTCGGCCTGGGCCGCGCCCTTGCGCAGAGCGGCGGCGTCGCCGGTGCGGCGGGCCACTTCGCGCCAGACCACGGCGGCTTCCAGAAGGCGGACCGCGCGATCCTTGCAGCCGATACGGCCGGCGGCGACGTCGGCGGCGCGGGCTTCGTTGGTCAGCAGGCGCAGGTCCATCAGTTCAAGCAGCGCGGTGTCGCCGCCGGTCAGGCCTTCTCGATGCGCCGCGGCATGGGACATCCGTCCCTGGCCCTCGACGCCCAGAAGCCTCATCAGATCGCGCCCCACGAATTCGAACATCGCTCGCGTACTCCGCACCGGGATCGTCCCACCTCGGCACGGCCGGGATGGATTTAACGCGAGATCAGCAAAACCGGAGCCAACGCTCTTAACAAGGGGTTAACAGGTCTGAATCCGCCATTAACCACGAATATTCAGATCACATTAACTTTGATCGCTCCGGCGGCCGGGAAATCGGCGATTTTGACCCATTTTGGCACGCTTTTTGCTTGATCCACACACAACCATTGGATGGTGCGATCGCACAATTTATAACGACGTTCACCAATATAAAAATGACGTTAACTCTAAGATTTAGGACATTGTTTATATTTCGTTCACGTTCGTGAACGGGCGGGATGGCGGATCAGCACGCGAAACGCTAGGAAGCGGCCATGACCAGCCCCGCCGTGACCCTCTGGACCGCCGCCCTCTGCAAGCAGGATCCCAGCTATGGCGGCTGGGCGTTCGTACGGAAGCTGGACGGCGTGTCGGGCGCGGCCGCGATCAAGGGCGCGGCCGGCGGCGAGCGCCGGACGTCTCCGGCGAAGATGAGCCTGACGGCCCTGATCGAAGCGCTGACCAGCCTTGCGGACCTGCCGGCCGACACGGCCGTGACCCTGCGCTTCGCCGATCCGGCCCTGGCCGGCGAATTGGTGGCCAGCGACGGCGCCTACGCCACGGCCGAGCCCGAGGCCTGGGCCGCAGCCCGCGCCCTGGTCGCCGCGCGATCCTCGCTGAACCTGGTCCCGCTGGCGGCGAGCGCGCCGCAGACCGGCTTCCTGGCAGCCTGGGCCGAATTCGGCCAGGACACCTCCAAGAGCCGCGGCAGCTTCAAGGCCGCCATTCCGAAGCCGAATTTGATGAAGTTTCCGGGGTGAACCGGAAGGAACCTCCCCCTGTGGGGGAGGCGATCGCGTAGCGATCGGTAGGGGGCGTGGTTACACGCCGACCAGCGCTCCACCGGCTGAAAACTTCCCCCTCCGGCCTTCGGCCGCCTCCCCCACAGGGGGAGGTTCTTTACCCCAACCCCTTCACCACCAGCGTCGCCGTCGCTGGGTTGCAGGCGAACGGGATGTCGGCCAGCGTCGCCAGGCGGATCAGCGCCTTGACGTCGACGTCGTGTGGCTGGGGCGACAGCGGGTCCACGAAGAAGATCAGGATATCCAGGCGCCCTTCGGCGATCATCGCGCCCAGCTGCTGGTCGCCGCCCAGGGGACCGCTCTTGAGGCGGGTCAGTTGCAGCTGCGGCAGCGCCTCCAGCACCCGGCCGCCGGTGGTGCCGGTGCCGTAGAGGATGCTCTTCTCCAGGAACGCCGCATTGGCCTTGGCCCAGGCCACGAGGTCGGCCTTCTTGTCGTCGTGGGCCACGAGGCCGATGGCGAGCTGGCGGGTCATGCGGGGAAGGCTCCGGTTGCGAACGTTCCTCCCTATAGCGGCTGGCGAGGCCGCCGCCAGCCCGACTGCGCCCTTCCCTTCTGGCGCGCATTGCCGCTAGGATACATATTGAAATGATATCTCAAATAATGAGACCGCCTAGATGAGCGGTCCTGGAGGAAGCCGCCGATGACCGTCGACCGCCGCGCCATCGGCGCGGGCCTCGCTGGCCTGCCCCTGCTCTCGGCCGCGCCGATGGCCCTGGCCGCGACGCAAGGTGCGCGCCCCGGCCCGTACCTGCTGGGCGCCGACATCACCTGGATCCCGCAGGACGAGGCCGACGGCGCGCAGTTCTTCGCCAATGGCCGCCGGCAGGACATCCTGGCGATCCTGGGCGACGCCGGCTTCAACGCCATCAAGATCCGCGTCTTCGTCAATCCCGAGAACGGCTACTCGGCCCGGCGCAAGACCGACCCGTGGGCGGGCCTGGCCCAGACGGTCGCCATGGCCAGGCGGATCAAGGCCGCCGGCATGCACCTGACGATCAGCTTCCACTACAGCGACACCTGGGCCGACCCGCAGAAGCAGGGCAAGCCCGCCGCCTGGAAGGACCTTTCGTTCGACGCCCTGGTCAAGGCCGTCGGCGACCACACCCGCCAGGTGCTGGGCGCGCTGGTGAAGGCCGGCGCCAAGCCCGACATGGTGGTGATCGGCAACGAGATCACCTTCGGCATGCTCTGGCCCGACGGCCGCGTGCCCCTGCCCGTTCCCACCGGCAACCCGGCCACCGACGCGGTGCACCTGAACGTTCCCGACGCCGGGGGCTTCGACAAGCTGGCCAGGCTGCTGAGCGCCGGGCTGGACGCCTCGCGCGAGGCCGTGCCGGGCGTGAAGACCAGCCTGCACAACCACCTGGGCCGTCATTGGACCATCGTCAGCCACTGGATGGACAGCCTCTTGGCGCGCGGCGTGCGCTTCGACGCCACGGGCTTCTCCTGCTACCAGCAGGCGGCCGAGGGCGACTGGGCCAACACCTTCGCGCGCTTCGGCGAGCGCTACCGCGACCACGGCTTCTACGTGGCCGAATATTCCAGCCGGAAGCGCTACGTGAACGATCTGGTCTTCAACGCGCCGGGCCAGCGCGGCTGGGGCGCGTTCATCTGGGAGCCGACCCGTCACCAGGAGGCGATCTTCGACCAGGACGGCAAGAACGCCGGCGAGGGCCCGCGCCCCAACCTGCTGTCGCAGGGCATCAACGCCGCCGAGGCCCCCGGCGCGGCGATCGCCGGCGCCCCGCCGCCGCATCCCGAAAGGACCGAGCACGGCGGTCGCTACGACGCCAACGCCTTCATGGAGCTGTATCGCCAGATGGCGCGGGACTACGGGCTGAAGAAGGTGTGACGACACGCTAGAAACGGCGCTTCAAACCCTGGAGACCATAGCGTGAGTGAAGTGGAGATCGACGGGCGCCTGCTGCAACGCTGGTTGAAGAGCGACGCGGCCGATCCGGCTGTGCTGGCCGGCTGCGCGCTGGATGACGGCGAGGCCGACGAGCCCTTGCCGATCCTCGAGGTCGATCTTTCCCGCCAGGCGCTGGTCTGCGGCGGACAAAAGGGGCGCGTGCGGTTTCCGTTCGGGCGGTTGCCCGACGGCCTGCTGGTGGCGCCGAGGCCCGACCATCCGGCCGTCGCGGCGGTCAGGGCAGCCGTCTCGCCGCAGGAGCGCGTCCACCAGAGGATGCGCGACGAACTCGGCGCGGAATATCCCAGGCCCTTCGCCTCGGTCGCCGATCTGGAGGCCGTCCACGCCGCCGAGATGGCTCGGCGCGACGGCAAGCTGCCCGAGCGCGCCCTGCGCGGTCCGTGGGTGCGGGCGCTGAAGCGGAATGAACTGCATCGCCAAGGCGCCCAGCTGGCCCAGTCGTGGCGCGAACTGGCCAATTCCTGCGGCGCGCCGTGGTCGGACATCGCCCTGCACCTGGCCTGGTTCCAGCGCCAGGGCGGACATCCCAACCGGGCGATCGAGACGGCGCGAGACTTCTGGCGCTCCAAAGCGCCCGCCTCCCAGACCGAGATCGCCATGCTGGCGACGGTGGAGGCGGCCGCCTGGATCGACCGCTTCGAGCGCAAGGGCGGCGCCCCGCCCGACCTGGTCGAGGCGCGCCGAGCGGCGGCCAAGGCCTACGCCATCTCGCCGACCGATCCGGAGATCCAGACCGTCTATCAGCGCCTGAAGGCGGCCGAGGCCGGTCCGGGCTAGCCCCGCTCCCTGGTCCGCTCGAAGCGCACCTTCGGATAGCGTTCGGCGACATAGCCGATCTCCCAGGCGCTCTTGCCCAGGAACACCGGCTGGTCGTCGATGTCGCGGCCCATGGCCGACTTGTGCTTGTTCTCGAAGTCCTCGACGTCGGCGCGCTCGCCGACCAGCCAGCGGGCCTCGGCATAGGGGCTGGCCTCGAAGATCACGTCCAGCTGGTACTCGTTGCCCAGGCGGTCGGCCATGACCTCGAATTGCAGCTGGCCCACGGCGCCGACGATGAAGTCGGAACCGATCATCGGGCGGAACAGCTGGGTGACGCCTTCCTCGGCCAGGCCCTCCAGGGCCTTCTTCAGGTGCTTGGCCTTGAGCGGATCCTTCACGCGCACGCGGCGCAGGATTTCCGGGGCGAAGTTGGGCAGGCCCGCAAAGCGCAGGGCGCCGGTCTCCGACAGGCTGTCGCCCACGCGCAGGACGCCGTGGTTGGGAATGCCGATCACGTCGCCGGCGAAGGCGTCCTCGGCCAGTTCGCGGTCGCTGGCGAAGAACATGATCGGCGCGTTGACGCTCATGGCCTTGCCGGTGTTCTGGGCCTTCAGCTTCATGCCGCGCGTGAAGCGGCCGCTGGTCAGGCGCAGGAAGGCGATCCGGTCGCGGTGATTGGGGTCCATGTTGGCCTGGACCTTGAACACGAAGCCCGAGACCTCGTTGTCGCCCGGGGCGACGTGGGTCTCGGCGCCGGCCTTGCTGGCCTTGGCCGGCTTGGGCGCGGGCGCATAGGCGCCGATGCCGGCCAGCAGCTGGTCGACGCCGAAGTGGCGCAGGGCCGAGCCGAAGAACACCGGCGTCATGTGGCCCTCAAGGAAGCTCTGGACGTCGAACGGCTTGCCGGCCTCGGTGACCAGCATGGCGTTGTCTTCCAGCTCCGAGCGTTCCTCGGGGTCTAGGTACTGGACGATGGCGTTGCCGTTGAAGGCGACGGCGTCGGGGTGGCCCTCCTCGTCGGTCGAGCTCTTCTTGGCGTAGGGCAGGAACTGCTGGCTGCGCAGGTCGAGCATGCCCTTGAAGCGCCCGCCCGAACCGGCCGGCCAGTAGAGCGGCGCGGGGTCGAGAGCCAGCTTCGAGGAAACCTCGTCGAGCAGCTCGAACGGATCCTGGGCCTCGCGGTCCATCTTGTTGATGAAGGTGATGATCGGGATGTCGCGCAGGCGGCACACCTCGAACAGCTTCAGGGTCTGGGGCTCGATGCCCTTGGCGGCGTCCAGCACCATGACGGCCGCGTCGGCGGCGGTCAGGGTGCGGTAGGTGTCTTCCGAGAAGTCTTCGTGGCCCGGGGTGTCGAGCAGGTTGAACATCAGGCCGTCGTGGTCGAACGTCATCACCGAGGCCGACACCGAGATCCCGCGCTCGCGCTCGATCTTCATCCAGTCCGACTGGGTGCGGCGGGCCTGGCCGCGCGCACGCACGGCGCCGGCCGCACGGATCGCCCCGCCGGCCAGCAGCAGGTTTTCCGTCAGCGTCGTCTTGCCGGCGTCGGGGTGGCTGATGATGGCGAAGGTGCGCCGACGGGCGGCTTCAGCGGCGGGAGAGGTGCTCATCCCGCGCAACTACCCCCCCGGCGCGTCCTTGTCACCTTCCCCCGAGGCCGCGGCGGCGGTGGCGGGCTTCAACGCCTCGCCATCGGCCTTGCCCTCGAGCGTCGACAGCAGCTGGGCGGCGCGCCTGGCCTGGGGCCCGCCGTGCGGATTGCCGGCCACCGGCTCCAGCAGTTCGCGGGCGATCTCGTACTGCTTGGCGCGGATGAACAGGCGCGCGGCGTTGGTGCGGATGGCCGGGTTCTGCGGCGCGATCGTCGCCGCCCGGAAGACGACGTTGAGGGTGTTCTGCGACGGCTCGCGGTCCATCGACTTGGTCTCGGCGTAGCCATAGAGCGTCAGGTAGTTGTCGTCATCGAGCTTGTGGGCGCGGCCCAGATAGTTCGCGGCGTCGGCGTAGATCGCCTTGGCCTTGTCGCGGTCGGCGGGCGTGCGGGCCATCCGCCGGGCGGTCTCCAGCCGGCTGTAAGCCATGACCTGAAGCGTCTCCAGGTCGCTGGGCCGCTCGTCCAGCAGGGTCTTGAGGATCGCCTCGCCCTTGGCGCGGTCGCCCAGCTCGATCTCGGCCCGGGCCAGGGCCAGGCGGCTGTAGTACTCGCCGGGACGCTTGGCCGCCGCCTCTTGGAACTTGACCAGCAGGGCCGGCGCCTCGGCCTTGGCCACGCCCAGCTTCAGCTGCTGGATCTCCAGGATCAGGTCGTCGGCGCCGGCCGGCAGGCGAGAGAAGGCGATCTGCGGTTTCGGCGGCTCACGCGTCAGGTTCAGCGCCAGCAGGGGCTTGTTCATGTAGGTGCGCAGGGCCTTTTCCAGGGCCGGCCCGTCTTGGCCATAGACCTTGGTCCAGCTGGCCATCGGGTCGCCGTGGTCACGGACCAGATCGAGATAGACCTGGAGCTTCTTGCGGCGCTCCTTGTCGCTCCAGACATAGTGGGTCAGCAGCCAGGACTGCGCGTAGTAGGTCAGCACCTGATCGCGATCGAACTGCGACGGCCGCTTGGACAAGAGGTCTGACATCGGCAGCCACTTGTCGTTCAGCAGCGAACTGGCGCGCCCGCGGCTGAAGTCGCCGATCTGCACCTTCTTCATCTGCAGGTCGATGGTCTTGTAGTACTCAGCCAGCCCCTCGACCATCCAGCCGGGATAGGCGTCGGGGAAGTACTGCATCATGAAGTGGTGCGTGTACTCGTGCAGCACCGTGTCGTCGCCGTTGTTGCGGTCGTAGCTGTTGCTGTCGTCGCGGATGGCCAGGACGAAGATGTCCTCGACGCCCGTGAGATAGACGCCCTGCATCCGCTCGTCGGCGCCGGGGATCGTCCGCCGCAGCTGGCGCGAGCTTGACAGCAGATAGAGCGGCAGCTTGCGGGGGGTCTCGGCCTCGGCCTTGCCGTGCAGCATCCGCAGAACGCTGTCGAAGTCCTCCAGCATCGTCACGTAGCGGCGGATCAGGGCCTCGCTGCGGTCCGAATAGACGATGAAATGGTCGCTCTCGCCGCGGATCCAGCGGCCGGGCGCGTCGGCCTGAACGACGGGCGGAGCGGCCGCCACGCCGCCGCCCTGCCCCCAGGCTGGAGCCCAGGCGCCCAAAGCCGCCGCCAAGACCAGACCGCCCCCGAAAACCCGCGACGCCAAGCTCGCCCCCTGCACAATTACACGTTGAGCTTTGCCGGACATCCTGGCGTCGGGCAAGCTCCAGCTTCGCCCGACGCCGTGTCTCAGACGGCTGACTTCCCCGCGGCCGCCTTGGTCTCCAGCTCCTTGAGCAACTGCGCCGCCCGCTCGTTGCGGCGACCGTGCGGATCGTTGACCAGCGGCTTCAGCAGGAAGGCCGCGTGGCCGTACTCCCTGCGCATGGCCAGCGCCTGGACGGTCTCCATCGTCACCTCCGAGACCTGCGGCGCCAGCTCGTTGGCCAGCAGCAGCGCCTCCATGACGTTGTCGCTGGGATAGCCGGGCGCGGTCTTGCGGCTGCGGGCATAGGCCAGCAGGACCTGGTAGCGGTTGGCGTCGACCTGGAAGGCCTTGGCCAGCACCGCGCCGGCGGCCTTGTTCAGGGTCGCGGCCTCAGCGGGGTTCTTGTCGGCCTTGGCCAGCAGGCCCAGCGCCTTGTACTCCAGCGCCAGCAGGTCGGTCGGGTCGGCGGCCAGGCGGCGGTCAAGGATCGCCATGCCGGCCGCCGGATCGCCGGCCAGCTGCTCGGCCCGCGCCAGGGTCAGCTCGGCGTAGGCGTCGCCGGGATAGCGGGCGGCGATGGTGCGGATCTCGCTGACGAAGGGCGGGCCGTCCTCCTCGAAGTCGTCCCGCGCCATGCGCACGCGGCGCAGGACGAGATCGTCGGCCGAGACCGGCAGGCGGGTGACCGTGATCGACACCTCGCGCTTGCGCGTGCGGCTGTAGCCCTGCAGCGGCAGCTGTCCGCGGGTGTATTCGCGCAAGGCCTTGGTCAGCCCGTCCAGGGTCATGCCCGTGGCCTTCTCCATGGCCTCGACCGAGCCCTGCCCCTCGCCGACCGCCCGGATATAGACCTCCAGCTGCGCCTTCCGCTTCTTGTCGCTCATGAAGTAATGCGTCAGCAGCCAGGCCTGGGGATAGTAGTTCTTGCCCCGCTCCGTCGGCAGCTCGCTCGAGCGCTTGGTCAGCAGGTCTTCCAGCGGCAGCCAGGCCGAGTTCATCAGCCACTCGCCGCGGTTGGCGTTGATCTTGCCGACGATGATCTGGTCGCCGTCGAACAGGGTGGTGGCGACATATTCGGCGTAGCCCTCCACCAGCCACGGGGCGTAGGCGAAGGTGAGGTTGCGGCGCATGAAGTGGTGCGCGTACTCGTGCATCGTGGTGTCGTTGCTGTCCTCGTCCTGGCTGGCCACGCGGCGCGGCCTCAGGGCGATGCAGACCACGTCGCGCGCCGTGGCCACGTAGTAGCCGGCCCAGTTCTCGTTGGCGCCCGGATAAGTGACGCGCAGCTCGGCCTTGTTGTCGATCAGGTGCACGTCGAGCTTGCGGTCCGCGGCCTTGTCCAGCGGCAGGCCGTGCATGAAGCGCAGCGTCATGTCGAAGTCTTCGAGCATCAGCGTGTAGGCGCGCAACTGGCGCTCGTCGCCGGCGCTGTAGACATTGAAATTGGCCGACGAGGCGACCATCCATCGCCCCTGGGCCGGCGCCGCGCGGCCGGCGCCCGCGCCCGCCGCCCACAGCAGGGGCGTCACCGCCGCCCCCAGCACCATTCCCCGCCGCGTCGGCGCCCCCGCCGATCGCACGCCCCGTTCCGTCATCTAAGCAAGCCCCCGATACTGGGCTCAGAGCCTAGCGAGAGCGGTCAGCCCCTGGCAACCCAGGGAGGTCGCCGCGCTAGGCGAAAATGCTCCGACGCCCGACGAACAGGCGTTCGAAAAACCCTATTCAACCTGGGGAATTGGAGTCATGCTCATCTTGTCGCCGACGTTCGGCCCCCGAGAGCCGTCGGGGCGACGGAGGAAACGACATGGCCCTGGCCGAAGACCCTCGCGATCACATCCGTCGTCGTCCCCTGGGGCAGAGCGCGCTCTGCCTGGGTACGGTCATCGCTGGATTGGTGGTGATAGCCCTCGTCCTGAACATCGTGGCCGGCCTGCTGATGTAGCGGGCCGTCGGCGACGTCAGGCCGCAAGCCGGCGCCAGACCTGGCGATCGGCCTCGAGATTGGTCAGTTGGCCCGCCTTCTGACGCTGGTGCAGCGCGCCCATGACCTCCAGGCCGATCTGGGCGTAGCGCACCTGCACCTGCTCGATCAGGCAGCCGCGCGCCGGCGCGACGAACAGCGCCGCATTGATCTCCGGGGCCTTGGCGATGATCAGGGCGGCCAGGCGCTTGGCCTTCTCCACCTGCTTGTGGTGCAGCAGCGGTTCTTCGGCATAGAGCTCCTTGCCCAGTTCGGCGACGAAGTTCAGCGACAGGGCCGCGAAACGGTCGCGCGTCATCGGCGGCGACAGTTCGGCGGCGTCCAGGCTGAGCACGACGTCGTTCATCAGGAAGAGCATGGGCGGATGACGGGGGCTGCTGGGGACCTGCGACATCCTGCCGCGCTCTACTTTCGGTCTGGTTTAGCGGCAGGGTTAATGCTGTGGATCGTTGCACGAACGCCGTGCGGCCTGTCGTCCCGCCCCGCGCTCAGCCCTCGACCGCCTCGGTCAGGAAGTGGCGACCCTCACGATCCTCGATCTCCACCACCCAGACATCGGGATCGATGCGCGCGGCGCGCTCGGTATAGGCGTCGAGATCCGGCTCGAAGTCGGACTTGGTGGGCTGCATCCACACCCGCTCGCCGTCGCCGCGCGTGGCCTCGCTGTAGAGCCGCACCGTGCCGGCCTTGCGGTCGACCACCTTGACCAGCACCGCGCCCGCCCGGGCGTCGCCCTTGCGCACGACCATGGCGAAGGCCCCGCCCAGCTCGGCGCGGCGGATCAGCGCGCCCACCCAAAGATCCGTCGAAAGAAGCATCGCTAACCGAACCGCAACCAGGAGCGGCTAAGGTCCGCTCGAATATCCTCTCTCGCAGAATACGAGAAAATGGCCACCGTGAAGACCTCCGCACCGCGAAAGCGGCGCCTGGCGGCGACGCTCGTCGCCACAGCCGTGCTCGGCGCGGCCCAGACGGCGACGGCCACCCCCTCCGACGTCTTCTACGAACGCAGCCTGATGAGCGCCGCCGGCGCGCGCTGCGGCCTGTTCAGCCCGTCGCTGTCGGGCGCCCTCGACGCCGGCAGGGCCCAGGCCCGGGGCGCGGCCCTGCGCGCCGGCGCCAGCGTCGAGCAGTTGGACGGCGTGCAGCAGCGCGCCCACGCCAAGGCCGCCTCCGTGCCCTGCGGCTCCAAGGACCTGACCACCGCCGCCGGCCGCGTGCGCAAGGCCTTCGAGGGCTACGCCATGCTGCAACGGATGAACTATCCGGGCGATCGCGCCAGCTGGCAGGCCGACCGCGCCAGCTCGGCGACCATCCCGTTCTGGCGGCTGTCGCAGTCGGCCAGCTTCGGCGGCGACCGTCTGGTGTTCGGCCTGGCCGGCCGCAACACCGAACTGCTGGCCGTGGCGACCTTCGCCGACGGCGCCAGGCCCTACACCGCCAGGCTGGTCATGCGCGATCCGACCCGCACGCAAGGTCCCTATCTGAAGGCCCGCAACGCCGGGGCCCTGGCCGACAACGCCGCCCCGCGCGCGGCCAGCCGGGTGTTCGGGGCCGAGACCCGCGACGCCGCTCCCGCCCCCACCCTGCTGCCGACCAGCGCCAAGACCGGCATGGGCTTCCGCTTCCCGCGCGAGGCTGGCGACGTCATCGCCCGGCTCGACCCGCGCGAGGCCATGACGGTGGAGTTCGTCATCCAGGGCCGCGACGGCCGCGAGACCGTGCGCCGCGCCTATGTCGAGGTCGGCGACTTCGCCGCCGGACGCGCCTTCCTGCGAGTCAGCTGACAGGTTTGGGCGCCGGGCCATTTGGCCTCGACGCGGCCTGGTCCCATATTCAGGTGATGACACGCATCCGCGTCATCGACCTCGAGACCGCCGGCAACGGACCGCAGGACGTCTGCGAGATCGGCTGGCAGGACGTCGTCCAGGACCCTGACGGCCGCTGGCGCGTCGACGAGGACCGCGGCGCCCTGCTGGTCAATCCCGGCCGCCCGATCTCGCCGGAAACCATGGCCGTTCACCACATCCTCGACGCCGAGGTGGCCGGCGCGCCGTTCTGGAAGGACGCCGCGCCCGGGGTGCTGAGACCCGAAGGCGGCGTCGCGGCGCTGGCGGCGCATCGGGCCTCGTTCGAGCAGCGCTACTGCACGCCGGCCCTGGCGGGCGGAGCCGCCTGGATCTGCACCTGGAAATGCGCCTTGCGCCTGTGGCCTCATCTGACCAGCTTCTCCAACCAGATGCTGCGCTACCAGCGGATGCCGCAGGGCCTCGTCCATGCGCTGGGCCTGCCGGCGCACCGCGCCCTGCCCGACGCCTATGTCACCGCCCACCATCTGCGCGACATGCTGCGCGCGGCTTCGCTCGAGCAGCTACTGGCCTGGAGCGCCGAACCGGGCCTGCTGCCCCGCGCGCCCAGAGGCCCCGAGCGCGGCAAGGCCTGGCCCCTGGTCGGCGACGAGGCGCTGCGCCTGCTGGCCCAGGACCGCGACCCCGACGTGCGCTTCAGCGCCGAGACCGAACTGCGGCGACGGGGGGAGGCGTCGCCGACGGAGACGGTGGAACCCACGCAGCGAACGTTGCTCTAGGGCGGGCGCAGCCGAGGCGAAGAGCCTTTCCCACCTCCCTCCCCCCTTAATGGGAGAGGGGCAGGGGTGGTGCGGCGCCAAACGCCTCGCCGCCGTCCGTTCAGCAGTCACCCCCATCCCCGGCCCTTCCCCCATCAAGGGGGAAGGGAGAAGGCTCCCGCCCGCCAGCCCTACTTCCCCGCGTCGGACGGGGCCATGCATTCGACCGGCTTGGCGCTGGCGACGTCCTCGCCGTCCTTGAGCGGGGCGACCATTCCTTCGGTCATGCCCTTGGTCCACCATTGCAGGCCCTCGCCCACATAGCGCGCGCCGCTGGCCGACATGGCCACGGTCAGGGTGCGGGTCTTGTCGCCGTATTCGACCACGGCGGTCTTGTCGTCGGGATAGGTCGCCTTCAGCACGCTGCCGTCAGCGCAGGCATAGACGATCTGCTTGGGCTCGGCGGAGGCGGGCGCGGCCGGCGGCGCCGGGCTCTGGGCCAGGTTGTCGGGCGTCGGCGCGGGCTTGGGCGCCTCGGTCTTCTTCTCGCAGGCGGCCAGGGCCAGGACGGCCAGGCCGGCGACGAACAACGGACGGATCATTGGCGGGCTCCCCGGAAAGCGAAGGTTCGGAAGAGCCTATAACGTCGGCTGGCCGACGTCGTTGCCGATCACTCGCCGTCGCGCTGAGCCTTGAGGCGCGCGCTCTCGGATTTCAGCGGCTTGGAGACCGGGCAGACCTCCTGCACGAACTCGGTCAGCGTGTTGACCAGGCTGTCGCGCACCAGGCTGTAGTGCACGAACTGGCCGCGCTTCTCGCTGCTGACCAGACCCGCCGCCTCCAGGATCGACAGGTGCTGCGACACCGCCGGCTTGGAGATTTCGAAGCGCGAGGCGATCTCGCCGGCCGTCAGGTCGGCATGGGCCAGATAGGCCAGGATCTTGCGCCGGACCGTCGACGACAGGGCTTCGAACACGCGTTGCATGCGCCCGTATTTAAGCCGTTCGCTAATCGCTTGCAAATTAGCGATGAGATATTTAAGGAATGACTTACATTTAGAACCAGGAAGCCGCCATGGATCCGTCGCCGCGCCTCGCCCAGCCGACCAAGGGCGACGTCGTCACGGCCCTGGCGCTCGGGGTTGGAACCGGCACCCTGCTCACGGCGACAATGACGTTCGTCCTGTCCGTGCCGACGAGCGGAAGCCTGGCCTTCTACATCGCCGCGATCGCCCTCGCCGCTTCCCTCCCGGCCTGGCTGGCCGGACTTTGCCTGCTCGGCGGTCCGTCCTGGTGGTGGCTGCATCGACGCGGGATTCGCTCCCCGGGCGCGGGGGCGGCGATGGGCGCCTTGCTCACGGGCGTGGCGGCGACGGTCATGCTGCTGGCCTGCCAGCAGCCCTTTCGTCCCGGCGGCGTCGTGGACTCGCCCTGGAGCCTGTTCGTCGGACTGGTCGCCATCGGCGCCGTCGTCGGCCTCCTGACCGTGGCCTTCGCCTACCGGGCCAGGCGGTGACCGCCCCGGCCTGACCGTCAGCCCTTCGCCGCCCCTATCGCCTTCCACACCGCCAGGGCCTGGCTCATCTCGCGCACATCGTGGACGCGCACCGACTCCACGCCGCAGGCCGCGCCATGGAGATGGACGGCCAGCGAGCCGCCCAAGCGGTCGCGGGCGTCCTGGGCGCGCGGGTCGACGGCGGCGATGAATCGCTTGCGGCTGGCGCCCAGCAGCACGCGATAGCCCAGCCCCACCAAGCGCGGCAGGGCGGCCAGCAGGGCCAGGTTGTGCTCCAGCGTCTTGCCAAAGCCGATGCCCGGGTCGAGCCAGATCTTCTCGCGCTCGACGCCCGCGGCCATGGCGGTCAGGGCCCGGGCCAGCAGGAAGGCCTCGACCTCGGCCACCACGTCGTCATAGCGCGGCTCGTCCTGCATGGTGCCCGGCTCGCCGCGCATGTGCATCAGGATCACCTCGCAGCCCAGCTCGGCGGCGACCTCCGGCGCGTCGGGCGCGAAACGCAGGGCCGCCACGTCGTTCCAGATGTCGGCCCCGGCCGCGACGGCGGCGCGGGCGACGCCCGGCTTCATGGTGTCGATCGAGATCGTCACGTCGCTCTCGGCGCGGATGGCGCGGATCAGCGGAACGACCCGGGCGATCTCGTCTGCCTCGGAGACCAGGTCCGAACCCGGCCGCGTGCTCTCGCCGCCGATGTCGAGTATGGCCGCGCCGTCGTCGATCAGCCGGCGGGCGTGGGACAGGGCGGCGGCGGGATCAAAGAACCGGCCGCCGTCCGAGAAGCTGTCGGGCGTGACGTTGACCACGCCCATGACGCTTGGAACGGCATGGATCATGGGGGCGGGTTTACCCCCGTGACCCGCGGCCGTCACCAGCCGATGAAGGTGGTGAAGTCGTCGATCATCGAGGTCCAGACGCCGAAGTCGTCGTCCAGGACGTCGGTGGTGCGGCCGGCGTTCAGGTTGACGTCGTACTGGACGTAGGGGTCGCCGTCGTCGTCGATATAGGCCTTCAGATAGCGGTTATCGCGGTTCCACTCGTTGATCTTGCCCGCCGAGAGCGGGGTCTTCAGGTCGAAACCGGCCGAGAACTGGATCGCCTTGCAGCGCGGCTTGGCCGTGCAGTCGTAGAAATAGATGTCGAAGTTGACCCCGTTGGCCGCGCTCTTGATGTGCGGGTCGCCGGTCTTGTCGGTCAGCAGTTCAGCCTTGTAGCCGGCGTCCTGCAACCACTTGACCACCTCGGGTCCGGTCATGCCGTCGGCATGGATCGGCTTGGGCGCGGCCAGCGCGACGGCTGGCGACAGCATCACGGCGGCGGCCAGAAGGCCCGGAATCGACGTCTTCATCGATCTTCCCTTTCGTTCGACTTCGAAGGGAAGCTCTACCGGCCTTCGCTCAGGAAGGCCAGGACGGCGGCGTTGAACCGCTCGGTGCGCTCCAGGTGCAGCAGGTGGCCGGCGTCGAAGGCCTCGACCCGGGCGTTCTTCATGGTCGGCGCCAGGGCCTGGGCGCGGGCCAGCACATGGCCGAACTTCGGCTTGTCCTCGGGCCTAGCATAGCCCTTGCCCGGCGCCGTGCCGTCGCGCTCGCCGGCCAGGATCAGCACCGGAACCGACACCTTGGGCAGGTCCTGCAAATAGGGCTGGTCACGGATGGCGACGGCGCTGGCGGCGAAGCTGCGGACGTAGCGCGGCCAGTCGCCCGAGCGCTTGAGACCCTCGCGCAGCTCGACATAGGGGGCCATGGCCTCGCGCGGCAGGGTCAGGCCGTAGCTGGTCATCAACTCGTTCAGATAAGCCTCTGGCCCCTTAGCCTCGTCGTCGGCGACCAGCTTCTCCAGCGGCGTGGACGGCGTGTAGAGGCGGTAGTCCTCCAGCCCGACGGGGCCGTACATGACCAGGCGCCCGGTGCGGTCAGGATGAGCCAGGGACCAGCGCACGCCCACATGGTTGCCCATCGAGTGGGCGACGACGTCGACCTTGCCGATCTTCAGGTGGTCCAGCAGGACGGCCGTGTCCTCGACCATGCGGTCGAAGCGGACGGGCTCGTCGTCGAGCTTGGAGGACTTGCCGAACTGGATCTGGTCGGGGGCCACGACCCGATAGCCTGCGCCGGCGAGGGCTTTGATGGTCGGCGCCCAGTAGCCGGCGGGGAAGTTGCGGCCGTGCAGCAGCAGCACGGTGCGGCCGTTGGCCAGGCCGGTCGGCGCGACGTCCATATAGGCCATGCGCACGGCGTGGCCCCCGTGCTCCAGCGGCAGGAACCCCACGGGATAGGGATAGGCGTAGTTCTCCAGCGCGATCCCGACGGCGGGCGGTTCGGCCGCCCGAACGCGATCAGGCGCTGCGATCGGAAGCGACAGCGCCAGAACGGCGGCGACGAGAGCGGTCTTCATGAGGCCTCCTAACGCGCAAAACAAAAGCCGGACCCGAGGACGGATCCGGCTTTCGCATTATTCGAGTAGGTGATCGACCTTTAAGCGGTGACGCCCGAGGGCGAGACCGGAACCGAGGCGACCGGGCCGGTCGGCTTCTTTTCTTCCGGCTCGTCGCGCTTGGGGGCCACGCCCTTGGTCACGCCGATGATCTCCTCGCCGCTGAGGGTCTCGAACTCCAGCAGGGCTTTCGCCACCGAGTGCAGGTCTTCCAGCTTCTCGGTGAGGATCCGACGGGCGTCGTCCTCGCCGCCCTTCACCAGGCGACGGACCTCGGCGTCGATCTTGACCATGGTGTCGGGCGAGACGTTCTGGGTGCGCGCGACCGAGTGACCCAGGAACACCTCTTCCTGGTTGTCGCCGTAAGCCACGGTGCCCAGGTCGTCAGAGAAGCCCCAGCGGGTGACCATGTTGCGAGCCAGGTTGGTGGCCGCGCTGATGTCGCTCGACGCGCCCGAGGTGATCTTCTCCTTGCCGAAGATCAGCTCCTCGGCGACCCGGCCGGCCATCATGATGGCCAGACGCGAGGTCATCATGTCGTAGCTCATCGAGTAGCGGTCGCCTTCCGGCAGTTGCATGACCATGCCGAGAGCGCGGCCGCGCGGCACGATGGTGGCCTTGTGCACGGGGTCGGCGACCGGGACGTTGAGGGCCACCAGGGCGTGGCCGCCCTCGTGATAGGCCGTCAGCTTCTTCTCGTCCTCGCTCATGGCCATCGAGCGACGCTCGGCGCCCATCATGACCTTGTCCTTGGCGTACTCGAAGTCGTGCATGGTGACCATGCGGCGGTTCTTGCGCGCGGCGGTCAGGGCCGCCTCGTTGACGAGGTTGGCCAGGTCCGCGCCCGAGAAGCCGGGGGTGCCGCGGGCCAGGGTCTTGACGTCGACGTCGGCGGCCAGCGGCACGTTCTTCATGTGCACGCGCAGGATCTTCTCGCGGCCGGCGACGTCGGGGTTAGGCACCACGACCTGCCGGTCGAAGCGGCCCGGACGCAGCAGGGCGGGGTCCAGAACGTCGGGACGGTTGGTGGCGGCGATCAGGATGATGCCTTCGTTGGCCTCGAAGCCGTCCATCTCGACCAGCAGCTGGTTGAGGGTCTGCTCGCGTTCGTCGTTGCCGCCGCCCAGGCCGGCGCCACGGTGGCGACCGACGGCGTCGATTTCGTCGATGAAGATGATGCAGGGGGCGTTCTTCTTGGCCTGCTCGAACATGTCGCGCACGCGGCTGGCGCCGACGCCGACGAACATCTCGACGAAGTCCGAACCGGAGATGGTGAAGAACGGCACGCCGGCCTCGCCCGCCACGGCGCGGGCGATCAGGGTCTTACCCGTACCGGGAGGGCCGACCAGCAGGGCGCCCTTGGGGATCTTGCCGCCCAGGCGCTGGAACTTGGCCGGATCCTTCAGGAAGTCGACGACCTCCTGCAGTTCTTCCTTGGCCTCGTCCACGCCGGCGACGTCGTCGAACAGCACGCGGTTCTTGTTCTCGGTCAGCAGGCGGGCCTTGGACTTGCCGAAGCCCATCGCGCCCTTCGTGCCGCCCTGCATCTGGCGCATGAAGAAGATCCACACGCCGATCAGCAGCAGGATCGGCAGCATGTTCAGGAACAGGTTGACTAGGCTGAAGCGGCCGCCGTCCTGGATCTTGATCTCGGCGTTGCGCGCTTCCAGGCGCTTGATCAGGTCTTCGCTGTTGGGCGGGGCGTTGACGGTGTAGGTCGTCTTGCCGTCGGGCGAGGCGATCTTGACCTGCTGCCCGTTGATCTCGGCGGATTTGACCTGGCCCGCGTCGATGTTCTTGAGCAGTTGCGAGTAGCTGACCTCGCCGGCGCGCCCCGTGGGACCGCCGCGCTGCAAGACGCTGTAGGCCATGATGAGGACGAAAACGACCCCAAGCCAGATGGCGACATTCCTCAGATTCATACGCGTCGTCTTCCCAAAGATAGCGCTCGTCGACCTAAGATAGGACGGCGGACGGCTTTTCGCCACGCGCGCGATGTCATGTAGCGGGTTCTTGATCGATCAGGCCGGTCGCGGCCTCGAACCTTTCCCGGATCAGCACGCGCGCGCCGATTGTCCCGGCCTCTGCAAGGATCGGGCTAGAAACCATGCCGACGGCGTCGACGGCGGCCGGCAGGACGGGGCGGACGGCGGCGGGAAACCCTTTCAGGGCCTGCGTTTCGTCCGCCGGCAGACGGCCGGCCAGTCCGCCGAGCGGTCGGACGGTGATCGGCTGCGCGCCCGCCGTGATCTCGTAGCGACCGTCCCAGACGCCGGTCTCGCCGGCGGCCAGGACCAGCGGCGATAGGCCGCTGCGGCGCCCCTCCCCCGCCTCGCGCACGAACAGCGCCCCGGCCTCCCCCGCGACGATCCGGGCGCCGGCCAGGGTGGCGGTGAAGGCCTCGCCCGAGCGCAGCCGGGCGACCAGCCGCTCCAGCCGCTCGCCGCGCGGCGGCGTGGCGGCGCCGGCCGCGCACAGGCAGGCGGCGGCGACCTGGGCGGCGGGAGCCTCGCGCGGCAGGCGCAGGGCGTGCTCGCCCTCGAACGCGGCGGGCGGCGCGGGATCCGGCGCAAGCGGAGGAACGGCCGGGTCTTCTCCGGCCAGGGCCGCACGAGCCCTGGCGCGAGCGAAGCGGGCGTCGTCGTTGGCCGGATCCTCCAGCCAGGTCTCGCCCCGCTGCGACAACCATTCGCGCAGCGCCTGGCGGCGTGCCTCCAGCAGCGGCCGCAGGACGAAGACGCCGCGCCCCTCCGGCCAGACCGGCGACGGGGCCCATTGCCGGGGATCGGAGGTGGTCGAGCCCTCGGCCCGCATCCGCGCGGCCTCCAGGCGATCGTCGGCGGTGTGGCCCAGCAGCAGGACGCAGGCGCCGGCCTCTCGGGCGGCGGCGGCCAGCAGGGCGTGGCGGGCGGCGCGGGCGGCGGCCTGCACGCCCGTGGACGGCTTGTCGCCGATCCAGTGCAGCGCCTGGGCTTGCGCGCCGAGGGCCCGGGCCTTGGCCAAGGCGTCGGCGGTCCAGCCGGCGCTGGCGGGATTGAGGCCGTGGTCGACGGTCAGGGCCAGGACCGGTCGTCCCCGGAGCTCGGCCCAGTCCAGGGTCAGCCGCAGCAGGGCCAGGCTGTCGCCGCCGCCCGAAAAGCCGACGGCCAGGGGCGTGGTCGCCCCTGGCCGCAGTCGCCGTTGCAGGACGGCCTGGACGTCTCGCGTCAGGCCGCGCACTTGGCCTGGGTGCGCGTGCTCTTGGCCTTGCTGACCACGTCGGCCGGCGCCTTGGGATAGCGCTTGGCCAATTCGTCGAGCGTGCGGCAGGCGTCGGCGGGCTTCTTCAGCGCCACCAGCGAGCGCGACAGCTTCAGCACCGCATTGGGCGCCCAGCTGGTCTGCGGCCAGCCGCGCACGGCGCCAAGATACGAGCCCGCCGCGTCGCCATAGGCCTCGCGGACGAACTGGGTCTCGCCCAGCCAGTAGCGGGCTTCTGGCGCCTTGGCGTCGTCGGGATAGGCCGAGACGAAGCCGCCGAAGGCGTTCTCGGCGCCGGCATAGTCGCCGTCCAGCAGCAGCTGGCGGGCCTGCTTGAAGGCCGTGGCCGGATCGGCCGGGGCGGCCGGCGCCGCCGGGATCTGCGCGGCCGCGGCGTTGGCGGCGGCGGTCTCCAGCGTCGTGATCTTGCCTTCGAGGGCCGACAGCCGCTGTTCCAGCTGGTCGGCGCGCGACTTCTGGCTCTCGGCGCCGCGACGGGCCTGGTCCAGATCGTGGGTCAGGACCTCGTTCTGGCCGTTCATCCGCTGGATGGTCTGCTCCAGGTCGGAGATCCGCTCGTTGAGGGCGGCGATCTGGGCGTCGGTCTCGGCGGTCTGGACGACGACGGGCTTGCCGGTGTCGCGCCCCTGGAAGACGATCGCTCGCAGCTCGCGCACGACCTTCTCCATCTTCTCGATGCGCTTGGCCGAACGGTCGTCCAGCGGATCGGGCATCGGCGTCTGGGCCAGGGCCGGCGCGGCGGCGGCGAGAGCCAAGGCGACCGGGAGGACGGAGGCGAGGAGCGCGGATTTCAGCTTCATGTCGACGATTATGCCCCGGTTGCGGACAAAAGTGCGGCCAGAAACGCGGCCAGAAAAAAGGCCCCCCTCCGCTAGGAGGAGGGCCTTCGTTCAGCTCAGGCGGTCAAGCCTTAGCGCGCACCCTCGGTGATGGCGGTGCGCGAGTTGCGGTTCTTGGCCCACGCGTCTTCGGTGGTGCCCGGATCCAGCGGACGCTCCTTGCCGAACGAGATTGTCTCGATGCGCGAGGCGGCGACGCCTTGGCCGATCAGGAACTCGCGGACGGCGTTGGCGCGGCGGGCGCCCAGGGCCAGGTTGTATTCACGGGTGCCGCGTTCGTCGGCGTTGCCTTCGATGCGGACGCGGACGGCCGAGTAACGGGCCAGCCACTGGGCCTGGCCGGCCAGGACCGGCTGGGCGTCGGCGCGGACCGAGTAGGAGTCGGTGTCGAAGTAGACGCGGTCGCCGACGTTGACGACGAAGTCCTGCACCGTGCCCGGCAGCGGACCTTGGTCCACCGGACCGGGGGCCGGCGGCGGCGTGTAGGGCTGTTGCGGCGTGGCCGGTTGCGTCGGAGCCGGCGGGGTTTCGACCGGGCCCTGGGGCTTCGGGCGCGTACAAGCCGCGACCGAAGCGACGGCCAGACCGATCAGCGCCAGTCGGACGGCGCTCTTGGTGTCGAAGCTCATACAGTATCTCCTCAAGTCTAGGTACGGCCTGGGTTCAAAACTCTTACCGGCGCTGCTCTTGCTCCGCCCCGCAAAAACGTTCCCTGGACCTCACAATGGCGTCAGTTGGACGCTGCTCCACCTCGTTTCACCTGCCGGGTGAACGACGGATGAACAGCCACGCTCCAACGCGCCGAGGCTGTGGAAAGTTGCGAAACCTTCTTATTCCGCAGCTTCCCTCGCCCGAAAATCAGTCCAGCAGCGGCGACCAGGCCGGATCCGAGGCCGCGCCCGGATAGGCGGCGGGACGCAGGATTCGGCCGGTGATGTCGACGGTCCAGAGGCGCGGATTGCCGGCCGAGCTCTCGCGGAAGAACATCAGCACCCGCCCGTTGGGGGCCCAGGTCGGGCCTTCGTCGAGATAGCTGGTGGTGAGCAGGCGCTCGTCGCCGCCGTCGGTGCGCATGACGCCGATGTGGAACTGGCCGCCGGTCTGCTTGGTGAAGGCGATGTAGTCGCCGCGCGGGCTCCACACCGGGGTCGTATAGCGGCCGCCGCCGTAGGAGATGCGGCGCACGCCCGAGCCGTCGGCGTTCATCACATAGAGCTGAGCCTGGCCGCCGCGGTCGGAGTTGAACACGATCTTGCTGCCGTCCGGCGAGAACGACGGCGAGGTGTCGATGGCCGGGTCGGTGGTGATGCGGGTCGACTGGCGGGTGCGCAGGTCCAGCACGTAGATGTCGCTGTTGCCGCCCTTCTCGACCGAGAAGGCCACCTTCTTGCCGTCGGGCGAGAAGCGCGGGGCGAACACCATGCCGGGGAAGCGGCCGACCGTTTCCTGGCGATTGGTCTGCAGGTTCAGCAGGTAGATGCTCGACCCGGTCGGCCGCAGGGCCATGTAGGTCAGCTCCTGGCTGGTGGCCGAGAAGCGCGGGGTCATCACGATCGACGAGCCGTCGGTGATGAACTGCGGGTTGGCGCCGTCCTGGTCCATGATGCCCAGGCGCTTGACGCGATTCAGCTTGGGGCCGCTCTCGGCGACGAAGGCCACGCGGGTGTCGAAATAGCCCTTCTCGCCGGTCAGGCGCTCATAGACCGCGTCGCTGATCTTGTGGGCCACGCGGCGCCAGTTCTCTGCCGTCGAGGTGAATTGCAGGCCCAGCAGCTGCTGCTGGCTGAAGGTGTCCCACAGGCGGAAGTCGACGCGCAGCGAGCCGTCGGCGCCGACCGTGACCTGGCCGTTGATCAGCGCCTGGGCGCCGGTGCCCTGCCAGTCGGGGAAACGCGGCTGGATGTTCACGTCGGTCAGCTTGTCGGGCACGCCGGCCACGTTCAGCGGCTGGAACAGGCCCGAGCGCTCGAGATTGCCGCTGATGACCTGAGCGATGTCGGCGCCGCGCTGGGCACCGGCGAAGGCCGGGATCGCCACGGGCATCGGCTTGACCGCGCCCTTGTCGATGTCGATCTCGATCTGGGCCGCCGCCACGCCCGGCAGGGCGGCCGCGAACGCGCCGCCCGCCAGGGCGAGGGTCATGGCGAGGAGCGGCGTGGCGAGGGTCCGCTTGGCGCGGGCGCTCTTGGCGATCATCGTCGGGCTTCCTTCCATTCTTCTCTTTGCGGCGTCTCTGGAACGCCTAACGCGCGGCGCAGGCGTCGCGCGCCTTGAAGTTCAGGTTCAGCTGGGTGTTGTAGTAGTCGGGCGGCAGGCCTTCGAACGGGGCAGACTGGAAGACCGCGCGGATCGCCCGCTCGGCCTCGGTCTTGACGATGGCGTCGCCGGAATTCTCGGCCCCGCCGGCGGTCACCTGGCCCTGGACGCGCCCGTTGCTCGCCAGCTTGAAGCTGAGCTTGATCTGCATCGAACCGCCGCCCACGACCTCGCAGTTGGGGTTCCAGCGCCGCTGGATCTCGTCCTTCATGCCGCTGATCGCCGCGGCCTGCATGGCCGTCATCTGGCCCGCGCCCGGGCGCGCCTGGGTGGCGGTCTCGGGGCGGTTCGTCTGGCCCTTGGGGGCGGACGAGGCGGGCTTGCCGGCCGGCTTGGCGGTCTTCGACAGCGTCTTTTCCAGCGACGAGAAGAAGTCGGGCTCGGGCTTGGCCGGGGTCGGCTTCGGGGTCGGCTTGGGCTGCGGCTGTTGCGGCTTGGGCGTCGGGGTCGGCGCCGGCTTGGGCGGCGGCGTCGGTTGAGGCTTCGGCGTCGGCGCGGGCTGCGGCTTGGGCGGCGCCGGCTGGGGTTGCGGCGCGGGCGTCGCGGCCGGCGGCTCGGGCGTGGCCTCGGGAACCGGATCGATGGTCTCGGCCGGCTGCTCGACCGGGTCCTCGATGGCCGGACGCACGTTGGTCGGCCCCTCGGTGACGATGGTCACCGGCACGCTTTCGCCGATGACGATCTTCTTGGACGTCTTCCACGGCCAGCCGATCATCACCGCCGCCACCACCGCGGCGTGGAGCGCGACCGAGCCCAGCAGGGCCGGAGACAGCTTGTTGCGTTCTTCCCGCATCAGGCTTGGCTATTCCCTACTGGGCCGGGCGCAGGTCGCCGCCGCCGCCGACCGGCTGGGCGTCCTGCGGCGCGGCGCCCGACGACGGGCCGCCGGTGTCGGTCAGCAGGTTGATCTTGGTGAAGCCGGCCTTGGACAGGGCGGCCATGACCTGGGCGACCACCTCGTAGGGGGCCTTGCCGTCGGCGCGCACGTAGATCGGCTTGTCGTTGGCGTCGCCGGCCTTGGCCGAGACGATCGAGGCGAACTCGGTGAACGGCGCCTGGTCCTCGCCGATGAACACCGCGCCGTCGTGGCGGACCGACACGGTGATCGGCTCCTGCTCGTTCTTCAGCGCGCCGGCCTCGGTCTTGGGCAGTTCCAGCTCCACGCCCGAGGTCAGCAGCGGGGCGCTGATCATGAAGATGATCAGCAGCACCAGCATGACGTCGACCAGCGGGGTGACGTTGATCTCGGACAGGGCCCCCTTGCCGCGCCGGCGGCGACGGCGGCCGCGACCGCCGCCCGAGGTGGCGAAGGCGTCGTTTGCGGACATCGCCATGGGGTCAGACCCGCTCGCTCAGGCGACGCTGGATGGCGGTCGACAGGTCGTCGGCGAAGTTCTCCAGGCGGCCGGCGTACTTCGAGGCGTCGGTCGAGAACTTGTTGTAGGCGATGTAGGCCGGGATGGCCGCGATCAGGCCGACGGCGGTGGCGAACAGGGCCTCGGCGATGGCCGGGGCGACCACGGTCAGCGAGGTGTTCTTGGCCGCGGCGATGCTCTGGAAGGCGTGCATGATGCCCCAGACCGTGCCGAACAGGCCGATGAACGGCGAGGCGGTGGCGACGATCGCCAGGCTGCCCAGGCCCTCTTCGGCCTTGGCGCTCTCGCGGGCGATCTGGGTGTCGAGCACGCGGTCGATGCGCTGGGACAGCAGAGCCACCTGGCCCTCGCTCTGCACGCCCTTGGTCTTGGCTTCGCGCCATTCCTTCAGGGCGGCCTGCAACATGCGCGGCAGGGCGTGGCGCGGGTTCGAGCCGGCCTCGCCGGCGACGTCCTCGAGCGAACGGCCCGAACCGACCTGCTCCTCGAAGCGGTCGGCGGCGCGGTTCAGCGCCGAGAAGCGGAACAGCTTGTCGAGAATGACCGCCCAGGAGCCCAGCGAGGCGAGGATCAGGCCGATCATCACCAGCTTGACCACCCAGTCGGCGTTCAGGAACAGCGTGATGAAGGAAAAGCTTTCGGGGCTGGCGGCGGCGTCCATGCGGGGTCCTGTTCCGTTCGGGCGTCAATCTAGAGCGCTTCGGGCGAAGTGTGTGCGTTTGCCCGCCCGAATGCGCTCCAGGCACTAAGGTGATTGGTCTGCGCCTTACTGCATGAAGCGGCGCAATGTTGAAACTATGACATTGGTTGCAGGCGGCCCATTTTTCACCGACCCGCGATCTTCATTGTCATGCAGGCGCCGTCAGCTCTCTTGGGGGGCGAGCCAGGGCGTGACCTTGGCGGTCATCTCGGCCGACGGCTTGCGCGGGCGACCGTCCAGGCTGATGCAGACCGCCTCGACATTGGCCGCGCAGACCAGCTCCTCGCCGCGCGTGATCCACTGCCTGGCCAGAAGCCGCACGCCCTTGATCCGGTTCCACACGGTGTGCACCACCAGGGCGTCGTCGACCCTTGCCGCGCGCTTGAAGTCGATCTCCATGCGGGTGATGGCGAAGGCCGTGTCGATCGCCGCCAGCTCGGTGTGCGACACCCCGATCATCCGGAAGAAGTCGCTGCGTCCGCGCTCGAAATAGCGCAGGTAGTTGGCGTGATAGACGATCCCCGAGAAGTCGGTGTCCTCGTAATAGATGCGCACCGGCAGCTGGTGCTCGGTCCCGACGAAGACGCCGGCGGTGGGGATCGGTTCCTGGCTCATCAAGGACTCTTTTAACCGCTTCGTCGTCGGGAGCGAGGCTGGTTTCGCATCATACCCGGATCTCCTCCACCGCCCCGCCCCTCAGCGCCTGCTGGGCGTGGGCGACCAGGAGCACGCGGTCGTCGCGATAGGTCGAGCGGACCGCGACCTGGTGGAAGAAGCCCATCCACCCAAGGAACAGGCTACACAGCACGAACACGATCACATGAGCCACGGTCAGGCCGCCGGCTTCCGTCGCGATGGGGCACAGCATGAAGTAGGCGGATGCGGCGAACAGCAGCGCCAGACCGATATTCGCGCCGCGCATGACGCCCTTGTTGGGCGACCGCATCCTGCAAGTCACCTCGGCCCCGTCGCCGTCGACGACCCAGTCGATGCGCAGCGGCAGCGGCGCGTGTCCCTGGCGCGGACAACGATAGATCCTGGCCCAGTCCAGGCCGACCTGGCCGAGGACCGTCCCGATCCGGGTCTCGTCCCGACTGCCGACACTGGCGGCCAGACGCTCACGCAGGGCGTCCGGTGGAAACGGCGCGCGGAAACGCCAGGCGACCTCGCCCCCAGTGCTACTCATCCCCGAACATCACCATACTGCTGCCCATCGCGCGGCCCCTGATCGCGGCGTGTCCCAAGCCGTTGGGCCAATGGTCGTTGTAGTGATAGGCTGGCGAAATGAAAATCGAGCCGTCCCTGTTCGATGAGATCGACGACGAGGTCGAGGCCGCCGCCGATGCGCGGGCAGAGGCCGACGTCGCCGCCGGTCGGTTGATAAGCCACGAGGCCGTCAGCCGCTGGCTGACGTCGTGGGCCGAGGGCGCGCCGACGCCCAAACCCAAGCCCGGCGACTGATGTCGCGTGTCGTCTGGACGGCTGAAGCCGTCGACAACCTCGACAGCATCTTCACCTATGTGGCGTCCTTCAACGCCTCGGCGGCGGCGCGGCTCGCCCAGCGGCTCCACGCGGCTGCGAACAGTCTCGACGCCAATCCCGAACGCGGTCGACCTATCCCAAAGGGGTTGCGGGAACTGGCGGTGATTGCGCCCTACCTGATCCGCTATCGGATCACCGAGGACGCCGTGATCATCCTGCGCATCCGACATGGAATGCGCCAGCCCGACTAGGCCCTACTCATCCCCGAATAGCCCGCCCTGCGCCGCCGAAGGCGGGGCGGCGGGCGGGGTCAGGCCAAGGTGGAGGTAGGCCTTGCCGCAGGCCATGCGGCCGCGCGGCGTGCGCTGGATGAAGCCCTGCTGCATCAGGTAGGGCTCGATCACGTCCTCCACTGCGTCGCGGGCCTCGGCGATGGCGTAGGCGATGGTCTCCACGCCCACCGGTCCGCCGCCGTAGTGCTCGATCATGGCTCGCAGGTAGCGACGGTCGAGGCTGTCGAGGCCGCTTTCGTCGACCTCGAGGCGGGCCAGGGCCATGGCTGCAGCCTCGCGGTCGATGACCTCTGCGCCATCGGCGGTGGCGAAGTCGCGCACCCGGCGCAGCAGGCGGCCGGCGACGCGCGGCGTGCCGCGGGCCCGCTTGGCGATCTCGTCGGCGCCGTCGTCCGAAAGCGGCGCGCCCATCTTGCGCGCGCCGTGCAGCAGCACGTGGCGCAGCTCGCGCGGCGTGTAGAACTCCAGCCGCACCGGAATGCCGAAACGGTCGCGCAGCGGCGTCGCCAGCATGCCCGCCCGCGTCGTGGCCGCGACCAGGGTGAAGGGGGCCAGGTCGATGCGGATCGAACGCGCCGAGGGCCCCTCCCCGATCACCAGGTCGAGCACGTGGTCCTCCATCGCCGGATAGAGGATCTCCTCGACGTTCGACGACAGCCGGTGGATCTCGTCGATGAACAGGACGTCGTTCGGCTCGAGATTGGTCAGGATCGCCGCCAGGTCGCCGGGCTTGTTCAGCACCGGGCCCGAGGTGGCGCGGAAATTCACGCCCAGCTCGCGGGCGACGATCTGGGCCAGGGTGGTCTTGCCCAGGCCGGGAGGACCAAACAGCAGCACGTGGTCGAGCGACTCGCCCCGCCCCTTGGCCGCCTCGATGAAGATCCGCAGGTTGGCCTTGGCCTGCTCCTGGCCGACGAACTCGGCCAGGGTCTGGGGCCGCAGGGCGCGGTCGGTGGACGGAACCTGGTCGCCCATCTGGGCTTCGCCGGAGATGATGCGGGTCATGACGGCAACCTCTCCCTTCCCCCTTGATGGGGGAAGGGCCGGGGATGGGGGTGACTAGGGCGGTTCGGCTGGCGATGACGAAGACGGCCAACGCCGAACCACCCCCATCCCAACCCTTCCCCCATCAAGGGGGAAGGGCGTTTAAGCGCCATCATCGGCCCAGCTCCTGCAGGCCCGCCTTGATCAGCGCCTGCACGCTGGCCTCATCCCCCAGCTTCGCGGCGGCGGCCTCGACCACGCGGCGGGCGTTCACCTCGGCCACGCCCAGGCCCATCAGGGCGGCGACGGCGTCGCCGGTGGCGGCGGGCTTGGCGGGGGCCGACGGGGCTGCGCTTGTCGAGGGCGCGGCTGTCATCACCGGTCCGTCGGTGATCGGCTTGCCCTTCAGCTCGGTGACGATGCGCAGGGCGAGCTTGGGACCCACCCCGTTGGCCCGGCCGACCGCGGCCTTGTCCTCGCGCGCCACCGCGCTGGCCAGTTCGGCCGGCGAGAGCACGTCGAGCACGGCCATGGCGGCCTTGGGGCCCACGCCCTGGATCGCCTGCAGCAGCACGAAGGCGCGGCGGTCGTCGCGGGTGGAGAAACCGTAGAGTCGCAGGCCCTGGTTCTCGCTCCACTGGCTCTCGACGTGGACCAGCGTCTCCTCGCCCAGGGGCGGCAGGCGCTGGAGGGTGCGCTGGCCGCAACGGACGATGTAGCCGACGCCCATGACGTCGATCAGGGCCTCTTCCTCGCCGACCTCGGCGACGGCCCCTCTCAGGCGCCCGATCATGCGACTCTCCTCGCCGTGCGGGCGTGGGCGTGGGCGATCGCCACCGCAAGCGCGTCGGCGGCGTCGGCCGTGGGCGAGCCGGCGGTCGGCAGCAGGCGAGCGATCATGAAGGCGACCTGGGCCTTGTCGGCCGCGCCGGTGCCCACCACCGCCTTCTTGACCACGGGCGCGGAATATTCGGCGACGATCAGGCCGGCGCGGGCCGGGGCGATCATCGAGGCGGCGCGGGCGTGGCCCAGCTTCAGCGTCGACTGGGCGTTGGTGTTGACGAAGGTCTCTTCCACCGCCGCCTCGTCGGGGGCGTGCTGTTCGATCACCGCGCAGACGCCCTCGAACAGGGTCAGCAGGCGGTCGGAGAAGGCGGCCTTCTCGTCCGGCGCGATGACGCCATGGGCGATGTGGGTGATGCGCGAGCCGGCCACGCCGATCACGCCCCAGCCGGTGCGGCGGAGGCCCGGATCGAGGCCGAGGATGCGCAAGGGGCGATTCGCGTTCATCATGTGTTCTCGCAGTGTCGCCGGTTCCTGTCGCCAGGAAAAGCCGCGTCATGCTTAAGCACGGGTTAACGCGAGCCTCCGGTTTTCAAGCATGTGGCTTGCGCAGCGAGGCGAAGCCCGCTCCTGTTCCGGCCACGTTTTGCGACACTTGAAGGTCGGACCATGCGCCTGAAGGCCCTTTTCGCCACCACCGCGGCCCTCGCCGCCCTGCCGGTTCTCGCCAACGCCCAGCCGACGCCCGGCCCGCAGGTCACGCCGCGCGCCGACCAGACGGCCTTCCGCGCGCTCTACAAGGAGCTGGTCGAGATCGACACCACCCTGTCGAAGGGCAGCTGCACCGCCGCCGCCGAGGCGATGGGCGCGCGCCTGAAGGCGGCCGGCTATCCGGAAGGCGACGTCAAGGTCGTGGTCGATCCGAAGTATCCGCGCGAGGGCAGCCTGGTGGCCGTGCTGCGCGGAAGCGACGCCAAGTCCAAGCCCATGCTGCTCCTGGCCCACATCGACGTGGTCGAGGCCAAGCGCGAGGACTGGACGCGCGACCCGTTCAAGCTGGTCGAGGAGAACGGCTACTTCTACGGACGCGGCACGTCGGACGACAAGGCGCAGGCCGCCATCTGGGCCGACACCCTGGTCCGTCTCAAGCAGAGCGGCTTCAAGCCCAAGCGCGACATCAAGATGGCGCTGACCTGCGGCGAGGAGAGCGAGGGCTACAACGGCATCGAGGATCTGGTGAAGAACCACCGTCCGCTGGTCGACGCCGAGTTCGCCCTGAACGAGGGCGCCGACGGTTTGCTGGACGAGACCGGCAAGGAGATCGTGCTCGAGGTCCAGGCCGGCGAAAAGGTCTATCAGGACTTCACCCTGACGACGACGAACCCCGGCGGCCACTCCAGCCGCCCCGTGGCCGACAACGCCATCTACCACCTGACGGCCGCCGTCGGCCGCATCGGCGCCTATCAGTTCCCGACCCGCTTCATCGACGCCACGCGCGGCTACTTCACCCAGATGCAGGCCCGGGTGCCGGCCGAACAGGCCGCCGCCATGAAGGCCCTGGTCGCCAATGTCGAGGATCCCGAAGCGCTGAAGGTGCTGACCAGGGACGCCGGCTGGAACTCGATCCTGCGCACCACCTGCGTGGCCACCATGGTCAACGCCGGCCACGCGCCCAACGCCCTGCCCCAGCGCGCCAGCGCCAACATCAACTGCCGCATCCTGCCCGGCACGCCCGTCGACGAGGTGAAGGCCAAGCTGACCGAGCTGGTGGCCGACCCGGCCGTCACCGTCACCCTGGCCCACGAGGCCAAGCCGGTCTCGCCGCCCCCGGCCCTGACGCCGGCGATCATGGGCCCGATCCAGAAGAACGCCGCCAAGCAATGGCCCGGCGTGCCGATCGTGCCGATCCTGCTGACCGGCGCCACCGACGGCGTGCACACCAACGCCGCCGGCATCCCGACCTATGGCGTCAGCGGCCTGTTCGGCAATGCGGACGGCGACGGCGTGCACGGCCTCAACGAGCGCATGCGCGTCAAATCGCTCTATGACGGGCGCGATTTCCTCTACGCCCTGGTGAAGGACTACGCGGGCGGGAAGTAAGCAGTGCGTGGTCCTCGCCCTTCGACTGGCTCAGGGTGAGGACCACTCTTGAGGCCGAGGCAGCAGTGAAACCTCATCCTGAGCTTGTCGAAGGACGAGGTTTCCGCCCCCCTTACACCCCCGCCATCTCCACCCAGCCGAACAGGGCCTTGAGGATCAGGGCGCGCACCGCCGGAGCGTCGACGCCGACGCAGACCTCGGCGTTAGGCTCGCCCTCGACGCGCTCGATGCGGCCCTGGCGCTCGCCGTCCAGCACCACGCGCAGGCGCGCCGGCTCGAAGACGAAGGCCTCGGGGGCCACCAGGCTGGCCGCGGCGACGGCGTCGTGCGGATGGCAGCCCTCGGCGCCCCAGGCCTTCTGGTGGAAGCTGATGTAGGGCGCCGCCGCGCGGCTCAGCCGCGCCGACAGGGGGCTGCCGCAGCAGCGCGCGCCGCTGTCGAGGTCGGCGGCGGTGATCGTCACCTGGCTGGTGACGTCCAACGGCACCAGGCGCGGCTTGACCCCCGCCTCGAGGATCCGGGCCAGGGCCTCGGGATCGCTCCAGCTGTTGAAGTCGGCCCCGCCGGCGGCCTTGCCCTGCACCGCGAAGGCGCCGGCCATGATCGTCGGCGACCAGCCGCGGAAGGCGGCCGGGTCGTCCAGCAGGCCCAGCGCCAGGTTGGTCAGCGGCCCCAGGAACAGGCCCTTCACCCGCCGCCGCGCCAGAAAGGCCAGCAGGCTGACGCCGTGGCCGCGATCCAGTTCCGGCAGCTTCCAGCGCTGGGAAAAGCCCGCGCCGTTCAGGCCGTCGGGGCCGTGGGCCGGCCGCATCCGCTCGACCCGGCGGCGGGCCAGGCCCGCCCCGGCGCCGATATAGACCTCGGCCGCGCAGCCGGCGAGGCGCAGCACGCCCCGGGCGTTGGCGGCGGCCTGGTCGACATAGGTGTTTCCGAAGACGGCCGAGACCGAGCCCACCTCGACGGCCTCGCGAGCCCGCGCCAGCAGGGCCAGGGCGAGAGCGTCGTCCACGCCGCAGTCGGTGTCGATGTGCAGACGAAGCGCCATGGCCGCGATCATAGCCGATCCGCGTGCGCGCCCGGAAGCCGTCGGCGACCGCCGTTCAGTCCTTTCTGGGCAGGATGTCGAACTCGACCACCCGCTGGTCTTCCTCCAGGCGCCGGGCCAGTTCGCCCAGCCGCAGCGTCCCCTTGCCCGAGAACGAGCCGGCCAGCTCGAACAGCGCCCCGCCGCCGATCAGGCGCTGGTTGATGCGACCGCCCTCCAGTTCGAAGGTCGCCAGCAGGCCGCGCAGCTGGGCTTCGTCGACCAGGGCCTCGCGCCGGAAGCGCACGGCGATGTCGGCATAGTTCTTCTGCGGCATGTGGCGGTCCAGCCAGCGGGCGGCGCTGAGCACCACGACGCTGAGCACGGCGCCGGCGATCGCCAGGTCGTACAGCGCCATGCCGAACAGCATGCCCAGCGCCGAGGTGATCCACAGCGATGCCGCCGTCGTCAGGCCGTGCACCGACACGCCCTGCTGGAAGATGACGCCGCCGCACAGGAAGCCGACGCCGGTCAGCACGCCGTGGGCCATGCGGACGGGGTCGATGCGCACCGTCTCCAGCGGCGTGTCGCCCATCCATTTCAGCTGGTGCACGGCCGCCAGCATCAGCAGGGCCGAGGCCAGCGACACCAGCATGTGGGTGCGCAGGCCCGCCGGCCGCGAGCGGTACTCGCGCTCGAACCCGACCACCGCCCCGGCCATCAGGGCGCCCAGCACGGGCAGCACATATTGCAGCGAGACGCCGTCCATGACGGTGAAACGGCCAAGCCAGCGGGAGGTTCGCCGGCTCGCCCAAGGCCCTTCCGCCTCCAACGGGGGAAGAGGCGGAAGGAACCCCGGCTCGCCCGCCTCCAGGGTGGGGGACGGGGGTCGGCGGGCGCGCCGCAGGGCGTCGCCTTGCGTGAACGACGCCTCCATGATCGCAGCTACGGCGGCCGTCGACGGACGGATGCGCGCGCCCCAAAAATTCAGCTGAAGCCGTTGACCATCTTGCGCAGGCGGCGGGCGACGTCCTCGGGGCGATCGGCGATCTGGAGGAACAGGGCCTGGACCTCGGCCTCCTCCAGGCCGGCGGCGCGCAGGGTGCGCCAGGCGCCCAGCAGCGCGGCCAGGGCTACTTCCTGGCGGTCGGGAACGATGGCGGCGGCGGACATGGAACTGGCCTCTTCAAGAACCGGAGGCGCCACAATGTTCATTTTTTGTTCTCAATGACAAGCCCCGACGCCGCGGATCGGCGTCGGGGTTGAGTGGTCTTAGCGGCAGACGGTGCGTTCGTAGACCGAGCCGCTGTAGCGGTCGTAGTCGCGCGTGGTCCAGCAGTCGCTGCGGTGACGGCGCGGGCCGTAGTCGTAGCCGTAGTAGCGCGGCGGCGGAGCGCGGTAGCCATAGTCGTAGCCATAGGCCGGGCGGCCATAATAGCCGCGGTCGTAGTAGCGGTCACGGCGGTCGTTGTTCAGCGACGAGCCGATGGCCAGGCCCACGATGCCGCCGACGATGGCGGCGGCCGCGGCGTCGTTGCCGCGGTCACGGTGGCGGTGGCGGCGCCAGTCGTCGGCCGAGGCCTGGGTGCTGGCGGCGATCATGGTCAGGGCGGCGAGGCCGGCGGCGACGCCCCCGAAGGTCTTGAGCGGTTTGAAAGCCATGGCGGCCTCCCTGGAAAAGCTTGTCCCAAGCCTGCGCGCCCCCGCCTGAACCCCGTGTGAACGGCCCTGTCAGGTGGAAGGCTGCGCCAAGGCGCCTTTTTTGTTCACCTTTCTGGGCGATGCTTTTCTTCGAACGTGGCCAGAAGGCCATCGACGCGACGAAGGCGGACGAAAGCGATGTCGAGCAACAACACGGCCTATACCCCCGGCGAAGCCCTGCAGGTGCTGTCGTTCGAGGTCGGCGCCCAGACCTACTGCGTGCCGGTCGGCACGGTGCGCGAGATCCGCGGCGTCACGCCCCCCACCCCGCTGCCCGACGCCCCGCCGCACGTGCGCGGCGTCATCAACCTGCGCGGCCAAGTGATGCCGGTCATCGACCTGTCGGCCCGCCTCGGCAAGGGTCCGGCCCAGGACGGCCCGCGCCAGGTGATCATCGTGGTCGAGAACGGTCGCGACGTCGCCGGCCTGCTGGTCGACGCGGTGTGCGACAGCTTCATCGTCGAAGCCGGCCAGATCAGCCCGCCGCCGTCGGTCGGCGAGGAGGCCTCGGCCCTGGTCTCGGCCGTGATCACCACCGAAACCGCCATGGTGGTGCTGCTGACCGTCGACGCCATCCTGCCCGAGCGCCCCATCGACCTGGCGGCGTAGCCCCCAGCTTCAAACAAATGTTTTGATAGCCTCTTCCGCTCGCCCCTCCGCCGGGGCTAGGGTCTGCCGCACAACCATAAAGCGGGAGACGAGCGGATGAAGGCGGCGGTGCTGCGCGAGGTGGGCAAGCCCCTCGTCATCGAGAACGTGGCCATCGGCAAGCCGGGCCCGCGCGAGGTGCTGATCCGCACCAAGGCCGCCGGCGTCTGCCACTCCGACCTGCACTTCGTCGAAGGCTCCTACCCCCACCCCCTGCCCGCCGTGCTGGGCCACGAGAGCGCCGGGATCGTCGAGGCGGTCGGCGACGAGGTGCGCACCGTCAAGGTCGGCGACCACGTCATCACCTGCCTGTCGGTCTATTGCGGCCACTGCGAGGTCTGCCTCACCGGCCACATGAGCCTGTGCACCAGCTCTGAGACCAAGCGACCGAAGGGTTCGGAGCCGCGCCTCTTCAAGGAAGACCTGAACGCCGCCGGCGGGCGCGGCCCGATGGCCCAGTTCCTGAACCTGTCGTCCTTCGCCGAGATGATGCTGGTGCACGAGCACGCCTGCGTGGCCATCCGCAAGGACATGCCGTTCGACCGCGCCGCCCTGATCGGCTGCTCGGTGACCACCGGCATCGGCGCGGTGATCCATACGTCCAAGGTCCAGCCGGGCGAGACGGTGGCCGTCATCGGCTGCGGCGGCGTGGGCCTGGCCACCATCAACGGCGCGGCCATCGCCGGCGCCGGCCGCATCATCGCCATCGACCGCCAGCCCTCGAAACTGGCCCTGGCCAGGACGTTCGGCGCCACGGACGTGATCGACGCCAATGACGGCGACGTGGTCAAGCAGGTGCAGGAACTGACCGGCGGCGGCGTGCACCACAGCTTCGAAGCCATCGGGCTGAAGGTCACCGCCGAGCAGGCCTTCAAGATGCTGCGCCGGGGCGGCACGGCCAACATCATCGGCATGATCCCGGTCGGCACCATGATCGAGCTGCATGGTCCCGACTTCCTCGGCGAGAAGAAGATCCAGGGCAGCTACATGGGCTCCAACCGCTTCCCGGTCGACATGCCGCGCTTTGTCGACTTCTACATGAGCGGCAGGCTCAAGCTCGACGAACTGATCTCGCGCCGGATCAAGCTGGAAGACGTCAACGACGCCTTCGAGGAGCTCAAACGTGGCGAACTGGCCCGCTCGGTGATCGTGTTCGACTAGAACGCTACTTCCTTGACCCTCTCCCAGAGCGAGAGGGAGACCCTAGGCCGCCTTCCGCCGCCCCTTGCGCGTCACCAGGAAGATGCCGCCGCAGACCAGGGCCAGGGCGGCGGCGTTCTTCCAGGCCAGCACCGGCTCGTGCAGGAACAGCGCCGACAGCAGCACCCCGAACACCGGGATCAGGAAGTTGAACACCGCCAGCATGCCCACCGGGTTGTGCTTCAGGAGCAGGCTCCAGAGGGCGAAGGCGGCCGCCGACAGGCCGGCCATGTAGGCCAGCAGGGCCAGCGAGCGGATGTCGAAGCCTTCCAGGCGGCCGCCGAACGCGAACCCGATCCCCAGCAGGGCCGCGCCGCCGATGGCCAGCTGCCAGCCGGTCATGACCATGGCGTCCATCTTCTGCGAGATGGTCTTGCCCCAGATGCCGGCGGCGGCCAGCACGAAGGCGGCGATGACCACGAAGCCCTCGCCTAGCAGGCTGAACTCGAAATCCAGCCCCTTTCCGCCCAGGTTCACCGCCAGCACGCCCAGGAAGCCGAGCAGGCAGCCCAGCGCCTTGCGCGGGGTCAGGCGGTCGTTGGCGTAGAGGAAGTGGGCCAGGATCACGCCGAAGAAGGCGCCGGTCGAGTTCATGATCGACGACTTCACGCCGGTGGCGTGGGCCAGGCCGATATAGAAGAAGACGTACTGCACCGTGGTCTGGACGATCCCCAGGGCCAGCACCTTGGGCGCCTGGTCGCGCGGCGGGACCAGCGGCTTGCCGGTCAGCCCCGCCAGCACCAGCAGGATCGCGCCGGCCGCCAGGAACCGCCAGCCGGCGAACAGCATCTGGGCGGCCGTGTCGGCCTTGGCCACGTGCAGCATCGCATAGCCGGCCTTCACCGCCGGAAAGGCGCTGCCCCACAGCAGGCAGCACAGCACCGCCATGCCGATGACGAAACGGCGATCACGGTAGAGGTCGGCGCGGGGGGAGGTCACGCTAGGCGAGGTCACGGGGGCGGGCCTTGTCGGAAAAAGCATCGCCGCCCCACGGCAAGCGGGGCGGCGATCATGTCTGCGCCCAGCTTCTAGGCTCCTCGCCGCGGGGCTTCAACCACGGGGCCGCCCTTGTGCGCGCTGTCACGAGATCGCCAGGCGCGACATGCTACCGGCAGTGCTCCAGAGGGGGAGATTCGCCTTGTCCGACATCGATCGCCGCGGCCTGCTGCTGGGCGGAGCCGCCGCCGGCGCCCTGCCGACCTTCCTCGCCTCGACCCTGGCCCGCGCCGCCGCGATCGACGCCGACGACCGCACGGGTACGATCCAGGACGTGGAGCACGTGGTGATCCTGATGCAGGAGAACCGCAGCTTCGACCACTATTTCGGGGCCATGGCCGGGGTGCGCGGCTTTGGCGACCGCTTCCCCGTCCCGGTGCGCGACGCAGCCGGCCGCAAGGACGGCACGGCGTTCCTCCAGGCCTATGGCCAGCAAGGCGGCCCGGACGTGATCGCGCCCTTCGCGCTGAACAGCGGCCCGCTGGGCGACCTGATCCGCGTCGAGGGCACGCCGCATGGCTGGGCCGACGCCCAGGACGCCTGGGACGAAGGACGCATGGACCGCTGGCCGGTCGCCAAGCGGCCCCACTCCATGGGCTACTACACCAAGGCCGAAATCCCCTTCCAGTACGCCCTGGCCCACGAATTCACCCTGTGCGACGCCTATCACTGCTCGACCCAGACCGGCACCAACACCAACCGCCTGTTCCTGTGGAGCGGAACCAACGACGGCGCGGGCCAGGCCGGCGGGCCGTCGATCTCGAACTCGCACGACGATTTTCCGGACAAGGGCGGCGCGGCCGAGTCCTACCGCTGGACCACCTATCCCGAACGGCTGCTGGAGGCCGGCGTCAGCTGGCGCATCTACCAGGACATGGCCGACAACTTCACCGACAACCCCCTGGCGGGGTTCGCGGCCTATCGCGCCGCCCATGCCGGCGCCCCCGGCTCGGATCAGCGGCTCAAGGACCTGGCCCTGTCGACCTGGCACCTCGACGGGCTGCGCCAGGACGTGCTGTCCGGGCGCCTGCCCCAGGTCTCGTGGATCATCGCCCCGGCCGCCGACTCCGAGCATCCGGGGCCATCCAGCCCCGCCCAGGGCGCCTTCTATCTGGCCCGGGTGCTCGACGCCCTGACCTTGAACAGCAAGGTCTGGGCGAAAACGGCGCTGCTGGTGATGTTCGACGAGAACGACGGCTTCTTCGACCACGTTCCACCGCCCGCCCCGCCCTCGCGCGACGCCGCCGGCAAGGACCTGGGCGGCTCGACCGTGGATACGGCCGGCGAGTATCACCTCGTGCGCAATCCGACCGAGGCCAAGGCCGAGCGTGACGACCTAATGGGCCGCCCCTACGGCCTGGGACCGCGGGTGCCGATGTACGTGATCTCGCCTTGGAGCCGCGGCGGCTGGGTCAACAGCGAGGTCTTCGACCACACCTCGGTGATCCGCTTCCTGGAGGCCCGCTTCGGCGTGGCCGAGCCCAACATCTCGCCGTGGCGGCGGTCGGTGTGCGGCGACCTGACCTCGTGCTTCAACTTCGCGACGCCGAACGCCGACCCTCCCGCCGCGATGCAGGACATGCAGACCCTGGCCAGGGCGGCGCGGTTCGCCGCCCGCAAGAAGAACACGACGACCCCGCCGACGCCGACCGCGGTCCGGGCGCCCTATCAGGAAAGCGGCATGCGCAACTCGCGCGCGCTGCCCTACCGACTGGAGGTCAACGCCGGGATCGGCGACGGCGCGGCGAGCCTGGTCCTGAACAATCCCGGCGCCGCCGGGGCCGTGCTGCACGTCTATGACCGCCTGCGCCTGGACCAGGCGCCGCGCCGCTACACCCTGGGCGCGGGCGGACGGCTCGAGGACGCCTGGCCGGCCGGCGCCTACGACCTCTGGCTGCTGGGTCCCAACAGCTTCCACCGGCACTATGCGGGCGAGCCGTCCGACGGGCTGGAATGGCTGATCGTCCCCAACCCCAGCGGGAAGACGGTGGGGATGACCCTCTACAACACCAGTTCGGAGGCGCGCACGGTGACCGTCGAGTCGGTCGGCTTCCTGAAGTCCAAGCCCTGGACGGTGACGCTGGCGGCGGGGGAGACGCGGGGTCGCGAATGGCAGGCGGGCGTCGACTGGTACGACCTGTCGGCCCGCTGCGAAGAGCGCCCGTCCTGGCGCCGCCGCGCCGCTGGACGCGCGGAGTCAGGACGACACTCGCACAGCGATCCGCTGATGGGCGGGCTGGCCGCGCTGTCGCGCTAGCGCAGCCGGCTGGTGTTGGGCGACTTCAGCTCGGCCAGGGCCAGGCGCGGGGTGTCCTTGCTGGTCTCGTTGGAGGCCTGGGCGTAGTTGCTGTCTTCCCGGCCGGCCTGGGCCAGCAGGGTGTCGACGCGGGCCTTCTTGGCCTTGAAGGCCGCTAGCTCGCCCCCCGACAGCACCGTGCCCTGCGGCACCTTGGCGCCGATCGGGTTGACGCGCTGGCCGTTCAGCCAGACCTCGTAGTGCAGGTGCGGGCCGGTCGACATGCCGGTCGAGCCGACATAGGCCACGACCTGGCCCTGCGAGACGCGCATGCCCGGGCGGACGCCCTTGCCGTAGCGCGAGATGTGGGCGTAGCCGGTGTCCCAGTTGCCGGCGTGGCGGATCCGCAGCCAGTTGCCGTAGCCGGCCCAGCGCTTGGCCTCCAGCACCACGCCGTCGCCGGCGGCGAGGATCGGGGTGCCGGTGCCGGCGCCGAAGTCGACGCCCTTGTGGCCGCGAGCATAGCCCAGGATCGGGTGGCGGCGCATGCCGAAGGTCGAGGTGATGCGGGCCCCGTCGACCGGGGTGCGCAGCAGGAAGCCTTTGATGTTCTTGCCGCTCTCGTCGAAGAACTGGGTCTTGCCGTCGCGCTCGAAGGCGTAGAAGCGCTGGCCCTTGACCTCGGCGTACTCCAGGTCGCCGGCCTCGATGGTGCGGCCGCTCTCGGTGACCTTGCGGTCGAACACCAGGCAGAACTGGTCGCCGTCCTTGATGTCGCGCGAGAAGTCGATCTTGTGCGAGAACAGCTTGGCCGCCTGGCTGATCACGGCCGGGCTGCCGCCGACGGCCGCCACGCTCTCGTAGAACGACCCGTTCATGGCCCCGCACGAGACCTTGGTCTCGTCGCGGACCTGTTCCTCGATCTCGCGCAGCTTCAGCGCGCCGTCGAAGGTGCGCGACACGGTGACGGTCGATGACGGGCTGGTGCGCATCGACAGGCCGACCAGCCGGGCCGGGCCGCGGTCGTTGTCGCGGCGGCGGGCGATGGCGGCCTCAAAGGCCATGCCGGCCTTGATGTTGACCGTGTCCATGGCGCTCTGCAGCGTGCTGACCACCTGGCTGGCCTCGTCGGCGCCGACGCCCGAGCGCTGCACGGCGCCTTGCAGGGTCTCGCCGGGGCGAACCTTGACGGAAACGGTTTCAGGACGGTCGAAGCCGGGCTGGGCCTCGGCCTGGGCGAAGGCGACGTGTTGCAGGGCCACCATGGCGGCCGCGTCCAGCGGCGCGTGGGCGGCCACGACGGTCGACGGGGCGTCGCCCGCCGTCAGCTTCCAGCCCAGGGCCAGGGCGGCCAAGCCGGCGACGGCGGTAAAGAGCCGCGGCGCGAGACGCCACGTCGGGCGTCGCGGATCAAATTCCTGCATCGGTCCCCCGTTCGGTAGCGATGCCGTTTTCGTACAGAAACAGCACGGCCGGGAAGCCCCCCAGCAATCGTCGGGCCGGAACATGACGGCGCAGGGGCCGCCGATCAAGGACTATCCGGTGCTTTGGACGTTTTGTCACGGATATGGTTAACCCATTGTCCTGGCTCGGAAAACGCGAGCGGACAAAGAAAAACGCCCGCTGCGAGCAGCGGGCGTCTTCTGTCGAATTTCGGGTTTCGCGCTGGCGAAAAATCAGGCGGCGCTGACCTGTTCGTTCGGGTCGCGCAGCACGTAGCCGCGGCCCCAGACGGTTTCGATGTGGTGCTTGCCCTGGGCCGAGGCCGCCAGCTTCTTGCGCAGCTTGCAGATGAAGACGTCGATGATCTTCAGTTCCGGCTCGTCCATGCCGCCGTACAGGTGGTTGAGGAACATCTCCTTGGTCAGGGTCGTGCCCTTGCGCAGGGAGAGCAGCTCCAGCATCTGGTATTCCTTGCCGGTCAGGTGAACGCGGTTGCCGTTCACTTCCACCGTCTTGGCGTCCAGATTGACGATGATGTCGCCGGTCTTGATGACCGACTGGGCGTGACCCTTCGAACGACGGACCACCGCGTGGATGCGGGCGATCATCTCGTCCTTGTGGAAGGGCTTGGTCATGTAGTCGTCGGCGCCGCCGGCGAAGGTCTTAACCTTCGTGTCGATTTCGGCCGTGCCCGACAGGATCATGATCGGCGTGTTGACCTTGGCCACGCGCAGGGTGCGCAGCACGTCGATGCCGCTCATGTCGGGAAGGTTCAGGTCGAGCAGGATCAGGTCGTAGTCATAGATCTTGCCCAGGTCGACGCCTTCTTCGCCCAGGTCGGTCGTGTAGACGTTGAAGCCCTCCGACTTCAGCATCAGCTCGATCGTCTGCGCGGTGGCGCTGTCATCCTCGATCAACAGTACCCGCATGAAACCCTCCCCGCCCTGAGGCGGCGCTTATTCGACAGCTAGGCGGACAACCGCCGGTGAAACCCGTCCACCAGTCTGGCGGACAGTTAATTTAAGACTGGTTAATGGTGAACGCGTCGTCTGGCGAAATGGTTAATATGATTTGCGAATCGGGTGCAAGCGCCCAGAAAACCGTTGCGCACATTGGCCGCAGGCGGTTTTCAAGCTCTGCCTTGGCATGGTGAAAAGCCAGCAAAACCAAGGGTTAACAGGGGATCGGACGCCGTTACCGCGTTAAGAAGCCTCAAGGCTCCGTTCGTCTTTAGGGCGAGATTGCGGCGTTCTGTCGCGAGAATTTCCCACCCATTTTTTCGCCCTCCGCGTGCGGGCCGCGTGCGGTCGAAAGCTGGACAGGCGCTTTCCCGCGTCACCCGGTCGCGGCCGATTCCCCGTCGGTCAGCCAGCCGGCCGCCCGCAGGCGGGCCACCGAGGCCCGCGCGATGGGCGCGGCCTCGCCGTCGACCAGCCGCAGCCGCAGGTTTCGGCCGTCGCGCTCGACCCCGACCACCGCCCGCCGCGCCACCCACCACGAGCGGTGGACCTGCAATCCGTCCAGGCCCGACAGCCCCGCCAGCACCCGCGACAGCGGTCCGGCCTCCAGCCGCGAGCCGGTTTCGGTGCGAACCCGGACGTAATGATCCTCCATCTTTAGATAGAGGACGCGGGAGGGCGACACGGACGGCTCGGCCGGCGCCCCGGGGATGACCGGGACCACCCGCGCCGCCTGCAGCCGGGCGCGCAGCCAGGTGAAACCCGCCGCGATCGGCGCCGAGATCGCCAGGCACTGGCCGTACCAATCCAGCGGCGACAGGCGCTTGAGAAACGGCCACAGGCTGGTGGCCAGCGGCGCCACGACCGCGGTCTGCAAACCACAGCCGACCAGGATCGCCCCGCCGACCATCACCCAGGCGGGAACCTTCAGCCGCTCGGCCCCGGCGATCGCCAGGCGGATCGAAAGGCCGAAGATCACGATCCCGGCCCAGAAGCAGCCCGTCCAATAGAACGCGCGCACGAGGACGGAGCCGTTGAAGTAGCTGCCGAACGGCCCGACCACGCCCAGGAACACCCCCACCGCCGTGGCGACGGAAAGGTCGATCGCCCATTCGCGGGCGGTTCCCAGGACGGGCGTTCTGGCGGTCATGGCCGATCTATAGCGCCGTTCGCCGCTTGGCGAACCCATTCGCCCATTCACGCATGAGGCGTGGCGACGCAAGGGCTAGGGCCGCATCGAGGGGACATCGCCAACCGGAGCCCTCCATGCGTTCCCCTCGCCTTCTCGCCCTGTTCGCCACCCTCGCCTTCGCCGGCGCCGTCTCCACCACCGCTTGGGCCTCCGAGCCGCATGTCGGCTTCATGCGCCTGTCCGCGCCCGATCCTGGCGGCGCGCCGATCGAGGTCGGGGTCTGGTACCCCACCGACACGGCCGAGACCGCCCCGGCCGGCGGCATGGAGAACCTGCCCGTCGCCGCCGGCGCGCCGGTCGCCGGCGAGCATCTGCCGCTGGTGGTCATGTCGCACGGCAACGGCGGCTGGTTCGGCGGCCACTACGACACCGCCGCCGCCCTGGTGAGGAGGGGCTTCGTCGTCGCCGCCCTGACCCACACCGGCGACAACTACCGCGACCAGAGCCGGGCGCTGGACATGGCCGACCGCCCCCGCCAGCTTTCCGTGCTGATCGGCTACATGCTGGACGCCTCGCCGATGCACGCGCGGATCGATCCGGCCAAGGTCGGCGCCTTCGGCTTCTCGTCGGGCGGCTTCACGGTGCTGGCGGCGGCCGGCGGCCAGCCGAACCTGGCGGCGACCTTCCCGGAACACTGTCTGAAGCACCCAGCCAACTACGATTGCCGCCTCAGCGCCGGCAAGCCGCTGCCGGCAAGCGCGCTGACCACGACCTGGACCCACGACACGCGGATCAAGGCCGTGGTCTCGGCCGCGCCCGCGCTCGGCTTCACTTTCGGCAAGAAGGGCCTGGAGGGCGTCACCCAGCCGCTGCAACTGTGGAAGGCGGCCGACGACGAGATCCTGCCGGATCCCGACTACGCCGAGGCCGTGCACCGCGCGCTGCCCCGCGCCCACGACTATCGCGTCGTGCCGGGGGCGCGACATTTCGACTTCCTGGTCCCGTGCGGCCCGCAGGCGGCCAAGCAACTGCCAACCCCTTTGTGCGCAGGCGCTCCGGGCTTCGACAGGGCTGCTTTCCACGCTGATTTCAACGCCCGGGTTGCGACATTCTTCGCCACCCATCTGGGCGTCGGCGAACGCTGAATTTCATGCCCGATTAACCATGATGACCGAGTCTGCGCGGGTCGCTTCCAGGAGCCGTCTTGCGCAGTCTCATCGCCGCCGTCGAACGTCTTGACCCGCTGACCGTCTTCGGACGCGTGGCGGCCGTCAACGGCCTCCTGATCGAGGCTCGCGGCGGTCTGACGCGCCTGGCGGTCGGCGCCCGGGTCGAGATCGAGCGCATCGGCGCCCCGGTGCTGCCGGCCGAGGTCGTCGGCTTCCGCGAGACCCGCGCCCTGCTCATGCCGTTCGGCCCGGTCGAGGGCGTGGCCCCCGGCGCCGAGATCCGCATCATGCCCGAAGGCGCCACCGTGCGTCCGACCAAGGCGTGGCTGGGCCGCATCATCAACGCCTTCGGCGAGCCGATCGACGGTCTTGGCCCGCTGCCGCAAGGCGAGGTTCCCTATCCGCTGAAGACCCCGCCGCCGCCCGCCCACGCCCGCGGCCGGGTGGGCGAGCGCCTGGACCTGGGCGTGCGGTCGATGAACGTCTTCACCACCACCTGCCGCGGCCAGCGCCTGGGCATCTTCGCCGGCTCGGGCGTCGGCAAGTCGGTGCTGCTGTCGATGCTGGCCAAGGAAGCCACCTGCGACGCCGTCGTCGTCGGCCTGATCGGCGAACGCGGCCGCGAGGTGCGCGAGTTCATCGAGGAGACCCTTGGCGAGGAAGGCCTGCGCCGCGCCATCGTCGTGGTCGCCACCTCGGACGAGCCGGCCCTGACCCGCCGCCAGGCCGCCTACATGACCCTGGCCGTCGCCGAGTTCCTGCGCGACCAGGATCAAGAGGTCCTTTGCCTGATGGACTCGGTGACCCGCTTCGCCATGGCCCAGCGCGAGATCGGCCTGGCCGCCGGCGAGCCGCCGACCACCAAGGGCTATACGCCCACCGTCTTCACCGAGCTGCCCAAACTCCTTGAGCGGGCTGGACCTGGCCCCATCCGCGCCGACGGCACCACGGCCGCGCCGATCACCGCGCTCTTCACCGTGCTGGTGGACGGCGACGACCACAACGAGCCGATCGCCGACGCCGCGCGCGGTATCCTCGACGGCCACATCGTCATGGAGCGTTCGATCGCCGAGCGCGGCCGCTTCCCGGCCATCAACGTGCTGAAGTCGATCAGCCGGACCATGCCGGGCTGCCAGCTGCCGCACGAGCGCGACATCGTCAAATCCGCCCGCCAGGTGCTGTCGGCCTATTCCAACATGGAAGAGCTGATCCGCATCGGCGCCTATCGCGCCGGCGCGGATCCCACCGTCGACCGGGCCATCCAGCTCAATCCGGCTGTCGAGGCCTTCCTCAGCCAGAACCCCGACGAAGCCACGAGTCTTGACGATTCGTTCAACTTCCTCGGCCAGATTCTCCAAAGCGCCGCCTGAATCCGCTCAGAGCGCGCTTTCCGTACCGAGTAAGCCAGCATGACCAAGTGGGCCGCCTCCCTGATCCGCCTCTCGAACCACGAGGTCGAGACGCTGCAGAAGCGCCTGGCCGAGGTGGTCGACCGCCGCGAGGCCGCGCAGATGAAGCTGGCCACGATGGACGCCGAAGCCGAGATCGAGATGCGCAACGCCGAGGGCGACGCCGCGGCCGGCTGGTACATGGTCGGCTACCGCAAGGGCCTGGAGGTGCGGCGCACCGAGACCCTGCTCGAGATCGACCAGATCAGCATCGAGGAAATCGGCGCCCGCGACGCCCTATCGATGGCCTTCGAGAACCTCAAGAAATACGAGCACGTCGCCGAGACCGCCAAGGCGGCCCTGGCCAAGAAGGTCGGCAAGCTGGAAATGGCCGCCCTCGACGAACTGGGCCTGCGCCGCGCGGCGATGGGCGGGCGCTAGCAACGAACCTCCCCCTGTGGGGGAGTTTCCCTTCACCCTTCCCCAACCTCCCCGTGCTTTCCTTGCGACAGATCGCCGCGAGGGTTCCATGTCCGACGTCTCACGCCGCGCCGTGCTCGGCTCCAGCCTGGCGCTGGCCGCCTGCGGCCAGAAGGCGCAAAGCCAGCCGGTCCCGGCCAATCTGGCCCCGCTGAAGACGATCGCGCCGTTCCGGATCGGATCCTCGGTCCAGGCCCTGCACCTGGACGACCCAGCGCTCGCCGCCCTGCTGCGCCGGCAGGTCAGCCAGCTGACGCCCGAATGGCAGATGAAGATGGAATACATCGTCCAGCCGGACGGCTCGTTCCGCTTCGACGCGCCCGACAGGATCGCCGCCTTCGCCCAGGCCAACGGCATGGCCCTGCTGGGCCACGTGCTGGTCTGGTACGCCCAGGCGCCGGAAGCCTTCGAGCGGCTGGACGAGAACCGGGTCAGCTTCGAGCAGGCCTATCGCAACTACATCCTGGCCGTGGCCGGCCGCTATCGCGGCAAGGTGGTCGGCTGGGACGTGGTCAACGAGGCCGTGGCCGAAGACGGCGACGGCTGGCGCACCAGCCTGTGGTCCAAGCGCCTTGGCGACTTCGAGCACATCGCCCTGGCCTTCCGCACGGCGCGAGAGGCCGATCCGGGCGCGACGCTGCTGCTCAACGACTACAATCTCGAATACATGCCCCGGAAGCGGGCCACCTTCCTGAAGCTGGCCGAGCGCCTGCTGGCCTCGGGCGCGCCCCTGACCGGCATCGGCACGCAGATGCACGTCGCCGCCGACATCCGCCCCGGCGAGATCACCACGATGATGAAGGACCTGGCCAGCCTTGGCCTGCCTATCCACCTTTCGGAGCTCGACGTGTCGCTGGTGCGCTCGGACAACAAGCTCCTGGGCCGCGCCGAGCTGGAGCGCCGCCAGGCCCGCACCTACGGCGAGGCGGCCGAGGCGTTCATGGCCCTGCCGCAGCGCCAGCGCTTCGCCTTCACCCTGTGGGGCCTGCGCGACAAGGATTCGTGGCTGAAGAAGGAGAACGCGTCGGACGCTCCCGCGCCGTTCGACGATGCGGGCCGGCCCAAGGCGGCCGCGGCGGCGCTGGTGGAGGCGTTCAGGCGCTAGTGGTCAACGCCGTGCGTGGTCCTCGCCCTTCGACAGGCTCAGGCTGAGGACCATAGTGCGGGCCTGGCTGTAGAAAACCTCATCCCGAGCTTGTCGAAGGACGAGTTTTGCAGCCTTAGCCGCCCGGACCGCGGACGCTGGAGGCCACGGCGTGGTCGGCGTCGTTGGCCTGGCGCAGGGCGCGCAGGTCTTCGCTGATGCGGAAGACGGCGACATAGAACTCGCAGAAGGCGCGCCACAGCAGCACCATGCCGGCGGCGACCAGCAGGCCGGCGATCAGCACCGGGAAGGCCAGCAGCAGCGAGGCGACCCCGCGCTCCTTCAGCGCCAGGCCCACGGCCGCGCCGACGACGGAAAAGGCGAACAGGGCCACGACGCCCAGGCCCGCCCAGTAGATCAGGTGGATGACCGGCCCGGTCACCAGTCGGTCGAAGGTCAACAGATCCCAGAACAACGCGCCAGAACCACGCGCCTTGGATTTCCTGGCCGGAGCCATCCGACACACCTCATGTCAGCGGACTGGCGGAGACCGCCGAAGTTACGCTGCATCGCTAGCAGCGTGAGGCCCGCTCGGCAATGCCGGGCGGGCCTCGTGCGTGTTCGGAAGAAGGGACGGTGTTATTTCGCCCCTGCCTTCGCCCCCGTTACTTGGGAGCGGCGGCGCCGGCCAGGGCGGCGTCGATCTGGGCCTTGGTGGCCGTGGTGCTGATGCTGCCATCGGCGCCGGCGCTCAGGCTGGCCTTGGGCAGGGCGAACTTCTTGTCGCCGCTGCTGACAACGACGTTGGCCGAGCCATCGGCGCCGGTCGAGGTGCCGCTGACGGTGCCGACCACGGCGCCGGCCGGGTCCTTGATCTCGGCGCCGACGGCGACGTCGGCCGAGACGTTGGCGGACGACGGCGTGCCGGCCGAACTGGCGGCCGCGGCGCTGCTGTCAGCCGGGGTCGTGGTGGTGGTGGTCGTGGTGCTGCTGGTGGTCGATTCCGGCGCCTGCGTGCTGGCGGCCGGCGGTTGCGCGGCGACCGGATCGGCCGGCGGCTGAGCAGCGTCTTGAGCGTAAGCGGCGCCAGCCATCGAAAGGGTCGCGGCGGCGGCGAGGTAAGCAAACTTGGTCTTCATAATGCGCTCCGTCGGAGGGCCCCTGCCCGATCATCCAACGCAGCCCGGTTTGTAACGGTTCCGAAACAACGCGTGATCGTCGGCTCACGGCGTCGTGGCGACAAGCTTGGGCGCTTCCTGGATCGGGGCCTCGTCGTCCTTCAGGCTGGCGGCCTTCATGGCGGACTTCAGCGTGTAGATCGACGGATCCTTGCTGGTCGAGAAGGCCAGCTCGGCGGTCAGGGCGGGGTTCTCGGCCTCGTTGGCGAAGCCGCCCTCGCGCACGCCGTTGAACGTGACCGCATAGCTCTTGCCCGGCTTGGTGCTGCACAGCAGGACGAAGGTCCGGCCGTCGTTCAGCAGGCGCGGCGCGCGGACGCATTCGGGCTTTTCGCCGCCGGCGACCGCCGCGTAGTTCCAGGCGCCGGGCAGCATCTTCTGGTCGAAGCTGACCTTCAGAACCAGGATCCCCGGGGCCACGGCCTGGCCGGCCGCGGGCCAGGTGGCGGTCACCTTCGGCGGCAGGGTCGGCGGCATCACCGTCACAGGCGAGACGGGAGTGGGCTCGGGCCGGGACTGCTGGGCGACAGCGCCGCCGGCGACGGCGAGCATGGCCAGGACAGGAAGGGCGAGGACGGCGGTGCGCATGGCCAGGAGAATGGCGATCAAGCGCGGCCTTCTCAAGGCGCCGTTCGACGAAGCCAGGCCCGCTCCCGCCGCCGAGGCCCCTTTTGTTACAAGGTTTTCATTCAGGTCACGTTCACGCGTCGCGATACTAGCTTGGCTGCATCAACCGGCCTCGACGCCGGCCCTTCGGGAGACCTTCGCCATGCGCACCGTCATCGCCCTGATCGCCGCGACGAGCGCCCTCGCCGCCACGGCGGCCCCTGCCCTCGCCCAAGGCCCCGGCCGCGGCGACCGCTATGAGGAACGCCCCCGCGGCTCCTACGAACAGAGCTGCCGCAACATCAACGTCCGCCGCGGCGAGATCACCGCCGAGTGCCGCGACCGTCGCGGCCGCTGGCAGTGGTCGACCGCCAGCGCCGACTGCCGCGAGATGGAGAACCAGGACGGTCGCCTCGTGTGCGTCCGTGGCGGCGGTCGTCCCGGCGGTCCGGGCGGTCCCGGCTCCGGCTGGGGCGGCGGTCGCGGCGCGGACGCGGTGATCTTCGAGCACGCCGGCTACGGCGGCCGCGCCTACGAGGTGCGCGGCGACATGCCCGACTTCACGCAGATCGGCTTCAACGACAAGGCCTCGTCGATCCAGATCCGTCGCGGCGAGTGGGAGCTGTGCGACGACATCTACTTCCGCGGCCGCTGCTGGCGGGTGTCGGCCGACATGGGCCTTTTCCCGCGCGACATGAACGACCGCGTCAGCTCGATCCGTCGGATCCGCTGATCCGGCTCCCGCCCTAATTTGGTCGAGAACTCGACCTTGAAGCGGCGCGCGGGGCGGCTAAGCTCCGCGCGCCTTTTCATTTGGGAAACGCCCATGCGCAAGATCATCGTCCTCGCCGCCGCCGCGGCCGCCCTGCTGGTCTCGGCCTGCAACACCATCGAAGGCGTGGGCCGCGACGTCTCGGCCGCCGGCCGCGCGGTCGCCGACACTGCGCGCGACGCCAAGTAGGACGCTGGCGACGGCGCGTCTCGCCGCGAGGCTGACGCGCCGCCCCACCTTGGCCGCAATGCTGCGCCAGACTTGCCTTCGTCATGGCAAGTAAAGTCACATGACGACGTTCTGTATCAAAAGCTTAACCGGAAGCCGCCCGCCATTAACCTTGCCGGCAAATTCATTCGCGCGCGACGCTCGCGGAGGATGAATTCTTTCAGCCATCGCCTATTTGCAGGCTGAATATCCGCTTCCAAAGCGCACATGCGACCGAAAGCGCCATTTGCGCCGAGCGTCGCCGGAGCCATATGGACGCCATGACCGACCGACCCGTACCCAGCGTCCTTACCGGCATGAAGAGAGGCGTCCGCCATCGCTGCCCCAACTGCGGCGAGGGCAAGCTGTATTCGCGCTACCTGAAGGTCGAGTTCGACTGCGAGGCCTGCGGACACCACCTGGCCGCCTACCCCGCCGACGACGGTCCCGCCTACTTCACGATCCTGATCGTCGGCCACCTGTTCGTAGCCCCGCTGCTGCTGTTCCCGTTCATCTGGCAGGCCTCGCCGTGGCTGGTCGCGCCGCTGACCATCCTGCCGCTGGCGGCCCTGACCCTGATGCTGCTGCCCCGGGTCAAGGGCGCGGTGATCGGCGCCCTGTGGGCCAACGGCCTGCGCAAGGCCGAGGACGCCCCCAGCGGCTGACCCGAACAGGCGGCGGCGGAACCGTCGCCGCACAGGCCGCATTCCCTCCCCGAAGTCCAGGCGCGCCGAACGCGGTTCGCCGGCACACATGGGAGACCCGAATGCTCGGCACGATCCTCATCATCATCCTGATCCTGGCGCTGATCGGCGCCCTGCCCACCTGGGGCCACAGCCGCTCGTGGGGCTACTTCCCCAGCGGCGGTCTTGGCCTGGTTCTGGTGATCATCATCATCCTGGTGCTCATCGGCAGGATCTGACGCCCCTCTTGGAGCGCGGCGGCGAACGCGCATAAGGTTCCTCCAACGGCCTCGCGCCGACCAGGGAGCCCGCATGACCGACGCCGCCGCGCCGCAGCCCGCCGCCGTGACCCTGACCTCGGCGCAGCGGGCCCGGGCCATACTCGGCGGCTCGGCCGGCAACCTGGTCGAATGGTACGACTGGTTCGCCTACGCCGCCTTCACCCTTTATTTCGCCCCGCACTTCTTCCCCAAGGGCGACCAGACCGTGCAGCTGCTTCAGGCGGCGGCGGTGTTCTTCCTGGGGTTCGTGGCCCGCCCCGTCGGAGCCTGGTTGATGGGGCACTACGCCGACCGCTCGGGACGCCGCGCGGCCCTGTCCGTCTCGGTGTCGCTGATGTGCGCCGGGGCGCTGATTATCGCCCTCACCCCCGACTACAAGACCATCGGCCTTTTCGCCCCGGCCGTGCTGCTGATCGCCCGCGTGCTGCAAGGCCTGTCGGTGGGCGGCGAATACGGCGCCAGCGCCACCTATATGAGCGAGATGGCCGGCAAGAGCCGCCGCGGCTTCTGGTCCAGCTTCCACTACGTGACCCTGATCGCCGGCCAGCTGATCGCGCTGGCCGTGCTGATCATCCTGCAACGCCTGCTGCACAAGGACGACCTGGCCGCGTGGGGCTGGCGCATCCCGTTCGTGATCGGGGCGCTACTGGCCGTAGTGGTGTTCTGGATCCGCCGGGGGCTGGACGAAAGCGCCTCGTTCAAGGCCGCCGACAAGCCGGCCGAGGGCATCGGCAAGGCCCAGCGCAACCTCGCCAGCCTGTTCTTCGTGCTGACCCTGGCGGCCGGCGGGTGGGTGCTGGCGCGGCCGGGCCTCCTGCCCCAGGTGCTGGCCGGCGCCTTCCTGGTGGCCTTCTTCGCCACCCTGATCGCGCCGCTGCTGCGCCGTCACCCGCGCGAGACCCTGATGATCCTGGGCCTAACCGCCGGCGGCTCGCTGACCTTCTACGTCTACACCACCTACATGCAGAAGTTCCTGGTCAACACGGCCGGGTTCGACAAGGCCGCCGCCTCCGAGATCAGCGCGATCAGCATGATCGTATTCATGCTGATGCAGCCGCTCGCCGGCTGGCTGTCGGACAAGGTGGGCCGCAAGCCGCTGCTGATCGCCGCCTATGCCGGCGGGGCCCTGACCATCTGGCCGATCATGAGCGGCATCGCCGCCACCGACTCCATCGGCGTCGCTTTGGCCCTGATCATCGTCGGCATGACCTTCCAGTCGGGCTACACCTCGATCAGCGCCGTGGTGAAGGCCGAGCTGTTCCCGGCCCACGTGCGCGCCCTGGGCGTGGCCCTCCCCTACGCGGTCGCCAACGTGCTGTTCGGCGGCACCGCCGAGATGGTCGGCCTGGCCTTCAAGCACGGCGGGATCGAGAGCGGCTTCTACCTCTATGTCGCCGCGATCATGACGGTGGGCCTGGTCGTCTCGGTCCTGTTGCGTGACACCGCAAGACACAGCCTGATCGCCGAGGATTGACCCGCGCGCCCCGCCGGATATCCCCTGTCGTCGACTCTTGTTCCTGCGCAGCGCCCTTCATGCCGATTCTCGACATCCTGGCCATCAGCCTCTTCGTCTTCGCCTGGCTGTTCTACGAGCCGCTGCTGCGGCGCCTGGGCCAGGGCAAGAACCTGATCAACACCGACATGACGGTGATCCGTCGCCGGTGGATGACCGAGATGGCGGTGCGCGAGGTCGCCCTGCTGGACGGCCAGCTCCTGGGCCACGCCATCAACTCGGCCAGCTTCTTCGCCTCGTCAAACCTGATCCTGATCGCCGCGGCGGCCGGCGTGCTGTTCGGCGGCGACGCGGCGCTCAAGAGCGTCGAGGGCCTCAAGGTGCTGGCCGAGACCACGCCGGTGATGTTCCAGATCAAGCTGGGCCTCGTGCTGCTGACGCTGGCCCGGGGACTGCTCGACTTCATCTGGGCGCTGCGCCAGATGAACTATTGCCTGGCCGCCATCGGCGCGACGCCGATGTGGGCCCCGCCCGCCGTACTGGCCGAATATGCCGAGGCCGCCGGCGGCATCCTCAACCCGGCCCTGTCGGCCTTCAACGCTGGGGTGCGCGGCTACTACTTCGCCCTGGCGGCGGCCGCCTGGCTGCTGGGCCCCATCGCCTTCCTGACCGCCAGCGTCGGGGCGCTGGTCCTGCTGGTCTGGCGCCAGCGCCGCAGCCGCGCCTCGGTGGCCGTCCGCAAGGTCAGGCAGATCCTCGAGCGCCAGCCGGTGGTGCACGGCCCGCACATGCGGAACGGTGCGCAGGAGCCGCCGGAGGATCGGATCTAGTCGAAAGGAACCTCCCCCTGTGGGGGAGGCGATCGCGCAGCGATCGGTGGGGGGAAGACTTTCAAACGCCTCGAAAGCTGAAAACGTCCCCCCCTCCGGCCACCTCCCCCAGCGGGGGAGGATTTCTCTTACAGCCCCAGTTGCACCCGCACCTTCTTCGTCAGCTTGGCCGCGACCAGCGCATGCGCCGTCTTCAGCCAGTCGGCGACCTCGGCGTCGTCGAACGAGGCCAGGTCGTCGAGCTTCACCCACTTGGCGCGGGCGAGATACGGCGCCGGGATCGCCCGCCGCGTCTGCGTCAGCACCTCGAAGGCGACGTCCGAGACCTTGAACGACACCCCGCCCTGGGCCGCGCCCGGCCCCATGACGGCGAACATCTTGTCGCCGACCTTGTAGACCTGGTCGTCGCCCCACTGGACGGTCACGGTCGCCGCCGGCAGCGCCATGGCGGCGGCGTGAAAGGCCTCGGGGCTCATCAGGCCTCGACGCCTACGCCGATCGGGCAGGTCACGCCGGTGCCGCCGATGCCGCAGTAGCCGCCCGGGTTCTTGGCCAGGTACTGCTGGTGATAGTCCTCGGCGAAGTAGAACGGGCCGGCGGCGGCGATCTCGGTGGTGATGTCGCCCAGGCCCTGGGCCGACAGGGCGACCTGGTAGGCTTCCTTGCTGGCCACGGCGGCGGCGGCCTGGGCGTCGTTGGTCGCATAGATGCCCGAGCGGTACTGGGTGCCGATGTCGTTGCCCTGGCGCATGCCCTGGGTCGGGTCGTGGTTTTCCCAGAACACCTTCAGCAGGGCCTCGTAGGTGACGACCTTGGGATCGAACACCACAAGCACCACTTCGGTGTGGCCGGTACGGCCCGAGCAGACTTCTTCATAGGTCGGGTTCGGCGTGACGCCCGCGGCGTAGCCGGCGGCGGTGACCAGCACGCCCGGAACCTTCCAGAACACGCGCTCGACGCCCCAGAAGCAGCCCATGGCGAACACGGCCGTCTCCAGGCCGTCGGCATAGGGGCCCTTCAGCTGGGCGCCGTTGACGAAGTGGGTCTGCGCAGTGGGGATCGCCGCCTCGCGCCCCGGCAGGGCGGTGTCGACGGTGGGCATCTCGAGGCTTTTCTTGAACAGCATGGCGGGGCCTTTCGGAGGCGGGAGTTCCTTGCCCGCCGATATAAGTCGTCGCAGCGTCGTTTTCACCCCGTAACGGCGCTTGCTACGAGTCGCTGCCTGAGTATATTGCGCCCCTTCCCGCGCCGGGGGTCTCAACCCCCCCCGACCCGAGTGCGCTGGTGAGGTGGCCGAGTGGTTGAAGGCGCACGCCTGGAACGCGTGTATAGGGGAAACTCTATCGAGGGTTCGAATCCCTCTCTCACCGCCACCACTTTCCTCTTCGAAATCGTTGTTCCGTCGAGTTTCGTGGCCGCCCGCGTGCGTCCGGCGTAGAACCACGGCATGATCCGCGCCGCCGCTCTCATCGCCGCCCTGAGCCTCTCCATGACGACCGCCGCCCTGGCCGCCCCGACCGTCGTGACCTCGCCCGAGCCGCTGCCCGTCGCGCACGACAAGCCGCGCGTGTTCCTGGGCGGCAGCATCGACATGGGCAAGGCCGTCGACTGGCAGGCCCAGATGATCGCCGCCCTGGCCGACCAGGACCTGGTGATCCTCAACCCGCGCCGTCCGGACTGGAACCCGGCCTGGAAGCCGGTCGCCGACGAGCCCGAGTTCCGCCGCCAGGTGGAATGGGAACTGGCCGCGCTCGAAACCGCCGACGTCATCGTGCTCTACCTGACGCCGGGCTCGCAGGCGCCGATCAGCCTGCTGGAGATGGGCCTCCACGCGCGGACCGGTAAGCTGGTCGTGCTTTGCCCCGACGGCTTCTGGCGCAAGGGCAATGTCGACATCACCGCGCAGAAGTATGGGGTCAAGCAGGTGGAGACGCTGGACGCCCTGATCGCCGAGGTGAAGGCGCGGGTGAAGCGGTAACGCCTGCGGCGCTCCCCCTCAGTCGCTCCGCGACAGCTCCCCCAGAGGGGGAGCATCTCGGCGCTCCAGATCCTCCCCTCTGGGGGAGGTTGCCCAGAGGGCCGGAGGGGGCCGCCGCCAGGCGGCTAAAGCCCCACCGCCCGCTCCACGCCGATCCCCTCCAGGAAATCCTCGTCGTGGCTGACGACCAGCAGCGCGCCGTCGTAGCCGGACAGCGCCGCTTCCACGGCCGCCACCGAGTCGAGGTCCAGGTGGTTGGTCGGCTCGTCCAGGATCAGCAGCTGCGGCGGGGTCGGGCCGGCCAGCACGCAGGCCAGGGCCGCGCGCAGGCGCTCGCCGCCGCTCAGGGCGCCGGCCAGCCGGTCGGCGGCGCTGTTGCGGAACAGGAAGCGGGCCAGGGCGGCCTGGGCCAGGTTGCGATCGGCGCTGGGGTGCAGGCGCAGGAAGGCCTGCAACAGCGTCTCGCCGTCGCGCAGGATCGCCAGCTGCTGGTCGAGCATCACCGCCGGGACGCCGCGCGTCACCGTGCCCGCCGTCGGCGCCAGCACCCCGGCAGCGAGGTTCAGCAGCGTGGACTTGCCCGCGCCGTTGGGGCCGCGCACGGCCACCCGCTCGGGGCCGGCGATGCGCAGGCTCTCACCCGAAAGCACCGCTGGGCGGCCGGGCCAGGCGAAGGCGACATCCTCCATGGCCAGCACCAGCCGCCCCGCCGGCAGGCCGGTCGGCGGCAAATCAAAGCCCAGGGTCCGGGCGCGCTCGACGCGGGCCTGCGCCGTCTCCACCGCCTCGCGGGCGCTGGTCTGCAGGCGTTCGGCCAGCCGGCGCTCCTTGCCGCCGGTGTTCTCGGCCCGCTCGGCCCGGGCCCCGAGCAGGATCTTGGGCTCCGATCCCTTGGCGGCGAAGCGCTTGCCGGCGGCGTCGCGGCGGACCTTGCGCTCTAGCGCGGCCTGGGCCTCGCGGGCGGCGCGGCGCTCGTCGCGCTCGGCGCTCTCTAGCGCGCGCCCGGCCGCCTCGACCTCAGCCGCCTTGCGCTCGGCATAGAGGTCGTAGCCGCCGCCATAGCTGGCCGCGCCCAGGCTGGTGATCTCGACGATGCGGTCCATGCCGCGCAGCAGGGACCGGTCGTGGCTGGCGACGATCGCCCCGCCCTTCCAGCGGGCCAGCACCTGCCCCACCAGATCGCGGGCCTGGGCGTCCAGGTGATTGGTCGGCTCGTCCAGCAGGATCAGGTCTGGCGCGGCCAGCAGCAACGCCGCCAGGCCGGCGCGGGTCTGCTGACCGCCGCTGAGCGCCGTGGCCGGACGATCCGGATCCAGGCCCTGAAGGCCGACCTCCGCCAGCGCCTCGTCCAACCGCGACGGCAGGGTCCAGTCGGCCTCGGCGAAGTCGACGTCGTCGCCCTGCCCCGCCTCGATGCGCGACAGCCGCCGCCAGGCTTCACCCACGCCCAGGCGGTCGGCCAGGATCGCGTCCTCCGGCAGGTCGGGCGTCTGGTCGAGCACGCCGATCGTCCCCGTGCGCGCGACGGCGCCGGCCAGGGGCGCACGCAGCCCCGCGATCAGCGCCAGCAGGGTCGACTTGCCCGCGCCGTTGCGACCGACAAGGCCGACGCGCTCGGCGCCGACCGACAGGTTCAGGTTTTCGAAGAGGACGCGGCCGTCAGGCGCGGCAGCGGAAACGGATTCCAGAGTGATGAAGGCAGGCATGGGAAACCACGAACAGGGAAACGGGAAGGACGAAGCGGTCTTCCGTCTGGCTGATCATGGCGGCCTCCATCATGGGTAGAACGGCGGATGTAGAGGCTGCGAGGTCGCTGGGCAAGCGTCAGCACAGGCCGTCGCGCAGCCGCGGCTGGCTGGCCCGGCCGTCGCGATAGGCCCGGCAGCGCGACTGCTTGCGGGCCTCCTCGGCATAGGGAGGGGGCGGCGGGGGCGCGCCCCGCGGCACGAACTTCGGCGGCTTGCGAGGGCCGGCATCGGCGTTCTCCTTCGGGATCCTGTCGGCGAAGCCGCCCCAGCACTTGTCCTTCTCCTCGTCGGTCAGGTGCTCGCTGGAGAGGCCCTTGCACGCACGGTGATAGCGGCCCCAGCGGAAGTTCGGGTTGCCCTCGATCAGCTTCCAGCGGTCGACGTCCCTGGGGTCGAGCTTCCACGCCGGGTCGATCGCCGGCGCAGCGGGTCCGGCGGCCGGAGCGGCCTCTCCTTCGCCGGACCCGCCAACCGCGCCGGCCGCGGACTGGCGCTGTGAAGACGCCTCGCGCGACCGGGCGGAAGACGACGCCTTGGCCGGCGCGCGCTTCTCGGCGGGAGGCGGCTCGTCCTCCAGCCTGTCGATCTCGAACAGCATGGGCGGGATCTCCGAAGGCGGCGTCCCGCGCTCGGCCAGCATCAGCAGGCCGATCAGCAGCAGGTTCGCCGCCACGCCCGCGGGGACCGCGATCGCCCATCGTCCAGCGCCTGTCCGCACCCGCCCCATCGCCCGCCACCGAAGATTGCCCGACGGCGAGTGCTCACGCTTCGATGGCGTCCGAAATTCGACCGCGCGGCGCCCGCTTTGCGCCCTTCGCGGCCCCATCTGCTGACATCTGGTGTCAGCAGGATTGGCAGCAGGATGGCTGCGGCATTTGTTCGCATCTTGTTCTTGTGTTAATGCCGCGCCAGAACCCTACATATAGCCGCTGCGCCGCTCCCCACGCGGCTCCCAATCCGACCTTCGAGCGTTCCGGACACCATGGCCGAGCAACTGAACTTCATCCGCGTCCGCGGCGCCCGCGAGCACAATCTCAAGGACGTCAGCGTCGACATCCCCCGCGGCGAACTGGTCGTGCTGACCGGCCTGTCGGGCTCGGGCAAGAGCTCGCTGGCCTTCGACACCATCTACGCCGAGGGCCAGCGCCGCTACGTCGAGAGCCTGTCGGCCTATGCCCGCCAGTTCTTGGAGCTGATGAGCAAGCCGGACGTGGACCTGATCGAAGGCCTGTCGCCAGCCATCTCGATCGAGCAGAAGACCACGTCGCGCAACCCGCGCTCGACCGTCGGCACGGTGACCGAGATCCACGACTACATGCGCCTGCTGTGGGCGCGGGTCGGGGTCCCCTACTCGCCGGCCACCGGCCTGCCGATCGAGAGCCAGACCATCAGCCAGATGGTCGACAAGATCACCGTCCTGCCCGAAGGCACGCGCCTCTACCTGCTGGCCCCCGTCGTTCGCGACCGCAAGGGCGAGTACCGCAAGGAGATCGCCGAGTGGCAGAAGGCCGGCTTCCAGCGGCTGAAGATCGACGGCGAATACTATCCGATCGAGGACGCCCCGGCCCTCGACAAGAAGTTCAAGCACGACATCGACGTGGTCGTGGACCGCGTGGTGACCAAGGCCGGCATGGAACAGCGCCTGGCCGACTCCCTCGAACAGGCCCTGCGCCTGGCCGACGGCCTGGCAGTGGCCGAATGGGCGACGATCGAGGAAGGCGAGAAGGAGCCCAAGCGCCTCCTCTTCTCCGAACGCTTCGCCTGCCCGGTCAGCGGCTTCACCATCGCCGAGATCGAGCCGCGCCTGTTTTCATTCAACAACCCGGCGGGCGCCTGCCCCACCTGCGACGGCCTGGGCGCGAAGCTGGCCTTCGACGCCGACCTGATCATCCCGGACAAGGACAAGAGCCTGCACAAGGGCGCCGTCGCCCCCTGGGCCAAGGGTCCCTCGCCGCTCTATACCCAGACCCTGCAGGCCCTGGCGCGCCACTACGGCTTCTCGATGGACGAGCCCTGGTACAAGCTGCCGGAAAAGGCCCGGACCGTGGTGCTGAACGGCTCCAAGGGCGAGAAGATCAAGTTCACCTACGACGACAACGCCCGCAAGTACGAGGTCGACAAGCCCTTCGAGGGCGTGCTGCCGAACCTGGAGCGTCGCTGGCGCGAGACGGACTCTTCGTGGGTCCGTGAAGAGTTGGGCCGTTACCAGTCCGACACCCCCTGCGAGGCCTGCGGCGGCAAGCGCCTGAAGCCCGAGGCCCTGGCCGTGAAGGTCCACGGCCTCGACATCGCCGCCGTCTCGAACCTGGCCATCCGCCCGGCCCGCGACTGGTTCAGCGCCCTGGAAGGCCACCTCTCCGACAAGCAGTTGGAGATCGCCCGCCGGATCCTCAAGGAGATCAACGACCGCCTGCGGTTCCTGGTCGACGTGGGCCTCGACTACCTCAACCTGTCGCGCGGCTCGGGCACCCTGTCGGGCGGCGAGAGCCAGCGCATCCGCCTGGCCAGCCAGATCGGCAGCGGCCTGACGGGCGTGCTCTACGTGCTCGACGAGCCGTCGATCGGCCTGCACCAGCGCGACAACACCCGCCTGCTGCAATCGCTGCAGGGCCTGCGCGACCTGGGCAATTCGGTGCTGGTCGTCGAGCACGACGAGGAGGCGATCCTCACCGCCGATTACGTGATCGACATGGGCCCGGCCGCCGGCGTCCATGGCGGCGAGATCGTCGCCCAGGGCACGCCCGACCAGATCATGGCCAACCCGGCCAGCGTCACCGGCCAGTACCTGACCGGCGAGCGCGAGATCGCCGTTCCCGAAGAGCGCCGTCCGATCAACAAGAAGAAGACGCTCAAGGTCATCGGCGCCAAGGGCAACAACCTGAAGGACGTCACCGGCGAGATCCCCGTCGGCACCTTCACCTGCATCACCGGCGTCTCGGGCGGCGGCAAGTCGACCTTCACGATCGAGACCCTCTACAAGGCCGCCGCGCGCCGCCTGAACAACGCCAGCGACGCCCCGGCCGCGCACGAGCGGATTGAGGGCCTGGAGAACTTCGACAAGGTCATCGACATCGACCAGAGCCCGATCGGCCGCACCCCGCGCTCGAACCCGGCGACCTATACCGGCGCCTTCGGCCCGATCCGCGACTGGTTCGCCCAGCTGCCGGAGAGCAAGGCGCGCGGCTACGGCCCGGGGCGGTTCTCGTTCAACGTCAAGGGCGGCCGCTGCGAGGCCTGCCAGGGCGACGGCGTCATCAAGATCGAGATGCACTTCCTGCCCGACGTCTACGTCACCTGCGACATCTGCAAGGGCAAGCGCTACAACCGCGAGACCCTGGACGTGCTGTTCAAGGGCAAGACCATCGCCGACGTGCTGGACATGACGGTCGAGGAGGCCGCCGACTTCTTCAAGGCCGTGCCGCCGATCCGCGACAAGATGGAGACCCTCAAGCGCGTGGGCCTCAGCTACATCAAGGTGGGCCAGCAGGCGACGACGCTGTCGGGCGGCGAGGCCCAGCGGGTTAAGCTGTCCAAGGAACTGTCGCGCCGGGCCACGGGCCGCACGCTCTACATCCTCGACGAGCCCACGACGGGCCTGCACTTCGAGGACACCAAGAAGCTGCTCGAGGTGCTGCACGAGCTGGCCGACCAGGGCAACACGGTGGTGGTCATCGAGCACAATCTCGACGTCATCAAGACCGCCGACTGGCTGCTGGACTTCGGCCCCGAGGGCGGCGACGGCGGCGGCCAGATCGTCGCCGTGGGCTCGCCCCAGGACGTGGCCAAGGTCGAGGCCAGCTGGACCGGCAAGTACCTCAAGGAACTGCTGGCCAAGCACGAGGAGCGCCGCCTGGCCCGCGTGGCCGATCTCAAGACGTCCAAGCGCGCCTGACGCACGGACCTGGAAACAGGAAAGGCCGGCGGATCGCTCCGCCGGCCTTTTTCATTGTGCTGCCCGGCAAGGCTCAGGCGAAGGTGTCGCTGGCGCTTTCCACGTCGACGGCGATCTGGCGATAGATGAAGGCCGAGGGCGTGTAGATCGTCACGCTGGTCAGCACCGCGATCAGGCCGCCGACCGCCAGGCTGAGGATGCCCGTGGGCGTCATCAGGCTTTCCAGCGAGGTGGTCTGCGACTGCATCAGCGTGCCCAGGGTCTCCATGTTGAAGCCGCTCAGGGCGCCGCCCAGCAGGGTCACGATCAGGAACAGCAGCAGATAGACGACGACGGCCAGGATGGTCGCCACGACATAGGCGCCGAACATCGGCCAGAAGCGACCCTTGGTCAGGGCCATGGAGCCGAAGATGTCGATCTTCCCCTTGGCGAAGGTCAGCACGTTGGCCAGCGACAGGCGGACGGCGAAATAGATCAGCGCGCCCAGGCCGGCCGGCACCAGCACGATGGCCGCCAGGCCGCCGACGGGCTTGGACACCGCCGCCAGGATGCCGATGACCACCGCCACGCCCAGGACGATGCCGATGTAGCCGGCGAAGAACAGCAGGACCATCAGGATGGACACGCCGGCCTGGCGCAGCTCGTCGGCGCCGAAGCGCAGATAGGCCTTGTCGTTGTCGGCCGGGCGCAGCGTCGCGCGATAGATGGCCGCCATCAGCACCGAGTAGAAGACGATGCTGTAGACCATCGAGCACGCCATGGCCGGGACAAGCCCGCCCATCATCCGCAGGGTCTCGGCCGGGTCAGGCTGGGCGTTGGTCTGGCTGAGATTGGCGAAGGCTTCCAGCTGCGGGCCGAACAGGCCCACGGTGATCACCGCCACCACGGCCGAAACGATGGTCGAGATCAGCACCCAGGCCCCCACGGCCTTGGGATGCTCGCGCACGATGCCGAAGCCGGAAATGGCCGCGTCCGTCGCCGAGAAGGTCTTCATCATAGCCCCTTGCAAACCCTAGTGACGCCAGGGGTAACAAGCTTCGGGGCGGAACGACAGACCCGGGTTCAAATATCGGGATGCAGCTGCCGATAGGCGCGGGCCGGGCCGGCCGTCAGGATCACCGTCTGGACGGTGACGATCAGCGGCGCGATCAGCAGGTTGACCAGCAGGCCCAGGATCACGAACAGCTTGGTCCCGCCGCCGATCAGGGCGATCACGCCGGTCAGCAGGCCGCCGACCAGCGACATCGCCATGGTCGCGCCCAGCGCCATCAGCAGGTTCAGCACGAACATGCCCAGCAGGCCCCAGAAGTGGCCATGGGTCAGCACCCACGACTCGCGGACGTTGATGCGGCCCTCGGCGAAGGTCTGGGGCGACAGCAGCGACAGGCGCACGCCCACCCACATCGACAGGCCGATCACCGCCAGGCCGCCAAGGAAGGCGATCCAGGCCGAAAGGCCGCGCGCGCCGGCGCCGGCGACCGTGGCGGTCAGCAGGGTCAGGGCGCCGCTGGGGATGGCGGTGACGAACAGCGCCGTGGCCCAGGCGATCAGGGCCACCACGAACAGCCGGACCTCGTCGGCGCCCAGGCGCAGATAGGCGCCCTGGTTCTGCTCGGGATGCATGACCGAGCGCAGGATCGCGCCGGCCAGCACCGCGCTCATGGCGGCGGCCAGCAGGATGATCAGCGCCATCGCCCCGCCCAGGTGCGAGATCAGCTGCAACACCTCGCGCGGGTCGGCCGTGAACCGGGTCTGGGCCAGGTCGCGCCGCACCTCGTCGCCGAACACGGCGACCAGCAGCACCGACAGCAGGATCAGCGAGCCAAGGTACAGCCCGCCCCAGATCAGCAGGGAGACGGGGTGGCGGCGCATGGTGCGCGGCCCTTCGAGGGCGGCGGCGACGGGCGACAAGACGATCATGATCAGGCTTCTGACGGCTCGGCGACGGCCAAGCTCGGAGCGTGTCTGTAGACGTGGACGCAGGCCGCCGTCCAGGCAGGAGCGACACAGAAATAATAGAGGCCGACCGCGGCCGCCTGCACCAGGAACGCGCCGACGCCGTCGAAGGCCGCCTTGCCGCTGGCGGCGATCAGCACGCTGGGCAGGTAGAAGACGAGGCCCAGGACCACCAGCAGCCCGGCCCGGCCCTTGGTCAGGTCGAAGGCGCTGAGCACCCGCAGGCGGCCGGCGGCGATCGAGGCGGCCGGCGCCAGGGCCAGGCGCGCGGCCAGCCAGGCCAGGACCGCCAGGCTGGCCAGCGGCGCGAGGCTGGCGGCGAAGGCGGCCAGCGGCCCCGACAGCGCCGCCCGCCAGGCCTCCGACGAGGTGGCGTCGAAACCGGGCGCCGCGGCGCGGGCGACGCCCAGGGCCACGGCCCCGACCACGACCAGCAGCACGGCGATGACCACCAGGAACACCACGCCCAGCAGCAGCTGGACGGCGGCGATCAGCGCCTCCTCGCGGCCGCAGCGCAGGCCGGCCAGGCCCGCGGGGCCATCGAAGGCGGCGCGATAGAGCGCGCCATAGGCCAGGGCGGCGGCGGCGAAATCGGCCAACAGGACGAAGGCCCCTCCCAGGTAGCGGCCGAACAGGCCCACGAGGCACGCGACGGCCAGCGCCGCCCAGGTGCGCGGCGCAAGGTGGGTCACGCCGGCGATGCCGGCTCGCGCCGTCGCGCCGATCGCGATCGATGCCTCGCCCATGTGGTTCCAGGTCCTTCAGAACAGCCGACGCCACCCTAGCGCGCGCGGCGTCATGAAACGACGAGTCGCCGGCCGGTTCGCTCGGATTTTGCCCGGCCGTGGCGGGAAGGCCGCTGTCAGGCGGCCGCTTCCGCCTCGTCGGCGGGCTTCAGCGACCGGTAGACGCTGGCCAGCGGCGTCACGCACACCGTCAGGACCACCGTCTGGACGATCGCCGCCAGGGGCAGCGCCACGGCCAGGATCGGCCAGATCAGGCGCAGCACCTCCGCCACCGAGCGCGCCGCCGGCAGGGTCTTGGCCAGGCCCGGGGCGACCAGCGCCATGGCGACGACAGCGACCACGCCCAAGACGATCTGCACGACCAGCAGCGTCAGCCCGACCAGCAGCAGCATGCCCACGAGGCGCAGGCTCTGGCCCTTGGTCAGGGCCCAGGATTCGAAGAGCATGAAGCGCCGCTCGGCGAAGGTCATCGGCAGGGCCATCGACAACCGCAGGAAGGCCCACAGCAGAGCAATCTCGCCGACGATCACGCCGATCAGGCCGACCACCACCCCGACGACGGCGCCGGCCTCGGTGTCGCCGCCGATCGCCATGACCACGAAACCGATCAGCCCCAGCAGCACGCCCGGGATCATGGCCGCGAAGATGGCGATGTTGCCGCCGAAGGTGAGGACCAGGCTGACCAGCATCATCCAGCCCTCGGCCGCGCCGACGCGCAGGAAAAATTTCCGGCCCTCCTCCGGGCGCAGCACGGCGCGGAAGGCCGCGGCCATGACGATGGTCGGGGCCACGACCTGCACGGCCATCATGCCGATGTTCATCAGGCTGAGCTGGCCCTGCATCGCCATGATCCGCGCGGTCATCTCCGGATCCTGCGCGTCGGGCGTCTGCGGCATGGCCCGGATCATCTCGACGAACGGATCGATGACCGGCAGGAAGAGCAGCAGCGCCGGCAGGAACAGGCCCAGCAGGATCACCGCGCTCCACGCCGCGACCGACAGCGGCCGCCGGCCGATCAGCGCCCAGCCCGACACGGCGGCCGACGCCGCCGAAAACTTCTTCCCCACCCTGAAGACCCCCAGAACCCTATAACTCGCCCAAGACGAGCTTACACGGCGGTTCCGTCTTGGCGAGGGCGGAGGTATGAGGACGCCATGACCACCTCCCCCATTCATGTGATCGGCGGCGGCCTCGCCGGTTCCGAGGCCGCCTGGCAGATCGCCCAGGCCGGCGTTCCCGTCATCCTGCACGAGATGCGCAAGGATGACTCCAGCGGCAAAGTCACCACCGACGCTCACCAGACCGACGGCCTGGCCGAGATGGTGTGCTCCAACTCGTTCCGCTCGGACGACTGGCAGTTCAACGCCGTCGGCCTGCTGCACGCCGAGATGCGCCGCTGCGACTCGATCATCATGTCGGCGGCCGACCAGCACCAGGTGCCGGCCGGCGGCGCCCTGGCGGTCGACCGCGACGGCTTTTCGGAAGAAGTCACCCGCCGCCTGGAAGCCCACCCGCTGGTGACCATCGTCCGCGAGGAGATCGCCGGCCTGCCGCCCGAGGACTGGGACAACGTCATCGTCGCCACCGGCCCGCTGACCTCGCCGGCCCTGGCCCAGGCGGTGCTCGACCTGTCGGGCGAAGGCCAGCTGTCGTTCTTCGACGCCATCGCGCCGATCATCCACCTCGAGTCCATCGACATGGACAAGGCCTGGCGCCAGTCGCGCTACGACAAGGAAGGCCCCGGCGGCGACGCGGCCGCCTACATCAACTGCCCCATGAACAAGGAGCAGTACGAGGCCTTCATCGACGCCCTGCTCGAAGGCCCCAAGGCCGAGTTCAAGGAGTGGGAGAACGTCCCCTATTTCGACGGCTGCCTGCCGATCGAGGTGATGGCCGAGCGCGGCCGCGAGACCCTGCGCCACGGTCCGATGAAGCCCGTCGGCCTGACCAACCCGCGCGACCCGACCGTGAAGTCCTACGCCATCGTCCAGCTGCGCCAGGACAACGCGCTCGGCACGCTGTGGAACATGGTCGGCTTCCAGACCAAGCTGAAGCACGGCGTCCAGGCCGAGACCTTCCGCATGATCCCGGGCCTGGAGAACGCCCAGTTCGCGCGCCTGGGCGGCCTGCACCGCAACACCTTCATCAACTCGCCCAAGCTGCTGGACAAGGGCCTGCGCCTGAAGGCCTCGCCGCGCATGCGCTTCGCCGGTCAGGTGACCGGCGTCGAGGGCTATGTGGAAAGCGCCGCCATCGGCCTCCTGGCCGGCCGCTTCGCCGCCGCCGAGCGCAAGGGCGGCTCGCTTGAAGCCCCGCCTCCGACCACCGCCCTGGGCGCCCTCGTGGAGCACATCACCGGCGGCCACCTGGAAGGCGCGCAGGAAGGCGCCCGGAGCGGCTCGTTCCAGCCGATGAACATCAACTACGGCCTGCTGCCGCCGCTCGACACTCCCAAGGTCGACGAGGACGGCAAGAAAATCCCGCTGAAGGAACGCGGCCGCGCCAAGAAGCGGCTGATGAGCATCCGGGCCCTGAAGGACCTGGACGCCTGGCTGGCGAACTGACCGTCTGATTTGAAGAAATAGGCCTCCGCCCGATCCAAGGCGGAAAAGCGCGGCCGTGGAACCCTGGCGTTCCCGGCCGCGCCCTCGTCGCGGCGTCTCGATCGAGATCGCCCATGCTCCGCACGCTTAGCCTCGCCGTCGCCACGACGGCCCTCCTCGCCGCCCCCGCCTTCGCCCAGGACGTGGTCTCGCCGACCAAGGACGCGATCATGGCGTCCTTCGACATCGTCCTCACGGAGGTCAAGAGCGTCGGACCGGACGTCGTCTTCCGCGTGCAGGTGCGCGGCAAGGCCGGCGAGATGAAGCCCAAAGCCACGGGCCAGTTCGCCGGCAGCGCAGTGTGGAGCTATGTGTGGCCCACCTCGCTGGACAGCAGCAGCGTCGGCTTCGAGGGCGCCCAGGGCATATTGGCCCTGGCGGTGACCTTCCACCCCGACTTCGACGACGCGGCCTATGGCGGGGTCAATCGCCACGTCTGGCATCCGCACTGGGTGGTGCTGGTTCCCGACGACGCCTGCGGCAAGGGCGCGCTGAAGGTCCGCGACATCCCCGAGGGGACCAAGCCCAAGGTGCCGGCCACCTGGCCCGGCGTGCCGCTGCTGATCGACAGCCCGACCTATCCCACCACCCTGGCGACCGACACCGTCGAGGTCAGCGTGCCGGCCGGCGTGATCGGCGCGGTCGAGGGGGTGAAGTTCGACGGCGTCACCTCGGCGCTGAAGGTCAACGCCAACCTGCACGCACCCTTGCTGTGCATCTCCGACATCTTCGACGTGGCCTCGGGCGACCTCAGCCTGCCCGGCAAGATCACCCGCTGAGCGGCGGATGTGCTTCTACGATCCCGAACCGGGCGGCCCCGCGCCGCCCGGCGCCTTCGTGGGCGCGAAGCCGGCGGGCCTGGCGCCGTGGCAGGCCAGCCGCGCGGCCGCCTATGTCGAGCGCCGGCTGGAGACGACGATCCGCGTCATAGACCTGGCCCGCGCCGCACGGCTCAGCCCGTCCTATTTCTCGCGCGCCTTCAAGACGACCTTCGGCCTGTCGCCGCAGAAGTACGTGGTCGAGCAGCGCCTGACCCTGGCCAAGCGGATCATGCTGACCACCGACGAGCCGTTGTGCGGGATCGCCGTCGCCTGCGGCTTCAGCGACCAGGCCCACCTGTCGCGCCTGTTCCGGCGGCGGGAAGGCGCGCCGCCCAGCGCCTGGCGTCGCGAACGGCGCCAGGCGTCCCTCTGAACCTTTAGCTGGTCGAGCGCACGAAGCTGGCGATGTGCTCGGCCGAGGCGCGCGGATACTGGTGCTGGGGCCCGTGCCCGGCCGAAGGGTAGGTGATCAGGTGCAGCGTCGGCAGCACCTGGTTCAAGGCGTACCAGTTCTCGACCGGGAAGATGATGTCGTGGTCGCCGCCCAGGTGCAGGATCGGCTTGGTCGTCGTCTTCAGCACCTCCAGCACCGCGTCGGCAGGGAAGATCGGGTTCTTGGGCCCGTCCCCTATATTGGCGCGGGCGAAGGCGATCGGCACTACCGGCGAACGCCCCTCGGTACGTTCGGCGATCCGGGCCGAGGACTCGGCGGCGGCCTTGCGGCTGGCCTGCGACTTCGGCTCGAAGAACAGGATCTCCTCTTCCTTCAGCGCGTAGTCCTCGATCACCGCCGTGTCGAAGAACAACTGCTCGGCCGGCTTGACCAGCGGCCCGGGCGGGGTGGTGCCGATCAGCAGCAGGTGGCTGATCCGCGCGCCGGCCACGGCGAAGGCCACCTGGACCGCCATGCCGCCCAGCGACCAGCCGCCGAGCACGACGTCGCTGAGGTCGAGGGCCGCCATCAGGTCGATCGGGTCGCGGGCCATCTCGGCGGGATTGTAGGTGGCCTCGCCGGTCGACAGGCCAAGGCCCGAATAGTCGAAGGTGATGACCCGGAAGCCCTCGTCGGCCAGGCCGTCGAGGAAGGCGGGATCCCAGACGTCCATATTGCCCCGGAAGCGGGTGCACAGCACGAGCGGCCGGCCCTCGCCGATCGAGCGGTAGGCCAGAGTGCGGCCGCCGACCTCGACGAACTGGTTGGGGGCCGAGACGGCGGAATGGATGGAAGCGACGGCGTTCATGGATGACCTCGAAGGCAGGGGGAACGGGTCGGAAGCCTAGGCCTGGGCGCGCCGCTCGAGTTGGACGCAGCCGCCGCGATCGTCGCCCGGCGCATGAAACACCGGCGCCGCATGCAGCCGCCGCCAGGCCGCGGGCGTCATGCCCGCCAGACGATGGAAGCGGTTGGTCAGGTGCGACTGGTCGGAGAAGCCGCAGGCCAGGGCGATGTCCTTCAGCGGGTCCTCGCCCTGGGCGATCAGGATCTTGGCCCGCGCCACGCGCCGCTGCAGGACCATGGCGTGGGGGCTGACGCCGAAGCTGCTCTTGAAGGCCTTGCCGAAATAGCCGGGGCGCACGCCGCCCACCGCCGCCAGCTCGGCCACGGTCAGGGCCCGTTCGAGGTTCTCGTCGATGTAGCGCGCCACCCGCCGGGCCTGCCAGGGTGCCAGGCCGCCGGTCCGCGTCGGACTGGCCGCGGACGGCGCCTGCAGCACCTGGATCGCCTGGTCGATCAGCCGTCGCGCGCCCTCGACGTCGTCGAACAGTCGCTGCTGGATCTCTTCCAGCAGGGCGCCGACCCTGGCCGACGCCCGCTCGCTACAGATCTGCTGTTCCATCGCCTCGTCCCCTGGGCGGAAGCACGACCGGCTCCCCGGGGGAGAACACGCAGCGCCGGGCAAAACCCACACCGGCGTTATTCGAATCCGCTCAGTCGGCGCGGACGATGCGATAGCGGCCCGGCCCCGCCGCCTCGCCGCGCACCGGCAGCACCTGGGCCAGGGTGCGCAGGAAGCGTTGCGAGTCACCGGTGCGGAACCGGCCCGTCACGCGCAACGCCGCCACCTTCGGGTCGTCGACCACCAGCTTGGTGGCGCTGTGGCGGTTCAGCTCGGCCACGACCTCCGACAGCGGCTTGTCCTCGAAGGTGATCGAGGTCTCGCGCCAGGCCGAGGCGCCCGTCTCCGCCGGCGCGACGACGTCGCGGCCCGGGGCGGCGGTCAGTTGCTCGCCCGCCGCCAGCACCACCGGTCGGCCCGGGCCGTCGGTCGCGTCGATCGTGCGGGCGACCGAGACCTGGCCCTCGACCAGCGTCACCCGCAGCTGGCCGTCGTCGAGGCGCACGTCGAAGCGCGTGCCCAGGGCCGTGATCCGCCGGCCGCCGGCCTCGACCGTGAACGGCCGCGCCCGGTCGGGAACCACGTCGAAGAACGCCCGCCCCCTGACCAGCCGCATGGCGCGTCCGCCGTGGTCATAGGCCAGGTCCAGGGCGCTGCCAGGCGCGAGGCTGGCCTTGCTGCCGTCCGGCAGGTCGAAGGTCTTCGTCTCGGCGCGCGTGACCAGGTCTGGCTCGCCGAACACCGCCGAGGCCTCGACGACCGGCGGCGGCAGGGCCGGGACCGGCCGCTCGGCCAGCCACAGGCCAAGGCCGATGGCGACGACGAACACGGCAGCCGCCGCCATCCAGCGCGACGACAACGGGCGCGAGGTCTTCGCCGCCCGGCGTCGCAACACCCGCAGCGTCGCCTCGTCGCCGGCCTCGTCGAAACCGCTCCAGATCTCCTGGGCCCGCAGCCAGGCCGCGCGGTTGTCCGGATCCCGGTCCAGCCAGGCGTCGAGCACGGCGGCCTGGGCCGGATCGGACTCGTCGATGTTCAGCCAGAGCAGCGCCGCCGCCTCGTCGCGCGGCAGCTGCGCCATCTCGTCGAACGCGAGGGGATAGGCGCTCATCGCAGGTCCCCCGTCTGGGCCAGAAGGCGCTCCAACGCCTTGGCCACGTGTTTCTCGACCGCACTGCCGGAAATGCCCAGGCGGCTGGCGATCTCGCGTACGGTCATTCCCTCGATCCGCCGCAGCACGAAAATCGTCCGCGTCCGCTCGGGCAGGGTCAGCAGCACGGCGGTCGCCGCGCGCAGGGTCTCGCGGGCGTCCAGGCGTCCGGCCGGATCGTCGTCGGTCTCGCCATGGCGCTCGGGATCGAAGGGCACGTGCTGGTCGGCCCGCCGCGCCAGCCGCCGCCGGTGCCGATCGGCCCAGACGCTGGCGGCGGTGCGGAAGACATAGGCTCGCGCGTACTCCTCGTCGGCGAGCCCCACCTGGTCGGCGGCGCGCACGAACACCTCCTGGACCAGATCCTCGACCTCGGCGTCGGCGCCCAGGCGGCGGCGGAAGAAGGCGGTCACGTCGGCCTGCAAGGCGAGCGCGCGCGCAGGATCGGCCTGCGCCGCCTTCGAACCGTCCGCCGACTGAGGATGGACAGCCGCCACCTTACGCTCCACGCACCCCACGCCGCGCCTCGGCTGGACGGCCGAGCAGCGGGTCTTTCCTAGAATACGTAGCCGAAGGCGAAATCCTCATCGCTTCCTTCGAATTTTCACCGAGACCCCGATCTCGGCTTGCGCGCTCGAATAACAACGTTACCTAGCGTCGCAATACGGGTCGTGTCGATCTGGAGACCTTAAGAGAGGCGGGAGGCGAATGCGGGGACGGCTGGGACTGGCGGGCATGCTGGCCGCGGCGATCGCCGGGCCCGCCGTCGCCGCGCCCGCGATCGACGTCGACCGCCAGGACCTGTCGTCGGCCCTGCGCCAACTGGCCCGGCAGTCGGGCGCCGAGCTGCTGTTCGCCTCCAGCCTGACCGCCGGCAAGCGTTCGGGTCAGGCGCGCGGCCGCATGTCGGTGGAGGCCGCGCTCGACCGGCTGCTGGAAGGAACGGACCTTGTGGCGCGTCGCACCGCCGACGGCGTCTACGTCCTGGCCCCCGCCCCGTCGGCGACGGCGCCGCAGGGCTCAGACGCGGTGACCACCGTCCCCGAGATCCTGGTGCTGGGCCGGCGGGCTCTCAACGGCGACCTGCGGCGGCTGGAAAACGGCGTCCAGCCCTATGTCGTGCACACCGCAGACGAAATCGCCCTGTCCCAGGCCGACGAGGCCGGGAGCTTCCTGCGCGACCGCGTGCTGGCCGACGCCGCCGCCGTCTCGCCCGCCCAGGCCCGGCCGGGCGCGGCCCGCTCCGAACTCGACCTGCTGGGCCTTGGCCCCAGCCAGACCCTGGTGCTGGTCGACGGCCGCCGGCTGCCCCGCCTGCCGGGACTGGACGGCTCGTTCTTCCGGCAGCCCGACATCAACGCCCTGCCCCTGGGCGCCATCGAGCGCATCGAGACCATCCCCGCCTCGGCCGGCGGCATCTATGGCCTGGGCGCGCTGGGCGGGGTGGTCAACATCGTGCTGCGGCGCGACCAGGACGGCGGCGAGGTCACCGCGATCGGCGGCCTGTCCTCGCGCGGCGACGCCAGCCAGGGCCGCTTGGAGGCGCGCCTGGGCTTCTCGCCCGACGGCGGCCGCACCCAGGTCTCGGCCGGCTTCTCGACCTCGACGCGCGAGCCGCTGCGGGTGATCCAGCGCGACTTCACCACCCGCTACCGCGCCAAGTCGGACGGCCGCACGCCAAGCGAGGTGCTGGCGGCCGCCGCCGACGGCCGTAACATCATGAGCTACACCGGCCAGCCGCTGGTCACCGACGCCGGCGTAAGCCTCGGCTCGAACGTCACCACCCTGCCTCTGCGCTATGCGGCCGGCGACTTCCAGCGCCTGGCGCTGCAAGGGGCCGGCGCCCTGTCGCGCGGCCTTGGCCCCGACGCCAGTAGCGGCGACGCCAGCCTGCTGAACGGCGCGCACTCGACGGCGATCACCGCCAGCGTCCGCCGCGCGCTGTTCGGCGTGGAGACCTATCTCGACGTCCTGCACCTGGAGAACGAGGGCGAGGGCCTGACCAGCCCCAACTCCCGCGCCTATTTCGTCAGCGCTTCGGCGCCGACCAATCCGTTCCAGCAGGACATCCTGGTCTCGGTGCCGTTCGCCTCCTACGACCAGAAGAACCAGGAGCGCACCCTCGCCCAGAGGCTTACCGCCGGGGCGATCATCGAGGCGCCGCTCGGCTGGCGGGTGAACCTCGACGCCTCGACCGGCGTCGGCCGGATCCGGCTGAAGCAGCATCGACACCAGCCCGAGCCGGACCTGAACTACAGCTTCGTGTGGGGCGAGGAGGGCCTGAACCGGCCGGTGATCGATCCGTTCGGCGACTACGACGCGCTGCAATCCGTGCTGGAGCTCTATCGCAGCGCCTCGCTCAAGCGCACCCGGCAATCCAACCGCTTCTCGAACCTCGCCGTCCGCGCGGCCGGCCCGGCAATCCAGCTGCCGGCGGGCCCGGCCAACCTGACGATCGCGGCCGACCTGCGCGACGAGCGTATCGGCGACGTGGTCGAGACCACGACCCAGGGCGACCAGACCAGCTCGACCCATACCCTGGTCGGGGCCCGCCAGAAGGTCGCCTCGCTGTACGCCGAGGCCAACGCGCCGATCTTTCGCCGGGAGCACGCGCCTCCGGGCCTTGCGGGCCTTGAGCTGCAAGCCTCGGTAAGGCTGGACGACAGCAAGGCCTGGGCGCCGGCCCTGGCCATGACCAGTGATCCGCCGCTGGTCCGTTCGCGCCACGAGGTCTGGACCTGGACCGCCGGCGCGCGGGTGTTCCCGGCCAAGGCCGTCATGCTGCGCCTCAGCGCCGCCACCGGAGCCCTGGCGCCCACGGCCAGCGAGCTGATCACCTCGCGCCTGACCCTTCCGGGCATTTTCTACACCGACCCCGGACGACCGGGCGACACGGTCGGCAGCGGCCGGCCGTTCATCTACATGTTCGGCAGCTCGCCAGCCCTGAAGCCCGAGCGGGCCGAAAGCGCCTCGGTGGGCATGGTGATCCAGCCGCCTGGCTCGAACCTGCGGGCCTCGCTCGACTATACCCGCGTGCTCAAGCGCGACGGCTTCTATGGCCTGACCGGCGAGCTCTCGATGGGCTACCTGCTGGCCAACCCGCAGCTGGGCCGGGTGTCGCGCGCGCCGCTGACCGCCGCCGACATCGCCCGCGGCTATACGGTCGGGCGGGTGCTGGAAATCGACGGCCGGGCCATGAACAGCGCCAAGCTCGAGACCCAGCTGGTCAGCGGCGAGCTGCGCCATGGCTTCGCCACGGCCGGGGGCCGGCTCGACCTGTGCGGCTCGGTGGTCTGGCAGCCCAGCTTCCGCCGCAAGCTCCTGCCGGGCGAGGCCTGGACAGCGCTGACAGGCGACTACCAGGCGCCGCTGGAATGGCGAGGCTACGGCGGCGCGACCTGGCGGCGCGGGACCTGGACCCTGGCGGCCAGCGCCCAGTTCGACGGCGCCTTCCGCACCCCGACGGGCTATGGCGAGGTCCGCACCGTGCCGGCCCAGGTCTATTTCGACCTCGCCGGGGGCTGGCGGACCGGCGACAGCGAGATCCGCCTGGGCGTGCGCAACCTGTTCGACAAAAGCCCCAGCATCTTCGAGACCAGCATCGGCGACTACAACACCTATGCCGACCCGCGCCGTCGGCGGTTCGAGCTGGCGCTCTCCCGCCGCTTCTGAGAGCGCGAAAAGGCCCCTCTGCGGCGTTTCGCCCCAGGTTCGCAAACCGGCGTTTTGTTGCCCGGACGCTACGCCCCGCCGCATATTTGCCGTCCGCGCCACCGAGCGGCCATTTTTCGGTTTGATCCCGAGCGGCCATTTCGGCTTAATGACACCGGTAGCTATTTTAATGACACCGGTGGCGGATACCGCTACCAACAAGAACAGAGATCACGGGTCGGCCACTCAAGAGCCTGCCCGTCGGGAAGAACTGGGAGGGAATATGTTGCAAGTCACTTCGCGGCGGAGCCGCGCCCGCGTGCTGTGCGATCGTGCATCGCTCGGCGCCCTGACCGTCGCCGGCAGCCTGCTGCTCGCCGGAACCGCCTTCGCCCAAGACGCCGCCCCCGCCGCCCAGGCTTCGGGCCAGACCGAGGAAACCGCGGTCGAGGAAGTGGTCGTCACTGGCTACCGCGCCGCCCTGCAGAGCGCCCTCAGCCTCAAGCGCAGCTCGAACGTGATGGTCGACGCCATCAACGCCGAGGACATCGCCGACTTCCCCGACGCCAACCTCGCCGAGTCGCTGCAGCGCCTGCCGGGCGTGTCGGTCGACCGCGAGAACGGCGAAGGCCGCACCATCACCGTCCGCGGCCTGGGCAGCGACTTCACCCGCGTTCGCCTGAACGGCCTGGAAGCCCTGTCGACGGCCGGCCCGTCGATCGCCGGCGACGCCGCCAACCGCTCGCGCGGCTTCGACTTCAACACCTTCGCCTCGGAACTGTTCAGCGCCCTGAAGGTCCAGAAGACCGCTTCGGCCGAGACCGACGAAGGCTCGCTGGGCGCCACGGTCGACCTGGAGACCGGCAAGCCTCTGAACTTCAAGGATCGTCGCCTGGCCCTGTCGGTGCAGGACGCCTACTACAAGAACGGCGGCACCCACTCGCCGCGCTTCGCCGGCCTCGTCTCCGATCGCTGGGAAACCAACTGGGGCGACTTCGGCGCGCTGTTCTCGGTCGCCTACAACAAGCGCAACCAGATCATCGACAGCTACCAGCGCCAGGCCGGCCAGTCGGACTACACCTATCGCCAGTCGACTTTCCTGGCGACGAACTCGACCGCCACCTCGCCGCGCCGGCAGGGCTTCGCGACCCCGATCGGCACCTCGTGCAACGGCGGCGTGATCCCGGGCATCAACATCACCAACACGGCGATCTGCTCGATGCTGGTCGGCTCGAACGCGGCCGCCTACAACCTGATCAACAGTCCCTCGAGCGCGACGACCAACGCCACCAGCCTGACCGGCACCGGCACCATCACCGCGCCCGGCCCGCTGACCCGCATTCCCGCCCTGGCCACGCTGAACCAGCAGGACCTGGAGCAGGAACGCCTGGGCCTGACCGGCGCCCTGCAATGGCGCCCGACCAGCCGCACGACCATTTCGTATGACTGGGTCTATTCGGAGCTGCAGCAGTCGTCGATCAACTACCAGGTCCAGACCGTCGGCCTGAACCGCAACAACACCAACAACAGCACCGGCAACCCGTTCTACACGCTGAACCCGGCCACCACGGCCGCCCAGAAGCGGGCGTTCTACGCGTCGTGCACCGCGCAGGCCGCCAATGAAGTCCGCGACGCCATCGACTGCGGCCAGCAGCTGAACGGCGGCGGCCTGGTCGCCGGCACGACCAACAGCTACAACCCGTTCAACCTCGATCCGTACGACTACTACAACTCCGTCTCGTCGGTGGGTTACGTGCCCAGCGCGAACGGCACTGCGATGGTCGACAGGTTCATCGGCCGTCCCAGCGTGCGCCTGATCGATGCGGCGCTGTCGCCGACCGGCGCCAACGCCGACTATCTGAAGCTGGGCAATGTCGACCTGCGCTCGGCGGCCGACGCGGCGTTCTTCACGACCTACTTCCGTCAGTCGTCGCTGAAGCTGGACCACGAGTTCAGCGACAACTTCACGATGAGCGCCGTCTGGGGCAAGTCGTCGTCGAAGAACAAAACTCAGGGCCTGCTGGCCGACTTCATCCGCCTGGACTCGGGCCAGGGCGTGGCCGGCGACGACTACCTCGTCTACGACGCGCGCGGCGGCGGCGACATGCCGCTGCTGAACCTGGGCTTCGACGCGACCCAGGCCTCGGCCTGGGACTTCGTGAAGGGCTATTCGGCCCTTCGCCACTTCCAGCGCTTCACCAACAACGACTACGAGACCCTGCGCTTCGACTTCAAGTACGACCTGGACGACAACTACGCCGTCCGGTTCGGCGTCAGCCAGCGCAAGTACGGCTTCGACACCGCCGAGTATCGCCGCCTGAGCGGCGAGACCCTGAACCCCAGCCTGAAGGAAGCCGGCTCCAACATCGCTTCGGTCAGCAAGGTCATCAACTGGGGCACCGGCCTGGACGTCCCGTCCGGCGGCACCACCGCCTTCCTGGCGCCCGACCTGCAGAAGATGGTCAGCCTGTTCGACTTCGACTGTAACTGCGTCAACAAGTGGGGCGACTGGCGCCTGTCGTACCTGAGCAGCGCGGCCAACCGCTACTCGGTCGAGGAGAAGGACACCGGCGCCTTCGTCCAGTTCGACTACAACACCGAGCTGTTCGGTCGCGAACTGCGCGGCAACGTCGGCACCCGCTACGCCATCACCGAGCTGGAGTCCTCGGGCCTGACCAACGGCTCGCGTCCGATCTCGGGCGAGAACAAGTACACCGACGTCCTGCCCTCGCTGAACGCCGCCTACGAGGTGGCCGACAACATGTACATCCGCTTCGGCGCGGCCAAGGTCATGGCCCGCCCGATGCTGGGCAATCTGTCGCCCTCGGTCACGGCGATCAGCGTGCCCACCGGCGCCGGCGCCGTTGTCGGCGGCACGATGACCGTCGGCAACCCGAAGCTCGACCCGTTCCGCGCGGTCAACTACGACCTGAGCTTCGAGTGGTACTTCACCTCGGGCGCCTTGGTGTCGGTCGCGGTCTTCGACAAGCAGATCAACAACTTCCCGCAGACCCTGATCAACAACGCGCCGCTGAGCCAGATCCTGGACGCCGCGGGCATCGCCGCCCTGCGGGCCGCCCAGACCAACGTCAACGCCCTGGCCTATATCGACGCCGACAACACCTTCGACATCCGCCAGTTCGACAACGCGCCGGGCGGCTACATCCGCGGCATCGAGGTCAACTACCAGCAGAACCTGACCTTCCTGCCCTGGTACTTCAAGAACCTGGGCGTCCAGTTCAACGCCACTCACCTGGAGTCGGAGCTGGAGTACATCGTCACCCCGGCCAACACCCGCACGGGCGCGGCGGCGATCACCGCCAAGGCCCCGTTCACGGGCGCATCGCCTGACGCCTTCAACTTCACGATCTTCTATGAAGTCGAGAAGTTCTCGGCCCGCCTGTCGTCGTCCTACCGCAAGGGCTACAGCCAGACCTATCCGGTCGCCGCCGGCACCTGCGACCCGGGCTATTGCGACAGCCCGCTGGTCAACGACTTCGCGGGCAGCAAGAAGACCTTCAACCTCGACGGTTCGGCCACCTACAAGCTGACCAAGAACATCACCCTGTCGCTCGAAGCCCTGAACCTGACGGACCAGAAGGAAGAGCGCTGGGCCTACCAGGACGATCCGGTCGTGTCGCGCTACGCCGCCACCGGCCGCTCGGTCTTCATGGGCGCGCGCTTCGTCTACTGACGCCGATCGCGTCTTTCTCCCCGGAACGACTGGCGGCGCGGACTCAGGTCCGCGCCGCTTTTTCTTTGTTCAGCGCAGAGGGGCGGACTTCTGTCCGCGCCGCTTTTTCCTTGGCCAGGCGAGGGTTGGCGAAGAACCGGAAGCCCTTGAGCAAGATCTTGGCCGCCTCCCAGTGGATGGCCGCCAGCACGCCGGCGACCTGCCATGGATGGCTCAGCGCCGCGCGCAGCAGCGCCCCGTCGCTCAGGGTCTCGCGCCGCCCCGAAAAGCCGGCCGACAGCACCCGCCCGGCGTCGTCGTGCACGTCGATCCCCACCCGCACGCCCTCGCCCGGCGGCGCGACCTGGAAGGCGTAGCGCAGGTCCATCGGCAGGAACGGCGAGACATAGAAGGTCTTGTCGCAGGCCTGCACGACCAGCCCGTCGTCGCGCGCCATGGCCGGCAGCACGTAGTCGTGGCGCTCGCCGAAGGTGTTGCTGACCGCATAGACCACCGCGGCCAGGCGCCCCTCGCGGTCATGGCAGAAATAGACCGTCAGCGGGTTGAAGCCGTGCCCCAGCACGCGCGGCATGCACAGGGCCAGGATGGGGCCGCCCGGCGCGTCCAGCCCGCGCGCCGCCAGCAGCGCCTCGACCTGCGGCTTGACCGGGGCGGGCATGCGGCCGGCATGGTCGCGGTCGTGATAGCTAAGCAGGTTCAGGGCGTTGTGCGAGAACAGGCGCAAGGCCCGACCCGCCGCGTCCAGCTCGTCGAGATCGAGCAACAGCATGAATATCCGATAGCGCAGGCGATGGCGCCGGGGCCGGGCGCGCTCGTGGACCACCACGCCGCAATAGAGGGCCGAGCGCAGGCTCACGCGACCAGCTCCGCCTGGCGCGCCTCGGCGGGCGTATCGAGAAAGATGCGGCCGGACGGGTTCGGGGTCAGCCAGGGCCGGCGCACACCGCCCAGCTGCTCGGCCACGGCCAGGCCCGCCTGCAGGCCGTCCTCGTGGAAGCCCGAGCCGAAATAGGCGCCGGCGAACCAAGTCCGGCGCACGCCCTGCAACGACCACAGCCGCGCCTGGGCCGCCATGGCCGGACCGTCGAACAGCGGATGCTCATAGACCTGGTCGTGCAGCACGGCGCCCGGCGCGCGGTCGGGATTGAGCGACAGGAAACAGGGAGCGGCCTCGCCCAGCGGCTGCAGGCGGTTCATCCAGTAGGTCACCCCGCCCTCGCCCCGCTCGCCCCGGCGGCCGACATGGTTCCAGCTGGCCCAGGCGGCGGGCCGGCGCGGCATCAGGCCCGCGTCGCGGTGCAGCACCGCGCGGTTGCGGCTGTAGCGGAAGGCGCCCAGCAGCGCCGTCTCCTCCGGGGTCGGCTGGGCCAACATGGCCAGGGCCTGGTCTGCGTGGGCGGCGATCACCACCTGGTCGAAACTCCGCGCCTGGCCGCGCCCGTCCTCGACGACCACGTGGTCGGGATGGCGCGTGATCCGCCGCACCGGCCTCGACAGCAGGATCTCGCCGTCCGTGTCGGCCGCCAGGGCGGCGACGTAGCGGGCGCTGCCGCCGGTCACCGTCCGCCAGATCGGCCGCTTGTCGATCGGCAGCATCAGGCCGTGATTGTCGAAGAAGCGCAGGAAGGCGCCGGCCGGAAACTCGCGGATGTCGCGCAGCGAGGCCGACCAGATCGCCGCCGCCTGGGGCAGCAGGTGATCCTCCTGGAAGGCCCGGCCGAACCCCTGCGCGTCCAGATAGTCGGCCAACCGGCAGAAACCGCCATCCGTCTCGAGCGCCTGGGCGTCGCGCGTGCCGGCCCGATAGAAGCGCATGACGTCGATCAGCATCCCCAGGAACCGCGGGTTCACCAGGTTGCGCTTCTGGGCCAGCAGCCTGTTGGAGGAATATTCCAGCGCCCCGTCGTCCAGCGACACCCCGAACGACATGTCGCTGGCGGCGGTCTCGACGCCCAGGTGGCCGAACAGCGCCGTCAGGTTGGGATAGTTCGGCTCGTTGTAGACGATGAAGCCGGTGTCCACCGCCATCCCGCCGGCCTCCACCGTGTGGGCGTGGCCGCCCAGGCGATCGTCGGCCTCGTACAGAACGACCTCGTGGCGCCGGGACAGCAGCCAGGCCGCCGACAGGCCGGAGATTCCTGAACCGACCACGGCGATGCGCTGGCGCGGGCTTGGGCTGGAGGTCGGCAAGGCTGGTGCTCCTGTCGGCAAGGCTTCCTGGTAGCTACGGAGCAGTCCGCCGCTTGGACGCATGCATCCGGACGCCGCCTTCGCGCGTAGCTGCGTCCGAAGGTCGCCAGCCCGACAGACGGGGTGCGGCCGCCACGGACGGAGGCACGATGACGGACACCACGCGCGACCTGACCGGCAAGACGCCCGCCCGCGACGAGGGCCTGGGCCGCAGCGGCGGCGGACCGATCCAGGCCCTGGTCCGCCTGGCGCAGGACGCGCCCGTGCCCGACTTCGTCTCGCGCCTGGCCATCCATCAGCTGGTCGCAGGCGCGCGGCGCTCGCTGGAGCAGGCGCCGCCGGAGACCACCGCCCAGTTCGCCGCTGCGATGATCGACGGCCCGATCGCCACCCACACCGCCGACGCCAACGCCCAGCACTATGAGCTGCCGGCCGCCTTCTTCGAGGCGGTGCTGGGTCCGCGCCTGAAATACTCCAGCGGACTCTACCCGCCGGGCGCCGCCACGCTCGCCGACGGCGAGATCGCCGCCCTGCGCGAGACCGAAAGCCATGCCGACCTGCGCGACGGCCAAGAGGTCCTGGAGCTCGGCTGCGGCTGGGGCTCGCTGTCGCTGTGGATGGCCGAGCGCTTTCCCGCCTCGACGATCACGGCGGTGTCGAACTCGACCTCGCAGCGGGCCTTCATCCAGGCGCGCGCCGCCGAGCGCGGCCTTGGCAACCTGACCGTCGTCACCGCCGACATGAACGTCTTCGACACCCACCGGCGCTTCGACCGCGTGGTCTCGGTCGAGATGTTCGAGCACATGAGCAACTGGCGGGCCCTGCTGGCCAAGGTGCGCACCTGGCTGAAGCCCGACGGCCTGCTGTTCCTGCACGTCTTCACCCACGCCACGACGCCTTATCGCTTCGAGACCGAGGACCCCGACGACTGGATCGCCCGCCACTTCTTCAGCGGCGGGATCATGCCCAGCCACGACCTGCCCCGGCAGTTTCGCGACCTGTTCGAGGTGGCCATGGACTGGCGCTGGAGCGGCGCGCACTACGCCCACACGGCCATGCAGTGGCTGGAGCGCTTCGACTCTGCCTCCGAGGTGGTCGATCCCCTGCTGGCAGAGGTCTATGGCGCCGACGCCCGGATCTGGCGACGGCGCTGGCGGCTGTTCTTCCTGGCCACCGCCGGCCTGTTCGGCCATCGCGGCGGATCCGAGTGGGGCGTCAGCCACTACCGCCTGCGGCCCGTCCCCTGAAGGAGACCTTCGGAAAATGCTTCGCTACGCCCTCGGCTATCTGTCGACCGCCGTCGTCTTCCTGGCGCTGGACGCCGTCTGGCTGACCCAGATGGCCGACCGTCTCTATCGGCCGCGCATCGGCGCCTTGATGGCCGACACGCCCAGCCTGCCGCCGGCCGTGGCCTTCTACCTGATCTATATCGGCGCGGTGACCTGGTTCGCGCTGGTTCCGGCCCTGCGCCCGGACGGCGGCTGGCCGCGCCTGCTGGCCAACGCCGCCCTGTTCGGCCTGGCCGCCTACGCCACCTACGACCTGACCAACCAGGCGACGCTGAAGACCTGGTCGACCGCCGTCACCCTGGCCGACATGGCCTGGGGCGCCTTCGTCACCACCGCGGCGGCCTCGGCGGGCTATTTCGTCGCCAGTCGGTTCGGCCAGCGGTAAGCCGTTGCCAGCCTTGAAGGAGCATGCGAGCGTCCCCGCCAGGCATGATGCCGGAGGGGACGTCGCTTGGACGCTGACAGCAGCCGCGCCTTGCTTTCGCGAGCGATCGCTCGCGTCGCCAACCGCGACCAGGACGCCCTCAAATACGTCTATCGACACACCTCCGCGAAGCTATTGGGCGTCGCCTTGCGTATCTTGAATGATCGCGAGGAGGCCGAGGACGTGTTGCAGGACGTCTATCTGACGGTGTGGAACAAGGCCGAACGGTTCGACCCGGAAAAGGCCAGCCCGATCACCTGGCTGGTCAGCCTGGCCCGCAACCGCGCCATCGACCGGCTGCGCTCGCGCGGGAGCCGGGTGATGACCGGCGTCGAGGAGGCGGAAAGCCTGCCCGACGCCGCGCCGCTGGCCCCGGCAAGGATCGAGGCCGACGAGGATCGCCAGCGCCTAGACGGCTGCCTCGACCAGCTCGACCCCAAGCATTCCGGCGCCGTGCGCAAGGCCTTCTTCGAGGGCCTGACCTACGACGCCCTGGCCCAGGCGGTCGGCGTGCCGCTGGGCACCATGAAAAGCTGGATCCGGCGCAGCCTGATCAGCCTGCGGGCCTGTCTCGAAGCATGACCGACGCGACCGACATTCCGCCTGAAGGCCCCGAAAGCCGCGACAGCGAAGAGCGCCCCCTGGCCGGGGAGTATGTGCTGGGCGTGCTGGATGCGTCCGAACGCGCCGAGGTCGAACACCGGCTGAGCGTCGACCCGGCCTTCGCCCGCTCGGTGGCCTGGTGGGAGGAGCGCCTGACGCCGCTGGCCGCCGACGTCGCCTCGGCCCAGCCGTCCGAAGGCCTGTGGCCGCGCATCCAGAACCTGATCGCCGAGCCGCTGAAGCCGTCGGCCTGGAGCAACGTGACCCTCTGGCGCGGCCTCACCGCCGGCGCCATGGCCCTGGCGGCGGCCTGCGTCGTGGTCGCGGTGCTGCCGCGTCCCGCCCCGCCGCCGGCAGTTGCGCCCGCCCCGGCTAGGCCGCAGGCGGCCGAGGTGGCGCTGATCGCCGACCCGACCACCAACAAGCCGATGATCGTCGCCACGCTCGACCACGGCATGGACCAGGTGATGCTGACGCCCATGGGCATGAAGATGCCGGAAGGCCGCGACGCGGAGCTTTGGGTCATTCCCGAGGGCCAGGACCCGATCTCGCTGGGCGTGATGCCGATGGACAAGCCCATGCGCATGCCCATGCCCGAACACCTGCGCGGGGCGGGTACATACACCGCCACCCTGGCCGTCACCGATGAGCCGATCGGCGGCTCGCCCAGCGGCAAGCCGACCGGTTCGGTGCGTGCCGCGGGCAAGTTCGCCAGGGCCTAACGGCGTTTTTCGGGGAGCCACGAGGGCCCGGGCGCGTTGGCCCCGGTCATGAAGGATCTTCCCGCCTGGCTGCCTGACTGGCTGAACGAGTCCGTGTGGCTGATCGCCTGGGCCCCGCCCTGGATCGTCAGCCTGGCCCTGATCGTGGCCGCCATCGCTATCGCCCTGGCCGTCCACGCCGTGGCCGTACGGATCGTGCGCCACGGCTTCGCAAAGCGCGACGCCTTCTGGCAGGCGATGATCGCCCGCACCCGCCGCCCCACGCGCATGGCCTTCATCGTCGCCGCCCTGGGCGCGGCGGTGTCGATCGCGCCGCTCGACGTCGCCCAGGCCGCCACCGCCAAGCACCTGCTGCTGGTGATGTTCATCATCCTGCTGGGCTGGATGGCCATGACCGCGCTCGACATCGGCGCCGCGCTCTACATGCGCGGCTTCAAGGTCGACGTCGAAGACAACCTGCTGGCCCGCAAGCACATCACCCAGATCCGCATCCTGCGCCGGGCGATGGCCATACTGATCGGCATCTTCACCCTGGCCCTGGCGCTGATGACCATTCCCGGCGTGCGCCAATGGGGCGTCAGCCTGCTGGCCGCCGGCGGCGCGGCCTCGCTGATCGTGGGTCTGGCCCTGCAGCCGCTGCTGACCAACCTGATCGCCGGCATCCAGATCGCCGTCACCCAGCCGATCCGCATCGACGACGCCGTGATCGTCGAGAAGGAGTGGGGCAATATCGAAGAGATCAACGCCACCTACGTGGTCGTGCGCCTGTGGGACTGGCGGCGGATGGTGCTGCCGCTCAGCTACTTCATCCAGACGCCGTTCCAGAACTGGACCCGCGAGAGCGCGGCCCTGATCGGCACGGCCATGCTCTATGTCGACCCTTCCGCCCCGGTCGATCGCCTGCGCGAGAAGCTGGAGGAGATCGCCAAGGCCTCGCCGCGCTGGGACGGCAAGGTCGTCAACCTGGCCGTCACCGACATCACGCCCGAGGTCATGGAGGTGCGCTGCCTGGTCAGCGCCCGCAACGCCCCCACCACCTTCGACCTGCGCTGCGAGGTGCGCGAGAAGATGATGGCCTTCCTGCGCGAGGAACTGCCCGACGCCTTCCCGAAGAAGCGCCTGGCGCTGGCGGCTGAGGGCGGCGCCTAGGCGGCCGCCCGCAGGGTCCGGGCGAGGCGCAGCGAGTCTCCGCGGGTCGACAGCCAGATCAGCGCCTCGACGGCGATGCAGATGGTTGCATCCAGCAACGCGGTCAGCCCATTCGGCGCCCCACGCTCCTTCTCGGCGTAGCGCAGATGCCCGAGCTCCTGCTGCTGGATGTCGTGGATCGTCGCGGCCATCTCGGCGTCGCGCTCGCCCAGCCAGGCCAGCTGGTCGTCGAGATGCCGATGCACCGTGCGCTCCACCGCCTCGGTGCAGACCAGGATCGCCTTACGGCCGAGGACGCCCGTCACCCCGCCGAGCGCCACACCGCCGACCGACCAGATCCACATCAAGCGGCAGGGTTTGGCCGCGCGCGTCGGCATCAGGGCCCGGAAGCGTTCCAGGTGCTCGCGCTCGTGGGCGAGAGTCCGCGTCAGGAACGGCAGCAGGTCAGGCGCGCGCAGTCGGGCCAGCGCGATCTGGGCCCGATAGATCCGGATCGCCCCATGCTCGCCGCCGTGGTTCACGCGCAGGATGCGAGCTTCGACGGTACGGTTCTTCGGGGTCGACATGAGCGCAACATGCAACCTGCACAACGACAGGACAAGGACAGGCCAAGCCGACGCTCGACGCCACTAAAGTAAGTGATTTATGACTTACAAGCAGGCGCCCGCGGGTGCGGTTGGCGCTTGCGCGGGCAATCGGCGGAGACTTCGCCGTCGAGGCGCTTGCCGGGGCGGACCGGCGGGCGCAGCCTGCTATCGGGTAGGGCGACGAAACGGCGGGGAGCGGAGTGACTCAAGCGTTCGAGATCGGCGTCAGGGCCAAGGCCCGCTGCGACCTGATGGGCGCGGCGCCGTTCAGCGAGGCCGACGACATGCTGGTGCGGCGGTTCCTGACCCCCGCCCACAAGGCCGCCCTCGACACTCTGAAATTCTGGATGGAGGAGGCCGGCATGGCCGTCCGCCTCGATCCGGCCGGCAATCTGGTCGGCCGTTATGAAGGGCAGACGCCCGACGCCCCGGCCCTCTTGATCGGCTCGCACATCGACAGCGTACGCAACGGCGGCCGCTATGACGGCGCGCTGGGCGTGATGCTGGCCGTCGACCTGATCGAGACCTTCCATCGCCAGGGCCGCCGCCTGCCCTTCGCGCTCGAAGCTATCGCCTTCGGCGACGAGGAAGGCTCGCGCTTCCCCGCCTCGATGGCGTGCAGCCGCGCCGTCGCCGGCACGGTCGATCCCCAGGTGATGGAGATGACCGACGCGGAGGGTACGAGCCTGGCCGAGGCCTACGCCGCCTTCGGCCTGGATCCCACCCGTCTCGTCGAGGCCGCCCGCAAGCCCGGCGAGATCTTCGCCTTCCTCGAAGCGCATATCGAGCAGGGACCGGTGCTGGAGGCCGAGGGCCTGGCCCTGGGTGTCGTCACCGCCATCGCCGCCCAGAAGCGCATACTCGTCCGCTTCAAGGGCCAGGCCGGCCACGCCGGCACCACGCCCATGGGTCTGCGCAAGGACCCCGGTCCCGCCGCCGCCGAGGCGGTTCTGGCCCTCGAACACATCTGCCGCGAGGGTCCGCTGGGCGGAACCGACGGCCTGGTCGGCACGGTCGGCCGCATGACCGCCCTGCCCGGCGCCTTCAACGTCATTCCCGGCGCGGTCGAGTTCTCGATGGACATCCGCGCCGAGACCTCGGCCACCCGCGACGCCGCCGTCGCCGCCGTGACCGCGCGGATCGAGGCCATCGCCGCCCGCCGCGGCCTGTCGGTGTCGGTCACCCTGATGCAGGAACTGGCCGAGAGCCCCTGCGATACGGGCCTGGCCGACCTGCTGGCCGCCGCCGTCGGCGACTTGAACGATTTGGGGGCGCAACCCGCCCGCCGCCTGCCCAGCGGCGCGGGCCACGACGCCATGGTCATCGCCGACCTCTGCCCCACCGCCATGCTGTTCATCCGCTGCGAGGGCGGGATCAGCCACAACCCCGCCGAAGCCGTCACCGACGCCGACTGCGCCTTGGCCGCCCAGGCCATGGTCGGGTTCGTCGAGCGACTGGCGACGCAAGATCCACGCCCTTCGACAAGCTCAGGGTGAGGATCTTGAATGCCGACGCCTGAGAAACACGACCTGTCAGTAGCCCTCATCCCGAGCCTGTCGAAGGACAAGGGCGGACCAAAAACGAAGTGCCGATGACCGACACCTTCAAAGAACTCGACCACCCCGCCCGCCTGCTGATGGGCCCTGGCCCCATCAACGTGCACCCGCGCGTGCTGCGGGCCATGTCGGTGCAGCTCCTGGGCCAGTTCGACCCCGAGTTCACCGGCTACATGAACGAGGTCATGGCGCTGTATCGCGGCGTCTTCCAGACGCAGAACCAATGGACCTTCGTGGTCGACGGGACCTCGCGGGCCGGCATCGAGGCGGCGCTGGTCTCGACCCTGCAACCGGGCGACGACGTGGTGGTGGTGAACGCTGGGCGCTTTGGCCTGCTGCTGGCCGAGATCGCCGAGCGCTGCGACGCCCGTGTCACCTTCGTCGAAGGCGAATGGGGCAAGGTCGTCGATCCGCAGGCCGTCGAGGATGCGGTCAAGCGCGTGAAGCCGCGCCTTGTGGCCTGCGTGCACGGCGACACCTCGACCACCATCGCCCAGCCGATCGAGGCGATCGGCGAGATCTGCCAGCGGCACGGCGCGCTTCTGTATGTCGACGCCACCGCCACGCTTGGCGGCATGAGCGTGCCGGTCGATGCCTGGAAGGCCGACATCGTCACCGCCGGCCTGCAGAAGTGCATGGGCGGGCCGTCCGGCTCGGCCCCGATCACCATCAGCGACAAGGCCGCCGACTACATCTTTTCCCGTCGCCATGTGGAGAAGGGCCTGGCGACCGCGGGCATGACGGGGAACGGCCGCCGCATCGCCTCCAACTATTTCGACCTGGCCATGATCATGGACTACTGGTCGGACAAGCGGCTGAACCACCATACCGAGGCGGCCAGCATGCTGTTCGCCGCCCGCGAATGCGCCCGCATCGTACTGGAGGAAGGGCTCGAGGCCCGCTTCACCCGCCATGCCCAGGCCGGGGCCGCCATGACCGCTGGCGTCGAGGCCATGGGCCTGACGGTGTATGGCGACCAGGCGCACAAGATGACCAACGTCACCGGCGTGATCGCCCCCGCCGGCGTCGACTACGACCGGGTGAAGGCCCGCATGCGCACCGAGTTCGAGATCGAGATCGGCGCAGCCTTCGGGCCGCTGGCCGGCAAGATCTGGCGGATCGGGACCATGGGCGTGAACGCCCGCAAGCACGCGGTGCTGCAAACGCTCGCGGCGCTGGAGGCGGTGCTGCGCTGGGAAGGCTTCAGCGCCCCGGCTGGAGCGGGCGTGGATGCGGCGGCGGCGGTATTCGGATGATGGCGGTGAAGACCCCCTCCGACCCTCCGCGACAGCTCCCCCAGAGGGGGAGGATCTTCGCCAACGCCACCGCCAAGATGCTCCCCCGCTGGGGGAGCTGTCGCGGAGCGACTGAGGGGGCCCGCGGCGCATGACCTACCCCCGCGACCTCATAGGCTACGGCGAGCACCCGCCGCACGCCCGGTGGCCGGACGGCGCGCGCGTGGCCGTGCAGTTCGTCCTGAACTACGAGGAAGGCGCCGAGCGCTCGGTGCTGCACGGCGACAAGGTCAGCGAATACTTCCTGTCGGAGATGGTCGGCGCCCAGCCCATCGAGGGCATGCGGCACATGTCGATGGAGAGCCTCTACGAATATGGCTCGCGCGCCGGCTTCTGGCGCATCCGCCGCCTGTTCGAGGAGTTCGGCCTGCCGCTGACCGTCTACGGCGTCGCCCAGGCCATGGAGCGTGCGCCTGACGTGGTCGAGGCGATGCTGACGTCCGGCTGGGAGATCGCCAGCCACGGCTATCGCTGGATCGACTACCAGCACTTCCCCGAGGACCTCGAACGCGAGCACATCGAAAAGGCCATCGAAGTGCACAAGCGCCTGACCGGGGAACGTCCGCTCGGCTGGTACCAGGGCCGCACCAGCCCCAACACCGCCCGTCTGGTCGCGCAGGAAGGCGGCTTCGTCTACGACGCCGACAGCTACAGCGACGACCTGCCCTACTGGGACGACCAGCACGGCCGCGCCCAGCTGATCGTGCCCTACACGCTCGACACCAACGACATGCGTTTCGCCGCGCCCCAGGGCTTCAACAGCGGCGACCAGTTCTTCGCCTATCTGCGCGACGCCTTCGACGCCCTCTGGCTGGAGGGCGAGACGGCGCCGAAGATGATGAGCATCGGCCTGCACTGCCGCATCGTCGGCAAGCCGGCCCGGATCATGGCCCTGCGCCGGTTCCTCGAGCACGTGACCCGCCACGACAAGGTCTGGGTGGCCAAGCGCATCGACATCGCCCGCCATTGGATCGCGACCCATCCGTACGGAGCCAAGGGATGAGCGCCCCGCCTCTGACCCTGGCCCTGCTCAACATCATGAACCAGACGGGCTTCGTCACCGCCCTGGGCTTCGCCTTCGAGCTGTCGCCCTGGGTGGTCGAGCGCGCCTGGAGCGCCCGCCCCTTCGACAGCATCGAGGCCATGCACGGCGCGATGATGCAGGTGCTGAACGCCGCCCCCCTCGACGACAGGCTGGCCCTGATCCGCGCCCACCCCGAACTGGCCGGCAAGGCCGCGATCGCCAGGCAGCTTACCGCCGAAAGCACGGCCGAGCAGGCCGGCGCGGGCCTGGACAAGCTGACGCCCGAGGAATTCGCGCGCTTCCACGACCTCAACGCCGCCTACGGGAAACGCTTCGGCTTTCCGTTCATCATCGCTGTTCGGCTGAACGACAAGACCTCGATCCTGCGGGCCATGCAGGCGCGCCTGTCCAACGACCGCGAGGCCGAGATCGCCGAGGCGCTTCTGCAGATCGGCCTGATCTCCAAACTCCGCATCCAAGACGCCGTGACCGACTAGATGGACTACGATCTCGCCGCCTGGCTGAACCTGGCGCTCCGCTGGCTGCACGTGATCGCGGGCGTCGCCTGGATCGGCGCCTCGTTCTACTTCGTCTGGCTCGACAACAACCTGCGAGCGCCAGAGTCCTTGGATGGAAGCCCCCCCAAGGACGGGGTGAAGGGCGAGCTGTGGGCCGTGCACGGCGGCGGCTTCTACCACTCGCAGAAGTACCTGACCGCCCCGGCGCACATGCCCGGCCACCTGCACTGGTTCAAGTGGGAGGCCTACACCACCTGGCTGTCGGGCTTTGCTTTGCTCTTCGTGCTCTACTACTGGGGCGCGCCGGTCTATCTGATCGACCCGGCCAAGCACGCCTTCAGCCACTGGCAGGCGGTGGGCGTGGGCCTTGCCTTCATCTTCGGGGGCCTCCTCGTCTACGAAGGCCTGTGCCGCTCGCCGCTGGTCGAGCATCCGCGCCTGTTCGGGATCGTCTGGTTCTGCGCCCTGATCGGCGCGGCGTACGCCCTGCAACACCTCTTCACCGATCGCGGGGCCTTCATCCATGTCGGCGCCATCATCGGCACGGCCATGGCCGCCAACGTCTTCCTGACCATCATCCCCAACCAGCGGAAGATTGTCGCCGACATGCTGGCCGGCCGCCCGGTCGATCCGCGCCTGGGCGCGGCGGGCAAGCAGCGCTCGGTGCACAACAACTACATGACCCTGCCGATCCTGTTCATCATGATCAGCAACCACTATCCGGCCATCACCGGCCACCCGCTGGCCTGGCTGCTGCTGGCGCTGGTGGGGATGGCGGGGATCTCGATCCGCCACTTCTTCAACCTGCGCCATCACGGGATCATCCGGCACGACTTCCTGTTCTACGGGGCCATGCTGATGTTCGCCGTCAGCGTCATCGCCAGCCAGAAGCCCAAGGCGCCCGCCGTGCTGGGCCCGGTCAGCTTCTTCGAGGCCCAGGCGATCGTCGAGAAGCACTGCGTGACCTGCCACGCGGCCAAGCCCACGCATCGCGGCTTCGGCGCCCCGCCCAATGGCGTGACCTTCGACAGTCCCGAGCACATCGCCCGCTATGCGCCCAAGATCAAGGAACGCGCGGTGGTCAGCACCAGCATGCCGCTTGGCAACGAGACCCATATGACCGATGAGGAGCGCGCCAAGCTTGGCGCCTGGATCGAATCCGGGGCCAAACTGCCCTGAGCACGCTGGAGGCCGCCCCCTTGTCCGACGCCGATCACGAGGTCGCCCCCGACGCCCCGGCGCCGCGCAAGCGCAACGCCGAGCGGACGCGCAAGGCGATCATGTCGGCGGCGCTGAAGGAGTTCTCGCAGGCCGGCTTCGCGGGCGCGCGCATCGAGCGGATCGTCAAGGCCGCCAAGTGCAACATCCGCATGCTCTATCACTACTTCGGCGACAAGAAGGGCCTCTACGTCGCCGTGCTGGAGGCCGCATACGAGGACCTGCGCAACCGCGAGGCCGAGCTTAAGATCGACTTCGACAAGCCGCTCGAAGGTTTCCTCGAACTGCAGCGCTTCACCTTCGAATATTTCGAGAAAAACCCCCGCTTCGAGGGCCTGCTGCGCAACGAGAACCTGATGCAGGGCAAGTTCGTCGCGCAGAGCCGCAAGGTCACCGAGACCGCCTTCCCCCTGCGCCGCACCATCGAGCGCCTGATCGAGAGCGGTCAGGAGCAGGGCCTGTTCCGCGACAACCTCGACCCGATCCAGATCTACGTCACCATCGCAGCCATGAGCCGCTTCCACCTGGCCAACGGCTGGTCGCTGTCGGTGACGCTCGACACTGACATGAGCACCGCCGAATGGCGGCGCGCCAGGCTCCAGCACGCGCTGGACGTGCTGGAAGGGTACCTGACGGCCGCGTAGATGGTCCTCCCAGAGGACGAGGACCATGCTATTCTGCACATCATGAAAGCTGAGCCGTCCATTTTCGACGACACTGACAGCGACGCCGAAGCCGTGGCCGACGCCGAAGGCTTGGCCGATCTCGAAGCTGGTCGCACGATCTCGCACGAGAAGATGAAGGCGTGGCTGCTCTCCTGGGGCACGCCCGGAGAGACGCCTCCTCCGACGGGCGATTGAAACAGGCTCTTCGGCTCAGCGCCAAAAAATCAAACTAACGGGCAGCTTTCACGTCGAGACATTCCGCAATGGCCGACCAAGACGCCCCCGCCTTCAAGGTCGCATGGTCGATCCGATCTCGACGTGATCTCGAAGGTATTCGCGCCTACATCGGACAGGTACGCCCGATCGCCGCGCAGCGGCTCGCCATACGTCTAGTCACTGCCGTCGAGGCCCTCGCCCAACATCCGCATCGCGGACGCCCCGCTGGTGGAGACGTCCGCGAACTGGTGGCGATCGCGCCTTACATCGTGCGCTACCGCATCAAGGGCGGAATGGTGCAGATCATCCGTATCAAGCACGGGGCCAAACGCCTCGATTGACCCCTACTTTGCCAGCACGTTCATCACCGCCAGGGTCATGGCCTCCACGCCCGTGCGGATCGACGGCTCGGGGACCGGGGCGAAGAACGGCGAGTGGTTGACGGGCAGCGGCTTGCCGGCCGCCTTCGCATCGGCCATCGCCTTGGGGTCGAAACCGCCGATCGAGAAATAGACCGACGGCACGCCGGCGATGATGAACTCCGAATAGTCCTCGCTGGCCGAGCCGGGGGACGGCACGGCCACGGCGTCCTTGCCGAAGGCGGCCTTGAAGACGGCGGCGGTCTTTTCGGTCAGGGCCGCGTCGTTGACCACCGCCTTGCCGCCTGGAACGATCTCCAGATCCGGGGCCGGGGCGCCCGACATCTCGGCCACGGCCTTGGCGGTGCGGGTGACGCCGGCCAGGATCTTGTCGCGCACGCCGTCGTCCTGGGTGCGGATGGTGCCGCGCACCTTGGCCTTGTCGGGGATGATGTTGCCGGCGCTGCCGGCCTGGATCGAGCCGACGGTGACCACGCCGAACGCGGCGGGGTCCTTCTCGCGGCTGATCACGCTCTGGACGTCGACGGTGAAGCGGGCGGCCATCATCACCGGATCGATCGAGGCGGCCGGCATCGAGCCGTGCGCGCCGCGGCCGTTGAAGGTCAGCTCCAGGGCGTCGGAGGTCGAGGTCAGCACGCCGGCCTTGTAATAGACCTGCCCCGCCGCGCCGGGACCGACGTGCAGGGCGAAGCCGTAGTCGGGCTTGCCGAACTTCTGGAAGAAGCCGTCGTTGATCATCGCCTTGGCGCCGCTGACCGTCTCTTCCGAGGGCTGGGCGACGAAAACGAGCGTGCCCTTCCACTTGGCCTTCTGGGCCACGAGCTGGCGGGCCGCGCCGATCCAGGCGGCCATGTGCACGTCGTGGCCGCACGAGTGCGCGACGAACACCTCGGCGCCGTTCCAGGTGGTCTTGGCGCGGCTGGCGTAGGGCAGGCCCGTCTTCTCCTCCATCGGCAGGGCGTCGAGCTCGGTGCGGACCAGAACGCTGGGCCCCTCCCCGTTCTTCAGCACCGCCACCACGCCGGTCTTGCCGACGCCCTCGGTGACCGTGAAGCCGAGGGCGCGCATCTGCGCGGCCAGCTTCCTGGCGGTCTCGACCTCCTGGAAGCCGACCTCCGGGTGGGCGTGCAGCTCCTTGTAGAGCGCGTCGAGCTGCGGGTAGTCGCGGTCAAGCTGGGCCTTGATGGCGGCCTTGGTCGCCGGAACGTTCAGCGGGGCCGCGAAAGCCGGCGCGGCCAGCAGGGCCACGGCGGCGGCGAGGGTGAAGGTCTTGGAGGTCATGCTGCTCGCGCGGCGGGCCGCGCCCTTCCTTCTGTCGTTACGCAAACTCTCCCTTCCCCCTTGATGGGGGAAGGGCGGGGTTGGGGGTGGAAGCGGCGGTGGACGTCACGCGGGCTGCGCCAGGTCCTGAACCCGTGTCACCCCCATCCCCGGCCCTTCCCCCATCAAAGGGGGAAGGGAGCACTGGAGATCAGAACTTCCTACGGGCGTTCACCCCGACGGTGCGCGGGGTCAATCCATAAAGCAGGTCCTGGTACCCGACGTTGCTGTTCTTGTTCATGATCCCCTCGGCGTCGGTGAGGTTGGTCACGAAGGCGTAGACGCCCCAGTCCTCGCCCTCGACGCCGGCGCGCAGGTTCACGGTCGAGAAGCTGCCGAACTTGTCGAAATAGACGTAGGTCGGCCGGAAGGTGGAGACCATCTCGCCGGTATAGGCGTAGTCGGCGCGCAGCAGGCCGTTGAGCCCGGCGACCGGCAGCGGCCAGACGTACTGGGCCGAGGCCGAGGCCGTCCAATCCGGTACGTTGGCGATGCGATCGCCCTTCCTGCCGGTCGAGCCGTCGACCAGGATGTTGGCGTTGGCCTGATCCTCGGTCAGCTCGGCCTTGGTGTAGCCGATCGAGCCATTGAGGGTCAGGCCGTGGATCGGACGGGCCGCGACCTCCAGCTCCAGGCCCTCGATCCGCGCGGCGCCGGCGTTGGTGATGAAGGAATAGAGGCCGTCGGCCGTGATGGCGCTGGTCTGGCGGTCCTTCCAGTCGATGCGGTAGGCGGCGGCGTTGGCCGTCAGCTTGCCGCCCAGCCAGGTGGTCTTCACGCCAGCCTCGTAGTTCCACAGGCTGTCGGGGTTGTAGACCACCAGCGCGCTGTTCAGGCCGGGCACGTTGTTGGCCCCGCCCGGCCGGAAGCCCTCGGCCGCCGTGGCGTAGACCATGACGTCGGAGGTGACCTTGTAGCTGGCGTTGAACTTGTAGACCCAGCCCGAGGCCTCGGCGGTCTGCTCGGTGTAGGGCGCCGGCGCGGCGCCGGTCAGCACGTTGCGTTGGGTGCCAGCGCTGCCGGTGGTCTTGGTGTAGTCGTAGTGGCGCGCGCCCACCGTCAGCGACAGGCCCTCGACCTGCGGCGGCGTCCAGGTCGCCTCGCCGAACTGGGCGGTCTGCTTGACGCCGGTGTTGACGTAGCGGCCTTGCAGATACTGCATCGGGCTGTAGGGCTGGCCCGTGGTCAGGCTGGTCAGCACCGTGTTGCTGTCGATATGGTCCTTGCGCAGCTCCATGTAGCCGCCGACCGTCCACTGAACCTGGCCTTCGCCCTTCGACGACAGCCGCAACTCGTGGTTCCAGGCGCCCAGATAGGCCGGCTGGTAGCCGATCACGCCGTTGGCGCCGCCGATGTAAGGCCGGTACTGCGGGGTGAAGTCGATCGTCCGCAGCATGTCGTACTTGTAGTAGGCGCTCGACGCGGTGACCTCTCCGACCGGGCTCGACCATTTGCCGGTGACGCTGGTCATGTCCATCTCGGTGTCGAGCGGCAGCTTCACGGCGCTGTCGGTGTTGTAGCCGCCCAGGCGGTCGTACCAGCCTTCCAGGTCGTCGGCCGACGAGTTCTGGTGGATCTTGGTGACGACCAGCGAGATGTCGTCGGTGGGCGTGAAGCCCAGCATGGCGCGATAGCCGTCGGCGTGGCTGTCGTTGATGTTCTTGGCGCCGGTGCGGACGTTGTCGACGAAGCCCGGACGGTCCTCGGTATAGGCCACGATGCGGGCGGCCAGCTTGCCCTCGATCAACGGGATGTTGCCCATGGCCTTCAGGTACGAGCCGCGCGAGCCGCCCTTGGTGGTGCTCGACTGGCCCTCGACCGAGGCGCCGAACTGGCTGCTGTCGGGCTTGGCGTAGATCACCCGGATGGTTCCGCCCATCGAGCCGCCGCCGTACAGCGTGCCCTGCGGGCCGCGCAGCACTTCCACCCGCTCGACGTCGAACAGGTTGAGGTCGGCGGCGTTGTTGGCCGGGTCCTGGGTCGTGCCCGAGGGACCGGTGACCGAGGTCTCGTCGTAATAGAGGCCGGTGGTGGCCTCGCCCGAGCCCTGGACGCCGCGGATGGTCACACGGCTTTGGCCCAACTGGCCCTGGGTCAGGTTCACGCCCGGCACCGAGCGGAAATAGTCCTGCAGGCCGGTCGCGCCGATCTTCTGCAGGCTGTCGCCGGTCACCGCGCTGATGCTCATCGGCGTGGTCTGGAGGGTGGTGGAGCGCTTGAGCGCGGTGACGACGATCTCCTCGACCGTCTCGTCGGCCACGGGCTTAGCGGCGGGCGTCTGGGCGGCCGCCCCCAGCGGCGCGGCCAGGGCGGCCAGCGCCGCCGTGGAAAGCAGGATCTTCAGGTCGGTACGCATACCATTCCCCAGTGCATGCATGAGAGCGCCCGCTCTGAAGGCGGGTCGGTCCCCAGGCTGGGGTCGACGGCAAAAATATGTCAACGCTTTTGTATCGATATTATTTGAATCGATATTATTGCCTGCCGCACAAGCAAACCTTCGCCCCCCACCGCCGTCATCCCGGCCGGAGCGAAGCGGAGAGCCGGGACCCAGGGGCCACGCGCAAGGCCGTTCAGCCGCAAGCAAAAGGGCCGCCGGCGCATTGCCGGCGGCCCCTCGGTCCCGGATAGCCTCTACGAGGCTTCCGGGATGACGACGGTTGGAGGAGCGCTCAGATCCCCGGCGCGTAGGGGAACGCCATCGCCTCGTAGGCCTCCAGGCTCAACGGCGGCGGCGCCTCGCCCTTGGGCAGGGGCAGGCCGTTGATCGACTGGAAATAGGCGATGGACGCGTCACGCCACCACTGGGCCTCGCGACGCTGGATAGCCAGGTAGGTCGCCACCTCGCCGTGACGCTCGGCGTCGACATAAGGCGAAAGATCCGCCCAGGTCGCCTGCATGCCGTCGACCGCCTTCACCCCGCGCGAATAGCGGTTCACCAGCTCGTCCCACAGCGGGCGGCCGGACCTGGTGCGGTAGTCCCACGGCAGGTGGTGGAACCACAGCAGGTCCTTCTCGTCGATCTTCGAGAGATCCGAGAATGCGGCCGCCACCGGCGGGGCGTACTGCGCCACCGCATTGCTGCCGCTCGCTGTACGGTCGAAGCCGATCCCCGCCTTGTCGGCCTTGTGGTAGTAGACGCTGGTCCAGTCGGCGCGCTCGCCGCCGGCCACCCATGGCCCCGGCCCGTAGTGGTGGCTGCGGCCCATCAGGTGGTGCAGGCCCATCGGCGTCATGTAGTCGACCACCGCCTCGCGCGAGCCCATCATCATCTTCACGGCCGGACCGGTGAAGCGCCTGTCGGGCGTGAAGGTCATGGCCGCCCAGTCGCGAGCGATGGCTTCCGAGGAGGCTTCCGGATCCCAGGCCAGGCGCCCGAAGGCGTACCAGTTGGCCTGGTCGAACTGCGATCCGCTCCAGTTGCGGTCGGTCCCGATATTGGCGACCCCCGCCATCAGGGTGCGCGAATAGCCGTGCAGCTTGCCATCGACCACCTTGGCCACGGTCGAGCCCTGGCCGGCGGCAAAGGTGTCGGCCTTCAGCACCTCCTCCCACATGGTCCCGAGGTAGGCCAGGTGGGTGGAGAAGCCGAGATATTCCTTGGTGATCTGGAACTCCATCCCGAGGTTGGTCTTCGGCATGGCCCCGAACAGCGGGTGGAACGGCTCGCGCGGCTGGAAGTCGATCGCCCCGTTCTTGACCTGGACGATGACGTTCTCGGCGAACTGGCCGTCGAACGGCTTGAACTCCGAATAGCCCTGCTTGGCGCGGTCGTCCGGCTGCTCGTGCGAATAGACGAAGGCTCGCCACATCACGATCCCGCCGTGCGGCCCCACGGCCTGCGCCAGCATGTTGGCCCCGTCGGCATGGGTGCGGCCATAGTCCTGCGGGCCCGGCTGGCCTTCCGAATTGGCCTTCACCAGGAAGCCGCCGAAGTCGGGAATGGCCTTGTAGATTTCGTCGGCCTTGGCCTTCCAGAAGGCCCGCACGGCCGGGTCCAGCGGATCGGCGGTCTTCAGCCCGCCGATCTCGATCGGCGAGGAGAACCGCGCCGAAAGATAGACCTTGATCCCGTACGGCCGGAACGTACCGGCCAGGGCTGCGGCCTTGGCGATGTAGGGCGCCGTCAGGCTGTCGGACTTGGCGTTGACGTTGTTGAGCACCGCGCCGTTGATCCCGATCGAGGCGTTGGCGCGGGCGTAGTCGAGGTAGCGCGGATCCTTGACGTCGGGCAGCCGCCACCAGTCCCAGATCGACTGGCCCGAATAGCCGCGCTCGACGCTGCGATCCAGGTTGTCCCAGTGGTTCAGCAGCCGGTAGCGGACCTTGGGGGCGTCGAGCAGGTCCAGCCGGTCGATCGCCTGCCGGGTCTGGATCAGCGCCAGATAGCGATAAACGCCGTGCAGCACGCCGATGTCGGTGTTGGCGGCGATCACCGTGAGCGGTCGTCCGCCGTCGGTCAGGGTGCGGATGCGGAAGCCCTCGTCCCCGGCGGCGTCGAGCGGCAGCTTCAGCGCGGCGATCCGGGGCGAGGATCCCGGCGTTCCCAGCAGGATCTGGCCGCCGCCGTCGCGGCGCTCGCCCAGCAGGCCGGCCAGGCCCTGTTCGAGCTCGGCGCGGGCGACCTTCAGGGTCGGCGTGTCGGCGACCGGCGCGACCACTCCGACCGAAGCGCGATAGGCGGCCGCCTCGCCCGCCGCCGCCGGCCGATAGCGGAGCCACAGGTCATGGCCGTTCTCGGCCCGGGCGATCAGCGGCGCCAACAGCAGGCCGGCGCCCAGGCAGAGCCCGTAAAGCAGGTGGCTGGGTCGCATCGCATCTCCCCGTCGATCATCTGGGTCGGCCGTCTTCGCGGCCTGAAGCTGTCGCCGCATGTCTGGCGAGGTGGTCGAGTCTCTGGCACCTTATTGGTCAGACCAATGGATTGACAACCTCCCCTCCGCGTTTAAACGAAAGGGAGGAAGACTATGCCGCCGGCGAACCGGCGCCGCCTCAGAAAGACGCCGATGCTCAAGATCACCGCCGCCAGGGTCATCGTCACCTGTCCGGGCCGCAACTTCGTCACCCTGAAGATCGAGACCAGCGACGGCGTCTACGGCATCGGCGACGCCACCCTGAACGGGCGCGAGCTGGCGGTGGCCAGCTACCTGAACGACCACGTCATTCCCTGCCTGATCGGCCGCGACGCCCACCAGATCGAGGACATCTGGCAGTACCTCTACAAGGGCGCCTACTGGCGGCGCGGGCCGGTGACCATGTCGGCGATCGCCGCCGTCGACATGGCCCTGTGGGACATCAAGGCCAAGGTCGCGAACCTGCCGCTGTACCAGCTCCTGGGCGGCGCCTGCCGCACCGGCGTCATGGTCTACGGCCACGCCAACGGCGCCAGCATCGAGGAGACCCTCGACAACGCCGCCGTCTATGCCGAGCAGGGCTACAAGGCCATCCGCCTGCAGTCGGGCGTGCCGGGGCTGAAGACCGTCTACGGCGTTTCCAAGGACCGCTTCTTCTACGAGCCGGCCGACGCGGCCCTGCCCAGCGAGAGCCTGTGGTCGACCGAGAAGTACCTGCGCAGCGTGCCGCCGCTGTTCGAGGCGGCGCGCGAGAAGCTGGGCTGGGACGTCCACCTGCTGCACGACGTGCACCATCGCCTCACGCCGATCGAGGCCGGGCGCCTGGGCAAGGATCTCGAGCCCTACCGCCCGTTCTGGATGGAGGACGCCACCCCGGCCGAGAACCAGGCCAACTTCCGGCTGATCCGCCAGCACACCACCACGCCGCTGGCCGTGGGCGAGGTGTTCAACTCGATCTGGGACTGCAAGCAACTGATCGAGGAACAGCTGATCGACTACATCCGCGCCACCGTGGTCCATGCCGGCGGCATCACCCACCTGCGTCGCGTGGCCGCCTTCGCCGACATGCACGGCGTGCGCACCGGCTGCCACGGGGCCACCGACCTGTCGCCGGTCTGCATGGCCGCGGCCCTGCACTTCGACCTGTCGATCCCCAACTTCGGCATCCAGGAATACATGCGCCACACGGCCGAAACCGACGCGGTGTTCCCGCACGCCTACAGCTTCGAGGACGGCATGCTGCACCCCGGCGAGGCCCCCGGCCTTGGCGTCGACATCGACGAGGACCTGGCCGCCAAGTATCCCTACAGCCGCGCCTACCTGCCGGTGGCCCGTCGCGAGGACGGCTCGATGCACGACTGGTGAGATCGCCGGCGCGATCTTGTCAGACCAAATAGCGGCGGCGTCCGACAAGGGTTATGTTATCGGTGAGGGACCATCGGTTCCGAGCGTCGATTCCAGGAAGCCATGTCGGACAACGTCAAGCTCTACCGCAAGATCGCGGACACCGTCGCCGACGCCATCGAGGCGGGCCAGTACAAGCTGGGCGACCGCCTGCCGACCGAGCGCGAACTGGCCGAGCAGTTCGGCGTCTCCCGCCCCACCCTGCGCGAGGCGATGATCGCCCTGGAAATGCTGGGCATGATCGAGGCCCGCCACGGCCTGGGCATCTATGTCACCGGCGACGTCCGCCCCGTGGCCCCGCAGGCCGCAGAGCGCGAGACCGAGATCGGCGCCTTCGAGCTGATCGAGGCCCGCCGCCTGTTCGAGGGCGAGGCCGCCGCCCTGGCCGCCACCTCGATCACCGAGGAACAGATCGCCCAGCTTGAAAGCCTGCTCGAGCGCATGCACGAGGAGGAGGAAATCCGGGGCGAGGACGCCGACCGCGAGTTCCACCTCGTCATCGCCGCGGCCACCGGCAATGGCGCCATCATCGCCACGATCGAGAACCTGTGGGACTGGCGCAACCGCTCCGCCCTGGCCCGCAACATCCTGGCCCGCGCCCGCGGCATGGGGCTGGAGCCGCGCATCGCCGAGCACCGCCGGGTGGTCGAGGCCTTGAAGGCCCGCGATCCCGCCGCCGCCCGCCAGGCCATGCGCGACCACCTCGAGCGAGTGATCGAGCACCTGCTGCACGCCACCGAGACCGAGGCCGTCGAGCGCGCCCAGCAGGAAACCAACGCCCGCCGCGACGCCATCGCCAAGCGCGTAGCCATCTAGAACGCAAAACGCCCCGGCGGAGACCGCCGGGGCGCCGTTGCGAGCCTGCCCGCGACCTTAGGTCGGCGTGCGCACGGCCATGCCGCGGAGCCAGAAGTAGGTCGTGCCGGTGCTGGCCACCTGCAGGCTGAAGGTGTTGGCGCCGGCCTTCACCAGCTGCGGCGGCACCACGAAGTAGTTGGCCTGGTAGCCGAAGCCGCCGCCGGGCACGACGTAGTTGGAGATGATCTGCGTGCCGTTGACGCTGAGGCTGACCGGGGCGTTGCCGTCCTGGTTGCCGTTGCGCGACACCAGACCGTCGAACTCGAACATCAGCGCCGCCGAGGCCGCGGCCGCCTGGTAGGTCACCGCCACCACGCCGTTCTGGGCGATCTTCACGTGGTCGCCGGCGAAGCTGCCGTCGTTCTGAGAGACCGTCAGCTGGTTGGTCTTCGGCGGCGAGACCGAGAAGTCGGCCGTGGCGACCGGCGTGTAGAACTGGCCCTTGGAGACGGCGAAGTCATAGAGCCAGAAGAAGGTGGTGGCGTTGGGCGACACCGTCAGGACGATGGTGTTGGCGCCGGACACGCAGAGCTCGGCGGGCACCGCCACTTCCACCCACTGCGGCCCGAAACCGCCGCCCGGCACGGTGTAGTCGGCCAGGATCGGCTTGCCGTTGAAGATCAGCGAGATCGGCGAATAGCCTTCCTGGTTGCCGTTGCGCGACACCAGGCCATAGAGCGCGACGCTGACCTGCGCGCCCGGGCCGAGGTCGGTCAGCGAGAACTGCAGGCCAAAGCTGGTGTTCTGGGCGTACTTGTAGTGATCGCCCGCGAAGCTTCCGCCGTTGGTGGTGATCGACAGGCCGGGGCTCAAGGCGACCGGCGAGACCCGCAGGTTGGCGGCCAGGGCCTTGCCGACATAGGGGCCCGAGACGAAGTCGATCTCCAGGCCGTAGAGCCAGAAGAAGGTCTGGGCGTTGCCGGCCACCTGCAACTGCAAGGCGTTGGGGCCGGCCTTCAGCAGGGCCGCGGGGATCGGGAAGATCGCGTCCTGCGGGCCGAAGCCGCCGCCCGGCATGGTGAAGCCCGAGACGATCTGGCCGCCGTTGACCTGCAAGGAGATCGGCGAGAAGCCCTCCTGGTTGCCGTTGCGCGACACCAGGCCGTTCACCCGCACCGCCAGGGTCTTGGTGAAGGCGTCGGCGTCCAGGTTGAACTGCACGGTGACGGCGTCGTTGTTGCCCAGGCGCTGGTGGTCGCCGGCCGGCGAGCCCCCGAGGGCCGAGATCGACAGCCCCTGGGTGGTGGGCGGCGAGGTGTTGAAGACGGCGGCGCCGAGCACGAGGCCGATGGCGGCGGTGTCAGTCGAGACGATGGCGTTCATGATGTTTCCTCCTTGATTGAACTCGGTTTTCGAACTCGCACTCAGGACAGGTTTTCGGAGATCTCGGCGCACCACTCGGCGGTCTGGTCCGTCGGCGGCGCGTTGAGGTTCCAGAGCATGATCCCGGCCTTGGACGCCCCGGGCGGGTTCCAGCTGGCCAGGGGCGCCAGGTCGGCGAAGGCGGTGTTCTGGCCGGCGTTGGCGGCGTCGGCGACGCCGATGGCGACCTTCTCGGGCCCGACGAGCCCGGCGTACTGGTCGAACATCTCGGTCTGGCCCTGCACGTCGTTCCAGTAGGCCATGGTGGCGACGAACGAGATCTGCTCCTTGACCTGCGCCAGGTAGGCGTCGCGCGTCACGCCCAGATAGACCGGCAGGGTCAGCAGCGCGTCCGGCCCCAGCGCCGCGCGCAGCGCCTTGATCACTTCGACGAAGTTTTCGTCGGGCGTGTAGGAGACGTCCTCGTTGTCCAGGTCGACGCCGTCCAGGCCCCAGTCGTCGACGACGATCGCCTTGACGTTGGCGGCATAGGCCTTCGGGTCGAGATTGCCCCAGCCGCCGGGATGCCCGTCCCAGTTCGGCTTGCCGTTGATCGACATCAGCACCTTGACGCCCCGCGCCTGCAGCGCCTTGGCCCCTGCACGGATTTCTTCGGCGCTATGCTTGCTGGTCAGGAAGTCGAGCGTGATGGTGTCGCCCTGATCGCTCGGCGCGTTCACCGCAAAGGCCAGCGCCACGACGCCCACCGAGGCCGGCGCGGCCTCCGGCGGCGGACCGCCCTCGTTGTAGCCGAGCCAATAGGCCATGAAGGTCTGACTGGTCATTCCGAGCCCCCTGAAAACAACCTGAGGGCGATAATGAATTTTCCACACTCAATAGATGTGCGATTCCGCACACGCAACCCAAGGATGCAAAAAATTCGCAAGACCAACAACTAGACGACCGGTCTATTATTTCCTATATCGAGGCTATGACCGCCCGCAAGAAGTCCGAGATCACCCGCGAACACATCCTGGCCAGCGGCCGCGAACTGGTGCTGCGCCAGGGTTTCGGCGGCATGGGCCTGAAGGAGCTGCTGGACGCCAGCGGCGTGCCCAAGGGTTCGTTCTATTACTACTTCGCCTCCAAGGAGGCGTTCGGCTGCGCCCTGCTGGAGGACTACTGCGCCGAGTACGGGGCCAAGCTGGCCGCCCTGTTCGACGCCCCCGGCAGCGGCCGCCAGCGCCTGATGGCCTACTGGAAGGTCTGGCTGGACGGCGACACCGCCTGCGGCATGGCCGACCGCTGCCTGGTGGTGAAGCTGGGCGCCGAGGTCTCCGACCTGTCGGAGGACATGCGGCTGATCCTCGACACCGGGGTCGAGCGCCTGGTGCGCCGCATCGCCGCCGTCATCGTCGAGGGCCGCGACGACGGCTCCCTGCCCGGCTCGGACGATCCGGTCGCCACCGCCCGGGCGATGTACGCCCTGTGGCTGGGCGCGGCCATCCTGGCCAAGCTTTCCAAGGACCAGACGCCCCTGCGCGAGGCGATGGCCACCACCGAGATCCTGCTCGCGGCCGCCTGAGCCGCCCCTTCATGACAACAAGGAGAACACCCATGCGCAGCGCGATCCACGAGACCTTCGGCGATCCGGCCGAAGTCCTGGTCCTGGCCGACAGCCCGATCCCCGAGCCCGGCCCCGGCAAGGTGCGGGTGCGCACCCTGCTGTCGCCGATCCACAACCACGACCTTTGGACCGTGCGCGGCAACTACGGCTACAAGCCCGCCCTGCCCGCCATCGGCGGCAGCGAGGCGGTCGGCGTCGTCGACGCCGTGGGTGAAGGCGTCGACGCGGCCCTGGTCGGCCAGCGCTTCGCCGTGGCCGGCGTGCACGGCAGCTGGGCCGAATTCTTCATCGCCTCGGCCGCCGGCCTCGTGCCCGTCCCCGACGCCATCCCCGACGAGGCCGCCGCCCAGCTGATCGCCATGCCGTTCAGCGCCATCACGCTCCTTGAGACGCTTGGCGTCGCAGAGGGCGACTGGATCGCCCAGAACACCGCCAACGGCGCGGTCGGCAAGACCCTGGCCATGCTGGCCAAGGCCCGCGGCGTCAACGTGATCAACCTCGTGCGCCGCGACGCGGGCGTGGCCGAACTGGCCGAGCTGGACATCGACAACGCCGTCTCCACCGCCGACGCCGACTGGAAGAAGACGGTCGCCGAACTCACCGGCGGCGCGCCGATCAAGGCCGCCGTCGACTCCATCGGCGGAACCGCTTCGGGCGACATGGCCGACCTCCTGGGCGAGAACGGCCTGCTGGTTTCGTTCGGCTCGATGACCGGCGAGCCGATGCAGATCTCGTCGGGCGCGGTGATCTTCAAGCAGCTGACCGTGAAGGGCTTCTGGGGCTCGACCGTCTCGGCCAACATGGCCCCGGACCTGCGCCGCAAGCTGATCGGCGAGCTGCTGACCCAGGTCGCCACTGGCAAGCTGAAGCTGCCCGCCGACGGCGTCTACGGCCTCGACCAGGTGTCTGAAGCCGTAAAGGCCTCGCTGACCCCGGGCAAGACCGGCAAGGTGCTGCTGCGGCCTTGATTTAGCGGCGGAAACCTCGCCCTTCGACAAGCTCAGGGTGAGGTTTCTCCCGCGCCGCGAGCTATGACCGGTCCTCACCCTGAGCCCGTCCCCCGGGTCCGACCTTTGGTCGGCCCGAGGATGAACTCCGGGCGAGGACCACGCACTACCCTTTCAGCAGCGCCTTCAGCTGCGCCAGGCCCCGCTCGGGCGGGCTGCCATAGCCGATCGGCTCGACGAAATTGCCCTTGGCGTCGAACAGGTAGACCGCCGACGAGTGGTCGACCGTGTATTCCCCGCCCTCGATCGCCACCTTGCGGTGATAGACGCGGTAGGCCTTGGCGGCCGCGTCGGTCTGCGCCGTCGTGCCGGTCAGGCCCCGGATGCGGTGGTCGAAATTCGACAGATAGAGCTTCAGCTGCTCGGGCGTGTCGCGCTCGGGATCGACCGAGACGAACACCACGTTCAGCTTGTCGGCGTCGGGACCCAGGTCCTTCAGCCAGCCGGTCATCTCGGTCAGGGTCGTGGGGCACACCTCCGGACAGAAGGTAAAGCCGAAGAAGATCGCCGTGGGCTTGCCCAGCAGGTCCTTATCGGTGACGGCCTTGCCGTCCTGGTCGACCAGTTGGAACGGCCCTCCGACCTTGGCCGAGGCGTTGGCCTTGGCGTGCTCGGTCGTGCGGTCGCAGGCGGCCAGGGGCGCGGCGCAGATCAGCGCCGCCAGGACGAATTTGGACAGAATACGCACGTCTACTTGCCTCCCACGGCCTTGACCGGCGCGTTGATCGCCACCGGCGCCGCGAACTTGAACCGCAGCGTCAGCGGCACGCTGGCGCCCGCCACGAGATCGATCTTCGGGCCGATGACCATCAGGTGCTCGGCCCCGGGCTTCAGCGCCACGGCCTGGCCGGCCGGCAGCGCCAGGCCTTCCGGGAGCTTGCGCATGCGCATCACCCCGCCGTCCATCGACATGGTGTGGATCTCGGCCCGGGCCGCCGCCGGGGTCTCCACCGACACCAGCTGGTCGGCGACCGAGGCGGTCAGGGTCAGGTAGCAGCCGCCGGCCGGCGCGCCCTTGGGCGCGGCCCGGCACCAGGCGCCGTCGACGGCGACCTTGGGCGCCACCCGGGCGGGCGGCGCGGCCTGGGCGGCGCCCGCCAACGCGCCGGCTGCGAGAACGGAAAGCAACAGGGTCTTCATGGTCAGGCTCCAGCCTCGAGGCGCCGCCAGGGGGACAGGCGGCGCAGGATGAGATCAAGCGACAGGACCGCCGCCAGCGATACGCCGACGAGCGGATAGAGAACGGCCAGGGGCAGGACGAGGGCCAGCAGCCCCAGATAGGCGCGACGATCGGCCGGCGGGACCGGAGCGGCCAGCCGCCCCTTCGGCCGGCGCTTCCACCACATGACCACGGCCGAGACGCCGAGCAGCCAGACAGCGACGCAGCCGGCCAGCATCACCAGCTTGTTGAAAAGGCCAAACTGCTGGCCCTGATGGACGGCGATGCCCCACTCGATGGCCTTGGCCGCCGGCCCGAAGTCGCGATAGCCGAGGTCGGCGATAACCCGACCGTCGCCGCCGTCGAGATAGAGGGTGCGGGTGCGCTCGACCCGGTCGGGCATGTAGGCCGCTGTCCAGGTTCCGCCGTGGGCCTTGGGCAGGGTCAGGGTGAAGCCGTCGTCCAGGCCGGCGGCCTTCGCCCGCTCGAAGACGGCGTCGACGCCGAGACTTGTATGACCGTGGCCCGACACGGGCGCGGCACGGGCCTGCAACGCCCACGGCACGCCTTCGCTCGGGGCCTCCCCCGCATGGTGCGGCTGGGCGACCGGCGGACGCGGGCGCCCCCAGCCGGCCTGCGTGGTCAGCTGCCGGACCTCCTTGCCCCAGACGGCCGACCACGGCATGCCGGTGACCGCCAGGAACAGGATCACCAGCCCCGCGAAGATCCCGGTCACCGCATGCAGGTCACGCCAGAAGACGCGCCTGGCCGGCGCGCCGCGCACGCTCACTACGCCGCCGCCGCGTCCGCGCGGCCACCATAGGAAGATCCCCGTGGCGACCAGCACGATGGCCCAGCCGGCGACGATCTCGACCAGCAGGTTGGCGACGGGGCCGGCGATATCCAGGCTGTGCAGCCGCTTGACCACGCCCATCGCGCCGCCCGGCGCGCCGACGCCCAGCACCCGGCCGGTGTGCGGATCGACATAGGCCGTCCGCGCGCCCTCGTCGGTGTCGAGCGCCAGTTGCACGGCGCGGTCGCCGCGCGCGGGGACGACTACCTGCCGGACCTTGCCGCCCGCCGCCACCTCGGCGGCGGCGACCCAGGCCGAGACGGGCGTCGCCCCCGGTGCGTCGGCGACCACGGCCAGCGGGCGCTGGACGATCGCGGTCAACTCGTCCTTGAACAGGTAGAGCCCGCCGGTCAGCGCCAGCAGCATCAGGACGGGCAGCACCAGCAGGCCTGCATAGAAGTGCCAGCGCCAGAAGGCGCGATAAACCTCGCCGCCCGGGGTTTCGCTTGCCCTCGCCATGGTCAGAAAGACACCGTCACGCCGCCGAACACCGAGCGGCCGTCGCCCGGCCAGACGGCGGCGGTGGCGGCCGTCCAGGTGGTGGCCGCCTGGACGTTGGAGACATAGGCCTCGTCCGTCAGGTTGCGGGCGTCGAGGAACAGCGAAACCTTGTCGGTCGCCTTCCAGCCGGCGTTGAGGTTGAGGATCGCATAGGACGGCGCGGTCCTGGTGTTCTTGTAGTCGATCCACTGGTCGCTGGCGGACCACTCCACCGACGGCGCCAGGAACCACCGCGCCGCCGCGTCGTAGCGCAGCTCGGCCCGGTAGAAGTGCTTGGGCACGATGGGCAGGCGGTTGTCGCCGTACTGGGCGTCGCCGTCGAAGCGGAAGTCCGACAGGGTGTAGGTCTGGCGCAGGCGCCAGCGCGGCGCGAAGGCCCAGTCCAGCGCCGCCTCGACGCCCTGGTGGATCGTGTCGTCGGCGTTGAAGGTGGCGGCCGGGTGCTGGCTGTCGACGGCGAACTGCAGGAGCTCGTTCTTCAGCTTGGCGCGATAGGCGGTCAGGTCGTAGGTGAACGTCCCGCGATGACCGCGCGCGCCCGCCTCGGCGGTCCAGGCCTCCTGCGCCTGGATCGGCGCGAAACCGACATTGCTCGGCGACAGCGAGCTGAAGTTGGGCGGCTCGACCGAACGGGTGACATTGGCGAACAGCTGCGAGCCGTCGTCGCCCTGCCACAGCACGCCCACGCGCGGCGACACCCACTCGTAGTCCTTGTCGGCCGTCAGGTTGAAGGTCGAGGCTGCGGCCGGAACCTTGAAGCTCTGGTAGTCGCGCTCGGCCCGCCCCCAGGTCAGGCCGCCGACCAGGATCACGTGGTCGGTGACGAACAGGCGCCCCTCGCCGAACACGTCGGCGGCCTTGGCGTTCTGCAGCGACAGCGACTGCAGCGCGCCGCGCCCGCCCCGGACGTTGGTGTAGAAGGCCGAGTCCAGGTCGCCCTGGCGATACCAGGCGCCGAGATAGGCGTCGGCCTTCAGCCCGCCGACCTCGCCGTCCCAGTCCAGCCGCCCGAAGGCGCCGTAGTTGCGGCTCTGCTGGTCGATGACCTGGAAGATCGGGTGCTCCAGGTCCTTCCACACCGCATAGACCGCGCCCTGGAACACCGTGTGCTCGTCGAGGCGCCAGGTGGTGCGCAGCGAACCGCGCAGACCGCGCTGGTTGCGGGCCTGGTCGTTGGCGAGGCTGGCCGCCGCGCTCTGGCGCGGATTGGCCTGGAACTGGGCCAGGGTCAGGGCGCCGGGGATCTCCTGGGCGATGTTGGAGCCGTTGAGGATGAACCGCACCTCGCGGTCCTGGCCGAAGCTGCGGCCAAGATTGAGGGTGGCGAACTGGATGTTCTGCTGGCTCTGCGAGCGCCAGCCCTGGCTGGTCTGGTTGGTGGCGGCGGCATAGAGGTCCCAGTCGCCCGACTGGCCGGCGATCGCCGCATGTTCGCGGATCAGGCCGAACGAGCCGCCGTCGACGCGTAATCGGGCGTTGAAGCCGGCGTCCTTCCCGGTGGGCGTGACCATGTTGATCGCCCCGCCCAGCAAGGCGCCGCCGAAGCGCAGGGCGTTGCCGCCGCGATAGACCTCGGCGTAGCGGGTGTTCAGCGGATCGGCGATCTGGCTGTCGCCATAGCCGTCGGCCTCGTTCAGCGGCACGCCGTCCTGGGCCAGCAGAAGGCCGCGATTGTGGCTGGCGTTGCCTATCCCTGAGCCGCGGATCGAGATGCGCACGTCCCCGCCCCACTTGCGCTGGGCGTAGACGCCGGGGGCGTCGCGCAGCATGTCGTCCAGGGCCAGGGCCTGGCGGCTGGCATAGGCCTCCTGCGAGATCACCGACACCGCGCCAGGGGTTTCGGAAAGACGCTTGCGGGCGTCGGCGACGACGGAGGGGTCTTCGGCGTTGCGGCGGGCGGTGACGATCACCGACGAGACGGCGGCCTCGGCGTCCTCGGGAGTCTCGGCGAGGGCGGCGGCCGGGACGAGCGCGGACAGGGCGCAGGCGGCCAGGAGAACGGATTTCATCTTCAGGTCCTTGGGCCGCGCCTTGCGCGACCATAAGTAGGCGGATCTTGGCCGGGCGCGGTCTCGCACGCGGCGTTGCGAACCCGGCGCGCGGCCGGGCGCTCCGCCGGTCGCGCGACTTAGGGGCGCGCGACTGGCGGTCAGATCAGCAGGCTGGGAGGACCTCTGGCCGGCAGCGGCGGCGCGGCCAGGCCCCGGCCCGGGGCCAGGTGGACGACACGGGCCGGCTGCGGCTGGGCGGCATAGGCGACGAACTCGACCGGCGCGACGGCCAGGTCGGCCGGCGGCGCGCCCATCGGAACGCCCAGGGCCGCGAAGGCGCAGGGGGCGTCGGCGGGCTTCTCGTCGGCGTCCTTCTTGTGATCCAGGCGCTCGCCGGGCGCGACGACCATGGCCCCCTGGCCGGTGCAGAGCACCAGGGCGAAGGGCAGGGCGTTGCGCGGTTCCGGCGCGGTCATGAAGCCGGCCGGGATCAGCACCTTCAAGGCGACCGCCAGCGCCGCGAGCGTCATGAAGACGGCGCGGGCGTTGGTCCAGCGATGGAAGGTCGGCCGGGTCACGCTCCAGGCTTTAGCTCAAGCGGCGCGGATTGTCCTTGGTCATTCCGTCCCAGCCACATCATCCCTGGCGCGAAACGCGGCGCAGGGTACAACCGACCCCATGATCGACCGCCGTTCTTTCCTCGCGTCCGCCGCCGCCCTGGCCGCGCCCCTTCCCGCCCTGGCTCGCGAGACCGAGGGCGAACGCCTGACCGCCGTGCTGGAGGGCCTGATCCAGAAGGCGATGCTCGACTCGCCGCAGCTGATGACCCTGACGGGCATGGACGCCGGCCCCAACGCAGCCGCGCGCGGCAAGCTGGACGACCGCTCGCCGGCCGGGATCGCCCGCACCCGCCAGCTGTTCGTCGACCTTCAGACCCAGCTGGCCACCTTCGACGCCAAGGCCCTGACCGGCATGGACCGGGTCAACCACCGCTCGGCCGCCTATCTGGCCGACACCACCTTGCAGAGCTACGCCATGCCGTTCGGCGATCCGAACGTCGGCGTCGCCGTGCCCTACATCGTCTCGCAGCTGTCGGGCGCCTATCGCGCCGTGCCCAGCTTCCTGGCCGACACCCATCCGGTGAAGACCAAGGATGACGCCGAGGCCTACCTCTCGCGCCTGTCGGCCTTCGCCGGGCTGCTCGACCAGGAAACCGCCCGGGCCCGCGCCGACTTCGCCAAGGGCGCCACCCCGCCCGACTTCGTGCTGCGCACCACCCTGGCCCAGTTCTCGGCCCTGCTGGCGCCGGCCCCGGCCAGGTCCGAGCTGGTCACCGGCCTCACCCACCGCAGCGCCGCCATCCCCGGCGAGTGGGAAGCCCGCGCATCGAAGATCGTCGAGGCCGATGTCTATCCGGCCCTGCGCCGCCAGGCCGACCTGCTGACCGCCGCCCTGCCCACGGCCACGCACGACGCCGGCGTCTGGCGCCTGCCGGACGGCGAGGCCTACTACCGCTACGCCGTGCGCTCGGCGACGACCACCGATCTGGCCGGCGAGGAGATCCACCGCCTGGGCCTGGAGCTGGTGGCGCGCTTTTCCGCCCGCGCCGACACCATCCTCAAGGCCCGCGGCCTGACCAAGGGCCCCGTCGGCGCCCGCATCGCCGCCCTGCGCCGCGACCCGGCCAACCTCTATCCCAACGACGAGGCCGGCCGCGCCGCCCTGCTGGCCGACCTCGAGGCTAAGACCCAGGCCATGCGCGAGCGCCTGCCCGGCTATTTCGGCCGCCTGCCCAAGGCCGGGGTGAAGATCCAGCGCATCCCGCCGTCGATCGAGAGCGGCGCGCCCGGCGCCTACTACACCCCGCCCAGCCTGGACGGCTCGCGCCCCGGCCTGTTCTCGATCAACCTGCGCGACACGGCCGAGCAGCCGCGCTTCGACCTGCCGACCCTGGTGTTCCACGAGGCCATCCCCGGCCACCACCTGCAGAACGCCCTGATGATGGAGGCGCCGGGCATCCCCACCCTGCGCCGCCTGCCGATCTTCTCGGGCTATTCCGAAGGCTGGGCGCTCTATGCCGAACAGCTGGCCGACGAGATGGGGGCCTACAAGGACGATCCGCTGGGCCAGCTCGGCTACGTCGCCTCGATGCTGTTCCGCGCCTCGCGGCTGGTGCTCGACTCCGGCATCCACGCCAAGCGCTGGAGCCGCGAGAAGGCCATCGCCTACATGTCGGAAACCCTGGGCGACGCCGAAAGCTCGGTCACCCGCGAGGTCGAGCGCTACTGCGTCCAGCCGGGCCAGGCGTCGAGCTACATGCTGGGCTGGCGCACCTGGACGGAAAGCCGGGCCCGCGCCGAAAAGCGCCTGGGCGACAGGTTCAGCCTGAAGGGCTTCCACGACACCGGCCTGACCGCCGGCACCATGCCGCTCGATGTCCTGGCCTCGTTGATCGACGAGTGGAAGGGGAGTTGAGGATCACACCCCTGAGCACCTTCCCACCCAAACGGCTCGTCATCCCGGAAAGCCCGCAGGGCTTATCCGGCGACTGTGTTGGGTCAAGGCTGTTTGAGCCAGGGCTGGCCGGCCTTGAGCATGCTGTTGGCGGCGACGACGAGCTTCCTGGCGATGGCGACGAGGGCGACCTTTGCG
>NZ_PJRS01000025.1 GCF_002858925.1 Caulobacter zeae
GCGCCGATCGCTTCCGCCGCCGCCGCATTGGCCGCGACCTGCCGCGCCACGACGGCCGAGGCCTCCCCCGCTTCGAGGAACATCCGCGTCGCCTCGGCGGTGAGGGGCTGGGCTTCGGGTCGGGTCAAGACGGTCGCCTCCAAGACGGCTTCCTTTGCAAGGTTCGGATCAGGACAGGGCGTTCAGCTCGGCCACGAAGTCGTAGGCGTCGCCGCGGTAGTAGGATTGGGTCACTTCCACCGTCCGGCCGTCCCGCAGGAAGCCGCGCCGCTCGATGAGCAGGCCCGCGTCCTTGAGCGGCACGCCCAGCAGGTCGGCCTGCTCGGCGGCGAACAGGATGGCGCGCAGGCGCTGCAGCGCGCGCACCGGGCGGTGGCCGGTCTTCTCCAGCGCCTCGTACAGCGAGGTCTCGACGATCTCGGTGGAGGGCAGGGCGAAGGCGGCGATGGTGGTGTATTCGACGGCCATCGGCGCGGCGTCGGCGTAGCGGATACGGGCGAAGCGATAGACCGAGGTTCCCGGCGACAGGCCCAGGGTCAGTGACTCCTCGGGAGTCACCTGGCCCTCGCCGCGGCTGATCCATTCGCTGTGCGGAACCCGGCCGCGCGAGATCATGTCTTCCGAGAACGACGACAGCTTGGAGAAGCTTTTCTCCACGCGGGCGGCGACGAAGGTGCCCGCGCCCTGGCGGCGCGTCAGCAGGCCTTCGCTGACTAGGCCGTCGAGCGCCTTGCGAACGGTGATCCGCGAAATGCTGAATTCTTCGGCAAGGTCGCGCTCGGCCGGCAGGGCGTCGTCGGGCGACAGGATCTTCTTCTGGATCGCCTCGCGCAGGGCGCGTTGCAGCTGCTTGTACAGCGGGGCGTGGTCCTGCCCGTGGCCGTCCAGGCGTCCGATCTTTTCGGAAAACAGCATCACGTCCCAACCCCCTGGCCCATGGCCATCAGGCCCTCAATCGCCCCGATCCGTCCGGCTCGACGGCCGGCGCAACAGTTCATGACCATTTTCATACCAATTATCTCGTGGTCTGCAATTGGTTCTTTTTCGGTCTTGTCAGATGAAAAAATTTCGTCACAGTCACACTCCGAGGCCTGAGAAGTACCGCTCGTTGCGGGTTCGCCGCGAGAAATTGGTATCAGATTGGGCTTTGGGGTTCGGCTCCGGGTCCAATGGCCCGGCACAAAGGGGAGAAGCCGAGTATGAAGAGCATCCACAAGGCGGTCTTGACCGCCTCCGCCAGCCTGCTGGCCGTATTGGTCGCTGCGCCCGCGATAGCGCAGGAGACATCGACCTCCGTCGAGGAGGTGGTCGTCACCGGCATTCGCGCATCGCTGCAGCAATCCATTCAATCCAAGCGTAACGCCAACGCCATCGTCGACGTGGTCACCGCCGAAGACGTCGGCAAGTTCCCAAGCTCGAACGTCGCCGAAGCGCTGACGATCGTGCCCGGCGTCACCGTCGACCGCCAGTTCGGTCAGGGTGAAAAGGTCTCGATCCTGGGCACCGACCCGGCTCTGAACCGCACTCTGCTGAACGGCCAGACCGTGGCTTCGGCCGACTGGTTCATCCTTGATCAGCCCGGCCGCACGTTCAACTACGCCCTGCTGGCGCCGCAGATCGTCGGCAAGGTCGAAGTGTACAAGTCGCCGGAAGCCCGCATCGATGAGGGGAGCATCGGCGGTACGGTCATCGTCAACACCCGCAAGCCGCTCGATCTGAAGGCGCTGACCCTTCAGGGGTCGCTCAGCTACCTCTATAACGACCGCTCCAAGAAGTCCGACCCGCAGGTCGCCTTCCTGGGCAGCTGGAAGAACGACGCCGGCACCTTTGGCGTCGCGGTCTCGGCCCAGCACGCCAAGGATCAACTGCGCCGCGACGGCATCGAGTCCTACGGCACGATCCCGGCCAGCTACTACAACGGCGGCAATCCGGAAAACCCGGTCAGCTCGATCACCAACGGCAACTGCACCGGAACCTGCGCCGCCACCCTGGCGGCCAATCCGAACGCCCGCGGCGTCAACTCGCTGTCGGTCTCCTACTTCGAGCAGGAACGCGTCCGCGACAGCTACACCGCCGCCGTTCAGTGGCGTCCGACCGACGCTCTCGAGCTGAACTTCGACTGGCTGAAGATCAAGGCCACCTACGACAACACCAACCAGTCGCTGTTCGCCTTCCAGGGCAATACCTGGAACAGCCTGGGCGCGCTGACCGACATCACCATCACCGACAACGTCATCCGCAAGGCCTCGTTCAAGCGCGCCCTGAGCGTGCTGGACGTGCAGTACCGCGAGGCCGAGCTGAATTCCGACACCTACCACTTCAACGGCAAGTGGACGGGCGACGGCTTCGACGTCTCGGGCGACCTGGGCTACTCCAAGGCCGACGGCGGCACCAAGCGCCAGCTGTACGGGGAATTCCTGAACTGGGCCGACTACACCGTCGACTTCACCGGCACGCCGGGGTCGCCGGGCGTGCTGACCTACACCAACCCGACCGCCGACGGTAATCCGCTGGCCGACGCCAGCAAGTTCTCGTTCGACGGCGGCTGGGGCGCGGGCGATCCGTCGGTCCCGGGCGCGCCGGGCTACAACTCCGGCTGGGGCGGCAACATCGTCTCCAAGCCGACCACGGACAAGGAAACCTACGGCCAGCTCGATTTCGGCAAGGACTTCGAGGGCGTGATCAAGCGCGTCCAGTTCGGCTACAAGTACCGCAAGCACGAGACCACCCAGGCCATGTCGGGCGTGACGGTCGCCGTCTACGGCAACCCGGCCAGCGCCTCGCAGTTCAACCCGTCGATCGTGCCCAGCAACTACCTGAGGGGCTTCGACGGCGTCACCGACCAGATGGGCAGCCGCTTCAAGATCGACGGCAAGGCCCTCGCCGACTACATCGATCGTGGCGGCTACCTGCGTCCGTGGCAGGCCAAGCCGGTTCCGACGGTGTTCGGCAACGCCGAGTTCACCGCCCAGAACTGGGGCATCGAAGAGACCATCAACGCCCTCTACGGCCAGGCCGACTTCCAGGCCGACAACGTTCGCGGCAACTTCGGGCTGCGCTACGTGAAGACCGAGTCCGACAGCGGCGGCTACGCCTGCGTCAACCAGACCGCCACCGGCTGCGGCACCACCGCCGCCGACTGGGCCTGGAAGGTGAAGTCCAAGAAGTACGAGGACTTCCTGCCCAGCCTGAACGTCATCGTCGACGTCCAGGAGGATCTGGTGTTCCGCTTCGCCGCGGCCCAGGTGATCTCGCGTCCGAACTACGCCGACATGTCGAACTACTTCTGGCTCTCCGACCAGATCCTGACCGGCGGCGGCGGCAACCCCGACCTGAACCCGTACAAGTCCAGCAACGTCAACGCCTCGCTGGAATGGTACTTCGCGCCGGAAGCCATCCTGTCGGCTGAAGTCTTCCACAAGGACATCAGCAACTACATCCTGCAGCAGACGGTCGCCGAGCAGCACTTCAACCAGGCGCGCAACGCGATCACCACCTACCAGATCAGCCGTCCGACCAACGCCGGCTCGGCCACGGTCAAGGGCCTGGCGGTGGCCTACCAGCAGACCTTCGGCATGGGTTTCGGCCTGCTGGCCAACTACACCTACGCCGACGGCGAAGCGGACGGCGGCTCGCCGCTGCCCTACAACTCCAAGCACCAGATCAACGTCAGCCCGTTCTACGAGCACGGTCCGTTCTCGGCCCGGGTGACCTACAACTGGCGCTCGAAGTACTTCACGGGCCTGGATCGCGGCGACCAGATGTTCGTCCGCGCCTTCAAGGGCCTGGACGCGACCGCCGGCTACGCCTTCAGCGAGAACGTCAACCTGTCGGTCTCGGCGCAGAACCTGCTGGACAGCGAGTACTACGCCTACGCCAACACCACCATGCTGCCGCGCGGCGTCTACCGCACCGGCCGCAAGCTGCAGGCGACCCTCAACGTCGCCTTCTAAGGACCGGAACCGGAGGCGCGTCGAATGGCGCGTCTCCGATACCGCCGATTTGCATCGCGCGCGGCTTGGTTCAGGATCGCCCTCATGACCCGCCAGGCCGCGCCGATCACCCCCATTTCCCTCCTGACTGCAAGCAGCGAGCTGGGGCGGGACGGCTTTGGCCGGCCCGCCCGCCTTTTTGCCGACTGCCTGCCGGTGAGAGCGTCCCGCACATGATTTCCATGACCTCGACGCAAGTCCGTCGCGCCGCCCTGTTCCTGGCCAGCGCCGTCTCCGTGGTCCTGGCCTCGCCGGCCCTGGCCGCCGAGCCGCTAACCCTGACCCCCGCGCCGGTGAAGGCCCAGGCGGTCGAGGGCAGCTTCCGCCTGACGGCGGCCACCCGCATCCACGTGGCCAAGGGCGACGTCGAGGCCAGGGGCGTGGCGCTCCAGCTTTCCGACCTTCTGCACCGCGCCCGAGGGATCCGCCCGGCCGTGGTCGAGGGCGATCCCGCCGCCGGCGAGGCGGCCATTTCGCTGGTTCGCGGCGGCCCCGACGGCGAAGGCTACGGCCTCGACGTCGCGCCGGGCGGCGTGAAGATCACGGCGCTGAAGCGGGCCGGCCTGTTCTACGGCGCCATCAGCCTTTGGCAGCTGGCCGTGCAGGACGAGAGCAAGGGGCCGGTCGACGTGCCGGCGGCCAAGGTCGAGGACGCCCCCCGCTTCGCCTGGCGCGGCTTCATGCTCGACAGCGCCCGCCACTACCAGTCGATCGACACCATCAAGCTGCTGATCGACGGCATGGCCGCCCACAAGCTCAACACGCTGCACTGGCACCTGGTCGACGACCAAGCCTGGCGGCTGGAGATCAAGAAGTACCCGAGGCTGACCCAGGTCTCGGCCTGGCGCACCCCGGCCGGCGCGGCCGCCCGCGACCCGAAGACCGGCAAGCCGGTGCGCTATGGCGGCTTCTACAGCCAGGACCAGGTGCGCGACCTCGTCGCCTATGCGGCCGCCCGCAACGTCACCATCGTTCCCGAGATCGAGATGCCGGGCCACGCCCTGGCGCCGATCGTGGCCTATCCGAAGCTGGGCCTGACGCCCAACCCGCCGGCCCTGGCCATGCACGACTGGGGGATCTTCCCCTATCTCTACAATGTCGACGACGAGACCTTCGGCTTCCTCAACGACGTGCTCGACGAGGTCATGGACCTCTTCCCGTCGCCGTACATCCACGTCGGCGGCGACGAGGCCGTGAAGGACCAGTGGAAGGAAAGCGCGGCGATCCAGGCCAAGATCAAGGAACTGGGCGTCAAGGACGAGCACGGCCTGCAAAGCTGGTTCATCCAGCGGGTCGAAAAGCACATCAACGGCCGGGGGCGCCGCCTGATCGGCTGGGACGAGATCCTGGAAGGGGGGCTGGCCCCCAACGCCACGGTGATGTCGTGGCGCGGGATCGACGGGGCCATCGCCGCCGCCGGCCAGGGCCACGACACCGTGCTGTCGCCCGAGCCGACGCTCTATTTCGACCGCCGCCAGAGCACCTCGGTCGACGAGCCGCCGGGCCGCATGACGGTCAGCAGCCTCAAGGGCGTCTACCAGTTCGACGCCGCGCCCGACGCCCTGACGGCCGATCAGCGCAAGCATATCCTGGGCGTCCAGGCCAACCTGTGGGTCGAGCACATCCGCACCGACGAGCGGGTGCAGCTGATGGCCTTCCCGCGCCTGGTGGCGCTGTCGGAAACCGCCTGGACCCAGGAAGAGCGCCGCGACTGGCAGGGCTTCACCGCCCGCGTGCCTGCCCAGATGGCCCGCCTCAAGGCGCTGGGCCTGAAGGCCAACACCGCGCCGTTCGAGCCGCAGGCGACCTTGCGCCCCGGCCAGGACGGGACGATCGCCGCCAGCCTGAAGAGCGGGCTCGAGATCGGCCAGGTGCGCTACACCACCGACGGCTCCGAGCCGACCGCGACCTCGTCGGCCTATGGCGAGACCCTGTCGCTGAAGGCGGGGACCATCCTGAAGGCCCGCAGCTTCCTCGATGGCCGGCCGCTGGGACGCACCCGCGCCTGGACGGCCACGCAATGGGCCGCCGAGACCCGGGTCAGCCGCCAGCTGGACCTGTGCGGCAACGCCATCCCGCTGCTCTTCGAAGACGACGCGCCCGAGAACGGCCGCGACGGCGAGCGCGCCATCTTCGCCACCGACGTGATGAAGCCGTGCTGGGTGTGGAAGGGCGCGGACCTGTCCAAGGGGCTGAAGCTCACCGCCCGCGTCGGCCAGACGCCGTGGAACTTCCAGATCGGCAAGGCCAAGGACCAGATCGTGGTGCGCAAGCCCGCGACGCCGGATGGCGAGCTGGAGGTCCGCCTCGGCGGTTGCGAGGGCGAGCGTATCGCCGCCATCCCGCTGGGCAAGGCCGGTCGCGGCCCGGGCCTGGGGACCGTCAGCGGCGCCCTGCCGGCTCGCGACGGGGTGCACGACCTCTGTTTCAGCTTCACCGCCAAGGGCCTCGATCCGATGCCCGCCCTCGACCGCGTCACCCTGACGGCGGCCGGCCAGTAGTCTCCCACCCGTAACGTTCCGGCGAGAGTTCTCCACGTGACCACCCTTGTTCTTTCTTCGCCGCTTTCAGGCTGGGTGGCGCCTTTGGATGAGACGCCGGATGCGGTGTTCGCCGAGCGCATGCTGGGGGACGGTCTGGCGATTGATCCGACGGGTTCGGTGCTGCATGCGCCGTGCGACGGGCGGGTGGTCACGGTGCACCGGTCGCGGCACGCGGTGACGCTGCGGGCGGCCAACGGGGCCGAG
>NZ_PJRS01000006.1 GCF_002858925.1 Caulobacter zeae
ACTGCGGGTCGAATGGACGCGGCTGACCTTGCCGTCCGGCAAGTCGATCGTCCTGGACAAGCTGCCGGGCGCCGACGAGCAGGGCATGGCGGGCTTGCAGGACGGTGTCGATCGCCACGGCGCTCGCCTTTTGGCCGCCGCGGGCCTTTCGACCCTGCTGGCGATGGGCGCCGAGGCTGGATCGTCGAGCGAAGAATCCGACATCGTCCGGGCCCTTCGGCGCGGCGGCGCGGAGACCACCAGTTCCGTCGGCCAGCAGATCGTCGGCAAGAGTCTGGACCTGGCCCCGACCCTGACCATCCGTCCTGGCGCGCCGCTGCGGGTGCTGCTGACCCGCGATCTCGTGCTCGAACCCTATGTCGACGAAAGGAAGACCCCATGAGCGGCGGCAAACTGAAACTGGGCGCGCTGGAGGACGACACGCCCGTCAAGGTGACTATGGATCTGCCTGCCGGCGTCCATCGCGATCTTCTGGCCTATGCGGCGATGCTGGCCGCCCAGACCGGCGGCAAGCCCGCCGAGCCTGCCCGCCTGGCGCCCAGAATGCTGGAGCGCTTCATGGCCACCGACCGGGTTTTCGTCCGGGGGCGGCGAGGGCGGTCCCCCTAGGCCGCCGCCCTGTCTTCGGCCGGCTCGACCAGCGTCTCCATCATGGTCAGGACTTGTTGGCGGCGATCGCAGCGCAACCCGGCCAAAAGTTCGGCCAGGGCCAGGCCATCGGGCGTGGCGAGCATGGCCTGGACAGCCCGTGCGGCCTCCAATTCTTCCGGTTCGGCTGGGATTCCGGTCTCCGTCGGCGGCAGGCCCTCGAAGAACCAGGCCGGTCGCGTCCGCAGAAGGCCGGCCAGATTGTACAGCATCGACGCGCTCACCCGGTTGGTCCCGCGCTTGTACTTCTGCACCTGCTGGAAGGTCAGGCCCAGGCCCTGGGCGAGTTTGACCTGGCTGATCCTCAGCAGCTTGCGGCGCAGTCGGATGCGCGCGCCGACATGCTGGTCGACGGGGTGAAGCGGGGCTTTCAATGACAAGGCGGTCTCCGGCGGCGTCCAATGTGGCTAGGACACGCCAGTCGGCAAAGGTTGGTAGTTGCACGGACGAATCTTGTCTTCGCCCCGACCGGACCGCGCGTATGGCCGCCATCAGCCGCTCGATCAGTGCTTGGCGACGACGATGTACCGACCATCGGGCGTGACGGGCAGGCTCATCGATCCAGTACGATCCAGGCTGGCGCGTGGTCGCTGGCGCCGTCCTGGCCGCGCACCCAACGATCCACGCCAGCCTCGACAACACCGTCGGCGAGATTGGGCGACAGCAGAAGGTGATCGATGCGCAGGCCCTTGTCCCTGGGCCAGCGCTCGCGAAGATAGGACCAGTAGGTGTAGGGCGCAGCGTCGGGGTGGAGGGCGCCAAGAGCGTCTGTCCAGCCTTGGTCGAGCAGGCGGGCGAACGCCATGCGGCTTTCGGGTCGTAGCAGGGCGTCCCCGCCGTAGGAGTGCCTGGGATAGATGTCGGCCTCGGTGGGCACGACGTTGTAGTCGCCGGCCAGCACCACGGGCGCCCCGCTCGCCAGCAGGCTTTGGGCATGAGCGATCAGCGCCTCGAACCAGGCAAGCTTGTAGTCGAACTTTGGGCCGGGAACCGGATTTCCGTTGGGCAGGTAGAGGCACCCCACCAGGACGCCGTTCACCGCCGCCTCGATATAGCGGGCCTGGCTGGGGTCAGGATCGCCGGGCAGGGCCATGCGGGTCACGACCGGTTCGGCGTTGCGGGCCAGGATCGCCACGCCGTTCCAGGTTCGCTGTCCCTTCCAGGCCGCGCCATAGCCAAGCTGGGCTAGGGGTTCAGCCGGAAAACGACCTTGCTCGGTCTTCAACTCCTGCAGGCAGACCACGTCCGGCTCGGCCTCGGCCAGCCAGTCGATCAGGTTGTCGAGCCGGCCGACGACATTGTTGATGTTGAAGGTGGCGATCCGCAAAGGTCGGCTCAGTCGGCCGCGCCACGCGCGGCCCTCAGGCGCTGAGCCACCGCGTCGCTGTGGGGCCCCACGTCGATCACCGTGTTGATCACGGCCTGCTCGTCGACGCCGAGCCTTTCAGCCCAGCGCGACAGGTCCGCCGGATCGTCGATGTCGATGCGTGGCGGCGGCGTGGCCGCTGGGCGAAGCGGATCTTCGGACATGGTCGGCTCCTGGCCCTCCAATCCCTCGCGCGACCAGACGTTCCAAGCGGGCGGTCCGGCGGGACTGTAACAATATGTTCTATGCCAGCGCTCGCATCACGGCGCGATGGGGCCTAGGGTCGCCGCATCGTCGGCCACGATTTTCCGGGCGCCGACGGCTGAGAGAGTAGGCTATCGCCCCGTGCTCCCGCCTGATGCGTGGGAGCCTCGCATGCCCAGCTATAGCTTCTATCCTTATCTCCCCAACCGTTCCTGCGTGACCTTCGTCATCGCCGATTTCGCCGGCGACGCGGGGGCGCTGGGCCATGCCCGCCTGGTTCTGTCGGAACATATCTCGGCCAGTAGCGTGGCGGTGTGGGCGGGCGAGCGGCGGGTGGGGCTCGTCGGCGCAAGCGCCGCGGCGGCCGCTGGCGGTGCGAACCCCTCGCCTTCGCAAGCACGCGGGCGGAACGTTTCGCCAGGATCGCGGATTCGTCTCCCCACAAGGAGATCCAAGACATGTCCAAGCGTGAACTGATCGAACCCACCCCCGGCGACAAGCGCTACGTCCGTCGCGACGACAAGGGCCAGTTTTCGGAGTCCGACGACGTGGGCCGCTCGTCCGCCGCCGACCAGCGCCAGCATTCGAGCCATGACGCCGGCCGCGGTCAGGGCGACAAGGGCGACCGCCAATCCTGAGGTCGGGCCATGCCATCGCGCAGCGTTTAGACGGACGGGAAGGCCGGCCCTTGGGCTTGCCGTCGGGGGCCAAGTAGCAGGGATTGTCCCAGTAGACTCGGCGATGTCGGCCGCCGCTGTCGATCGAGGCCCGCCGACAGGGACGCGACGGTGAAGCGGCGATCGCGGGCGCGCCTACGCCTATCTCGGCGTGCCCGCCGATGTCGCCGATGGTCTGCGCGTGGCCTTCGCCAAAGGCGTATGTATCAACGCCATGTCGAAGTCGAGCCAACCGCGGGCGACCATGCCGTCGATGAAAAGGCCGTCGGCCGGCGCCAGGCTGCCATAGGCGGCCACTGCGGTGTCTCGGCGCCGGCGGGGTTGCGGATCCTGCTTGCCGAAGACCATCCGGCCAATCAGCAGACGCGCTGGAGGAGCGCGACTTTGACCTCGTGCTCATGGACATGCAGATGCCGCGCCTTGACGCCTGCCGGCGACGCGCCTGATGCGCGCCCGGCAGAAGGCCCTGGGACAGCGCCGCACGCCCGTAATCGCCCTGACCGCCAACACCGCGCAGAGCGACGTCGCCGCGTGCCTCGCTGCGGGCGCCGATTTGCACATCGCCAAACCTTTGCGTCCTGCGGTCCTTGCTGGAGGCTATCGCGGGGTTCGCAGGCCGGCGCGGCGACCAAGTCGCCGCATAGCCCTGTGGCAGCGGCACCGAAAGGCCTGAGCTCAACGAAAAGCCGCGGGCTTGCACGGGGCCTCACCGGGCGCCTCGTGCTTCTCGAGGTCCGCTGCGGACGTCCATTTGCTGGAGTGCATCAACGTCAGTTCATAGCGTAAGGCGGCCGCAATGGAGACCTTCGGATCGGCTTATGGGGCGTTTGGAGTCTCACGCGAAAATGTCGCAGTACTGGCGATTGGCTGTTTACGCGGAGCGGCGGGCGATAAGACTCAATTTAAACAAATACTTGTCAACTTGCTTATCGGCCCCGCGCCCATTGACCTTCGCGTGCGGCGAAAAGACCAAGCTTCGGTTCAGAAGTTATTTAGCAACCTCAGCCCAGTTGACCCTGTAAAGCGCGAGAGGTCGGGGAGTTGGCATGTTCAAAAAATCGAAAATTCGGGCTTTCGAGACAATGGCGGCGCTGGACCGCTCATTGGCGACTATCGAGTTTGATCCTAATGGCGTCATCCTGACTGCAAACGCCAACTTCTGCTTGTCGATGGGATATGATCTAAGCGAGATCGTTGGCCGGCATCACAGCATTTTTGTCGAGCCGATCCATGCGGCCAGCCCAGAGTACGCGGCCTTCTGGCGCAAACTCGGGCGCGGCGAATTTGACGCACGCGAGTATCTACGACTGGGTAAGGGCGGCGTGGAAGTGTGGATACAAGCCACCTATAATCCTATCGTCGACGCCCGAGGCCGGGTGTCGCGCATCGTCAAGATCGCCACTGTAATCACCGACGCAAAGCGCGAACGTGCCGAACAGCGGGCGAAGATGGATGCGATCGGCCGCGCTCAGGCAATTATCGAATTTACGCCGGACGGCGAGATCATCACCGCGAACGACAATTTCCTCGATGCTCTGGGCTACACCTTGTCCGAAATCCAAGGGCGACATCACCGAATTTTTGTCGACCCGACCGATGTCCGTAGCCCCGAGTATCTCGCCTTCTGGCGTCGGCTGAAAGACGGAGAGTTCGTCGCAGCCGAGTTCAGGCGTCTGAGCAAGGACGGGGAGGAAGTCTGGATCCAGGCTTCTTACAACCCGATCTTCGATCACAACCAGCGGGTCACTAAGATCGTCAAGTTCGCAACGGTGGTGACCGGCCGAGTCAGAGCAGTCAACGAAATCGCCCAAGGCCTCGAGCATCTCGCGCAAAATAATCTGACCTACAGGATCCACGGACCGATGGATCCGCAGTTCACAAAAGTGCGCGAGGACTTCAACACGGCCATGTCGGCGCTCGACGAGGCCGTGGGCATCGTCGCTCAGGTCACACAGGCCGTGGGGGCTGGCGCCACGGAAATCTCTGTGGCGTCCGACGATCTTGCACGGCGCAGCGAGCAGCAGGCCGCCAGCCTGGAGGAAACCGCCGCCGCGCTCGATCAGATCACCGCGACAGTCGGTCGCAGCGCCGAAGGCGCTCGTCAGGTCGCCTCAGCCGCCGCAGGTGCTCGGGTGGAGGCGGCCCGATCGGGCCAGATCGTCAGTGAGGCGGTCTTGGCTATGTCCGAGATCGAAAAATCTTCGGATCAAATTAGCAGCATCGTTGGCGTGATCGACGAAATTGCGTTTCAAACCAACCTTCTGGCCCTCAACGCCGGTGTGGAGGCCGCGCGTGCTGGAGAGGCCGGTAAGGGCTTCGCCGTCGTCGCGCACGAAGTGCGGGCTTTAGCCCAACGTTCGGCGGAAGCGGCCAAGGAGATCAAGGTTCTCATCGCTAGCAGCACAGCGCAGGTCGAGCGAGGCGTGCGTCTGGTCGGCGATACCGGCGCAGTTCTCTCTTCAATCGTCGAGAAGGTCGGTCGCATAGACGGTCTGATTACGGAGATCGCTCAGTCTTCACGTGAGCAGGCCACCGGGCTCTCAGAAGTGAATTCCGCCGTCAACCAGATGGATGACGTGACCCAGCGAAATGCGGCGATGGTCGAAGAGGCCACCGCTGCGGCCGCGAGTCTGCGTATGGAGGCGGCAGAGCTGTCACGGCTCGTCGCCAGGTTTGAAACGACCGCCACGACCGATGGACGGAGCTTGCAACACACTTCGGCCCTGGCAGGGCTCCCTAGAGCAATAGGCCGGTCGAACCGTTGAGCCAGCGCACGTTTGCACGCCGCGGCTGACGCACGGCGCTGATAGCACTGGCGGGTCGATACGCTTGAAGAGCGTGCGGCGGGGGCGTTGCGCAGATACGTAGTAGTGGGGGCTTAGATCTCAGCAGCGCGGTCCGTTCGGGCGGCTCGCTGACCGCCTGTAGGCCTAGGTGTCGAAGCTATGAAGGTTGTTCACCCGTGATCTTCCCCCGAGAAAGTGGACGGGGTTAAGCCGCTCTGCGTTCCATCTCGGCGGGGCTGATATAGCCCAGAGCCGAATGCAGGCGACGTGAATTGTAGAAGCCCTCGATATAGCCGAACAGATCGCGCCGGGCCTCGGCGCGGGTGGCGTAGACCCGATGATGGACGCGCTCTGTCTTGAGGGTGTGGAAGAAGCTCTCCATGGGCGCGTTGTCCCAGCAGTCGCCCTTGCGGCTCATCGACGGGGTGATCCCTGACTGGGCCAGGGCCGAACGATAGGCCTCGGCGGCGTACTGGATGCCGCGATCCGAATGATGGATGAGACCGGGCGCGGGCTTTTGGCGCGCGATGGCCATGGTCAGGGCCTCCAGGGCGATCTGGGTGTGCAGGGTATCGCGCATCGACCAGCCGACGAGCTTGCGGGTGTGCATGTCGAGGACGCCGGCCAGGTAGAGCCAGCCTTCGCCGGTCGGAATGTAAGTCAGATCGGCGAGCCAGACCTGGCCTGGGGCCGCCGCCTGAAAGTTGCGCCCCAGCCTGTTGGGCGCGATCGGATAGCCATGGCGGCTGTCGGTCGTCCTGGTGCGACGCGGCAGCGCGGCCAGGCCACGCAGGCCGGCGCAGCGCATCAACCGCTCGACCCGCGAGCGTCCGACGCGGCGCCCATGGCCACGCAGGACGGCGTGAACGCGCGGCGATCCATAGGTTCCGCAGCTCTCGGCATGGATCAGGCGGATGTCCTCGGTCAGCGCGCGATTGGCCGCCGCCCGCCGGCTCTCGGGCCTGATCCGCCAAGCATAGTAGCCGCTGGCCGACAGACCCAGGACCCGACACATCATCCGAACCGGCCAGGCGCCGCGGTGCTCATCGACGAACCCGAACTTCATCGGGAGGCCGCTCCGAAGATGAGCGCGGCTTTTTTAGGATGTCGCGCTCCATCCGCAGATGGTCGTTCTCGCGACGCAGACGGGCATTCTCGGCGGCCAGATCAGACGGCGACGGGGCCGGCGCTTGCGTATGGGGCCGCCGCGCCGGCCCCGTCGCCTGCGCCCCGTACTGCATCATCCATCGTCGAAGCACCGTCTCGTGCAGGCCCAACTCCCGGGCCACCACGCCGGCCGATAGGCCGCTGCTGGCGACACGATCAACCGCTTCTCGTTTGAAGGTCTCCGGAAAGACCCGACGCTTCACGCTCATCAGACACTCCTCTCCAGCTTCGAAAAGCTAGCATGGGTGTCCACTGAAACGAGGGAGGATCACCCGGGGCGGTGCTGAGAGGCTGGGGTTGCGAAGCTCCAACGTCCTAGCGCCGGATGCCCCGGATGAACGTGCATGAGAATGCGCAGCTGACCCCAGTAGATCGAGCCCTGATGATCGATCGGATCGACCAAGGCTGGTCGTTGGCCAGGGCGGCAGAGGCCTCTGGGGTCTCGCGGCGCACGGTCGGCAAGTGGTTGCAACGGCATCGACGGGGCGGGGAGCGAAGGCTTGCTGACGGATTTGCAATCAGTGCAGAAGCTAGGACTTGGCCAAGGTCTTTCGAATGGCGATCAAAGACCCTGGTCGGGCCTGGCGCCGTCCCTGCTCGAAATCGATGATGGTGCGCAAGGCGAGCCCTGCGGCGTTTGCAAGATCTTCCTCGGACCATTGCCGCGCCTGGCGCGCGGTGCGGCATTGTTGAGGTGTGATGGTCTCGCTCATGCGACGAATCTCATCCAAAGCCGCATCGACTAAGCTGGCAATGTCGAGCGGGGCTGGGCATCGCGCTGTGGCTAGCCTGCGTGATCCGATAACTTTTCTGGACCTTCATCGACAAAGCCCGGCTGCGATGCCTGCGTTTTCGACGCCCCACCTCGCAGCTTCTTCGCCAGCAAGCCCTGGATCTTCGACACGAGCATCACGGCGCCAACGGTCAAAAATGCGAACGCAACCACAAAGACGATCGTCGCGGCGAACGCCGCCACCATGAACAAGAACATTTTTCGGACCCGTGGCGCAGGAGGCGTTCAGATCGCGGCGACCGCCGAGATCGCAAGCATCGCGAACGAGCGAAGGCTAGCGATCGTGGGCCGCCAATCCAATTATGCTCGCCTTATAAGCAAGCTCCGCTTCAGGTCCGATCCTCGATGCGGATCAGCGCGTCCGGTCTCTCAAGCTTGAGCTCGTCTAATCGGGCGAGCGCCTGGGCCTAGGTCGAAAAACGGCGTTCTTTCGTCCAACGCGCCTGGGTCGGCGCGGTCCAAAGCTCTACCTCGAGGAGAAAGGGTCTCTCACGGTCGGTGTCGTCGAGCGTCAAGCGCGCACGAAACTCTCCACCGCCAGGTCGCCCAAGGCTGCATACTGGACCCAGATTGCACGGCGGGTCAGCTTTCATCTTCGGGTATCAACCTGTAGCCTAATCCCGGCTCTGTCAGAAGAATGCGGGGCGCTGCGGGTTCTTCCTCCAGCTTCTGCCGTAATTGCCCGACGAGCACCCTGACAAACTGGGCGTCCGTCTGAGCTTGGGGGCCCCAGACGGACGCGATGAGTTGTCTATGGGTCACCACGCGCCCGGCGTAGCGAGCAAGCGTCTTAAGCAAATCATACTCGCGCGGCGTGAGCCGCACCTCATCGCCCTGAAGCAGAACGATCCGGTCGGCGAAATTGATTTCAAGATCGCCGGCCTTGAAGCGGGCGCGCGCTGAAAAACGGCGGTCACGCCCCCTGAGAGCCGCACGAAGCCTAGCCAGGAGTTCACCAACGGCAAACGGCTTATTGACGAAATCGTCTGCGCCCAAGTCGAGGGCAGCGATCTTTTCTGCCTCAATATCACGCGCCGACAGCACGACGATGGGGACTTCGGACCACTCTCTGATGCGCTCGATCACCGCCTTGCCATCAAGGTCGGGCAAGCCAAGGTCCAGGATCACGACGTCGCAACCATCGCGGGCCAGGTGAGAAAGCGCGCCTGCGCCGGTCTCCGCCGTCGTGACCTGATAGCCCGCCGCGCTCAGAGCCGGCGTAAGGGCGCGCACCAATTGCGGCTCGTCGTCGACCAGCAATATGTGTGCCTGGTTAAGCTGCAAGCGCCGTCTCCCGGGTGAAGAGCATCGAGACCAGCAGGCCTTGCTGGTTGTCGCTGCGGGGCTGAGCGGCGATCGTGCCGTTCATCGCCTCGACCAAGCCACGAGCAATCGAAAGGCCCAGTCCCGCGCCCTGGCTGGCGCCGGCCGTCCGCCCACGATAAAACTTGTCGAAGATCCGCCCGTGCTCGTCGGCTTCGAGGCCAGGCCCGCAGTCCTCGACCTCCAGGAGTGCGGCCGCGCCCAGGTCGGTAAGGCGAACGACGATGGCGCGGCCCTGGCCGGCATAACGCATCGCGTTGTCCAAGACGTTGTCGAGGGCCTGTTCTAGCAAGATAGGATCGCCTTCGAGCGGGCAGGGCGAGTTAGGCAGCACACGTTCGATGTTCGCGCCCAAGCGCCTGAGCCGCGTGGCGCATCGGTTGACGATCTCGGCCATGTCGAAGCCCTGGCGGTTTAGTTGCAGAGCGCCAGATTCGAGCCGGGTCATGCTCAACAGATTGGCAACGAAGCGATTGAGGCGCTCGGCCTCCTCCTCGATCGTCTCGATCAGGTCCAGGCTCACCTCGGGGGAAAATTGTCGGCCAAAGGCTTTGAGACTCGATGCAGAGGCCAGTATGGACGCTAGGGGCGTGCGCAAGTCGTGCGAGATGGACGATAACAACGCCGTTCGCAGGCGCTCGGTCTTGCTCGCGGCGGCCAGGTCAGCGTTTGTCTGGGCCATGCGCGCACGCGCGATGGCCGCGCCGCCTAGGTCGACCAGCACATTGATTAGGCGGTCGCCGTCCTCATCGGGGCGATCCTCGGCGCTTGATCGCCAAGCCGCCAGTCCAAGCTCCTCGCCCTCGGCCGCGATGACCTGCACTCGCCAACCTTGCGATGAAAGAGCCAATGCGCCGGGCAGGTCTCGGGGCGAGCCATCTTCTGGGTAGCGCCACAGGCGCGCGCCATGGCTGATCATGGCCGAGCCCTTAGCTGCTAAAGCCATCTGCTTGACTATAAGCTGGCGAATTTCGTCTTCGTCGCTGGTCGACGATAGCGCTTTACTGGCTTCGAAGAGCGCCGAGGTCGCCCGAGCCCGGCGCATGTTGCGCAGGGCCTCGTCCTTGAGCCGGCCGGCCAGGCCGCCGGTCAGCACCGCCACGGCGAGAAAGACCAAAAGGACCAGCACATCTTCTGGGGAGGCCATCTGAAAGGCAAAACGCGGCTCGACCAGATAGATGTTGTAGATCAGGAAGGCGAGCAGGGCGGCGAAATAGGCCGGGTAGGATCCCAGTGTTACCGCGCACACCAGCACGCCGGCCAGAAACACCATGGACAAACGGGTGGTGCTCAGGAGGCGATAGAGCAACTCGGCCACGCCGGTGCTCACAGCGATTATCGCAGCAGCGGCGCCGAAACGCCAAAGCCCAAGAGGCTTTGCACCTAATCTATGGAGCCTGGAAACTATCGCGTCGTAAATCATAGGCCTTCAGGGGTGTCGTGCGCCGGCCGAGCCGAGCGTCTGTCTCGGGGGGGGGGGGCAGGCAGGCTCGGCATGGCCGACGCACTTTCCGCCCGCGGGGGAGGGCGGAGAGCGCTGAGAGTGGAGGCGCCGGCTCCGCCGGGCAACTATGTCGTCCTTATGCGGAGCCGACGGATTATAAATTTCTTATGCTTGCTCGTCGGCCTCGCCCATCCTCGTTTCAAGCCTCGCCCTTGATGAGGATAAGCTCATGTTTCGCCCGCTTACCTGCGCTATTGTCGCGCCTTTGTTGATCTCACTGGCCGCTTGCGCCACGAAACCTCCGCCAGCGGCAATGCAAGCTCAGTCTGATCATGCTCCGGCGGTGGCCGATGTGCCCGCGCCGTCGTCCGACGATCTGCCCCGGCAAGCGCCGGGCATCGCGATCATGCAGCAGCGCCTGGCCGCCGAAGCGGGCGATCGCGTCTACTTTGCTCTGGACCGCCATGACCTTTCCGAAGACGCCATGAACGTCCTTAAGGCCCAGGCGAGGTGGCTGGCCCAAAACAGCCAGGTAAGGGTTCTCGTCGCCGGCAACTGCGATGAACGCGGGACGCGGGAGTACAATTTCGCGCTGGGCGCGCGTCGCGCAGCCGCTGCTCGGGACTTCCTTGTCGCCCAGGGCGTGGCGCCCAGCCGCATCGAAACCGTCTCGTACGGAAAGGAACGGCCGATCAACGCCGGGACTAATGAAGCGGCCTGGTCGCGCAACCGTAACGCCAATACGGTCATTGTTGATCTTGGGACCTAGGTTTCGCCAGGAGTTGCCCAAAGCGGCCGCGCCAGGGCGGGGCGAGGACTGCGCTCTTGGACAATCTTCGCCCCGCGCTTTAGAGTATTAGAGTCGAGCTTGTTTTCCGGAACCCCAGGTCGTGAAGCGCTCATCCCCCCATCCGTTCGACGTGTCCGTAGGGCAACGTCTGCGAGCAGTGCGGCGTTTGAAGGAAGTTTCACAGGCTGATTTGGGCGACGCCGTAGGCCTTACATTTCAGCAGATCCAGAAGTACGAACAGGGGCAAAATCGAATATCGGCTTCTATGCTGTTCGAACTCGCCAAGGCTCTTGAGGTTTCCATGAGCCAACTGCTCGGCGAGGCCGCAGAGGTGCAGAATGAGACCATGAGGCTTGTTGATGGAGCAGAGGCGGCCGCGCTCCTCCGAGCCTTTCAGCGAATTTCGTCCCCTCGCGTTCGTCGCGAGATAATACATTTCGTTGAAGCTGTGCCAGATATATGGTCGCTGGAATAAGTCGGTCGGCATAATTTTCTTATAATGAAAATTCGATCGGCAGTCTTGCGGTGTGGTCGGTTGTCGCAGTTGCTTGTCTGGGGCGATTTTTAATTTTCGATTCATCGATATATCCGACGCTCACGCTGAATTGCGGGGGATAATCATGCGTCTCGATGACTTGAAGATTTCGACCAAGGTCTTGGCACCGGCGCTTATCCTGGCGGCTCTGGCCCTCGCGGTTGCGATCGCCGGCGCCTGGAGCACGAACACGGTTCGGCAGACCGCGCGGGTTCTTGTCGAAGAACGTGCGCCGCTCGAGCTGGCCAGCGCGCGGTTCAATCGCCGTCTCCAAGCCATGGGCTATGCCACTTACCGGACTATCGCCTACTCCAGCAGACAGGCCGAGGGACGTGCGGCTGGAGTGGAACTCGATCGAAACTATGCTGAAAGCAAGGCTTTGCTCGATGAAATGGTCAAGGTTGAGCCGGCCGCGAACGCCAAGGTCAAGGATTTCCGCCTGCGGCTGGACAAGGTCTATGCAGCGGCTCGCGAAGGGGCCGATCTTGGGCTGCAGGACGCCAACGATGCGGCCATCCTCGTCATTGCGGAGATCAATCCGAGCATCGCCCAGCTGAGCGCCGACGTCAGCACGTTCACCAATGGCCACAATGATCAGACCCGTGTGCTGGCGGCCCAAGCGGAGAAAAGGGCCATCGCAAGTGTGACCACGATGCTCGCCGTCGGCACCGTCGCGGCTGGCCTTGGTCTGGTCTTGGCGATCTGGATCGGTCGCAACAAGATCGCCCGTCCGCTCATTAACCTGTCCAAGACCATGGAAGTCCTGGCCCAGGGTTCGGTGGAAGTCGACGTGGTCGGCGGCCAGCGCCGCGACGAAGTCGGCGCCATGGCCCGCTCGGTCCAGGTGTTCAAGGACAACGCCCTGGCCCTGCGCACCGCCGAAGCCGCCCAGCAGCGCGCCGCCGCCGAGACGGAAGCCGAGCGCCGCCGCAACGAGCAGGTCCGCGAAGCCGCCGCCAAGGAGCAGGCCTTCGTGATGGAAATCATCGCCACGGGCCTGAACCGCCTGGCCGAGGGCGACCTGACCTATCGCGTCGACGCCGACTTCCCGGCCGACTACAAGCGCCTGCAGTCCGACTTCAACGGCGCCATCAGCCAGCTCGAAGAGGCGATGCGCACCATCGTCCACGCCGCCAACGGCATCGGCGCCGGCAGCGACGAGATCGCCTCGGCCGCCGACGACCTGTCGCGCCGCAGCGAGCAGCAGGCCGCCAGCCTGGAAGAGACCGCCGCGGCCCTCGACGAGATCACCGCCACCGTCCGCCGCTCGTCGGTCGGCGCCCAGGAAGCCGCCCGCGTGGTCGGCTCGACCCGTTCGGACGCCGAGCGCACCAGCGCGGTCGTCAAGGGCGCCGTGGACGCCATGCAGCAGATCGAGAAGTCCTCGAGCGAGATCAGCCAGATCATCGGCGTGATCGACGAGATCGCTTTCCAGACCAATCTCCTGGCCCTGAACGCCGGCGTCGAGGCCGCGCGCGCCGGTGATGCGGGCAAGGGCTTCGCCGTCGTCGCCCAGGAGGTGCGCGCCCTTGCCCAGCGCTCGGCCGAAGCCGCCAAGGAGATCAAGACCCTGATCTCCACCTCTTCTCACCAGGTCGAGCAAGGGGTCTCGATGGTTGGCCAGACCGGCGAGGCCCTGCAGGCGATCGTCTCCAAGGTCGGGGAGATCGACGCCCTTGTCAGCGAGATCGCCGCAGGCGCGGGAGAACAGGCCACCGGCCTCAACCAGGTCAACGCCGCCGTCAACCAGATGGACCAGACCGTCCAGCAGAACGCCGCTATGGTCGAACAGTCGACCGCCGCCAGCCACTCGCTGAAGGGCGAGGCGACCGGCCTGATGGCGATGATCTCGCGCTTCAACGTCTCGGGCGCCGAAGCCCGCCGCGCCTCGGCCGGCGGCGGTTGGGTCCGCCGCAGCGCTCCGATGGCCTCTGCGCCGATCTCGCGCCCGGCGGCCAAGCCAGCCGTGTCGCTGGCCGCCGCCGACAGCCGCCCGGGCGCCAACCCTGTCCGCTCGGCCCAGGCCAAGCTCGCCGCCTTCGCCTCGTCGGCCCCGGCAGCCACCAGCGACGACTGGGAAGAGTTCTAGGTCCAACGCAGTCCCGCACTCCAGGTTCGCCTGGAGGCCACTTGCCCCGCCGGCCAGCCGGCGGGGCATTTTTCTGCGATCGCGCGGCCTTGTTCAGCGCCCAGCTTTTAGTCTACTTGGTCGCTGAGAAGGTTTTCTGAGATTGATAGGTAATGGATAGTTCGACCGAATTTAAAGCGCTGCTATTACGCCTGCGGATTCTTCTCGATGGCCTCGACGATGTTCAAATTCGCCGATACAATTGCATTGGTCAGGAAATTTAACGTATGACGCGCCTGGTAAACGTGCTGCCAGACGGCAGCTGAGGTTGCTGATGTCTGGGCTCATGGCGCCGAGCGGGTCAGATGCTTTCTGGACGAATTTTTCCCCCTGCCAACCCGCCACTGATCGGCGACTTCGGCAACGCCGCAGGGGCGGCGGTCGGTCATTACAATGCTAGGGCGCAACGAACGACACCGGCATCGGCGCGCGCCTTGCTAGTCCATCGGCCATCGTCAACCGCGCTTCTTAGTCTGCAGATCGACCTGCAGGCCGTCCTTTGCCCAATCGAATGCGATGGTCGCTTCAAGCTGGCGAGCCAGGCGCGCCACGAGGCGTGAGCCAAACCCGGTTCGCTTGGGGGGCTCTACCGCGGGGCCGCCGCGTTCCTCCCAGTGAAGGCGCCATTGGTCAGGTTTGCCCGACCAGCGGACGTCTAGGCTGCCCCCCAACGTCGAGAGCGAGCCATACTTGACGGCGTTGGTCGCGAGCTCATGGAGGATCATGCTGACGGGCTGGATCTGGTCGGCCGAGAGCCAGATTTCCCCTCCAGACAGGGTGAGGCGCGCTTGCGCCGCGAGGGTCGAAGCCAGCTCATCACGCACCACCTGGACCATCGATCCGCCCCGCCAGGCGCCGTTCGCCAAGGTCGCCTGGGCGCGCGACATGGCTTCGATCCTGCCATAAAGCGCCGATCGCAAGGCTTCGCGGTCGCTCGCATCTGACAGGCGCACGACCGACTGGATGACGGCCAGCGAGTTGCGGGCCCGGTGGTCGACCTCGCGCATGAGCAGTTCGCTCGTCTCTTCGGCCTGCTTTCGTGCGGTGATATCCATGGCCGTTCCGGCCACTCGCACGCACCGCCCCTGGCTGTCGAACAGCCCGCGGCCTTTGGCCGCCACCCAGCGCGTAGCGCCGTCCTTCGCGCCGATAGTTCTATACTCCACATCGTAGAGCGCGCGCTGGTCAGGATCGGCCGCGGCGGCATAGGCCTCTGTGGTCGCTCTTAGATCGTCTGGATGCAGGCCGCTGTAGAAATCCTTCATCGAGACCGGCCTGCCTGGCTCCAGGCCAAATAGGGCCCGCACGCGATCATCCCAGTAGAGGGCGCCGTGCCCATGTTCGACGTCCCACAGACCTGTCTCGCTGTATTCGGTCGCCAACCTAAGTCTCGTCTCACTCTCGTGAAGGGCGCGTTCGCTTCGTGCGCGCTCGACGAAAGCCCAGGAGCGTTCGGCAGCCTCGCGGACAAGCGCCTGTTCGCGATCGGTCCACACGTGCGCAATCCTATGGTGAACCGCGATCAGCGCGCGAAGGCGACCATCGCGTATCAGCGGCATGCAGATCGTCGAGGCTATACCGAGCGATTGGAATGTCGCCGCCTCGTGTTGGGCGATCTCGACGCTGTTGTCATTGATCACGAGCGGCAGTCCCCGCGAAAGACGATCAACCGCCAGGCTTCCAAAATCCGACAGTCGGTATCGGCCTACGATCGAGGTCGAACCGACAGCGGTCCAGTCGCCGCGTATAGAAAAGTCGTTGCTGTTGTCGTCCATATCCGCATAGGCGCAGATGGCGACGTCCAACTGTTCGCCGATCAACTGTGTGGCTCGCTGCATCACCGCCTCCGCGCTCGTCAAGGTCGCTGTTATCCTGGTGAAGCGGTCGAGAAAGAGCAGGGCCGTCTCGCTTTCCTGTCGGGCGGCGCGCTCAAGTGCGGCGGAAGTCGTCTCTATACAGATGCAAAGGACGCCCCCGATCACATCGCCGGCCGGAATGGCGCTGTATGAAAAGGTGAACCATGCCGGCGTAGGCGATCCGGTCCGCTGCAACAGCACCTCATGGTCTTCAAAGAGGCTAGGCTCCCCCGAGAACGCCGCCGCGATGACGGGGGCCATTCGCTCCTCGGACTGGGGCCAGACCTCGAAAAACCGACGTCCAAGAGCCCACGGATGCTTTTCACCAAGAATGGCGCGATAGGCGTCGTTGTAGACCAACGCCCGCTGCGGTCCCCAAAGCAAAAACATAGGCAGCGGGGCGTTGAGCAAGGTCGCCACCTGCTGACGCAGGACCGGCGACCACTGATCAATCCCGCCCAAGGCGGCCGTCCAGAAGTCATCGGCTTCCAAACGCGATGCGATGTCGCCGTCCAGCTTGGCTGGAAATGATGAGGTCATCGCCGCGGGGCCCCTAAGTCAGATTGTGCTCAGCATCCCAACCATGGCTTCGGCCGATTTAACACCAATGCCAAGCTCTGGTTGCGACAATCGCTGCCGACAAGCCCAACCTCGTTTGGGCCAGCAGCTTTGTCCTAACGGTCCGGCCTCCCGCCAGGTCGCCAGATAGGCCGGGCGGCCGCACTTGGCTCGGAATAATGGTCGAGGGGTTTAAGCGCCGTTGGTCTCAACGACTTGAGGTCAGCATCTAGGTTTAGCGCGCAAGCCTTGAACCTGGCCGCGATCGATGCCATAGGCGCCTACGGGTGCCCGGCCATCTTGGCCGGTCAGGATTCTCCGCTGGTCGGGCCGCCAGCGCGGAGAAACGCGCCATGACGGACCGTGTCCGTAAACCTTCCGTCCTGCGGGAATTTCTTGATAGCGGCGCTGCCGGCGGCCTGCTGCTGATGGCTGCGGCCGTGCTTGCGCTGTTCGTCGCCAATTCGCCGCTTGCCGGCGGCTACTTTTCAGCCTTGCACGCCTCGTTCGCTGGCCTTGATCTGCTGCATTGGATCAACGATGGGCTGATGGCCGTCTTTTTTCTGTTCGTTGGCCTCGAAATCAAACGCGAGTTCCTTGACGGCCAGCTGGCGAGTTGGTCGAATCGGGCCTTGCCCTGTATCGCCGCTGCTGGCGGCGTGATCGCACCTGCCCTCATCTACGCTACCATCAATGCCGCCAGCCCCCAGACCCTGAGGGGATGGGCGATTCCGACCGCGACCGACATCGCTTTCGCCTTGGGCGTCCTTTCGCTCCTTGGGCCGCGGGTTCCGACAAGCCTCAAGGTCTTCCTGGCGACGTTGGCCATCGTGGACGACCTCGTCGCTGTCATGGTGATCGCCCTTTTCTACACCGAACAGCTCAACCTTGCGGCCTTGGGCGGCGCGCTACTGGCGACGATCCTTCTGGTGTTGCTGAACCGGCTTAAGGTGACCCGGTTGGCGCCCTACCTGGTGCTGGGTCTTGCACTTTGGTGGCTCGTGCTCCTGTCGGGGGTCCATGCGACGATCGCCGGGGTCGTCCTTGCGCTGACAATTCCGCTCCGGACCTCAAAGGCCGCGCCGGACGACATGGCCTCGCCTCTACACAGGCTCGAGCACGGTCTCTCGCCTTGGGTGGCGTTCTTGGTCGTGCCGATCTTCGGCTTTGCGAACGCGGGCGTTTCTTTCGCCGGCATGTCCGCTGCTGTCCTGATCGAGCCGGTTACCTTGGGCGTGGCGCTCGGTCTCTTCCTGGGAAAGCAGGCAGGGGTGTTCGCCGCCTGCTGGCTCGCGATCAAAGCGCGCGTGGCCTGCCTTCCCGTCGGTGCGACATGGGTGCAGCTCTACGGCGTTAGCCTTCTGTGCGGCATTGGTTTTACGATGAGCCTGTTCATCGGGCTGTTGGCCTTCGGCGACCCTGCGATCCAGGACGAAGTCAAGGTGGGCGTGCTCGTCGGCTCTTTCTTCGCCGCGAAGGCCGGCGCGCTAATACTTTTCTTCGCAAAAGCGCGTATGTCTGCAACTTCCAACACCTGATCAGCCACCGTCCTGCTCATCTTGTCGCGCTTGGTGCTCGCGTTCAGGCGAGACTCGTTGCCTGATCGCCAGAACACTTGGAAGAACAGAGCATTCGTCGAGCCCGCTTTTCGCCAGCGCCGTCATTCAGGCCGCTGCCGAACCTGCGACAATCAACCTCAGGACAGGGGTAATGATTTGGCCAAGGCTCGACCCGATACTGGTGGCGAAGGGGGCGATCTTGGAAAAAATCGAATCTATAACAGAAGACCGCCAGGTTGCGCTTCTCGGAACCCTTGCTCTTTGGGACGCCTCGTCCGAACCGGTCTTTGACCTCATCGCCAAGGCCGCGCGCGACGCGACCTTGACAGATGCAAGCTTCATAAGCTTCGTCGATGGTCATGGCCTGTTGGGAAACGTCGCGGCAGGAGGCGGTTCGGAGCCTGCTTGTCTGAGGGCCGTGCTCAGCGAGCGAGTGGCGCGATCAGCCCTGCCGCTTGTCATTACAGACGTGGAACGCGACTTCCAGGGTTCCGCGTCGGATGTCGGCGCCTACGCAGGCTTTCCGATATTTGTGCAAGAAATGACGGTCGGCGTCCTTTGCGTGACGAGCGCTGCGCAGCGCTCGTTTTCCGATAATCAACTCGCGCAGGTCGAAACCCTGGCGCAGATCGCCGGTCAGAGCCTTGGATCGCGCCGTGAGCAGCTGTTTCTGTCACAGCTTTTTGGCGGGACGTCCGATGCGGTCATTATCGTCGATGAGCGCCAGACCATCCGGCACTGGAATGCCGCGGCCGAAGCCATTTTTGGCATTAGCAGCGACGACGCGCTGGGACAGTCGCTGCGAATGATTATCCCAGAGCGGCTGCGCGCGGGGCATGATCGCGGATTTGCGCGCCTTTGTCTTGGCGGGCGGCCAACCCTGTCCGGCGCCGTCGAGGTCCCGGCCCTGCGCCGGGATGGAGCGGAATTTCCCGCCAGCTTGGCTCTGTCTGTGTGGCGCGACAGCGAGCGAACCATGATCGGGGCGATCATCAGAGACATCTCCGAGCGGGAGGCGCTCAACCAGGTTCGAGTCGCCAGCGAGGCAAAGACCCGCTTTCTGGCCAATATGAGCCATGAGATCCGCACGCCGCTCAACGGCATCATCGGCCTTGCCGACGTTCTCTCGCGCACGCCGCTGGCGCAGGATCAGACAGATTTGCTCGGTGCGATCACTGGCGCAGCCCGGACCTTGGAGGGGTTGCTCAGCGACGTGTTAGACTTGGCGCGCCTGGAAGAAGGGGCCTTGCGGATCGTCTGTGAGCCCTTCGATCTCCTATCGCTCTCGCGAGAAGTCAGCGCCTTGCATCGCCCTCGGGCCGAAGCCAAAGGCCTTGCCTGTATCCTGGTTCAGCCTGAAGGTGAATGCTGGGTGGCCGGAGACCAGATGCGGCTGCGACAGGTGCTAGGCAACCTTCTGAGCAATGCCGTGAAGTTCACTCACGAAGGCTCTATCCGTCTGGAGCTCGCGCGCGAGGGCCAAACATGGCGATTTACTGTCAGCGATAGCGGAATTGGCTTCGACGAACAGGCTAAGGCTCGCATTTTCGACCGCTTTACGCAGGCGGACGATTCCATCACGCGGCAATACGGCGGGTCGGGACTTGGGCTTTCGATCTGTGTCGATCTCGTACGCGCCATGGGAGGCGAACTGTCGGCCATCTCCACGCCCGGCCAAGGCGCATCCTTCAGTTTCCGGTTAGCCTTGCCCGACGCCCAGGCCAGGGTCGCCGCCGCCGAACCCTCGCCCGTGCAAGAAAGCGGGCTGAAAGTGCTGCTGGCCGAGGATCATGCGATCAATCGGAAAGTCATTGAGCTGATCCTGCAGGAGGTGGGCGCCCAGGTTGTGGCGGTCGGCGACGGTCGCGAAGCGACCACGGCCTATGGCGCCGAGCCATTCGATCTGATCCTGATGGACATGCAGATGCCATTCATGGACGGCCTGAGCGCAACGCGAGAAATTCGCGGTCTTGAACGTCGGCTTGGCCGTTCACCTTGTCCGGTGATCATGCTGACGGCCAATGTCATGCCGGAGCATTTGCGTGCGAGCTTCGAAGCGGGCGCGGATCGACACCTTGGCAAGCCGATCGAAGCAGCACGCCTGCTGGCCGCGATCAACGAGGTACTCTCGGGCAGCCAGGTTCCTATCCGGTGAGCAGCGTTGACCACCGAGCACCCCGAACCTGCGCCATCGAAACCTACCGCACCGCAAAGCCAGCCCGGCAGCAAGCGCCGCCCCATCCCGCGCTCGATCCCAACAAGAAGACCGACGCCACCCACGACCCGACCGCCGACAGTGCGGAGCAATGTTCTGACGCTGTCGGCCGACGCGCTCGAACAGCGGCTCCAGTCGCTCGCCACGCCAGGGCTTGCCGATCTTGGCGGGCTGGCAACGCTGGCGGCCGTGGCGGAACCTCTTTCGCAGAGCGTCTATGCGGACCGGCTGGTGCGGGCCCTGGCCGGCGAAGGCGAGCCGCTATCGGACCAGGCGGTCGCCATCATTGAGAGGATCCTCGCCCAGAACCCGCACCCGTTTGTCGTTGCCGCGACCGCGCAGGCCGTCTTGGACACGCCGCTCGGAGCCCAGCAACAGCGCCTGCTGCAGCGGCGCCTGCTACAGCGCGCAACCGTGCGGGATACCCCCGCCGCCTGCCTGATGGCCTCCGAATGCCTGGCCGGCGGCTTTCTTTTGGCGGATCTCCCTGGCGCCTCACGGCCCGCGGCGCTGGCGGCGCTCGACGAAATCACCGCGGATGACGACCCGATCCTGATCAGGCGAGCCGCCTTGCTCGCAGGTCTCGCCTGGCTGTGGGGGCGATCATCCGACCTCGAGGACTTGCTGCTCCGGCTAAGCCAAAACGATGAAGCCGGAGAACAGGCGCTCTTCGAGCTGGCCTTGATCGCGCTGGACCGCGCTCTTGCCGCCGACAGCTCAGCGGCCATGCTGCTGGGGCTGGAGGTGGCGGCCCGCAAGTTCTCAGCGGCGGCCGACGCAGGGCCCGAATTGGTTGAAGCCGCCGCGCTTTCCCAGGTTCTTCTGGCGACAACCAAGTTCTGCTCTGCCAGCCAAGATGGTCTCGAACCGATGCTGGCTCAGGCCGTCGACGCCGCGGCGACCCGGCGCCGCGAACTCGATCGCCAGGCGTTGCGAAGCTGGCTGCGCCCGCGGCTAGACGTCGAGACGGCTTGGTGGTCGCTGGCCTCGTCGCTGAAGGGTCTATCGCTGCAACTGGCTCAGCCGAGCTGGCTGCGCGCGGTTCCAGTCCTGGAGCAGATAGCGCGGTTGCGGCGAGCCATGGTGCCGTTGGCTTCGCCTGGGGGCGACGTCCTTCGTCGCTCGATAACCGATACGCTTGCTCTGAGCTTTCTGCGCCAGGAGGGGCTTCGCAGTCACCTTACCGCTTGGCGCGACGACATATCCACATCGGAAGCCGATCGCAGCGAGGCGTCCGTTTTGCTCGAGGCGATCGCGGAACTCGGTTCCGTGCGGTCCGCGCCAGAGGAGGGGAGCGCCGCGCCATCGACCGCCCAGGAGCAGCATCTCGCGGGCCTGATTTCTCTATCGGCGCCGTTAAGTTTCACCGGTGCGCTGGAACGCGCCTACGTCGCCATGGACGGTGCGGTCGATGGGCACGTCGACTATGTCGGCGAACTGCGCAACGACGTGGGTGTGCTAATCACCTACCTAACGCTTTTCCTCGGCCACTGCCTGGACATGACGCCGACGATGGCGAAGGGCGGCTTTGAATTTCTCTTTGCGAACGGTGGGGCCAAGCCGCTGGAGGAGGAACTGCAGCGCGCCTGCTGGCATTTCCTTCGCCTCCAGGCCCACGGCTTTCCACATCACCAGATCATTCGCGAACTCAACGACGTAGGGGGAGGGCGAGCCGACATCGCCATCGTCCGGCCCCAGCACCGCCTGGTCATCGAGGTAAAGCGTGAGCTTGTCGACGCATCGCGCGAGGGGATCAGCAAGTACCTCGGGCAGACGGCTGCCTATGAACTGACCGGACCGCGCATCGGGTTCCTAGTCGTATTGGATCTCGTCTCCCAACGCGGCTGGCCCTTGACCCTGGAAGACAACTGCTGGGTCGAGCAAGTCCAGACGCCAAGAGACGCGGTCCCTAGAATGGTCTGTGTCTGGCGGATTCCTGGCGCGCGTCGAACTCCCTCGGCCATCACCACGCCCATTCAGTAGAACGGGCTTTGTGACGGCTTCACCTTGAGCGCGCCGAAGCTTGGAGCCTTGACTGAACGGGTGCCGGATCTCACCTCTGACCCCAGCGCCGATCTTCGAGTCCAAGTGATCCGTGCGGGGTAAGTGGCGTGTGGTAATAGAGCGTAATCTAGATTGTGATAGAATTTACGTATTGCTCGCAATGCTATGCATTGCGGTGCGCCGCCGAATTAGTAGAACGTCTTGAAGTGTCCTGATGACAGGGCGTCGGGCGGGCTTCAACGCACCGCGCGCAGGCGTGCAACCGCGTAGGTCGGAATGAGCGCTAGCGGCTCGCGCTCACCGGCCGCCGACGCCAGCCATCGGGCCAGAGGCTTGAGGCCCACCGGGGCCCGGAAGGCGCGGCCGTCCTTGCTTACGGCGATCGATGGCGGCTCTTGTTCCTGGAAATCTATCGCCAGGTCGAGCGCCCGGGGCGCGCCGCCTGAGCGGGTCGCCGTCCAGTCTATACTGGTGGGGCCAAGGCGGCTGGGGCGATCGAGCACCAGACGCTCGGGCTCGTAGCCCGCACCGCGCAGGGCGGCGAGCGCCAGATAGAGTTTTTCCTCGTAGTCGATCATGACCTTGGTCACCGCGCCCCTCCCCAGAAGCCGGACCATGGACGCGCCGAACTTAAGTCCTGTCAACCAGACCCGGCCGCGACCAAGGGTCTCAGACCACCGCCGCCCAGAAGGGCGCGCCGTGCGTGAGGGCGGCTATAGGGCGGCCGTCGGGCAGGGCGGTGTCGTCCCACCATTCGGGCGCGATGCTGGGCGCGCCGCTTGCCAGACATGCCGGCGCGCAGCCGACGCCGGCGACAACGACCAGTCGCTTGGTTCCAGCCGCGCGCTCGAAGGCGACCACCTGCTCTGCGCGTCGGCCCTGGACCGCCAACGCCCGCAGCGGCGCGCAGAAGACATCGGGATGCTGGCGGCGCAGGTGCAGGAGCTGCTTGATCAAGGCCTGTTTTGCGCCGCCGTCGCGCCAGTCGAACGATCCTGGCACGCTGTGCAGGGCCTTCACGCGCGCCTCGTAGTCGACCGGCCGCCGGTTGTCGGGATCGACCAGGCTGAAGTCCCAAAACTCGGCCCCCTGGAAGAGATCGGGCACGCCCGGCAGGGTCAGTCGCAGTCCCGTCTGCACGAGGCTGTTGGCGACGCCGGCTGGCGCGATGACCTCGACGAGCGCCGCGCAATCGTTGCGAAAAGCCTCATCCGGACCTTGGAGCAAGCCCCGCAGATAATCTTCGCAGGACGCTTCGTAGGCCTCGTCAGGAACACTCCAGGCCGAGCGCAGCTTGGCTTCGCGCAGGGCCTTGCGCTGCCAGCCGACGAGACGCTCGGCGAAAGCGGTCTGGCCCTGCGCATCCGCCGGCGAGAGATCCAACGGCCAGGCCCCCAGGATCGTCTGATGCAGCATGTGGGCGTCGCCTGGGTCCATCGGGCCAGGTGGCGCAAGGTCCAGCCAGGCCTTGGCGCGATCCGCCCAGGCCTCTGGCATGTGGCTCAACACCGCCAGGCGCGCGCGGACATCCTCCCCGCGCTTGTGGTCGTGGGTGGCGGTGGTCAGCAGGCTATTAGGAAAGGCCCGGCCGCGCTCGTCGGCAAGCGCCAGGAACTGGGCAGGCGAGGTCGACAGTCGTCCGGGATCGAAGCCGACATCATTGCGCGATAGCAGCCGGCCATATCGGTAGAAGGCTGTGTCCTCCACAGCCTTGGCGGCGACGGGGGCGCTGAGCTGCTCGAAGCGTCGGATGGCCTGCGCCCTAAGATCGGCGGGAAAGTCGCCGTCCGCCGCCAGCCAGCGGCGGATCTGGGCCAGGGCGGCGGCTGAGGAGGGCTCGGCCGCGGCGGCGCGATCCCAGGGCTCCTGCGCCGCTTCGTTCGCCTCGTTGGCGTAGGTACGATAGGTCGAGAAGGCGGTGATCAGCGCCGCCAGGGCCCGGCGAAGGCCTGGCGTCGGCAGATCCCGCGTTGCGATATCGGCCCGGGCCAGCCGATGGAAGGCCCTGGCGGCTGCGTCCAGCTGGGCGGCGAAATCGCGGGTGAGCACCTCGCGGCGTGCGGCGTGCTCCTCGATCGCGAAATCTTCCGCGCGCCCGCTGATGGCTTTCCACAGCGCGGCCAGGGGCTGGGCGCCCGCCGCGGCATGCTGGACGGCGGAAATCTCGTTCATGACCTCGTAGCCGGTCGTGCCGTCGACGCCCCAGTCGCCGGCCAGGGCCTCGCCGCTACCGAGGATCTTTTCGACCACCAGCCAGGGCGTCCGGTCGGGCGCGGCCGCTGTCAGCGCCTGACGCAAACGCCGACCATAGGCGCCGGGCAGGGCCAGACCATCGACATGATCGACGCGCAAGCCGTCGATCAAGCCCTCGCGATAAAGCCTAAGGGGCAGGCCATGGACGGCGTCAAAGACGACAGGGTCTTCGATGCGCAAGCCCGCCAGCTCGGTGATGTCGAAGAACCGCCGCCAGTTGATGGCGTCGCCAGCCGTGCGCCACCACGCCAGCCGGTAGTGCTGCTGCTCCAGGAGCTTGTGCAGGCTGGCGCTGTCATAGGCCTTGGCGAGACGCTCCGGATCGATGTCCGCAACCGCATCGGCCCCAACGGCGGCCAGGACGCTGGCGTAGTCCTCCCGCCGCAGCGGAAAGCGGTGGGCGCCATGAGCCAGGACAGATAGGCGGCCAAGATCGGCTTCGACATCGAGCACGATATCGCCGGCCGCAAGCGCCTCGCCATAGGGCGCGCCCAGGAACGGGGCGAGCACCTTGCCGGCGAGATCGCGATCGGCAGGGGCCCAGTCGATGTCGAAATAGCCGGCGTAGCGACTGGCCTGGCCGTTTTCGAGCACGTCGAGCCACCATGCGTTGTCGCCGCCGCCCACCGCGAGGTGGTTGGGCACGATGTCGAGCACCAGTCCAACACCCTGGCTGCGGAGCGCGTGGACCAGGGCTCGAAAGCCCTCTTCGCCGCCCAGGGCCGGGTTGATGGTGGTGGGATCGGTGACGTCGTAGCCGTGCGTCGATCCCTCGCGCGCTGTCGCGATGGGCGAGGCGTAGAGGTGGCTGATCCCCAGAGCGGCCCAATAGGGGGCCAGGGCGGCGGCGGCGGCGAAGGGGAAGCCGGCGTGGAACTGGACGCGGTAGGTTGCAGTGGGGGTCATCGCGGTCTCTGGGCGCGCAGCCTTTCGAGGCGCGCGGCGACTGGAGGTGAAGCAAGCAGGGCCGAGCTTGGCTGAGGAAGCCGGCGGCGCCAGTTGGGGTGGGCCTCGACGACGCCTGGGAGGTTGGGCGCCTCGTCCAGGCCCGCCAGGTCCTCGATCGGGATCAGGACGAGCTCGCACGTGGTCTCGGCGACCAGCTGCAGAGCCAGATCCACGGCGACGTCGGCGGCTTGGGGGACGTCGGCTGCGGGCGGCGGAGCGCGCGTCAGACCCGCATGATCAGCCGTCCGCCAGAAGGCCTCACGTTCGGCGGCGCGCGCGAGGGTCTCGGCGTCACGATCGCCAGGCGCGCCCAGGCGACGGCGCCAGTCGATATCGCGGCCGCGCCACCAGCCGGCGACCGGCGCCAGGTCGTGGGTGCTGGTCATCGCCACGGCCCGGCTGTCCCATTCGCCAGGCGGCCTGAACGCGCCCTCCGCATCTCGTTCGAAAGGCAGCACCCGCATGCCCAGGAGGCCGTGTTCGGCCAGGCGCTTGCGAAAACCGGGGGGCACCACGCCAAGGTCCTCCCCGATCACCACCGCGCCGGCCCGGTGCGACTCCAGGGTGATCAGGCTAAGGAGGTCCTGAATGGGGTATCGCAGATAGGCGCCCTGGTCGGCGCTGGCGCCATCGGGCACGACCCAGAGCCGGCCCAGACCCAAGGCGTGGTCGATGCGTACCCCGCCCGCATGGGCAAGGGTCGCACGCAGGGTGGTCAAGAACGGCCCATAGCCGCTTTCGACGAGGGCGTCGGGCGCAAAGCTGGTGATGCCCCAGGCTTGGCCCGCGGCCTGGAATGCGTCTGGCGGCGCGCCGAGCGTCAAGCCCATCATCAAGTCCTGCGGGCGGCTCCAGGCGTGCGCGCCGCCAGGATCGAGCCCCACCGCGAGATCGGCGATCAAACCCAGCCCAACACCGGCCGCTTTGGCGGCGGCCTGACTCTGGGCCAGGCCAAGATCGGCCAGCCACTGGGCGAACAGGAAAAATCCGACCCGATCGCCAAGACCCAGGGCGTCGGCCTCGTGCTCGGCGGTCTTGGGCGTGCGGAACGGCGCGGGCCAGGCTCGCCAGTTTCCTGCCCCCAGGGTGGGCGCAAACCGCTCGTCCAGCGCCTCGAACAAGGCGTGCCGCCGCAAGGCCTGGCCGCCCGCGGCGATGAATTCGTCCAGGCGCGCGTCGCCGGCGAACACATGATAGGCCGCGTTGAGCCGCGCAAGCTTGGCGGCCGCGCTGGCGCTCCAGTCGATCAGGGGCCCGCCGGCGGCAGCGGGGGGCGGGGCGCCGATGCTGCTGGGATCGCCAAACAGGATGTTAAGGTGATCGCGGCTGGAGGGCGAATAGGGACTGCAGCGCTCGGGCGCGGCCGGAAAGAGCGCATTGGTCGGGCTGATCGCCAGGGCGTCGGCGCCGGCCGCGCCAGCGGCCTTGGCGAACGCCGCCAGAGATGAAAAGTCCCCAAAAGCGCCGCTGTCGCGCAAGCCGTAGAGCTGGACGCCAAGGCCCCAGGCGGGACGGCCCAAAAGGTCGTACGGCGTCAGGCATCGCGGGGGACAGACCGCCAGGGACAGGCGCTGCTCGTCCAGATCCAGCCAATGGTAGCCGGGCGTCTCGATCGTGACGCTGATCTGGCCGTCGCTCGCCGCAAGATCAAGGGTTTGACCGTCTTCGAGCGTGAGGCGCGCATGGCCCGATGCGCTGGCGAGGCGCAAGGACGCGCCGGCCTGCACGATCATGAGGTCGCCGCGGCCGCGGCGGCCAAGCTGGGCCAGGGCCTCTTGCGGCGCCTTGGGGTCATGGCCCAGGGCAGCGAGCACCGCCGCGATCGTCTCGCGCCCCACCTGGCGCTCGACCCCGTTGAAATCGGTCCAGTCGACCAGAACGCCGACAGCCTGCGCCAGCTCCAGCAACGGCTCGCGGCTCATGGCGCGGCCTCTAGCCAGGCGACGAAGCTGGCGGGCGCCAGCAGGCCGCCGCTCGGGGCGGCGCCGACCACGGCCAGCGGCGGGCCTTCCGGCGATGCTGGGAGCACCGCCGGCTCGTCGCCGAGATTGACGGCCAGGGTGAAGGTCTTGGTCTCAAGCCGCCAGCTGGCCTGGACGGCCTTGGCGCCGATCGCCTCGGCGCCAAGGCTCATAGCCGTCTCGATGTGGGGGGCAAGATGCTCGCGCCGCAAGCGCAGGAGGTGGCTGGTAAGAGCGCGCCAAGCAGCCGCGTTGGCGCCAGGCTGGGGCCTTGAGGCCTCAAAGGTTTCCTTGGCGTTGGGATCTGGGATGGCAGCGCGGGCCTGCGGATCGGCGAAGGCTGGGAACTTGGCGAACTCGCGTCGACGACCCTCGCGCACGGCGTCGGCTAGGGCGTCGTGAAAGTCAGTGAAGAACAGGAAGGGGCTGGCCGAGCCGTCCTCTTCGCCCATGAACAGCATCGGGATCTGCGGGCAAAGCAGCAGCAGGCCCATGGCCGCCTGCAGGCGCTCTGGCGAGACCAGCCGCGTCAGTCGCTCGCCCAGGGCGCGGTTGCCGACCTGGTCGTGGTTCTGCAGGAAATTGACGAAGGCGGTTGGCGGGAGGCACCCGCTGGAAAGGCCGCGCGGTCGGCCGTCATGATTGGGGGAGGGCTGGCCTTGATAGATGAAGCCTTCGGCGAGACAGCGCGCCAGGCGTTCGGCCGGGCGATCGGCGAAGTCCTGATAGTAGCTGCTGGTCTCGTCGGTGAGCAGGACGTGGACGACGTTGTGGAAGTCGTCATTCCATTGGGCGTCGAAGCCGGCCGTCAGCCGCGCGGCGTCGTTGGCTTCGTTCTCGAGCACCAGATGGATCGGTCGCTCGACGATGCGCGAGCGGATCTCGGCCGCCATGGCGTCGAGAAAGGCGTTGTCGCCGATGGCGTGGACCGCGTCGAACCTCAGGCCGTCGAGCTTGTAAGTCTCGAGCCAATAGAGCGCATTGTCGATGAAGTAGCGCGCCACCGCGGGTGTTCCGAAGGCGATGGCGGGACCCCAGGGCGTCTTGCGATCTTGGTCGAAGAAGGCTCCGGCATAGAGCGGCAGGTAATTCCCGTCCGGGCCGAAGTGGTTGTAGACCACATCCAGCAGCACCATCATTCCAAGGCCGTGGGCGGTGTCGACCAGGGCCTTGAGCTGTTCCGGAGACCCATAGGCTGGCGCCAGGGCGTAAGGCAGGACGCCGTCATAGCCCCAGTTGCGTGCTCCGGAGAACGCGTTGACCGGCATCAGCTGCAGGGCCGTCACGCCCAGCCGCGCCAGATCCGGCAGACGGTCGGCCAGCCCTTCGAAGCCGCCCATGACCCCGCAATGGACCTCATAGAGCACCGCATCGGACCACGGACGACCTGGCCAGTCGGCGTGGCGCCACTGATAGGCGCCATGATCCACCAGAAGGCTCCAGCCATGGACGTCGCTGTCGAGGGCCTGGCCCGCAGGGTCGGGAACCGCGAGCGCTTCATCGAGGCGAAAGCGGTAGCGAGACCCCGGCGAGGCTTTGGTCTCGAGGCCAAACCATCCCTCGCCGAGCGCGTCCATCGCCTGCGCCGGCGCTCCGTCCAGCTCGAGGCCGACGCTTTCTCGGCCAGGCGCCCAAAGGGAAAACCGCGCCCGGCCCGGCGCCGTCCAGGTTGGACCGGCCCGCGCGATCATGCCGCCGACTCGACGGCGCGCAGCACCACCGCGCCGCCGCCGGCCAAGTCGAGGGTCTGGCCGACCTGCTCGGGGGCTGCGTCCGGCTCGGCGCTGTCGACCAGGCGCTCGAACGTCAGGCCCTCGCTGGGCAGGGCGAAGGTCAGGGTCTCGGCCGCGCCGTTGAGCGCCAGGGCCAGGAGTTCGAGGCGGCCGTCGCTCAGCCTGCGCGCGCGCCGCATCACCAGGGCACGGCCCTCGGGGTTTTGCCAGTCGCCCTGCGACAGGCGCTCGCCGCGCTCATCGAACCAGTCAATGTCCAGCACGCCCGGCGCGATCTCCTCCTGGCCATAGAGAAATGCGCCGGCGCGCAGCAGGGGATGGGCTTTGCGCAAGGCGATCAGCCGGGCGGTGAAGGCGGCCAGCGCCTGGCCTTGGGGGCTGGCCGCCTTTGTCCAATCAAACCAGCTGATGGCGTTGTCCTGGCAGTAGGCGTTGTTGTTGCCCTGCTGGGTTCGGCCAAATTCGTCGCCGCCCAGCAGCATCGGCGTACCGAGCGCGGTCATGAGCGTCGTGAGCATCGAGCGCTGGACGCGGCCGCGCTGGGCCAGGATCGCGTCATCCTCGGTCGGGCCTTCGGCGCCCCAGTTGCGCGAATAGTTCTCGCTGTGGCCGTCCTGGCCGTTCTCGCCATTGGCCTCGTTATGGCGGCCGTCATAGCTGACAACATCCTGCAGGGTCATGCCGTCATGGGCGGTCAGCATGTTGATGCTGGCCCAGGGGCGGCGGGCGCGACGATCGAAAAGGTCTCCCGAACCGGACAAGCGTGCGGCCAGGTCGGCCCGCTGCCCTGCATCGCCACGCCAGAACCGCCGGGTGGTGTCGCGGAACTTGTCGTTCCATTCGGCGAAACTCGGCGGGTGGTGGCCCAGCTGATAGCCGCCCGGACCGATGTCCCAGGGCTCGGAAATCAGCTTCAGCCGGCCAAGCACGGGATCCTGGCGCAGGACATCGAAGAAGGCCGCGCCCGGCGAGAAGCCCGCGTCGCCCTCGCGGCCCAGCGTCACCCCCAGATCGAAACGGAAGCCGTCCACCCGGAAGGACTGGGCCCAGTAGCGCAGCGAGTCAGCCACCATCTGGATGACCCGGGCCGAGGCCATGTTCAGCGAGTTGCCCGTGCCGGTGTCATTGATGCAGTGGCGCGGGTTGTCGGCGACCAAGCGGTAGTAGGTGGCGTTGTCGAGGCCGCGCAAGGAGAGGGTCGGTCCCATCTCGCTGCCTTCGGCGGTGTGGTTGTAAACGACGTCGAGAATGACCTCGATGCCGCTGGCGTGCAGTCGGCGCACCGCCAGGCGGAATTCATCGTGGCTGCCGCTGGCCAGATACCGCGCCTCGGGCGCAAAGAAGGCCAGGGTGTTGTAGCCCCAGTAGTTGGACAGGCCGCGCTCCTGCAGGAAGCGATCCTGGGTGAAGGCGTGGACCGGCAGCAGTTCGAGCGCCGTGACGCCCAGACGCTTGAGGTGGTCGATGACCTTGGGGTGGGAAAGGGCCGCGAAGGTGCCGCGATCCTTGGGACCGACCTCTTCGAGCAGGGCGGTCAGGCCCTTGACGTGGGCCTCGTAGATCACCGTCTCCGACCAGGGCGTGTTGGGCCGGCGATCGCCTTCCCAATCGAAGGCGTCGGCGGTGACGACCGACTTGGGCATGGCTGGGGCGCTGTCGCGGCGGTCAAAGGACAGGTCCGCCCGCGGCGAGCCTACATGATAGCCGTGCAGGGCGTCGGTCCAGCGAAGCTGGCCAGCCAGGCGGCGCGCGTAGGGGTCCAGCAGGAGCTTGTTGGGATTGAACCGGTGGCCTTGTTCGGGCGCATAGGCGCCGTAGGCGCGAAAGCCGTAGAGCTGGCCGGGGCGGGCGTCGGGCAGATAGCCGTGCCAGACCTCGTCGGTGCACTCGGGCAGGGGATAGCGGGCCAGTTCCTTGCGGCCCGATGGGTCGAAAAGGCAAAGATCGATGCGCTCGGCGTTGGCGGAGAACACCGCGAAATTGACGCCAAGACCATCGAAGGTGGCGCCCAGAGGATAGGGCGATCCGGCGTCGAGGCGTTCGGGCGAGGGGGTCAAGCGCTAGGTCCTTCGTAACGGAGATAGACAGCCGCCAGCGGCGGCAGGGTCAGGTCCAAGGCCGGGCCATCGGGATGGGGAAGAGCGCTGGCCGCGCCTTGGTTGCCAAGGTCGCCGCCGCCGTAGACGGCCGCATCGGTGTTGAGGATCTCGGCCCAGCGACCTGCCAGCGGAACGCGCACGTGCCGCCTCATCTGCGGCTCGGGCGTCATGTTGACGGCCACGATCACGGGCGCCCCGCCATGGAAGGAGCGGCGCTCGAAGACGAAGACGCCGTCGCGATCATGGTTCTCGGCGATCCAGCCAAACCCGCGCGCGTCGGCGTCGGTGTGGTGCAGAGCGCCTTCCTGGCGATAAACACGATTGAGATCGCCGACCAGGCGCTGCAGCCCGGCGTGCTCACGCGTTTCGAGCAGGCCCCAATCGAGCTCGCCGTCGTGGTCCCATTCGCGCCACTGGCCGATCTCGCCGCCCATGAACAGCAGCTTCTTGCCAGGATGGGCCCACATCAGCGCCAGGAGCGCGCGCAGGTTGGCGAACTGGCGCCAGCGGTCGCCGGGCATCTTCGACAGGAGCGAACCCTTGCCGTGGACGACCTCGTCGTGGCTGAGCGGCAGGACGAAGCGCTCTGTGAAGGCGTAGGTCAGGCCAAAGGCCAGGTCCCCGCCGTGCCAGCCGCGGTGAACTGGGTCACGGTGCATGTAGCGCAGGGTGTCGTTCATCCACCCCATGTTCCATTTGTAAGAAAAGCCAAGACCGCCCTGATCGACAGGCGTGGTCACGCCCGGCCAGGCGGTCGACTCCTCGGCGATGGTGACGGCGCTTGGGAAGTGCTTTGCGACCGCGGCGTTGAGCCGGCGCAGGAAGGCGATGGATTCGAGGTTCTCGCGTCCGCCATGAATGTTGGGCGTCCATTCGCCGGCCTTGCGGCTGTAGTCGCGGTAGAGCATCGAGGCCACCGCATCGACGCGCAGGCCGTCGATGTGGAAGCGATCGAGCCAATAGAGGGCCGAGGCCACCAGGAAGCTGGCGACTTCGTCTCGGCCCAGGTTGTAGATCAGGGTGTTCCAATCTGGATGGAAGCCCTCGCGCGGATCGGCATGCTCGTAGAGGGCCGTGCCGTCGAAGCGCTCGAGCCCGTGGGGGTCGCTGGGAAAATGGGCCGGGACCCAGTCGAGAATGACGCCCAGACCCGCCTGATGGCAGCGATCGACGAAGCGTGCGAGCGCCTCGGGCGCGCCATAGCGTGCAGAAGGCGCAAACTGGCCGAGCGGCTGGTAGCCCCAGGAGCCGCCGAACGGGTGCTCCATGATCGGCATCAACTGAACATGGGTGAAGTCCAGGCCGGTAACGTAGGGGATAAGATGGTCGGCCAGGGCGTCCCAGTCGTGACAGGCCTCGCCGTCCCAGGGCCGTCGCCAGGACCCGGCGTGGACTTCGTAGATCGACATCGCCGCGCCAGCGTGGTGGCGCTCAGCGCGGCCGGTCATCCAGTCGTCATCTTGCCAGGCATGGTCGAGCAGGGGCGCGACGATCGAAGCGGTGGCTGGCGGGGTCTCGCTGGCTCTGGCGAACGGGTCGGCCTTACGCCGCACGACCCCATCGGCGCCTTCGACATCGAACTTGTAGCGCGCGCCAGCCGAGAGGCGCGGGATGAAAATTTCCCAGACGCCGGCCTCATGACGCAAGCGCATCGGATGGCGTCGCCCGTCCCAGCTATTGAAGTCGCCAACCAGGCTTACCCGCCGGGCGTTGGGCGCCCAGACGCTGAACGCCACGCCGTCGACGCCTTCAAGCGCGCGAGGGACGGCGCCGAGCCGGTCGGCCATGCCCATGGCTTCGCCCCGTGCGATCGCGGTAAGGTCGGCCTCTGAAAGCACTGGACCAAAGCCGTAGACGTCCTCGGTTTCCCAGGCGCCATCCGGCCAGAGCACGCGAAGGGCGTAGCTGGCGGTCTGCTTGACCTCGCCGATGAAGAGGCCCGGCGTCGCCTCCTGAAGACGGCCAAGGCGCCGGCCGCTTTTGCGCGAGATGACTTCGACACCCGCTGCGCCGGGCTGAAAGGTGCGCACGACACCCCCGTGGCGTCCAAGGTAGCCGAACGGATCGGACGCCCACGACACCGCACTCTCCGACCCCACCCGCCATCTCCAAATTGCTGCGAGTGCACAACGATCAGGCGATCAATCTGTGCCGGGAGAGATCAAAAAATATTCCCGGAACCCTTGGTCCCGCCCGTTGTTTCCGGGACATCTCATGGAGTAGCGGCGATGGCGTTCGGGGCGTGGCAAGGCTTATTGTGCAGTTGCGAAGAGGCGCCTCAGGTTCCTGAAACCGGCGCCAGCCGATGAGTGCTCCAAGCATTCTGTCGGTCGCTGCGGAAATCTTTCCGCTGATCAAGACTGGCGGGCTGGCCGACGTCGTCGGGGCGCTGCCGCTGGCTCTGGCCCGGGAGGGCGTCAAGGTCGTCACCCTGATCCCCGGCTATCCGGCCGTGAGAGCCGCGATGGAAACGCCCAGCGTCGTCCATCGCTTCGCCAGCCTCATGGGCGGCCCGGCGCGTTTGCTGCGCGCAAGGGCCGGCGCCCTGGACCTGCTGGTCATCGACGCGCCCCACCTCTACGACCGGCCTGGCAATCCCTATCTGCAGGCGCCGGGCGTCGAATGGCCTGACAACGGCCTTCGCTTCGCCGCCCTGGCTAAGGTCGCCGCCGAAATTGGCCTGGGTCTCCTGGCCGACTACCGGCCCGACGTCATCCAGGCCCACGACTGGCATGCCGGCCTGACCCCGGCCTATCTTCACTACGCCCAGAAGGAGCGCCGGCTTCGCGCGCCGCCGGTGGTCCTGTCGATCCACAATCTGGCCTTTCAGGGACTGTTCCCAGCAAGCCTGCGGCCCAAGCTTGGGCTGCCGGCCGAGGCCATGGCCATCGACGGGGTCGAGTACTGGGGCGACATCGGCTTTCTCAAGGCAGGCATCCAGTTCGCCGACCAGGTCACCACTGTCTCCCCAAGCTATGCGGCGGAAATCACCACCGAGGAGGGCGGCATGGGCCTGGGCGGGCTCTTGAAGGCCCGCGCCAAGTCGCTGATCGGCATCCTCAATGGGATCGACGCCGAGGTCTGGAATCCCGAGACAGATAGCGACATCAGCGCCCGCTACAGCGCCCAGACGCTCGAACGCCGGGCCATCAACAAGCTGGCCCTTCAAGCCAAGTTTGGCCTGCGCCCGGACGCCGAAGCCCCGCTTTTTGGCATCCTCAGCCGCCTGACCGACCAGAAGGGCGTCGACCTGCTGCTGGGCGCGCTGCCGGTGCTGTTCGCCGAGGGCGCCCAGCTGATCGTCTGCGGCCAGGGCGAGCCGCGATATGAGGCCGCGTTCGCGCAGGCCGCCGAGCGCTATCCCGGCGCCATGGGTCGGTTCCTGGGCTACAGAGAAGATCTCGCTCACCTCATTCAGGCCGGCGCCGACGCGATCCTGGCGCCGTCGCGTTTCGAGCCCTGCGGCCTTACTCAGCTTTGCGCCATGCGATATGGCGCCATCCCTGTCGTCTCGCGTACAGGCGGGCTGTCAGACACTATTATCGACGCCAACACGGCCGGCATCGCCCGGTCGGCCGCCACCGGCGTGCAGTTCGCGCCGGCCACCCAGGACATGCTCGAAGACGCCATCCGCCGGACCTGCGCCCTTTATCGCGATCCGACCAGCTGGCGGCGCGTCCAGCTCAACGCCATGGCGTCCGATAGTTCATGGCGCGTGTCCGCGGCCGAATACGCCGCGCTTTTTGCGCGATTGGCGGCCCGGCCGGTCCGCGCCCCCGCCAATGATGTAACGACCCCGGGCGTTGCGCCGGTCGCGCCGGCGAGCCCTGGCGAGCCGCGCAGCTTCGCCGCCTACGACGCGGGAGAGGCCGGCTCCCCCGGTCCAGCGCCCCGGCGCGCCCCATCCCGCCGCATCTCGCCCAGCACCAAGGCGGCGACCCCTGGCCTTCGTCGGATTGAAGAGCGATGATCGTCGCCGAACTGATCAAGCTGCTGCAGGCGTGCCATCCCCAGGCCGTGGTGCTGATCCCGGCGGATCCGTCCATGGGCCAGGCGTGCGAAAAGCTAGCCGACGTCGCCAGGATCGACGCCAGCCAATTTCCCGACGGGCCAGCGGCGCAAGGCGGCGTGGTTCGGCTTTCGAGCTTTCCCGTCGATCTGCTGATCAGCGGCCTGGACCTCGCCGAGCAGGCTGGCGGCTAGCGGGCGCGCCTGTGCGGCTCCAGTCCCGGTCAGGCGAAATTGATCCACTCCGGCTCACGTACAAGCGCGTGCTGAGGCAAGCCGGTCATCGACCGAAGCCGCCGAAGGTCCAGAAGGTTGATCGTTCGGGTCCCGCGCTGGATCAGGCCTGCGCGCTCCATCGCGCCGAACTTTCGGCTGACATGGACGGGGCTGAGGCCCACCAGGTCGCCCACCTGCCCCTGCGTCAGTGGGAGCGGCATGGTTTCTTGCTCGGTCAACCCAAGCGCGCTCAAGCGGTCGAAAAGCTCGACCAGCATGCCGGCGATGCGAACCGATCCGTCGGTCTGCCCCATCAGGGCCAGGGCCTCCATCAGTGTAACGCGCTCGCGCTGGGCGCCCAGAAAATGCGCCGCCGCAATGCGCGGGAAGCGCGCCAGCATACCCATCAGGTCGCCGCGCGACACCGGTCTCACGATGATCGGGGTGATCGCTGTCAGGCACTCGGCCGTCCGCGTCACGCAAAGGCTTGGCGCGCCCAGGACATCTCGCGGCAGGTGAATCTTGACGGTCTGCTGGCGGCCGGACGCTACGGTGATGGACGACGCCACCCAACCGTCCACGAGTAAGAAGAGGTGGGTCGGCTCGGCTCCGTCGCGCTTGAGCACATGGTCGCGCGGGAGGTGCTGCGCAGGGCCCAAGACGGCCGCCAGCGCCGCGCGTTCGGCGCTGTTAAGATCGAAGACTTCGTCAAGGTATCCCCTCGGCGCCCCGGGCGCGCCGGCCTGCGCCGCTGCTTGCTCATCCATGGGTCCCCGATCGCCAAGAACCCAAGCTCGCGCATTATCCTAGGTTATGGTTTGCGACGATCGAACAGCCAGGCCGCCAGCGATCGGGGGCGCGGGTCTCATCTTTCCAAGGCGGCCGACCAGGCGCCGGAAATTGCCAGAGCGCAAGCAAAGCCTGTCGGGGGGCCGCCGGCCCAAAGGCGGACGGGCGCCTATCGAGGATGTCCAAGGTGGACGCGGACCGACCGACCCCCCCCAAATCTTGCCGCGGTTGCGCTGTCGGACCCGTGGAATCCTGGCGCTCCGATCGCCAAGCGCAGCGAAAAAAGGGCGCTGCGATGCGGTGGCGCCTGACGACCGGGTTGAGCCGCATGTCGCTCTCAGTTTTGTCGATTTTAGCGTGTGGTTCGGCGCCGCCAAAATTCGAGGTCGGCGGCTGAAACCGATCGCGGCGCTGCGCGATCCTATCAAATGATCATTATCGTCGCGCGTTCGAGAGCAGGTTTCGGCGTCCTGGTGGGGAGCGACCTGGTTGAGGAATTCGATCAGGTCGACATGGCGAGAGCCTGCGCGACAAGGCTTTGCGAGGAGGCCCTCGCGCGGGGGTGAAAGCTTCAGCTGGGTTGATGTCAGCCAGGCGTCCGCGCCGCTGGCGATTGGTCGGGGGCCTTAAGGCCGCGGGCGCACGACCGCGGACATGCAGCGCCTTCTCATCGGCCTCGCTGGCGATCCTGACTTGGCGATCCAGGCCGCTTTGCGTCGGGCAGGGCGTCGCCCAGACTGCCAGGCGCGGCCCGCGCCCCTTCGACGGCGTGCAAGCGGGACATGCGTATGCACCCTCCGTGGCGGGGGCGGGGGCATGGCGCCACGGAAGGTTGGCCAACGGCAGGCCAAGCGCGCGAGCAGGGCGCTTGAGGTGGCCAGGTCTCGACGCTCTTCCCCGTAGGGATCAGCCGTGGCCTCAGAGATTTACCTTGGCGTTGTCGCCCATTTGCGGTGCGGCCCCGGTCACCGCCGCCAGCACCATCTTGACCAACGCGACGGTCTTGCCGGGGCTGTCCCAAAGCTCGCCCTGGTCGGGTGTGAAGGTCATCAGGCGAATGGAGGGGTCGCTGGCGTCCTCCCACCAGGCCTTGTCGAAATCAGACCACAGCGCCGCGATCTTTTCGCGGTCGTTGCTCAAACGCGCCGAGCCCGACATCACCACGTACTTGTAATGGCCGTTGTCGGCCCAGGCGCAGGAGACGGCGGGGAAGTGCTCGACCTGGCTATTCTTGCCGCCTTCGGCGTCGACAAGAAAATAGACGGCGTGCTCGCCACGGCGCACTCGGGCTGAAAGCGGCCGGCTGTGCTGTTGCTCGCCGTCCCAGGTGGTGAACATCGCGATGTCGATCTTTTCCGCCAGCTCCCAGATCCGGTCGGCGACCTCGTGCGGCGGCTGGGGATTGTCGTCGCTGCGTTCCTTGGTCATCGCGGGTCCTCTTGATGTGAGCAGAAAGAGCCAACGCGCCGGCGCACGGCAATGTTGCACGCTTGAGGCGGGGCCCAGGCTGGTCGATCCGCCGATTTCTTCTGCGACGGCAAAGCTGCAGGAGGGCGGCGAGCAGCCTTCAACCGCTCAGCGCGGAAAGCAGAGCCTGAGCCAGCGCTCGCCGCTCGGGTTCGCTGTCGCAGGCCAGGGCCACGACCAGCTTGTCCTCGCGCACCGTCAGGACGTCGCGCCATCGCGATAGGGCCCTCTTAGCCTTGGCCGGCGCGGGCGTGGCCAGGGTCAGCGACACCCCCTTGGGGCCGGCGCGCACCTGACGGACCCCGGCGCTCTTGGCCAGGCGCTGCAATCGAGCCTGGTCGAGCAGGGTGTTGGTCAGCGCGGGAAGGGCGCCGAAGCGATCCTCCAGTTCCTCCTCGAAAGCGTCGATCTGGCCTTGGTCTTCGAGTCTTGCCAGCCGGGCATAGAGATTGATCCGGGTCACTGCGTCGGGCACGTAGACGGTCGGGATCGCGCCCGGCTCGCCAAGCTGCAGATCGGGCGTCCAGTCTTCGGCCTCGGCCTCGCCGCGCGCGACCCGCAGCGCCCTGGCCAGCAGGCGCTGGTAAAGACCTGCGCCGATCATCCGGATATGTCCGGCCTGATCCTCGCCGACCAGATCCCCGCCGCCGCGCAGGTCCAGGTCCCGGGCGCTGATCGCCAGGCCTGACCCCAGGCGATCGAACGCCTCCAGCGTCGAAAGCCGCGCGCGGGTGGCCTCGGAAAGGTCCTCCTGCGGATCCGACAACAGATAGGCCACGCCTTGAATGCGACCGCGGCCGACCCGGCCGCGCAGCTGATGAAGCTGAGCCAGGCCAAATCGGTCGGACCGCCAGACGATCATGGTGTTGGCGCGCGGCACGTCCAGCCCGCTTTCGATGATGTTGGTGGCCAGCAGCACGTCGCCGTCGCCATCGGCGAAGCCGACCATCACCGCATCCGCCGTCTCGGCGGCCAGATCGCCGTGGGCCACGCGCACTTCAAGCTCTGGGACGAGGCTGGCCAGCTGAGCCTGGAGCTGACCGATGTCCTCGATGCGCGGTGCGACGACGAAGCTCTGTCCGCCCCGGCGCTTTTCGCGCATTAGCGCCATGCGCAGGGTGGCCGCATCGAAGGGCGCCAGAAAGGTGCGGATCGGACGCCTACGGGCCGGCGGACTGGCGATGACGCTGACGTCCTGCACACCGATCATCGCCGCTTGCAGGGTGCGGGGAATTGGCGTGGCCGTCAGGGTCAGGAGATGGCCGTCCTTGGCCATGCCGCGCAACCTCTCCTTCAACGCTGCGCCGAACTTCTGCTCCTCGTCGATGATCATCAGCCCAAGATCGCTAAAGCCGATATCCTTGCCCGCCAGGGACTGGGTGCCGATCACCACGCCGATCTGGCCCGCCTCCAGGCCCTGCTTGACCGCCTTGGCTTCGGCGGGACAGACCAGGCGCGACAGGTGGGCAACGCCGATCCCCGTGCCGGCGAACCGCCGCTTGAAGGTTTCGACGTGTTGGCGAGCCAGGACCGTCGTCGGCGCGGCCAGGGCCACCTGGCGTCCGCTCAAGGCCACGGCGGCGGCGGCCCGCAAGGCCACCTCGGTCTTGCCAAAGCCGACGTCGCCGCACACCAGCCGGTCCATGGGGCGTCCGCTGGCGAGGTCGGCCAGAACCGCCTCGATCGCCGCCGACTGATCGGGCGTCTCGGGATAGGCGAAGCGGGCGGCGAACCTGGCGTAGGCGGCCTTGGGCGGAACGATGGACGGGCAGATCCTTTCCTCGCGCGCCTTGGCCAGGGCCACCAGGCGGGCGGCGGCCGCTTCCAGGTGATGATGAACCTGCGCGCGTCGCTTGGCCCAACCCTCGCCGTTGAGCCGGTCGAGGGTCACCGCGCTTTCTTCGGCCCCATAGCGCCAGATGCGGCCGATCTCCTCCACGGGCGCCTGCAGACTGTCGCCGCCGTGATACTCCAGCTGCAGGGTGTCATGACCCACGCCGTCGATTTCGATCCTCGTAAGGTCACGCAGCACGCCTACCCCATGGTCCTCATGTAAGACGACGTCGCCGGGACGAAGGTCGGGTTCGGCCAGAAGATCCTGCAGGTTGGTCGCGCCGCGTGCGGCCGTGCGCCCCCCAACCACGTCGCTGGCGGCGATCACGGCGAGCTGGCTGGCCGCCTCGATGAAGCCGGTGTCGAGATCCAGCTCGATGCTGACGACCGCGCCCGCGGAGCTGGCGAGCGCCTGCGCCCAGTCCGCGCAGGGCTGAGGCTTGAGGTCGAGCCCGCGGGCGAGAGCCCGGGCGAGCGGCCGAAGCTCCTGGCGCAATCCCGTCAGCACTACCCGACGCCCGGCTTGGCGGTGATGGTCGACGAGATCACAAAAGGCCCTGCCAGGGTTGCGCTGCAGGGCCAGGTTGGCCACCGGTTCGAAGCCGCGCGTCTCCAGGCGCACGACCGACCAGCTGGCGAGGGCCGCCTTGAGGTCTGCGCCCAGCAGGTTGAGCTCATCAGGCGCGCCGGGCTCAGGGCCCGCGCCGCCAAGCGTCTTGCGCGCCTCGAAGGCGTCCAGCACATGGGCCTCGACCTCGGCAAGACGGGCGACGGCCTTGACGTCCATGGAAAGCCTGGCCTTGGGCAAAAGCTCGAACAGCGAAACCAGGGCGCCGTAGTGTCGGGCCATGGCGTGCTCGGCCCCGGGAAAGCGTTCGGGAACTGCGCCATCGGCGCCGGGCTTGAGGATCAGCTCGCTCGCCGGGCCAAGGCGCAGGGTCTCGAGCTCGCCTGTCGAGCGCTGGCTCAAAGGGTCGTAGGGTCGCATCTCGGCGATCCGATCGGCGTCGAGCGCAATACGCACCGGGCAGGCGGCGTCCGCAGGAAAGATATCGACGACTTCGCCCAGGAAGGCGATCTCGCCGGGCTCGTCGATACGGTCGTCTGCGACATAGCCGGCGGCGGCGGCGAAAACGCCAAGGGCCTGGCGATCGAGCACGGCGCCGCGCTGAAGGTCGAACACCGTCTCGTGCGCCAGCGCCGCCGGCGGGAGCTTCTGGACGATGGCCTCGGGCGAGGTGACCAAAACCCGCCGGCCGGCCGGCTGGGCAAGTCGTCCAAGGATGGCCATGCGCCGCCCCATCACATCGCGCGACGGCGAGGCGCGATCATAGGGCAGGCAGTCCCACGGCGGCAGCACCAGGACCTCGAGGTCGGGGGCGAAGCCGGCCAGGGCCCGACCGATTTCCTCGGCCCGGCGCTCACTGGACGCCAGGTGAACCAAGGTCGATCCGCCCTTGGCCGCTTTGCGAGACAGGATCAGCGCCACTGCAGAAGCCGGGGCCTGGAGCCTCGTCGCGCTTAAGGCGCGGTGGTTGCGCGCGCCTGGCGCCAGGGTTTCGCCAACGGCAGGGACGGGGCTGGCGACCTGAGACATGGGGGAACAACTCTGGGAGACGGGGCCCGCGCCGCCGCGAGCAGGGCCGAAACACCTCGTGCTTGGAGAGGTTGCAGACGCTGACCTGGGAAGAAGCCCAAAGGGGCGCCTGGCGATCTTTTGACAGGGCGCAGCATCGAGCGCGGAACGTTAGCCGCGAGGGCGTCGTTCAGCCTGCCCGACGGCAGCGCTTGGCCGTTGGCGAACGCGCGAGGATCGGAAAGTGGGATCAGCACAAGCACAGCCTTGGGCGCGGCGTCTGAGGCGCCTGGCGGCGCGGGACGAGATCATTCAGGGGCTCGAATGGGCCGGTCGGCTCGGCTACGCCGCGCGTGGCGTCGTCTATCTCGGCCTGGGCGCGATCGCCCTTCTGGCCGCGGTCGATATGACGCCGCGCGCGCGTGGCGCCAAGGCGATGCTGGCGGCCTGGGCGGCCTGGCCGCCAGGCCTGGTGATCGTGGCTCTGGTGTCGCTGGGCCTGCTGGGCTTTGCGGTCTGGCGCGGCCTGCAGGCAGGCCTCGACGCCGATCGCCAGGGCGTCTCGCCCAAGGCTATCGCCGTGCGCGTCGGCCAAGCCGTCAGCGGACTGATCTACGGCGGCCTTGGGCTCTGGGGCCTGGAACTGCTCGACGCCTTCGAGGATGTCGGAGAAGCCGATGAGGAACAGGCCGCCCACGGCGCGGCTGCCGCGATCCTGAACTGGCCCTACGGCGAGACGCTGTTGCTGCTGGCGGGGCTGACCCTTGTCGGGGTCGGTATAGGCAACGTCATCCAGGGCCTGATGCAGGATTTTTCCAAGCGCCTTTCATGTGATGCGCGGCTGTGCCGGGTGGTCGCGCCCCTGGCCAGGATCGGCTATGGAGCGCGGGGCTTGGCCACATTGCCGGCCGGCGTCTTCCTGATCAAGGCGGGGCTGGAAGCGCGTAGCGCCGACGTCCATAGTTGGGGCGGCGCCTTGCAGGCGCTTGAGCGCCAGCCGCTCGGATCCTGGGTCCTGGGCCTGATCGCCTTGGGCTTGGCGGCTTTCGGCCTCTTTGGTTTGGTCGAGGCGGCGTTCCGGCGCATCCGTCCCGCCCAGGCGCTCGCCTGATGGCCCGGGACGATCGCATCGCCCGCGCCAAGGCCGCTTCGCGAGAGGCCCGCGCACCCACCCCCGCCAAGCGCGGCCCACTGCTGGCGCGCACGCGCAATCTCAAAATGGCCCGATCGGCCCACGCCTACGTCCGCGGCAGCACGGTCAAGTTCTACGACTGGTTGGAGGCTCGGCCTTCGAGTCTGCCCAGCGGCCCGCCGGTGTGGATCTGCGGCGACTGCCACCTGGGCAATCTGGGGCCTCTGGCGAGCGCCACGGGCGATGTCGACATCCAGATCCGCGATCTGGATCAGACCGTCGTCGGCAATCCGGCTCACGACCTTATCCGGCTTGGCCTGTCACTGGCCTGCGCGGCGCGCGGCTCGGACCTGCCCGGCGTCATCACCGCCCAGATGATGGAGGCCATGGTCGATGGCTACGAGGACGCCCTGGCCGGTGATTTCGAGGCCGAAGCCTCGCATCCGCCGATGATCGGTGCGGTGGTGCGCGAGGCCGAGCGTCGGACCTGGAAGCATCTGGCGGCCGATCGTCTGCGCGGCGCGCAGCCTGTGATCCCCATCGGCCGGCGCTTCTGGCCGATCACCAGGACCGAGCGCGATGAGATCGAGGCGATCTGCGCCAGCGATCCGGTCAGGGCGCTGGTCACCAGCCTCAAGTCCCGCAGCAAGAAGGACGACATCCGGATGCTGGACGCGGCCTATTGGGTAAAGGGCTGCAGTTCGCTGGGCCGGCTGCGCTTTGCCGTGCTGCTGGAAGTCGCTGGCGGCGGCGACGCGCCCGGCATCTGTTTCCTCGACATCAAGGAAGCCATCAAGGCCGCCGCGCCACGCGATCGCGACGCGGCCATGCCGCGCGACAACGCAGAGCGGGTGGTGGCGGGGGCCTTGGCCCTGTCTCCCCATCTTGGCCAGCGCATGGCTTCCGGCCGTCTGCTCGACAAGGCGGTGTTCGTCCGTGAACTGATGCCCCAAGACATGAAGCTGGAGATCGTGGGGCTAGCGCCGGCCCAGGCCATGGACGCCGCTCGCGCCCTGGCCGGCGTGGTGGGGCATGCCCATGGCCGGCAAATGGACGGGGCCGCGCGCAAGGCCTGGATCGCCGACCTGTCGCGCAATCGTTCCGGCGCCTTGGACGCCCCCTCCTGGCTGTGGTCCAGCGTCGTGGATCTGGTGGCCGTGCACGAGGCGGCCTATCTCGAGCATTGTCGGCGTTACGCCCTGGGTCTGGGCCAGGACTAACGGGAAGAGGACTGGCCGCTCATTGGGTCAGAGCTCTTAGGCGCCTGTGAATGTCGGTGGCGGCGATGGCGGCCTCGGCTGAGGCCACGGCGATCTGATTTAGCCCGCGCACGACATCGCCCGCAGCGTAGAGGCCGGCGATCGAGGTTTCCTGATGGGCGCTGACCAGGAGGTTGCCGTCGGCGTCGTGAGCCGCGCCGCAAGCCAACGCCAAGCGGCTTTGCATCTCACATCCAAGCGCCAGGTAGAGGCAATCGAAGGACCTCTGCGCCGCACCGCCGCGCCCCACCTTGACCGCCTCTCTACCCACGGCAAGGTCGCCCAGCGTGATCGGCAAGACTTCCACGCCGTGGTCGTCGAGGGCCTGACGATCGGTGAGCGTGGCCGGATCGCCAAGGTGCAGCAGCGTCACCCTCTGCGAATAGGTCGTCAGGAAGGCGGCCTCGCGCGCTCCCAGATCGCCCTCGCCGAGCACGGCGATGGCCTGATCGATGGCCTCGTAGGCGTCGCAAATCGGGCACATGCGCACCTTGGCCGCCCGGATCGCCGCTTCCACTCCGTCCAAGTCCGGCAGCCGATCGACGACGCCTGTCGCCAGCAGCACGAAGCGCGCGAACACGCGGGCGGGAGCGCCCGGATCGCCGCCAGCTGTCTCCAGCATGACTTCGAAGCGCTCGGCTTGGCGTGACAGACGAACGGCCCGCCCAGCCCTGCGTTCGGCGCCGTAGAGACTTGCCTGTCGGCCCATGTCGGCGAGAAGCCGGCGCCCGCCGACGCCTCCGGGGAAGCCTGGCGTATTGTGGCTCTCGGGTATCCAGTCGGCGCGAGGACGCCCGCCGTCGAGGATCAGCACCTTGCGGCGAAAGCGCCCAAGGTACGTCGCCGCCGTAAGCCCGGCGGGACCCGCGCCGACGACGATCACGTCGTACTCATCGATCTTGGCTGCGTCCGGCAAAGCAGAAGATCTCGTCATGGGCGCGTTCGTCCGGTGGCCAGAGGCGCCTTAACGAGCGCTCGCCTTGGCCGTTCCGAAAAGAGGCCGGGGGTCTTTACCGCCGCCCTGATCTGGTCGCGCCACGACGGCGTCTGGCGGGAACGTCGGGCAAGCCGCGCCGTTCAGTTGCCGCCCCGCCCGGGAGCGATCGCGAAACCGATAGAGACGCCGACCATGGCCCGTTACGCACTTTTGACCGCCGCCGCCCTGGCCGCCCTGACGCTCGCCGCATGTCAGAAGAAGGACGCCGAGCCCGCCCCGGCCGATCCGGGCACGAGCAACGCGGCCGTCAACGCCGCGCAGGACGCCACATCCACCGCCGTGGGGACGGCAGCGGCCGTAACCGGGCCGATGTCGACCGAGGCCTTCGTAACCAACGCCGCGATCAGCGACATGTACGAGATCCAGGCCGGCCAAATCGCTCAACAAAAGGGCCAGACCCAGGCGGTCAAGGATTTTGGCAAGCAAATGGTCACCGACCACACCGCGCTCTCCAACGCCCTCAAGCCGCTCGTCGTCGCCGCAGGCAAGTCAGCGCCGGCTGGGCTGGATGAGCGCCGCAAGGGTCTGATCGACAATCTCAACGCTGCGGCCCCGGCCGACTTCGACAAGGTCTACCTGACCCAGCAGGAAGCCGCCCACAAGGAGGCCCTCACTTTGATGCAGGGCTATGCCGATCACGGCGACGATGGCGGCCTCAAGGGTGGGGCGGCCAAGGCCCTGCCCAAGATCAAGGCCCACCTCAGCCACGTCCAGGGCCTGGCCTCGGCCGTCCACTAAGCATCATTTGATAGGAGACGCGTCCCCATGGGTCTTTTTTCCAAGATCGTCGACAGGATCTTCCATCACGACCAGGCCAAGGCCGCGCCGGCCGCGCCGGCCACCCCAGCGACGGCGAGCGCGGTCGCCCCGGTTGCGCCGGCTCCGGCCCCCGTTCCGACCGCCGCCCCGGTCGATGTCGAGGCGGTCCTGACCTCGATGGCCGAGATCGAAGGCGGCGGTAGCAATTGGCGCGGCTCTATCGTCGACCTGCTGAAGCTTCTGAAGCTGGATTCGAGCCTGGAGGCTCGCAAGGGGCTGGCCGACGAACTGGGCGTCCATGTCGGTGATGCCGGGAGCGCCGAACAGAACATCGCGCTGCACAAGGCGGTGATGAAGAAGCTGGCCGAGAACGGCGGCCAAGTCCCCGATAGCCTGTACCAATAACGCTTTGCTGGCGGCGCGGGCTCATCCGAGCCGCCAGTGGCTTTCCTTCTGGATCGCAGCCTCGGCGTCGCTCCTCCGACGGATCACCGGCGCGGCCTGGCCGTTTGGCTCCTCGAAGGAGCGGCCATGGCGGATAACAAGCTCAAACAGTACCGGGCGATGCGCGATTTCTCGAAGACGGCCGAGCCGTCGGGGCGCGCCAGGATCGCTCCCTCGCAGGCTTTGCGCTTCGTCATCCAGAAGCACGCGGCCAGTCACCTGCATTTCGACCTGCGCCTCGAATATGACGGGACCTTCCGCTCGTGGGCCGTGCCCAAGGGACCCTCGCTTGACCCGGCCGACCGGCGCCTGGCCATGGAGGTGGAGGACCATCCCCTCGACTACGGCGACTTCGAAGGCTCTATTCCCAAGGGTCAATACGGCGGCGGCACGGTGATGCTTTGGGATCGCGGCTACTGGGCGCCGGAGAAGGGGTTCGAAAAGATCGGCGCGGCCCTGGCCAAGGGCGAGCTGAAGTTCGTCATGGAAGGCGGACGCATGCATGGCTCCTGGGTGATCGTACGCACCAAGCGCGACGCTCGGGGACGGGCTAGCTGGATGCTGATCAAGCACCGCGACGAGGCCGCCCAGCCGGGCAATCCGTCCGGACCCACGGACGCGGATCGCTCGATCGCCTCGCGACGGACCATGGCCGAGATCGCCAGCGGCAAGGGCAAGGCCGCCACGCCGTTCATGACCGGGGAGGGGGCGCCGGCCGGCGCGATCTGGCAGAGCGATCGCGACGACGGCGCGCCGCCGGGGCTGATCGCGCCGGACGAATCCCGGACGAGGGGCGGCCAGGCGAAGGTCAAGCGCGCCAAGGTGCTGCCGGTCTTCATCGAGCCGCAGCTGACCAAGCCCGCCGACAAGCCGCCGTCCGGACCCGGTTGGGCCCACGAGATCAAGTTCGACGGCTACCGGATGCAGTTGCGCACTGAACGCGGCAAGGCGGCCTTACGCACCCGCAAAGGGCTGGACTGGTCGACCAAGTTCCCGGAGATCACCCAGGCTGGCGCGGGCCTAGGCGACGGGATCATCGATGGCGAGGTCGTCGCGCTCGATCATACCGGCGCCCCCGACTTTGCGGCCCTACAGGCGGCAATCTCGCAAAAGAACACCGTAAACTTGGTGTTCTTCGTCTTCGACCTGCTGTTCGACGGCCTGGAGGACCTGCGTGACCTGCCGCTGTCGGCCCGCAAGGCGCGGCTGGCCCGCCGCGTCGCCGGGGGCGACGGGGTTTTGCGCTTCGTCGATCACTTCATCACCGCAGGCGATGCGGTGCTGCTGTCGGCTTGCCGGATGGACCTGGAGGGCATCGTCTCCAAGCGCCTGGATGCGCCCTACCGCTCGGGCCGGGGCGAAGCTTGGACCAAATCCAAGTGCCGGGCCGGCCATGAAGTGGTGATCGGCGGCTATACGACCACCGCCGGCGCATTTCGGTCCTTGATCGCCGGGGTCCATCGCGACGGTCAACTGGTCCATGTCGGTCGGATCGGCGCCGGGTTTGGCCGCGACAAGCTTTCGATCCTGCTGCCGAGGCTCAAGGCCCTGGAGACCGCCAAGAGCCCGTTCGCGAGCAAGGGCCCGTCCCGCGGCGGCGTTGGCGAGGTTCATTGGCTGCGGCCCGACCTGGTGGCCGAGATCGAATACGAGGGCTTCACGGCCGACGGGCTCCTGCGCCAAGCCGCCTTCAAGGGCATGCGCGAGGACAAGCCCGCCGCCGAGGTCGAGGCAGAAGCGCCCGCATCCCCCGCGACGGCGCTCGCCGAGCCCAGGGCCCAGAAGGGCGCGAGCGTCACGGTCAAGGCGGCCAGTGTCAGTTCCCGGGGCTCGGCGGTGGTGATGGGCCAGACCCTGTCCAACGCGGGCAAGGCGCTCTGGCCTGACGCGGCCGACGGCCGGCTGGTCACCAAGCTCGATCTGGCGCAATATTATGAGGCGGTGGGAGATTGGATGATCGAGCATTTGCGCGGCCGGCCCTGCTCGATGATCCGCATGCCCGATGGCGTCCAGGGCGAGCAGAAGTTCTTCCAGCGCCATGCCGGCCAGGGTCAATCGGCCCTGATCTCCGAGGTGAGCGTCTGGGGCGACCGCAAACCCTATCTGCAGTTCGACAAGATCGAGGCTCTGGTCGCCGCCGCCCAGGTCGGGGCCCTGGAGCTACACCCTTGGAACTGTGAGCCCTTCCTGCCCGAGCAGCCGGGGCGCCTGGTCTTTGACCTCGACCCCGCCCCGGACGTGCCGTTCGAGCGGGTGATCGAAGGCGCGCGCGAGGTACGTGACCGGCTGGCCGACCTTGGCCTGGTGTCGTTCTGCAAAACCACGGGCGGCAAGGGCCTGCACGTAGTCACGCCTCTATCGGCCGAAGGGCTGGATTGGGACATCGCCAAGGCGTTCGCCCGCGACGTTTGCAAGGCCATGGCCCACGACGATCCGGAAAACTATCTGATCGTCATGGCCAAGGCCAAGCGCGGGGGAAAGATCTTCCTGGACTATCTGCGCAACGACCGCATGGCCACGGCCGTGGCGCCGCTGTCGCCGCGCGGGCGGCCCGGCGCGCCGGTGTCGATGCCGCTGACTTGGAGCCAGGTGAAAAAGGGGCTTGATCCGGCCCGCTATACAGTCCGTACGACGCCGGGCTTGGTGCGCAGGCTCGCAGCCTGGGAAGATTACTGCGAGGGCGAGCGGCCGCTGGAGGCGGCTATCCGTCGGCTAGGGAAGGTCTAGGAGATGGCCAGGGCCCCCGCGCCTCGCCGGCTGAAGGTCTATCAGGCCCAGTTCGGCTTCCACGACAGCGTGGTGGCCGCGCCAAACCAAGCCGCGGCCTTGGCCGCCTGGGGCACGCGCCAGAACCTTTTCGCCGAGGGGCGGGCCAAGGTCAGCGACGATCCCGACGCCGCGGCCGTTGCGCTGGCGCATCCTGAGGTCCCGCTGCGTCGCGCGGTGGGCTCCCAGGACCCGTTCAGTCTCGATCCCGGACTACCTCAGGTTCCCGATCCGCCGCCGCGCGGCAAGCCAGCCTTGAAGGTCCTGGCGAAGGCCGCGCCGGTGGCGCTGGAGGCCTCGCCGCCCGATCGTTCGGCGCTGGACGCCGCGCAAAAGGCGCTCGCGTCGATCAACGCCCGGCGGTTGGACGAGGAGAAGGACTTTGAGCGCCGGCGCAAGGCCCTTGAGGCTGAGGAGCTGGCCGCGCGCCAGGCGTGGGCCAAGGCCCGCAAGACGGCCGAGACGGCCTTGGAGGCGGCGCGCCGGTCCTATCGCGCCGCGGGCGGCGACGCCTAGCCTGCCTTGCGGGCCTTGTGCGCCGAGGCGGCCTTGGAGGTCGTCTTGGCCTTGGCGGCGGGCTTGGTCGCCGCCTTGGCCGCGGGCTTGGCTGAAGACTTGGCGGGCGCGGCGTCCTTCCCGCCCAGGCTGGCGCGCAGGGCGGCCATCAGGTCGATGACATTGGTGTCCTCGGGCTCCTCGACCTTGGCGATCTTGTGGCCCTTCTGCTTGGCCTTGATCAGGTCCTTGAGCGCCTCTTCGTAGCGATCGACGAACTGGCCCGGGTCAAAAGGGCCTTCCTGCTGTTCGATGATCTTCTGGGCGATGGCGATCATTTGAGGGTCGGCGGCCTTGTCGCTGATCGAGCCGAACACCTCGTCCTCCTTGCGCACTTCGGCGTCGGTGCGCAGCGTGTAGGCCAGGATGCCCTTGCCGCGGGGCTCCAGCGCCAGGAGGCGCTCGCGGGTCGACATCACCACCCGTCCCAGCGCGATCTGCCCCGAGCGCTCCATCGACTCGCGGATCACAGCGAAGGCTTCCTGGGCAAGCTTTCCGTCGGGGGCCAGGTAATAGGGATTGTCCCAGTAGATCCGGTCGATCTCCTCGGCGGGCACGAAGCGCTCGATGTCGATGGTCTTTGTGCTCTCCAGCTTCACGGCGTTGATCTCGTCCTGGGTCAGCAGGATGTACTCGCCCTTGGAGACCTCGTAGCCCTTGACCAGCTTGGCGCGCTCGACCGGCCCGGTGTCAGGGTCGGTGGTGACCATCTTGATGCGGTTGTTGGTGTCCGGATTGATCAGGTTGAAATGCACCTCGCCACCGCTGTTGGTGGCGGTGTACAGCGCCACCGGGCAGGTCACGAGCGAAAGCCGAAGATGTCCTTGCCAGGTTGGACGATAAGCCATGTCGAGCATCCTTGCCGCCCACCGGGGCGCAGGGAGAAAACGATGGTCGGCGTGTTTCGTTCTCAAACGCCGCAGGGCGCGGTCTCGCCGGTTTCGAGGTCGATGCGGAAGCAGTGCTCGCCGCCGGTATCGAGGTCACGCACCACCACGCTGATCTGGCCGTCCTCGTCCGGCGCGACCGCGAGGTCCTCAACATAGGCGACGGCGGCGGCCTCAAAGGAAGGCTCGCGCACGATGCGCCCATGATGGGGGCCAGCGTGGCGCGCGTGAACGCTGAAACGCCGGTCGTCGTGCGTGGTGTTGGTCATTACGGGTCTCCTAGCGGCATCAACGCGCGAAGCCGCCGAAGGATTCAAGGCGACCGACCAGGCGCCGCCAGGCCTGTCAGCGGATCTCGCCGGCGCTCTCGAACTAGGCGGTGGGCCTGCCGTCAGCCGGCGCCGGTATCGCGACTTCGAAATCCTCGCCGCCGTCGAGCGTCAGCCCGCCGCGGCGCCGCCCCAACGCCTCGCGGGTGGATCACCGCCGACCCCGCCCTTGGCCAGGCGCTGGCGCGGGGAGCCGACGTAGCGGATTTCGAACGTCGCCCGGTCGATCTGGCGGCCCACCGTCAGCACGCCTTGCGCGGCATGCGGCGACCCGGGGAGGTATGGCCACAGGGTCAGGGTTCCTGCGCGCTCGGCGCGGGTTTGAAAGGAGGGAAGAGCGCGGCCCGGCGATCGTCGGGGGGGCGTCTGGCCGGGCCGCTGTCGTCCCCAGGGCCAGGAAAGGCGCTGTATGGACACAGATATAAGTTCCGGGGCGGCGCTTCGTTCCTGGGCGGCGCGAAACTCACCAAAAGGCCGGTGGTCGACCGGCCGCCCTTGGCCAGGCGTTCGCCAGGCCAAGGGCGAACGCCCTAGTAGACCTTGCGCACCAGGGGCTCACGGGCCCAGATCCGGCCTGCTTCCGCGGCGGCGATGAAGTCGGCCACGGCTTTGGTTGGCAGATTGATGAGACCCGCGTCCGCGTCGGGATTGGCGTCGGAGAGCCCCCCCTTGACGAAGAGCGGCGCGGCGGCCGGCAGGTAGGCGATGACCTTCAGGTGGCCGAAGGCGTCGCGCACGAAGTTGACCGCCGTCGCCTCCAGCGCCAAGGCCGCGCCGCCGGCTTCGGAAGGCAGGAGAGCCACCGCGTCGAACAGGACCGACGGTCCGCCGTCGATCCGGAAATCGGCGGAGACCAGCTGGCCGCCGGCGGTGGTCACCCCGGTGATCGTCGGGGCGATGATCGCCAGCTTGGCGCCGGCCGCTTCGACCGCGGCCTTCAGCTCATCCAGCAGCGCGTCGTCAACGCCGTCGGTGACCAGGACGCCGACCTTGCGGCCGACCAGGCCCGGGGCGGCCTTGGCCAGGATGCTCAGCGTCGGCGAGGGCGCCAGATCCTGGGGCGGGACCGGGGCGGGGGCCGCAACGATCGGATCGATGACGCCCAGGCCGGCGGCGACCCGCGCGGCCAGGCTCTCGTCGATATTGACCAGGCGCGACAGCATCGCCGTGCGCACCCGCGCCACATTGCACTTGGAGAGCTCGAAGATCAGGGCGGCGACGATGTGATCGCGCTCCGGCTGCGTTTGGCTGAGGAAGAACAGGCGCGCCTGGCTATAGTGGTCGGCGAAGGTCTCGGGACGAATGCGCAGCTGCTCACCGGTCTCCAGATTGGGAAAGGTGCGATAGCCGCCGGTCTGGCTCTCGCGCTTGATGTCCTCGCCCAGGCTGGAGGGCTCATAGTTCACCTGGCCCTTGGGCAGGCCCATCTGCATGTGGCCGTCTCGCTGCAAGTTGTGGAACGGGCAGCGCGGCTGGTTGATCGGGATCTGGTGGAAATTGGCCGAGCCTAGGCGCTTGAGCTGGGTGTCCTGGTAGGAGAACAGCCGTCCCTGCAGCAGCGGGTCGTTGGTGAAGTCGACGCCCGGCACCACATGCGAGGCGCAGTAGGCGACCTGCTCGGTTTCGGCGAAGAAGTTGTCGGGGTTGCGGTCCAGCACCATGCGGCCGACGACCCGCAGCGGGATCACCTCTTCGGGGATGAGCTTGGTGGCGTCCAGCACGTCGAAGGGCAGGGCGTCAGCCTCTTCCTGGCTGAAGGTCTGCAGGCAGAACTCCCACTCGGGAAAGTCGCCATTGTCGATGGCTTCCCACAGGTCGCGGCGATGGAAGTCCGGATCCGCGCCATTGATCTTCAGGGCCTCGTCCCAGATCACCGACTGGGCATTGAGCTTGGGCCGCCAGTGGAACTTGACGAAGGTGCTCTCACCCGCGGCATTGACGAGCCGGAAGGTGTGGACGCCGAACCCCTCCATCATCCGGTAGGAGCGCGGGATGGTTCGGTCCGACATGATCCACATGACCATGTGCAGGCTCTCGGGCGTCAGCGAGATGTAGTCCCAGAAGGTGTCGTGGGCGGTCTGGGCCTGTGGGAACTCGCGATCGGGATCCTGCTTTGCCGCATGTATCAGGTCGGGAAACTTGATGGCGTCCTGGATGAAGAACACCGGGATGTTGTTGCCGACGAGATCGAAATTGCCTTGCTGGGTGTAGAACTTGACGGCGAAGCCGCGCACGTCGCGGGCCAGATCCATCGAGCCCTTGTTGCCGGCAACGGTCGAGAAGCGGGTGAAGACGGGGATGCGCTCGCCGGGGCGTTGAAGGAAGTCGGCGGCGGTGATGGCCGACAGGTCCTCCAGGCATTCGAAGAAGCCGTGCGCGGCCGAGCCGCGGGCATGGACCACGCGCTCGGGAATGCGCTCGTGGTCGAAATGCATGATCTTCTCGCGCAGGATGAAGTCCTGCAGCAGGACCGGTCCGCGCGCGCCGGCCTTCAGCGAATTCTGGTTGTCGCCGATCGGCACGCCCTGGTTGGTGGTCAATTGCGTCGTCTCGTCGGCGGCCTGCTGATGCAGTTCTGCGCCGGGCGCCACGAGGGTCTCGACGCCGACCGTGCTGTCAGGCGTGTCGATCGGGCCCTTGACGGCCGAAGGCTTGGACTTGGTCGGCATGAGAAGATCCTGACGATTTGAAGCGGGGCCTAAGGCCTGGGCGATGGTTATGCTGGCCGGCGGGCCTTAAGGCGCGGACGGCGGGGCGAGTTGGGCCATCAGTTCGGCCTTGCGGGCCGAAAGCTTCGCGCCGAGCGCGACGAGATCCAGGTCGCTGGCGCGCACCTCGGGAAAGAGCTCGCTTTCCTCTTCCTCGACATGGTGGCGGACCTGCTCGCCGAGCACCTTGACCTTGGCGTCATAGAGCGGCTGGTCCGGCGCCCCGGCCTCGATCTGGGCGATCAGGGTCTTGGCGCCCATATGCTCGACGATGGCTTCATCGATCAGATCGCCATCGCCCGTCGCCTCTCGGGCCGGTGGGTAGAAGAACTCTTCCTCGATCTGGGTGTGGACCTTCAGGGCCAGACAGATTTTGTCGGCCAGGGACTTCTTCGCGGCCGGGTCGGTCAGACCCTCATAGGCCTCGAAATAGTCCTCGACCTGGCGGTGATCGGCCTCCAGCAGAGCGATGGCGTCTTGGCCGCGCGTCTTGGGGGCGGCCTGCGCCTTGGTGGCGGCCAGTGCGGATTTCTGCTTGGCTTTGGTCTTCGCCGTGACGGCCATGGTTGATGTTCCGGTTGGGGAAGGACGCGGTCTTAACCGCCCGCCTATCCGGCCGTTCCGGCGATGATCAAACGATGGGTCAGGGCGGGCCGCCCCGCATCCCTTCCGATCAGCAAGGGGGCTGGGAATGGCCCGTCAGGGCGGAGCGCCCGCCCTCAGGCGTACCGACAGCCCGTCGCGGTTCCAGTCGAAGTCGATCTGGCCGTCGAGCTGGCGCGCCAGGTTGGCCATTAGCCGCGAGCCGAAACCCGAGCGCGATGGCGCGCTCACCGACGGACCTTCGTGCTCCTCCCAGGCCAGCGACCAGCCTTGTCGCTCGCTGGCCCAACTGACCTCCAGGCGGCCCCCGCGCACTGACAGCGCCCCATACTTGGTGGCGTTGGTCGCCAGCTCGTGGAGGATCATGCTCAGGGGCTGGAGCTGGTCGGCGGGTAGGGCGATTTCGCCGCCCGAAGGGCGCACCCGCGCCCCGGTGCTGATCGCGGAGGCCAACTCCTCTCGCACCACCTCGGCGATGGTTCCGCCGCGCCATTGGGTCCTGGCCAGCGCCGACTGCGCGCGCGCCATGGCCTCGATGCGCCCGTGGATGGCCTGGCGGAACTCGGCTGGGTCGGCCGCATCGGTGAGGCGCACGATCGACTGGATGATGGCCAGGGCGTTTCGGGCCCGATGATCGACCTCGCGCATCAGCAAATCGCGCGCGGCCTCGGCTTGCTTGCGGGCGGTGATGTCTATGGCCGTGCCGACCACGCGTAGACACCGATCCTCGGCGTCGAACACCCCGCGCCCCTTGGCGGCCACCCAGCGCTCTATCCCGTCCTCCGCGCCGATGGTGCGATATTCGACGTCGTAGAGGTCCTGCGCGGCCGGGTCGCAGGCGGCCGCATAGGCCCTGGATGTCGGCTCTAGGTCGTCGTGGTGAAGCCCGCCGTAGAAGTCGTCGAGGGTGACCGGCACGCCGGGCGAGTGGCCAAAGAGCGCCCGGACCCGGTCGTCCCAGTAGAGCGCGCCATCGCCGTTATCGACGTCCCACAGCCCCACCTCGCCAAACTCGGTGGCCAGTCGCAGGCGCGTCTCGCTTTGCAAAAGTGCACGTTCGGCTTCGATGCGTTCAGTGACGTCCGAGATCACCGCGTAGAGGCCGACCACCCCGCCGTCGGCGCCGCGCCGCGGAACATAATCGACCTGCACATCGCGCGGTCCGCTGGCGGGATAGTCCACGCGGCTTTCGAACGTCACCCTTTCCCCGGCCAGGGCCGCCTCCAGGTACGGCTTGACCCGATCGTAGGCCGCCCCGAGCACCGCCCGCACCCGTTGGCCCTGCAGCGCCTCGCGCGGGCGTCCAAACCACGCCTCGTACCCGCGATTGACGAACCGGTAGCGCTCATCGCGATCAATATAGGCGATCAGCAGCGGGGCGGCGTCGGTGATCCGCCGCAGCTCGGCGGCGCTGTCGGCCAACTCAGCCTGGGACGCCACCCGTTCCACGAACGCCCAAGAGCGTTCGGTGACCTCGCGCACCAAGGCCAACTCGCGGTCGGTCCAGAAGTGCGGGCCCTTGTGATGAACGGCCATTAGCGCTCGAAGGCGGCCGTCGCGCACCAACGGCATGCAGATGGTCGCGCCTATGCCGATCGCCTGGAAGGTGGCCGCCTCGTGGGCGGCGATTTCCGCGAGATTGTCGTTGATGACCAGCGGCAAGCCACGCGAGAGGTTCTCCACCGCCATCTCGCCGAAGTCGGCCAAGCGGTAACGGCCAACGATGGAGGTCGAGCCGGATACGGCCCAATCGCCGCGAATGGTGAAACCGTCCTGGTCGGGATCCATGTCGGCATAGGCGCAGATGGCCACGCCCATGTGCTCGCCGATCATCTGAGCCGCGCGCATCATCACCGCCTCGGCGCTGGGCAGCGTCGATGTGGCGCGGGTCAGGCGATCAAGAAAGAGAACCGTGCGCTCGCTCTCCTCGCGGCGGGCGCGTTCCTGCGCGGCCGATGTCGTCTCGACGCACACGCAAAGGACGCCAGGAACCTCGTCCGCAACCGGTATCGGACTGTAGGAAAAGGTGAAGCATGCCGGCTCGGCCTGGCCTTTCCGATGAAGGGTGACCGGCAGATCCTCATAGAACGCGGCCGCGCCGCTGAAAGCCGCCTCGATGATCGGCTCGATGGTGGCGCGCACCTCGGGCCAGACGGTCCAGAATGGCTGGCCCAGAGCGCCTGGGTGCTTGTCGCCGAGGATGGGGCGATAGGCGTCGTTATAGATGAGGATCCGCTCGGGACCCCAGATCAGGAACATCGGGAACGCCGCGCCCAGCAGCACTTCGAGCTGCTGGCGCAGGGGCTGAGGCCATGCGGAGGGTCGGCCTATCCCTGCGATGACGCCATCGGCCTCTAGCAGCCTCGCCACTTCGCCACCCGCCAGGATTTTGGACACTTTGAAGCTCATAGCGAGGCGGTGATCCGGCAAGGGGACGTCGAGAGTTGGGCCGCCCTTGCATGCAGCAGCCCATCTGCGACGACAACGTCAAAGCCAAGCTTCGGTTGCGACAGCCGCGGCCCCGGCTTGATCAGGCGCCCGTCTTGCCGTCCGGCGCGGCGACGGGCTTGGATTCTGGCGAGTTCTTTTGGCGCAGGACGATCGACAGGACCACGAGCACGGCGGTCGAGAGGAACTCGCTTTGCCAGTTCTGGAAGGATTCGAACCAAAGTTGCGGGTCGGCGAGATAGGCCAGAACGCCTTGGGCCACCTGACCGTGCTCGGCCGCCTCCTGGGCGGCCTGCTTGGCGCTGAACACCCAGTGCAGGACGAAAGCGGCCATGAACAGCAGAGCCAGGACAAGTCCGAGCGAGTGGGCATAGAGCCAGGCCAGAGGCCCGGCGCGGCGGGCCAGCGGCGGGGCGTCCTGCTCCTTGCTGGGCAGGACATCGCGCTCAGGGGCGTCAGGGTCCTTGGATTCCGAAGAACCGTGCTGGAAGAGATAGGCCGTCAGCACGACGTAGACGGCCATCTGCAGGAACTCGCTCTCCCAGTTCTCAAACACGGTCGAGATGAAGGCAGGGTCGGATAAGTAGCTGATCAGTCCGATCCCAGGCTCGCCATGGCGCCGCAGATCCTGCAGCGCCACACGCCATCCCGTCAGCCACTGACCGACCAGACTGGCGGCGAACATCGCCATCAGCACGATCGTCAAGCCGTTGCGCTTCAGGAACCGAACCATTCGGGAAAAGTCGCCTGGCAGGTCGGTTGGTTCCACGACCCTCATTTGCGTGGACGGCATCCAGCCCACCGGCTTGCCGGAGGGGGATGGTCGATGTCGAAGGACGCTTGATGGGATCTCCCCGACACCCACCGCCCTCCTGCGCGTTGAGATGAGGGCGCGGCGCGAGCCGCGCTTGGTATCGCCGCAAGGAGAAGCTTGATGTTCGAGGCGCCGTTGTCCGATCCCGCCCAGGCAGGGCCCATTCCCGCGCCAGCCGCCCCCGAGGGCGCCGACCTGCTGATCCGCGGCAAGCCGCACGACGAGGCGTTCTGGGACCAGCATCCGGACATCGAGCGCTACAAGGTGGCGATGAAGGCAGGCCAAGCGCAGGTCGAGGACTGGGAAGTGCTGATCTGGCTCAAGCCGGACCTCAAGGAGGCTTCGGGCCCGGCCGAGCGCGGCAACTTCCCCAATCGTCCGGCCGACAATGTCTTCGAGGTGCACGCGGCCGAAGACCTTGGGTTTTTCGACCGTCATCCAGAGATAGCCGCCTGGCGCGCCGACATCGCCCTCAACGAACACGGCTCTGGCGCGGTCCACAAGGTCGAGGTGTGGATGAAGCCGCCGCCGGCAGGCTGAGGGCTCTCCGCGCGCTCCGATCCTCGGAAGGACCAGGGCGCCCATGGGCATCGGATCGGGCGCCCGGACGGGGCCCGGCGATGGGGCAGGGCGAGCCCACGAACGCCTCTGTACCGGCTTGTCGGGTTCGTGCGTGGCCGGTCTGCTCGAACGATCGCTGGGGAGAGGCCTAGTTTTCCTGCGCGTCGGGCTGGAGGCCGCGGGCGCCGCCTTTCCACACGATCCGTTCATCCTGACCGCGGACGCTGATGTGCAGGCAGATCGTGGTGTGATCGCAAAGGGCGTGGTCGCGAAGGATTTCGGAGACCAGCAGCAAGGCCTGCCTGATCGCTGCGGACTGGTCGACGGCCTCGACCTTCTCGGTCGTCGTTGCGCCGTCGCTGTCGATGTCGAAGTGAAAGGTGCTCATGGCCGCAAGCTCGGAGCGCTCTGAATGACGCGCGCGGTCTCCCGCGTCAGCCCAGCCCTTGGCCGACGCCTGAAACCGGCGCTATCGCCTCGCCAGCCTTCAGCCCGACGAAGTCTGGACCAGCGATCAGGGCGCTGGGCGTCAGAGCGGTTGGTGGACAGGGTCATCGAACAGAAATCCTCGATGAATGGAGCGCCTTGACCCTCGGCCGCCGACCTGGGCGGGCGGGCGAGACCGGACCTCTCCGTAGCTTGCGCCGCCAGTCGAGTGGCTGGCTCGAGCCGGGTTTGAAAGAAGGCCGTCGCGCGGCCGGGCGTTCCCCGAAGGCTCCGCGACGATCAATTGATCACGCCGCCCATGCATCACGCCCCGTGCTCGCTGGAGCTCTGCCGCCTGCTGACAGGCCCGTCAGCCGCGTCGGTCTGGGGCTGAAAGGCTTCTGGATCAAAGTCGCCCAGCGCAGATAGTCGATCCCAATCGAGGATCTGCAGGACGCCGTTCTTGACGACCGCCATGTGATCGTCGCGAAGACCACGCAGCACCCTATGGATATGCACGACCGAGAGGCCCAGGGCGTCGGCGATGTCGCCTTGTACCGCCGGCAGGGCGCAACGGTTGTCCTTGGCCAGGCCCAAGCTCTTCTGGCGCCAATAGATCTCGCAAAAGAGATTGGCCGTGCGGGCCGCCGCAGACCGGCGGCCCAGGCTGATCACGCGATTGCGCTGCGCCCGCGCCTCGGTCAGCACCGCCCGGCAGAGGGTCGCCAGAAAGCTGGCGTGATCGCGCAGCATGGCCCGAAGCTCCAGCGGGCTCAGTTTGCGCACTTCACAAGACGCCAGCGCCCGCACCTCGTAATCGCTTTCTACGAAGAGGCCGGCCAGGTCGATCAGGTCGCCGGGGGTGGCAACGCTGAAAATCTGGCGACCGCCGTCGCTCAAGACCGTTTGCTTAATGGCCAACCCGCGCGCCAGGAGCCGCAGGCAAGAGCGTTCGCCGGCCGCCATGATGAGATCGCCAGATTCGAACGTCTCCGACGTCAGCGCGCACGTCGACAGGCGCTCGCGCACGCCCTCGCGCAAAGGCCCGAACCGGTCGAGACTGGCGATCAAAAGGCGGTTCAAGATGGCGAATCCGCTGGGGCGCGCGCAATGACGGCGATCCGAATGTCATCGCGCCAGACCTCGATCTCGTCACAACTGCGGTGCTCGGCCAGCAGGGCGTTGGCCCGCTGCACGGGGTCGATCGTCTCGATGTCCAGGTCGACGAACGTTGTCCTGCAATCGTCTGTGACGCCAATAAAGATGAGCGGACTGAGCAAGGAATCCTCCAGGCGCAGGGATTCTAGGCCCATCGCCGCAGGTCCGCGTTGATCTAGGTTATCGGCCAGAACGTTTGACGGCCTAAAATGCGTCGTCCTTGAAGGGAGAGGGGAGGTCCCCCAACTCGCCATGTCGCAAGCCCCCATGATCACGCCGCTCATCGAAAAGATGGCCAGGCGCGACGTCATCACTCCGATCGAGCGCGAGGCGCTGGCCAATCTCCTGGGGGCGACGCGGCGGGTCGCCGCCGGCAAGGCGCTGGTGGAGCCCGGCGACCGGCCCAATTTCAGCACCTTCGTGGTCAGCGGCTTTTGCGCCCGCTTTACGCTGACGCCGACCGGCGGGCGCCAGCTCACCCAGATCAATATCGGCGGCGACTTCGTGGACCTGCACAGCCTTCTGATGCGGCAGATGGACCACGGCGTCGTGGCCTTGGCCGACTGCGTCGTCGCGCCGGCCGCCCACGAGGACCTGCGACGCCTCACCCAACAGCATCCCCACCTGACGCGGTTGCTATGGCTGGAGACGGTGGTCGATGCGGCCATCCACAGGCAGTGGCTGGTGGCGCTTGGCCAACAGAACGCGGCCAGCCGCCTGGCGCACCTGATCTGCGAGCTCTATCTGCGGCTCGAAGCGGGGGGCATCGCGTCGGATTTGAGGTTTTCTCTGCCCATGACCCAGGTCGACCTTGGTGACGTGCTGGGTCTTACCCAGGTGCACGTCAATCGCGTGCTGATGGACCTGCGTCGCCAGGGGCTCCTGGACTGGAAGGCGGGTCACGTGACCGTCAACGACTGGGAGGCCCTGGCGCGGCTTGGCCAGTTCGACCCAGCCTATCTGCGCCTTCAGAACGATCCCGTCTAATCGCCGCGGCCATGAGGGTTGTGTGACCAAGGCTTGCGGCCCCCGATAATTATCAGGTCGCTGGGAAGCCAAAAGCGAGCCTGACAATCAGCCTTCCAGCTCACGATCAGCGCCTCAGGCCGCACGGGAGGGCGTGCTGATCGTGGGCGCCGCGGCGGGAGCGCGCGATCGGAGGATGGCGTGGATGATCAGCGCGGCGGCGTGCTTTCGGCTTTGGGCCAGGCCCTGCGCGCGCGTTCGTCCGTCACGCTCGAAGGTCCGCCAAAGCCATTGGCCTTGGCTAGGCGAGATCGTGAAACGGAAGATCGCATCGTCCGCGCCGATCCCGGCCTGCCCGACCACCGCCGACTGGACGCAGGACCCCGGCGCGGTCATGCCGGCGCGCCCAGCGGATAGGCAAAGCCGTCCGGATTCTGACGCCAGGCCTGGGGGCTTGGCGCATCTCGCACATGAACCTTGATCCTGGCCGGTCGGGGCCAGAGGCGCGCCAGGCGCCTGGCCTCTGCAATCGCACGCCGGCGCGCAGGGAAGAACAGAACCTCGCCAGTATCGGCGATCTTCACGCACCACCCGCCATCGTAGGGCAGGACATCGAAGAGGGTCGTCATGGCGATCACTCGGCCGCGTAGACCAATGGGCGGGCGTGGGCCCAAAGATGGGCGCGATAGGTCTCAAAGCACTGCTCACCGCAGATCAGACGCATCACCGCGCCTTCGGCGATGTACCGGGCGCGCATGGGATCCTCCGCCACGAGCGGGAGCAGGGCCTCGGTGTTCCAGGCCTTGGAGTGCTCCACATCCAGATGGGCGTGAAGCGCGAAGTACTTTCGGGCTTCTGGCGAGACGCCGACACGCTTGAGACCAGCATCGACGCAGGTCACCCGGCCGGGCGCAGTCAGTTCGACCACGCCCAAAGCGCCGACCGAGTGCCACGCGTAGCGGCGCGTGGTGGCGAAAGCCGTCATCGTGTTGGCCAGGCAAAGCGATTGCCACAGGGTGGTGTCGATGGTCGGTGTCAGGCCCAGGGTCGCGGTCGTTCGCGAGAGCATCGGGCCGTGCATGCCCTTGGCGCTGCCGCGACCCATCTCGTCCCAGTAGTTGCGGGCCAGTTCCAGCTTGGCGCGGTCGGGAATCTTGACCTGGGTCAAGGCGACCAGATCGTCGAAACCGGCCTCGCCGGCCGCCTCCTGGGTCAGGAACCATTTGATGTCCTCGAGGCTGGCCGCGTCCTGCAGCCAGTCGAACAATGGGTCCCATTGGCCGGGACCATGGTCCTTGAGCGCCTCGAACCAGGACACGAAGGCTTCGGCCTCCTGCGGGACCGTCTCGACCAGCGGCGCGACGTGGGCGCGGAAGGCTTCGATGAACTCGCCCTCCACCTCCTTCATGAGGCGCTCTCGCGCGATCGCATGGCGCCAATCAGCGCTCGGGGCCTCGGGCGACAGACGATAGTGGTTCCAGTGCGCCAGGCCCTTGTGCAGGGCGTCGGCGTCAGGAAATTGCGGGCTGAAGGCGCCAAGGCGCGAGAGGCGATCGCCACCAAACATGGTTTGCACTCCGATCGGGCGGGAGCCGGTTGGGCGTGAATGCAGATTGCGCATCCTTACCGTCTCCCGCGGTTGCACTGGCCGCGTCACCGGCGGCGAGCAGCACAAACGAGAGGTCCAAGCGCGCGTTCCAATGTCGGATGGCCGGCTCAGCGACTGAGCCTCGCGAAACGGCCTTTTTCCTTGGCGGCGCGAGGGTTCATCGGGCGGCTGTCATTTGATGGGCGCGATACGCCTGGACCTTCGCCTTCGGAACAACGGCGACGGCGGGCGGTTGATCCGCCGAACCCAGGAGATCGAGGATGTCCGAAGAGACCATCGGCCGCGCGCTGCAAAGCGACGCGCCGCTGACCGCCGCCGTGCACCAGCGCGACATCGCCCACGAGGTCGCCGAGGAGCGCGGCTGGCGCCAGGCCGCCTTGGTGGGGCGCACCGTCACCATCAATCGGCCGCGCGCCGAGCTCTATGCGTTCTGGCGCGATTTTCGAAACCTGGCGCGCTTCATGGAGAACGTCGAAAGCATCACGCCCAGCGACGCTCGCCGCTGGCGCTGGGTGGTCAAGGCGCCGGCGGGTAGGACCGTGGCGTGGGAAAGCGTCCTCACCGACGAGGTCGACAACGAGCTTCTGGCCTGGGAGTCGGTTGAAGGCGCCGACATCAAGAACTTCGGGCGGGTGGAGTTTCGCGATGGTCCCCCCGGACGCGGCACCGAGGTGACCGCCACCATCGTCTACGAGCCGCCGGGGGGAGACCTTGGCAAGCTGATCGCCAAGCTGTTCCAGAAAGAGCCCAAGATCCAGGCGCGCCGAGAGCTGCGCCGTTTCAAGCAGTTGATGGAGACGGGCGAGATCTCCACCGCGAAGACCTCCAACGCCGCGCCGCAAGGCTGACCCCAACCCAATTGATGGAGCCGCCGATGCGCGCTTTGACCTGGCACGGCAAACACGACGTGCGGATGGACACCGTTCCAGACCCCAAGATCGTCAATCCCCGCGATGCGATCATCAAGATCACCTCGACCGCGATCTGCGGCTCTGATCTTCACCTTTACGACAGCATGATCCCTTCCATGGAGCGCGGGGACATCCTGGGCCATGAGTTCATGGGCGAGGTCGTCGAGACCGGCCCCGGCTCGACCTTGCAGAAGGGCCAGCGCGTCGTGGTTCCGTTCGTGATCGCCTGCGGCAAATGCTTCCATTGCGAGAAGCAGCAGTTTTCCGGATGCGAGAACTCCAACCCCGCCGAAACCCAGGATCTGGGCGAGATCGCCTATGGCACGGCGATGACGGGCCTGTTCGGCTATTCGCACATGACCGGCGGCTATGCCGGCGGCCAGGCCGAATATGTACGCGTGCCCTATAGCGACGTCGGTCCCATCGTCATTCCCGACGGGCTCGAAGACGACAAGGTGCTGTTCCTGTCGGACATCCTGCCTACCGGCTGGATGGCGGCTGAGAACTGTCAGATCGAGCCGGGCGATACCGTGGCGGTCTGGGGCTGCGGGCCCGTTGGTCTGTTCGCGGTCCAGAGCGCGCTGATCCAGGGCGCGCACAAGGTGATCGCGATCGACCACCACCCGCACCGCCTGGAGTTGGCCAGGTCGATGGGCGCGCAGGTGATCAACTATCACGACGTCAAGGTCCGCGAGGCTCTGATGGCTATGACCGGGGGCATCGGCCCCGACGCCTGCATCGACGCGGTGGGGATGGAGAGCCATGGTTTCTCGATCGACAATGTCGTGGACGCGGTGAAAGTGGCCACGCGGATCGGCACCGACCGAGCCCATGTCCTGCGTGAGGTGCTGATGGCCTGCCGCACCGGCGGGCGGGTCTCGATCCCCGGCGTCTACGGCGGCATGGGCGACAAGATCCCGATCGGCGCCCTGATGGAGAAGGGCCTGCAGATCCGCACTGGCCAGACCCACGTCCACAAGTACCTGCGGCCGCTTCTCGACCTGATCGGCGAGGGGGTCATCGACACCACCTTCCTGATCAGCCACCGCCTGCCGCTGGAGAGCGCTCCTGACGGCTACAAGATGTTCAAGGAAAACCAGAACGAGGTGACCAAGGTCGTCCTCAAGCCCGACTGGCAGAAGGAAGCCGCCTGATGATCGAGGAACAACGCCCCCTGGCCGTGGTTACCGGCGCCTCGTCGGGCATCGGCTACGAACTGGCCAAGTTGGCGGCTGAAGACGGTTACGACCTGGTGATCGTTGCCGACGAACCGTCCATCGTGGAGGCCCATGCCGGTCTCGAACAGCACGGCACGCGGGTCCAATCCCTGCAGGTGGACCTGTCGACCACGCAAGGCGTCGACCAACTGGTGGACCTGATCGGCGATCGCTCCGTGGACGCCCTGATGGCCAACGCCGGCCGAGGCCTGGGTCACGGCTTCCTTGACCAGGACTGGGACGAGGCCCGGTTCGTGATCGACACCAACATCACCGGTACGGTCTATCTGATCCAGCAGGTGGCCAGGGACATGCGCGATCGCGACCGCGGGCGGATCCTGATCACCGGCTCGATCGCCGGCCTGATGCCAGGCTCGTTCCAAGCCGTCTACAACGGCACCAAAGCGTTCCTCGACAGCTTCGCCTGGGCGTTGCGTAACGAGCTCAAGGACACCGGCGTCTCGGTCAGCTGCCTGATGCCGGGTCCGACCGACACCGAGTTTTTCGACCGTGCCGACATGCTCGACACCAAGGTCGGGGCCGATCCCAAGAAGGCCGATCCCGCCGATGTCGCGCTCGCGGGCTATCGCGCCATGCAAAAAGGCGAGGGCGACGTCGTGGCCGGCTTCAAGAACAAGCTGCAAGCGGCGATGGCGGCGGTGACGCCCCAGAGCGTGCTGGCCGAGCAGCATCGCAAGATGGCCGAGCCGGGGTCGGGAGACCGATGATCGGCGTCCAAGAGCCGGAGGCTTCGCCGAAGGCTGGGGACGGGGATGCGGCCCTGGAGGCGCCGCCGCCGCCGCCGCTCGACCCCAACCGCAAGACCGATGCGACCTGCGACCCGACGGCGGACGATCCGGGCAACGGCGCGGACTGAGGGAACAGCACCAAGCGGTGGCTTCACGGCGATAGGAGAAGGTTATGAGCGACAAGCCCAATACTGAAGGGCGCCAGTCCAACGCGGCGTTGCCGCCGGGGGAGCGACCTGGGTTGGTCTCGGAGAAGGGAACTGTTCGCACTGGTAAGGCCGAGCAGAAAGCCGCCGGACCCGACGGTCCCAGCGCCGCCGAGGTCGGCGACACGTTCAAGGGCAAGGCCCCGTAGGTCGTGGCGACACACGGGACCTCTGATCCCGATTTCCTCCGACGGTTCTCCCGAACAACCCTCATTTGATGGCCGCGGAACGAGGCCCATCGCTCCGCTTTCGGTCTTCACTCCCAGGAAGGATCCGATGGCCAGAAATTGCTCTCAAAGCAGCCCGACATGAGCGGGCTGCGTCGGCGCATACGATCGATCGCCCTTTTCGAGCAACTCGGTCCTGGCCTCGTGACCGGGGCGGCTGACGATGACCCCTCTGGTATCGCGACCTATTCCCAGACAGGCGCTCGGTTCGGCTACGGCCTGCTTTGGACGATGTTGCTGACCTATCCGCTGATGAGCGCCATCCAACTGGTGAGCGGCGAGATCGGACGGGTCACGGGCCGGGGTCTGGCGCGCAACATGGGAAGAGTGATCGCAGCGCCCTTGGTCACCGGCCTCGTCGCGCTCCTGTTCATAGCCAACACCATCAACATCGGCGCTGATCTGGCGGCGATGGGCGCGGCCTCGCAACTCTGGGCTGGCGGCGGCTCCCATTGGTTCACCGCCGGCTTCGCCATTCTGTCGCTACTGTTGCAGATGTTCGTGCCCTACAGGCGCTACGTCCGCTTTCTCGCATGGCTGACCTTGGTTCTGTTCGCCTATGTCGCCGTTCTGATGGTGGTGAAGTTGGAGTGGACGCAGGTGGGTCGCGGGCTGATTTGGCCCGATCCGGCCGTCTTCCGATCCAAGGATGCGATCACCACGATCGTGGCGATCTTCGGGACCACAATCAGCCCTTATCTTTTCTTCTGGCAGGCCGCCCAGGAGGTGGAGGAAGTCGATCAGGATGACGACGCCCTGCCGCTGCGATCGGCGCCGGAGCAGGCCAGGCCGGAACTGCGCCGCATCAAGCTGGACACCTTTCTGGGCATGGCGGTGTCAAACCTGATCGCCCTGGCGATCATGATCGCCACGGCCGCCACCTTGCACGCCCAGGGCAAGACCGAGATCGCCACCGCCGCGGACGCAGCCAAGGCTCTGGAGCCGGCCGCCGGCCATTTCGCCTTCCTGCTGTTTTCCCTGGGCATCGTGGGAACGGGCCTGCTGTCGATCCCCGTGCTGGCCGGTTCGGCCGCCTACGCTGTGGGGGAGACGCGCGGCTGGAAGTGCGGCCTGGACAAAAAGCCCTGGGAGGCCGTGGGCTTCTACGCGGTGATCGGGGCGGCGACGCTTCTGGGCATCGGTATCGACCTGGCCGGGATCGACCCCATCAAGGCGCTGTTCTGGAGCGCGGTCATCAACGGCGTCATCGCCGTGCCGATGATGGTGGTGATGATGCTGGTGGTCTCGCGCCGCGACCGGATGGGCGGCTTCACCGCCGGACCCTGGCTAAAAGGTTTCGGATGGCTGGCGACAGCGGTGATGGCGCTCGCAGCCGGCGCGATGCTGGTTGGCACGGCCCTGGGAGCAACTTGATTAAGACCGACTCTCAGCTAGCTCGGCCAAAGGAACGGCCCTTCTCTACGTGTCTTATTTCAACAAGCATTTCAATCCTTTGAGGAGAGCGTCCCATGGTCGCCGCCGCCAAGTCCAAAGCCGCCGCCAAGACCCGCCGCACGCGTCGCACCGGGCGTCGCGATCCCCTCGCCATCACCTTGCTCAAGAAGGACCATCGCCAGGTCGAGGATTGGTTCGACGAGTACGAGCAGCTTGAGGACGACAGCGAAAAACTGGCCCTGTTCAACAAGATCGCCCTGGCCCTCAAGGTCCACACCCAGATCGAGGAAGAAATCTTCTATCCGGAAGAGCGCGGCGAGGTGGAGGACGACATGCTGGACGAGGCCTATGTTGAGCACGACGGCGCCAAGAAGCTGATCGCCGAGATCGAGGCGATGCAGCCGGGCGAAGAGTTCTACGACGCCAAGGTCAAGGTGCTGGGCGAGTATATCAAGCACCACGTCAAGGAAGAGGAGCAGCCGGGTGGCATTTTCGCCCAAGCCAAGAAGGGCGATGAGGATCTGGACGCCATGGGCGAGCGCCTGAAGGCTCGGAAGGAAGAGCTGATGGCGACGATGGGCGCTGAGCGAGCGAACTGACGGGTGGCCGAGGCGCTAGACCCTATCCTGACGCCGCAACTGGACACCTTGACGCGACGAGTTCTGGAGAAGGCCTGCGCCCAGGACTTGAAGCTGGGCACGGCGGAAAGCTGCACGGGAGGCCTCCTGGCCTCCCTGCTGACCGACGTGCCCGGCTGTTCGCACGCGTTCGAACAAGGCTTCGTGGTCTATTCCGACGACGCCAAGCATCGGCAGCTGGGCATCCCCCTCGAAATGCTGGCCGGCGGCGGCGCGGTGTCACAGGACGTCGTCCTGGCCATGGCCAGCGCCGCCCTGGCCCGCTCCCAGGCCGACATCATCCTTGCGGTGACGGGCTGGGCCGAGGACATGGGCGATCCTGAAAAGCCTGGCGGACTGGTGCATTTCGCCTGCGCCCGACGCGACAGGCCGACCCATCATCGTAAGGTCGAACTTGGTGTCATCGGCCGCCAAGACTTCCGGCTGGCATGCCTGGCGATCGCCATGGACATGTTGGTCGTCGCGGTCTCCACGTGATCGCAACCGCGGCAGATGCCAAACCTCGATCCGTGACCAGGAGAACCCTCTGCGTCCAGGTCGGTGGCCGCCAATCGTTCGTTGGCCGCGGAACCCCTGGCGACCCTCATCGACGTTTGAGCTAAGCGAGCGCCATGCAACCTAGGTCATGCTGAACTGTTTGCAGTGCAGCATGGAGATTTAGCATGCGTATCGCTCGATGCAGATGCGGGTCGGTGTCCGCCCAGTGCATGGGAGAGCCTGTGCGCGTTTCGGTCTGCCATTGTCTTGCTTGCCAGCAGAGAACCGGCAGCGTTTTGGCGTCCCAAGCTCGATTTGAAGAGTCCTCGGTCGCCATCGGCGGTCGGACCAGCACCTATATTCGGACGGCCGATAGCGGTTCCAGGGTCCTCTACATGTTCTGCCCGCACTGCGGCGACACGATTGCCTACGTCAATGAAGGCGAGCCTGATCTGGTGGCCATCCCTATCGGCGCATTCGCCGACCCTTCGTTCCCGGCGCCGACCGTGTCGTTCTACGAGCATCGCGCGCATCAATGGGTGCTGATTGCGCTACCCGGTGGAGACCATCGTCTTTGAGGAAAGCTGCCGATACGTCGGGCGAGCGAGAGAAGATCGGCCCGTCCGCCCGGTGGCCAGGCGGATGTGACCGTCATCGCCGCTCGCGGTCGGACGCCACCCTTGTCCCGACCTCTGCCGCGGCCGCAGCTCAGGGCGCCGCCCTCAGCGCGCTTCGGATCGGCTTCCGCCCAGCTTCGGTCCTTTCGGACCCTGCAGCCGGGGCCCCGCGAAGCCGCCCCTCCGCTTGCACACCCGCTCTCGCCGAGGGGCATGGGTTCGATGCCGAACCCCTGCCTTTAAGGATGAGGATCATGGGACAAGCTGCTGAAGGCCTTGAGCCTCGCATCTATGTGGCCTGACTTGCCGCCTATAATAGCGGCCTCCTCGTCGGCGCTCGGATCAAGGTCAAGGACGACCCTCACGCCAGCGGAAGCCGAGGAGGACGGGCGCGGTGAGGAGGCGTGGTGAAGGCGCAGGCCCCTGAAGAGATCAATCAGGCCTGCCCGGCGAGCCGCTGCGGCTGTGAGGGAACCGGCGCGCTTGCCCGTGGTTGTGGCAGGCGAAGCCAACAACCTGCAAGGAGACGTCATGACCGACACCGGCATTTCTCAAGCTAATGTACGCCATCGTGACAAGGCCAAGGAGCAGCTTGGCGCGGCCGGCGCGTCGGCCAAGGACGCCTACGGCAGCCTCCGGACCGGCGCCGAAGAGCTCTATGCCGGCGGCCGCGAACATTTCCAGGACGGCCGCCAGGTCATCGAGGAGAAGGTTCGCGAAAGGCCGACCCTGGCGCTGACCGCCGCGATCGGCGTCGGCGTCCTGCTGGGCCTGCTGCTGCGCGGTCCGCGCACCGTCTACGTCCGCGTGCCGGCCACCACCCGGCCCTAGTCTTGGAGGTAGGCCCCGCGCCCTGATGGCCGGGGCAGGTCGTCCTGGACGAGACGCCCAGAACAACTGGGCCAAGCGGGTCTGATAAGTTGCCAGCTCAACAAGGCCGCGCTGGTATCTAGCGCGGCCACAAGGCCGGATTGGCGGCGACCAGTCCTGGTGTCCTGGCTAAGCTCAGCATCGGTGTGCAGGCCTAGCGCCGCCGGGTGCTCCGTGTATCCCGCCGTGCCGCGATCCGAGGCGCTCCGTCTAAGGGATCGGCGCACCCAAGGCGTAGAATGTCCGGCTCGCAGCGGCTCGACCGCCCCGCCGTCGGCGACGAGCCGCGCTTGGCGACCGTCTGCACGAATCTCGGATCTCGAGGGTCTTTAAGTCTCGGCGGCGGCGAGGGCGATCTTCAGAAGGTCCTGGCTCGCGCCTGCGCGGATGATCGGAACGTCGATCAGCACATCGGCGGCAAGAACGCCGTCGTGCTCGATGGTTTCGGCCATCGCGACCAGCGGCAAATCAGGAGACAGGGCCTTGAGGACGGCGAGCCGGCGCAGGTCATCCTCGTAATGGTCGGGCCGCAGACCGGCGATCACCAAATCCACCTGCGACAACGTCGGAAGGCGATCCAGATCAGCCTGCTCGGCATCGACGACCTCCCAGCCGCGCGCCTCCAAAGCCGCGCGGGTCTCGCCACCGCAATGGTCGGTCAATACCCGGACCATGAAACCTCCCTCCCGCGCCTTGAGTCTGGACACGCCAAAAGGTCTGGCTGTCCCGTTCATCAGGCCAAACCACGGGGCTCGCCAGACGGTTCCTGGCGAGGGACGGTGGGCGATGAAGGCGCGGAGCCACAGCTTGCCTTCTTTAGCCGCAGCCATCTTTTGATAGGCGAGGAAGGTGATTTTGGCCCAGCCCGCTGCAGCGTGAAACCATCGGCGCCCCGATCGCTTATTGCGCCGGATGACAGACAGGCTGGCCTGAATGACCGCACATCTTGACCCCGTGGCGCTGATCGGACTGGGCGCTGCCCTCTGCTCGATGAGTAGTTTCGTGCCTCAGCTGATCAAGATCTGGCGCGAGGGCGATGCTTCGGCCGTCTCGCTGCGAATGTTCGCCCTGACGGTCGCCGGCTTCACGCTGTGGGCGGTCTACGGCGTCTTGCGGGGAGGCTGGCCGCTGGTGCTCAGCAATCTCGTCTGCCTGGGACTGTCGGCGGCGATCCTGATTTCCAAGACGATCCTGGAACGTCGCTCAGCCTGAGGACCTAATCGCCGCAGCTGTCCAAGACGCTAGCGCATCATGCCGCGCCGACTTCGGGAACGCGAACATGCGAGCCAAGGCGGCTCATCACCGCGTGGAGCGCGGTAAACTGCACCGGCTTGGCCATATAGCCGTCCGCTCCCGCCTGCAGGCCCGTCGCCCGGTCGGTCTCCCCGGCGCTGGCGCTCAGCATCACGATGGGCACGCAAAACCCCTCGAGCCGAATGGCTCGGACGGCCTCCAAGCCGTCCATGACCGGCATGTTGACGTCCATGAGGACCAGGTCGAAGCCGCCTTGACGCACGGCCGCCAGGCCTTCCGCGCCGTTCTCGGCAACGACGCACAGGTGCCCAAGGCCCTCGAGCCAGGCGGCGAGGATGCGCTGGTTGGCCGGGTGATCCTCGACGACCAAGACCCGGCGCGCCGGCGAATCTGCATCTGGCGCCTCGGGCTCAGAGAGGATCTGGGGCGCGGCGCAACGGACGAGCGGCAGATCGATGACGAACCGTGCGCCTGCATGGCTCGGTTCAAGGTGAAGATCCCCGCCCAGCAGGCCGGCCACCCGTCGCGAAATCGCCAGGCCAAGACCCGCCCCGCCATGGCGGCGCGTGCTGGAGCTGTCGACCTGGCTGAAAGCCTGGAAGAGGCGGGCCTGGCCTGCGGCCGTCACGCCTGGACCGGTGTCGGCGACCGTAATCCGTAGGCGCTCGGACCCCGGCGACTGGGTCGCCTCGACATGGACGTTTACGGCGCCGCCGTCGGTGAACTTCACCGCGTTGGACAGCAGGTTGTGGAGCATTTGGCTGAGGCGGATCGGGTCGCAGAGCAAAGCCTCCGGGGCCTGCGGCGCAAACGTCACGTCAAGCGCCAGCCCCTTCTCCTGAGCCCTCGGCCTCCAAAGCGCCGCGATGCGACGCACAAGCGGCGCAAGCTCGACATCGACGAGCGAAACCTCGAGCTTGCCCGCCTCGATGCGCGCGAAATCCAAGATGTCGTCCAGCAGGCACGCCAAGGTGCGACCCTGCTCGTCGATGACCGCAACCAGTTCCTGCGCCGGCTCGTCCAAGGCGCCGTTGCGCAACAACTGCGCTGCGCCCAGCACCCCGTTCATGGGCGTCCTCAGTTCGTGGCTGATGACGGCCATGAACGCCGACTTTGCGTCGCTGGCCGCGGTCGCCTCGTCGCGGGCGATTTCCAGAGCCGCGATCAAGCGCGCCTGCTCGGCCTGGAAGGCGTCGATCTGCGCCTTGTGAACCCGTCCGAAGAAAGCCTTGGTGAGGATCGCCGAGCCCGCCACGCCGACGCCCGCCAGCAGCGCCCAACGTCCCGGCTCGCTGCGCGCCGTCGCCAGCACATAGGCCAGCACCACCAGATATGGCGTTGCAACGATCAGGGCGCGTCTGGGCAGATGCCGAAACTGCGTCGCAACCAGCAGCACTCCGGCGAACAGGAAGGTGATGGTCGCGGCCAAGGCCCAGGGGCCGTGCGTTCGCCACGCCCATAGCGGGGCCATGGCCCAGGCGGCCGAGGTCAGGGTGGCGATAACGGTCAGCTCGGCGCCGACGCTGACCCGGGCGCTCCGCGTCAAGGCGCGCTCAACCCGTCCCCGCACCAATCCCAAGACGCAGCAGGCGGCGAACCAGCCCAGGGCGACAGAAGGGCCGCAGCACACGCCGAGCAACAGGGCCCAGGCCGCCAACAGCCAATAGCGAAGGCCCTGGGCGATCACGATCGTCGATACGCTCGCGCGGCCGTCGCTTTCGGCCGGAGCGACCAGAAGGACATGGTTGGACGAGGTGTGGCCCTGCGGTGAGGACGAGGATGCGCGCGAGCTCATCGTCCTAGTTCACATGCAGGTGCTTAAGAGTCGATTATATCGATGTCGATATTTTCGACTCCGGCCGACCTTTTGATGTCTCGGCGAAGTTGGTCTAGAACCTGACATATGGCGCAGAAAGATCCTGTCACCGCGTTCCCGATCGGGTCGCAAGGTGCGTTCGACGAATTGCGGGTCGATCAACAGCTCTGCCTGGCGCTGCAGACATCAGACAGCCTGGTGACGAGGCTCTATCGCGAGATGCTCGCGCCCCTGGGCCTCACCCATCCGCAGTATCTCGTTCTGATCTCGCTGTGGCAGGAGAATGGTCGGGCGGCGATGGGCGACCTTCGGCGGATCCTGTGCATGGACACCGGCGCTGTCACACCGTTGGTCAAACGCATGGAGAGCAAGGGCCTGCTTGTCCGCTCGCGCGATGACCTGGACGAACGCAGGGTTTGGGTCGATCTGACGCCCCAGGGCTGGGCCCTGCGCGAAAAGGCCCTGGAGGCGCGGCGCTCCGTCGTGCGCCAGTTGCCGTTGACCGACGCTCAAATCGCCGCCTTGCGCAGCGAGCTGCAGGCGATGAACGAGGTGCTGCTGACGGCGCTCCGAGACTGATCGCAGCTCTTAGACGACCTCCTCGCGCCAGGATCGGCCAATTCGTTGTTAAAGCTATGAACCTCGCTGGCGGGTGGGGTGTTCAGCCGACATGACCAACACAGCCCTGATCCCCTCAGCTCTCATCGGCGCCGTCGCCAGCGCCCGATCGATGACCCCGATGGCCACCATCGCTTCGGCGCGCCTGGCGGGGCGCTCGACGCCGGGCAAGCTCGTGCTGCTCGACCATCCGCTGTTCAAATTCGGCGCCCTGGCCATGGCGGTCGGCGAGCTGCTTGGCGACAAGATGAAGTCCGCGCCCGACCGCACGGTGTTCCTGGGCCTGCTGGCCCGGATCGCCAGCGCGGGCATCGCTGGCTCGGCCCTCGCCCCGCGCGGTCGCGAGAAGGCCGGCGCGGGGGTTGCAATCGCCACTGCCGTACCGCTGGCTTACCCGACCTTGGCCGGGCGCAAGCGGGCCATGGCCAAGTTTGGCCAGACGCCCAGCGGCCTCGTCGAGGACGCCCTGGTCGTCGCTGCGGGCGTGGCGACCATCGCCTTCTTCACACGCCAGCCGTGGGGCGCCCGCGGGTGACGAAGTCGCCCTTGCGACAGGTCGCCAGGCCCTCTTGTCCCTGCAATCAACATGGCCTGCTGGCCTGCCAGGAACCGGCGGCCAAGCCTGACCGTTGGCACGGCGAGACGGGAGGGATGGCGCCTTGGATGCGAACGCGGTTTATGCCCGGGCCTTGAGCCGGGCCTTCGGCGGGGCCCTGCTGTTTTCTTTCCCGCTCTTGATGACCATGGAGATGTGGTCGCTGGGCATAGCGGTGGAGCGCTGGCGCCTGCTGGTCTTTCTGCTGCTGACCCTGCCGATGCTGATCGGTCTATCCTACTACGCCGGCTTCGAGCCGACCTTCCGGCTGAAGGACGAGGTGCTGGACGCCCTGGCCGCCTTCGGCGTCGGCTTCCTGCTGGCGGCCGTGCTGCTGGGTGTCTTCGGCGTGCTGCGGCGCGACGACATCCTCACCCAAGCTGGCCTTGGCAAGATCGCTCTGTGCGCCGCGCCAGCAGCCGTAGGCGCGCTTCTGGCCGGCAAGCAGTTGGGCGAGCGCGGGCCCGGCGCGCGGGAGAAGGAGCGCGCCGGCCCGCTCAGCGAACTCTTCCTGATGGCGGTGGGCGCGGCGTTTCTCGCTTTCAACGTCGCCCCCACCGAGGAGATGGTGCTGATCGCCTACCAGATGGGGCCGTGGGCCACCCTGGCCCTGGTGGCGATCTCCATCCTGCTGCTGCACGTCTTCGTCTATCAGCTCGGCTTTCCGGGCGAGACGCGACGCCGCGAGGCCGGCGACTTTCGCCGCACCTTCGTGGCCTTCACCTGTCCTGGCTACGGGGTCGCCCTGCTGATGAGCCTCTACCTGCTCTGGACCTTCGGGCGCACCGATGGGGTCGCCGCCCACGAGATCGCCACCATGACCGTCGTCCTTGGCTTTCCCGCCGCCATCGGCGCGGCCACCGCGCGCCTGGTGATCTGATGGCCCAGAAACCCAAAGCCGCAAGTCGATCGCCGGCCTCCCGGTCGAAGGGCCCGCCAAAGCCGGCGCCGGTGAAGGAAACGCCGGCCCTGGAATGGGCCTCGGCGGCCGTGGGGCTGGCCCTTGCAGCCACGGCCATCGGCTTCACGGCTTGGGACGCCTTGTTCGGCGCCAAGGGGCCGCCGGCCATCGAGGTGAAGCTGGTCGAGGTCACGCCCACGGCTCACGGCTATGTCGCGCAGGTGGAGGCTTTCAATCACGGCGGGGAGCCGGCCGCCCAGGTCCAGATCGAAGGCGTGCTGTCGAGCCAGGGCGCGCAGCAGACCTCGGGCTTCACGATCGACTATGTCGCCGAGGGCTCCAAGGCGTCGGGCGGTCTGGTCTTCGAGAAGGATCCGAGGGCAGGCGAGCTGATGCTGCGCGCGACGGGTTTCGCCGATGCGTCCTGAAGGCGTTGAACGCTAGTGGCGCCAGAGGAATGGCGCTGATTGCCAGATGATCGCGATGGTCGCGAGCGCGGAGGCGCAGGCCGAAAGGCGCTGGACGAAAACGCCGCCGAGGCCGGGTCGCCTCGAAGCGCGCAAAGCCCTCGAAGCCAAGGTGGCCGCGGCGCCAGCGCAGGCGAGCGTGAGGATCGCGAGGAGCCAACCGAGGGAGGCCTGATGCTCCGGCCCGGTGATGTCGGCGAGGCTGGCGATCGCATAGGCGGCCAGGAAATGTCCTGCCCAAAGGACCAGGCCGCCGAGCATTGAAAGCCAGGTGTTCATGCCAACCCTGCAGGGAAGAGGCGCATGACGCCGAGCCCGACGAGGCCCTGGCCGGCGGTGTAGGCCAGAAAGAGGCCGACCAGCTCGATCGTGGCCGGCCGGTTCGGGCCAACATAGCCGTACAGCCGTCGCAGCAGCACGTAGAGCGCCATGATCGCCGCTACGGCGACAAAGAAACCTTGCCAGGCCAGGACGGCGTGGACGATCGCACCTTGGGCGTTTGCCTGCGGCCTTAGGCCGGTCGCGCGCCAGGCCGACAGGTCGATCCCGAATGACAATCCCAGCAACAAGACGGCGGCCAGGATCATGATCGTGGCCAGCCATGGTCGCGCCAGCGCTCGTCTGGCCGACAAGGCCAGGATTCCGGCCGCAAGGGCCGAAGCCGTCGGGACAATGAGCGAGGCGACGTTCGGCGCTGGTCGCCAGGCGTCGGGATTACGGCTCCAAAGAAAGACGTAGGAGAACACCGACATGGCCAGCACCATGCCGCCGACCACCAGGGTCACCACCATGGCCCACCAGCCGGTGCTCGACGGTCCGCTGGCGTAGGTCGGCAGCTCGATCCCGGCCCCGACGTCGACCGTCTGCTGCGGCAGGGGATGGTCGAGGAACCAGCACCAGCGCAGCACGCAGACGATGGCCAGTACGCCGCTGAGCACTGAGGCGGCGTAAGCCTGCACGGTCAGCAGCAGGAAGAAGCCGGCGGTGAACACCGCCGCCCAGACGTGCCAGCCCGACGGGACGGGCATGCGCAGCAGGTGCTGGGGCTCGGCGTTGACCGGGCTGGTCACCAGGGTCTCGCGGCCGCCGGTCGGCGCGCCGGGCAGGAAATAGCGGCCGGCGGCGACGTCGCGGGCGAGATTCTTCTGGTCCCAGAGCGGATAGAGCGAGGTCACCACCGGGATGCTACGGGTGGAGTAGAGGCCCGCCGGCAGCCATTCGAGTCCGCCGCCCTCGTAGACGTTGCCGGCCTCGCTGGCGCCGAAGGGACGGAAGTTGCGGATCATGTCGATCACCCAGATCAGCACCCCGGCGGCGAAGACGAAGGCGCCGATGCTGGAGATGAGGTTCGGCCACTCCCAGTCGCGGCCTGCAGCATAGGTGTAGACGCGTCGAGGCATCCCCATAAGGCCGGTCAGGTGCATAGGCAGGAAGGCCAGGTGCATGCCGGCGAACATCAACCAGAACGTCCAGCGGCCCAGCCGCTCGCTCAGCGGGCGGGCGGAGACCATGGGTGTCCAGTAGTAGATCGCCGCGAACAGCGGAAAGACCATGCCGCCGATCAGCACGTAGTGCAGGTGGGCGACGATGAAATAGGTGTCGTGGGCCTGCCAGTCGAAGGGGACCATGGCCGCCATCACGCCCGTCAGCCCGCCCATGACGAAGATCAGCAGCGAGCCGAGCACGAAAAGCCCCGGCGCATTGAACTTCATCCGGCCCGAGGCGACCGTGGCGATCCAGGAAAAGACCTGCACGCCAGCGGGCAGACTGACGGCCATGGACGCGGCCGAGAACATCCCGACGGACACGCCCGGCAGGCCGGTGGTGAACATGTGGTGGGCCCAGACCCCGAAACTGATGAAGCCCGTGGCCAGGAAGGCCAGCACCACCAGCCAGTGACCGATCAGCGGCGTGCGCGCCACGGCCGGCACGATGGTCGACATCGCGCCCGCCGCCGGCAGGAAGATGATGTAGACCTCCGGGTGGCCGAAGAACCAGAAGAGGTGCTGCCACAGCATCGGGTCTCCGCCGCGCGCGGCGTCGAAGAACGGCCAGCCCAGGGCGCGCTCCAGCTCCAGCAGGGTGGTGGCCAGGATCACCGACGGGAAGGCGATGATGATCATGCCGGCGAACACCAGCATGGCCCAGGCGAACACCGGCAGCTTGTCCAGGGTCATGCCTGGCGCGCGGGTCTTCAGCACCCCGACGATGATCTCGATGGCCCCGGCGATGGCCGAGATCTCGATGAAGCCGATGCCCAGCAGCCAGAAGTCGGCGTTGATCCCCGGCGAGTAGGTTGTCGAGGTCAGGGGCGGATACATGAACCAGCCGCCATTGGGCGCGAGGCCGAAGAACAGCGAGCAGAAGAATGCCAGGCCCCCGATCAGATACGCCCAGAAGGCGTAGGCCGACAGGCGCGGGAAGGGCAGGTCGCGCGCGCCCAGCATCTGCGGCAGCAGCAGCACGCCCAACGCCTCGACCGCCGGCACCGCGAACAGGAACATCATCACCGTGCCGTGCATGGTGAAGATCTGGTTGTAGGTCTCCTGGGCCAGCACGCCCTGCATCGGCAGGGCCAGCTGGGTGCGCATCAGGAGCGCCAACACCCCGGCCAGCACGAAGAACAGCATGGCCGCGCCGACGTAATAGACGCCGACATAGTTGTTGTTGATCGCCATGATCCACTGCCAGCCCTTGGGCGCGCACCAGATCGCTTCCAGTTGCTCCAGCTCGCCCTTCGGCCGTCGTCCTTTGGTCGGGAAGCGTTCGTAGAGGGTGGGGTCGAAGCCGGTCTCGGACTGGACGGGAGGGCCGCTCACTTCAGGCTCTCCAGATAGGCTGAGACGTCGCGTAGTTCCTGGCCGCTGAGCACCGGATAGGCCGGCATGCGGTTGCCGGGCTTGATCGCCTGGCTGTCGCCGATCCAGCCGGCCAGGGTTCCCTGGTTGTTGGGCAGGACGCCCGCGCCGAGGGTGCGTCGGGCGCCCACATGGGTCAGGTCCGGGCCCGCCAGTCCGTTGGCGTCCGTGCCGCGAATGGCGTGGCAGGCGCCGCAACCAGCGCGATCGAACACCGCCTTGCCGCTGACCAGGGCCGATGCGGGGACGGCAGGCGCAGCCTGCCTGGCTTTCCAGGTCTCGTAGTCGGCCGGCGCGTGGGCGACGACGACCAGGGCCATCAGCGCATGCGGCCCGCCGCAGAACTCGGCGCATTGGGCGCCGTACTCGCCGGGCTTGTCGGCCTGGATGCGCAGGATGTTGCGGCGGCCGGGGATCATGTCGAGCTTGCCGTTCAGTCGCGGGATCCAAAGGCTATGGATGACGTCGGTCGACTCCAGCTCCAGCGCCACGGGGCGGCCGGCGGGAATATGAATCTCGTTGGCGTCCTGGAAGGCCTCGGCGCCGGACGCATCCAGATAGGCCACGCGCCACCACCACATCTCGCCGGTGACCCGGATACGCAGCTCGCCGGGCCTTGGCGGCTCGCTCAGCTTGTGGGTCAGGGTCAGGCCCCAGGCGAGTAGGGCGCTCAGCACCACGACCGGGAAGGCGATCCCCGCGATCCAGACGAGGCGCTCGCCGCCCAGTTTCTGCCGCCAGGCGCGCGGCGCGAACAGAGCCAGGGCCAGGGCGATGACGACGATCGCCAGCACAGCGGCGGTCATGGCCAGCAGGCCCCAGGTCAGGCTGCTCAGCGGCGCGGCGAACGGTCCGGCTGGATCGAGCGCGGGTGGCGGCCAGCCCTTAAGGCTGTCGTGAGCGGGCGGCGCGTCAGTCGGCATCGAGCGTATAGAGGTAGGCCGCGACGTCGCGGGCTTGGTCTTCGGCCAGACCTGAGGCGGGCATTGCGGTGTCGGGAGCCATGGCCGGCGCGTCGCGCAGCCAGGCCACCAACACGTCGGGGCGATTTGGAAAGCGGCCGGCGATCATCGTCTGGCTCGACATGCCATCAAGCGGTCCGCCCACCGCGCCGCGCGGCCATTTCAGGCCCGGAACGCGATGGCAGGCGCCGCAGCCCTCAGCTTCGATCAGGGCCAGGCCTCGGGCCGGATCGGCGCCGAGGATCTGCCGCTCGGGGATGGCCTTCTCGGCGCAGGCCACCAACGTCGCGCCGGCCAGGCCGATCATCGCCGCATGGGCCGTTCTGGTTCCACCGTTCAAGCCTGCCCCTCACGACGTTCCAGGGCTGAACCCGTCGGAACAGTCGCGGTTCCGCCGGGTTTAGGCGGGGTGGGCCATCAGACCGTGCTTTTCGCCATCCTAGCCGTCGCCGGCGCCGTGTCGGCCTGCGGCCGCGCGCCTGGCGAGACCGATCGCCGCCTGAGCATCGACGGCCGCACCGTGGCGATGAGCGGCGGCGCGGGCGGGGCGGCCAAGGCCTGCTTCTCCTGTCATGGCCTCGACGGCATGGGCGACGGCATCTCGATCCCGCGCCTCACAGGCCTCGACGCCGGCTATCTGCAAAAGCAGATGGAGGACTACGCCTCAGGCATTCGTCCCGACAAGGTCATGGGGCCCGTCGCCAAGCCGCTCGACGACCGCTCCCGGCGCGCCGTGGCGGCCTATTATGCCAGCCTGCCCGTCAGCTCGAGCCCGGCCTCGGCCGCGCCGCCGCCGATCCTCTGGACGCAGGGCGATCCCAAACGCGGCCTCCCGCCCTGCGCCGCCTGCCATGGCGCCGAAGGGCAAGGCGTCGGTGGGGGCCAGCCCGCGCTGGCCGGACAGCCGGCCGCCTACACGCTGGATCAACTGAAGCGCTGGAAGCGGGCTGCGCGCCGCAACGATCCGCGCGGAGTGATGGCCACGATCGCCGCCAAGCTCACCGAAAACGAAGCCGCCGCCTTAGCGGCCTGGTCAGAGACGCAACCTGCTTCTCCAGCGCTCGCCAGCGGCGTTGCCAGCGCGTCCGCCGTCGCGGCCGCTGCGGCAGGATCGGCAGCATCCCGTGAAGGACGTCGTCGCGATCGATGAGGTGGTGCTTCAGCGCCGCCCCCACATGAATCGGGATCATGGCCACGAGGCTCAGCGCCAGGCCCCAGTGCAGCCACTCGGCGACGGCCTCGATGGTCCAGAGCGTCGAATGCGACAGCTCGCGGAACGGCAGCAGGGGCCAGGGCGCGAGGTTGAGCAGGGTCAGTTCCGTCTCGCGGCTGGTGGCCGACACCATCGCCCAGCCGCTCAGAGGCAGACCGAACAGGCAGGTATAGAAGACGTAGTGGGTGATATGGGCGGCGACGCTTTCCCAACCGGGCTTGTCGGCGTCGTTGATCACCGCCGGCGCGAACAGCCGCCAGCCGACGCGGCCCAGCACTAGGACCAGCATCAACACCCCGACCATATAGTGCAGCTCATAGGCCGCCTGCATCTCGCCGCCGGGTGTGGTGCGGCCCATCCACCAGCCCCAGCCGATCTGGAACACCACCAGCGCCGCCATGGTCCAGTGGAAGACGATGGCCACCGGCGAATAGCGGCCCTCGTCGGCATGGCCGGCCGCCCATTCGAAGATGTTCTCGATCAGCCGGTCGATCATCGGGCGGCGACCGTCGCCATGCCGCGAAGCTGGCGACCCAGCAGCACCAGAGCCGCCGCCAGATAGGCGCCAGCGGCGGGGATCCACATCAGCAGTCCCGCCATCTGCTGGTCCTCCACCGGCGACAGCCCCCAAGCGACGGTGGTCAGGGCGTGCGGCGCGTAGAGGGCGCGCGGCATGAAGGTCAGCAGGGCGCCCAGCAAACCCATCTGCACCGTCGTCGCCAGCAGGGCCGCGACGCCGGCGGGGGCAGGGGCGTTTCGGACCGAACGCCAGAACAGCGTCGCGCTCAGCAGCAGGCTGGCCTGCATTAGCCAGTAGACGCCATCGTTCGACATCGCCGCGCCGTAGAAGGCCGGGACGTGCCAGATCCAGAACACGGTCGCGAAGGCGAGGGTGCTCAAGGCTAGACCCTTCGCTCGCTCAACCGGCGGCAAGGCCCAGGCCAGCAACGGCGCGGCCAGGCTGGTCAGCAGCACGTGGTGCAGCGTGCGGGCCGAGAACAGCGCCGAACTGAGCGCGCAGAGGGGCGATACGAAGCTGACCAGCAACGCCGCCACGGCCGCGAAGGCTAAGCCGCGCCTGGTCGGCGCTGTGATCCAAAGCCAAGCAGCTATCAGCGCCAGCGCGCCGAGCAGCAGTGGGTCGAGGTTCCAGCGGCTCCAGATATCGGCCGGCGAGGGGCCGGCGCCGCAGTAAGGCGTCCAGGTCTCCATGGCTCAGCCTTTCGGCAGGGCGTAGGCGATCACGTAGTCGCCC
>NZ_PJRS01000004.1 GCF_002858925.1 Caulobacter zeae
AGGACATCCCCGCCCCGCGGCGCGCCTTCCGGGAAACCGGCGGGCGCGCTCCGGCAAGGCGTCAACAGCGCCGCCGGCCGGAGGCTGATGGAAAACGGCGGCGCGGAGCGCTCGGCTTCGTCGAAACGGTATTTGCTGAAAACAGCTTCCGGGCGTCGCCCGGGCGCCCCGCACCCCTTCGATCAACTCGCAGCGAAAGCGCGAGATCGCAAACCCGCGCCCCAAGATCCTCCCCCCTTCTGGGGGAGGTGTCCGCGAAGCGGACGGAGGGGGGGGCGTTTTCAGCTTTCGAGACGTCGGAAACTCTCTCCCCACCGATCGCTCACGCGATCGCCTCCCCCACAGGGGGGGTCCCAGCCGTCACCCCGGGATCACCCCCAGGTTCACGCTCACCGCCTTGGTCTTCAGGTACGAGTCGATCCCCTCGCGCCCGAACTCGCGGCCCCAGCCCGACTGGCGGTTGCCGCCAAACGGGGTCTCGGGGCTCAGCGCCGCGTGGATGTTGACGCCCACCTGGCCGCTGTCGATGGCCCGGGCCATGCGGTGGGCCCGCGACAGGTCCTTGGTCCAGACCGAGCCCGACAGGCCGTAGGTCGTGGCGTTGATCGCCGACAGCAGCGCCTCGTCATCGTCGCCGAACGACTGAACGCCCAGCACCGGCCCGAACACCTCTTCCCGCGCTAGGCGCATGTCCGGGGTGACGTCGGCATAGATGGTCGGCGCCACATAGTGCCCCACGCCGTCCGGAACGCCGCCGGCATAGGCCAGGCGCGCGCCTTCGGCGGCCGCGGCCTGCACATGCTCCAGCACCCTGCCCTTCTGGCGGGCCGAGACCAGCGGGCCGATCATCGTCGTGGGATCAAGGCCCGGCCCGACCTTCAGCCAGGCCGCCGTCTGAGCCAGCCCCTCCAGCACCGGCTCCAGCACCTTCTCGTGCACGAAGAGGCGCGTGCCGGCCATGCAGTTCTGGCCCGACAGGAAGAAGCAGGCCATGGCCGCCGACGGGATCGCATCGGCCAGGTCGGCGTCGGGGAAGATCACGAACGGCGACTTGCCGCCCAGCTCCAGGGTGACGCGCTTCAGATCATGGCTGACGGCGCGGACGATCTCCTTGCCCACGGCCGTCGAGCCGGTGAAGGTGATCTTGTCGACGCCAGGATGGGAAACCAGCGCCGCGCCGATCTCGTGGCCCAGGCCGTGGATCAGGTTGAACACGCCGGGCGGGCCGCCAGCCTCCAGCCACAGCCGCGCCACCAGGATCGAGGTCAGCGGAGTCACCTCGGCGCTCTTCAGCACCAGGGTGCAGCCCGAGGCCAGGGCCGGCGCGAGCTTCAGGATGATCATCGAGACCGGCACGTTCCACGGCACGATCGCCCCGACCACGCCCACCGGCTCACGCACCGTATAGACCAGCAGGTCCAGCGCCTCGCGGCCGTTGGCCCGCGCCGGGATGGTCGAGCCCTCCAGCTTGGTGGCCAGGCCCGCGTAGTAGCGCACGTAGTCGGCGCAGAAGCCCTTGATGGTCGCGCCCGACAGCGCGATCGGCATGCCGTTCTCGAGCGTCTCGATCTCGGCCAGCCTGTCGGCGTCGCGCTCCAGGAGGTCGGCGAAGCGCAGCATGATCCGGGCGCGGTCGGCGCCGGAGGTGCGGCTCCAGCCCTTGAAGGCCTTGCGCGCGGCGGCCACGGCCTGGTCCAGATCCTCGGCCGAACTGGCCCGCACCTTGGCGATCACCTGCTCGCTCGCCGGATCCTCGACCTCGATCAGGGTCTCGCCCCGCCCCTCGACGAAAGTCTCGCCGATCAGCTGGCCATGGGCCTCGCCAAGGAAAGCCAAAGCCGCCTTCGAGGGGCCGAAGATCGCTGCGTCGCTGGCGTCCGCCATGGGAAACTCCGTCGGAAGAAACTGGAAGCTGTTGTGAAGCGGGGGCGGTCCGGCCGCCGCCTTGCCGCGCGCCCTCCCCGCCTGTCGATCAGCCCGCGCGAAACGATGGCGCGCCGCGCGCGGGCCGTCGGATGCTCGACTGGGGACATTTGGGCCGGCTGGCCCGGGGGATGTGACGCGTGAGCGAGGTTCGGGACGAATTCCGCAGGGGCTGGCGCGTGGTGCTGGCGGCGGGCGTTGGGGTCGGCTGCGGCATCAGCCTGCAGCAGTATGTCGGCTCGCTGTTCGTGAAGGCCTTGCAGGCCGATCTCGGCTGGACGCGCGGCCAGATCGCCCAGGCCCAGGGCGCGGCCCTGGCGGCGCTGTTCGTCGCGCCGGTGCTGGGCTGGCTGATCGACAAGGTCGGGGTGCGGCCGGTGGCGATGGTCTCCATCGGCCTGCTGGCGGCGGTCTATGCCATGCTGGCGGCCATGCCGCCATCGCTGGGCGCCTTCTACGGCCTTTTCGCGCTGCTGGTGATCCTGGGCAGCGGCACGGGCCCGATCGGCTACACCCGCGCCGTCAACACCTGGTTCGAGAAGGGCCGCGGCCTGTCCCTGGGCCTGACGCTGACCGGCGTGTCTCTGGTCGCGGCGCTGAGCGCCCCGCTGCTGAACTTCGTCATCACCCATCACGGCTGGCGCGGCGGCTACGCGACGTTGGCGGCCCTGTCGCTTTTCGTCGCCCTGCCCACCGTGTTCGCGGCGCTGTGGGAGCGTCCCCGCTGGCTGGCCAAGCATGGTGCGGCCGAAGGCGAGATCGCCGCCGCCCGACAGGTGTCGCAGGTCGGCCTGACCGCCGGCCAGGCGCTGAAGACCGGCCGCTTCTGGATCCTGGCCCTGGCCATCCTGCTGGCCACCGCCGGCCTGACCGGCGTGATCAGCCAGCTTCAGCCGATCCTCACCGACCAGGGCCTGGACGCCCGGGCCGCCGGCTGGCTGGTGGCTTTGCTGGCCGTCTCGGTCGCCCTGGGCCGGATCGTCGTCGGCTGGGCGGTCGACCGCTTCTGGGCCCCGATCCCGGCCGCCATCGCGCTGGTGCTGCCGGCGCTGGGCGTGGGCCTGCTGGCGATCGGGCACGGCCAGTGGCCGCTGGCCGTGCTGGCGGTGCTGCTGATCGGCGCGGCGCAGGGCGGCGAGGTCGACGTCGCCGCCTTCTTCGTCGCCCGCTACTTCGGCATGCGCTCGTACGGCGCCGTCTACGCCCTGATCGGGGTGGCGATCTCGCTGGGCGTGCCGATCGGCGCGATCGGCTTCGGCGCGCTCTACGACCACGACGGCGGCTACGGCCGCGCCCTGGCGATCGCGGCCGCCGGCTTTGTGGCCAGCAGCGCGCTGATCCTCCTCATGGGACGCTATCCGCAATGGGAAACGCCCAGCGAAAAGCCCTGACCGCATCGCCCTCAGGCGGCGCGGGACAGGGGTTCGGACAGGTCGCGGCTGATGGCCGCCGCGGCGATCTTCAGCTTGTCGCCGTACTGCTTGACGGCGTCGGGCATCTTCATCGACGACGAGAAGAACACCAGCACCAGCGCCCCGCAGACGCCCTCGCTGTTGAAGATCGGCGCGCCGATCGACGAGGTCTTGCCGGGGGTCGCGGTGTAGGGGTTGCGGCCCTTGGTGGCCACGCCCGCTTCGACGATGTCGGCGAACATGCCGCCGGACTCCGCGTATTGCAGGGTCAGCGGATCCACCTGCCCCTCGCCGCTGCGATAAGCCTCCAGGACCGCCGCCTGCTCCTCGGGCGACGCGAAGGCGAGGTAGGCCTTGCCCGCGGCGCTCTCCAGGATCGGGAGGGTATAGCCCGGATAGTAATTGTTCAGCGTCAGCGACGTCATCGTGTGCGTCGAGTCGCGGATCATCATCTGCTGGCCGACCCGGGTGGCGATCGACACCGGCCAGGTCACCTTGGCCGTCAGGTCGACGATGTGCGGGCGGGCGCAGGCCACCAGGCGATCGCTCTCCTGGAACCCGTGCGACAGCGACTGCACCAGCATGGTCGGCCGATAGCGCTTCCGCGCCGGCTCCCGCTCGATCAGCTTCTCGTGCAGCAAGGTCTGCACGATGCGGCAGGCCGTCGGATAGGGAACGCCCGAGGTCTGGGCGATCTCCATCATCGACAGCGAACCACGCCGGTTGATCGCCTGCAGCACCGAGATGCAGCGGCTGATGGCCCTGATCGGCACACCTTTTTCCATCGAAACGCCTCCTCCAGATTCACGCGAACTCCAGACCGCGGCGGCGGGGGTCTGGCGGAAACCACGTCCCGACTATCCGTTCGCCGGATAGCGCAACGAAGCCCCGCAACGGTCGGAGTCGTCTTTTGTGCGTCGCCTGCTCTTTCGCAGGGCGGATATTTGACCACGCGGTCAACGAAGTGGCAATTCGTGGATTTACGGTCAGGCTCACATAACGTCGGAGCCCGAAATGAGCGCTGAAACTTCCGTAACGTCAGCCGACGAGTCCTTGTATCTTCAGCGCTTTCAGGCCGCCGCCAATGCGCCCCAGGAGACTTACGACACGCTCGAGCCCGTGCCCGGCGCGGCCGGCCGCACGCTGATTCCCGCCGCTGCGTCGGCCACGATCGACCCCGCCGCCCTCGATGCGGCCGAGGCCTACGCCCAGCAAAGCAACGCCAAGGCCTTCATGGTCTGGCGCGACGGGGTGCTGGAACGCGAGACCTACTTCGCCGGCGCGACCCGCCCGACCCTGCTGGCGTCGAAGTCGCTGGCCAAGCCGCTGACCGCCGTCGCCGTCGGACGCGCCCTGGAGCTGGGCGTCATCAAGTCGCTGGACCAGTCGCTGGCCGACTTCATCACCGAGTGGAAGGGCACGCCCAAGGCCGACATCCTGGTGCGCCACACGCTGGACATGCGCACCGGCTTCCTGCCGCAGGGCTTCAGCACCGATCCGGCCAACGTGCTGAACCGGGCTTACCTGCACCCGCGCCACGACGACATCCTGATCAACGACTATCCGCTCGTGAACCCGCCGGGCAGCCGCTACGACTACGCCAACGCCACCTCGGAACTGGTGGCCCTGGTCATCGAGCGCGCCACCGGCCGCCGCTACGCCGAGTTCATCTCCGAAGAGGTGCTAAGGCCCATCGACGCGCCCGGGGGCCAGATCTGGGTCGACCGTCCGGGCGGTCTTGCCCACTCGGGCTGCTGCATCCTGCTGCCGGCCGAAAGCTGGCTGCGCCTCGCCATCCTGCTGATCGACGACGGCGTCCATGCCGGCAAGCGCCTGCTGCCCAAGGGCTATGTCGGAGAGATGCGCACCCCGACCGAGCAGAACCCGCACTACGGTCTGGGCGTCTACATCGGCGCCCCCTATGCGGAGCGCCGCGGCTGGGCGGCGCCCGACACGCCCTGGCCCAAGATCCTGCACAGCGAGCCCTACGCCGCCGACGACCTCTATCTCTTCTGCGGAAACTCCAACCAGGTGGTCTACATCGTGCCGTCCAAGCGGCTGATCGTCCTGCGGGTCGGCGACAATCCGCCCAAGTCGCCCGAGTGGGACAACAGCGTCCTGCCCAACCTGATCCTGAAAGGGCTCTAGGACCGGCGGCTGGAGGCGACCCGGGCGATCAGCTTGCGCACCTCGCCCTCCTCCACGCCGTCGCGACGCATCAGCAAGCGGACGATGGGCTCGGAGAGCAGTTCGTCGAGTGTGGGCGGCGGGTCGTCCAGACCCAGGTCGTCGCGCATGGGGCGCTCCTTTACGGGCGGGGCGTCCCAGTCGCACCGTTGAGAGTGAATCGCAACTACTATTCTGGGGCGACGCGTGCGACATGGCCGGTCCGCGCGTCGCCTGCTATCAGCCTCGCATCCTATCGAGAGGCCGCCATGACCGATTTCCCCGTCACCATCTTCCACAATCCCAAGTGCGGCACCTCGCGCAACACCCTGGCCATCATCGAAGCCGCCGGCTACGCGCCGACCGTGGTCGAGTACCTGAAGGCCGGCTGGACGTTCGAACAGTTGACGGATCTGGCCGCCCGCACCGGCCTCGGCGCCCGCGGCCTGCTGCGCGTCAAGGGCACGCCGGCCGAAGAACTGAGCCTGACCGATCCGGCGACAGCCGACGATGCGATCCTGGCGGCCATGGTCGCGCATCCGATCCTGGTCGAGCGCCCCATCGTGGTCACGCCCAAGGGCGCGGTGCTCGCCCGTCCGAAGGAAAAGGTGCTGGAGATCCTCGACCGCCAGCCTCCGGCGGACGCATCCTGATCCGTGGTCGGACGTTTAGACGTCGCCTGTCGCAAATCTGTCGCCGAACTGTGACAAATAGCCGGCCTCGCCACCGCTAATCTGCGGTGACGAGGTCGGAGACCGTTCCCCCGAAGGGTCCGCCCGACACGTCCAAGATTCCAATGGCCCCAAGCCGACCATCAGGATGTCGTCCATGAAAGCCTTCCTCGGAGCCGCCGCCGCGCTCGGCCTGCTGGCCCTGGCTCCCAGCGCCCACGCCGCCCGCGACTACGTCTGGGCCGCCGGCTCCTCGACCGTCTTCCCGTTCAGCACCCGCGTCGCCGAAAACTTCGCCAAGAAGACCGGCAGGAAGTCGCCCAAGGTCGAAAGCCTGGGCACCGGCGGCGGCATCAAGATGTTCTGCGGCGGCATGGGCGAAGGCTTCCCCGACATCGCCAACGCCTCGCGTCCGATGAAGAAGTCCGAGTACGAGGCCTGCAAGGCCAAGGGCGTCAAGGACATCGTCGAGATCAAGATCGGCTTCGACGGCATCGTCATCGCGATGGACAAGAAGTCGCCGGACTACAACTTCAAGCTCGAACACCTGTACCTGGGCCTGGCCCAGAACGCCCTGCGCGGCGGCCAGTTCGTGAACAACCCCTACAAGACCTGGAAGGACGTGGGCGCCGGCCTGCCGGCCAACCGCATCCTCGTCTACGGCCCGCCCCCCACCTCGGGCACCCGTGACGCCTGGGTCGAGCTGGCCATCGAAGGCGGCGCCAAGAAGTTCCCGACCGCCAAGGCGCTGCACGACAGCGACGAGAAGGGCTTCAAGGCCAAGGTCGACCCGATGCGCAAGGACGGCGCCTGGATCGACGCCGGCGAGAACGACAACGCCATCGTCGGCACCCTGACCAAGACCCCCGGCGCGCTGGGCGTGTTCGGCTTCTCGTTCCTCGAAGAGAACGCCAACGTCATCAAGGGCGCCGCCGTCAACGGCGTGAAGCCCACCCCGCAGACCATCGCCAGCGGCGCCTATCCCGTCTCGCGCTCGCTCTTCATCTACGTGAAGAAGGGCCAGGTCGGCGTGACGCCGGGCCTGAAGGAGTTCCTGAGCGAGTTCGTCTCCGACGCCGCGACCGGTCGCGGCGGCTACCTGCAAGGCCGCGGCCTGATCCCGCTGCCGCCGGCGCAGCACGAAGCCGCCAAGGGCGCCGCCAGCAAGCTGACCCTGATGGCTCCGCCGAAGGCCTGATCGCCTCGATCAAGACCTTGAAAGACGCCCCGTCCGGACCTCCGGGCGGGGCGTTTTCCTTTGACAACCCCTGCGGCCAAAGCGCCGCAGTCGGCGCTAATCGTCGGCCGCCCCTTGCCTTTCTCGGCGGTTTGGCGTCTTAACGCGCCCTTGCAAATTTCCTCGCTGGCTCAAACGCCTCGTTTTGGCGGCCGGAGAGGTTTATTTTCATGACAAGTGACCAATCAGACGGGTCCGGGACAACGGGGTCGTAATTTGGTCGTGGCGCAGGCCGCGGGCGTTTTTTGTGTGCGCGCCGCCTGCAGGATCGAACTGGACCAAGATGCCCTTCCCCGCCTCCCACCCCGCTCTCGAGCGGGCCCTCGCCGCTCAGGGTTACGCCGAGCCCACCCCCGTCCAGGCCGCCGTGCTGGAAGCCGACGCCGAAGGTCGCGACCTGCTGGTCAGCGCCCAGACCGGCTCGGGCAAGACCGTGGCCTTCGGCCTGGCCGCCGCCCCGACCCTGCTGGGCGACGCCGAGCGCCTGCCCAAGGCCGGCCTGCCTATGGCCCTGGTCATCGCCCCGACCCGCGAACTGGCCATGCAGGTCAATCGCGAACTGGAGTGGCTCTACGCCCAGGCCGGCGCCACGGTCGTCAACTGCGTCGGCGGCATGGACGCCCGTCGCGAGCAGCGCGCCCTGAACTTCGGCGCCCACATCGTCGTCGGCACCCCGGGCCGCCTGCGCGACCACATCGAGCGCGGGCACCTCGACCTGTCGGAGCTGAAGGTCGCCGTCCTCGACGAGGCCGACGAGATGCTCGACATGGGCTTCCGCGAGGACCTCGAGTTCATCCTCGACGCTGCTCCGCCCGAGCGCCGCACCCTGCTGTTCTCGGCCACCCTGGCGCGCGACATCATCGCCCTGGCCAAGAATTACCAGAACGACGCCCTGCGCATCGACACCATCGACCGCAACGAGCCGCACCGCGACATCGAATACCGCGCCGTGCGCGTGGCGCCGAACGAGACCGAGCACGCCGTCGTCAACCTGCTGCGCTATTTCGAAAGCCCCGGCGCCCTGGTGTTCGCCAACACCCGTGAGAGCGTCCGCTCGTTGCACAGCAAGCTGCGTGAGCGCGGCTTCGCCGTCGTCGGCCTCTCTGGCGAACTGAGCCAGCGTGAACGCGCCGACGCCCTGCAGGCTCTGCGCGACGGCCATGCCCGCGTCTGCGTCGCCACCGACGTCGCCGCTCGCGGCCTCGACCTGCCCGACCTCGGCCTCGTCATCCATGCCGAACTGCCAGTCAACAAGGCCACCCTGCTGCACCGTTCGGGCCGCACGGGTCGCGCCGGCAAGAAGGGCGTCTCGGCGCTGGTTGTGCCGTACACCCGCCGCCGCAAGGCCGAACAGCTGCTGTTCGCCGCCGGCGTCGAAGGCGTCTGGGGCGGCGCCCCGAGCGCCGACGAGATCCGCGCCAAGGACACCGAGCGCCTGCTCGACGATCCGATCTTCCTGGAAGCCACCAACGAGGAAGACCTGGCCCTGGCTGAAGCCATGCTGGCCAAGCGGACGCCGGCCGAGATCGCCGCGGCCCTGATCCGCACCCGCCGCGCCAAGCTGCCGGCGCCGGAAGAAATCTACGACGACCCGCGCCACGGCGCCGATCCCGGTCCGCGCTCGCGCGAACCGCGTGAGCCCCGCGAGTTCGGCGACCGCCCCGAGCGCGAACCGCGCACGAGCATGGAAGGCTCGGAGTGGTTCCGCATCAGCGTCGGCCGTCGCGGCAACGCCGATCCCAAGTGGCTGATCCCGCTGATCTGCCGCCAGGGCCACATCACCAAGAAGGACATCGGCTCGATCCGGATCTTCGACTACGACACCAAGTTCGAGATCTCGGCCGAGGCGGCGGTGAAGTTCGGCGCGGCGGTGCAGACCACCGTGCGCGAGGACGTCCAGATCACGCCGACCACGGCGCCTGCTCCGCGCGGCGATGGTCCGCGCGCGCCGCGCCCGCCGCGTGACTTCGACGGCGACTCGCCGCGTCCGCCGCGCGGCCCGCGCAACTATGACGACGCGCCCCGTGGGCCTCGTGCTCCGCGCCAAGGCGGCTACGACCGCGACGGCGCCAGCAACGCCAAGCCGTACGGCCGTGGCGACGAGCCGAAGGGCGACTACAAGCCGCGGCCGCCGCGCGACTTCAAGCCGCGCGATCGCGACGAGGCCCCGCGCCCCTACTCGCCGATCGAGAACGACGGCGCCCCGAAGCGCAGCTACAAGCCGCGCGCCGAAGGTCGCGACAACGCCGACGGTCCGCGCGAGTATAAGCCCCGTGCGCCCAAGGCGTTTGGCGACGCCCCGGCCAAGCCCTACAAGGCCAAGCCCGCCTTCGGCGACAAGCCGGCGTTCAAGGGTCCCAAGCCCTTCAAGGCCAAGGGCGAGTTCGGCGGCAAGCCGGGCAAGCCGTTCAAGAAGAAGTAATCGCATGGGCCGCCTCTCCTTGGAGAGGCGGCCCGTCGTTTATTTGGGGCGACCTCGCCCCCTCTCCGTCCGCTTCGCGGCCACCTCTCCCAGAGGGAGAGGATCTTACACCGCCTGCCCCGCGCACCAGCCCGAGGCCCAGGCCCACTGGAAATTGTAGCCGCCGAGCCAGCCGGTGACATCGACGACCTCGCCGATGAAATAGAGCCCTGCCACGGACTTGGCCTCCATCGAGCGCGAATCCAGTCCGTCGGTGTCGACCCCGCCGAGCGTGACCTCGGCCGTGCGATAGCCTTCCGAGCCGACCGGCTTGAAGGTCCAGGCGTTGACGACGCCGGCCACGCGGGCCAGCACCTTGTCCGAACAGTCGGCGATGTTGCCGGTGACGCCCTCGTCCTCGACGATCTTTTGCGCCAGGCGCTTGGGCACGATCTCGGCCAGCACCGTGTGCAGCGCGCGGCGGCCGTTGGCCGAGCGCTCGGCCTTCAACGTGGCGAACACGTCGACGCCCGGCGCCATGTCGACCGTGATCTCGCCGCCCTCGCGCCAGTAGGACGAGATTTGCAGGATCGACGGGCCCGACAAGCCGCGATGGGTGAAGAGCATGCCTTCGCGGAACTTGGTCTTGCCGCTGGCGACCACGGCGTCGACCGACACGCCCGACAGCGGCGAAAGCCGCTCCAGCGTGCGGGCCTCGAAGGTCAGCGGCACCAGGGCCGGGCGCGGTTCGATGATGGCCAGGCCGAACTGGCGGGCGATGTCGTAGCCGACGCCCGTCGCGCCCATCTTCGGGATCGACTTGCCGCCGGTGGCGACCACCAGCGAGGCGCAGGCCACCGGGCCGCTCGACAGTTCGACGACGAAGCTCTCCCCCTGCCTGTCGACGCCCTGGATCGCCGTCTCCAGGCGCAGGACGACGCCGGCGTCGGCCATCTCGTCCAGCAGCATGGCGATGATCTCCTTGGAGGAGCCGTCGCAGAACAGCTGGCCCAACGTCTTCTCGTGAAAGGCGATGCCGTGCTTCTTCACCAGGTCGATGAAGTTGGTCGGGCGGTAGCGGCGCAGGGCCGAGACGCAGAATTTCGGGTTGGCCGACAGGAAGTTGGCCGGCGCGGCGCCGACATTGGTGAAGTTGCAGCGGCCGCCGCCGCTGATCCGGATCTTTTCGCCGGCAGCCTTGGCGTGGTCGACGATCAGCACCTTGCGACCGCGCTTGCCGGCCTCGATGGCGCACATCATGCCGGCCGCACCGGCTCCCAGCACCACGACGTCGAACTGTTCCAAGACCCGGCCCTTTCAATTGAGCGCGCCAAGGACGGGTGCGCGGCGGAAATGTCAATGCGAACCGATCGTTGACGCCCCGGTTCCGCAGAGGGATCCTCGAAACATGGCCGACGGCGCTGACATCCATCTCGATCCCGAACGGGCCGAACGCCTGCGCGTAGCCGCTCAGGCTGCCGGTGTGACGCCCGAGGTATTCGCCATCAACGCCATCGATCAGGCGATCGACGATGATTGGGCCGAGGCGCTCCAGTCTCTTGAAGAGTACGAACGCACCGGGGTCTCCTATCCCGCCGAAGAAGTGCTCGCCGAGTTCCGCGCCAACATCGAAGCCCGTCTGGCCGCCCGGAAATGAAAAGAACGGTTCGGCTGACCGAGAAGGCTCGCCGCGACCTTTCGAGACTTGAAGACTTCCTCGTCGACAAGAACCCTGGCGCGGCCAGCCGCATGGCCGAAACTTTGGTCACGGCGATCCTGTCGCTCGCCGGACATGCAGAGCGGGGCCAAGCCGGTCGTGCCGATCTCTGACGGATCAACGTTCCCTTCGGTAGCTCCGGTTACGTCGTCTGGTACCGCGTCTTCGCCACCAACGTCATCGTCGCGCGTATCAAGCACGCCCGTGAGCGCTGAGCCCTACCCCGCCATCCGATAGCCCCGCGCCTGCTTCGCATCGGACACCCGGAACCTCCCGGTCATCTCCACAAGGCCGACGATCTCGCTCTTGAGGGCGTGGGCGACGGCGTTGGCTTCCTCGACCATGGCGGCGTTCTGCTGCACGCCCTGGTCCATCTGGTTCACGGCCGAATTCACCTCGTTGAGGCTCGTGGCCTGCTCGCCGGCCGAGGCGGCCAGCTCGCGCACCAGGGCGTCGATCTCGCCGATCTTGAAGACAATGCCTTCCAGCGCCTCGCCGGTCTGGCCGACCAGCTTGACGCCCTCGTCGACCTGGCGGGCCGAGGTCGAGATCAGGGTCTTGATCTCCTTGGCCGCGTCGGCCGAGCGCTGGGCCAGGGCGCGGACCTCCTGGGCGACGACGGCGAAGCCGCGTCCCGCGTCTCCAGCCCGGGCGGCCTCAACACCGGCGTTGAGGGCCAAGAGGTTGGTCTGGAAGGCGATCTCGTCGATCACGCCGATGATCTGGCCGATCTGGCGCGAGGAGCTTTCGATGCCGGTCATGGCCTCGACGGCGCCGCGCACCACCTGGCCGGAGCGCTCGGCGTCGCCGCGGGCCGAGCCGACGACCTTCGCGGCCTCGCCCGCGCCGTGCGAGGCGCGGCGAACGGTGGCGGTGATCTGGTCGAGGGCGGCGGCGGTCTCTTCCAGGCCGGCGGCCTGCTGCTCGCTGCGGCGGGCGGTCTGGTCGGCGGCGGCGGCGATCTCGTCCGAGCCTCGGCCGATGCCATCGACGGCGGCCAGGATCTGGCCCATCGCTTCGTCCAGGTGACCCATGGCGGCGTTGAAATCGTCGCGCAGCTGGCGATAGCCGTCGGGGAAGGCCTCGGTGACCCGCACCGTCAGGTCGCCGCGCGACAGCCGCGACAGGCCCTGGGCGATGGCCTTCATGACGAAGGCCTGCTCACGGGCGGCGGCTTCCCGCGCTTGCTCGTTGCGACCGCGTTCCTCGTCGCCGGCGGCGCGCGAGCGGGCCTGCTCGGCCTGGGCGCTCTTGAGGGCCAGGGCGTTGTCCTTGAAGACCTGCACGGCCTTGGCCATCAGCCCGACCTCGTCGCGGCGACCGGCGCCGGCCACGGCCGTCTCCAGCCGGCCGTCGGCCAGGTCGTTCATGGCGCGGGAAAGCCCGGCCACCGGCCGCGAGATCTTCACCGCCCCGATCCACAGGGCGAAGGCCACGCCGCCCAGCGCGGCGGCCACGCCGAACAGCAGGGTCAGCAACACGCCGCGCTCGGCCTCGGCCCGCGCCGCCGTCACCATGGCGTCGGTTTCCTCGTGATAGCCGTCGCCCCAGGCCTTCACGTCCTTCGCCAGACTGTCGATCGCCGGATCCATCACGGCCAGATGCGCCATGGCACCGGTGTCATCGTTGGCCAAACCTTTGTCCGCCGCACCGCGCGCCTCGGCGTACAGGGCGTCGATGCGGGCGCGGAAGCCATCGGCCTTCTCGGCGATCGCCGGATCGAAGCCGGTCATCTTGTCGAGGCTGTCCTTGCCCTCGGCATAGACCTTGTCGAGTTCCTTGGAGGCGGCCAGGGCTTCCGACGAGGCCGCGTCGTACGTGACGGTGCGGTGGGCGGCGTGACCCATCATGGCCAGGCGCCGGCTGAAGCGGGCCGACTGCACCTCGGCGGGGGCGCGATGCTCGACGAGACGGCTGGTGGCGGCGTCCAGGCTCTTCTGCTGCCAGACGCCCAGGCCCGTGCAGGCGAGCACGGCCGCGCCCAGGACCACGGCCGGCAGGGCGACCTTCGACGCGATCTTGAGATCGTCGAGCTTCATGTTCGTTTCCCCCCGGATGTTTGTCTGGTCCGCGCCGGATTCGCGGTAGTCGAACGCAGCTTTTCGATTGCGACGTAAAAACCCCGTTAAGTCGCTTGACCCCTGCGCTCATGGCTGTAGGACGCACGGCCCCCTCCCCGGCCCGAGCTTCCCCATGACGTCCGCCGTCCAGCCGACGATCGGCATCGATTTCGGCACCACCAACACCGTCGTCGCCATCGCCGACGGCCAAGGCCCCGCGCGCCTGGTGCGCTTTCCCGTGGGCGAGAAGGACATCTTCGCCTTCCGCTCGGCCCTGAGCTTCCATTCGATGGCCGGCCCGGACGGCCGTCCGACCGAGCGTGTCATCGAGGCCGGCCCCTGGGCCATCGAGGCCTATGTCGAGGACCCGCTGGAAACGCGCTTCGTCCAGTCGTTCAAGACCTTTGCAGCCAGCGCGGCCTTCACCGAGACCAAGATCCTCGACAGGCGCTACCAGTTCGAAGACCTGCTGGCGGCGTTCCTGTTCAAGCTGCGCGACCATGCAGGCGGCCAGATGGCCGACCTGCCGCCACGGGTGATCGTCGGCCGGCCGGTGACCTTCGCCGGCGGCAATCCCGACGAGAACCTGGCGCTGAAGCGCTACGAGGCCGCCTTCGAGCGGCTTGGTTTCTCCGACATTCGCTACGCCCACGAGCCGGTCGGCGCGGCCTTCTTCTTCGCCCGCCAGCTGAAGGAGGACGCCACGGTGCTGGTGGCCGACTTCGGCGGCGGCACCAGCGACTTCTCGATCGTGCGGTTCGAGCGCCAAGGCGGCCAGCTGCGGTCGGTGCCGCTGGCGCGCTCGGGCGTCGGCGTGGCCGGCGACGCCTTCGACTACCGGATCATCGACAACGTGGTGTCGCCGGAGCTCGGCAAGGGCAGCCTCTACAAGGCCATGTCCAGCCGCCTGCCGATTCCGCAGCGCTACTACACCGCCTTCGCCCGCTGGGACCAGCTGGCCATGCTGCGGGCGTCCAAGGACATGCGCGACATCCGCGCCCTGGAGCGCACGGCGGTCGAGCCCGAGAAGATCGCCCGCCTGATCGAGGTGCTCGACGACAACCACGGCTATGCCCTCTACCGCTCAGTCTCGGGCCTGAAGGAGGCGCTGTCGGGACAGGAAGAGGCGCGGTTCTCGTTCAGGGCCGGCTCGGTGGTGATCGAGCGCGACGTGGCGCGCAGCGAGTTCGAAAGCTGGATCGCGCCGGAACTGAAGGCCATCGAGACGGCCGTGGACCAGGCGCTGGAGCGCTCGGGCCTGACGGCGCAAGGCGTGGACCGGGTGTTCCTGACGGGCGGCTCCTCGTTCGTACCGGCCGTACGCGATATCTTCCTGCGCCGCTTCGGCGCCGAACGGATCGAGAGCGGCGGCGAATTCGAGTCGATCGCCTCGGGCCTGGCGCTGATCGGGCACGAGACGGATCTCGACCTCTGGAGCGAGCGAGCGCCGGGCTGAGCCCCAGATGCTCCCTCTGAAGGGGGAACTGTCGCGAAGCGACTGAGGGGGAAGGGACTGCCAGCGTTGGGGATGCACTGACCTCGTTAGGGACTTCCCCCTCCGGCCCTCCGGGCCACCTCCCCCTTCAGGGGGAGGATCTTTGAAACGCCTACCGCTGCGCCTGAACCACCTTCACCGCCGGCGCGGTTTCCCAGCCGCCGCCAAGCGCCAGGAAGAGGTTGACCTGGTCGGCGGCGACGGCCGCGTCGGAGGCGGCCAGGGAGGCTTCGGCGCCGGCCAGGGTGCGCTGGGCGTCCAGGCCCTGAAGGTAGGGCGCGCGGCCGGCCTTGTAGAGCGTGGCGGCCTGGCGCTCGGCCTTGACAGCCTCGTCGCGAGCGGCGCGCAGGGCGGCGTTGCGGTCCAGTTCGTGGGCGTAGGCCGTCAGACTGGTCTCGGTCTCGCGCAGGGCGTTCAGCACCACGCCGTCAAAGCGGGCCAGGGCCCCGTCGGCGCCGACCTCGGCCCCGCGGATGCGGGCGCGCTCGCCCTCGCCCGGCAGGGTCCAGGAGATCAGGCCCGACAGGCTCCAGCGGTTGGCGGCGGGCTGACCGATGTCGGCCAGCAGGCCCGTGGAGCCAGCGCCCATGCCGAAGCTGATGTTCGGATAGAGCGCGCCCCGCGCCACGCCGATGCGGGCCGTGGCGCCGGCCAGGGTGCGCTCGGCCTGGCGGACGTCGGGACGACGCGCGAGCAGGGCCGCGCCGTCGCCCACCGGCAGGGGCTGCGACAGCTTCGGCGGCGTCGCGCAGGCCTCGACGGCCTTGGGGAACTGGGCCGGCGGCTTGCCGGTCAGCACGGCCAGCTTGTAGAGCGCGGCCTTGCGATGGGCCTCGAAGCTGGGGATCGCCGCGCGTTGAAGATCGACCTGGGCGCGGGCGCGGGTGGCGTCCAGCGCCGTGCCGCGGCCGGCGGCGATCAGCCGATTGGTGACGTCCAGGCTCTTCTGCTGGAGCTCCAGGCTGTGTTCGGCGACATGGATCTCGTGGCCGGCCGAGCAGGCCTCGACATAGGCCCGGGCTACGTCGGCGGCGACGCTGACGCGGGCGAGATCCAGCGCGGCCTGGCTGGCGTCGGCGTCTGCATGGGCGGCCTCGGCGGCGCGCTTGAGGCGGCCCACCAGGTCGACCTGGTAGGAGACCTTCACGCCGGCGTCGGCGAGGTTCTCGACCGGCAACGGTTCGCTCATCAGGTACTGCTCGCCGGACTCGCGGGCGCGCATGGCCGCCCCCGAGGCGCCGACCGAGAAGCCGCCGGCGTCGTCTGCCTCGCCGGCCACGGCGCGGGCGCGGGACAGGTTGGCGGCGGCGACCCGCAGGTCGGCATTGGCGGTCAGAGCTTGCTCGACCAATCCGTTCAGGGTCTCGTCGTCATAGAGCTTCCACCAGCCGTCGGGGACCGGATCCTGGCTGACGGCGGCGCTCTGCGCCCCCATGAACGGCGCTTGGGCGGCGGGCTCGTTGATCTTGGCCACGTCGGGCCGCTTGTAGTTCGGGCCGACGGTGGTGCAGGCGGCGAGCGCCAGCAGCGAGCCGGCGGCCGCCAGGGTGCGGATCGTACTCACGAGACGGCCCCCTTGCCGGCGACCTTGGCCGTCCCCTGCCCCAACACCGCGACCGTGGCCGTGCGGCCGGCGATCAGGCGCAGGTCCTTGGGCGTCTCGTCCAGAGCGACACGGACGGGCACGCGCTGGGCCAGGCGCACCCAGCTGAAGGTGGGATTGACGTTGGGCAGCAGGCTGGCGCCGGCGGCGCGGTCGCGGTCCTCGATGCCGGCGGCGATCGACTGGATGTGGCCGTGCAGCGGCCTGTCCTCGCCCATCACCGTGACGCTGACCTTCTGGCCCACGTGCAGGCCCTTGAGCTTGGTTTCCTCGAAATAGCCCTCGACCCGGTAGGAGCGGCTGTCGATCAAGGCCAGCACCGGCTTGCCGGCGGTGACGTAGTCGCCGGTGCGCAGCGTCAGGTCCGACAGGAAGCCGTCGGTCGGCGCGACGACCAGGGTCCGCGACAGGTTCAGCGCGGCCAGGTCGCGGGCGGCGACGGCCTGGGCCAGGGCGGCCTGGCCCTGCTCGACCTTGGCCAGGCTCTGCTCGGTGATCTCGCCGGCGACGAGGTCGCCCAGCACGCGGTTGCGGGCCAGCTCGCGCCTGGCCTGCGCCAACTGCGCCTTCTGGGCGGCGACGACGGCGTCGGCCTGGCGCAGCGCCAGGGCGTAGCGATCACGGTCGACATAGAACAGCGGCTGGCCGGCCTTGACCGTCTGGTCGTTGACAACCTGAACGGCGGTGACCAGGCCCGAGACGTCGGGCGCGACCTGGACGATGTCGGCGCGGACGCGGCCGTCACGGGTCCAGGGATCGACCTGGTAATGGTCCCAGAGGCGCTTGCCCCCGACCACGGCGACGGCGACGACGGCCAGGGTGACCGCGACGCGGCCGGCTTGCGGGAGGAGAGTTTTCAACTGGGGCATGTTTTTCTTATGGACGGACAAGGGCCACGGCGGCGGCCCAGAGGATGACGAAGAGAGCGGTGTCGAAGAGCGCCGGATGCCAGACGAAGCGGTAGGCGCCGGCCCACGAGAGCACGCGTCGAAGCACGAAGGCGGCGACGAGGGCCACGACGGCCGAGACGAGGACGGACGACAGGAAGACGCCGTCGATATTGTATTCGCCGGTCATGCGGCGGGCTCCGGATTGAAGGCGGGGGCGTCGGGGAAGAGATTGCGGCGCAGGCCGACAAGGCCGGTGACGCCGCCCAGGGCGCCATTGGGCGCGAATGGGACCTCGCCCAGCCGGCCGAGGGCCTGGTCGACCTTGGCCAACAGCTCGGCGTGCGGCGGGGCGCGGCGACCTGCCGACAGGGCAGCGTAGTGGTCGCCCACCCCGTCAAGCACGGCGTCGAGGCTGGCGCGGGCCGGTCCCGACAGATCGCCGCGAGCGGTCTGTACGGTGACGAGGTTCATGCCCACCCGCAGGTCGCGCAGCACGTCGACGCCGACGAGGTCGTGGCGCGGCCCCACCGCGGCGAGCTTGGGGGTCAAGAGGCCCAGGCGGTCGACCAGGGCGGCGGCGAAGGCGGCCGGCTCGGGCGCGCGGCTGGACCGGGCCAGGCGGGCCAGGTTCTTCCAGGTGCGCGACAGGAGGCGCCGGGCCCCGGCGTCGATGCTCATCGAGCGCATGGCGGCGGTGACGAAGATCGCCGCCCCCAGGCCGACGAACTGGCCAAGGTTGATGTTCAGGAAGCTGGCGAAGTCGGCGCTGAAGGTCTCCTGCAGCGCCAGGGCGTTACAGAAACCGATCAGCGTGGCCAGCGCCGCCCCCATGGTCTTGGGGTTGGGAATGAACAGGCCGATGAACAGCAGCGGCGGGGCCAGCGTCAGGACCAGCAGCGGATAGCCGTCGATGGCCGGCAGCACGGCGAACATGTAGAGCGCCGACAGCGGCAGCGAGACCAGGGTGAAGATCCCGAAGCTGCGGATGGCCGGCACGGGATCGTCCATGGCCGCGAAGAAGCAGCAGAACACCGCCGCCATGACCGGCGCCGAGGCGCCGTCGCCCCAGCCGGACAGGATCCAGAGGGCGCAGGACAGCAGCACGGCGATCGCGGCGGCCGCGCCCGAAAGCAGGGCCAGCGGCAGGTCGCTGTGCATGCGCCGGCGGCCGGCGTTGGCCGCAGCCGCGGCCAGGTTCGGCGACAGCGGGGCGTCGGGGTTCTCAAGCCGCGTCATCAGCGCATGGCCCTCGCCCAGGGCCTGGACGGCTTCGGCCAGGCGCACCAGCAGGCTTTCGACCAGCAGCGCGTTCCAGTCGCCGCCGCGCCGCTTGGCGGCCTCGGCCTTGAGGTGGTCGATCAGCTCCAGGCCCGGGCCACGGGTCGCGCCGGCCTCGATCCAGGCGATCACGGCGTCCAGCGCCGCTCGGGCGGCGGGATCCCTGACGTCCTTCAGCGCCTGCATCCGGTCGGCCAGGCCCGACAGCAGCGGGATGAGGATCAGCAGGCGTTCGTGCAGGGCCCGCACCACGCCGGTGGTCTCGCGCAGGCGGGTGGTGTCGAACGGCAGGTGGGTGGCCAGCATCTGGATCTCGCTGGCGGCGGCGGCGAGATGCCGGCGGTCGCGGGCGAAGGCCTCCTCGTCGGCGCCCTTCAGCACGTCCAGCGCCCAGCGGTCGGCCTCGCCCAGCCAGGCGGCCAGGCGCGCGCGCAGGACGGTCCCGACGGGGCGCGGGAAGACGAGGCTGTGGACCAGGGTGGCGCAGACGATGCCCAGGCCGATCTCGACCACGCGCCAGACGGCCAGGTCGAAGATGGCCCCGGGCTGGCTGACGGCCGGGAAGCCGATGATGGCGGTGGTGTAGCCGGCCAGCATCAGGACATAGCTGCGCGGCGTGCGGTCGAGCAGCGAGATGGTCAGGCAGGCGCCGACCCACAGCGCCAGCGCCAGGCACAGCAGCACGGGCGCATTGACCAGGTTGGGGACCATGGCGACGGCGGCCGCGCCGCCCAGCATGGTGCCGAGCACGCGGTACAGCGCCTTGGAGCGCACGGCCCCGGCCAGCGGCTGACTGACGATATAGGCCGTGGTCATGGCCCAGTACGGACGCGGCAGGCCGACGGCGAAACCGATCCAGAGGGCGAGCATGGCGGCGACGAAGCTGTTCAACGAGAACAGCAGCGTCCACCGGTCGAACTTGGGCATGGAGCGCTTCAAGCCCCCTGCCCGTTGGCGGCGTCCAGGGCCGCCTCGAAGGCGGCGAAGGTGCGCAGGGTGGCGGCCAGGTCCTCGTCGCTGACCCCGACCAGCAGGCGCGAGCGGACGGCCTGGACGGTGTCTTCGGCGATCACGGCCAAGGCCGCGCCGTCGGTGGTCAGGTGCAGGGTCTTGGCGCGGCCGTCGGCGGGGTCGTCGCGACGCTCCACCAGGCCGGCGGCGCACAACTGGTCGAGCACGCGCACCAGGGACGGCCCCTCGACGCCCAGTTCTTCGGCTAGCACGCCTTGCCGCATGCCGGAGCCGGCGCGGGCGATGTGCAGCACCGGCAGGGCGCGGGCGTCGGAAAGACCGTGCTCGGCCAGGGCGCGATTGACCTCGCGACGATAGATGCGCGCCAGGCGCAGCACCGCGCCGGTGAAGGTGCGTTCGCTGGGAATGCGGGACGTCATGTAACGATGCTCGAAGAACGATAGGTAGCTTGCTATCTATTTAGATAGCTTCCTATCGATATCGATGCAAGCCGGCGCGAAAAGAAAAACGGCCCCGCCCGTGGGAGCGGGGCCGTTCGTCGTGTCGCAGTTCAGAGGCAGGAGGAACTTCCCCCTCCAGGGGGAGGGTCGCTACTTCCCAGCCAGGGCCGCCTGCGCGGCCGCCAGGCGGGCGATAGGCACGCGGTAGGGCGAGCAGGAGACGTAGTCGAGGCCGACCTTCTCGCAGAACGCGATCGAGGCCGGGTCACCGCCGTGCTCGCCGCAGATGCCGAGCTTGACGTCGGGACGGGCCGCCCTGCCCCGCTCGGCGGCGATGCGGATCAGGTCGCCCACGCCGTCCTGGTCGAGGCTGACGAAGGGGTCCTTCTCGAAGATGCCCTTGTCGATGTAGGCGCCCAGGAACTTGCCGGCGTCGTCGCGGCTGATGCCGAACGTTGTCTGGGTCAGGTCATTGGTGCCGAAGCTGAAGAACTCGGCGTTGGCGGCCAGGTCGCCGGCCCGCAGGGCGGCGCGCGGCAGCTCGACCATGGTGCCGACGGTATACTTCAGCTCCACGCCCTGCTCGGCCAGCACCGCCTTGGCGACGCGGTCGGTCAGGTCGCGCAGGTACTTCATCTCCTCGCCCTTGGCGACCAGCGGGTGCATGATCTCCGGCACGGGAGCGGCCTTGCCCGACTTGGCGATCTCGCACGCCGCCTCGAGGATGGCCCGGACCTGCATCTCGTAGATCTCGGGATAGGAGACGCCCAGGCGGCAGCCGCGGTGGCCGAGCATGGGGTTGGTCTCGTGCAGCTCCTTGGCGCGGCGCAGCAGCTTGGCGGCGTCGAGACCCGTGGCCACGGCCACGGCCTGCACGTCTTCTTCCGTATGCGGAAGGAACTCGTGCAGCGGCGGGTCGAGCAGGCGGATGGTGACCGGCAGGCCTTCCATGATCGTGAACAGCTCGACGAAGTCGGCCTTCTGGAAGGGCGCGATCTTGGCCAGGGCCGTACGGCGGCCGGCCTCGTCGTCGGCCAGGATCATCTCGCGCACCGCGGCGATGCGGGTGTCGTCGAAGAACATGTGCTCGGTGCGGCAAAGGCCGATGCCTTCGGCGCCGAACTGGCGGGCGGTCTTGGCGTCGAGCGGCGTCTCGGCGTTGGCGCGCACCTTCAGGCGACGGACCTGGTCGGCCCAGCCCATCAGGGTGGCGAAGTCGCCGGTCAGCTCGGGCTCGATCATCTTGGGCGCGCCGGCCAGGATCTCGCCGGTGGAGCCGTCGATGGTGATCACTTCGCCGGCCTTGAACTCGCGGCCCTTGGCCCGGAACAGGCCTTCCTTGGCGAAGATCGACACGTCGCCGGCGCCCGAGACGCAGGGACGGCCCATGCCGCGCGCCACGACGGCGGCGTGGCTGGTCATGCCGCCGCGGGCGGTGATGATGCCGCGGGCGGCGTGCATGCCGTGGATGTCCTCGGGCGAGGTCTCCTCGCGCACCAGGATCACGGCTTCGCCGTTGGCGGCGGCCTTCTCGGCCTCGTCGCTGTCGAAGACGATCTTGCCGGTGGCCGCGCCGGGCGAGGCCGGCAGGCCGACGGTGACGACGTCGCGATGCGCGGTCGGGTCGATGGTCGGGTGCAGCAGTTGGTCCAGCGAGGCCGGCTCGACGCGCGAAACGCCCTCCTCCTTGCTGATCACGCCCTCGGCGGCCATGTCCACGGCGATCTTCAGCGCGGCCTTGGCGGTGCGCTTGCCGTTGCGAGTCTGCAGCATGTAGAGCACGCCCTGCTCCACCGTGAACTCGATGTCCTGCATGTCGCGGTAGTGGCGTTCCAGCGTCTCGACCACGGTCTTGAACTGGCCGAACACCTCCGGCATCGCCTCTTCCATCGACGGCGCGGTGTCGCCCATTTCCTCGCGGGCGGCCTTGGTCAGCGACTGCGGCGTGCGGATGCCCGCGACGACGTCCTCGCCCTGGGCGTTGATCAGGAACTCGCCGTACAGGCGGTTGTCGCCGTTCGACGGATTGCGGGTGAAGGCGACGCCCGTGGCCGAGGTGTCGCCCATGTTGCCGAACACCATCGACTGGATGTTGACCGCGGTGCCCCAGCTTTCGGGGATGTCGTGCATGCGGCGATAGAACTTGGCGCGGTCGTTCATCCAGCTGGCGAACACGGCGCCGACGGCGCCCCACAGCTGCTCCTGGGCGTCCTGCGGGAACGGCTTGCCCAGCTCGTTGAGCACGGCGGCCTTGTAGTCCTTGATGACCCCAGCCCAGTCGTCGGCGGTGAGGCCCGTGTCGACGTGGACGTCGAGGCGATCCTTATGGTCGTCGAGGATTTCCTCGAACATGTGGTGCTCCAGGTCGAGCACGACGTTCGAGTACATCTGGATGAATCGGCGGTAGCTGTCGTAGGCGAAGCGGCGGTCGCCCGACAGGACGGCCAGGCCTTCGACGGTCTCGTCGTTGAGGCCCAGGTTCAGCACGGTGTCCATCATGCCCGGCATCGAGGCGCGGGCGCCCGAGCGCACCGACACCAGCAGCGGGTTGGCCACGTCGCCGAAGCGCTTGCCGGTGATGGCCTCGATCTTGGCCAGGCCCGCGGCGACCTGCCCGGCCAACTCGGCCGGGTACTGCTTGCCGTTGGCGTAATAGTGGACGCAGGCCTCGGTGGTGATCGTAAAGCCGGGCGGAACCGGCAGACCCAGCGACGACATCTCGGCGAGATTGGCGCCCTTGCCTCCGAGGAGGTTCTTCATGGAAGCGTCGCCGTCAGCGCCGCCCCCCCCGAACGAATAGACCCAAAGGGACTTCGTCAGCGTCTCTACCGGCATTTTGAGTTCACCCTGCGATAAAGTGAAGAAAGGCCGCGCCCTCTATCGGGGTCGTCTCGCCTTGGAACAGCCTGCGAAATCTGAATCTCGCAGTGCAATATCCGTGGCCTCCCTAGCATTTTGGCCAAGAACGCGTCCACATGTGCGTTGCGTTCCCGCAGATTTGCCAAGAATTCAGCAAATCATTGCCATGACAACGTTGTCTTGATCGCAGTTTGACAGCATACGCCACTTGATAGGCACGAACCGTCGCCACATGGAGAATGGCGACGCTTGTTCCAGACTGGCGAATTCGTCCGTCTGGCGACTATCGCGCGAGGAAACCGGTGATGCGGCGCCAGATCGCCTTGCGCGCTTCCAGCACGCTGACGCCCAGAAGCGCCGCGACGCTCCAGAACAGCGCCTCGGTCGAAATGGCCGCCGCCAGAGCCGCCGCCAGGCGCAGGTCGCGCCCCACGTCGGCGTAGAGGACCACGCCCAGGGCGATCCAGGCGGCGAAGGCGAAGATCGCCAGCAGGGTCACCAGCACCTTGAGCAGCCCCTTGCCGCGCCGCAGGACGCGGTCGCCGGCGGGAAGGGTTTCGATTTCAGCCTTGAGCGTCACGACGAACCTCCTGTCTTTTGTCGAGCACGCCGTGAAAGTCTCGCCGACCTTGCGAGTCTTTCGGACCAGACGCGATTTTTCCGGGGAGACCGCTTCTGGGGCGGGACGACGCATTCGAGGCCATCCTCGCCGAGCACGGCGCGATGCTGGGGCGCATCGCGGCGGCCTACGAGGCCGATCCCGAGCGCCGGCGCGAGCTGCGGCAGGAGATCCTGCTGGCCGTCTGGCGCGCCCTGCCGCGCCATCGCGGAGAAGCGCCGCTGCGCGCCTTCATCGCCCGGGTGGCCCACAATCGCGCGGTCACCCACGTGGCGCGGGAAGCGGCCGAACCGCGCCGGCAGCCGCTGGATGAAAGCGCTCCGTCGGGCGCGCCCGATCCGCACGAAAGCTTCGAGGCCCGTCACATGCAGGAACGGCTGGCCCGCGCCGTGCGCGCCCTGCCCCTGTCGCTGCGCCAGCCGGCGCTGCTTACCCTGGAAGGCTTCAGCCCGGCCGAGATCGGCCCGATGCTGGGGCTGAACGCCAACGCCGTCTCCATACGCCTGACCCGCGCCAAGGCCGCCCTGCGCGAGGCGCTCGATCCGGAGGATCGCCGATGACTACGCCGCACGGCCCCACCAACGGCTCCGAAGACGACTGGACGACCTTGGCCAAGGCCTGGACGGATCCGGCCGCCGCCGAGCCGGCGATCGATCCCGCCCAGATCCGCGCCCTGCGCCGCCGCGACCGGCTGGCGCGATTGAACTTCGCCGCCGAGATGGCCGGCGTGCCGCTGGTGCTGGGTCTGGTGGCCTGGGCCGTCGTCACGCGCGAGCTGCCCTGGCCGGCGGCGATCGCCTGCGCGCTCTTCACCCTGTTCGCGGGCGCGATGACCCTGTGGTCGCGGCGCGGCGATCCCGGCCTGCTGCTGGATACGCCGCAGACGGTGGTGAGCACGGCGCTGGCGCAGGCGCGGACGGGCCTGCGCTGGGCCCAGGCCGGGACCTGGACCTGCGTCGCCGGCGCGGCCTTCCTGGCGGCGATGGGAAGCCTGTCGGGCCGGTGGCGCGCGGACTGGCCGCTGCTCGCCGGCGGGGCCGTCTTCCTGGCGGCCTGCCTGATGCTGTATCGGGGCCACGCCCGTCGCTGCCGCCGGCGGATCGCCGCGCACGAGGCGGCGCTGGCGGCGTTGCAGGAGCGTTGAGCCCGACGGCTCAGCGCTTCTTGCCGAGCTCGGCGGCGATGTCCTTGGTCATCCGGCCGACCTTGCGGTGGGCGGTCGTGATCTGCTCGCGGGTCACGCCCCAGCGCTTCATCCAGTATTCGACGGCCTGGCGCTCGGAGAGATCGAGGCGGTCCTTGTCGATGAAGCCGCGCTTGTCCTTCAATCCGGCCATCAGCTGTTCCACGGCTTGGTGGAGCCGGCGGCCTTGCGCTGCGCCTGCTCACGTTGAAAACGGCCGCCGCGCGGCGGCTTGGGCTTGGCGGCCAGCGCCGCCTGCTTGATGCGCAGAGCCCGCTGGATCGGCGTCTCGCCGGGCGGGCCGTCGTCGGATTGGTCGCTCATACCGGGAAGGTTAGCATGACCATCGCCCTTCCCCACATCCGCAAAACCCTCGCGAAAGCGGGGATTTTGCGGAGGAGGTAAAGACCTCACCCCTCGATGATGTGCGGCACGAAGCGGGCGAGGTTCTTGGTGACCTGGCTGTCGTCCTCGCGGATGCCCATGCCGACGGGCTCGGCCCCGACGATCCAGGCGCCGACCACAGGGTGCTTGCCGTCGAAGCTGGGCGGCGGATGGAAGGCCTGGACGATCGCGCCCTCGGCGCCATAGCCCTGGTCGAGCACCGGCTCGGCCTTGGCGCCGACGATCTCGACATTGCCCCCCTCGCGCGAGAACAGCGGCTTGCGCACGTAGTTCGCGCCAAGCGCCGAGGCCGCCGGATCGCCCTCGAAATAGGCCTCCAGCAGGTTGGGGTGGCCCTTGTGGCGCTCCCACAGCAGCGGAAGGATCGCCTTGTTGGACAGGATCGCCTTCCACGGCGGCTCCAGCCAGCGGACCTTGGCCGTGGTCAGGTTGGCCGCGTAGGGCTCGCGCAGCATGTCTTCCCACGGATAGAGCTTGAACGCGGCCTGAAGCAGGTAGCCGTCGGTGTCGACGAACTGGCCCTCTTCGTTGAGGCCGATGGCGTTCATGGCCACGAACTTGGGATCAAGACCCGCCTGGGCGGCGAGGTCTTCCAGGAACCGCACGGTCTGGCGATCCTCGACGGCCTCGTCGTCGCTGGCGAAGTGCACGAAGCCGCCGTTCGGGAACAGCACCTTGAAGCGATCGCGCATCGCCTCGAACAGGCTGTTGAACTGGTCGGTCCCGGCCGGCAGGACGCCCTGCCCCAGCAGGTCCTCGAGCCACAGCCACTGGAAGGTGGCGGCCTCGAACAGGCTGGTGGGGGTGTCGGCGTTGTATTCGTAGAGCTTGGGCGGGCCCGAGCCGTCGTAGCCGAAGTCGAAACGACCGTAGAGCGAGGGCTCCTTGGCGCGCCAGGAGGCGGCGACGAAGTCCCAGTGCTCGCGCGGGATCGCCAGCTTCTCGAGGATCTCCTCGCTGGCGACCGCCTCGTCTACAAGATCAAGGCACAGGTCATGCAGCTCGGCGGCGGCCGGCTCCAGGTGCTCCTCGACCTCCTGCAAGGTGAAGGCGTACGCCGTCCCCTCGTCCCAATAGGCCTGTCCGCCGGTGTGGTGGTAGACGAAGCCGACGGCCTCGGCCTTCTCGCGCCAGTCGGCGCGAGGGGTCAGGGTAAGACGACGCACGCTTGGTCCTTATTCGGGCTTCGAACCGTCGGCGGCCTTGTCCTCGATCTGCAGCGGGGCGGTCTGCGGCGCGAGGCGGGCCAGGATGTCGTCGGCCGACGACTGGCCCGGCAGGATGCCGGCCACGCGCAGCTTCTCGTCGAGATCAGCGCCGGTGCGGCGGTCTTCCAGTTCGCCGGCGGCCTTGATCTTCTCGCCGCGGACCATCTGGCGTTCCTTGATCCGCGCCAGGCTGTCGGCGGCCGAGCCCAGCGAAGCGCCGGCGCCCGCACCGCGAGCGGTGACGGCTTCCTGGGCCTTCTGGACGGACTCGTTGACCTTCACGACCTCGACCTCGCGCTTGAGCGTGTCGATGCGGCGGTCGGTGGCGGCGATGGCCTGGTGCAGCTGGTCCTCGGCCTCGCGCATGGAGCCGATCTGCGGTTCCTTCAGCGAGATTTCGCTCTCGATGTCGGCGATACGTTGGGCGACCTGGCGGGCGAGATCCATGTCGCCCTTGGTGACGGCGGCGCGGGCGGAGTTCTCGTACTTGGCCACCTGCTCGCGCAGGCTCTTGACGTCGTTCTCCTGGATGCGGCGACGGGCGACCAGGGTGGCGAGGTTGTCGCGCGCCTTGGCCTGGGCCGTGTCAGCGTCGCGAATCTCCTGGTCGAGAATGCGGATGGCGTTGGCGTCGACGACGGCGGACGTGGCTTCGTGCGCGCCGGCGCGACCCAGGGTGAACAGCTTGCGCCAGATGGACATCGGAAGGCTCCGGGAAATTCTAGGTTTGGGTCAGGCGGCGGACGAGAACGAGGTGCGCAGGTCGGAAGCCACTTCGATGGCGTTCTCGGCCAGGGTGCGCAACTCGATCAGGATGTCCTCGATCGAGGTGGTGGTCGAGAGCTCGCCGAACAGTTCGTAGTAGTCGCGGCCGCCGACGACGCAGATGCCGAAGTTCGACAGCGGCACCAGCTTCTGGGCCTTGAGCAGGAACTCGTTGAACGCGTGGCGGTCTTCCTGTTCGTCGACCGGCCACAGCAGGGCCGAGGCCGCGACCTGCTGGTCGCTGACGCTGATGTAGATCTCCAGGTCGCCATGCCAGTGCATGGTCGCCAGCAGGATCTCGTCGGCGCCCTCCAGGACGCTGACGGTGATCTCGTCGGCGCCGCGTCCGGGCGCTTCGTCCAGGGCCGCCTTCAGCGAGCGGACAGTCCAGGGCGTCTGACTCATCGGGTCGTGATCCTCTTCAACGGGCCATCTTGGCCGTGTTCATACAAGATGGGAGCCCGAACGCCAGCCGTCGAGAGCGAGCGGCGCCCCTTTTACAGCGCAGGCTGGCGCCGTACATGAAGGGCCAGTGTTGCAGGGACCCGCCATGTTCAGTCGCTTATTCGGCCGCAAGGAGCCCGCTCCGGAATCGGCCCTGCCCGCCATCCGCAACGTGACCCTGGGCCGGACCGTCTGGCTCGACCCGCTGGCGTGGAAGCGTTTCGGGTCCGACACCAAGTTCCCGCTCGACCGCGATACGCTGGAAATCACCGCCCAGGGCCTGGTGGACCTGAAGGACGGCGGCTTCGTGCATCGGTTCTACACCGACGACCACGTGATGTTTCAGGCCGTGTCGGACGACCGCGCCGGCCAGCGCCTGACCGACGTGACGATCTTTGTGCCCTGGGACAGCGCCTATCCGAGCGGGCGCGCCGATCGCGACGCCTGGGGCAAGCGCCTTCGCGCCCGCAGCTTCGCCGCCGCGGGCCTGCCCGAGTACCATCGCTTCTGGTTCGGCGACGAGGCCGAGAGCCAGGAGCCCGTGACTTTCTGGGAAGAGCTGCACGACGACCGCGACGGCGTGCCCGACCGCAAGATCTTCCAGACCTGCATGCTGTTCGCCCGCGACCTGCCCGGCGAGGGCCGCGAACTGCTGCTGGCCATCGAAATGGAGACCGAGGACCGCGAGGTCTCGTTCGAAACCATGATCGGCGTGCCGCTCGAAGTGGGCGAGTTCCGCGCCTAAGCCACCTGACAGGGGGAAATTCAAGATGTTCGACGTCCAAGCCTTCGGCGAGAGCGCCCTGGCCTTCCTGGTGGCCTTCGCGGCCGCCGGCGTGTTCACCGTCGTGTTCAAGATCGTCTACCAGGCGGTGACGCCCTACGACGAAGCCAAGCTGATCCGCGAGGGCAACGTCGCCGCGGCCATCGCCCTGGGCGGCGCCGTGGTCGGCTACGTGCTGCCGCTGGCGTCAGCGCTCAGCCACACCGTCAGCCTGATGGAGTTCGCCGCCTGGGCCCTGCTGGCCGGCGTCATCCAGATCGCCGCCTTCACCCTGGTGCGCTTCACGGTGCTCAAGGACCTGATCGACCGCATCGAGAAGGCCGAGCTCGCCGCCGGCGTCTACCTGGCCTCGATCTCGCTGGCCGTCGGCCTGCTGAACGCCGCCTGCATGACCTCGTGAGGCCGGACATGAACGCGCTTTCTCCCCAGCCCGCCCCAGTTTCGGCTTCGCCTCGGCGTCGCAAGCGCTCCAGCGCCATGGCCCTGACCGGCCTGATGGCCGGCTCGGCCTTCACCCTGGTCGCCTGTGACGATCCGGGCTCGGCCACGCAATGGGGCGACAACCCGCCGGCCGCCTCTTCCGGCCAGAAGGTGGACGCCTCCAGCTTCGCCAGCCTGGACGAGTGCAAGGCCTCTGGCGACTTCACCGCCGACCAGTGCCAGACGGCCTATGACGAGGCCCAGAAGGCCAGCGCCGAGAACGCGCCAAAGTTCTCCGACCAGCAGAGCTGCGAGGAACGCTACGGCGTCGACCAGTGCGTGCCGCGAAGCCAGGCCAATGGCGGCGGCAGCTTCTTCACCCCGCTTCTGACCGGCTTCATCATCGGCCAGGCGCTGGAAGGCATGAACAACCGCGGCTATCGCGGCGCCCCAATGTATCGCGACCGCGACGGGACCTATTACAGCGGCTCGGGCTATCCGATCTCGCGCGACTACCTCTCGGGCCGCAGCCGGGTGCGCCAGGACAGCTTCGACGCCCCCTCGCGCTACGAGGCGCCGGCCCGCGTGCAGAGCCGCAGCAGCGTCATCTCGCGCGGCGGCTTCGGTGGCGGCTCGCGCGGCTTCGGCGGCTGATTGGAACTGAAAGCCGGTCGTCTCGCGTTGGATCTTCGAAGACCACGCGAGGCGACCGCATGACCGACAAGACCATCACCGGCGTTCCCCATCCGCGCTGGTGGCAGCGCCATCCCACCCTGGCGTTCTGCGCCGCCTGGGCCATTGGCCTGGGATTCTTCGCGACGATCCTCGCCCTGGGGCTTCAGGCCGCGGCCTGAACCACGCCCCGCTGCAGCGCGCGCACGGCCGTCAGCAGTCGGGCCGGCGAAATAGGCTTTTCCAGCCACATGTCGGGCTCGACCTTCAGCACGCGGGGGTCGCTGGCCGACACCATCAGCACCGGCACCTCGCGGTCTTCCACCGCGCGGATCAGCTCCGCGCCGGTCATCCGCGGCATCGAATTGTCGGTGATCAGCAGGTCGGGCGCGAAGGCGTCGAAGGCCTCCAGCGCCTCGCGGCCGTCACGGCTCCACAGGACCTCGAATCCCGCGTCCTGCAGCAGCATCTCGTAGACGCCGCCGAGGAGAATGTCGTCTTCCGCAATAAGGATCCGTCGCATGGCCAGCCCCAGCCCTGTCGAATGTGTGAACAGGTCTTAACCATGCCGAGACGCCCGGTGTCAGCGTGCGCAATCGTCGCATTTCCCGAAGTTGAGCAACCATCGACTGAGTCGCGCGACTCACTTCATCCGCAGGCTTAGCCCCGCGGCGACCAGATGGACGGCGTCGGCGGCCCGGGCCAGGGCTTGGTGCAGGCGGCCCGCCTCGTCGCGGAACCGGCGGGCCAAGGCGTTGTCGGGCACGACGCCCCAGCCGACCTCGTTCGACACCAGCCAGAGTTCACCGTCGAATTCGACGATCGCATCGACCAGCCTGGTCGCGGCGGACGAAAGGTCGCACTCGGCCAGCATCAGGTTGGTCAGCCAGAGGGTGAGGCAATCGACCACCGCCACGGCCCCAGGCGGCAGGCCCCGCAGGGCCGCGACCAGGTCCATGGGCGCCTCGAGCGTCGTCCAGGCGTCGCCGCGATCGACCTGGTGACGCGCGATGCGTTCCTCCATCTCGGTGTCGAAGGCCTGGGCGGTGACGATCATCACCGGCGTCGCCCCGCGCGCCTTGGCGACGATCTCGGCGGCGGCTTGGGCGAAGGCGCTCTTGCCCGAACGGGCCCCGCCCAGGACCAGGGTGACTGACAACGCTGAGGCCTCCAGATTGACGGTGTGCGGCGCACCATATAGTGCAGCCAGCGCGACAGGTTCCTCCCAAAGAGGATGAAAAGGGAACTCGGGTGTGAAACCCGGGCTGCCCCCGCAACTGTAAGCGGCGAGTTCGCGCGTCACATGCCACTGGGACTGTTCTTCGGAAGAGACCTGGGAAGGCGACGCGCAGCAACGATGACCCGCGAGCCAGGAGACCTGCCTGTCGTTGTCGTTTTTCGTCCGGCCGGGGTGCGCCGTACGATCGGGTCTTCCCCGCATGACGACGTTGGTCCGGGCGTGTTCCTCGCGGAGCGCGCTCCTTCTTGTCGCGCACGGAGGAACGACATGCGCCTTGTTTCCCTGCTGGCCCTCGCGGCCGCAGTTCCCGCCCTCGCCCTGCCCGCCTACGCCATGGCCGATGACGCCGCGGCGGTCGACCAGGTGGTGGTCACCGCCAGCCGCGGTCCCGAGAACCTGTCGGAAGTCTCGACCAGCATGACGGTGATCGACGCCGAAGCGCTGAAGAAGGCCCAGGCCGTGGTGGTCTCCGACCTGCTGTCGCGCACCGCGGGCGTGACCGTCACCCGCAACGGCGGCGTCGGCGGCTCGACCCAGCTGCGCATCCGCGGCGCCGAGACCGACCAGACCGTGGTGCTGATCGACGGCGTCAAGCTGAACGATCCGTCCTCGACCGGCGGCGGCTACAACTTCGCCACCCTGCTGGCCGGCAACATCAACCGCATCGAAGTGCTGCGCGGCTCGCAGTCGACCCTGTGGGGCAGCCAGGCCATCGGCGGTGTGGTCAACATGATCACCGCCGTGCCGACCGGCCCGCTGGGCGCCACGGTATCGGCCGAGGCCGGGTCGCGCGACACCGCCTACGGCCACGCCGCCGTCAGCACCGGCGGCGACTGGGGCGGCTTCCGCCTGGCCGGCGCCTACTACACCACCGACGGCGTCTCGGCCTTCGGCAAGTCGTACGGCGGCAAGGAGAAGGACGGCTATCGCAACGCAGCCATCAGCAGCCGCCTGGACCTGAACGTCACCGACTGGGCCGCTGTCGACCTGCGCGCCTCGTACGCCGCGGCCAAGAACGAGTTCGACGGCTTCCCGGCCCCGCTCTTCGCCTTCGCCGACAGCCCCGAGTACGGCAAGACCAAGGAACTGGTCTCCTACGCCGGCGTGCGCCTGAGCGCCTTCGACGGCGCGCTGAAGAACCGCCTCGGCTACGGCTACACCCAGACCGACCGCGACAACTTCGATCCCAGCTCGTCGGTCCCCAAGACCTTCGACGCCCGCGGCACCAACAGCCGCTTCGAATACCAGGGCACGTGGACGATCAGCGAGGCTCTGCGCGCCACCTTCGGCGCCGAGACCGAACGTTCGTGGTTCCGCACCGCCTCGCCCTCGACCTTCGCCCCGAACCCGACGCCCGACCGTCACGCGGCCAGCACCGACAGCCTGTACCTGCAATTGCAGGCCAAGCCGGTCGCGGGCCTCGTGCTGACCGGCGGCGTGCGCCAGGAAGACCACTCGGCCTTCGGCGACGCCACCGTCTACCAGGCCGGCGCCACCTACTCGCCCAATGACGGCGTGACAGTGTTCCGCGCCAACTACGGCGAAGGCTTCAAGGCCCCGTCGCTGTACCAGCTCTACAGCATCTACGGCGATCGCAACCTGAAGCCGGAAGAGTCCGAGAGCGTCGACCTGGGCGTCGAGCACAGCGTGCTGAACGGCCGGGTGCGCGCCGGCGTGACCTGGTTCCACCGCGACATCACCAACCAGATCGACTTCGTCTCGAACAACAATCCGCCGAACTACGGCGGCTACGCCAACTTCGCCAAGACCGAGACCAGCGGCGTCGAGCTGGAAGCCACGATCGAGGTGACCTCGGCCCTGCAGGTGACCGCCAACTACACCAACATGGACGCCATCAACCGGTCGGCGACGAACAACGGCAAGCGCCTGCCGCGCCGCCCGAGCGAGACGGCCAACCTGAACGCCGACTACGACTGGTCGAACGGCCTGACCACGGGCTTTTCGGTGCAGTACGTGGGCGAAAGCTACGACAACGCCACCAACGCCCGCCGCCTGAAGAGCTACGCCCTGTTCGACCTGCGCGCGGCCTATCCGGTCAACGAGCAGTTCGAGGTGTTCGGCCGCGTCGAGAACCTCTTCGACAAGGAATACCAGACGATCTACCGCTACGGCTCGGTGGGCCGCGGCTTCTTCGCCGGCGTGCGGGCGAAGTTCTGATGAGCGACGCGCCGTCGTCCCTTTCCGGACACGGCGGCCGCCTGGCGGCGGCGCAGGCGCGTTTTCCAGACGCGCCCGCGCCGTGGCTCGACCTGTCGACGGGGATCAATCCCCGCCCCTATCCGGTTCCGCCCCAGGCCTTCGAGGACTGGGGCCGCCTGCCCGATCCAGCCGACCTGCTGAAGCTGGAAGCCGTCGCCGCCGAGGCTTTCGGCGTCGAGGATCCCAGCCGGGTCGTCGCCCTGCCCGGCAGCGAGACCGCCATCCGGCTGCTGCCCAAGATCCTGCCGCGCGGGCGCGTCAGCCTGCCCCTGCCCACCTATTCCAGCCACGCCCACGCCTGGCGACGCGTCGGCTCGGAAGTGGTCGCCGATCCGGCCCAGGCCGACGTCTGCGTTGTGGTGAACCCCAACAATCCCGACGGCCGCAGCCTGGCGCCCGAGGCGGTGCTGGCGCTGGGCCAGCGCGGCGCCGTGGTCGACGAAGCCTTTGTCGAGTGCGAGCCGTCGCTGTCGGTGGCGCGGTTCGCCGGCGCGCCCGGCCACGAGCGGCTGGTCGTGCTGCGCTCGTTCGGCAAGTTCTACGGCCTGGCCGGCCTTCGGCTGGGCTTCGTCATCGCCCGTCCGGCCCTGGCGCGCCGCCTGCGCGACACCCTGGGCGAATGGCCGCTCTCGGCGCCCGCCCTGGCCGCGGGCCTGGCGGCCTATCCCGACACCGCCTGGGCCGACGCCACGCGCGCCAGCCTGGCCGACGACGCCGCGCGCCTGGACGCCCTGCTGGCCGTCGCGGGTTTCGAGGTGGTCGGTGGAACCTGCCTGTTCCGGCTGGCGCGTATCGCCGACGCCCCGGCCCGCTTCGAGGCCCTGGCCCGCGCCGGGATCCTCACCCGCCCCTTCGACCACGACGCCAGCCTGCTACGCTTCGGCCTGCCCGGATACGACGCCGACTGGGCCCGCCTGACCGCCGCCCTGGAGACTTCGCGATGACCGACGAAAACACCCAGCACGCCGAGGCCATGCGCGCCCTGAAGGCCGAGCGCGAAGAGCTGATGAAAACCAAGACGCTCGAGAAGGGCCTGCTGCTGGTCCACACCGGCGACGGCAAGGGCAAGTCCTCGGCCGGCTTCGGCATGGTCGCCCGCTCGCTGGGCTGGGGCATGCAGGTGGGCGTGGTGCAGTTCATCAAGGGCAAGTGGAAGACCGGCGAGCGCCTGTTCTTCAGCCGCTTTCCTGACCAGGTGCGCTACCGCGTGATGGGCGAGGGCTTCACCTGGGACACCCAGGACCGCGAGCGCGACATCGCCGCCGCAAAGGCCGCCTGGGAAGAGTCCAAGGCGATGATCGCCGATCCGACGCTGGACTTCGTGCTGCTGGACGAGATCAACATCGCCCTGCGCTACGACTATCTCGACATCGACGAGGTGGTGGCGGTGCTGAAGGCCCGTCCCAACGACAAGCACGTCTGCCTGACCGGCCGCAACGCCAAGCCGCAGCTTCTGGAGATCGCCGACCTGGTCACCGAGATGACCCTGGTCAAGCATCCCTTCGAGCAGGGCTTCAAGGCCCAGCGCGGGGTCGAGTTTTGAGCGGCCTGAGCCGCCGTACGGCCCTGGGCGCTGGCCTGGCGGTCGGGCTTGGCGCGGGCGCCGTTCAGGCGGCCGTGCGCAAGCCGCGCCTCGTCTCGCTCAATCCGTGCCTGGACGGCGTGCTGGTCGAGGTGGCCGACCGCGACCAGATCGCGGCGCTGAGCCACTACGCCCGCGACCCGCAGCAGTCGAGCATAGCCGAGCGCGCCAAGAGCTATCCGATCACCTACGAGAGCGCCGAGGAGGTGATCGCGCTGCGGCCCGACGTGGTGCTGAGCGCCGCCCACTCCTCGCCCGCCACCCGCGCGGCGCTGAAGCGGCTGGGCGTGCGGGCCGAACTCTTCAAGGTGCCCAACAGCTGGGTCGAGAACCAGGCCGACATCCGCCGCATCGCCGACGCCGCCGGCCATCCGGAGCGCGGCGAGGCGCTGATCGCCCGCATCGACCGGGCCCTGGCCGCCTCGGCCCCGCCGCCGGGCGCCAAGCCCCTGGAGGCGCTGGTGTTCCAGCCCAACGGCTTCGCGGCCGGCGAAGGCACGCTGGTCGACGAGATGATGAAGCGCGCCGGCTTTACGAACGTCGCCAGCCGCTATGGCCTGAAGAAGTGGGGCAATGTCTCGCTGGAACGCCTGCTGGCCGATCCGCCGCAGGTGCTGCTGGCCGGCCAGGCGCGGCCCGACGCCCCGACCTGGGCCGAGCGCATGCTCAGCCACCCCGCCCTCGCCAGCGTGAGCCATCGCATGACCCGCGCCACCTTCCCCGAACGGCTGCTCTATTGCGGCGGCCCGACCCTGATCGACACCGCTGCGACCCTGGCGGCCGCCCGCCGCCAAGTGCTGAAGGCCCGCGCATGAGCCATTCCCGCCGTTCCTGGCTGCTGATCGGCGGCCTCCTGCTGGCCATAGCCGTCCTGTTTGGCCTGTCGCTGATGAGCGGCCGGGTCTGGGCGCCATGGAGCGCCTGGGTCGACCGCGCCGATCCGCGCTGGGCGATCATCTTCGAACTGCGCTTGCCACGCACGGTGCTGGCCGTAGCGATCGGCGCGGCGCTGGGCCTGTCGGGCGCGGCCATGCAGGGCTACACCCGTAACCCGCTGGCCGATCCGGGCGTGCTGGGGGTATCGTCCATGGCCGCGCTCGGCGCGGTGATGAGCCTTTATCTGGGCCTGGCCTTCACCGCGACCTGGCTGCTGCCGGCCTGCGCGATCCTGGGCGCGGGCCTGGGCGTCGTCCTGATGCTCGCTCTGGCCGGGACCACCGGCGGCACGGTGACCTTCCTGCTGGCCGGCGTGATCCTCAACACCGTGGCCAGCGCCGGCGTCGCCCTGGCCCTGTCGCTGGCTCCCAATCCCTGGGCGGCGCAGGAGATCATCAGCTGGCTCTTGGGCTCGCTGGCCGACCGCAGCGTCGAGGAGGTGCGGCTGGCCGTGCCCCTGATCATCGTCGGCCTGGCCATCCTGCTGACCCTGCGCAAGTCGCTGGACGCCCTGACCCTGGGCGAGACCGGGGCCACCGCCCTGGGCGTCAACCTGTCGGCCGTGCGGGTGATCCTGGCCGTCGGCGTCGGGATCGCCTCGGGGGCCAGCGTGGCGGTGACCGGCCTGATCGGCTTCGTCGGCCTGATCGCCCCGCACCTTGTGCGTCCCTTGGTCGGGCACCGGCCGGGCGCCCTGCTCGTCCCCTCGGCGCTGGCCGGCTCGGCCCTGGTGCTGGCGGCCGACATCGTCGTGCGGTTGACGCCCTCGGCCGCCGAGATGCGACTGGGCGTGGCCACCGCCGCCGTTGGCGGGCCATTCTTCCTGGCCCTCCTGATTTCCATGCGCCGGAGGCTCGCTTGACCCTCTCCACGCTTTCCGCCGAGAACCTGACCGTTTCGCTGGGCGGCCGCGCCGTGCTGCACGGGGTCTCCGCCGAGTTCCGGGCCGGCGAGGTCACCGCCGTGGTCGGCCCCAACGGCGCGGGCAAGTCGACCCTGCTGGCCTGCCTGGCGGGCCTGCGCAAGCCGGACGCGGGCAGCGTCAGTCTGGCCGGCGCGCCGCTGGCCGCCCTGTCGCACCGAGAACGCGCCCGGAAGATCGGCTTCCTGCCACAGACGCCGGAAGTGGCCTGGGCGGTGGACGTCGAAACCCTGGTGGGCCTTGGCCGAACGCCCCACAGCGGCATGCGCGGCCTGTCGGAAGCCGACCGACTGGCCGTGGCCCGGGCGCTCAAGCACACCGACCTCGAAGACCTCGCCCGTCGCGAGGTCAAGAGCCTGTCGGGCGGCGAGCGCGGCCGGGCCCTGTTCGCCCGGGTGCTGGCCGGCGAGCCGAGCTGGCTGTTGGCCGACGAGCCGCTGGCGGGCCTGGATCCCGGCCACCAGCTCGATGCGGTGGACCTGATGCGCGGCTTCGCCGCCCAGGCCGGCCAGGGCGTGGTCATGACCCTGCACGACCTGGCCATCGCCGCGCGCCTGGCCGACCGCGTGCTGGTGCTGGTCGACGGACGGCTGATCGCCGACGGCCCGCCGCGCGAGGCCTTGACGCCCGACGTGCTGGCCCGCGCCTATGGAGTCACGGCAAGAGTGGTCGAGGGCCAGTCCGGCCCGCTGATCGAACTTGTGGGACGCCATGGCTGAACCCCTGCTGCTCGCGCCTCCGCTGGCCCTGCTGATCGAGGCCCTGGTCGGCTATCCGCAAGGCCTGCACAAGGTTCTGCCGCATCCGGTGACCTGGATCGGCAAGGCGATCGAGGCGATGGAGCGGCGGTGGAACCAGCCCGAGCGCACCGAGATCCGGCGCAAGGAGCTGGGCGTCGTCACCGTGGCGATCCTGGTCGGGGCCGCGATCCTGGTCGGCAGTATTCTGGAGGCGGCCTTCGACAGCGGCCTCCTGGCGACGCTGGCCGTGGCGCTGCTGGCGACGCTGGGCCTGGCGCAGCGCAGCCTGCACCAGCATGTCATGGCCGTGCTCGACCCGCTGGAGGGCGGCGACCTGCCCGCCGCCCGCGAGGCGGTGAGCCGGATCGTCGGGCGCGACGTCGACGATCTTGATCTGCACGGCGTCACCGCCGCGGCTCTGGAAAGCCTGGCCGAGAGCTTCAACGACGGCGTGGTCGCTCCGGCCTCGTGGCTCACCCTGTTCGGCCTGCCGGGCCTCTTCGCCTACAAGGCCGTGAACACTGCCGACAGCCAGATCGGCCACATGGAGCCGCGCTGGCGATCGTTCGGCTGGGCCGCGGCCAAGACCGACGACGTGATGAACTGGGTCCCCGCACGCCTGGCCGGCGGCCTGATCTGCGTGGCGGCCGGCTGGAAGGGCTGGGCGACCATGCGGCGCGATGCGCGCAAGCACGCCTCGCCCAACGCCGGCTGGCCCGAGGCGGCCATGGCGGGCGCGCTGGGCGTCAAGCTGGGCGGACCGGCCCGCTACGACGGCGAGACCACTGAGCGCCCCAGCTTCGGCGACGGCCGTGCGCCGGACCTGACCGACCTGCGCCGGGGCCTGCGGATCTACCGCCGCGCCTGCGCCCTGCTGTGGCTGCTGGTCACCCTGCTGTGCCTGGGCGGCTGGAGACTGACCCAATGACCTTCGTTCCGCCGACCATCACCGCAGTCGACTGCGCGCTCGAGTCCCGGCTGCGCGCCAAGCTGGACGGCAAGGCCAAACCGCCCGGGTCGCTGGGCCGGATCGAGGACCTGGCTGTGCGCCTGGGCCTGATCGCGAACGACCTGGCGCCCCGCGCCGACCGTACGGCGCTGCTGGTGTTCGCCGGCGACCATGGCCTGACCGAGGAAGGCGTCTCCAGCTATCCGTCCGGCGTGACCGTCGCCATGGTCGGCCTGTTCCTGTCGGGCCGCTCCAGCGTCAACGCCTTCGCCAAGGCGACCAGCGTGTCGGTCAAGGTGGTCGACGCCGGCGTCGCCGCCGACCTGCCGGCCCATCCGGACCTGATCGACGCCAAGGTGCGCCCGGGCGCCCGCAACGCCGCCCGCGAGCCCGCCCTGACCCGGCAGGAGACGCATCTGGCCCTAACGCGGGGGATCGAGATCGCTGGCCACGCCCTCGACGAAGCGGATGTGCTGGCCATCGGCGAGATGGGCATCGGCAACAGTTCGGCCGCCGCGCTCGTCATGCATCGCCTGGCCCCCGCGCCACTGGACGCCTGCATCGGTCAGGGCACCGGACACGACGCCGACGGGCTGGCGCGCAAGGCCGCCGCCATCGCCCGCGCCGCCGCCCGCAGCGACGCCGAGGATCCTTTCTCCGTCCTGGCGGAGTTCGGCGGCTGCGAGATCACGATGATGGCCGGCGCGGTGCTGGGCGCGGCCGCGCGGCGGCGTCCGGTGCTGGTCGACGGCTTCATCGCCACGGCCGCGGCCCTGGCGGCCATACGTCTGGCCCCAGAGGCCCTCGACTACTGCGTCTTCGCTCACGGCTCGGCCGAGAAGGGCCACGCGGCGATGCTGGCGGCGCTCAGCGCCGAGCCCCTGCTCGACCTTGACCTGCGGCTGGGCGAAGGCACCGGCGCGGTTCTGGCGGCCCCGCTGCTGGCGGCCGCCGCCAACCTGCTGACGCAGGTGGCCGACCTGGCCGACGTGCTGGGATGATCGGCCGCCAGGTCCAGTTGCTGCTCTGCGCGGTGCAGTTCCTGACCCGCCTGCCCACCCCGCCCCTGCGCGGCTTCGAACCCGACTGGATCACTCGCTCGACCCGCTATTTCCCGCTGGTCGGCCTCCTGGTCGGCGGGGTCTGCGCGCTCGTGCTGCTGGCCGCCGGACAGGTCTGGAGCGGCTGGGTCCCGGCCCTGCTGGCCCTGGGCGTCGGCCTGCTGCTGACCGGCGGCTTCCACGAGGACGGCCTGGCCGACACCGTCGACGGACTGGGCGGCGGCCAGACCCGCGAGCGCCGCCTGGAGATCATGAAGGACAGCCGCGTCGGGACCTATGGCGTGCTGGCTCTCCTCGTCGTGCAGGGCGCCAAGGCCGCGACCCTGGCCACGTTGACGCCGATGAACGCGGCGCTGGCCCTGCTGGCCGCCCACGGCGTCGGGCGCGTGGCGGCGGTGGCGACCATGGCCGCCCTGCCCCATGTCAGCGACCGCGCCGACGCCAAGTACAAGCCCGCGCCGGACGGCGTGAAACCGGCCGAGGTGCTGGTCGCCGCGATCCTGGGCCTATGGCCGCTGCTGCTGGCCCCGCCGCTGGGCGCGCTGGCCGCGATCGGCCTCGCCGCCGCCTTCGCCGTCGCCATGGCCTTGCTGGCCCGCCGCCTGATCGGCGGCTATGTCGGCGACGTGCTGGGCGCGATCGAGCAGCTCGCCGAGCTGGGCGCCCTGCTGGGCCTGGCGGCCGTGCTGGCATGACCCTGGCGGTCTGCCCCCTGAGCGGCCTTGCTGCGCACCTGGACGCGCACCGCCCCTCGCACGTGGTCAGCCTGCTGTCGCCGACCGCCCCGGCGCCGGAGATCGTCGATGTCGAGCGCCTGCACCTGGCCTTTCACGACATCGCCGAACCGCGCGAGGACCTGATCGCGCCGAGCGCGGCCATGATCGCCGACCTGCTGGCCTTCGCCGACGCCTGGGATCCAAAGCGGCCGCTGCTGCTGCACTGCTACGCAGGGGTCAGCCGCTCGACGGCGGCGGCGTTCATCCTGGCTTGTCGCGTCGCGCCGACCCGTGACGAGACCGAACTGGCGTGGGCGCTGCGGAACCTGTCGCCCTCCGCCACGCCCAATCCGTTGATGGTGGCCCTGGCCGACGCGGCGCTGAGACGCGACGGACGAATGGTCGCCGCCATCCGGGCCATCGGACGCGGCGCGGAAGCCTTCGAGGGCGAGGCCTTCGCCTGGGATCCTCGTCAGTAGGTAACGGTGGCGATGACCTGGTCGCCATAGGTCGCGGGCGACGGCGTGGTCTGGGCCGGGACGCGGCCGTAGAGGGTTAGCGGCTGGGCGCCGCCGGTGCCGCTGCCGCCGACGGTCAGGCCCGCGCCGGTTCCCCAGGGCGAGCCTCGCGCCTCGTCCTTGTAGATGCCGTAGGTGACGTACTGGCTGGCGGCCTTCATCCGACGCGCCGCGGCCGAGGTCCCCTGCTGGCCGTTGTCCAGGCCGATGGCGTAGGGCGTGTCCTTGGTGCAGGTCACCGACATGCCGGTCTGGGCGTCCTTGTTGGCGCTGAGCACGCCGACATTGCCGAAGCTGAGGTTGCCGGTCGTGATCGTGCAGTCGGCGATCAGGGTGGCGCTGAAGGTGAAGGTGGCCGGCGTCAGGGTCGAGCCGACGGTGACCCCCGCGCAGGACAGGAGGTTCAGGCCCCAGAAGAAGGTCTGGCCGGTGAAGCTGGTGGTATAGGCGCCCGGCAGGGTCGTCGTGCTGGTCGACAGCCGCAGATAGACCGTCTGGTTGACGTTGATCGAACTGCCCGTGCCGGGATTGGCGGTAATCGTCGGCACCGTGCCGAACACCAGCAGCACCGACGAGCCCCAGGGCTGGGTGCGGCCGCTGTCCTGGTAGATCTGGAACGGCACGGTCGCCCCGCCGGGTCCGACCATGTAGCGCTGGCCAGAGCCGTTGCTACCGCCGGATCCCGCATCGAGATTGGGACACAGTGAAACCGGCAGCAGCGGCGTCAGGCCGGTGCAGCTGAAGTTGAGGGTGGCCGTGGCGTCGACATTGCCGGCCGTCAACGGGCTGAGGGTCGAGCCGAGATTGACGCTGGAGATCGAGGCGTTGCAGCTGGCGGCGGCCTGGGCCTTGGACGGCGCCCCGAACCAGACCAGGGCTGTGACAAGCAACCCCGCCAGCGCCACGAGGCGCAGGCGCGAGAGCCTAGCGGCAGACGGCGTCGACGACATGCCGGCCTCCCTCGCTGGCGGCCGCGCCCAGGACCAGACGCGCGACGCACTCGTTGCCGTCCTCGACGATGACGCGCAGATCGCCGTCGGCGACGACGCCCGTCAGGAACGTCTGGCCATCGTAGCCGACGATGGCGCGCTCGGACACGCCGGGCCGGATCACCTCGGCCCCCGGCGGCACGAAGCTGCCGTCAGGCCGATGCAGGGTCAGCAGCACCGCCGGCGGGCTCTTGCCCACGCCGAAGCGGACGATCGCGCCGCCGCCGGCCATCGGGGTGACGGCGCGCTCGGTCTGCGCCGCCTCCAGTTCCAGCGGCAGGTCCTGGCTGTCGATCGACAGGCGATTGACGTCGAAGGCCTCGAGATTGCGCACCAGCAGCCGGCCGTTCCGGTCGCTGCGGCCGACCTTCTGGTTCTGATAGAGCACCGGCACGTCCGGGGCGCCGACCTCCACGAGGGCGAACGAGCCTTCCAGCCGGGTGGTTGTGGCGCTGACCCCGCCCAGCCAGGCCACCGCGCCCTCGACCTGCACCTGGCCGCGGGCGGCGCCGTCGGCATACTGCACCGCGCCCGAGACGCGGGCGCTGCGCCCGCGATAGGCGCCCTGGAGCTCCGCGCCCTGCCGTGCGCCCTGCTCGATGCGGCCGCGCCAGCCATAGCTGCCTTCGACCTGGGTCTCGGCGCGGCTGGCCTCGACGAAAGCGACGGTGTCGCCGCCCTGGGCCTGCGCCCCGACGGTGGCCGAGCCGGTCGAGCCGAGCGGGATCGAGATGCCGAGAAAGGCGCCGGTGTCGCGCCGCTCGCCCCGGCTGGCATAGGCGGTCACATAGGCCGTCACCCGGTCAGCCAAGGTGTGGCGCAGCGAGCCGCTCCAGACCTGGCGGCGCGGGCCCGACGCTGGACTCTGGGCGCTGTAGGAAGCGCTGACCACGGGCACGTCGCCGCTCCGCATCAGTCGCGCCAGGCGAAGCGGCGTCGACACCGTGACCTGGTCGATGGCGCGCGGCGGCTCGTCTCCGGCCATCCGCCAGTTGCGATAGAAGGACGGCCGCGAGGTGACCGCCGCCAGGTCGCGGTAGCCGTCCGAGGCCCGCATGCTCACGCCCGAGATGTAGAAGCCGGCGAACCGGCTGTCGAAGACCACGGCCGCCAGGGCGCCGCTGCGATCGTCGGCATGGCTGGCGGCGACCGAAGCCGAAACCACGCCCAGCCCGCCGAACTGGACCGTGACCCCGCCCCCGCCCTGGACGAGCCCGGCGCCGGCTTCGACGTGCCCCTCGACCGTCAGGGCGTCCAGCACGCCGTAGCGCAGGCTGGCCGAGGCGATCGGCGATCCGGCGTAGTCGGCCGACTCCACGCCAAAGCCGCGACGGGCGAACCCTGCTTCGGCCGAGAAATCGGCCAGTCCCTTGCGCAGCAGCAAGGGCGTCGCGAAGAACGGCGCGTCGATCGCGACCTGACGACCGGCCGCGTCGTTGAGCACCAGCCGTACATTGCTGTAGCCCTGGCCCGATGGCAGGCCGTCGATGTGGATGGGTCCGGCCCCGACCGGCCGGCTGAGAATGCGGCTGTCGTTGACATAGAGCTCGAGCGTCGACGGCGCGGCCGCCGTGGCCGCCAGGCGCGGCGACGGCATGGTGACGATGTCAGGCCGGGTGGCGAAGTCGCGGCGGATCTGGAAGCCGGCCATGCGGATGGGCCGCGTCCAGGCGAAACCGCCGTTGATGTAGTCGCCGCCGCGCAGGCCCAGCATCCGCTTGGGATCGTACCAGGACCAGGTGGTGTCCAGGCGCACGATGCGGGTCTCGTCGTCGACATGGCTGGCCGACACGCTGCTGGCCACGGCGCCGAACCGGCCGAAGACGCGGCCGTCCAGCGCCAGCCCGACGGCGTCGACGCCCAGCGCGTCGTCGGCGTCCACCTGACCGGCGTCAGCCGAGACGATGTAGTTGAGCACAGCGCCCAGGTCCTGGCGCGGCGCGCCCGCCGCCTCGCGGCGAACCGACAGGTCGAAGCGCTGGATGGCCAGTTGGTCGAGGTTCGCGGTGACCACCAGGCGCTGGCCCGTGTCGTCATAGACGGCCGTCAGGCCAGGTATGGACGAAAGCTCCACCAGGCCCATGCCGGAAGCGGCCAGGCCCACGGCGCGCATCTCATCAGCCCGCATGCGCAGGCGGCCGTCGGCCTCGCGCTCGACAGCAGCCACCAGACCGGTGTTGCGCCCGTTGATCCAGACTTCGAGTTGCAGGTCCTCGCGCAGGGTCGCGACAGCCTTGAAATCGGGGAGCGGCAGGTCCTGGGCCAGGGCGCAGGCCCCGTAGGCGGCGAAGACGGCGCTCAGGAGGGCCGCCTCAGTCGCTCTTGAGCGGCGCATCGATCGGCCCGGTGTCGGTGTCGGCGATCAGCCGAACCCCGGCGGCGGGCTGAAAGGCCCCCGCGGGCCAGGAGACTTCCGCTCCAGGCAGAACATAGCCCACCAGGCCCCTGCGTTCGGCAAGGACTGCTCCGGAGGCGTCGCCGATCTTCAGATTGGCCAGACGCAGGCGGCGGGCGCCGGTGTTGCGGCCGACCAGGGCGGCGCCGCCGTCCTCGGACGGCTGCAGCCGCCATTCGATCCGGGGTCGCTCGCGGCCGGAACCGAAGAACAGCGGGATGGAGTGGCGCATCAGCAATGTCACCTGCCGCCCGGACTCGCTGAGCGGCGGCGGCAGTTCGTCGACGATCAGGCGGTAGCTCTCCTCGCCCTCTGGCGGACGGCCGTCCAGGCGTACGACGCGGACGGTGCGGCTCGCGCCGGGCTCGACCTTGGCGATCGGCGGGCTGGCGACCACGCCCGTGGCCGGAGTCAGGACGTCGCGACCATTGGCCTGCGTCCAGCGGAACACCCGGATCTGGACGTTCAGCGGGGCGGCGTCGTCGTTCTGCAACGTCAGGGTCGTCGCGTTCTGGCCCGCGGGCAGGTCCAGGCTCACTGGGCTGACGCGCAGCGACGCGGCGGTCGCTTGCGCGCCGCCGAGCGCGGCCAGGGCTAGACCGGCCAGGAGGACGACCGTGCGCATGTCAGTAGGTGATCGTCACCGCCACCAGATCGCTGTAGGCGCCCTGGGCCGGCGTCGTCTGGGCCGAGACACGGCCGTAGGCGGTGTAGGACTGCACGGCGCCGTTGCCGGTGCCGGCCTGGGTGTCGACATTCTGGGTCACGCCCCAGACCTGGGTCCGGCTCGCGTCTCGGTAGAGAGCGTAGCCGACCGTGTCATTGGCGGCGCTGGTCATCTTGCGCGCGGCCACGGTGGCGCCGGTGCCCGCCCCGGCGCTCAGGGCGACCGTATAGGGCGTGGAATTGGTGCACTGGACGCCAATGGTGCTGGTGGTGTCGATGTTGGCGTCGATGACCCCGCGCGAGCCGAAGTCAACATTCGAAGCCGACTGCACCTTGCATTCACCTTGAATGGTCAGGTTGACCTGAAAAGAACTCGACGCCGTCGCAGCAGTCGCCGAACCAGAGATCGCCATGAACGCCATCGTTCCAACGACGAAAACTGAAGTCGCTATTTTCCTCATGTCCGGCTGCCCCTTCTGGAAATTCGAACAAGCTCTCACTCGCGTAAGACTTGCTGCGCTCGCCGTTGCCGAGTGATTAACGAGCATTAGGGGTAGCTGCGACAGCCGGTCGCGGAAGTTGCGCTCTCCAAGATGGAGAGTCGGCGAATCCACCTCCCCCGGAAGTGGAGAAACGTCAATTTTCGGGACCTGCTTTGGTTGAGCGATAAGGGAAACGTCGATTTTTGAACGTTGTTATATCGCGAGCGACTGACATGGATGAAAGTAACAGGCCCGCGTGGTAGGGACGCCTGTCGCAGGGACGTTATGTCGCAGCGGTCAAGGCTGGGAAAACCACCACGGCGCGCGCGATTTCGACGTCTATGGGCCGGGTTTCGACAAATCCGGCCGCCATTCTCCAAGCTTGGCGGGCGCTGAGCGGGCAGGATAACGACGTTCGATCGGCGCTCCACCGCACCGCCCCTCGGACGGCGCGGCCCTCCTCCCCCATTATCGAGGCCGCCCGGCCGCCGTCTCGCCGCCACCCCGACAGGCGAGGCGGCGGCCGCACGCCGCGTCCGCGTGGAACGCGGCGGCGCTTTGCGGCTTCCTCCTCCAAAGGAGGCCGCCATGCCCCACGTCCGATCCGTCCCAGCCGCCCTGCCCGCCGAGGACGCCGACAAGTCCATCGACCTGCACGAGCCCCGCTCGGTCCGCTACTGGACCGAAACCCTGGGCGTCAGCGAGGAACAGCTCCACACCGCCTGCGAACACGCCGGCGCGTCGGTGGAGGAAGTGCGCAGGTACCTGGGCAGCAGCAGCTGAGGGGGCTGGTAGGCCTGCGCGACGCGAGACCCGCTAGTGTCAAACCCACCTTCAAACCTTCCGAAAACCATTACAATACAAGGGTTCGGGGGGAAGCGGTGGTAGGCCTGGAGGGACTCGAACCCCCAACCAGACCGTTATGAGCGGTCGGCTCTAACCATTGAGCTACAGGCCCCCATGCCGCGCGAGACGAGAGTCGGCGCGGGCGAGGACCGGTCGATTAGCATGGGCTGCACGCGGCTTAAAGGTGCGGTTCAGGTTGAGTTTGCGACAGGGGAACCAATCGCGGGTCGACGCACTGTTGGGTCCCCGCGCGCAGGAGAACAAGAACCATGATCCGCATCCGCTCGACCGTTCCGGCCCTGGCCGCCGCCGGCGCCGCCGTCCTGGCCCTGTCGGCCATCCCCGCGGCCGCCCAAAGCAACGACGCGGCCTTCCGCGCCACCACCTTCAACCTGTCGGCCTCGGGCGAGACCGCCATCGCGCCCGACATGGCCACCATCACCCTGGGCGTGCAGACCGAAGGCGCCAGCGCCGCCGCGGCCCTGTCGGCCAACGGGACGGCGATGAACAAGGTGATCGCGGCGCTGAAGAAGGCCGGCGTCGCCGAGCGCGACATCCAGACCTCGAACCTCAACGTCAATCCGCAGTACGTCTACGAGCAGAACCAGCCGCCGCGCCTGACCGGCTACCAGGCCAGCAACCAGGTGACGATCCTGGCGCGCGACCTGTCCAAGCTGGGCCAGACGGTGGATGCGGCGGCCTCGGCCGGCGCCAACACCGTCAGCGGCATCAGCTTTGGCCTGCAGAACCCGCAGAAGGCCGAGGACGAGGCCCGTATCAAGGCGGTGGCGGCCCTGAAGGCCAAGTCCGACCTCTACGCCCGGGCCACCGGCTACAAGGTGGTGCGCCTGGTGAGCCTGAACGAGGCCGGCGGCTACACGCCCTCGCCGCAGCCCGTGCCGATGTTCGCCATGGCCAAGCGCGAGATGGCCGATTCCACGGCGATCTCGGGCGGTGAACTGAAGGTGCGGGTCGAGGTCAGCGCCACCTACGAGGCGCAGCAGTAACGACCAGGCTCAGTCCTGAAACCGGAAACCTCGCTCCCGACGGGAGCGAGGTTTTCTTTCGTCAGAACCCGGCGCGGACGAAGGCGCGTTCGACGCGGTCCTGGATCTCGATGCCTGGCAGGGCGCGCTCGCCCTCCATGACGGCGAGGTAGCGCAGGCCGGAGGCCTGGCGGCCCTTGCCGGCAGGCACCGGGCCCATGGCCCAGCCCACGCGGTTGGTCGGGCTGCTGTCGCAGCTGATGAACCTGGCCTCGCCGGCCAGGTTGGCCTTGAGCACGTCCTGGGCCGTCGAGGTCTTGCCCTCGCAGGTCGGCAGGTTGCGGGCGCAGGAGATGTAGCCTCCGCCCGTCCAGAGCACCTTGCCGTCGGCTTGCGCGATCAACACGCAGGTCGAGGGCGAGCCGATGGCCCGGCCCACGGCCTGGGTCAGGGCGTCCTCGTCGACGCCCTTGGGCAGCTTGGAGCCGCCGCAGCCGGCCAGCGCCAGGGCGCCGACCAGGACGATAGCCAGGGCGGCGGCCGACCGCATCAGGCGGCCTGCTTGATGACGTTACCTTCGTCGAGCAGCACGACGGTCGGGGCGTAGTTGCGCGCCTCCTCGGCCGGCATCTGGCAATAGGTGACGACGATGACGGTGTCGTTCTTCTGCACCAGGCGGGCGGCCGCGCCGTTGACGCCAATCACCTTCGAGCCGCGCGGGGCCTCGATGGCGTAGGTGGTGAAGCGCGCGCCGGTGGTGATGTTGAGCACGTCGACCTGTTCGTTGGGCAGGATGCCCGAGGCGTCCAGCAGGTCGCGGTCGATGGCGATCGAACCTTCGTAGTCGAGGTCGGCCTGGGTCACCGTGGCGCGGTGCAGCTTGGCCTTCATCATGGTCAGAAGCATGGCGACGCCCCTTCTTATCTCGTTGAAACACTGGGATTTCGCGAGGTCGCCACACACATGACCCGCGTTCAGTCAGGGCCATATAGACAGGATGCGGCCCGCGTTCAATCGCAGCGCAGCAAGGCGCGGTGGATGGTCACGTGGGGATCAGCCCGCCTTGGCCTTCAGGAACCCCGTCATCTGGGCCAGCACCGGCGCCTTTCGGCGGAACGGTCGCGACAGCGCCAACAGGGGCGCTGCGTGATCCAGGCCGGGATAGACCTTCTCCTCGACGGTCGCGCCGGCCTCGCGCAGGGCCTTGGCCAGCTTGCGGGTGTTGCGCGGCCGGACCATCCGGTCCTCCTCTCCTGTCGCCAGGAAGGCCGCCGGCGCGCCCGCGCGGACGAAGCCGATCGGCTGGGTGGCCGGCAGATCGTCGACATGCCCGAAGGTGCGGGTCGAGATTGCGCCGTCGAGGGGCAGGAAGGCGTAGGGCCCCGACAGGCCGGCGAAGGCCTTCACCGCGCCGGACGAGACACCGGCCGCCGCCAGGTATGACGGGTCCAGCGCCAGCATGGCGGCGATATAGGCCCCGGCCGAGTGCCCGGCCAGCGACAGCCGAGCCGGGTCGCCGCCCAGGCGCGGCGCGTGCTCGAGCGCCCAGCGAACCGCCATGGCCCCATCCTCCAGGAACGCCGGATAGACGATCTCGGGGTGCAGCCGGTAATCCGGCGTGACGACTACGAAGCCCTGGGCGGCCAGGGCGCGCGCGGCCCAGCCATAGTCCCTTCGGCGACCCGAGTTCCAGGCCCCGCCGTAGAAGAAGACCAATACCGGCCAGTTCCCTGCCCCGCTCGCCGGGACATGGACATCGAGCCTCTGGCGCGGGTGGTCGCCATAGGAAACCCCGCGCACCGGGCGGCGCGCGGGGTCCTTGGGCGTCAGGGTCGCGAAGATCGCCAGCGGCGACCAGGCTTCAGGCAGGCTCAGAGCTTGAACCCGCCGGCCAGGATCTTGGTATGGACCGCCTTGGTGACCTTCACATAGCCCTTGCTGGGCTCGCGGAAGTACAGCGGGTCCTTGATGACGGCCGGATCGAAGCCCTCCTTCACCAGATCGATCTTGCGGTACTTGAAGGTGCCGGTGGTCTCGATCTCGGGCTGAAGCCGCACGAACACCGGACGGGCGTAGGCGGGCATCTCGCGGTCGACATATTCGGCGAGGTTCTCGATCTCGAACTCGGGACCGACCACCAGCGAGGCCATGCCGGCCTTGCCGTCGAGATCGCCCACCGGCACGCCGTAGACGTTGATCTCCTTGACGCCCGGGAAGCCGGCGAGGCGTTCCGACACCTCGCTGGTGGCGACGTTCTCGCCCTTCCAGCGGAAGGTGTCGCCGATGCGGTCGACGAAGTAGATGTAGCCGTCGCTGTCCTGGCGCATCAGGTCGCCGGTGCGGAACCAGGCGTCGCCCTTCTCGAAGACGTCGTGCAGCACCTTCTTCTCGGTGGCGGCCTTGTCGGCATAGCCGGTGAAGTTGGAGCGCGCGTCGCTGGCGATATGGCCGATGCATTCGCCGATCTCGCCCGGCTTGACCTCGACGCAGCAGCCGTTGGGGCCACGCACCGGGGTCTCGGTCTCGACGTCGAACTTGACGATGCGGATGTTGAACTTCTTCTTCAGGTAGCCCGGCACCCGGCCGATCGCGCCGCGGCGGCCGTCGAAGTTGAACAGCGACACGTTGCCTTCGGTGGCGCCGTAGAACTCGAGCACCCCGCCCACCTTGAAGCGGTCGAGCATGTCGTCCCAGACGTCGGGGCGCAGGCCGTTGCCGAAGATCAGGCGCAGCTTGTGGGCGCGCTCGAACTCGTTCTCGGGCTGGTTGGCCAGGTAGCGGCACAGCTCGCCGATATAGACGAACATGGTGCAGTTCTCGGTGACCACGTCGCTCCAGAAGTGGGTGGCCGAGAACTTCTTGCGCAGCACGATGCTGCCGCCGTTCAGCAGGCCGGCGCCCATGGCGCAGAGGCCGCCGGTGGCGTGATAGAGCGGCAGGGTCACGTAGATGCGGTCGCTGGCGCGCGAGTCGGTCGAGCCGGCGAAGCCGCGCATGTAGAGCTGGGCGCGCATGTGGGTGATGCGCGCGGCCTTGGGCAGGCCCGTGGTGCCGCTGGTGAAGATGTAGAGCGCGGTGTCCTTGGCCACCAGGCCGTCGCGGGCCGTCAGGCGGTCGGGGCGCAGCTGGCTGCAGCTCTTCAGGGCGTTGACCAGATCGCGCTGGTCCCCGTGCACCGGACCCAGCACCCACTGCTGGATGTGGCGGCCCAGCTGCTCCTTGACGTCCTCGAAGCAGGGCGAGGTGTCCGGGTCGACGATGCAGTGCAGCGCCTGGGAGATGTTGAGGCAGTGCGCCAGAGCGGCGCCCGTCAGTTGGTTATTTATCAGAGCCGTGGCGACGCCGACCTTCGAAAGGCCGTACCAGATGGCCAGGTACTCGATCCGGTTGGGCATGAAGAGGGCGACGGTCTGGCCGCGGGTGATCCCCTGGCCCTTGGCCCAGTGCGCGTAGCGGTTCGCGATCGCGTCCAGCTCGGCATAGGTGATCGTCTTGCCTTCGAACGTGATGGCGGGGTTGTTGCGCCACTTGTCGACCGCAGCTTCCAGATCGTCGCAGATCAGGTTGTCGCTGTCGGGCGCGATCGACTTCACACGCTTGAGGGTGCGGGTCAGTCCCTTCAGGAACCGCCACTCGCGCTTCAACTTGGCCTGCAGACGCATAAATTCACTCCCTTCAAACAACCATTGGAGAGCGCCGGGCTAGCGGTCAAGTCGTTGGAAGGTCTTGAGTGTGCATCTGCGAAAAGCAACCTCGCAATTGCGACAAATCTTTTCGGCTGCCGTAAGGGCACTATTGAAAGGGCCCCGTGGAACTGATCCAGGGGGCCCCTTTCGTCTCGAATCCGAGGTTGACCTTAAGGTCAGCCTGCAGGCCAACCTGGCGTTCAGCCGTTGGCGACCTTGCGCTGGTGATCGCGCGCGGACTTCAGCTTCTCGGCCACCAGGAAGGCCAGCTCCAGGGCCTGCTCTCCGTTCAGGCGCGGGTCGCAGTGGGTGTGGTAGCGGTCGGCGAGATCGGTCTCCGACACGGCGCGAGCGCCGCCCAGGCACTCGGTGACGTTCTGGCCGGTCATCTCCAGGTGGACGCCGCCCGGGTGGACGCCTTCCGAATGGGCCACTTCCACGAAGGTCTTCACTTCGCTGAGGATGCGGTCGAACGGACGGGTCTTGTAGCCCGTCGAGGCCTTCAGCGTGTTGCCGTGCATCGGGTCGGTGGCCCAGACCACCGAACGGCCGTCGGCCTTGGTGGCCTTCATCAGGCGCGGCAGGCGGTCGGCGATCTTGTCCGAACCGAAGCGGCCGTAGAGCGTCAGGCGGCCCGGCTCGTTGTTGGGGTTGAGCACGTCGATCAGGCGCAGGAGGTCGTCGCCCTCCATGGTCGGGCCGCACTTGAGGCCGATCGGGTTCTTCACGCCGCGCATGAACTCGATGTGGGCGCCGTCCAGCTGGCGGGTGCGCTCGCCGATCCACAGCAGGTGGGCGCTGGTGTCGTACCAGTCGCCCGAGGTGCTATCGACGCGGGTCATGGCTTCCTCGAAGCCCAGCAGCAGGGCTTCGTGGCTGGTGAAGAACTCCACGCGCTTCAGGTCGGGCTGGGTGTCGGGGGTGACGCCGACGGCCGACATGAAGGTCAGGGCCTCGGAGATCTTCTCCGACAGCTCGCGGTAGCGCGCGCCCTGCGGGCTGTCGCCGACGAAGCCCAGGGTCCAGCGGTGGATGTTGTAGAGGTCGGCATAGCCGCCGCTGGCGAAGGCGCGCAGCAGGTTCAGGGTCGCGGCCGACTGGCCGTAGGCCTTCAGCAGGCGGTCCGGGTCGGGCAGACGCTCGGCCTCGTTGAAGTCCATGCCGTTGATGATGTCGCCGCGATAGGACGGCAGGGTCACGTCGCCGATGGTCTCGATCGGCTCCGAGCGCGGCTTGGCGAACTGGCCGGCGATACGACCCACCTTCACGACCGGCTTGCCGCCGGCGAAGGTCAGCACCACCGCCATCTGCAGGATCAGGCGGAAGGTGTCGCGAATGTTGTCGGCGTGGAATTCCTTGAAGCTCTCGGCGCAGTCGCCGCCCTGCAACAGGAAGGCCCGGCCTTCAGCGACGTCGCCCAGAAGGCTCTTCAGCCGGCGCGCCTCGCCCGCGAAGACCAGCGGCGGCATCTGGCGAAGCGTCTGCTCGACACGCTCGACCGCGGCCGCGTCCGGGTAATCCGTCGGCACGTGCTTGGCGGGTTTAGCTCTCCAGGTCGCGGGGGTCCACCGGGCGGTCATGATCTTCTCGAAGGTTCTAGAGGGGAGCGCTCATAGCGCACCCTCGGGATAAAAGCAAAAATCGTGCGGAGAACGACCATATTCTAGTCGTTCGGGGAAATTTCAACCAATTCGTCACTGTATTCGCCGCTCGACAAGCGAACCGCGGCGCAGGCAACGACGGCCAGGGCGCCGACGGCGATCCACCACTCCTGCCAGACGCCGAAGCTGAGCGCGCCGATCACCAGATAGCTGGTCAGGGCCGCCCCGCTCATGGCCGCGCCGCCGCGATCGGTCTCGGCCGCACGGGTGACGCCGTGGGCCAGCCAGCAGAAGAAGGCGCCGGCCAGGGCCGCCCCCACCGCGCCGAGTTCGAGCCACAGCTGGAGCTGGGCGTTGTGGGTGTGCAGGGGGATCGCGTCGCCGAAGGTGCGGCTCGCGTCCAGTCCCCAGCCTCGGAACGGATGATCCTGGATGTGGTCGGCCGCGAAGGCCCAGATGTTCAGCCGCGCGTCCCAGGACGCCGGGACCAGCCCGTGGAGCCATCCCCAGAACCCGGTCTGGATCGCCCAGAGCACGGCGATCGGGGCGACCATGAACGGAATGGCGATCGCCAGGGTCAGGAGACGACCGCCGGCCTTGCCCAGCCCCTTGACCAGCAGCCAGACCACGCCCCCGGCCGCCAGGGCGACCAGGCAGGAGTCGGCGCTCGCCAGGACCGAGGCGGTCAGCACGCCGGCCAGAAGCAGCACGACCGCGGCCTGCTTGCCCCGCTGGGCGAGCGCGGCCGCCGCGGGCCAGAACATCACGGCCATCACATAGCAGCCGATGGAAATCTTCACCTTGGCCAGGTCGGGACGGATCGGATCGCCGCTCAGCACACGGAGCTTCTGGAACATCGCAGCGCCGGTCAGCGCGTCGAAGCCGACGAACACCGCCAGGGCCAGCACGCCGAACCCCATCACGGTGGCGACACGATCGGCCCCGCGCACCGAAAGGCGCAGGGCGGCCGCAGCCGCCGCGCCGTAGAGCGCCAGTTGCAGGAACAGCTTCACAGCCGTCACCTTCTCGACGTCGCCGTAGTCCTTGAGGCTGCCGGCGGGCGGCGCCGCGGGGCTCCAGGTCATGCTGGCCGCCGCCCAGATCGCGAGCAGCAGCAGGATCAGGGTCGGAGCCGCCGGAGCCCGGGGACGAGCCATGACCGGCAGGACCAGAAGGCCCGCCAAAGCCATCAACGGCGCGAAACCCAGTTGAGCGAGGTAGCCCAGCAACGGGGTCATCACGAAGACGAAGATCATGACCCCCGTGAGCCAGGGCGTCCCCTTCTCGGGACCTGCGGCCTTGGCGATCATACCCCGCCCACCTCGGCCGGGACGTACTTTTCACGCATGGTCACCAGCTCTTCGGCCAGGGTCGGGTGCACCGCGCAGGTGGAATCCCACTGCGGCTTGGTCACCCCCATCTTCACGGCGATGGCGGCCATCTGGATGATCTCGGGCGCATCGGGGCCGACGACGTGGACGCCGACGACCTGCTCGTTGTCCTGGCGCACGACCAGCTTCATCAGGCAGCGCTCCTGGCCGCCGTAGAAGGTCAGCTTCATCGGACGGAAGACAGCGCGATAGACGTCGACCTTGCCGAACGCGTGGCGGGCCTCGGCCTCGCTCATGCCCACCGCGCCGATCGGCGGCTGAGAGAACACGGCCGAGGCGACCAGGTCATGATCGAAGGTGGTCGGGTTGCCGTAGAACTCGGTCTGGGCGAAGGCCGCGCCTTCCCGGATGGCCACCGGCGTCAGGTTGATGCGATCGGTGACGTCGCCCACGGCCCAGATGCTGTCGACATTGGTCTTCGAGTGCGTATCGACGGCGATCGCGCCCTTGTCGTCCAGCTTCACCCCGGCGTTCTCGAGCCCCAGGCCTTCGACGTAAGGGTCGCGGCCGGTGGCGAACAGCACCACGTCGCTTTCGAAGGTCAGGTTGTTGTTGAAGGTGCTGACAAGGCCGCCATCGGTCTTCTCGATCGACTTGTGCGAGCAGCCCAGCACCACCTTGATCCCGCGCTTTTCCATCTCGTCGGCGAGATGGGCGCGGACGTCGTCGTCGAAGCCGCGCAGGATGTTGGAGCCGCGGTAGCAGAGCGTGGTCTCGACGCCGAGGCCGGCATAGATGCCCGCGAACTCCACGGCGATGTAGCCGCCGCCGACCACCAGCACGCGCTTGGGCAGGGTCGGCAGGTGGAAGGCCTCATCCGAAGTGATGCCGTGCTCGGCCCCCTCGAACTCCGGACGAACCGGACGGCCGCCGGTGGCCACCAGGATGCGCTTGGCGGTGTAGCGGCCGGCATCGCCCTCCGAGCCCTCCTTGGGCAGCACCTCGACGGTATGGGCGTCGATGATGCGGGCCTTGCCATGCAGCAGATGGGCCCCGGCCTTGCGCAGGTTGGTGACGTAGATGCCCGACAGGCGCGCGATCTCGACGTCCTTGTCGTGCAGGAAGGTCTTCCAGTCGAAGCTGGCCTCGCCGATCGTCCAGCCATAGCCCTTGGCGGTCTTCAGCTGGCTGGAGACCTCGCTGGCGTAGACCATGAACTTCTTGGGCACGCAGCCGCGCACCACGCAGGTGCCACCGACCCGGTACTCCTCGGCCACGGCGACCTTGGCGCCCGACAGGGCCGCCAGCCGCGCGGCGCGCACGCCGCCCGAACCGGCGCCGATGACGAAGAGGTCGAAGTCGTACTCAGCCATCATCGGCTCCGGATCAAGGCGGACTGGAAACAGCGGGATCGGGATATGGGATCAAGGCAGAAGCTTGACCACCCCTTCGTCGGTCCCGATCAGGGCTTCGTCGGCCAGATCGAGGAACAGGCCGTGGTCGACCACGCCGGTGACGGCCTTGAGCGCCGCGGCCAGGGCGGCCGGCTCGGCGATCGCGCCCGAGGCCATGTCGTAGATCACATTGCCGCCGTCGGTGACGACGATGCCCCGATCGGCCATGCGCAGGCGCGGCGGCGGAAGGTCGAACTCAGCGGCGATGTCGGCCAGACGACGCCCGGTGTGAGGGTGGCCAAAGCGCACCACTTCGATCGGCAGCGGGAACTTGCCCAGCACCTTCACGTGCTTGGCGGCGTCGGCGATGACCACGCAGCGCTTGGAAGCTTCCCAGACCAGCTTCTCGCGCAGCAGGGCCGCGCCGCCGCCCTTGATCAGGGACAGGCCCGGGCCGATCTCGTCGGCGCCGTCGACGGTGAGGTCGATCGACATGACGTCGTCCAGCGTCGCCAGCGGAATGCCCAGCTCGCGGGCCAGGCTGGCGGTCGCTTCCGAGGTCGGCACGCCGCGGACGTCGAGCTTGCGGGCGGCCAGGGCCTTGACGAACCAGGCGGCGGTCGAGCCGGTGCCCAGGCCCACGACCATGCCCGGCTCCACCAGCAGGGCGGCGGCTTCACCCGAAGCCTTCTTCTGTGCGTCGGCGCTCATGCCTTCTTGTCCTTCTTGGCCTGCTTGAGGGCGCGGAACTTGGCCGCCCACCCGGTCTTGAGGGTCTGCGGCGTGCGGCTGAGCGCCAGATCGCCAGGGGGCACGTCGGCGGTGACCACCGTGCCCGAACCGGTCATCGCTCCGTCGCCGATGCGCACGGGCGCGACCAGGGACGAGTTCGAACCGATGAAGGCGCCCGCGCCGACATGGGTCTCGAACTTCTCGAAGCCGTCGTAATTGCAGAAGATCGTGCCGGCGCCGATGTTGGCCTTGGGGCCTACGCTGCCGTCGCCCAGATAGCTCAGATGGTTGGCCTTAGCGCCCGCGCCGACCTTGACCTTCTTGACCTCGACGAAGTTGCCGATGTGGGCCTGCGGGCCGATCTCGGCGCCCGGACGCAGGCGGGCATAGGGGCCGATCAGGGCGCCCTCGCCGATCGATGCGCCTTCCAGATGGCTGAAGGCCCTGATCACCGCGCCGGCGGCGATGCTGACGCCCGCGCCGAACACCACGAACGGCTCGACGGTGACGCCGGCGGCGACCTGAGTGTCCCACGACAGGTGAACGGTATCGGGCGCGGGCATGGTCACGCCCTCGGTCATCAGGGCGGCGCGGCGGCCGGCCTGCCAGACAGCCTCGGCGGCGGCCAGCTCGGCCTGCGAATTGACGCCCTGCACCGCGGCTTCCGGCGCAAAGGTGGCGCGGGTGGCCAGCTTGCGGTCGTGGGCGATGCCGACGATGTCGGTCAGGTAATACTCGCCCTTGGCGTTATCGTTGCCGACGGCGGCCAGCAGGTCGAACAGCTGGGCGCGATCGGCGGCCAGGACGCCCGAATTGCAGTGCTTGAGCGCCAGGACGGCCGGCTCGGCGTCCTTGGCCTCGACGATGCGCAGCAGCACATGCCCCGGGGCCAGCACGAGGCGGCCATAGGCGCCCGGATCGGCGGCCTCGAAGCCCAGTACGGCGACATCGGCGCCGGCGCTGCGCAGGTCGAACAGAGGCGCGATCACCGGCGCGGTCAGCAGCGGGCAGTCGGCATAGGTGACGACCACGTCGCCGTCGAAGTCGGCCAGGGCGTCCTTGGCGGCCAGCACGGCGTGGCCGGTGCCCCGCGGCGGGTCCTGCACGACGGTGGCGTCCGGCCCCAGGCGCTTGCGGGCATGCTCGCCGACCTGCGGGCTGTGGGCGCCGACCACCACGACGATGCGCGTGCAGCCCAGCGCTTGCGCGGCGTCGATGGCGTGGTCGAGCATGGCGCGGCCGCCCACCCTGTGCAGCACCTTGGGCGTCGGCGACTTCATGCGCGTGCCCTGGCCGGCGGCCAGGATCACGGCGGCGCGGGGACGTCCCGTGTGATGGTTGGGGGCGATCTGCGTCATGATCGGCGCGACTCCGAAGCGAACCAAAGTTGCATTAGCCGCGCCTTTAGCCGAAAGGCCAGGACATGTCTCTTCCGCACGCCCACGAAACCGTCCTTCGGGATACGACGATCGCCTTCGACCTCGACGGCACGCTGGTCGACACCGCGCCGGACCTGGTGGGGGCGCTGAACACCATCCTCGCCGAGGAAGACCTGCCCGCCCTGCCCTTCGACGACGTGCGCAAGATGGTCGGCCGCGGCGCCAAGGCGCTGCTGGAGCGCGGCTTCGCCGCCGCCGGCGCGCCGCTGGACGCCGAGCAGGCGCCCAAGCTGGTCGAGCGCTTCATCGCCATCTATCTGGGCCGCATAGCCCACGAGAGCGCGCCGTTCGAGGGCGTGGTCGAGGTGCTCGCGGATCTGAAGGCCGCCGGCGTGCGCCTGGTGGTCTGCACCAACAAGCTGACCCACCTGTCGGTGGCGCTGCTGGACGCCGTCGACCTGACCCGATTCTTCGACGCCGTGGTCGGCGCCGACGACGCCCCCGCCCCCAAGCCGGATCCGCGCCACGTGCTGGCGGCCATCGCGGCGGTCGGCGGCGACCCGGCCCGCGCGGTGATGGTCGGCGACAGCATCAACGACGTCCTCAGCGCCAAGGCCGCCGGCGTTCCTGCTCTGCTGGTCTCGTTCGGCTACACCGAGGCCCCTGTGGAGACGCTTGGCGGAGATCTGTTGATAGATCGCTTTTCCGAGGTCCCGGAGGCTGCAATCTCGCTTTTGGCCTCTTGCGGCGCGGAAAAGAGCGGTCTATAGCCCCCTCCTCTCGCGGCGGGGACTTCTTCGGAAGGCCTAGCCGACACGGCGGATGCTTAGCTCAGCGGGAGAGCACCTCGTTCACACCGAGGGGGTCGCAGGTTCAATCCCTGCAGCATCCACCACTCCTTCCCTTCTTTGCAGTTCTCGTACAGTAGGTCGGCGGCCATGTGGGTTACCGAACACTTCTGGACATTCGCGACGGTCCTCCTGGGTCCGTTCGTCGGCAGCTTCATCGGGCTGCTGACCCTGCGCCTGCCCGCGGAGCGACCGTGGGCGGCGTCGCGTTCGGCCTGCGACGGCTGTGGCCGCAAGCTTGGACCGCTGGACCTCATTCCCATCCTGAGCTTCGTTGGCCTGCGCGGGCGCTGCCGAAGCTGCGGCGCGGCGATTCCAAAGCGCTACCTGCTGCTGGAACTGGCGTGCCTGCTGATCGGTGCCTGGAGCGCCCTGGCTTTCGCCGGCCCCCTAGCGCCGGCGACGGCGATCTTCGGCTGGTGGTTGCTGCTGCTGGCGGTGATCGACGGCGAGCATTTCTGGCTGCCCGACATGTTGACCCTGCCGCTGGGCGCGGCGGGCTTCGCCGTCTCGATCCTGGTGCTGCGAGAGCCGGCGTGGACGCCGGTGCTGGGCGCGACGATCGGCTTCGGATCGTTGTGGCTGCTGGCCTGGATCTACGAGCGAGTACGCGGCCGCGATGGCCTGGGCGGCGGCGACCCGCGCCTGCTGGGCGCGATCGGGGCCTGGACAGGCTGGAGCGCCCTGCCCTCGGTGCTCCTCTGGGCTGGCCTGGCCGGTATCAGCGTCGCCCTGGCGCAGCTGATCCTTCGCCGCCGGGTGACGATGGACCAACGGCTGCCGTTCGGGGTGTTCCTGGCCATCGGCGCCTGGCTGACCTGGCTGCTAGGGCCGCTTCACGGCTTTCTCGGCTGACAGCCGAGTCGACACCACGCGCCGGACGCCGGCCGCATCCTTGACGAAGCCCTGGTCGAGCGCGGCCTGCACCAGCAACGGATCGGCCGTCGCCACCGCGACCTCGGCCTGAAGCCGGCCTGCGCCATCGGCGCGCAAGGTGATCGCCGCCCCGCCTCCTCCCCTCGGCGTCAGGCGCGCAACCCAGTCGCCGCCCACGCAGGCCGGCGTTCCGGCGAAGGTCGCTCCTCCGAGCAAGGGATCCTGGACGGCGCGGAAGCGGATCTGGCCGACGGCCTTGAGACAGCGTCCGTCACGAAAGATCGCGGCCAGGTCGCGGGCCTCGATCCGGCCAGGCAGTTGGTCCGCATCCAGCGAGATCGAACCGCTCAGGGCCTCGACGCCCTTGTCCCGCCCGGCGCGCAGAATGAAGGACCGATCGCCCGCCTCGTCCTTGGCCCGCAACCGCACGTCGCCGGCCAGCAGCGCCAAGAGAGAGAGGCCGACATCGTATGCGCCCAGCCGGCGGCCCTGGGCGGCCGCCAGGTCCACGCGGCCGCGCCAGACCGTTCCCGACGCCCGGATCACCCGCAACGCCTCGCAGTCGGCCAGCCGACCAGTCAGCAGCGTGACAGGGGCCAGGACGACGACCGCCGCAGCGGTCATCCCGGCCAGCACGACCATCATGATCCGGGTCTTCATCGGGCGGCCCTGGCGAAGGTGACCTCGGCCTCGACGAAGCCGTTGTCGAGGCGCGAGGCCGTGAAGCCGGCGACATCCAGGCCGGCCTCGCGTTCCAGCGACGCGGCCCAGGGCAGCAGGGCGCGGGCGTCGATGGCGGTGATCCAGACGGTGAAGGCGCCGTCACTCTCCTGGCGCTTGCGTGCGATCGGCACGGCAAGGCTTGCGGCGCTGGCTTCGACGATCACCGCGACCGGACGGGAGTCGGGCTTGGACGGCGCGGGGGCGCCCGAGGCCAACCTCAACGCGGCGGACTGCTCGCGCGCCTCATGCAGCCTTTCGCGTACGTCGTCACTCGCATGCCTCAAGGGCGCGACCACGCCGTAGAAGCCGGCGACGCCGATGATGGCGGCGGCCATGACGCCCAGCATCACCCGCTCGCGCGGCGTGCGGCCGTCCCACGCCGGGCGCGCGGTTTCGAGGATCCGGCTCATGGCTTGCTCCGCACGATCAGGTCGCTGGTGACGCGCTGGCCCTCGGTGACCGTGCCCTGCTCGGTGACATCGAAGCCCCCGGCCTTCAGCGCTTCACGCAGTTGGTCCATGTCGGAATAGTTGGCGTAGGAGACCGACGAGCGGATCGCGCCGTCCTGGCCATGGACCAGGGTATCCAGCCGCATGCCCGGCACTGCGCGCACCGCGGCAAGATAGCCGGCCGAAAGCTCGCCGAAGCCCAGCTTGCGGGCCGCCTGCAGCCGGCTGACGGCATACCGGGCCGGATCGCCGTAGCGCGCCGATTGCGGAACGAGTTGAACCGCCAAGGCGGCGTTGCGCCGCTCGATCGCGCGCGCCTCCAGGCCGTCCCTGGCGATCTGCGCCAACAGCAGGACGAGCGGCGAGATCGCGACGATGGCCAGGAGCCCCGCCAGCCGCCGCCAGCGCAGGACCGGTCCGTGCCGACGCGGCGCGAACTGGCCTTGCAACAGGTCCACCGGCGGCCGCTCGGCGCCCGCCAGCAGCCAGGCGTCCAGCTCGGAGGCCGGGATGTAGCGATGCGGCCTGTCGCCGACGACGGCAGAGGCCAGTTCGGGTTCGACGCCGAACGCCAGCCCCTCGGCCCGAACACCCAACCGCTCGCCGAACGAGGCCAGGACTGTTCGCCCCTCGGCGTCCTGCGGTAACAGCAGGTAGTCGGGGGTCGCGCCAGTGACGGTCACGCCTCGCGCCTTGGCCGCCTCAAGGCCCGAGCGAAGCCGCTCGCGGTCGAGCCAGACGACGAGGGCGCGCCCCTCCGCGTCGCGCTCGCCGACCGCCAAGTGCAGCCCTTCGGCGCCGGTCGCCACGGCCTCGCCGACTTGGAACGCGGCCGCCGCCCGCGCCTGGGCGGAACTGCCAGTCGGCAGATCGAGCCAGCGGGTGACAGCCTCGGCGCCGGGCAGCACGAGCACGGCTTCGCCGCCGCCCTGCTCGCTGGGCAGAAGCTTGCGGCGCACAGGACCGTGGGCGCCGGCCTCGACGATCTCGGGGGCCTCATCGGGCGTTTCGGGAAGGAGCAGCAGACGGGTCATTCTTCCAGGGTCCAGCGCCGGGCGACGAGACGGACGCGGTTCGTCGGGCCGGCTTCGAAAAGCGAGGTCATGAAGGTTTCGCCGCCGGCCAGGCCGACGCGGCTTTCGAGCGAGAAGTAGCGGGTGCGGAAACGGATCTGGTCGCGGACGCCGTCGGCCGGCGCCGCCCCGGCCAGGGCCTGCTGCCCCCAGAAGGCCTCCAGGTCCGACCAGCCGCCCGCCGGACGCGCGGCGAGCGCCTGGCGGGCGCTCTCTGGCGAGACGCCGCCCAAGGTGACCGCCGAGAGCAGGACAGCCCGCTCCTGGGGCAACGTGTTGACGTTGATCGGCGACAGGTCGGTGGTCGGCAGCGCGCAGACATAGGGCCGCAGCATGGCGTAGACCTTGGCGTCGAAGCCGCGCACGGCGCGCAGTTCGCTGACCTCGGCCAGGGGCGCGCCCGCCGTGCGGTACGGCGTCTTGCGATCCGCATAGCCTTCGTCCTCCAGCCCGGCCGGCCCGACGTCGTTGCTGTCGATCCACTGCGCCAGGCTTTCGGCCAGGTCAGGACCGTTGGGCATGCCCAGCAGGGTCATCAGGCTGGACAACTGGCGCACGCCCAGCTCGCGGCGGCGAAAGGGCTCGCCCTGGTCGGCCTCGACCACGCTGTTTAGGTTGAAACAGCCGGTGGCGTCGGCGACGAGCGCCTGGATCTGGCCGCCCTCGATCGGGAACTCCACGACCCGACCGTTCCACCCGCCTTCCAGCGAGGTCTTGCCCGGATCTCGCGCGAGAAGCTGGTCGATCCGCGAACTGGCCATCTGCTCGCCGCCGAGGGCGTACCAGCGCGCCTGGCCCGCCACCTGGACGTTGAACGACCGGCGCAGGCCAAAGCGGATGTCCTCCAGCACGCCCACGGCGATGATGCCGATGACGGCCACCATCAGCAGCACCGTCAGCAGGGCCGCGCCTTCCTCGTGCCTGCGCTTCATCGCCCCTCCCCCGAGGTGAGGAACAGCTGGTCGACGCGGCCCAGGTCGGCCAGCGTCATGTCCAGGCGCACGGCGGTCGGGATGTCGGTCTGCGGATTGCCCTTCCAGGTCGGCGTCCAGGCGCCGTTGAAGAGAAAGGCGGGCCGAATGCCGGTGACGTCATGCAGGAGCACCTGCGGCGGGCCAAGGCGCGCGCCATCCAGCGCCGGGCGCGAGCGCCGCTCCAGGCGTCCCTCGACCAGGGCGTACTCCACATATTGCAGCGAGGCGCGGGGATCGACGTCAGGGTTCTCCCAGCCGCGCCGGACGAAGGCCAGCAGCGGTCCGCCGCCGCCCCAGGGATCGCCGCCGGCGAAGGCGGTGATCGCCGGCCGCCCATCCTCGCCGCGCGTACGGCGGGCGGCGGCCTGGGAGAGGTCGGCCTTGAGGATGGCGCGGGCGCGCTGAAGCTCGGCATGGCGATCGACCGTCACCCGCACCGCGCTCTGATTGGCCAGGGTCGAGCCCATCACGGCCACGCCGGCCGCGCTGATCAGGGCGAAGATCAGCACCGCCACCAGCATCTCGACCAGGGTGAAACCCTTCATCGCGCGCCCCGAAACAGCGAGGCCTGGACCAGCGGCGCGCGAGAGCGGGGCGCGGCCACGGCGATGTCGACGCGGACGATGGCGGGATCGGCGGTGCGGCTGACCTGGCGGGTCCAGGCCCATGGGCGTCCGCCGGCCGTCTCGACGCCAGCGCTACGGCCGATAGCGAGCGGCGTCGAACTTGCCATGGCCTCGACCGCACGGTTGTCGAGCACCACCTCGGCCAGCACCCGGTCGGAAAGCCGTCCTCCGGCGCGGGTGTTCTCACCCGCCAGGTTCAGCAACGCCAGCACGGCCAGGCTGAAGATCGCCAGGGCGACCAGCAGCTCGATCAGGGTGAAGCCGGCTTCAGAACGGGCGCGGGGCATCGAGCGAGACGTTCCCTGCCAGGTCGACGACGATGGTTCGACGCGCCTTGCCGCGCGCGAAGGTGAACTCGGTGGGATTGGCCAGGCCCGTGGGGTCGAAGACCACCACGGCCTGCGGCCCGACGGTGACCTGCGTGCCCTCCTCGAAGGCGCGGGCGCGGAACGGGGCCTCGTCCAGCGGGCGCCAGTCGCGCCCGTCGCGGCGCTCGAACCGATACTCGCCATCGGACGCCACGACCCGCACCTGACCGCCCCGGAACACGGCCTCGTCCCGCGCCCGCAGCAGGCTGGCGGCGAAGCGCTCGGCCTCCTGCGACAGGGCGGGCCGGCCGTCCGGCAGGGCCAGGACGACGGCGCTGGCCAGCAGGCCCATGATCACCAGCACGATCATGAGCTCGACGAGGGTGAAGCCTCCTCGCCTTCCGGCCTTGCGCGGGATGTCAGCCCCAGTTGCCAATGTCGGCGTCCTTGCCCTCGCCGCCTTCGCGGCCGTCGGCGCCGAACGAGAAGACGTCGATCGCCCCGTGCTGGCCCGGCGAGCGGTACTGATAGTCATTGCCCCACGGGTCCTTGGGCAGGCGACGCACATAGCCGCCCTCGCGATAGCGGTCGGGCTGGGCCAGGCTGGCCGGCGGCGTCACCAGGGCCGCAAGGCCGTCCTCGGTGCGCGGGAAGGCGAAGGTGTCGAGGCGGTAGCCCTCCAGGGCCTGCTCCAGCACCGCCACGTCGGCGCGGGCCTTTTCCTTCATGGCCTTGTCCTGGCTGGGCAGGACATTGATGGCCACGACGGTAGCCAGAAGACCCAGGATGACGATGACGACCATCATCTCCACGAGGGTGAAGCCGGCTTCGCGGGCGCGGCGGCGGCGGGTCTTGTCAGGGGCGCGCATGGTCTTGGCCTCCTAGTTCATGGCCAGGGTGTTGATCTGCAGGATGGGCAGCAGGATCGAGAGGACGATCGTCGCCACCACGCCGCCGAGCACGACGATGATCGCCGGCTCCAATAGGCTCAGCAGGGTGGCGGTGAAGGTGTCGAACTCGCGCTCGAGATACTCGGCGGCGCGGGTCAGCATGGCGTCGACACGGCCGCTGCTTTCGCCGCTGGCGGTCATGTAGACGAGCACCGGCGGAAAGACGCCCGTGCGCCGCATGGCCGTCGACAGCGCGCCGCCCTCGCGGATGCCGGCGATCATGGCGTCCATGCCGCCGCGCAGGGCGGCGTTGCGGACCGTGCCAGCCGTGAGGATCAGTCCCTCCAGCATCGGCAGGCCGCTGGCGATCATCGTCGACAGGGTGCGGGCCAGCCGCGCGGCGTGGACGTTGCGGATCAGTTGGCCGACGAACGGCAGGCGCAGGAAGAAGCTGTCGGCGCGCAGCTTGAAGGCGCGATTTCGCAGGGCTTGCCAGTAGGCGAAGGCCAGACCCGCGAGCACGAGCACCAGCAGCCAGCCGAAATGCTGGAGGAAGCCCGACAGGCCGATGACGATGCGGGTCAGCAGCGGCAGGGTCTGGCCCATGCTGTCGAACTGCTCGACCACCTTGGGAATGACGAAGACCATCAGCACGGTGACGACCAGGCACGCGACCAAAGCCAGCACCGCCGGATAGACCAGGGCCGTGGTGATCTTGGCGGCAACCTTCTGCTGCTGGTCCAGCAGGTCGGCCAGGCGGTCGAGGATGGAAGGCAGCGCGCCGGAGGCCTCGCCGGCGGCGACCATGGCGCGGTAGAGCGGCGGAAAGGCCCCGGCCGGGCGGGCCAGGGCGTCCGACAGCCGATAGCCTTCCAATACGGCGGCATGGACTTGCTCGACCACGCGCTTGAGCTTGGGACGGTCGGCCTGGAGCGCGATGGTGCGCAACGCTTCTTCCAGCGTCGACACCGCGACCAGGGTGGCCAGTTGGCGCGTGAACAGCGAGCGGTCGCGTCCGCCCAGGCGGTCGCCGAACAGCCCCTGCCCGCTCTTAGCCGCGATTGGCGCGTGGGGCGAAACCCTTACCGGCGCGAGCCGACGGCGCTCCAGCTGGGTGCGGGCGTCGCCCTCGTCGACGGCCTTGATGCGCCCCGAACGGGTCGCCCCGGCCAGGTCGAGGGCGACATAGTCAAAGTTCGCCATCGCGCGCCCCCGCCCCGGTGATGCGCAGCACCTCCTCGACCGTGGTCAGGCCCTCCTGCACGTAACGGCGGGCCTCGTCCTTCAGGGCGACCTCGACACCGGCGGCGGCGATCTCGTCCTCGGCGGCGTTCTGACCGATCAGGCGCCGCACGGCGTCGTCCACGCGCAAGGCCTCGTAGACGCCGATCCGTCCCTGGAAGCCGGTGTGGGCGCAGTCGGCGCAACCGACGGGACGGCGTAGCGGCGTCCCAGCTGGGACGTCGACCAGCGCGGCGGCCGCTGCATCGGCGGGCTCTTCCACCGAGCAGACACGGCACAGGCGACGGACCAGGCGCTGGGCGATGATCAGGCGCATGGTGGAGGCCAGCAGGAAGGGCTCGACACCCATGTCGCGCAGGCGGACCACGGCGCCGGCGGCGTCGTTGGTGTGCACGGTCGATAGCACCAGGTGACCGGTCAGGCTGGCCTGGACGGCGATCTGGGCGGTCTCGGCGTCGCGGATCTCGCCGACCATCACCACGTCCGGGTCCTGGCGCAGGATGGCCCGCAGGCCGGCCGCGAAGGTCATGCCGACCTTGGTGTTGACCTGGGTCTGGCCGACGCCATGGACAGCGTACTCGACCGGGTCTTCGATGGTCAGGATGTTGCGGCTCTTGTCGTTCAGCAGGCCGAGGCCGGCATAGAGCGTCGTCGTCTTGCCCGAACCGGTGGGGCCGGTGACCAGCACGATGCCGTTGGGCTCGCGCAGCGCCGTCTCCAGCGCCGCCAGCATGCGCGGCGACATGCCCAGATCGGCGAGGCCCAGGCCCGCCTGCTCCTTGTCGAGGATGCGCATCACCACCCGCTCGCCCATGCGGGCCGGCAGGGTCGAGACCCGGACGTCCAGGCTCTTGCCGCCCAGGGCCAGTGAAATACGCCCGTCCTGCGGGACGCGCTTTTCGGCGATGTCCAGCTTGGCCATCACCTTGACCCGCGAGACCAGCATGGCGGCGATGCGCGGCGATAGGCTGAGGATCTCGCGCAGCACGCCGTCGACCCGCAGGCGCACGACCAGCGCCTGCTCGTAGGGCTCGACGTGGATGTCGGAGGCGCCCGAGCGCACGGCCTCGGCGATCAGGCCGTTGATCAGGCGGATCACCGGGGCGTCGTCCTGCGGGTCCAGCAGGTCGGCGGCGGTGGGCATGTCCTCCAGCAGGTGGCCGAGCGCGCCGTCGAAGTCGTCGTCCGAGGCCGAAGCCAGGCCCGCCCCCGCATAGACCTCGGAGAACTTGCGGTCGAAGGCGGCTGTGGCCAGCGGCTGCAACTTCAGGGGGACGCCAAGCGCCCGCCGCGCCTCGATCAGGGCCAGGGGATCGAAACCCTCGCGCAGGCCGATAGTCGCCTCGCCGTCCAGCGACAGCAGGACGAGGCCGTGGCGCTTGGCGAAGGCGTAGTCGAGCGCGGTCATTGCGGCTGGGCCTGTGGCGGGGCCGCGGGCAACGTGCGCTGGAAGTCGCGGATCACCGCGTCAAGCGAGCTGTCGCCCTCGGGCGTGGTCAGGGCGCTCTCGCGACGCATGCGGTCCAGGCGCGGCCCGGTGACGGCGCGGGCGTCGTCGACCGTCTTGATGATCCGAGGGCGGATGAAGACCATCAGGTTGGTCTTGCCGCGCTCGCGGGCGGTGCTGCGGAACAGGCCGCCGATCCCCGGCAGGTCGCCCAGGCCCGGCACCTTCTGAACCGACGAGGTCTCGGTCTGGTCCAGCAGGCCGCCCAGCACGACGATGTCGCCATCATCCACGAGGGCCGTGGTCTCGATCTCGCGCTTGTTGATCACGAGCTCGCTGGAGCCGACGCTGACCGGACCGGCCACGGCCGAGACCTCCTGGCGCAGGAACAGGGTGATGCCGCCGCCGGCGTTGATCTGCGGCTTCACCTCCAGCTGCACGCCGACGTTCTGGCGCTGAATGGTGCGGAACGGGTTGGAGTTGGCGTCGCCCAGCACCTCGCCGGTGGTGATCGGCACTTCCTGGCCGACCAGGATGCGGGCTTCCTCGTTGTCGAGCGTCATGATCGACGGCGTCGACAGGAGGTTGGAGCCGCTGTCCTTCTTCACCGCATTGATGATCGCGCCGAACAGCACGTCGCCGCTGCGGCCCGCCACGCCGCCGGTTATGCCCGAGGCGTTGAGCAGCGAGTTGATCCCCGCCTGCCGCATCGAGGTCACGGCCTCGGACTCGACGTCCTTGGGATCGCCCGCCGCGATCGCGCCGGCCAGCGGCAGGAGGCTGGGCGAGGCGTTGGTGTAGTTGGTGGCCATGAACGGGATGGTTCCGTTCGTGCCGCCCAGCAGCAGCTGCACGCCCAGCTGCTTGGCGGCGTCGTCGGAGACCTCCACGACGATGGCCTCGACCAGCACCTGCTCGCGGCGCACGTCCAGCTGGCGGATCACCTCGGAGAGCGTGCGTTGCAGTTCCGGCGGGGCGTTGATGATCAGGGCGTTGGCGCCGGGATAGCGGGCGACATTGGCGCGAGCGCTGCCCGGAGCGGACGAGACGGCCGAGGCCGCGGCGGGAGTCGCGTTGACCGATCCTGTCGTAGCGCCGGCCGGGCGGCCGGCGCTCGGCGTGACGGCCGAAGGCGACTGGCCCACGAGCTGTTGCAGCACCGGCAGCATCTGCTCGGCATTGGCGTGGCGCAGGAAGACGACCCGCACGTCGTCGCTGGACTCGGCGCGGCGATCGAGGTCGGCGATCAGCGGCAGCAGCTTCTGGACGGCGTCGGGATCACCGCGCAGCAGGACCGAGTTGCTGCTCTCGACCGCGACGACGGTGACCGCGCCCCTGCCCGCCTTGCCGTCGGCGCCGGGTCCGGCGATCAGGTCATTGATGACCTGGGCGATCTCGCGCGCCGAGCTGTTGGTCAGGGTGACGGTGTGGACGGCGGCGCGGTCCTGGTCGACCTGAGCCAGCAGGGCCCGGATGCGGCGGACGTTGTCGGCGTAGTCGGCCACGACCACCGCCCCGCCCCGGGCGTTGGCCACGACCTGGCCCTGCGGCCCGACCAGGGGCTTTAGCATGTCGGCCGCCGTCGCCGCATCCAGCGTGCGCAGGCGGAAGACCTCGGTGGCGAACTGCCCCCCGGCCGTGCCGGGCTGGCGGGCGGCGTTTTCTGACGGCTCGATGCGATAGACGCCGCCGCCGGCCGGGGTGGCCACCAGGTTGTTGGCCCGCAGCGTGGCCAGGAACAGCTCGAACAGCTCGCGACGGTTCAGCGATCCGTTGCTGGTCACCGACACCGTGCCCTTGACCCGCGGGTCGACGACGAAGGTGGTGTTGGTGGTCTTGCCCACGTCCTGGATGAAGGCGCGGATGTCGGCGTCCTGGACGTTCAACACCTGGGTCTGGGCGAGCGCGGGACCGGCCGACGGCAGGGCCAGCGCGATCGAGGCGGCCGCGACGAGGATGCGCAGCGTGGGGGCCTTGGTCATGGACGTTCCGGAAACGAGAGGGTCATGCGGGCGCCGGCCCGCGAGAGTTCGACATGGTCGGCGGCGACGGACGCGAGGGTGACGCCGTCGGCGATGCTTTCCCCGATCGCGTAGGACTTCTGGACACCGTCGGGGCCGGCGATGATCGCCGAGCCGCCGCCGTCGGTCTGGCGCACGCCGAACAGCCGGAAGCCCTCGACGCTGGCCGCGCCCCCGACGCGCGAAGACGCCCCGGCCGAACCGAAGGCGTCGAAGGTGGCGAGGATCCGGGGATCGACCGGTCTCTGGACCGGTGCGGCCTTGACGGCGACCGGCGGCGCGGGCGCGGCGGCGACCCAGACCAGCCGCGCGATCTGGACCGCCAGGACGAGCAGCACCATGAGTTCGAGGGCGATGAACGCCCTCCCCCGATGGTTCCGGAATGTTTCGGTCAGCTTTGCGAGCATCGGGATCGGCTTGGTGGTTCAACGGCGACGAGCGCTCCCCGCCCGCCAGGGCGAAGAGCGCCGTCGATCGGCCGCGGTCGGTCCTGGCGAGACCTAGAACCGCGTGGAGAGCGAAACCGAGAAGGTCTGGCCCAGGTCGTAGGTGTTGGCGTCCACCCGGCCGCCGCCCAGCACCTGGTACTCCTCGAAGTCTTCGCCGAGCAGGTTGCGGGCCTTGAAGGTGAACTCCAGCTCGCGGTCCCGGACGTCGAAGGCCTTGCGGTAGGTGAAGTCGACCGTCACACCCGGTTCCTGCACGAGGTCGGGCTGGTCGGGCCGGCCGCGGGCCGAGATCCGCTTGCTGACATAGGTGGCCAGGATCGTCGCCTGCGAACGGTTCTCCTCGTCCTCCCAGCCGAACTGGATGTTGGCCAGGTGCTTGGAGAGGCCCTGAAGCTGGCTGCCGTCCTTGACGTAGTCGAGCGCGCGGCGCGGCGCGCCGGCCCCGGCCAGCGGGTAGACGAGGTCGTCCTCGCCCACCTTCACCTGCGAGTCCGAGAAGGTGTAGTTGGCGCCGACCAGCCAGCGCTTGCTGCCGAAGAACGCGCCCTCGAACGGGCTGTCGAACAGCTTCTTGAAGTCCAGCTCGAAGCCGTAGAGCGAGGCCTTCGGCGCGTTGACATAGGTCTGGACGATCGTCGAGCCCTGCTCGCTGACCACCGACTCCACCGGACGATCCAGGTCTTTGTAGAACAGGCCGCCCGACAGGTACTGGTTGGCGGCGAAGTACCACTCGACGCGGGCGTCGAGGTTCAGCAGTTCGGTGTCCGTCAGGTACGGGTTGCCGATGAACAGGCGGTCGGTGTCCGGATCGAAGTACTGCTGCGGCGCCAGTTCGCGAAACTGCGGACGAGCGATGGTCTTCGAGGTGCCCAGGCGCAGCTGCATGTCCTCGGCGAAGTTGTAGGTCAGGGTCGCGGCCGGCAGGACATAGGTCTCTTCCAGCGCCGTCGGCGTGGCCGGGGCGCCGCCGAACAGGTCGACGACCTGGACGGTCTGCTCGGCGTCCTCGACCCGCAGGCCGAACGAGGTGCGCAGGCGCGGCAGGAACTCCGCATCAACCTGCACGTAGCCGGCATGAACCTTGAGGCCCGCCTCATAGGCCGCCGCGCCGTCGCCGCCGGTGATCTCGGTGAAGGTCAGGTAGCCCTGGGCCAGGTTGTAGTCAGACAGCAGGAAGTCGACCCGCTCGCGCTGGATGGCCAGCGGAATGGCGCCGCCCTGGTAGCGGAAGTCGCGGCGTTCGGCGTCGCGCTCGTTGTCCAGATAGGCGTAGCCGCCGCTGAACTTGGCGTCGCGGCCGCTGCTCAGCGGCAGGGTGTAGCCGACGTCGAAGCCGGCGCTGGCCATGGTGTCGTCCAGCGTGCTGAAGCTCGTCGAGTTCTGCTCCTGCGAGGCGGAGTGGTAGTAGACGCCGTTCTCCAGGCGATAGCGGATGAACTTCTCGTACGGCGCGTCGCGCTCGGACTTGGCGTAGGAGCCGCGCCAGTCGAAGTTCCAGGCGCCGAACTCGTGCTTGCCCGACAGCTGGGTGTCGTAGAGGTTCCGCTCGAACCACTCGGTGTAGGAGTCCAGCACTTCCTGGCCGGCGGCGTAGTCCTCGCCGGCGCGCTGGCGGGCCGACTTGGTAGTATTGTGGACGTAGAGATTGGTCCAGCGCACCTGGTGGTCGCCCCACTCAAGGCCCAGGCCCACCAGGCCGTTCACGGTGACGTTGTTGCTGGTGTTTTTGAAGTTGTAGCTGGTGCGCGGCTCCAGCACGCCGTTCTGCTCAAGACCCTGCTGCTGGACGCCTTCGCGCGAGCGCCAGCTGTTCTCGAAACCGCCGATGGCCACGACGCCGAGGCGCGCGCCCGAAGGAAGCTCGAACGAGCGGCCGGCGCTGACGTCGGCAGAGAAGTTGCCGGGGATCTTGTTCTTGGTCTGGATCAGGTTCAGCGGCGCGTTGACCAGGCTGGAGCCGATGCGGACCAACTGGGCGGTCGTGAAGTTGCTGGAGTTGATGCGCTTGCCCGTGGCCAGCGCCTCGCGCAGCTCCGGCGGCTTCTTGCGCGTGCCGTCGTCGTAGCCGAGGAAGTCGGTGTCCGAGCCGTAGTAGGTCAGGCCCTTGTTCAGCGTGGTCTCGGTGTTGCCGCCGCCGCCGATCTCGACCTCGAAGAAGGCCTCGTCGGGAATGGCCACGGTCTGCAGGTCGATGACGCCCCCGCCGAACTCGCCCGGATAGTTCGGCGAGAAGCTCTTCTGCACCGTGGCCCCGGCCAGGATGGCCGAGGGGAAGAGGTCGAGCGGCACGACCCGTTGCAGCGGCTCTGGGCTGGGCAGCGGCGAGCCGTTCAGCAGGGCCGACGAGTAGCGCTCGCCAAGGCCGCGCACGTAGACGAAGCGGCCCGACACCAGGCTCAGACCGCTGACCCGCGTCAGGGCTTCGGCGGCGGTGCCGTCGCCCGCGCGCTTGAGGTCTTCCTGCGTCAGGAAGCTGGCGACCTCGGAGGTCGTGCGCATCGGTTCGGGAATGTTGCGCCCCAGGACGAGCACTTCCTCGACGGCGACGGGCGCGTCTTCGGGGTCGAGCGCCGCGAACTGGCGCGGCGCGGGGGTTTCGGCTGCGCCCGGCTGCGGCTGGGCGGCGGGGGTCGTCTGCGCCATGGCGATCTGCGGCGCGACCAGCGCCGACGTCGCGAGCAGGAGGCCGCTCAGGGGCCGGAACAGCATGTTCATCGGAGGAACCTTGGAATTGTCGGGCGTCGGGAAGCGGGGGCGGCGCACGGCCGCCCCCAACCGGATCAGCAGGTCGAGCCGCTGGTCAGGCCGCAGGTCCAGCCCTGCCACCAGGTGTCGTTGCCGTCCTTGACCGCCCCGATGTAGCCGGGGTTCACAAGGAAGCTGCTGAGGCTGGTGATGTTGGCGTAGGGCGTGCGGGCCGCCTCGTTGGCGCCGTTGATGAACGTGCCCGTCAGCGTCGAGGTATGGCTCGACGTGTTGTTGGTCCCGGCGTTGAACAGCGCCGCAACGGCCGTGGCGTCGACATTGGTGTCGTTGGTGAACGGCGTGGCGCAGGCCAGGGCCACCGAGTGGAAGGCGACCTGGGTGGTGGCGTCGTCGATGTCGACGCAGCCGGCGGTGCTGGCGGTCATCTGCACGACCGAGTTGACCCAGACGTTGTTGGTCGAGGTGTTGGCCACCAGCAGGTCGTTGCCCGAGCCGCCGCGACCGATGACGGTCCAGTTGGCGAACTTGGGGTTCGAGCGCGGCGCGGTGCCGGCGCTGCTGGTCTCGAAGGCGCGGTTACCGCCGTTGGCGCGCTGGACGATGATGCCAAACTGCAAGGCGCCGTTGTAGCCGGTGTCGGTGTCGATGCTGTCGTCGTCGTTGCCGGTCAGGACCAGGTACTTGCCGTTGACGTTGCCGCCGAAGAACTCGATGCCGTCGTCGCTGCTGTTGTGCACCTGGATGTGGTCGAAGGTGGTGCCCGAGCCGACGCCGGCCAAGGTGATGCCGTTCAGTTCGTTGTTGGCGACGATGACGAAGCCCGAGTGCTGGACGCGCAGGTAGCGCATGACGCCGCTGTTATCCTGCAGGCCGCTGCCGCCGTAGAAGGCGTTGGTGCCCTCGACCTGGGCCTCGCAGCCGGCCGTGCCCGGCGTGGCCCCGGCGCCCGAGCAGTTGCTGATCGGCGCGCGGCCCAAGATGACGAGACCTCCCCACTGGCCGATCGAGTCGACGCCCGTCTGGCCTTCGATGCTCTGCTTGCTGGTGAAGACGATCGGGTTGGTCGCGGTGCCCTCGGCGAAGATCTGCGAGCCGCGGTTGACGACGATGTAGTCGAGACCGGCCGAGCCGAAGACCTTCACGCCGGCTTCGACGGTGATCACGCCCTTGGAGCGGCCGGCGATGGGCGCGTTCGGGTCGCCGCCCTGGTCCTGGCCGACATCGACGCGGCCGCTGACCGAATAGACGGTGCCCGCGCGCAGCGGCACGACCAGATTGCCGGTGATCAGCTGCGGCAGCTGGCAGTTGCGCAGCGTGCCGTTGGCGACGGTGCCGACATTGGCGAAACCGGTCGGGCAGTCGGCGGCAGGTGTGCCCGGAGGCGGCGTGGTCGGATTGGTCGGGTTCGTGCCGCCGCCGTTACCGAAGCCGCCTTCGCCCGGAGACGCGACGCCGTCGGCGCCGCCGCAGCCCGCAAGCGCCAGGGAGGCGCTCAGCGCGAGCGCGATCAAGCTAACGTTTCCAACGCGGTTCATGACGGTTCTCCATTGGCGCAGCCGCAAAAGGGCGGCGAAGACCCCCGGTCCCCACCAATGGAAAAAGCCTCGCCCTTCCCGCCCTGGATCGGCGGGCTACAGAGCCGCGAAGACAGTTAGCCCAAAGTTTTGTGACACATTTTCTGAGCAATAATTTGATACAAAGCCGTAATGGTCAGAATCCGAAAAGTGGTCGTATGTCTAAAATAGAGCGAATCATGCGCTCTTCTTCAGACATCTGAGCGAAGCGAAAATTATCGCGACGCCTGACCTTGAAGCGACAGACCGATGACGCATTTCGGCTTCCAGTTGCCAGATGAACTCGCCGAACAATTCGACGCCTATGCGGCAACGTGCGGCGGGCGTTCGGCGGCCCTGCGCGCCCTCGTCTCGCAATGCCTGTCGGACGGGGGCGGCGCGCCGCAACGGCCCGCACCCCAACCGGTCAGCCAGGCCCAGGCGAGCTCGGTGGCGGTGCTGCTGACCAGGGACGACCGGCTGCGCCTGGACGAGGAATGCCGGATCACCGGCATGACGCGCGGCCAGTGGCTGGCGGCCTGCGCCCGCAACAGGCTGCACGGCACCCGCCACTTCGGCCAGGTCGACAGGGACCGGATCGCGCGGATCGCCCGCGAGATGCGCGAGATGAAGTCCAGCCTGCACCGCTACGCCAGCGCCATCCAGCGCGCCCCGCGCGATCTGGCGATCGTGGAGAAGCACCAGAGCCTGATCGGCCACCTGTCAGCCCAGGTCGAACGGGGCCTGCGCGCCATCGAAGGCGCCTTCAGGGGCAATGACCACTACTGGAGCGGCAAGCCCGCCGAGGCCCGGTCGGAAGAACGCCGCATCGCCCCCGCCGCGTCAGCGGCGGAGGCGTCGCTCTGAAGTCTACTCCGCGGCCGCCAGGGCGCCGGCGTAGCGATTGACCGGGAAGTCCAGCCCCAGGTTCTCGCGGAAGGTCGAGCCCTCGTAGTCGGTGCGGAACAGCCCCCTGCCTTGCAGGATCGGCACGACCAGATCGACGAAGGCCTCCAGCTGGCCCGGCAGGCTTTCGAACAGCACGAAGCCGTCGGCGCCGCGCGCCTCGAACCAGGCCTGCAAGCTGTCGGCGACGGCTTCCGGCGCGCCGACGAAATGGCCGCGCGGGGTGGCGAAGCGCAGGGCCGTCTCGCGCAGGGTCAGGTTCTCGGCCTTCACGGCGGCGACGATGCGGTTGACCGAGCTCTGGTTGGAATTGGCCCCGAACGCGGCGGCCTCAAACGGGAAAGGACCATCGGGGTCGTGCTGGGAGAAGTCGTACTCGTTGAACGGCCGGGCCAGCATCGACAGCGCGTTGTCGAGCGACACGAGCTCGGTCAGTTCCTTGTAGAGCGCCTCGGCCTCCTGCGCCGTCTTGCCCACGACCGGACGGGCGGCGGGCAGCACCTGGAGTTGGTCGGGATCGCGACCGAAGGCGGCGGCGCGGGCCTTGATGTCCTTGTAGTAGGCCTGGGCGGCGTCGAGATCCTCGTGCGAGACGAAGATGGCGTCGGCGCGGCTGGCGGCGAAGGCCTTCCCGTCCTCGGAAGCGCCGGCCTGGAAGATCACCGGCTGGCCCTGCGGCGAGCGGCTGATGTTCAGCGGGCCCTTCACCGAGAAGAACTCGCCCTTGTGGTTCAGGGCGTGCAGCTTGGCCGGATCGAAGAACTGGCCGCCCTTCTTGTCGAAGGTCAGGGCGTCGTCCTCCCAGCTGTCCCAAAGCCCCTGGACGACGTCGAGATATTCGCCGGCCAGGCGGTAGCGGACGTCGTGGGCGTAGTGCTTTTCACGACTGTAGTTGGCCGCGCTGCCTTCCAGCCACGAGGTGACGACGTTCCAGCCAGCCCGGCCGCCGCTGATGTGGTCGAGCGACGAGAACTGGCGGGCGACGTTGAACGGCTCGCTGTAGCTGACCGTCAGGGTGCCCACGAGGCCGATGTTGCTGGTGGCCCCGGCCAGGGCCGACAGGATGGTCAGCGGCTCGAAGCGGTTGAGGTAGTGGGGGCTCGACTTCTCGGTGATGTAGACGCTGTCGGCGACGAACAGGAAGTCGAACTTGCCGGCCTCGGCGACCTGGGCCTGGCGCTTGTAGAACGAGAAGTCCGTGCTGGCGCTCGGCTGGGCGTCGCGATGGCGCCAGTCGCCCCAGCCGGGGCCGACCCCGTGCAGGATGAAGCCGAGCTTGAGTTGACGGGGCTGGGACATCGGGCCGTTCCGTTGGCTGAAAATGACGGAATCCTGCTTACGCAGCCCCTTCCCCGCGATCCAACGAGATGCTCTCAAGCCCCTGATCAGGCACGGAAATAAGGCGCGTCGCCCTTGATCGTCACGCGCTCGACCACGCGCTCCACCGGCCAGTAGTCGAGCACGGCGTAGTGCTGGGTGGCGCGGTTGTCCCAGAAGACGATGGCGTTCGGGGTCCAGCGGAAGCGGACCTGGTATTCGGGCGACTTCACCCGGTCGAGCAGCTCGGCAAGCAAGGCGGCGGCCTCGTCCTCGGGCAAGCCGAGGATCCGCGTCGTGAAGACCTTGTTGACGAAGAGATGCGGCTGGCCGGTCTCGGGATGGGTGCGCACCACGGGGTGGGCCTGGGGCGGATAGGCCGCGCGCAGTTCCTGCCGCTTGGCCTCGTCGATGCGGTTGCCATAGCTTTGCAGGATATCGTGCTCGGCCGAAAGGCCCGCCAGTTTGTCCTTCAGCGGTTGCGGCAGGTCGGCGTAGATGGCGGCGGTGTCGGCGAACAGGGTGTCGCCGCCCGACGGCGGCAGGGTGCGGGCGCGCAGGACCCCGCCCATCGACGGCGCGGGCCGGAAGGTGACGTCGGTGTGCCACTTGTTGGCGGCCCGCACGATCGGGACGATGGCCTCGCGCAGCTTCATGCCGTCGGCGGCCTCGATGTGCAGGATCTCGGGATAGCCCGGCACGTGGGCTGTGACCGGATGACCTTCCAGGTCGCCGAAATAGCGGCCGAAGCGAACATGGTCCTCGTGGCTGATGTCCTGGTCGCGGAAGAACACGACCTTGTGGCGCAGCAGGGCCGCGCGGACGGCCGCGACGATCTCGGGTTCGAGCGGCTGCGTCAGGTCGAGCCCGGAGATCTCGGCGCCCAACACAGGGCCGGCGGGCGTGACCGTCAGGCCGGCATAGTCAGGCGCGTCGCCCGCTGAGATCGGGGTCAAGGCGTTCATGGCGTCCTCCCAGGGACATCGCCGTCTCGAGAACGGCGTTATCCTACTGTAGACATGGGAATTGGATGGGCTCAACCCCGAGACGGACGGAGCCTCCAGACCCCCTCCCTGAAGGGCGAGGTGTCGGCGAAGCCGACGGAGGGGGACGTGATCGCGCAGGCGACGGCTGCGTCGAAGTCATCAGGAACTTCCCCCTCCGGCCCTTCGGGCCGCCTCCCCCTTCAGGGGGAGGATCTTTAGCCCTCAAACGGCTGCGGGCGCCGGGGTCAGGGCGCGGACGGCGGCGATGATGGGGTCGGCTTCGGTGCGGACCAGCCAGTCGGGGCTGACATCGGCGAAGCGGACGACGCCCTTGCGGTCGATGACCACCACAGCCGGCTGCGGCAGCTCCCAGGTTCCCGTGCCGGTGACGTCGCCGATGAAGCTTCCCTTGGCCCGCTGGGCGTCCTGGCTGGCCTGGTCGGCGACGTAGGTGACGCCGAACCGACGTCCCAGCTCATTGCCGAGATCGGCGGCGACCTTGTAGCCGAGGCCGTGGCGGACACGGATCTCGCCCAGGCGCTCGGGAACCTGCGGGCTGACGGCCACCAGTGTGGCGCCGATCGCCGCCAGGGCCGGCGCCAGCCGCTCTTCGTAATAGGGCAAGGCGATGTTGCAGGCCGGGCAGCCGGCGAAGCGGAAGAACACAAGCACCGCCGGCCCCTTGGCGGTCAGGCTTGCCAGGGTCAGGTCGCCGCCCTCGACGTCCTTGAGCACGAAGGGCGCGACCTTGTCGCCGACCTTGACCCAGGCGTCCGGGTCCGCCGCCTCGACCAGGCGAGCGCGCTGGTCGATGTTGATCTTCAGCGCCGCGGGGTCCCAGGTGCGGACGCGTTCGGCATGCAGAGCGGCCAGGCGCTCGCGCAGGGTGTCTTGGCTCATTTGGTCCTCCCGTCCTCGGTTCGAGCAGTCTTGGCGGCGTCGATCGCCATCAGGCGGGCGCGCTCGAATATCGCCCCCATGCGCCAATGCTGGTTGGTGTGGGTCGCGGCATGCTCGTCCCAGCCGCTGTCGCGCCGGAAGCCGCCGACGTCGCCGGTGGCCAGGGCCTGCTGCGCGGTGACGTCGGCGACACTGTCAGTCTGCGGCCAGACGAACAGCGCGTCCTCAGGGCAGTAGAGTTCGCACAGATAGCAGGTCTGGCAGTCGGCCTGGCGGGCGATCACCGCCTTGCCGCCCGGTCCGCGCGCCAGCACGTCGCTGGGGCAGACGTCGACGCAGTCGCCGCAACCGCCGCAGCGGTCGTCGATCACGACCTCGATCATGCCACGGCCTCCAGGCTGGTGTTTTCAGGGCTGGCCGCCTCGAAGCGGGTGACCACCCGGTCCAGGCCCTGCGCGCGCTGGCGCGAGGCCAGGCGCGGGTCGAGCCCCGGCGCGTCCTCGCGGCGGTGCATGCCGCGGCTCTCGCGACGCTGCACGGCGCTGGCCTTGCTCCAGCGGGCGGCGGCGACCATGGCGGCGGTCTCCCTGGCTCGAAGCAGCCCCCTGCCCCAGCCGCCGGCATGGGCGGCTATCTCGCGCCAGGCCTCGTCGAGCTTCTCACCCGAGGCGGCCAGGGCCTCGCCGGTGCGGAAGATGTTGCGGTCATAGGCGCCCATCTCCTCGCGGACGAGCTGGACGGCCGCGGGCAGATCGACCCCGGCCAGGCGGCCGGTGGGTCGCAGACCGGCCTGGCCGAGATGATGCAGGCGCTCGCCTGCGCGGCGACGGCCGCGGGCGAAAGCGGCCGCGCCCTGCCCCGCCCACTGACCGGAAGACAGCGCCCAGGACGAGTTCACCGCCCCGCCGCCCGAGATCGCGCCGGTGACCAGCTCGCGGCTGGCCGCGTCGCCGGCCGCGAACAGGCCCGGGGCGGCGGTCTGGCAAAGCTGGCCGTCGATGCGCAGCCCGCCGACGCCGCGCACCGTGCCTTCCGAGACGAGCGAGACCTCGAACCGCTCGGCATAGGCGTCGATCCCCATGCGGGCGAACGGCCGCACGAAGTTGGGCTGCACCTGCGGCATCACCTCGCGGATGTCCTGCGGGATGCGGTCGAGCCGGCAATAGAGGCGCCCCTTCAGCAGGGCGCGGGCCAGGTGCGGACTGACGTCGGGCCCGGCCGGAATGTCGAGCTCGTGGTCGGCCTCGTCGAACCAGCGGGCGAAGGCGAAGCTCATCGAGCGGGCCATGTTCGTGCCCGCCTGCATGGGCGTGTAGTAGTTGCTGAACTCCATGCCCGAGAGATCCGCCCCTGCCTCGACGCCCATCAGCAGGCCGTCGCCCGTGTTGGTCGCAGACCCCAGCAGGCGCGAGGCGAAAGCGCAGCCGCCGGTGGCCAGCACCACCGCCCCTGCCCGGATCGTCCACGGCCGCTCGCCCCGCAGAGCGACGCCCGCAGCGCCGGTGACGACGCCGTCGGCGTTCGTCAGCAGTTCCAGGACCGGATGATGGTCGAGGATGGTCGCCCCGGCCTCGAGCGCGAAGGCGCGCATGGCCCGCATGTATTCGGGACCGCGCAGGCCGCGATACTGCACGCGTCCCTGCTCGTCGGTCGAGAAGGCGTAGTGGCGGGAGAGCTGCGGCAGGCTGGTCCAGGTGAGATCGAGGATCCGCGCCATCCAGTCGGGATCGCCCAGGCCAAGCGAACGCTTCAGGCGATCGGCGACCGCCGCCTCGCGATGCTCGGGCGGAACCCACCAGTGGCCGGGACCGGCCGTGGCTGTGACGCCGCTGGTTCCGCAGTATCCCTTGTCGGCCAGGATCACCCGCGCGCCCTCGCGAGCGGCGGCGATGGTGGCCCAGGTCCCGGCCAGGCCGCCGCCGATGACCAGCACATCGGTCTCCCAGTGAGGCGCCTCGAAGTCGTCGGCCATCAGGCGATCGCCGCGTTGAACGAGGCGTCGAAGGCGCCGGCCGGATCCAGCTCCGACTTGATCGCCCCTGCCGCGCGGAAATGGTCGAGCACCGAGCGCGCCTCGGCCACCGAGGTCTCGTCGATCGGCACGGGCACGGCCTTGTAGTTGCTGACCGTCCAGCGGGCGATGTCGAGCGACAGGCCCGTCTCCTTGGACAGCACGGCGGCGAAGGCGTCGGGGTTCTGGGCGGCCCAGCGGCGGGCCTTGGCCAGGCGGCGCAGGAAGTCCTCGATCTGGGGCCGCTTGGTGAGGATCGCCTTGACGCTGGCGGCCTCGTAGCCGTTGCCGCTGAGATAGCCGTCGCCGTCGGCCAGCACGCGTGCGCTGTCGTGCAGCCGGGCCAGCGCCACGTACGAGCCCCAGGTCACCCACGCGTCGATGGAGCCGGCCGTGAAGGCCGCCTTGGCGTCGCCGGGGCTGAGGAAAACCACCTCGACATCGCCGGGCGACAGCCCCGCCTGCTCGATCACCCGCAGCAGCAGGTAATGGCCGATCGAGCCGCGCCCCGTGGCGACCTTCTTGCCCTTCAGGCCGCGGGCGTCGCGGATCGGCGAGTCCTTAGGAACCAGGATGGCGGTCGAACGGCCGCCGCTGCGACCGGCCTGCACGGCCTTGATCTTCGCCCCGCCGGCATAGGCGAACAGGAACGGCGCGTCCCCGGCCTCGCCCAGGTCGACCGCGCCTGCGCCCAGCGCCTCGAGCAGCGGCTGGGCGGCGGGAAACTCGCTCCATTCGATCCTGTAGGGAACGCCCTCCAGCACGCCCGAGGCGATCAGCACCGCCTTGGTGCCGCCGCGCTGGCTGCCGACCTTGAGCGGGGCCTGGGCGTCGCCCTTGCCGCAGGCAGAGAGCCCGGCGAGCGCGCCAAAACCGATGATGAGCTGGCGTCGATCCATGCCGCCCTCCCCTTAGAAGCGTTGGGTCAGGCGGGCGTAGTAATAGCCGCCGGTGATGCCGAAGGGCGAGAACAGGCCGTATTGCAGTGTCCCCTGGTCGGCGTTCACGATGCCGATCTTGTCGGGATACTGGTCGAAGAGGTTGTTGGCCCCGATCGCGATGTTGGTGTTTGGGCGCACGTCCCAGGCGATATCGAGATCGACCACCCACTTGGGGCTATAGGTCCGATCCAGGCTCACCGACGTGCCGGCCTCGGTGTATTCGCCGTAGCGCGTGGTGCGCAGGCTGGCCGAAAGCGCCTGGCGGCTCCAGACCGCGCCCAGCACCACCTTCTCGCGCGGGGTGCCGACGGTCAGGTCGGAGATCTTCTGGCGGTCGAACAAGACGAGGTTCGGATTGACCGCCTTGAGGATGGCCGGAGTCTCGGCGACGTCGCGGACCTTGGTCTTGTTGAACGCGTACGCGGCGTTGAGGTTGAGGCGGCCGGCAGAACCGAGGTCGAAGCCGTACTCGGCCACGAAGTCGATCCCCGTCGTCCGGGTCGAGACGGCGTTGGTGTAGTAGGTCGCCGTCAGCCCCTGGGGGAAGCGCGCCAGCAGGCCGACAAGCGCCGGCTGCGATTGCAGCTGGGTCACCGACAGGTCGAGGTTGCTGGTGTCGACGATGCGGTCGTCGATGTCGATCTGGTAGGCGTCGAGCGTCAGGCGCAGGCGCGGCAGGGGCTCGGCGGTGATCCCGAAACTGTAGTTGGTCGAGGTCTCGGGCTTGAGCGGGCTCGCGCCCAGGGCCTTGGCCTCGGCGGTGTCGGTGCGCAGCACCTTGGTCGGGAAGGTCAGGTATTCGCCCGGCGTGCAGGGCGCGCCGCGGAAGGTGTTGTTGGGCGCGGCCGGGCACAGGCTGCCGGAGATGGTCGAGGTGGCGAACACCGTCTGGCCCAGCGACGGGGCGCGGAAGCCGTTGCTGACCGTGGCGCGCAGGGCGTAGCCGGGCAGGAACTCCCAGCGGGTGGTCAGCTTGCCGCTGGTCGTCTCGCCCACGTCGCCGGTGTAGCGCTCGTGGCGGACGGCCGCACCGACGTACCAGTTTTCGGTCAGGTCGGCCCCGACGTCGAGATAGGCGGCATAGGAATGGCGCGTGGCCGAGCCGGCGTCCTCCGGCGCAGTCCCGGCATAGGACGACAGGCCGGGGTTGGGACGCAGGCCGGCGAAGGGCTGGCCGGCCGGGATCACATAGTCGCCGACGATGTAGGACGCCTCGTCGCCGGCCTCGATCAGGAAGCGCTCGTAGCGGTGCTCCAGCCCCCACGACACCTGCAGCGGCCGGGGCAGCACGCCCTCGAACGAGCGGGTGAGATCAAGGTTGTTGGTCCACTGCTGGAACTGGTGGGTCGACAGGTGGAAATAGGTCGGGCTGTCGGGACCCAGCGTGGCGTTCAGGGTGTTCTGGCCGTCGAGTTGGGCGTGGTCCTGGGCGAAGGTGGTCGAGGCGTCCCAGGCCCAGCCGGCCTTCTCGCCTCGCGCGCCCAGGCTGGTCTGCCAGTCCAGCTCGAAGATCCGGCGCAGGGCGTTGAAGCCGTTTGGATAGACCTCGGGCAGTGAGTTGCGGTTCAGCGGCCGGCCGGCCATCACGCCGGTGACCGGCGCCAGGTTGGGCAGGAAGCTGCCGGTGACCTTCTTGGACGAGCGGTGGCTGACCGTGCCGCTGGAATAGAGGGTCAGGTCGCGCCAGGGCAGTTCGGCGTTGTAGGCCGTGGCGATGATGTCCTCTTCGCCCGGACCGTAGCTGGCGCCCCAGAAGTAGCGGTCGGCCGTGGCGTCGCGCGGGTCGGGCGTCACCGTGGTCACGCCGCCGACGGTCGTGACGGTCGGCTGATAGAGGTACTGGGCGCGGGAAGGCACGGCGCGCGAGGCGGCCTCGTTGTTCTTCCAGTTGATGGCCAGTTGCAGGAAGCCGCCGTCGTCGCCCAGGGCGCGACCGAAGTTCAGGCTGGCGGCGCGGGTGTCGCCGTCACCGAGGTAGTTCTGGCCGCCGGTATAGGAGAAGGCTCCGCCTTGCGTGTCCTTCTTCAGGATGATGTTGACGACGCCGGCGATGGCGTCCGAGCCGTACTGGGCCGAGGCGCCGTCGCGCAGCACCTCGATGCGCTCGATGGCCGAGGCCGGGATCAGGTCGAGGTCGACCGGCACGCCGCCGCGCCCCACCCGGGCCAGGTTGTTGATCAGCGAGGTGGTGTGACGGCGCTTGCCGTTGACCAGGAACAGGGCCTGGTCGCCGTTGAGGCCGCGCAGCGTGATCGCCCGCACCGTCCACGAGGTGCCGCCGCCGTTGACGCCCGGCAGGTTGAAGGACGGGATCAGGGTGTTGAGCACCTCTTTCAGCCCGACCTTGCCCGTGGCGGTCAGTTGCTCGGACGAGATGACGTCAATCGGCGCGGGGCTGTCGGCCACGGTGCGGCGCACGCCGCGCACCCCTGTGACGACCACGCCGTCCAGGGCGTCGGCGGCCGCGTCTGGCGCTTCCACGCCGGGGATCGGCTCGGCGGCCAGGGCCGCGCTCGAGGCGCAGGCCAGCAGCAGGCCCGCGAAGGCCGAGCGTTTCAGGGTCTTGGACGAGGAAACAAAGGTCAAAAGTCTATCCCCCGCGCGGGGCGCATCGGCCCCGCGTCGTTCTTGGTCTTCAGAAATCGGAAGGTCGGCGGCGCGGCTTCGGCGGGCTCGCGCCGGCGGGCGTCAGGCTTGCTTGCGCTCTCGGTAAGGCACGTCGTCGGAGCCGATCAGCACCCGCTCCATCACCCGCGGAAAGTCGCCATAGTCACGCACCGCGTAGTGCAGGCCCGCGCGGTTGTCCCACAGAGCCACGGAATTGGGCCGCCAGCGGAAGCGGGCGTGGTGTTCGGGCTTCTTGACCTCCTCATAGAGGCGGGCCAGCAGCGCCTTGCTCTCGTCCGGGGCCAGGTCGACGAAGCGGGGCTTGAGGCCGAAGTTGATCCAGAAGATCTCCTGGCCGGTCTCCGGATGGGTGCGGATCGCCGGATGGGCGGTCAGCGGATAGCGCTCGCCCGAGCGGTTCAGGGCGTCCTGGTAGTCGTGGATGACATAGAGCTCGTCGACGGCGGCCTTCAGGTCGTCGGGCAGGCCCTTCCAGATGGCGTGGCCGTCGGCCCAGATGGTGTCGCCGCCGACCTCGGGGATGTGCACAGCCTTCAGCACCGCGCCGAACGACGGGTTCACACGCCAGCTGGTGTCGGTGTGCCAGTGGTTCTCGCGGATGTCGTATTTCTTGAAGGCCTCGGCCGAGATCGGCTGCACGGCGCGGTGGGTCTCCACGCCGCCGGTCGGATGGGCGTAGACCTCGCCGAAGTTGGCGGCGAAGGCCAGCTGCTGGTCGCGGGTGATGTCCTGGTCGCGGAAGAACAGCACCTTGCGGTCGAGCAGCAGCGCCTTCAGGGCGTCGCGCTGCTCGCGGGAAAGCGTCTGGCGCAGGTCGATCCCGGCGACTTCGGCGCCGATGGTCGAGCTGACGGGCGTGACGGTCAGGCCAAGGGACTGGCCAAGGGTCTGGCCAAGGGTCTGGCGGACCTCGTCGAGGACGGCGCTCATGGGAACCTCCTTGCAGCCGACGCGATACGGTCGGCGGAGGCGAAGATGGCGAGCACGCCCAAACGGTGCGAACGAGTATTTCTCAGAAAGAATTCAGAGATTTATATATCGCGAACCGCAATAAACGGCATTGGCCGCGCACATATTTCAGAGGCGCGAATAGCCAGGATCAGCCATCCTCGACAGACGGCTTGCACGCCGCGCGACGATCGCCGAAGAAACTCCTATCGATTTTGTAGAGTTTTCTGAACATGGCCTCGCCATCAACGCCCGTGATCGCCGTGATCGGCGCCGGCTTCAGCGGCGTGATGACCGCCCTGCACCTGCTGCGGGACGGCGCGGCGGCGCGGGTCATCCTCTTGGAGCGCAACACGCCGGTCGGGCTGGGCGCGGCCTACGCCACCCACAATCCCAGCCACCGGCTGAACGTCCGCGCCGGCAACATGAGCGCCTGGCCCGACCGGCCGGGCGACTTCGTGGACTGGCTGCGAGGCCTGGGGCTGGATGTCGGACCCGGCGATTTCGCCACGCGCGGCGACTACGGCCGCTACCTGCAAGGCCTGCTCACCGACATCGTCGAAGGCCCGGAAGGCGCCGGCCGACTGGTGATCGCACCCGACGCCGTGGTCGGGCTGGAGCCCGGCGGCGACGGCTGGCGGCTGACCACCGCCATGGGCCGCCCGATCCTGGCCGACGCCGTGGTGCTGGCGCTCGGCAATCCCCCGCCCTGTCGTCCGCACGGCGTAACCGACGCCCTGGCCGCCTCGCCGGCCTATGTCGCCGATCCCTGGCGCTGGGACCCGGCCCGCCTGCCGCCCGGCCCTGTCCTGCTGCTGGGAACGGGCCTGACGATGGTGGACCTGGCCCTGAGCCTGGAAGACGCCGCGCCCGGTCGCTCGATCATCGCCCTGTCGCGGCGTGGCCTCATCCCCCGGGAGCACGAGGGCGAGCCGCCGGCCAGGCCACCCTCGCCGCCGGCGTCCGACATTCCGCCCCTGGCCGCCCTCGCCTGGCTGCGCCGCACGGCCGCCGAGCATGGCTGGCGCACGGCCGTCGACGCCCTACGGCCTGCCACCCAGGATCTCTGGCGGGGCTGGAGCGTGGCTCACAAGCAGGCCTTCCTGCGCCACGCTCGCCCCTTCTGGGACGTGCATCGCCACCGCCTGTCGTCCGAGGTCGCCTCGCGGGTCGCCGGCCTGCGTCGCTCTGGCCGGTTGCAGATCGCCGCCGGCAAGATCGTGCGCCTGGCCGAAGCCGAGGACGGCCGGGTCGAGGGGGCGTGGCGGCCGCGCGGCGAAACCGCCTCGCAGCCGTTCTCAGTATCGGCGGTGATCAACGCCACAGGCCCGACCGGCGACGTGACGAGGTCGACCGATCCGCTGCTGCTGGACCTGATCCGCCGGGGGCTGGCGCGTCCCGATCCCCTGCGCCTGGGTCTCGACGTCGACGCCGACAACCGCCTGCTCGACACGTCGGGCTACGCGAGCCCCACGCTGTTCGCGGTCGGCCCCGTCACGCGCGGCGCCTGGTGGGAGATCAACGCCGTGCCCGACATTCGCGGCCAGGCCGCGCAGGTGGCCGCCTTGGCCCTGGCGGCGGCGCGACGCGGCTAGAGTTCCAGCGCCGCCGTGTGGATCAGTTCCGACAGCTTGCCGATCGACGGGTGCGGGGCCGGACCCGTGCGGCGCACATAGGCCACCTTGGGCAGGCTGGGCAGGGCCGCGTCGGGGATCGGCTGGGCGTCCGGCCGGAACAGGCTGGTGCGGCAGGTGACCGCCAGGCCCGACTGCACCGCCGCGCGCAGGGCCGACAGGCTGGGGGTCTCCAGCGCCACGCGGTAGGGTCGTCCCTCCCGCTCCAGCGCCGCCAACGCCGCGTCGCGAAAGCGGCACGGCGCCTCCAGGATCGCCAGCGGCAGGACGTCCAGCTTGGCCAGGTCCGCATCGCCGTGCCAGACCATCGGCACGGTGCGGGCGGCCGCCGGGTCGTCATAGGCCCCCATGCACAGGATCACGTCCAGGCGGTCGCTGCGCAGCAGTTCCAGCAGTTCGGGCGAGCCGGCCACCCTCACCTGCAACTGGGTGTCGGGATTGAGCTGGGCGAAACGGGCCAGCACGCCCGACAGCAGGGTCTCGGCGAAGTCCTGCACCAGCCCCACTCTCGCCGGCCCGGCCAGGGCGTCGCCGGTCAGCGCCACTACCGCCCGGTCGTTCAGCGCCAGGATGTCCCGGGCGTGACCCAGAAGGGTCTGGCCGGCGGGGGTCAGCGAAAGACGCCGCCCCTCCCGGTGAAACAGCGGCGTCAGAACGGTCTCCTCCAGCCGCTTCATCTGCAAGCTCAGCGCCGACTGGGTGACGAAGACGCGCTCGGTGGCGCGCAGCATCGAACCGCTGTCGACGATGGCCACGAAGCTGCGGAGAAGTTCGGTCGGAAGGTTGGTCGGCATCTGGCGCCCCGTCTACCCCATTGAGGAACTCTAATAAGACCCCTGAGGATAAGTCTATTGATCGAGTAGGAATTCAGCGTCCATCTCTGTGAAGCAACGGCGCCCCCGCCGCAACGGTCACAGCGATGGAAGCGACCCGATGTCTTTGGCGATCGCCGATAGAATTTCTTCAGCCAGGCCATTTCGATGGCCTCGCCTCTCGCGGGCCCGCTGGCTGTCTCCGGTGCTGCTTCTGGCCTTGTGGGAGTTGGGATCGCGGCTTGGCGTGATCCCCGAGCGGGTGCTGGCCGCGCCGTCGACGGTGGCCGAAACCTTCTGGGCGCTGACCATCTCGGGCGAGCTGCCCGCCAACCTGCTGGTGTCGCTGGCGCGGGCCGCCGCCGGCCTGTCGATCGCGCTGGTCGTGGCGGTGACCCTCGGACTGGTCGCCGGCCTGTCGCGCCTGGGCGAAACCGCGATCGACCCGCTGATGCAGATCAAGCGGACCATCCCATCGCTGGCCCTGACCCCGCTGTTCATCGTCTGGTTCGGCATCGGCGAGACGCCGAAGATCGTGCTGATCGCGGTGGCGACCACCTTTCCGATCTACCTGAACCTCTTCGCCGGAGTGCGCGGGATCGACGTGCGTCTGGTCGAGGCCGCTCGAAGCTTCGGCCTGTCGGGCTGGAGCCTGGTGCGCGAGGTGATCCTGCCCGGCGCCCTGCCCTCGTTCTTCGTCGGCCTGCGCTACGCCCTGGGCGTGTCGGTGTTGGTCCTGGTGGTGGCCGAACAGATCAACGCCCAGGCGGGTCTCGGCCACCTGATCAACAACGCCCGCGATTTCATGCGGACCGACATCATCGTCGTCTGCCTGCTCGTCTACGCCCTGCTCGGCCTCGGCGCCGACGCCCTCGTCCGCACGCTGGAGCGCCGCGCTCTGGCCTGGCGCCCCAGCCTCGTGGAGCAATGACCATGGTCCAGCCGCGCATCCGCCGCCGCGCCTTCGACACCGTATCGCCCGCTCCGGCCGCCGCGCCGGTCACCCCGGCCGTGAAGCTGACCGGCTTCGTCCGCCAGTTCGGTCAGAACCGGGTCATCGACGGCCTGGACCTGTCGATTGCGCCGGGCGAGTTCGTCGCCCTGCTGGGGGCCAGCGGCTCGGGCAAGACCACCCTGCTGCGTACCCTGGCCGGGCTCGATCCGGTCGGCGACCAGGACGTGACGACGCCGAGCACGCGCGCCGTGGTGTTCCAGGACGCCCGTCTGCTGCCGTGGAAGAAGGTCTGGCGCAACGTCGCGCTGGGCCTGAAGGATCCAGGCTTCAGGAAAGGGGCTGTCCGGGCCAGGGCCGAGGCGGCGCTGAAGGAGGTCGGTCTCGGCCACCGCCTCGACGCCTGGCCCTCCACCCTCTCCGGCGGCGAGGCCCAGCGCACGGCACTGGCCCGCGCCCTCGTCCGCGAGCCGGGCCTGCTGCTGCTCGACGAGCCGTTCGCGGCCCTCGACGCCCTGACCCGGCTGAAGATGCACGATCTGGTCCTGAACCTCTGGCACGAGCACAGGCCGGCCGTCCTGCTGGTCACCCATGACGTCGACGAGGCCATCGCGCTGGCCGACCGCGTGCTGGTGCTGAACAAGGGCAGGATCGCCGCCGAGGAGAAGATCACGCTGGAGCGCCCGCGTGCGCCGGACGCGCGCTTCCAGGCCATCCGCCGTCGCCTGCTCGGCCACCTGGGCGTCGAGGCGCCCGCCTCTCACGAAGGCGCCCTGATCGCCTTCCCGACCGGCGAGGCCGTGCAGTGAGCACCGCCGCCGCCCGCCGCCTGGAGCCTTCCCCTCGCCTGCCCGACCTCGACGCGGTGCTGCCGGGCCTGACGCAGGCCTTCGCCGCCACCGCCGGCCGTCACGACCGCGAGGCCAGTTTTCCCTTCGCCAACTTCCAGGCCCTGCACGAGGCGGGCCTGCTGGCCCTGACCGCGCCCAAGCGCCTCGGCGGCCTGGAAAGCGACCTGCCCACCGCCCTGAAGGTGGTTTCGGCCGTCGCCCGGGGCGAGCCGGCCACGGCCCTGGTGCTGGTCATGCAGTACCTGTTCCACGCCTCGGTCGAGGGGCGTTCAGGCTGGCCCGAGCACCTCAAGCAGCGGGTCATCGGCGACGCCATTGACCACGGGGCCTTGATCAACGCCCTGCGGGTGGAGCCCGACCTCGGCACGCCGGCCCGCGGCGGCCTGCCCGCCACTATCGCCCGGCGCACGCCCGAAGGCTGGCGGATCAGCGGCCGCAAGATCTACTCCACCGGCTCCAGCGCCCTGACCTGGTTCGTGGTCTGGGCCCGCAGCGACGATGCGGCCCCCCTGGTCGGCGGCTGGCTGGTCCGCGCCGACAGTCCCGGCGTGGTCATCGAGGAGACCTGGGATCACCTGGGCCTGCGCGCCAGCGCCAGCCACGACGTGGTGTTCGAGGACGTGCTGGTTCCGCTGGACCACGCCCTGGACCCGCAGCCCCCGGGCGCTCCGCCGCCCTACTCGGCGGTGTTCGGAACCTGGTCGTCGGTGTTGACGGCGGCGATCTATGACGCGGTCGCCCGTTCGGCCCGCGACTGGCTGGCCGACTTCCTGATCAGCCGCAGGCCGGCCAACCTGGGCGCCAGCCTCTCGACCCTGCCCCGCTTCCAGGAGGCGCTGGGCGAGATCGACGGCCTGCTGCTGTCCAACCGCGTGCTGCTGGACAGCGCGGCGAAGGGCGATACGGGCGCCGGCGAGAGCGGCCTGGTCAAGCACCTGGTCACCGAGAACGCCATCACCGTGGTCGAGAAGGCCCTGAAGCTGACCGGCAATCCGGGCCTGACCCGCGCCAATCCACTGGAGCGGCATCACCGCGACGTGCTTTGCGGCCGGGTGCACACGCCCCAGGCCGATGTGGTGCTGACCGGCGCCGGCAAGCTCGCCTTCGCTTCGCGGGAGACCCAGGCATGAGCCGCCTCGTCGTCGCCAGCCAGTTGCCCGAGGTGTTCAACAGCGTCTTCGCCCAGCATGCGGAAGGCGCCGAGATCATCGCCGTGCCGCCGGGCCTGACCACGCCCCTGCCGCCCTCGGCCAAGGTCCTGGTGGCTGCGCCGTTCCGCAAGGCCGGCGGCGTGCTGCCCAAGACCCCGCCGCCCGGCTGGCCGTTCGACGTGCGCTGGGTGCAGTTGGTCTCGGTCGGCATCGACTTCTATCCGGACTGGCTGTTCGACGGCCCGGTGGTGACCTCGGCGCGCGGCTCTTCGGCGGTCGCCCTGGCCGAGTTCGCCCTGGCCGCGATCCTGGCCGAGGCCAAGCGCCTGCCGGAGATCTGGATCGACAAGTCCGAACGCTGGGCGCCGCAACCGCTGAAGCTGATCGCCGGCACGACGCTGGGCCTGGTGGGCTTCGGCGCCATCGGCGAGGCCCTGGCCCCGCGCGCCCAGGCCCTGGGGCTGAACGTCATCGCCACCCGCCGCTCAGACAAGCCGATCCCAGTGGCCGGCGTCGAGCGGGTGGCCGACCTGAAGACCCTGTTTGCCCGCAGCGACCACGTGGTGCTGGCCGCGCCGGCCACGCCGCAGACCGAGCGCCTGATCGGCCGCGAGGTGCTGGCCCACGCCAAGCCCGGCCTGCACCTGATCAACATCGCCCGCGGCGCCCTGATCGACGACGACGCCCTCTTGGCGGCGCTGGACGACGGCCGGGTCGGCCGCGCCAGCCTGGACGTAACCTTCCCCGAGCCGCTGACCGATGGGCACCCGTTCTACGGCCATCCGAAGGTGCGCCTGTCGCCCCACACCTCGGTGCACACGCCCGACACCCGCATCAACCTGGCGACCCAGTTCGCCGAGAACCTCGCCCGCTTCCGCGCCGGCGCGCCCCTGGCCGACGTCGTCGACCTGTCGCGCGGCTACTGACAACAAGGACCCTTCGCGATGACCGCGATCCCCGCCGCCCGCAGTTTCGCGGCTTCCGGCCCTCACCCCGCCAAGATCGAGACGGTGCTGCCGCCGTTCGGCGCGCGCGAGATCCCGCAACAGCCGACGCTCGAGCTGGAACGGCTCTATCGCAAGCAGCGCCTGGCCGCCGGCTATCGGCTGTTCGGCCGCCATGGCTTCGACATGGGCGGCGCGGGTCACATCACCGCGCGCGATCCCGAACTGACCGACCACTTCTGGGTCAATCCGCTGGGCGTGCACTTCTCGCGCATCAAGGTTTCGGACCTGATGCTGGTCAGCCACGCGGGCGAGATCGTGCAGCCGCCCGAGAGAGCGCCGGCCCGCCTGAACCGCGCCGCCTTCGCCATCCACTCGCAGCTGCACGAGGCGCGGCCCGACGTGGTGGCCTCGGCCCACTCGCACTCGCTGTACGGCAAGGCCTGGTCGGCGCTGGGCCGGCTGCTGGATCCGCTGACCCAGGACTCGGCGGCCTTCTACGACGATCACGCCCTGTTCGAGGAATTCTCCGGCGTCGTGCTCGACACCAGCGAGGGCCAGAAGATCGCCAAGGCGCTGGGCCCGAAGAAGGCGGTGATCCTGCAGAACCACGGCATCCTGACCGTCGGCCAGTCGGTGGAGGCGGCCGTCTGGCGCTATCTGGCGCTCGAGAACGCCTGCCAGGCCCAACTGCTGGCCGAGGCCGCCGGTCCGACCAAGCCAATGCCGCCCGAAGTGGCCAGGCACACCGCCGGCCAAGTCGGCACGGAGCTGGGCGGGATCTACGCGTTCCAGCCCTACTGGGACATCGTCACCGAAGAAGAGCCGGACCTGTTCGACTGATGACCGGCCTTTCCCTTTCCCGCCGCGACCTGATGTCGGGCGGCCTTTCGATCGCGGGCCTGTCGCTGGCCGGCCTGACTACCGTCAACCTGGCCGCCTGCTCCCCAAATGGCGACGACAAGGCCGGCTCGCTGGACGACCTGACGCTGCGGGTCGCCACCTATCGCGGCAATCCCGAGAGCTTCTTCGGCGAGGCCGGGATCCAGGCCCCGCCCTACAAGCTGGCCCGCACCCAGTTCGCCGGCGGCAACCTGATCGCCGAGGCGATCAATGCTCGCGCCCTGGACTTCGGCGGCATGAGCGAGATCCCGCCGATCTTCGTCGCCGCCCAGCCCGGCAACCAGGTGCGCATCGTCGGGGTGCTGCAAGGCGACGTGAACAACCAGGTCGTGCTCGTGCCCAAGGGCTCGCCGGCTAAGGCCTTCAAGGACCTGAAAGGCAAGCGCGTCGGCTATGTGAAGGCCACGACCTCGCACTACATCCTGCTGCGCCTGTTGCAGGAGGCGGGCCTGGCCTGGAGCGACATCCAGCCCGTGGCGCTGAGCCCGCAGGACGGACTGGCGGCCTTCCAGAGCGGTGCGCTGGACGCCTGGGTGATCTACGGCGTCATCGTCTACCAGGCGCGCGAGGCCGGGGCGCGGGTGCTGCGCACGGCGCTGGGCATACTGTCGGGAAACTATCTGATCACCGCGGCCAAGGAGGCGCTGGACGATCCCGTCCGCTTCCAGGCCCTGGGCGACTATGTCAGCCGCTACAAGCGGGTGTTCGACTGGATCAACGCCGACGGCGACCGCTGGGCGCGAGCCCGCGAGAAAGCCACGGGCGTGAAGGCCGAATACTACGCCCAGGAATTCCGCGAGAAGTCGTCGCCCAGCATCCTGGGCCCGATCAGCGAGGCGGCGATCGCCTCGGAACAGGCCGTGGCCGACACCTTCGCCGCCGCCAAGATCATCCCGACGCGCGTCGATGTACGGCCGCTGTGGGATGATCGCCTCTCATCATTCCTGAAATAATGTCGAGCGCTGCAAATATATCCGATGACTTCGGACGATATGAGCAGAGCTATCCGCTCGATCATTTTATATTCGTTGAGATAAGCGCCCTCACGACGACAAATCCCCATCGAACAAGTCGGGGATAAAGACGTGCAGACCTTCAAGCTTCAACTTCTCGCCTTCACTTCGGGCCTCGCCGTCGCCGGCGGGGCCTTGGCGGCCGAACCGGCGCCGGCCGCCAATACCGACGACAGCGGATCGGCCGCCGTCGAGCAGGTGATCGTCACCGCCGAGCGCCGCGCCACCGACCTGCAGAAGACCGCCATCGCCATCTCGGCCTTCGGCCCGCAGGTGCTGGCCGATCGCAAGGTCGACAACATCCGCGACCTGGCCGGCCAGATCCCGAACCTGTCGATCAGCCGCGTCACCATCAGCCACACTACCCAGACCTACGCCCTGCGCGGCGTCGGCGAGGCCGATCCAATCCAGGAGCCGGTGCTGGCCGTCTATGTCGACGACGTCTACGTGCCCCGCCAGATCGGCTCGATGATCGAGTTCAACGACCTGGAGCGCATCGAGGTGCTGCGCGGGCCGCAGGGCACGCTCTACGGCCGCAACTCCAGCGCCGGCGCCCTGCGCATCATCACCCGCGATCCGGGCCAGGACTTCCGCGCCAAGGCCGAGGTGGGCCTGGGCAGCTACGGCGCCGTCGACGTGCGCGCCCTGATCGAAGGGCCGATCGTCGACGACAAGCTGGCCGGCAGCCTGTCCTACATCCACCACAAGCGTGACGGGGTGACCTTCGACCCGACGCTGAACCACGACGTCAACCGCATCGACCTGGACGCCTACCGCGCCAAGCTGCGCTGGACCCCGACCGAAAAGCTGGACGTCCTCTTCACGCTGAACGCCCTGCGCGACCGCAGCGACACCCGCAGCTACATCCCGGTCAGGCAGCCGGGCGGCGAGTTCGACAAGCGCCGATCGTATTCCGAAGTCGAACCGACCCAGGACCTGGACCAGATCAGCGGCTCGATCCGCGTGCAGTACGCGCTGAACGACAACCTGAAGATCAAGTCGATCACCGCCTACGGCGGCTTCAACCTCAATCCCGTCAACTACGACAACGACGGCGAGGCGGCGCTGATCCAGAAGAACCTGATCCACTACAACGATCAGTACGTCACCCAGGAAGTCCAGCTGAACGGCGACTACGGCCGCCTGACCTTCACCAGCGGACTGTTCTACCTGCACGAACGCTTCTTCGTGGAACGCGACGGCTACAGCCGCCGCAACGCGCAAGCCACCGACCCGACGGTGACGCCCGGCAACTACAACTTCGCCCGCGCCCACAACGTCACCAACACCGACGCCTACGCCCTGTTCGGCGAGGCGACCTACGCGGTGACCGATCGCTTCAGCCTCACCGGCGGGCTGCGCTGGACCAACGAGGAGAAGGAATTCACCTTCGACAACAAGGTGCTGAACCTGGCCGGCCAGGTCGTCGGCCAGTCGATCGCGGGCACGGCCGACAAGACCTGGTCGGCGATCACGCCCAAGTTCACCGTCCAGTACCAGTGGACGCCGGACGTCTCGCAGTACGTCAGCTATTCCAAGGGCTTCAAGTCGGGCGGCTTCGACAACCGGGCCACGCGCCTGGACCTGGCCACCCTGCCCTTCGCGCCCGAGGACGTGACCACCTTCGAGGCCGGGCTGAAGACTCAAGGTTTCGACCGCCGGCTGCGGGCCAACCTGGCGGCGTTCTACAACGACTACCAGGACCTGCAGGTGTCGTTCTACGACCCGGCCTATGTGGGCAGCCGCCGCGGCAACGCCGGCCAGGCGCACACCTACGGCGTCGAGCTGGAGACCGAGGCGCGGCCGACCGAGCGGGTGGGCCTGAACTTCAACGTCGGCTGGCTGTACGCGGTCTATGACGACTACAAGGGCGCCGGCGGCGCGGGCGTCAACGCCGACGGCAACCGCCTCTTGAACTCGCCGCGCTGGAACCTGTCGGGCGGCGTCACCTGGGACGTGCCGGTCTCTGTTCCCGGATCGGTGCGCGCCGGCCTCGACGCCCAATGGCAGAGCGGCGTGGTCAGCAGCGCCACCCCGGCCGCGGGCGGCCAGAACGACATCCCCTCGCAAGGCTTCCTGAACGGCACGATCACCTGGACCGCGCCGGATCCGCACTGGGCCGTGCAGCTGTCTGCGCGCAACATCCTCGACAGCGACAAGCCGGTGACCTCGACCTACACGCCGTCGACCGGGGTCTATTACCTGAACTTCCCTGATCCGCGGACCTGGCTGGTCACGCTGAAGTACGCGCTGTGACGTCATGAGCAGCACGCCCAACCTTCCCCGCCTGGCCCAGTTCGTCGGAGACCTCGGCGCCCTGCTCGACCGCACGGGCGAGGAGGCAGAGATCCTGCGCGAGGGCGAGGCCCTGCTGGCCGGCCTGATCGCAACGGACGACTGGCTGCCGCAGGCCTACGCCCAGCCCAGCCCGGCCCGCTACCAGCAGTACCTGCTGCACTGCGACAGCCGCGAGCGGTTCAGCGTGGTCAGCTTCGTCTGGGGGCCGGGCCAGGCGACGCCCGTTCACGACCACACGGTCTGGGGCCTGGTGGGCGTGCTGCGCGGGGCCGAGCTGTCGCAAGCCTATCGCCGCGATGGCGAGGCGCTGGTTCCCGATGGTCCGGTCCACCGGCTGGAACGCGGTGAGGTCGAGGCCGTCTCGCCCACCGTCGGCGACGTGCACCGGGTGACCAACGCCTTCGACGATCGCCCGTCGATCAGCATCCACGTCTACGGGGCCAATATCGGCGCGGTGCGCCGCGCCACCTACGACGCCGAGGGACGTAGCAAGCCCTTCGTCTCCGGCTACTCCAACGACACCCTTCCCAACCTGTGGGACCGCTCCAAGCCGGTCCCCGCCGAGGCCGCGCCATGACCCTGCCCGTCGTCACGCCCCGCGAGGTCCGCCAGGACCTGATCGCCCGCCGCGAGATCGCCCTTCTGGACCTGCGCGAGGAGGATCCCTTCGCCAAGGCCCACCCCTTGTTCGCCTCGCAGCTGCCGCTCTCCCGGCTGGAGGTCGAGATCCTCGATCGCGTGCCCCGCAAGGAGACGCGGATCGTGCTGTACGACAACGGCGAGGGCCTGGTCTCGCCGGCCGGCAAACGGCTGGCGGCCCTGGGCTACACCAATGTCCGGGCGCTGGCCGGCGGCCTTCAGGGCTGGACGGACGCCGGTTACGAGCTGTTCCAGGACGTGAACTCCTACAGCAAGGCGTTCGGCGAACTGGTCGAGGCGCGGCGGCACACCCCGTCCCTGCCAGCCCAGGAGGTGCAGGCCCGCATCGACGCCAAGGCCAACCAGGTGATCCTCGACGCCCGCCGGTTCGAGGAATACGCGACCATGAGCATCCCCGGCGGGGTGAGCACCCCGGGCGCCGAGCTGGTGCTGCGGGCGCGGGAGCTGGCGCCCGATCCCTCGACCACCATCATCGTCAACTGCGCGGGCCGCACCCGCAGCCTGATCGGCGCCCAGTCGCTGGTGAACGCCGGCGTGCCCAACCCCGTCTTCGCCCTGCGCAACGGCACCATCGGCTGGACCCTGGCCCAGCAGAGCCTGGAGCACGGCCAGAGCCGCAAGTTCCCCGACGTCTCGATCCAGACCCTGAATGAGGCCCGCGCCAAGGCCCGCGACGTGGCCTACCGCGCTGGCGTCCGCCGCATCGACGCCGAGGGGCTGGCCGATCTGGCGACCGACCGCAAGCGGACCCTCTACCGCTTCGACGTGCGCACGCCCGACGAATACGCGGGAGGCCACCTGCCCGGCTTCCGCAGCGCGCCGGGCGGCCAGCTGGTGCAGGAGACCGACGTCTTCGCCCCCGTGCGCGGCGGCCGCATCGTGCTGGCCGACGACCTGGGCCCCCGCGCCGACATGACCGCCTCATGGCTGGCCCAGCTGGGCTGGGAGGTCTACGTGCTGGAAGGCGGCTTCGAGAGCGAGCTGGCGACGGGCGCCTGGAAGCCGTCCGAGCCGCCACACCTGCCGGTGGTCGAGGCCATCCTGCCGCGCGCCCTCTCCGAGGCCCTGGCCGACGAGGCCGTGGTGGTGCTGGACCTCGCGCCCAGCCCCGCCCACCGCAAGGGCCACATCCCCGGCGCTTGGTTCGCGATCCGGGCCCAGCTGGCCGAGGCGCTGGAGCGCATCCCCGAGGGCAAGCCGATCGTCCTGACCTCGCCCGACGGGGTTCTGGCTCGGCTGGCCGCGCCGGAGCTGGAGGAGATCGCCGACCAGCCCGTGCGGGTGCTCGACGGCGGCACGGCCGCCTGGGTCGCCGCCGGCCGGGCGCTGGAGACGGGCCTTGCCCGCGCCGCCAGCGATCCGACCGACATCTACAAGCGCCCCTACGAGGGGACCGACAACGCCGCCGAGGCCATGCAGGCCTATCTCGACTGGGAATTCGGCCTGGTCGACCAGCTGGCCCGTGACGGGTCGCACGGCTTCTACGTGATCTGAGGCCTCGCCATGACCCTGACCCTCTACATCGCGCCCGGCAGTTCGTCGCTGGCCCCGCTGGTGGCCCTGGAAGAGATCGGCGTCGCTTATGACGTACGCCGGCTCGACCTGGCGGCCGGCGACCAGCGCAAGCCCGAATACCTGCGGGTCAATCCCAAGGGCCGGATCCCGACCCTGCTGGTCGGCGCAGAGCCGGTCACCGAGGTGCTGGCGATCCTGACCTACCTCGCCCACCGCTACCCGCACAGCGAGCTCCTGCCGCTGCTGGAGCCGCTTAAGCTGGCGCACGCCTACGAGGTGATGAGCTGGTTCGCCAGCACCGTGCACGTGGCCTTCGCCCAGATCGCCAGACCCGAGCGCTATGCCGACGACGAGGCGGTGAAGGCCGCCCTGGCCACGCCCGGCGAGGCCCGCTTCGCCCGCACCCTGGCCGACATCGAGCGCTTGGCCCAGGCGCCGGGTCCCTGGCTGCTGGGCGAGCATTTCAGCGCCGTCGACGCCTACGCCCTGGTGATCTGGCGCTGGGCCGAGCGCCGCCAGATCGACCTTGCCGCCTATCCCGCCTGGAGCGCCAAGGCCACCCGCGCCTTCGCCCGCCCCTCCGTCGTGCGCGCCCTGCGCAAGGAGACGGCCCAGGCGCCGACCCACGCCCACTGATCCCTTTCATCCGCACATCGAGGAACATCCCATGAGCGTCGAATTCATCGGTATCATCCACACCCAGAACGTCTCCGAGATCCATCCGCCGGCCGGCCCGGTGATCGACGTCGACTATGTCGAGACGATCGCCCGCGCCCATGACGAGGGCGGGTTCGACCGCGCCCTGGTGGCCTTCCACTCGACCGGTCCGGAAAGCCAGCTGGTGGTGGCGCACGCGGCTTCGGTGACCAAAAACCTGAAGTTCATGATCGCCCACCGGCCGGGCTTCACCCAGCCGACCCTGGCCGCGCGGCAACTGGCGACGCTGGACCACTTCACCGGCGGCCGGGTGGCGGTGCACATCATCACCGGCGGCTCGGACGAGGAACTGGCCAAGGACGGCGACCACCTGACCAAGGACGAGCGCTACGCCCGCACCAGCGAGTATCTCGACATCGTCCGCGCCGAATGGACCAGCGAAAAGCCGTTCGACTACAAGGGGCAATACTATCAGGTCGATCAGGGCTTCGGGGCGGTCAAGCCGCTGCGCACGCCTCAGATCCCGGTCTATTTCGGCGGCTCGTCCGATGCGGCGATCCCCGTGGCCGGCAAACACGCCGACATCTTCGCCCTGTGGGGCGAGACCCAGGCCCAGGTCGCCGAGACCATCGCCCGGGTGCGCCAAGCCGCCGCCAAGCACGGACGCCAGGTGAAGTTCTCGCTGTCGCTGCGCCCGATCATCGCCGACACCGAAGAGGCCGCCTGGGCCCGCGCCGACGAGATCGTCGCCAAGGCCAAGGCCCTGCGCGAGGCCGCCGGCCTGCCGACCAGCGGCCACCGTCCGCCCAACGCCGGCTCGCAACGCCTGCTGGACGCGGCGGCTCAAGGCTCGCGCCTGGACAAGCGCCTCTGGACCGGCGTCGCCGCCGTCACGGGCGCGGCGGGCAACTCGACGGGTCTGGTGGGCACGCCGCAGCAGGTGGCCGAGGCCCTGCTCGACTATTACGACCTGGGCGTGACGACCTTCCTGATCCGGGGCTTTGACCCCGTCGAGGACGCCGTCGCCTATGGCCGCGACCTGATCCCGCTGGTGCGAAAACTGGTGGCCGAGCGCGAGGCGCAAGCCGTAGCGGCGGCGAGCTGACGCCATGGCGCCGTACGACGCCGGCGCTCCGGTCGCGCAGCCGGAGACGGACTTTCGCGACGTGCTGGCCCACCTGGCGAGCGGCGTCGCCATCGTCGCCTGCTGGGACGGCGACGCCCCGCGGGGCCTGCTGGTCAGCTCGATCACCGGCCTTTCGGTCGCCCCGCCCCGCTTCCTGTTCTGCGTGCGCAAGGAGGCGGGGTGCCACGACGCGCTGCTCGCGCGCCCCGACCTGTCGGTGGCGCTGCTGGGCGCTGCCGACGAGGAGGAAGCCCTTCGCTTCGCCTCGGGGTCGCGGGCCCACGAGCGGTTCGATCCCAGCCGCTGGCGGCTGCATCGCCAGGCCCCGCCGGTGTTCGCCGGCGGCGTGGCGCGAGCCGTGTGCCGCGTGGACGCCGTGGTCGACGCCGGCAGCCACTCGATCTTCATCGTCGAGGCCGAACGAGTCGGGTTCTCGCCGGGGCCGGCGCTGGTGGCATGGAACCGGGGGCTGACGGCGGTGGGGTGAGGCTTCGAGATGCTCCCCCTGAAGGGGGGGCTGGGTCTGCGAACCTCCCCCTGTGGGGGAGGCGATCGCGTAGCGATCGGTGGGGGGAGCTGGTGATGAGTTTCCGACGCCTTGAGAGCTGAGAACGCCCCCCCTCCGTCCGCTTCGCGGACACCTCCCCCAGAGGGGGAGGATCTTGGGGCGCGGCTTTGCGGCCTCGCGCTTTCGCTGCGAGTTGATCGAAGGGGTGCGGGGCGCCCGGGCGACGCCCGGAAGCTGTTTTCAGCAAGTTACCGTTTCGACGAAGCCGAGCGCTCCGCGCCGCCGTTTTCCGTCAGCCTCCGGCCGGCGGCGCTGTTGACGCCTTGCCGGAGCGCGCCCGCCGGTTTCCCGAAAGGCGCGCCGCGGGGCGGGGATGTCCTGGGTAGGAGCGTCTCTCCCGTCTGTCCCCGACGAAGCCGACGGCGGGCGGGCCTGGCCAGCGCCAGGTCCCCGAGCGTCCGGTTTTCCCGACCGGACTCTTTCCCGCTCGACTGCATCCCGCCGCCGCATGGT
>NZ_PJRS01000005.1 GCF_002858925.1 Caulobacter zeae
GGGCGACTACGTGATCGCCTACGCCCTGCCGAAAGGCTGAGCCATGGAGACCTGGACGCCTTACTGCGGCGCCGGCCCCTCGCCGGCCGATATCTGGAGCCGCTGGAACCTGGACCCACTGCTGCTCGGCGCGGCGAACTTCACGCCGCCAGATACGAAAGCGTCGGCGGCCCCTTTGCTGGAACCTATCCGAAGCCAGCGCATATTAGCCGCCAGTCATTTTCGGGGAAATCCATGCACGAACACGCTGGGCGCCGCGCGCGCGCCGAGGACCTGACCGACGTAGACGCCCTGGTCCGCGCCTACGCCGATCGGCAGCCGGACATGAGCGACGTCGGCCAGCGGGTCGCCTTCGGCACCTCGGGACACCGCGGCTCCAGCGCCGACGGCGCCTTCAACGAAGGCCACGTCCTGGCGATCACCCAGGCCATCGTCGAGCATCGCGCCGCCCAGGGGATCAACGGGCCGGTATTCGTCGGCCGCGACACCCACGCCCTCTCCGAGCCGGCCTGGCGCTCGGTCCTCGAGGTGCTGGCCGGCAACGGCGTCGAGGCCCTGATCGACGCGGCCGACGGCTTCACGCCGACTCCGGCCGTCTCGCACGCCATCCTGACCCACAACCGCGCCCACCCCGGCCAGGCCGACGGCATTCTGCTGACCCCGTCGCACAACCCGCCGCGCGACGGGGGCATCAAGTACAACCCGCCATCCGGCGGTCCCGCCGGCGGCGAGATCACCTCGGCCGTCGCAGCCCGGGCCAACCAACTTCTCGAAGGCGGGCTGCGCGACGTCCGCCGCGTTCCGTTCGAGCGCGCCAAGGCGGCGGCCAAGGGCCATGACTTCCTCGGTCGCTACATCGACGACCTGCCCTCCATCCTCGACCTGGACGCCATCCCCTCGGCCGGCGTGAAGATCGGGGCCGATCCCCTGGGCGGGGCGAGCGTCGCCTACTGGGGCGAGATCGCCGACCGCCATCGGCTGGACCTGACCGTGGTCAACGACAAGGTCGATCCGCAGTGGGCCTTCATGCCGCTCGACAGCGACGGCAAGATCCGCATGGACTGCTCGTCGCCCTGCGCCATGGCCAACCTGATCGAGATGATGAAGGGCCAGACGCCGTTCGACGTCGCCGTCGGCAACGACGCCGACGCCGACCGCCACGGCATCGTCACGCCGGACGGCGGCCTGATGAACCCCAACCACTATCTGGCGGTCGCCATCGCCTACCTCTTCGCCCACCGTCCGCAGTGGGGCCAGAACGTCGCCGTCGGCAAGACCCTGGTGTCCTCCTCGATGATCGACCGGGTCGTGGCGGGCCTCGGCCGCCGCCTTCTGGAGACGCCCGTCGGCTTCAAGCACTTCGTCCCCGGCCTGCTGGACGGATCGGTCGGGTTCGGCGGCGAGGAGTCGGCCGGCGCGGCGTTCCTGCGCAAGGACGGCTCGGTCTGGACGACCGACAAGGACGGCATCCTGCTGTCGCTGCTGGCGGCGGAGATCCAGGCCGTCACGGGCAAGAGCGCCAGCCAGCTCTATGCCGGCCTGGCCGAGCAGTACGGCGCGCCCTCCTACGCCCGCATCGACGCCCCGGCCGATCGTCGGCAAAAGGCCCGCCTAGCCGCGCTCAGCCCGTCGGACGTGTCGGCCAAGGTCCTGGCCGACGAGACGATCACCAGCGTCCTGACCGCCGCCCCGGGCAACGGCGAGGCGATCGGGGGCCTCAAGGTCACCACCGGCAACGCGTGGTTCGCCGCCCGCCCCTCCGGCACCGAGGACGTCTACAAGATCTATGCGGAATCGTTCCTGGGTCCCGACCACCTGAAGGCCGTGCAGACCGAGGCCCGCGACCTGGTCGGCAAGGCGCTCGCCACGACCTAGCGCTTCCCGCATGCTCATGCGCAACCCGTCCGAAGCACGGGCGCCGGGGCGGCGGCGATCGTTCAGTCTCCCTGCCTGCTGGCTTCAGACTGCGGAACCCACAGCGGCTCCAGCCAAGGCTCCCGATGTCTGGCCCAGCTCTCGTACTGCGGAACAAAGACGCCGGCCTCGTCGAAGCGGCCAAGGGATACTTCGTACTCGCGCGTTTCGTCCGCGCCGGCGTTCTCGGCGAAGACTCTGGAACCGCAGCGTGGGCAGAAGTAGCGGACATAGCCGGGCGAACTCGACCAACCGACAACATCACCCTCGATGGTCACCTGGCTTGGGGCGAACACGAAAAAAGGGTTGAACGCCGATGCATGGGCCTTGCGGCAGGTCAACCGCGCGGCAAGGCTCTCCGGCTCATCTTCGTTCAAGGCTTATCCAGGTTTCGCGCCAAGTCGCCTCCTTCTCTATCGCCTTTGCCGCCCGGGAGACAACGCAAGGCGCGGCTTTGCCCGCTCGTCCCATCCAGGCGGAGCCGCCTCGGCGTTGACCGCCTTCACGGCCATGAAACCGATCCGGCGACATGTCCGCCGTGGCCGCCCCGGCTACACCCTCGTCGCCCGCCAGCAGGACGGTCGCACCGCCGCCAGAGGCATCGATCGGTCCTCGCGAACCGGAACGCCTCGCGAATGGCGCCTCGCGGCCGACGGGGCCAGAGCGCCACTTTCGCTTCCCCCTTGGTGACGATCTTGGCCCAAAGTCGGGCCCTTCCAACGGAGGCGTCCACTCGATCGCGCCCGCGCGGCTTCAAACCGTCATAGAGCGGAAAGACGCGAACGATTGGGAACAAGCGCTACCGTTCAGGATTTGATCCTCCGTCAAATCACCTTTGACGAGCCGCCGCTCTGTTCCCCCTTCGGGGCGGCGTCAGCAGGGAGGACGGACGATCCGCCAGGAGCGACCGTCCTCCTCTGTACTGGGCTCTGGCGCATGCACGTTGTCGCTGGAGCCCATATCTTCCTCCGGCAGGAGCTATTGCGCCAAGGAGCCCGCCGGTTCGTCCTTGCAGACTTCCACTCTGCGGTCAGCGTGAGCTTTCAGCGCGCCGAGCGGCCTTCAACGCCGCCAAGTAGGCGCGAACTCGTGAGACGTTCACGCCCATCAGTGGACTCCAGTACGCAGCGGACCGGTCGTTCATCTCTACCTCGTAACCAGCATGTTTTTTCCTCTTCGAAGGAAGTCTCAGCAATGACTGGCGTTCCCTCTTGCGGATGAGCGCTCGCCGCCCACGATCTCTATCCATGGCGAAGCCGCGCCCCTTTTTGGCCGGCCATCTCGCGGCGCTCAGGCAGCCTGGGCTGTATTTTCAGGCTCGATGAGCGACACGCCGCCGGCCGCCACGCACCAGCGTCCGACCAATCGCTCCAACCGGTCATAAACCCATACTTCTCCGGCCCCATGCATGGCGTGCGCCTGCCGGGCCAGCGCCATCGCACGACGCTCGGCCTGACCACCGCTTTCAAAGCATGTGACTTCACCGCTGTCGGCGTTCGACAGGCGCCACCCGCTGTCGGGATTGGGCTGAACGATGAAAACGCCGAGTGCGCCGCGCATGAGGTCCTCGAAAGAATGGCCAGCGCCAATCGGCGCAGTACTGAGCCGCCCAAACGTCGCTCGCCTCGAACCCGTTCCTAGTGCGTTGATCCTCACTCCCCCTCCCGGTTGGAGGCCGAACCAGTGGTGAAGCCTTGGCGCCTTCGTGCGGCGTCCGGAAGCGGTTCGAAAGGGATATCGCCGCGCCGCCAACCAGGCCCGATTGGCGGTGAGGTTCTCTCGACGATTTTATTTCACCTGTGCGATGGGAACCTTTGTCTTAGCATCGCATTTGCACGCCAGCGTTCGCCGGGGGAAAAGATGAATTTCGTACGATCGTCATCATAGGCGTTGATCGCCCGCGATTTCCCGGCGCGCCCAAGCGACTTTTCCCTCCCCTTTTTCATTTCTTGCGCGCGGTTGGCGTGCCTGGCGTTCGAGTTCAATGCCCCAGAACACTTTTCGTCGCGCCGGATCGCGGGCCGACGTAGATCTTTGGACCATGCTAGGCATGGTCCTGGTTTTGGCCTTCTTCCTGATCAGCGGGTCGATCGCCTTCCGGAACATCCAGGTGCTGCGCAACAACAACCAGATGATCCTGCACTCGCATCAGGTGCTGATCGCGCTGGATGATCTGCTGTCGACCGCGCAAGACGCCGAAACCGGGCAACGCGGCTATCTCCTAACCGGCAACGACCGCTATCTGGAACCTTACCAGAGCGCGGTCACGGCCGCCGGCTCACGCATTGAGGCGGCCAGATCGCTGACCACCGACAACCCCGTCCAGCAGGCCAATATTCGCCAGTTGGAGCGGCACATCGACGCCAAGCTCGCCGAACTGGACGAGACGATCAAACTACGCCGGGTGAACGCCCAGGCCGCCCTGGCGGTCGTGGCCACCGATCGCGGCAAGACGGAGATGGACGCCATACGCAGCCAGCTCGATGTCATGCGGCGCGAGGAGGACCGGCTGCGTGACCTGCGCCTGGCCGAGATGGACCAGGCCTATCGCACGGCGACGGCGAGCGGTGTGCTTTCGGGGCTGCTGGGCGCGATCCTGACCATCGCCGTCTTCGTCCTGGTGCGCCGGGCCGCATCGGCCCGCGCGCGCGAAGACTGGCTCCAATCCGGCCAGGTGGGCCTCTCCGAGGCGATGATGGGCGACAAGTCGGTCGAAGGCTTGTCCGAGGCCATACTCGCGTTTCTGTCTGACTATCTTGGCTTCCAGGCCGGGGCGCTGTTCAAGGGTGAGAACGGGTCCTTCTACCGCGCCGCCGCCCTGGGCCTTCCAGCAGACGCTCATTCTCCGCTGCGGTTCGACCTCAAGGAAGGTCTGCTCGGCAAGGTCGCCGCCGAGGGCCGCTCGACGATCGTTCGCGACGTCCCTGACGGCTACATGACGATCGGTTCGGCGCTCGGCCACGACAAGCCGCGCCACCTCGTGCTGGTGCCGACCCATGCCGACGAGACGGTGAACGCCGTCCTCGAGCTGGGCTTCCTGCATCCGGTCGACGAGCGGGTGCTTCATCTGCTCGATCAGGCGGCCGCCTCGATCGGCATCGCCCTGCGTTCGGCCCGCTACCGCGCAGAGCTTCAGAACGCCCTGGAGGAAACCCAGCGACAGTCGGAGGAACTGCAGGTCCAGAGCGAGGAGCTTCGCGTCTCCAACGAGGAGCTGGAAGAGCAGAGCCGGGCGCTGAAGGAAAGCCAGGTGCGTCTGGAACAGCAGCAGGTCGAGCTTGAGCAGACCAACAGCCAACTGGAAGAACAGGCCCAGACCCTGGAACACCAGAAGGATGCCCTGGAGCGCACCAGCGAAGAGATCACGCTGAAGGCGCGTGAGCTCGAACGCGCCAGCCAGTACAAATCTGATTTCCTGGCCAATATGAGCCATGAACTGCGCACGCCGCTCAATTCCATGCTTATCCTCTCGGGCCTGTTGAAGGACAACCCGGACGGCAACCTCACGGAAAAGCAGGTCGGTTTTGCTCAGACCATCGTTTCCTCGGGAAATGATCTCTTGGTGCTGATCAATGACATTCTTGATCTGTCCAAGATCGAGGCGGGCCACGTCGAGGTGTTGGCCGAGCCCCTGTCCCTCCAGCGCCTGAGTTCGGATCTGAGTGGACTCTTCCACCCCATGGCTGAAGATCGCGGACTGGGCTTTGAGATAGATCTCTCCCCGCAGACGCCGCATACAATCCACACCGACCGCCAGCGCCTTGAGCAGATCCTCAAGAACCTGCTCTCGAACGCCTTCAAGTTCACCCAGACGGGCGGCGTGCGTCTGGCCATAGCGCCCAACCTGGCGGGCGGACTGTCATTCAGGGTCGAGGACACCGGCATCGGCGTCCCGCCCGAACACCAGGAGAGCATTTTCGAGGCTTTCCGGCAGGCCGACGGCACCATCAGCCGGCGCTATGGCGGCACCGGTCTGGGCCTTTCCATCTCGCGCGAGCTGGCGCGCCTGCTTGGCGGCGCCATTACCCTGGAGAGCCGCCCCGGCGAGGGCAGCATCTTCACGCTCAGCATCCCACTGGCCTACGATCCTTCGCAAGTCTCGCCCCGCCAGGCGCTGGTCGCGGCGCAGAACCCAGCGCCTGACCTGTCTTCGTCCACGCCCATGCAGAAGGCCAACCTGCCAGCCGCCAGCGTTGAGGACGATCGCGACCGTCTCAGCAGCGCCCGCCGCGTCCTGTTGGTGATCGAAGACGACGCCGCCTTCGCCGCCATCGTTCGCGACCTGTCGCGCGAGATCGGTTTCCAAGCCCTGGTGGCGGGAACGGCCGATGAAGCGCTGACACTGGCCCGACAGCTCAAACCCAGCGCCGTCGTGCTCGACGTCGGCCTGCCCGATGAATCCGGCCTGATGGTGCTCGATCGGTTGAAACGTGACGACGCCACCCGCCACATCCCGATCCATGTTGTTTCGGCCAACGACCATGCCCAGACCGCATTGTCGCTGGGCGCTATAGGCTACATGGTCAAACCGGTTCGCCGGGAGGATCTGACGGAAGTCCTCCACGGCCTGCAGGCCAAGCTTTCCAGCGCCGTCAAACGCGTGCTGGTCGTCGAGGATGACGTAACTCAACGCGAGGCCGTGCGGCATCTGCTGTCTGCGGGCGACGTCGAGACGGTGGGCGTCGGTACGGCCGCCGAGTGCCTTGAGGCGCTACGCGCCCAGACCTTCGACTGCATGGTGCTGGACCTGTCGTTGCCGGACGCCTCGGGCTATTCGCTCCTGGAAACACTGAGCCAGGACAGTGAGCGCGCCTTTCCTCCGGTGATCGTCTACACCGGCCATGACCTGTCGGCCGACGACGAGCAGCGGCTGCGCCGCTACTCCAGTTCGATCATCATCAAGGGCGCCAAGTCGCCCGAACGGCTGCTCGACGAGGTGTCGCTGTTCCTGCACCAGGTTGTTTCGGAATTGCCGCCCGAGCAGCAGAAGATGATTCAGAAGGCGCGCAACCGCGACGCGATGCTCGAAGGGCGTCGGATCCTCATCGTCGAGGACGACATCCGCAACGTCTACTCGCTGACCAACCTGCTCGAACCCAGAGGCGCGATCATCCAGATCGCCCGCAACGGCCAGGAGGCCATAGAGGCCTTGGACCGCGCCTCGCAGGACTCGTCTGCGGCGGTCGATCTGGTCTTGATGGACGTGATGATGCCGGTCATGGACGGCCTGTCGGCAACCCGCCAGATCCGCCAGGATCCTCGCTGGCGCAAGCTGCCGATCCTTATGCTGACCGCCAAGGCCATGCCCGACGACCAGGAGCGCTGCATCGCCGCCGGCGGCAGCGACTACATGGCCAAGCCCATCGACGTGGACAAGCTGCTCTCGCTGGTCCGGGTCTGGATGCCGAGATAGTCTTGCCGTGCCCGAAGACATCGTCGACCTCGAAATCCAGCTGCTGCTGGAAGCGCTCTATCAGCGTTACCATTACGACTTTCGCCACTACGCCAGGGCGTCGTTGAAACGACGCCTGACGCAGGCGCGTGACCAGCTGGGCTTTCCCACGCTCTCGGCGCTTCAGGATCGCCTGCTTCACGACGCGGCGTTCCTGCCGCGCCTGCTCGACTACCTGACCGTGCAGGTCAGCGAGATGTTCAGGGACCCGTCCTATTTCCGCGCCTTACGAGAGAACGTCGTGCCGCACCTGCGCACCTATCCGTCGTTGAAGGTGTGGGTCGCCGGCTGCAGCAACGGCGAGGAGCTCTATTCGATGGCGATCCTTTTCCGCGAGGAAGGCCTTTACGATCGCACGCTGTTCTATGCGACCGACATCAATCCCGAAGCCCTGGCGGCCGCGGAGGCTGGTGTCTATCCGCTCGACCGTGTCCGCAAGTTCACCCAGAACCACCAGCAGTCGGGTGGGCGTTCGTCGCTGTCTGACTACTACACCGCCGACTACGGCCGGGCGGCCTTCGACAAGAGCCTGCGCGAACGGGTGGTGTTTTCCGACCACAGTCTGGTGACCGACGCGGTCTTTGGCGAGATGCACCTGATCTCCTGCCGCAACGTGATGATCTATTTCGATCGCCCCTTGCAGGACCGTGCGATCGGCCTTTTTCACGACTCCCTCGCCCGCAAGGGCTTCCTGGGCCTGGGCTCGAAGGAAAGCCTGCGCTTTTCCGCCCACGCCGAGGCCTTTGCGGCCTTCACGCCGAGCGAGAAGATCTATCAAAGGCGCGATCTATGAGCGCGTCGCCCCCCAGGGTCGTCGTCATCGGCGCCTCGGCCGGTGCGGTGCAGGCGCTGATGGCGATCCTGCCCCCCCTTCCCCACGACTATCGGCTGCCGATCCTCGTGGTCGTGCACGTCCCGCCCGATCGCGACAATGTCCTGGCGCCTTTGCTCGAGGCCAAATGCCGCCTGACGGTCAAGGAGGCCGAGGACAAGGAGCCGATAGCCGGCGGCGTGGTCTATCTGGCGCCGCCGGACTATCACCTGCTGGTCGAGACCAACGGCGCCCTGGCCCTGTCGGCCGACGCGCCCGTGAACTTCTCCCGCCCCTCGATCGACATCCTGTTCGAAAGCGCCGCCGACGTCTTCTCCGACGGTCTGGTGGGCGTGGTGCTCACCGGCGCCAATCAGGATGGCGCGGCGGGCCTGCGCGCGGTGGCCAAGGCCGGCGGCGTGGCGATCGTGGAAAATCCGGCCAGCGCCCAGGCGTCGGCCATGCCGCAAGCCGCGCTCGCAGCCACGCCGACCGCAGCCGTCATGTCCCTTGATGCAATCGCATCCTACCTCCTGAGTTTGGGAACCGAGCGATGATCGCCGATCCGCCGATCAACTTCCTCCTGGTCGATGATCTGGACGAAAACCTCCTGGCGCTAGAAGCCTTGCTTCAACGCGACGGGCTCCACTGTCTGAAGGCGCGCTCGGGCGAAGAGGCGCTGGAGCTGCTGCTGGTCCACGACGTGGCCCTGGCCCTGCTCGACGTGCAGATGCCCGGCATGGACGGTTTCGAGCTCGCCGAGTTCATGCGCGGCAGCGAACGGGCCCGCCATATCCCGATCATCTTTCTCACCGCTGGCGCAGCCAACCTTCAACGCCGCTTTCGGGGCTATGAGGCCGGGGCCGTGGACTTCATCCAAAAGCCCATCGAGCCCACTATTCTTCGCAGCAAGGCCGAGGTGTTCTTCGATCTCTACCAGCAGCGCCAGCAGATCGAGCGCCAGCGCGACGAGCTGGAGGCGCTGGCCCAAGCCCTGCGGCGCGCCGACCGTCACAAGGACAATTTTCTAGCTGTGCTGGCGCATGAGCTGCGCAATCCGGTCGCCGCCCTTGGCGGGGGCCTGCACCTGCTCAAGAAGGACATTCCAGCCGAGCGCGCCAAGGACATCCGTATCCGTATGGACAGGATGCTGGCGCACCTTTCCCACCTGATCGACGATCTGCTCGATGTCTCTCGCGTCAGCCAGGGCAAGATTTCGCTCAAGAAGGAGCAGGTCGAACTCGGCGATGTGCTGAAATCCGCGATCGAGGCCAGCCAGCATCATATCGACGCGGCCGGCCACGTGTTCGTCACCGATCTGCCGCCAGGCGAGATCTGGCTCGACGCCGATCACACCAGGCTGGCCCAGATTGTGGCCAACCTCCTCAACAACGCCGCCAAGTACACGCCGCCGGGCGGAACCATCACCCTATCGGCGCGGCCGATGGAAGAGAACGTGGAGATTCGTATCGCCGACACCGGGGTCGGCGTGCCGCGAGAGATGCAGGCCAGAATCTTCGAGATCTTCGCCCAGGTCGAGGATCACCTGACAAAGGCCCAGGGCGGTCTTGGCATCGGCCTGGCGCTGGTTCGTCAGCTTGTCGCCCTGCACGGCGGTACGATCAGTGTCGAAAGCGCCGGCGAGAACCTCGGCAGCACGTTTACCGTGACGCTACCAGTCCTTCGGATCTCGAGCGCAACAAGCACTGAGCCCGCCGCGACTGTCGGTCTAACACCCCACCCCGGAAGCGACGCCGAAATCTAGGACCGAGTGCTGACCCGCGCGCGGACGTAAACGGTGCGAGGACCGCGCAGCAGCAAGCCGAGCAGAACGCCTAAGCCGATGGCGGCCGTAAGGGCCAAGGCGGGCTTGTCGCGCACCTTGCTCTCGATCAGGCGCAGCCCGTCCTGGACGTGCTCACGGCCGCCCTCGTAGAGCTCCTCGGCGCCGCCCTTCAGGCTTCCATAGGCGTCCTTGGCGTGAGCGCCGGCTTCCTCGAACTTGCCCTTGGCCTTGGCGCGGTGGCGGGCGTCCAGCGAAAGCGGTCCGGTAACGGTCATGAGGCTCTCCCAGCTCTGGCGTGAACACCGCCGCCACCTGTCAGCGGCGCGGCTGCAACTTGCAACTGACAACCTTGCAAGAGCGCCGACGTTCCAACAGGGGGTCGCTGGCCACGCCGCCGAGGACGCGTCGGTCCTGCAAAGCTCCGCCCGGCTCGCGCCATGAGGCGGCCGGCCCCTGCAACGCGGCTGCCTGTTGGCCTTGGAGCAGCGAAGCGATCACTGAGCGCCTGCCCAAAGGCAAGGCCTGCTGGAGCCCTCAGCCAAGGCGAGCGTTGGCAGAGATAGAGAAAGCCAGAGAAGACGCCGTGACCAATTGCCGTCCTTCGACATCCAGCCAGACCCCAACTGAAATTCCGCCCATGCCGACCAGGCCGGAGTTCGACGATCCCGTCATGCCGTTCGCAGAACCGCGGCCCGCCCCGCCAATGCCGGCTCCAGGCGACGGTCGAGCGTACGACACTCCGCCCCGGACCGATGACAAGAGCTCGCCCGAGCGAACCGGCGAGGTGAAGGCGCCAGCCTCCAAGGCCGCGCCCAAGACCACGGCCCGCAGGGCCTCCTGATCACGCCTCGCCGCCTGAGGCCTCATAGGCTCGCCTGGCCTCGACCACGCCCTTCTCGGCCTTTGCCCGGTCCTGGCGCCATCGTCTGCGAGAGGCTTTATCCTCTGCGTCCAGGGCCTCGCGGCGGCGCCGGATGTCAGCCTCCTCCTCCGCCCGTCGCTGATTGACCGCCGCCAGCGCCCTTTCGGCCTTCGCCAACGCCGAGCGATCGGGCCTTGGCTGCACCGCTGGCCCCTTCGTCCCGGCCACGACCTTGAGCCTCGGCGGCCCAGGCGCCGCAGGCGCCCTGGGCAGGGCCGGCTCGAGGCTGAACGCATCGCGGGAGCCGATGGCGCGGCGTAGCGGAACGCCAGGATTGGCCAGGGCCGCATCGGCGTTGGCCTCATCCTTGCTCACCCTGGCCCGCCCTTCGGCGAACAGATTCTGGCGAACGCCCCAAGCGGCCAGGGCGGCGGCTTGGTTGGGCGCAGCGACGATCGTGTCGAAAAAGCCGATCTGGGCGGCGTACACCTTCAGCTTCCGGGCCGGCGGGGCTTTGGCCATGATGTCTCACCACCCCGCGCGGCGCACATCGCACATCCGTGCTGGCGGCGAACGCTCAGACATGGAGCAGCCGTGGTATCTCGGCGGCGATCTCTCGCGCCAGGAAGCCCAAGGCGCCGACCCGCTCAGCCAGGCGCCTGCCTGCCTCCCCATGCAGATAGACCCCCCAGGCTGCGGCTTCGAAGGGATCAACGCCCCGCGCCAGCACCCCGGCGATCACCCCCGCCAACACGTCCCCCGATCCGGAGATCCCAAGGCCCGCGCCGCCGCCGGCGTAGTACGCCAATCGTGCTTGCGGCGTGGCGATCACGGTTCTGGCCCCCTTCATCACGACCACCGCCGAAAACCGGCGCGCTGCCTCCTTAGCGGCGCTGGCCGGGTCGGCCTCGACCTCAGCCTTTTCCGTTTCCAGCAGCGTGGCCATCTCCCCAGCATGCGGGGTCAGTATACGTACATCGGGGCCTGGACAGGCCGCCGCCGCCAGACCGCCGGCGTCCAGGACCAACGGCGAACGCACATGCAGGCATAGCGCCTTGGCCAAGCGCCCTAGATCCGCCTCCATGCCAGGACCGATCAGGACGGCGTCAGCTTGGCCAAGAGCCTGGAACAGCGCGTCATCGGCCTCCTCATCGCGCGGCAAGCCCAGGACACGCGCCTCGGGCACAATCAGGCTCATCATGGCGACCGCCTCGGCGGGCGCTGTCAGTTGCAGCTTACCGGCTCCGGCGCGTAGAGCCGCCTCGCCGGCGAGACGACCAGCGCCGAGGAGCGCCACGCCGCCCCCGACCACGAGCACCCTGCCGCGGGCCTCCTTCCCCCCCTCCCCTGGATGCGGCAGCGGGTGGTCCCTGGCCCAAGCAGCGTCTATCGTGATCGGCGGGCTCATCTGGCCGCCACATTGGCGTCGGGCGCGGCGGTGACCGCCGTCTCGCCTTCCAGCGGCGCGGTGAAGTTATAGCGCACCAGCCGCAGCCCCCCGTCGGCGCCCTTATCGGGGTCGAAGCGATACTCGGTGACGCCGCAGTTGGCGATGTCGGCCAGGCGATCGATCTTAAGGATTTCGTCCTCGGTCAGGCTTTCCAGAAGATAGCGTAGACAAAGGACGACGACCTGATGGGCGACGATGAGGACTCGGTCCCCGGCGTGGTGCAGGCTGATGGTGTCCAGCAGACTGCGCAGGCGCAGGATCACGTCGCACCAGCTCTCACCGCCGGGCGGCCGGTGATAGAACTTGCCGAGAAGACGACGAAATTCCGCCTGTTCCGGGAACCTGGCCTCGATGCCGATCCGGGTCAGCCGGTCGAGCACGCCAAACTCCTTCTCGCGCAGACGCTCGTCGATGCAGAACCGCTGGTCGGGGCGCTCAAGACCGCCGGCCGTCCTGATCGCCTCACCGGTTTGGACGGCCCGTCGGTAGGGAGAGGCCATCATGGTGCGAGGACGCTGGCTGGCGGGCATGGCGGCGAACCAGCAGCCCAGAGCGTGCGCCTGTTGGTGACCAAGCGGGCTCAGCGGCACGTCCATGTCGCGATCGGCAATATCGATGAGGCCAAGCCCGGCGGCGTCCGCGGCGTCTCGCGCGACATTTCCGGCGCTCTGGCCATGGCGGACGATCCAGAGCACGGCGGGCCAACGTTTTTCCATGTACGAACAACTCTTCAGGCCCCGTGCGGTTCGCCTGACACGCCTATCCCCAGCCCGTCTTGAGCAACACTCGGCGTATCGGCGCCGTCCCTTGAACGCGGCGCCCCGGCTGGACCGGGGCGCAGCGGCGCTCAAGCCTAGGGGCGAGCGGTCCAGGACGAGCCTGGTATCTAGATGCTGGAGCGGCCTGACGCTGACCGGCGTCAGGCCATCACTGTTTCGAAAAGCTGGAAGAAGGTCGGGCGATTGATGTGTGATCAGCCTCGGCGACAGTCGCTTCCAGACGGAAAGACGATCGAAAGTCGCAGTGCATTTCGTCAGGCATGACAACGCCTCCGCTGTTGGCTCGTTCACACCGCCAAGGCCGCTCCTGCTTCAGCGGATGCTTGAAAGGACTACGTCTCAGAGCGTCGCTTGTTCCGCACACGAAACAAGCGCCATCGCGCGAGTGGAAAAGCCGAGGCCTGGATGTCGACGCCTTCAGCGCCTTGATCGTGGACCAACTTTCCTGGCCAATGACGCAACCACGGAGGGCGTATGAAGGAGCTTGCGGCCAAGCCGGCCCTGGACCGGCACATCGGCGCCTTGCTGCGCGGTCATCGGCGCGCCAAGGAAATCTCGCAGCATGATCTGGCCGCCACGGTCGGCCTGACCTTCCAGCAGATCCAGAAGTACGAGTGCGGCGAAAACAGGATCAGCGCTTCAAAGCTGGTCGAGATGGCCCGCGCTCTGGACGTTCCCATCACAGCGTTCTTCGCGGGCCTGGAGACCGCTTATGGCGACGACCTGCTGTCGCGGTTCTGCTCGATACGGAGCGCCGGGTCGCGCCAGAAGCGGACCTTGCATCGCCTCCGTGAAGGCGACTTTCCGACCAAGGCTTGAAGCGTAGGAAGGGTGTGAAGGCCGACCGACCGTTCACCGCCAATGCCTTTTAGAGGACCTAACGTTTGTCGGCGGACACCTTCGTGGCGAAGTTGATGTCGAAGTAGTCGCGCCAGGCCACGATCTTGTCGCCCTCGACCTCGAAGATGCCCATCAACCGAGCTGCGGCGATCTCGCTGCAGTCGGCGCGCACGAAGCGGTCCACGCGCTCGGTCAGCACGCGATTGCCGTCCGCGGCGATGGCGAGGATGTCGAAATGGACCGCCGCGACGGCTTTTGACCTGCTGGGTCGCTCCAGGAACGCGATCGCTTCTTCGATTCCCGTAGTCTTCGAAACGCCTTCGTTGATCCAGACCGTCTTGGGCGTAAACCAGCGCCGGATGGCGGCCTTGCCATTGTCCTCGGGGAAAGCCGCGGAGAAGGCGGTGACGGTTTCGATCGGCGTCGGCATTTTACCGTCTCCAGCCTTGGCGGCTTCGAGTGGTCGAGACCAGGCGGCCGTGGAAAACATCACCGCCACCAACGTTATGAGCACGCGCCTCATCCGAAGGGCCTCCTTTTCTCGACGCGGAAGATTTGACGTCGGCGGGCGCGCCGCGCCGGGACGAAGAAATACGCCCCCGCCCCAGCGCGTCGTCCGCAAGCCGGCCTATCAGCCGGCGGCGAACTTCGAGATGGCGTTGACATCGAAGTAGTCGCGCCATTCGACGATCTTGTCGCCTTCGACCTCATAGATGCCCATGATCATCACGCGTCCGATTTCGCTGCCGTCGGCGCGCTCGAACCGGTCCAGCCTTTCGGTGAGGACGCGCGAGCCGTCGGCGGCGATCGCGAGCATGTCGATATGGACCGTGGCGATGCCCATCGTCGTCTCCAGTTCGTCGATCATGGCGATGGCCTCATCGACACCGGTGGTGACGGAAACGCCTTCATTGACCCAGCGGGTCTTGGGCGTCAGCCAGCGACGGACCGCCGGTCGTCCGCCGTCTTCTGAGAACGCGGCGCAGAAGGCCGAGACAGTCTCGACGGGCGTGGGCATGGCAGCTCCTTTGGGAAAAACGTGGAGGCCTGGGCGGCCCCTATACCGAGCCTGAATATGAGTCTCGGACCGCGTCGCCGCGATGCCGGATCGTCCGTGACACTTGCCTGATTTTCCGGATCGATCGATAACTCCGGGCAATCGGGGCAAGGCGGCGCGATGAACGAGCTGGACGAGATCCGCGCCATGGCGCTGCGTCACGCCGGGCGCCACAACCCTCAGCTCACAAGGCTGTTCGCCTACACCCTTGATCATACGACCGAGATCGACCCACTGATCTACGAGCCCGCGGCCTCCCTGGTGATCCAGGGGGTGCAGCGTATGTTCATCGGCGACCAGATGTTCGAGTACGGCCCTGGCCAGAGCATGATCGTCGCGGCCGAGATCGCCGCCTTGGGGCAGATCTGCGAGGCCTCGGAGGGAAAGCCCTTCGTGGCGATCGGCCTATTTCTAGACCAAGCCCTGCTGTCCCACCTCGTACTCGAAATGGCCGCGATCCCGGAATTGCCGATCGAGTCGGGCTACGGCGTCAGCACCGCGAGCCCACCGCTCCTTGGCGCCTGGCGACGCCTTCTGGAGTTGCTTGATCGCCCAGCCGAGATCCTCTTGATGGCCCAGCCCTTGGAGCACGAGCTGATGTTTCGGCTGTTGATGGGGCCGCATGGCGCGCTGCTGCGCCAGATCGCCGGATCAGACTCCCGGCTCTCGCACATCCGAAAGGCCATGACCTGGATCCGAGACCACTACACCGAGCGCCTCAATTTCAAGGCGGTCGCCGCGCTGGCGGGCATGAGCGTATCGGTCTTCTATGATCGCTTCAAAGCCGTCGCCGCCGTCAGCCCGCTTCAATATCAGAAGTACATTCGGCTCCACGAAGCCCGCCGTCGCATGATCGCCGGCCAGGCGGGCGCGGCCGAGGTCGCATTCGCGGTGGGCTACGAAAGCGCCTCGCAGTTTAGCCGCGAGTACAAGCGCCTCTTCGGCGCGCCGCCAGCCCGGGACGCCGAACGCGCCAAGGCGAGCTTGGCGCGCGTCGGTCGGCCCTAGTCGGGCGGTAGCCTCCTCTCCACCCGCGGAATTTGCATCTTGTCCTGGCGTGGCAACGCGTGGCCGATGTCCTTTTGGCTTACCCGGCGCTCCAGCCTGGAGGTTCACTTCTGGTCGTCACCTGCAATGGAAGGCGACAGACGCATATTAAGGGTCTCGACCTTGGAAAATGCCGCGGCCATGTAGTCCATGAACACCATGGCGCGACGCGGAAGAAGGCGGTTGGCTACATAGAGGATGTGGATCGGGACGGGTTCGGCTTCGTATCCCGTAAGGATCCGTTGGAGGCGACCGCTCTTCAGGCCCTCTTCAAACAACCAGTGCGGGCCAAGTGCGACGCCCAAGCCAGCCAGGGCGGCCTCCCGCGCCGCTTGTGGAGCGCTCACGCGAAGGCGGCCCGACACCGCGACCTCGACATCGGCGAAGCGCCAGGTCGCGCCTGTCGACAGCAGGGAATAGACGATGCAGTCATGGTGCTTCAGATCCTGTGGGGTTTGCGGCGTCCCGCGCGCGTCCAGATAATCGCTCTGCGCGACGCAGATGCGGGTGAAGAGGCCGACGCGCCTCGCGCGCAGGGCGCTGTCGCTGAGATGTCCGATCCGCAGCGCCAGCTCCACGCCGTCATCGATGAGATTCACGAAGCGATCGGAAATCTGCAGGTCGAGGTCGAGGTCGGGATAGGCCCTCAGAAACTTGGGAACCTGCGGCATGAGAAATTCGTGGGCGAAGGCCGTGGGGCAGGCCACCCGTAGCAGCCCGGACGGACGCACGTCGCTCTTCAACGCCGACTCCGCTTCGCTGACGGCGTCTAGAATGCGTCGGGCCTCGACATAGTAGCGCTCGCCTTCCGGCGTCAGGTGCAGCTTTCGGGTCGATCGCTGCAAGAGCCGTTGCTGGAGATGGGCTTCCAGGGCCGCCACATAGCGGCTCACGTTCGGTTGGCTGAGACCCATGTCTCGCGCGGCCGACGAAAAGCCGCCGGTCTCCACCGTCCTGACGAAGCACTCCATGGAGAGTAGTCGGTCCATCCTGTCCAATCATGCGAAAAACGTATGAAACATATGCAATCTGCCCAACTTATCTTGATTTGAGCATGAGCGCATCTTGCAAACCACGAGGCCGAACTCAGTCGCCTCACGGTTTTCAAGGATCGCCCCATGTCTCGCCTTTCCGGCAAACGCACCCTCATCACCGGCGGCACGAGCGGCATCGGCCTGGCCACCGCCAAGAGCTTCCTGGCGGAGGGCGCCCGCGTCATCGTCACGGGCGTGAACCCCGACAGCCTGGCCAGCGCCCGGGCCGAACTGGGCTCGGGCGTCACCGTGCTGGCCGCCGATTCCGCGAGCGTCACGGCCCAACGCGACCTGGCCGCGGCCGTCGCCGCCGAATACGGCCAACTGGACGTGGCCTTCATCAACGCCGGCGTGTCGGTGTGGCAGCCCATCGAGGCCTGGACCGAAGAGGCCTACGACCGCTCCTTCGCGATCAACGTCAAGGGCCCCTACTTCCTGATCCAGTCGCTGTTGCCAGTCTTGGCCAACCCCGCGTCCGTGGTCCTCAATACCTCGATCAACGCCCATGTCGGCATGACGAACTCGTCGGTCTATGCCGCGACCAAGGCCGCGTTCCTGAGCCTATCGAGAACGCTGTCGAACGAGCTGATCGGGCGTGGCGTTCGCTTCAACGCTGTCAGCCCCGGCCCGGTCGAGACCCCGCTCTACGACAAGCTCGGCATACCTGACGCCTATCGAGACCAGGCGACCCAGGCGATCGCCGCCACCATTCCGCTCGGCCGCTTCGGCTCGCCCGAGGAAGTGGCCAAGGCGGTGCTGTATCTCGCCTCCGATGAATCGGCCTGGACCGTGGGCGCCGAAATCATCGTCGACGGCGGACGCACCCTGAACGGCTGAACAGACAAGACGACAGGAGAGCGAAGATGACGAACTCGAACATCGAGCCCAAGAGCGCGCTGATCCTCATCGAGTACCAGAACGACTGGTTGGCCCCCACCGGCAGTATCAATCCGCAGTTCCAGGACCGCGAGCAGATCCAAACTGCGATCGCCAACTCTGCGGAGGTCCTGGCCGAGGCCCGGCGCCGCGACATGGAAGTGATCCACGTCATCATGGTGCTGGAGCCGACCTACAGGATGCTGGGAAAGGCCAAGTATGGCCTGCGCGCCATGATCCCCGCCTACGGCTCCTTCCTCGGCCAGCAGACGGACTTCTTCCCAGGCTTCGAACCTGGCCCCCAGGAGTATGTGATCAGCGAGCGCACGGTGGGCAGCAGCGCTTTTGCCGCCACCACCCTGGACAGCTACCTGCGCAACAACAGCATCGAAGACCTCTATGTGATGGGCTTCGCGCTCAGGCAGTGCGTCGAGTCGACCGTGCGCAACGCCCACGACCTCGGCTACCACACCAACGTCATCTACGACGCGTCGGCCGCCTTCACGAAGGAGCAGCAGACCTCGTTCCTGACCGACATCATCCCCTTCTACGGCAAGGCGACCACGACGCAGGATTTCCTGCTGACGCCACAATAGCCAGCCGTGCGCCCAGCTTCACCGCAGTGAGGCTGGGCCCTATTTCCTCTCAGATTGAAATCGCGATGACGAACTCCAGACTGACGCTGATCAGCCACCCGCTCTGCCCGTTCGTGCAGCGGGTCGCCATCGTGCTGCGCGAAAAGCACATTCCCTTCGAGCAGGTCCAGATCGACCTGAACGACAAGCCCGACTGGTTTGTCGCCATGTCCCCCGCCGGCAAGGTGCCCTTGCTCAAGGTCGAGCGCGATGCCGCCCCGGCCGTCGTATTGTTCGAGAGCATGGCCATCTGCGAGTACCTGGAAGAGGCCTACCCCTACCACCCCATCCATCCCGCCGATCCCCTGGCGCGCGCTCGACACCGGGCCTGGATCGAGTTTTCGTCCGCGATGCTGATGGACGCATGGGGATACCTGAACGCCGTCGAAAAGACCGTCGCCGCGACCAAGGCCGCTGATCTCAGGAAGAAGCTGGAGCGGTTCGAAACGGTGCTGTCGGATGAGCCCTATTTCGCCGGCGCCGCCTTCAGCATGGTCGATGCCGTGACTGCCCCGGTCTTCCGGTATTTCGACATCCTGGGAGACGATGTCCCTCACGATATCTTTGGCGGGTTGAGCCGTGTCGCGTGGTGGCGACACGCCCTGGCCGAGCGCTCAAGCGTCCGCGACGCCGTCATGGCGGACTATGGCGCCCGTTTCCGCACGCACTTGAGAGATCATGCCACTCTTTTGGCGTCGGGTTAGGCGTGGCCTTGCAGCCTAAATGTAGACGGCAAAAGGCGGCGGCGATCTGCTCGATACGGAGCGCCGGCTCGCGCCATTTGCTGCCGTTAGCGCGCCTCCAGAAACACGACATTCATGAGCCAGTCGTGCCAGGAGGTTTCGCCACTAGACGGGCGGAATTGGCAGTCTAAAGGTCGATCTGCTCGGACATCTCGAGGGCGTCGTCGACCTCAATGCCGAGGTACCGGACCGTGCTCTCCAGCTTGCGGTGCCCAAGGAGCAACTGGCAGGCGCGCAAGTTGCCTGTCTTCTTGTAGATCATCGCAACCTTGGTCCGCCTGAGACTATGGGTGCCGTAAGCTCTCGGTTCGAGCTCGATCATCGATACCCACTTATCGACGAGCCTGGCGTACTGCCGCGTGCTGACGTGATC
>NZ_PJRS01000043.1 GCF_002858925.1 Caulobacter zeae
TCGCCTGGATGTAGGCACGCACCTTCGGCGTCGTCGTCGCATTGCCATGCAGCTTCACGAGCATCGCTGTTCCTCCAGCCAGGCCAAACCGGAGGCTACACCCAAACCATCCCGCCAAGCTCTCGGGACACAACACGAAGGCGGGGATCCAAGCTGCATTTCAGGAGACGAACCTAGCCTTTTTAGTCCCCGCCTTCGCGGGAAGGGCGGACTGGAAAGACGGCCGTCGATTGATGTCGATCCGACTCAGACCTCGGGTCTGGTTGAAGCGACTGTAAGCCCCCGGACTGGGATGGCGATGCAACGGCCCGGCGAAACGGCGCGCGTGCAAGGCTGAGGCGGATCGAGAACGCCGCCTCGAAACCATCCCACGCCGATTGCTTAGCGGCGGCCGACAAGGTTGAGTTCAATCCCCAACCGCCCCCATGGCGCGTACCTGTGGATCCCGATGCCCGATCTCTCGCGCCTGTCCGACGTCGAACGCCGCGCCCTGCTGCTGCTGGCCCGAGGCCACACGGCCAAGACCGCGGCGGTCGAACTGGGAGTCAGCGAAGGCTCGGTCAATGAGCGACTGCGCGAGGCGCGGCGCAAGACCGGCGTCGGCAGCAGCCGGCAACTGGCTCGCATCGTGGCCGCCGAAGCGCCGGGGGAAGCCCCGCCGGCCACGCCCCAGGAAAATCGGGACAGGAAAATCGGGGTCGCCCCGCTCGTCGGACCGGTCCAGAGACGACGGCGCGACTTCACCCCGCGGGCCGCCTGGCCCGCCCTAGCCGGAGCCACGACCATGATCGCGCTCGCCGCCACGATCGGCGCCCTCGCCGCCCTCACCGTCGTCCATCACCCCGCCCCGACCACGCCCCCCGGTGCGCCCGCGGTGCCTGGCGCCAGGCCCTCTGCCCCGCGCGTCGTGGCGGTCTCGCCCGCGCCCGGCGCCGTCGTGCGGGCCGGCCGCCTCGCCCTGACCGTGACCTTCGACCAGCCGATGCAGGCCGGCTGGTCGTTCATCGCCCGAGACCCCGCTGCCTATCCAGACTGCGCCCCTACGCCCACGCAGTCGCTCGACCGCCGCAGCTTCACCCTCCTGTGCACGGTGGAGGCCGGACGCGGCTACGAGGTCGGCTTCAACAGCGCGCGCCACCGCAACTTCGCCTCCGAAGCCGGCGTCCCGGCGACCCCGGCCCTGGTGAGGTTCACGGCGCGCTAGGGCGAAGCGGCATTCTCTCGAGGCGCCCCGCAAAATCTGCTCCCCCCACACGAAGGCCAGGATCCTAGCGCCCCCCCCCCTCGTCATGCACTGCAGGGCCTAGCACTGCCTGGCCCCGACGACGTGGGGGGAAGCCCGGGGCAAAACAGCCCGAATTGTTGAAGGTGGATCAGACCTAGACGCCAGCGTCCTATCGATGGCCCGGAAGCGCTGTTGTTTCGCAGTAGATCCCCGGTACTCGCTTGCAAGTCGCGCCAACTTGGTTCTCCGCGACCTCGCCATCGCCGTAGGATGCACCAGGGCCGGGACCTGGCGCAGATCCAAGCCCTGATCGACACCGGAGGCGCTATTCACGCGAACGGCCGGCAAGTCGCAATGCGCTCAGGGACGAGGCCTTCACGGCCTTCAACCCGGCCCCGCCTCTAGTTTCGGACGCCGGCGCGCTTGGCCGAAGCGAGCTCTGCGCGCGCAGCCCGGAACACGGAGACAAGTCATCTTCGCACGCTTACCACGCCGCTCTTCACCCGCCCCCTGTCTTCGGAGCCCTGGCAGACAGCCCCTCAGCAAAACGGCAGCCGCCCCGAAAGACGGCGGCCGGCCATGGCGCTCTGCAGAGCGCTTGGATGGACAGCAGGCGCACTCCAAATCCAGTCTGCCGTCCACCCCACGACCGGCATCGCGACCTTGTTGGCTTCAGGGGCTCGACAGCCGCCCGGGCCTTGTCGCGTTCAGAACGACTTGCCGTCGACCTGCTGCGGCTCAAGCCCGAAGACATCGACGCCGTCGACACAGCGGACATTGATCGCCGCCATCTTCGCGCCGTTCGGCGCCTCGCCGCGGGCGAAGGATTCGATGCCGCAATCGGCGCAGAACAGGTGCTGGATCTTGCCGGTGTTGAACCGGTACTCGGTCAGGGCGTCCTCGCCCGACAGCAGGGTGAAGTCGTCGATCGGCGCGAAGGCCAGGACCGAGCCCAGCTTGCCGCATCGCGAACAGTTGCAGGTGATGGTCTGCGACAGGTCGGCCTCGACCTCGAAACGGACCTTGCCGCATTGGCAGCCGCCAGTGTGCTTGCTCATGGCTTCCTCCCAGAACCGCCGGCGCCCTGCCCCAGCGCGCCTTGATGCTTCAACGCTCGCACGAACGCCGCGGCGCCATGCGGTCGGGTGACAAAACGTTCGGGCGGCCATGCGCTCGCGGGGCGGGCGCTGATGGACAGAAGTCCCCGCCGCCGCGCGGATCGCCTAGCACGGCTCCCCGCTCCACTCCATCGGCCGGTGTCGCGCCAGGGCCCCGGCTCGGGAGGCCAGAGCCCAAAGCCGAGACCATGGCCTCGCGCGCGCGGCTCCTTCCCGCTTGCCTCGCCCCTTCCCTAGCAGAACGCGGCGACCGGACCTGGCCGCCGCCTCGGGGCCCGATCTAGATGTCCTCCAGCAGGGCCACGCCTGGCGCCGTCTTCAGCGCCCCGCGCAGCGAGGCGTCCAGCGTGTAGCGTCCCGGCAGTTTCAACTCGATCTCCCGGCCGCCGCCCAAGGCGGCGACGAAGCTGATCTCGCCGCCCTTCTGGGTCATGGCGGGCTCGATGCGCCGTTTGAGGGCCTCGATCTCGGTGGCCGCCGGCGACAGGTGCACGCGCAGGCCGGCCACCACGTTCTCGATGGCCTTCTCGATCGCCTCGGCGTCGTCGCCAAAGAAGCGCACCTCGCCGTCGCGGGCCTTGGAGCGGACCTTGATGACCACGCCCTTGCCCGGCTCGAGCACGTCGCGGCACTTGCGCAGCGATTCCGGCGGGAACAGCACTTCGTACTCGCCGGACGGATCCGACAGCGACACGAAGGCGAAACGCTCGCCGCTCTGGGAGGCGCGCTCCTGGCGACGACGGACGATGCCGCACATGCGCAGGGCTTCGGCGCCCGCCTCGGCCTGGGCCATGGCCTCGGTCAGCATCACGGTGCGCCGGCGGCGCAGCATGCCGACCATGTCCTCCAGCGGGTGGCCGGTCAGGTAGAAGCCGACGGCCGACAGTTCCTCGTCCAGCAGGTCGACCTGCGTCCAGGGCTCGACCTTCTTCAGGCGCGGGCGACTGGCGGCCGCGTCGCCGCCGAACAGGGCGTGCTGGCCGCCCTGGCGGTCGGCCGCGACGCTCTGGCCGTGGGCGATCAGCACGTCGGCGTTGGCGAACACCTGGGCGCGGTTCTTGTTGAACGAGTCGAAGGCCCCTGCCCGCGCCAGGTTTTCGATGGCCCGCTTGTTGACCTGCTTGGGATCCACCCGCTCGACGAAGTCGAAGATGTCGCGGAAAGGCCCGCCCTCGTCGCGCACGGCGACGAGGTGCTTCATGGCTTCCAGGCCGACGTTGCGCACCGCGCCCAGCGCGTAGAGCACCTCGCCGTTCTCGACCTCGAAGTCGGCGCCCGACCGGTTCACGTCAGGCGCCCGCACCGTGATGCTGAAGCGGCGCGCGTCCTGGTGGAAGACCGCCAGCTTGTCGGTGTTGGAGATATCCAGGCTCATCGACGCGGCGAGGAACTCGACCGGCGTGTTGGCCTTCAGCCAGGCCGTCTGGTAAGCGATCAGGGCGTAGGCGGCCGCGTGGCTCTTGTTGAAGCCGTAGCCGGCGAACTTGGCCACCAGTTCGAAGATCGAACCCGACTGTTCCTCGGGCACGCCCTTTTCCTTGGCGCCGGAGACGAAACGGATCTTCTGGAGATCCATCTCCTCCTTCTTCTTCTTACCCATGGCGCGACGCAGCAGGTCGGCCTCGCCCAGGCTGTAGCCGGCCAGGATCTGGGCGATCTGCATCACCTGCTCCTGGTAGACGATGACCCCGTAGGTCTCGCGCAGCACGCCTTCCAGCGACGGGTGCAGGGTGTCGACGGGCTTTCGGCCGAACTTGCAGTCGACGAAGGTGTCGATGTTGTCCATCGGGCCCGGGCGATAGAGCGAGATCAGCGCGGTGATCTCCTCAATCGAGCCGCAGCGCATCTTGCGCAGGGTGTCGCGCATGCCCTGGCTTTCCAGCTGGAACACGCCGACCGTCTGGCCCGAGGCGAGCAGTTCGTAGCTCTTGGCGTCGTCGAACGGCAGGCGGCCAAGATCCACCTCCATGCCGCGCTTGCGCAGGTGCTTCACCGCGCGATCCAGCACGGTCAGGGTCTTCAGGCCCAGGAAGTCGAACTTCACCAGGCCCGCGCTCTCGACCCACTTCATGTTGAACTGGGTGGCGGGGAAGTCCGAGCGCGGATCCTTGTAGAGCGGGGTCAGCTGGGTCAGCGGCCGGTCGCCGATCACCACGCCGGCGGCGTGGGTCGAGGCGTTGCGGAACAGGCCTTCCAGCTGCAGGGCCACGTCCAGGCAGTTGGAGACGTTGGCGTCCTCGTTCTTGGCCTGCTTCAGGCGCGGCTCGATGTCGATGGCCTGGGCCAACGTCACCGGCGCGGCCGGATTGTTGGGCACCATCTTGCAGAGACGGTCGACCAGGCCCAGCGGCAGCTGCATCACCCGACCAACGTCGCGCAGCACGGCGCGGGCCTGCAACGAACCGAAGGTGATGATCTGGGCCACGCGGTCGCGGCCGTACTTGTCCTGCACGTAGGCGATCACCTCTTCGCGTCGCTCCTGGCAGAAGTCGACGTCGAAGTCGGGCATGGAGACCCGCTCGGGATTGAGGAAGCGCTCGAACAGCAGGCCAAAGCGCAGCGGGTCGAGGTCGGTGATGGTCAGCACCCAGGCGACCAGCGAACCGGCGCCCGAACCCCGCCCCGGACCGACCGGAATGCCGTGATCCTTGCCCCACTTGATGAAGTCGGAAACGATCAGGAAGTAGCCGGGGAAGCCCATCTTGACGATGATGCCGAGCTCGAAGTCGAGCCGCTCCCAGTACACGTGCTCCTCCATCGCCAGCGTCAGCCCCTCGAGGCGCATGCGGAGGCCTTCGCGAGCCTGGTGCGCCAGCTCCTCGGCTTCGTTGCGGCCGTCGCCGGTGGGGAAGCTGGGCAGGATGGGGTCGCGCTTCTTGACCATGAAGGCGCAGCGGCGGGCGATGTCGAGGGTGTTGTCGCAGGCTTCCGGAAGATCGGCGAACAGCTTGCGCATGTCCTCGGCCGGCTTGAACCAGTGCTCGGGCGTCACCCGGCGACGTTCGTCCTGGCCGACGAACGAACCGTCGGCGATGCACAGCAACGCATCGTGGGCGTCATAGAGATTGGGCTTGGCGTAGTAGCAGTCATTGGTCGCCACCAGCGGCGCGTCGTGGTCGTAGGCCCAGTCCACCAGGCCGGGCTCGGCGGCCGCCTGCTGCGGCAGGCCGTGGCGCTGGAGCTCGACATAGAAGCGGTCGCCGAACACCTTCTGCATCTCGGCCAGGGCAGCATTGCCCTCGGCCGTCTTGCCGGCGGCGAACAGGTTGTCGACGGGGCCGTCGGTTCCGCCCGACAGCAGGATCAGGCCTTCGGAGTATTCGACCACCTTGGCCCACGGCACGACCGGCTCGGCCAGCTCGCCGCTTTCCAGATAGGCGAGCGACGACAGCTCCGACAGGTTCAGGTAGCCTCGCTCGTTCTGCACCAGCAGGGTGATGGTGGGCTCGCGAGACCAGCGCTCGGACGGCTTGGCGCCGATGCCCTTGACCGGCAGGGCGCAACCGATGATCGGCTGGACGCCGTTGTCCTTGGAGTAGACGGAAAACTCCAGAGCGCCGAACAGGTTGGCCCGGTCGGTGATCCCGGCGGCGGGCATGCCGCCGGCGGCGGCCATGCCCGGGATCTTGTCGGCCTTGATGGCCCCTTCCAGCAGCGAATAGGCCGACCGGACGCGGAGGTGGACGAAACCCTGACCTTCCACACCCGACATGACCAGACCCTCGCTGCTATTCGACTCAGGTCACCAACTGGGCGACCGAACACATCATCCAGACGAAGCCGGCGACAGATACAAGCGCCAAAGACTCACGCGCGATCCGGACCATAACATCCCTCCACAGCTCGTTGGCTAGTTGCCTTTTTGTTCTGTATTCCCCTTTCGTTCTCATCGCAATAGTCCACAGGCAAGTTGTGAGCTTTTTTGTCGCGCGGGGCCGATCGCCGCGGATCAACCGGGCGGCTCTGGCCTTCCCGCGCGGAACGCGGCAGAAGCCCGCCATGCGCCTGATCATCGACACCGACACCGCCGGAGACGACGTCTTCTCCCTGATGCTCGCCCTGCGCCGCCCGGGCGTCAGCGTGGAAGCCATCACAATCAGCCACGGCAATGTCGGCTTCGAACAGCACGCAGAGAACGCCCTGGTGACGCTGGAAGCCTGCGAGGCGGCCGGGATTCCGGTCTATCTGGGCGCAGGCAAGCCCTTCAGCCGCATCCCGTTGGACGCCGCCTACGTGTTCGGCGAGGACGGCATGAGCGACGCGGGTTTTCCCAAGACCGCCCAGCGCCCCTCCTCCGGCCACGCGGCCGACGAGATCGTGCGACGGGTGATGGAAGCGCCCGGCGAGATCACCCTGCTGGCCCAGGCGCCGCTGACCAACATCGCCCTGGCCGTGCTGCGCGAGCCGGCGATCGCGAAGGCCGCCAAGGCCCTGTGGGTCATGGGCGGCACCGACAACGGCGTGGGCAACGTCACGCCGGCGGCCGAATACAATTTCTATGTTGATCCAGAGGCGGCCAAGATTGTCGTCAACGCCGGCTTCGACCTGCACGTCGTGACCTGGACCGAAACCCTGCGCGACGGCCTGCTGACGACGGCGCAACTGGCGCAGCTCGACGCCCTGGGCACGCCGCGCGCGACGTTCTTCACCAAGGTCAACGAGGCCTCGCTGGCCTTCGCCCGCGACACCGAAGGCCTGGACGGCAGCCTGCACCCAGACGCCCTGACCTGCGCGGCCATGCTCGACGAAAGCCTGGTGCTGGAAGCCGAGCGCTGCGTGATCGACGTGGAGACCATGGGCGAGCTGACCCGCGGCTATCTGAGCGTGTCGCACTCGATCCTGCCGGACATCGAGATCGCCGACCCGGCGCTGAAGCGCCGCGAGCCCAACGCCCGGGTCATCAAGAAGATCGACCAGGCCGGGTTCTTCGCCGCGATACAGCAGGCGCTGCTCTGAATTCAAGCTGGTGCGTGTTCCTCGTCCTTCGACAGGCTCAGGATGAGGAACAGGGCAAGGCCGCGCACCAGAGAACCTCACCCCTGAGCTTGTCGAAGGGCGAGGTTTTCGCCCCTGCCTATAACGTCTGCGGCTCCAGGTGGCCGTCGCGCAGGGCGAAGACCCGGTCCATGTAGCGGGCCAGTTCCATGTTGTGAGTGGCGATCAGGGCGGCGACGCCCTGCCCGCGCGCCAGGTCGTAGAGCGCCTGGAAGGTGGCGGCCGAGGTCGCCGGATCGAGGTTGCCGGTCGGCTCGTCGGCCAGCAGGAGCTTGGGCGAATTGGCCAGCGCACGGGCGATGGCCACGCGCTGCTGCTCGCCGCCAGACATCTGGCCCGGCTGGTGGTCGACGCGCGCCGCAAGACCCAGTTGCCCCAGCAGGCCGACCGCACGCTCACGCGCCTCGGCCCGACGACGGCCGGCGATCATCTGCGGCAGCTCCACGTTCTCGGCCGCGGTGAACTCCGGCAGCAGGTGGTGGAACTGGTAGACGAAGCCCACCGTCGACAGCCGCACCTTGGTGCGCTGGCGCTCGGAAAGCTTGGAGCAGTCCTTGCCGTCGACGGCGATGATGCCGGCGTCGGGGCGCTCCAGCAGGCCGGCCGCGTGCAGCAGCGACGACTTGCCCGAGCCCGACGGCCCGATGAGGCCCACGACCTCGCCCGGATAGACGTCGAGATCGGCGCCGCGCAGCACGGTCAGCTTGCCGGCCTCGGTGACGTAGGTGCGCTCGACGCCGCGCAGCGACAGGACGGGGCTACTCATAGCGAAGGGCCTCAACCGGATCGAGGCGCGAGGCCCGCAGCGCCGGCGGCAGGGTCGCCAGCACGCTCATCAGGGTGGAGATCGAGACGACGCCGCCCACCTCGACCCAGTCGATCTTGGCCGGGATGTGGGCCAGGAAATAGATGTCGGCGCTGAACACCGCCGTGCCGGTGGCCCATTCGACGAAGTTCTGGATGGCCGAGATGTTGGCGCAAAACAGCACGCCCAGCAGCAGGCCCGTCAAGGTGCCGGCCAGGCCGATCGAGGCGCCGGCCATGATGAAGATGCGCAGGATCGACGACTGGCTCGCGCCCATGGTGCGCAGGATGGCGATGTCGCGGCCCTTGTTCTTCACCAGCATGACGAGGCCGGAGATGATGTTCAGGGTGGCGATGGCGACGATGAAGAACAGGATCAGCCGCATGACCTTGCGCTCGACCTGCAGCGCGTTGAAGTAGCTGCTGTTCTTGTCCATCCAGTCGGTGATGAAGGCGCCGGGGCCGACGGCCTGCTCGATGGCGGCCTTGGCCTGCTTGGCGTTGTCGGGGTCGGTCAGCTTGACCTCGACATAGTCGATGGCCGTGTCACGCCCGAAGAACAGCTGCGCCTGGGTCAGCGGCATCATCACGTAGCTCTCGTCGAACTGGCTCATGCCGACGCTGAAGACGCCGCCGACGACATAGTCCTTCTCACGCGTGGAGGTCCCGAAGGCCGTGGCCGGGCCTGAAGGCGAAATCAGCGTGATCGGGTCGCCGACCGACAGACCCAGGTTGCGGGCCATGCGGTCGCCGATCAGCACCATGTCGCCGCCGTACTCGCCCTCGCCGTAGCCGTCGAGCGAGCCCTGCTTGATGTTCTTGGAGATCAGGGTCATGCCGCGCAGGTCGGCGGGGTTCACGCCCCGCACGATGGCGCCGGTCACCTGGTTGGGACCGATCACCATGGCCTGGGCCTCGACCAGGGGCGCGGCCTGGACCACGCCGGGACTGGCCTTGATGCGGGCGATGACGCCCTCGCGGTCAGGGCCGTTGACCAGCGGCCCCTGGGCATAGATGTGGCCGTTGAAGCCCAGCAGCCGGCCGAGCAGCTCGGCGCGGAAGCCGTTCATGACGCTCATCACGGTGATGAGGGCGAACACCGCCAGCATCACCGCGCTGAACGAGATCACCGAGATCAGGGCGACGCCGCCGTTCTTGCGCTTGGTGCGCAGGTAACGCCAGGCGACCGTCCGTTCCCAGATCCCGAAGGGCCCCGCGCCGAACGCCATCAGGCGGCCTTGCCAGTCAGGCGGGCCAGGACGGCGTCGAGCGGCTCGGAGACGCGCTCGCCGGTCTTGCGGTTCTTCAGCTCGACCACGCCTTCGGCCACGCCCTTGGGCCCGACGATCAGCTGCCAGGGCAGGCCGATCAGGTCCATGGTGGCGAACTTGGCGCCGCCGCGGGCGTCGGTGTCGTCATAGAGCACGTCGACGCCGGCGGCCTGCAAGGCCTTGTAGGCGCTGTCGCAGGCCGCGTCGCAAGCCGCGTCGCCCTGGCGCATGTTGACGATGCCGACGTGGAACGGCGCGACGCTTTCCGGCCAGATGATGCCGCCCTCGTCGTGGCTGGCCTCGATGATCGCGCCCAGCAGGCGCGAGACGCCGACGCCGTAGCTGCCCATCTGCGCGGGCGTTTCCTTGCCATCGGGGCCCATGACGTAGGCCTTCATCGGCTCGGAATACTTCGTGCCGAACGAGAAGATGTGGCCGACCTCGATGCCGCGGGCCGACAGGCGGTCGCCCTCGGGGATCGCATCGAAGGCGGCTTCGTCGTGCATTTCCTCGGTGGCGGCGTAGAGGGCCGTGCGCTGGTCGACCAGCGGCTGCAGGTCGCCGTACCAGTCGACGTCGGCGCCGGGCGGATCCATCTCGACCAGGTCCTTGTGGCAGAAGACGGCGCTTTCGCCCGTCTCGGCCAGCACGATGAACTCGTGGGAGAGATCACCGCCGATCGGGCCGGTGTCGGCGCGCATCGGCACGGCCTTCAGGCCCATGCGGGCGTAGAGGTTCAGATAGGCCACGAACATGCGGTTGTACGACTTGCGCGCGCCCTCGGCGTCGAGGTCGAAGCTGTAGGCGTCCTTCATCAGGAACTCGCGGCCGCGCATCACGCCGAAGCGCGGACGGCGCTCGTCGCGGAACTTCCACTGCACGTGGTAGAGGTTCTTGGGCAGGTCCTTGTAGCTGCGCACCGAGGCGCGGAAGATCTCGGTGACCATTTCCTCGTTGGTGGGCCCGTACAGCAGCTCGCGCTCGTGGCGGTCGGTGATGCGCAGCATCTCCGGGCCGTAGGCGTCGTAGCGGCCCGACTCGCGCCACAGGTCGGCCAGTTGCAGGGTCGGCATCAGGAGCTCGACGGCGCCGGCGCGATCCATTTCCTCACGGACGATCTGCTCGACCTTGTTGAGCACCCGCAGGCCCAGTGGCAGCCAGGCATAGATGCCGGCGGCCTCCTGGCGGATCATGCCCGCGCGCAGCATCAGCTGATGCGACACGATCTGGGCGTCGGAGGGAGCTTCTTTCAGGACGGGCAGGAAGTAGCGCGACAGGCGCATGGACGAGACGTCTCCGGGAGTATTCGAGGCGTTGAGATAGCCGCTCGCCGTTCAGCTTGGCAACGCGCGCGGCGAAAAGATGACGTTTTGAGCGTCGAGGGCGCCTGACTGTCGAAAGAGTTGGGCAACGCCCGCGCTCTCTCCGGCCCGACGCCCCGAGCGGAGCCATAACGAAAAGAAGGCCGCGCGGTTCAATCGCGCGGCCGTTCAAGTTCATCGTCGGGGAAGACGCCACAGAGCAAGGCCGAACCCGGCCTCGTCATGACAATCTACGACCGTCGAACGGCTGTTGGGGCATGCGATTGCCGCTGACGTTCAAGCTCCGCGCGTTTCGCCCAAGACATGGGCGTTTGACGGGCAGGAGATCGCAGGTCGCACAAGGCTTGGGCGCCGGCGCGGCCGCTGCAAAAGTTTTCAATAGGTCGAGGGCAGGTCCGGCAGGCTCACCAGCTGGAACTTCACCACCAGCCACAGAATCGAAAACAGCACAGCCGTGATCCAGGTGGTGGTGAAGAACTTGCGCTTCAGGTTCGGGTTCACCGGCGCGCCGGGATCGGCGCCCGGCGGCGGCTCGATTCCCATCTCGTGATAGCTGCGCACGCCCAGCGGCAGCACGGCGAACAGCACCGTCCACCAGATGGTCAGGAAGATCGCGACGCTGGTGATCGGTCCCATCAGTGATGCGCGTCCTTGGGGCTTTCCATCAATTCCACGAGCATGCCGCCCATGTCCTTGGGGTGAACGAAGATGATCAGCGTTCCATGGGCGCCGATCCTCGGCTCGCCTAGCACGGTCGCGCCCTTGGCGACCAGAGCGTCGCGGGCCTCGTAGATGTTCTCCACCTCGAAGCAGACGTGATGCTGGCCGCCCTTTGGGTTCTTGGCCAGGAAGGCGTGGATCGGGGACTTCTCGCCGTAGGGCTCGATCAGCTCGATCTGGCTGTTGGGCAGGTTGACGAAGCAGACCCAGACGCCCTGCTCCGGCATGGCCCACTTCTCGGTGACCGAGGTGGCGCCCAGCAGCTCGCGGTACATCTTCACCGACTCGTCGATGGAGGGCGTGGCGACGCCGATGTGGTTGAGCCTGCCGATCATGGTTCCTGTCCCGGGGCTGGTGCGGAGTTGGAGACCAACTAACCGCGCCTCCGCTCACGGCAGTCAAGCGCCGCGAAGACCCTTCAGCCAGTGGAAGCGCACCGGCAGCACGCCGACCAGCAACAGACCGAGCACGAAACCGCCCAGATGCGCCTGCCAGGAGACCAGGATCAGCCCCTGCTGGCTGGCCAGGCCATAGGCGCCGGCGGCGACCACGACGATCAGGTTCATCACCAGGAACGACAGGGCCGAACGGCCGACGGCCTTGGAGAAGATCGGGTGCAGTTCTTCCCTGCCCGGCCCCACCAGCCGCGCACCCGCGCCCCACAGGCCGCAGATGGCGCCCGAAGCGCCCAGCAGCCAGGCGTCGGGCATCATGAGGCCCGCCAGCGCCACGCCGGCCAGGCCGCAGCCCACGTAGAGACCGCCGAACAGCAGGCCGCCGAGCGCGTCGCGACCCAGCCGCTGGGCCAGCCCCGGCCCCAGGGCGACCAGGGCGGCGGAGTTCATCACCACGTGCAGCCAGCCGGCGTGCAGGAACATCGAGGTCAGCGGCGTCCACCACAGGCCGTCCCGGAAGTTGCCGGGGTGGAAGGCGCCGTAGCTGAGCATCTGCTCCTCCAGCCCCAGCGGCGCGCTGGCCAGCTGGGCGGCGAAGACGATCCAGATCAGGCCCAGGGTCACCAGGACCGGCCAGGCCTCGAACCAGATGACGGCCGGCCCCTGGCCGAAGATCCCCTCGCGCCGCGAAGGCGTTTCGGGAGGCTCGGTCGGGGGCTGGTCGTCGATGCTCATGCGGGCGTCAGAGGCGCAGGACGGTCGTCTCCACGACCGGCTTGCGTTCCCAGATGCGGAAGGCGGCCTTCTTCACCGCGCGCGAGATGGCGTTCTCGATGGTTTCGTCGATCTCGCGGTCGTCGCCCGACAGGCGCTTGAAGGCCTCTTCGGCCTCTTCCGCCAGGTCGTCCAGGGCCTCGTCGAGCGGATACTCCTCGTCGCCGGCCAGGCCCAGGCCCCGGACCTGCGGGCCCGAGACGATCTTGTTGCGGCCGTCCAGCACGATCGACACGGCCAGCACGCCGTTGAACGCCGCGTGGCGACGTTCGCGCAGGGCCTCGCCGTTCTCGGGCGTCACGACGCCGCCGTCGACGTACAGGCGGCCGGCCGGCACCTCGTCGATGATCTCCGGATGACCCGGCGCCAGCCGCACCATGTCGCCGTTGCGGGGCGGGACGGCGTGCGGGACCTGAAGGTCCTTTGCGAAGGCGGCGTGCTCGAGCAGGTGGCGGCGCTCGCCGTGGGTCGGCACGGCGATCTGCGGCCTGGCCCATTGGTACATCTGCTTCAGCTCGTCGCGGCACGGGTGGCCGCTGACGTGGATGCCGGGGGTGTCGCGCTCGGTGTGCAAGCGCACGCCGCGATCGGCCAGCTTGTTCTGCAGGTTGCGGATCGGGATCTCGTTGCCCGGGATCACCCGCGAGCTGAACACCACGTGATCGCCCTGCGAAAGCTTGACGTGCGGGTGATTGCCCTCGGCGATGCGGGCCAGGGCCGCCCTCGCCTCGCCCTGGCTGCCGGTGCAGAGATAGAGGATCTCGTTCTCGGGCATATGCTTGGCCTGGTCGTCGGTGACGAACGGGTCCAGGCCGTCGAGCAGCCCGACCGAACGGGCGGCGGCGGCCATGCGGTGCATCGAACGGCCGGCCAGGCAGACCTTGCGGCCGGCGGCCTGGGCGGCGCGGATCACGGTGTCCATGCGCGCCACGTTCGAGGCGAAGCAGGCCACGGCGATCTTGCCGGTCAGGCCAGCGATCAGCTTGTTCATCTCGACGCGGACGTCGGCCTCCGAGCCGGACTCGCCCTCGACGAAGACGTTGGTGCTGTCGCAGACCATGGCCAGCACGCCCTCGTCGCCCAGGCGGCGCAAGGCGTCGACGTCGGTGGCCGCGCCCAGCTGGGGATCGGGATCGATCTTCCAGTCGCCGGTGTGCAGCACGGTGCCCAACGGGGTCTTGATCGCCAGGCCGTTCGGCTCGGGGATCGAGTGGGTCAGCGTGACCATTTCCAGGTGGAACGGGCCGAGGTCGAAGCTGCCGCTCAGCGGCACTTCGTGAACCTCGACCTCGTCCAGCAGGTTGGCGTCACGCAGCTTCTCGCGCAGCAGGAAGGCGGTGAAGGGCGTGGCGTAGACCGGCGCCTTCAGCTGCGGCCACAGCCAGGCGACGGCGCCCAGGTGGTCTTCGTGCGCGTGGGTCAGGACGATGCCGAGAATGTCGTCCGCATAGGGCACGATGTACTCGGGGTCGGGCAGGATGATCTCGACGCCCGGCGTCGTCTGGTCGCCGAAGGTGACGCCAAGGTCGACGACGATCCATTTGCGATCGTCGGCGGGCCCGAAGCCGTACAGGTTGAAGTTCATGCCGATCTCGTTCGACCCGCCCAGCGGCAGGAAGACGAGTTCGTCGTTGGTTTGCTTTTTCATTCGGTCTCTAGGTGGGTATTGCGGCGGTGAATTTCGAGGAGACCACGGATGGTCAGATCGGGATCGAAGTGGTCGATGCTGTCGGTGGCGCCCTCGAACAGCGAGGCGACGCCGCCGGTGGCGACCACGGTCAGGTCCTCGCCGCGCTCTTCCTTGATGCGCGAGACGAGCCCTTCGATGAGTGAGATGTAGCCCCAGAACACGCCCGACTGCATGGCGCCGACCGTGTCGGTGCCCACGATCTTGCCGGGACGCTGGATGGCGATGCGGGGCAGCTTGGCGGCCGCTTCGTGCAGGGCCTGCATGGAAAGGTTGATGCCGGGGGCGATGATGCCGCCCTCGAAGGCCCCGTCGGCGGCCACGACGTCGAAGGTGGTGGCCGTGCCGCTGTCGATGACGATCAGCGGGCCCCTGTAGACCATGCTGGCGCCCACGGCGTTGACGAGGCGGTCGGCGCCGGCCTCGGACGGCTTGTCGATGCGGATGTCGACGCCCAGACGGGCGTTCTCGCCGATCACCAGCGGCTCGACGTTCAGGTAGCGACGCGACAGGTTACGCAGGTTGAACAGCGACTGGGGCACGACGCTGGAGATGATGCAGGCGTCCAGCGAACGGAAGCCCAGCCCTTGCATCGACATCAGCTGCGACAGCCAGACGACGTACTCGTCGGCGGTGCGGGTGCTCTCGGTGGCGGCCCGCCACTGGGCGATCCACGACTGGCCGTCGTGGATGGCGAACATGGTGTTGGTGTTGCCCTGTTCGATTGCCAGCAGCATCACGAAGCTCCGAAGAAGACGTCGCCGGCGGTGATCCGGCGCAGTTGGCCGTCAGCGAGACGAAGGCGCAAGGCCCCGTCGCCGTCGAGGCCCTCGGCTATGCCCTCGACCGTCTCGTTGCCGAGCCGGGCGATGCAGGGTTCGCCCATTCCGAGAGCCTTGGCGGTCCAGGCGTCGGCGATGGCGGGAAAGCCCAGGCGCAGCCAGACGTCGAGCCAGCGGTCGAACGAGGCGGCCAGCACCCCGATCGCCTCGACCGGCGACGGCGGCGGCTCGGCCCGCCAGGTCGGCAGGGCCGTGGTCGGGCGCTCGCTGTCGATCGGCTTACGGGCCAGGTTCACCCCAATGCCCACGGCCAGCCACAGGCCGCCATCCGGCGACTTGCCGGACTCGATGAGGATGCCGCTGATCTTGAGGCCGCCGACCATCGGGTCGTTGGGCCATTTCAGGCTGACCAGGCGCTCGGGAACATAGGCGGCCAGCAGGTCGGCAACCGCCAGGGCGGCGACGAACGAGACCTGGGCGGCTTCGGCGGGCGGCTTGTCTAGGGTCAGTAGAAGGGTGGCGGCCAGATTGCCGTCGCCGGTTTCCCAGGCGCGGCCCCGGCGGCCTCGGCCCGCGGTCTGCCGCAGGCCGACGATCCAGACGGACTCTGTCCGCCCCGCTTCTGCGCGGCGGCGGACCTCGGCGTTGGTCGAGTCGATCTCGTCGAGAACGACGACGGGCGGCCCCTTGCCCGCCCCGTTGTCGAACGGGGGGCCGCCCGTCACGTCAGAGGTGGCCGAAGGCGGCCGCCGCCGCCTTGGCGGCGGGGTCGAGCCAGACCAGGGCGGCCAGGACGATCGGGAACGAGAACAGGGCCGCGGCGAAGCCGATCGCGCGAGCGGTCGGTTGCGGCTTGTCCACCGAACCCGCGGGCGCGTCGAACCACATCGCCTTGATCAGGCGCAGGTAGTAGAACGCGGCCACGACGCTGCCCACCAGGCCGAGCACGGCGGCCCACTGAAGCGGCACGTCGCCCGAGCCCATGGCGGCCTTGAAGACGTAGAACTTGGCCCAGAAGCCCGAGAACGGCGGCAGGCCGAGGGCCGACAGCGAGAACGCGGTCATGGCCAGGGCGACGCCGGGACGTTCTTTCACCAGACCGGCCATGTCCTCGATGGTCTCCATCGGCTTGCCGTCACGGCTCAGCGCCTGCAGGCAGGCGAAGAAGCCGGTGACGTCCACCATGTAGAGCACCATGAAGACCAGCATCGAGTGCAGGCCGACCTCGCCGCCGGTGGCGACGCCCAGCAGGGCGTAGCCGACGTTGGCGATCGAGGAATAGGCCCACAGGCGCTTGAGGTTGGTCTGGGCCAGGCCGGCGAAGGCGCCGACGAACACCGACAGCAGGGCCGCGATGATCAGCACCTGGCGCCATTGCGACACGGCGTCGGGGAAGGCGTCGCCCAGCACGCGGGCGAACATCATCATGGCGGCCAGCTTCGGCGCGGCGGCGAAGAAACCGACGACCGGGGTCGGGGCGCCTTCGTAGACATCCGGGGTCCACATGTGGAACGGCGCGGCCGAAACCTTGAACGCCAGGCCGCAGATCACGAAGATCAGGCCGAACAGCAGGCCAAGGCCGTGAGCGCCGTGCGAGGCGGCGGCGATGTCGGCGAAGCGGGTCGAGCCGGCGAAGCCGTAGATCAGCGAGGCGCCGTACAGCAGGATGCCCGACGACAGCGCGCCCAGCACGAAGTACTTCAGGCCCGCTTCCGAGGCCTTGGCGTCGTCGCGGCGGAAGGCGGCCAGGACGTACAGGGCCAGCGATTGCAGCTCGACGCCGATATAGAGGCTGATCAGGTCGCCGGCCGAGGCGGTGACGCCCATGCCGACGGCCGACAGCACCACCAGGACCGGGAATTCGAACTTCTGGTCGCCGCGGGCGGCGAGCCAGCGGTCGCCGAGCACGACGGCCACGGCGCTGAACAGGAAGATCGCGACCTTGGCGTAGCTCGCCGCGGCGTCGGCCGAGTAGACGCCGTTGAAGGCGTGGCCGTGCGGACCGATCGCCGCCAGGACGGCGGCGGCCAGCAGCGCCAGGACCGAAGCGCCCGTGAAGACCGGCGTGGTCTTCTTGGAGAAGGCGCCCCAGACCAGCAGGACCAGGGCCGAGACGCCCAGGACCAGTTCCGGAAGGACGAGGGAGATGTTGGCGGAGAACGTCATGGGATCCCTCACCCGCCCACGGCGGCGCGCCAGGCGCCGACGAGCCCGTCGACGGACGACGCGGTCAGGTTGAACACAAGATTAGGATAGATGCCGAGCACCAAGGTCATGATGATCAGCGGCACGAAGAGCAGGATCTCGCGCGCGTCGAGGTCGGTGATCGTCTTCAGTTCCGGGTTGACGATCTCGCCGTACATGACGCGACGGTACAGCGTCAGGGCGTACATCGCCGACAGGATCACGCCGGTGGCCGACACGATCGCCGTCCAGGTCGAGGCCTGGTAGACGCCGGTCATCGTCAGGATTTCGCCGACGAAGCCCGAGGTGCCCGGCAGGCCGACATTGCCCATCGTGAACAGCAGGAACACGAAGGCGTAGTGCGGCATGCGGTTGGTCAGGCCGCCGTAGAAGGCGATCTCGCGGGTGTGCATGCGGTCGTAGACGACGCCGACGCAGAGGAAGAGCGCGCCGGAGATCACCCCGTGGCTGATCATCTGGAACAGGGCGCCCTGCTCGCCGGCGGCGTTGCCCGAGAAGATGCCCATGGTCACGAAGCCCATGTGGGCGACCGACGAATAGGCGATCAGCTTCTTGATGTCGGTCTGACGGAAGGCGACCAGCGAGGTGTAGACGATGGCGATGCCCGACATCGCGAACACCAGCGGCTGGAACATCTCCGAGGCGTTCGGGAACATCGGGATGCTGAAGCGCATGAAGCCGTAGCCGCCCATCTTCAGCAGGATGCCGGCCAGGATGACCGAACCCGCCGTCGGGGCTTCCACGTGGGCGTCAGGCAGCCAGGTGTGCACCGGCCACATCGGCATCTTCACCGCGAACGAGGCGAAGAAGGCCAGCCACAGCCAGGTCTGGAGCCACGGCGCGAACTTGTAGGTCATGAGCTCGGGGATCGACGAGGTGCCGGCGATCGAGATCATGGCCAGGATAGCCGCCAGCATCAGCACCGAGCCGAGCAGCGTGTAGAGGAAGAACTTGTAGGCCGCGTAAATCCGGCGCTTGCCGCCCCAGATGCCGATGATCAGGAACATCGGCACCAGGCCCCCTTCGAAGAAGAGGTAGAACAGCACCAGGTCCAGCGCGCAGAACACGCCGATTACCAGGGTCTCGAGGACCAGGAAGGCAATCAGGTACTCGACCACGCGCTTCTCGACCGACTTCCAGCTGGCCACGATACAGATCGGCAGCAGGAAGGCGGTGAGCAGGACCAGCAGCACCGAGATGCCGTCGATGCCCATGCGGTAATGCAGGCCGGCGAACCAGGCGAAGTCTTCCACGAACTGGAAGCCCGGGTTCTTGGCGTCGAACTGGAGCGTCAGCACCAGCGCCAGGGCGAAGGTCACCAGCGTGGTCGCGAGCGCGATCCACTTGGCCAGGGTGTCGGTGGCGGCGCCCGGGCCCTTGGCGGCGCGAGCCGCCAGGATCAGGGCCACGCCGACGAGCGGAGCGAAGGTCGTAAGGCTGAGCAGACCAGTCATCGATCCGTCCTCAACGGAATGCGTAAAGGGCGAACGTCAGCAGGCCGGCGACGCCGAGCAGCATGACGAAAGCGTAGTGGTAGACGTAGCCGGTCTGGGCTTTGCCCGTCTTGCGGCCGACGGCGTAGGAGACGGCGCTGACGCCGTCGGGACCCAGGCGATCGATGATCTTCTGGTCCCCGCCCTTCCAGAAGAGGTCGCCGAGGAACTTGGCGGCGCGCACGAAGGTGGCGTCGTACAGCTCGTCGAAGAACCACTTGTTGTAGAAGAACACGTACAGCGGGCCCTTGCGCTCGGCGAGCTTGAGACCCAGCCGCTCGTCACCCTTCAGGATGTAGACGTAGACGGCGACGGCCAGGCCGATCAGCGAGGCGATCAGCGGGCTCCACTTCACCCAGTCGGCCACGTTGTGCGCTTCGTGCAGCACGTGGTTGGTCGGGGCGTTGTAGATCGCGCCGCGCCAGAATTCGGCCTCGTGGTGACCCACGAAGTAGCCGGTGAAGACGAAGCCGGCGGCGACCGCGCCGATCGACAGCACGACCAGCGGCAGCAGCATCACCCAGGGGCTCTCGTGCGGCTTGTGATCGTGGCCGTGGCCATGGTCGTCGTGACCGTGATCGTCGTGCGCGCCATGGGCATGGTCATCGTGACCATGGGCGGCGTGCGCGTGATCGTCATGGCCGTGAGCGGCGTGCGCATCATGGCCATGGTCGTCATGACCCCACCGGGCCTTGCCGTTGAAGGTGAAGAAGGCCAGGCGCCACGAGTAGAACGAGGTCAGACCCGCGACCAGCACGCCGATCACCCATGCGAACATGGCGATCTGGTTGTGGCCGCCCGCGGCGAACGCGGCTTCGATGATGGTGTCCTTCGAGTAGAAGCCGGCGAAGCCCAGGTGCAGCGGCGGGAAGCCGAGGCCCGTGATGGCGATCGTGCCGATCGTCATGGCGATGAAGGTCACCGGCAGCATCTTGGCCAGGGCGCCGTAGCGGCGCATGTCCTGTTCGTGGTGCATGCCGTGGATCACCGAACCGGCGCCCAGGAACAGCAGGGCCTTGAAGAAGGCGTGCGTGAACAGGTGGAACATGGCCGCCTGGTAGGCGCCCACGCCGGCCGCGAAGAACATGTAGCCCAGCTGCGAACAGGTCGAGTAGGCGATCACGCGCTTGATGTCGTTCTGGGTCAGGCCGACCGTGGCGGCGAACAGCGCCGTCACCGCGCCGACGACCGTGACGATGTTCTTGGCCACGGGGGCGTATTCGAACATCGGCGACAGCAGGCACAGCATGTAAACGCCGGCGGTCACCATCGTGGCCGCGTGGATCAGGGCCGACACCGGGGTCGGGCCTTCCATGGCGTCCGGAAGCCAGGTGTGCAGGAAGAACTGGGCCGACTTGCCCATCGCGCCGATGAACAGCAGGAAGCAGGCGATGTCGACCAGCGGCCAGCTATGACCGGCGAACTGCCAGCTGCGGGCGGCGCCCGCCTGGATCATCGGGAACAGCTCGGCGAAGTTGATCGTGCCGAACGCCCAGTAGACCGTCATGATGCCCAGCGCGAAGCCGAAGTCGCCGACGCGGTTGACGACGAAGGCCTTGATGGCGGCCGCGCTGGCCGACGGCTTCTTGAACCAGAAGCCGATCAGCAGGTACGAGGCCAGACCCACGCCTTCCCAGCCGAAGAACAGCTGCATGAAGTCGGCGGCGGTGACCAGCGACAGCATGGCGAAGGTGAAGAGCGACAGGTACGCGAAGAAGCGCGGCTTGCTGTCGTCCTCGGCCATGTAGCCCCATGAATAGATGTGCACGAGCGCCGAGACGGTCGTGACCACGATCAGCATGGTCGCCGACAGGGCGTCGATGCGGATCGACCAGTTGGCGATGAAGTCGCCCACGTGAATGAAGGGCAGCAGCGAGACCGTGAAGGCCTCCATGTGGCCCCAGGTCCACTGGCTGAAGGTGACCCACGACAGCGCGCAGGCCAGGATCAGCAGGCCCGTGGTGACGGCTTGCGAAGCGACGTTGCCGATCCGCCGGCCGAACAGGCCTGCGATGATCGCGCCCAGCAGCGGGGCGAAGACGAGAATGGTGACGAGCGATTGCACTGGGTCAGCCCTTCATCATGCTGGCGTCGTCGACCGCGATGTCGCCGCGGTTCCGGAAGAAGGTCACCAGGATGGCGAGGCCGACGGCGGCCTCGGCGGCCGCCACGGTCAGCACGAACATCGCGAAGATCTGGCCCACCACGTTGTGCAGGTAGGCCGAGAAGGCGACCAGGTTGATGTTCACCGCCAGCAGGATCAGCTCGATCGACATCAGGATGACGATGATGTTCTTGCGGTTCACGAAGATCCCGAAGACGCCGATCGTCAGCAGGATGGCGGCGACGATGAGGTAATGCGGAAGGCCGATCATTCGCTGATCCCCTCGCCCGGCTTGATCTGCACGAGTTCCATTCCGGTCTTGGGCGTGCGGGCGACCTGCTTGCCGATGTCCTGGCGCTTGACGCCCGGCTTGTGACGCAGGGTCAGGACGATGGCGCCGATCATCGCGACCAGCAGCACCAGGCCCGCCGCCTGGAAGAAGAAGATGTAGTCGGTGTAGAGCACCCGGCCGATGGCCTCGGTGTTGCTGACACCGCCCGGCGACGCCAGCGGAGCGGCGTTCTTGGCGGCCGCGCCGTTGGTGGCCACGCTGACGGCGACCATGATCATCTCGATCGTCAGGACGCCGCCGACCAGACCGCCGATGGGCAGGTACTGGGCGAAGCCGTCCCGAAGCGCTTCGAAGTCGATGTCGAGCATCATGACGACGAAGAGGAACAGCACCGCGACCGCGCCCACATAGACGACGATCAGCAGCATCGCGAGGAACTCCGCGCCCAGGAGGACGAAGAGGCCTGCGGCCGAGAAGAAGGCGGTGATCAGGAAGAGCACCGAGTGCACGGGGTTCTTGGCCGACACGACGAGAAGACCCGCCGCAATGGTCACGAACGCCAGCAAGTAGAAAGCTATCGCCTGCAAGGCCATTGGCCCAGGTGCTCCCCTGATAAGTTCAAATAACAGCGACGTGCGAAGCACACGCCGCCAACTCGGATTCGCGCCGACCGTTTAGCGGTACGGAGCGTCCAACTCCAGATTCTTCGCGATCAGCCGTTCCCAACGGTCACCGTTGTCGAGCAGCTTTTCCTTGTCGTAGTAGAGCTCTTCACGCGTCTCGACCGCGAACTCGATGTTCGGGCCTTCGACGATGGCGTCCACCGGGCAGGCCTCCTGGCACAGGCCGCAGTAGATGCACTTGACCATGTCGATGTCGTACCGGGTCGTGCGGCGGCTGCCGTCCTCGCGCGGTTCGGCCTCGATGGTGATCGCCTGGGCCGGGCAGATGGCCTCGCACAGCTTGCAGGCGATGCAGCGCTCTTCCCCGTTGGGATAGCGACGCAGGGCGTGCTCGCCGCGGAAACGAGGCGACTGCGGGCCGCGCTCGTTCGGATAGATCACGGTCTTCTTCGGCGCGACCAGATACTTCATGGCCAGGCCGAAGGCGCCTGCGAAGTCCAGCAGGGCGACGCCTTTGACGGCTTGGGTGATACGACTCATCATGGCCGCTTAACCTTCGGAATGACGCAGGTGTAGTTCGAAAGCTGGGCGGGATCTCCCCCGTCCATCTTGGCTTGCAACGATCCGCCTTCGGCCTGGCACTTGTCGCCGGCCCGACGCAGCTCGTCGTAGTTCACGATCCCTCGCCCCAGCGAATAGGAGCGGTCCTCGGCGACGGACGCGCAGGCGCCCGTCGACATCAGGACCAGCCCCGTCAGGGCCAGGACGAGCGGACGCCTCATCCCGCCACCGGCGAGAAGACGCGCCAGGCCGCGACCAGGACGACCAGGACCAGCGACATCGGCAGGAAGACCTTCCAGCCCAGGCGCATCAGTTGGTCGTAGCGGTAGCGGGGCACGATGGCCTTGGCCATGGCGAACATGAAGAACCAGAAGCAGATCTTGGCGTAGAACACCAAGGCCAGCAGCAGGTTGGCCGCGAACGTCGGCCAGGTCGCCATGAAGTCCGTCGGGAAGCCGGGGTTCCAGCCGCCGAAGAACAGCACGTTGATCATGGCGCACATCAGAACGATGTTCGAATATTCGGCGACCATGAACAGCAGGTACGGGGTCGAGGAATACTCGACCTGGTAGCCGGCCACGAGTTCGGATTCAGCTTCCGGCAGGTCGAACGGAGGGCGGTTCGTCTCGGCCAGGGCCGAGATGTAGAACATGCCCATGGCGATCACCATGACCGGCAGCAGGACGATGTTCTTGAGGCCGCCGCCGAAGACGTTCCAGTTCCAGATCCAGCCCGACTGAGCCTCGACGATCGTCGACAGGTTCATCGAGCCGGCCAGCAGGATCACCGTGATGATGATCAGGCCGATCGACACTTCGTACGACACCATCTGCGCCGCCGAGCGCAGCGCGCCCAGGAACGGGTACTTCGAGTTCGAAGCCCAGCCGCCCATGATGATGCCGTAGACGCCCAGCGAGCTCATCGCCAGCAGGTAGAGAATGCCGACGTTCAGGTTGGAGACGACCCAGCCAGGCGCGAACGGCACCACGGCCCAGCCGATGAAGCCTAGGACCAGGCTGATCAGCGGGGCCAGCAGGAAGATGGCCTTGTCGGCGCCGGCCGGGATGACGATTTCCTTCAGCACGAACTTGCCGAAGTCGGCGAACGACTGAAGCAGGCCGAAGGGACCAACGACGTTGGGGCCCTTGCGCATCTGGACGCCGGCCCAGATCTTGCGGTCGGCCAGCAGCAGGAAGGCCAGGCTCAGCAGGACCCAGATCACGACCAGCAGGATGCCGCCGAGCGTGAGGCCGAACCAGAGAAGCGGATTGATCTCGTTCACGGCTTACTCCGCGGCGATCTTGGAGGCGGCCGAGACGTTGGCCGCGCACTCGGCCATGGTCACGCTGGCGCGCGCGATGGGATTGGTCAGGTGGAAGGCCTTCACCGGGCTCTCGAACGGAGCCTCGGTCGCCTCCCCTTCCCCGCCGACGGCGGCGAGGTCGAACACGGTCGGAACCGAGCCCGGGGCGAAGTCGATCTGGCCGAAGGTCGGGTGATCGGCGAACAGCTTGGCGCGCAGTTGATCCAGGCTGTCGTACGGCAGCTTGTGGCCCAGGGTTTCCGACAGCGCCCGCAGGATCGACCAGTCTTCCTTGGCCTCGCCCTTCGGGAACACGGCGCGCTTGCCCATTTGGACGCGGCCTTCGGTGTTGACGTACAGGCCGTTCTTTTCGGTATAGGCGGCGCCCGGCAGGATGACGTCGGCCTTGTGGGCGCCGGCGTCGCCGTGGGTGCCGAGATAGATCTTGAAGGCGTCGCTGGCGGCGCTTTCGCACTCGTCGGCGCCCAGCAGGAACAGCACGTCCAGCGCGCCCGGCTTCAGCATGTCGCCGGCGGCCAGGCCACCCTCGGCCGGGACGAAGCCCAGGTCGAGGCCGGCCACGCGGGCGGCGGCGGTGTGCAGCACGTTCCAGCCGTTCCAGCCTTCGCGGACGACCTTGAAGGTCTTGGCGAGGTCGGCGGCGGCCTTGAGGATCGCCGCGCCGTCGGCGCGGGCGATGGCGCCCTGGCCGATGATGATCGCGGGACGCTCGGCGGCCTTGAAGGCGGCGACGAAGTCGTTCTTGGCCTTGGCCAGGCCCGACAGGGTCTTGGCGCCGGCGCCGAGGTAGTCGTAGTCGAAGGTCAGGTCGGCTTGCTCGCCGATGACGCCGAAGCGGGTCTTGCCGGCGATCCACTGCTTGCGGAAGCGGGCGTTGAGGACCGGAGCCTCGAGGCGCGGGTTGCTGCCGACGAACAGGACGACGTCGGCGTCTTCGATGCCGGCGATGGTCGAGTTGAACAGCCAGCTCTCGCGCGGGCCGGCGCCCAGGGCGACGCCGTCCTGGCGGGCGTCGAGGTTCTTCACGCCCAGGGCGGTGAAGAGGTCTTTGGTCGCCTTCAGGCTTTCGGCGTCCTGCAGGTCGCCGGCGATGACGCCAATGCGCTCAGGGGCGGTCGCCTTGATCTTGGCGGCGACGGCGGCGAAGGCTTCAGCCCAGCTGGCCGGCTTCAGCTTGCCGTCGACGCGGACGTACGGACGGTCGAGGCGCTGGCGCTGCAGGCCGTCGACGGCGTAGCGGGTCTTGTCGGAGATCCACTCTTCGTTGACCTCCTCGTTGATGCGCGGCAGCACGCGCAGCACGGCGTTGGCGCGGCCGTCGACGCGGATCGACGAGCCAAGCGCGTCCATCACGTCGATGCTTTCGGTCTTCTTCAGTTCCCACGGACGGGCTTCGAAGGCGTACGGCTTGGAGGTCAGGGCGCCGACTGGGCACAGGTCGATGACGTTGGCCGACAGTTCCGAGGTCACCGCGGCGCCCAGGTAGGTCGTGATTTCAACGTCTTCGCCGCGCGAGATCAGGCCGATTTCCGGCGAGCCGGCGACTTCGGTGATGAAGCGTACGCAGCGGGTGCACTGGATGCAGCGCGTCATCACGGTCTTGATGAGCGGGCCCATGGCCTTCTCTTCGACCGCGCGCTTGTTCTCGTCGTAGCGGCTGTCGTCACGGCCGTAGCCGACGGCCTGGTCCTGAAGGTCGCACTCGCCGCCCTGATCGCAGATCGGGCAGTCCAGCGGGTGGTTGATGAGCAGGAACTCCATCACACCTTCGCGGGCCTTCTTGACCATCGGGGTGTTGGTGAAGATCTCCTGGCCCTCGGCGGCCGGCAGGGCGCACGAAGCCTGCGGCTTCGGCGGACCGGGCTTAACCTCGACCAGGCACATGCGGCAGTTGCCGGCGATGCTCAGACGCTCGTGATAGCAGAAGCGCGGGATCTCTTCCCCAGCCAGTTCCGCGACCTGCAGAACCGTCATGCCGGGTTCGAACTCGACCTCGACGCCGTTGACCTTGGCGATTGCCATTCTCGTTACTCCGCCGCGATCAGCTTGGCGCCCTGCACGTGCAGGCGACCGCTACGATAGGATGCGATCCGGTCCTCCACCTCGTGGCGGAAGTGACGGAACAGGCCCTGGATCGGCCAAGCGGCCGCGTCGCCCAGGGCGCAGATGGTGTGACCCTCGACCTGGGTCGTGACGTCCAGAAGGGTGTCGATTTCCTTCGGATCGGCTTCGCCGGTGGCCATGCGCTCCATGACGCGCCACATCCAGCCGGTGCCTTCGCGGCACGGCGTGCACTGGCCGCAGCTCTCGTGCTTGTAGAAGTACGACAGGCGGGCGATGGCGCGGACCAGGTCGGTGGACTTGTCCATGACGATGACGGCGGCGGTGCCCAGGCCCGACTTCAGGTTACGCAGGGCGTCGAAGTCCATCGGCAGGTCTTCGCACTGCTCGGCGGGGATCATCGGAACCGACGAACCGCCCGGGATGACGGCCTTCAGGTTGCCCCAGCCGCCGCGGATGCCGCCGCAGTGGTCTTCCATCAGCTGACGGAAGGGGATGCTCATGGCTTCTTCGACGTTGCAGGGCAGGTTCACGTGGCCCGAGACGCAGAACAGCTTGGTGCCGGCATTGTTCTGACGGCCGAAGCCGGCGAACCACGACGCGCCGCGGCGCAGGATCGTGCCGGCCACCGCGATGCTCTCGACGTTGTTGACCGTGGTCGGCATGCCGTAGAGACCGGCGCCGGCCGGGAACGGCGGCTTCAGGCGCGGCTGGCCCTTCTTGCCTTCCAGGCTTTCCAGCAGGGCGGTCTCTTCACCACAGATGTACGCGCCGGCACCGTGGTGGACGTAGATGTCGAAGTCCCAGCCGTGAATGTTGTCCTTGCCGACCAGCTTGGCCTCGTAGGCCTGCTTGATCGCCGCTTCCAGGCGCTCGCGCTCGAAGACGTACTCGCCGCGGATGTAGATGTAGCAGGCGTGGGCCAGCATGGCGCGCGAGGCGATCAGGCAACCCTCGATCAGGAGGTGCGGGTCATGCCGCATGATCTCCCGGTCCTTGCAGGTGCCCGGCTCGGACTCGTCGGCGTTGACGACGAGGTAGTGCGGACGACCTTCCTTCACTTCCTTGGGCATGAAGGACCACTTCAGACCGGTCGAGAAACCAGCACCCCCACGGCCTCGCAGACCGGAGTTCTTCATGTTCTCGATGATCCAGTCGCGCCCGGCGTCCAGAATATCCTTGGTGCCGTTCCAGCAACCGCGCGCCTTCGCACCTTCCAGACCCCAGTCCTGGAGCCCGTAAAGGTTGGTGAAGATGCGATCCTTGTCTTCGAGGATACCGACCATGACTCTAGCTTTGCGGATCGAATGGATGGGTGCGGACATAGCGCGTCCGCCGGACGATGACATAGGCGAAAAGCAGCCAACCGGCGCCGATCACCAAAAGACCTGTGGGCGTAGCCCAGGCTGGCGCGCCGGGGACCTCCCGGCCCCAGATCAGCAGCAGCACCCCGGCCAGGCTGGCCAGGAACCCGAAGGCCCGCTCCTTGCGGTACAGGCTCCGGATCGTGGCCACATAGGCCCGCCGCTTGTCGGCGAGGTCGTCGCTCATGGCGCCCTCCCCGCTTGCGGATCCTGCGGCCTCGTGGCCTTCAGCCACCCGACCACGAACCAGATCTGGGCTCCAAGCCCCGCCACGATCGCCAGGACGAAGACCGGCAGCAGCCAGCCCACGCCGAAGGCCACGTGGCCGACGATCGCCGCGCCGGCCAGCAGGAAGCACACGACGTCGATGGCGATCATCGTCGTGAAGCGCTTCTTCTGTTGGACGGCCACGTCGGTCATCAGGCGGCGGGCTCCGCCTTGGTCTTCTTGGGCGCCTCGGGCAGGTTCGGGATCTTGATCTTCTTGGCCGCCGAGCCGTCGTACAGCTTCGGATCGGTCAGGGTCTGGATCTTGTCCTTGGGCTCCGAGGACTTGCGGCCTTCGTAGCTGCCCGGCTGCGGGGCCTTGCCCGCGGCGAAGTCGTCGAGGATCTGCGCCAGGCTCTCCGGCGTCAGGTCTTCATAGTAGTAGTCGTTGATGGCGGCCATCGGGGCGTTGCAGCAGGCGCCGAGGCACTCGACCTCTTCCCAGCTGAACTTGCCGTCGGCCGACACGCTGTGAGCCGGACCGATCTTCTTCTCCAGCACCGAGCGCAGGTCGAGCGCGCCGCGCAGCTGGCACGGCGTGGTGCCGCACAGCTGGACGAAGGCGGTCTTACCCACCGGAGCCAGCTGGAACATCACGTAGAAGGTCGCCACTTCGAGAACGCGGATGACCGGCATCTCAAGCTGGCGCGCAATCTCCTGGATCGCGGGCTCTTGCACCCAGCCTTCTTGCTTCTGGGCCAGCCACAGCATCGGAATGACCGCCGACTGCTTGCGGGCGGCGGGGTACTTGGCTTTCCACCAGTCGGCCTTGGCCTGGCTTTCCTTCGAGAAAGCGAAGCTCTCGGGCTGTTCCTTGGCGAGACGACGGACGCTCATCGGGCGAAATCCACGCGGACGATCTTGTCGCCCTTGAAGGTGTAGATGGCGGCGACCTGGAAGGGTTCGTCGCCGTTGCCGCGGTCGACGTGCTCGTGATCGATCACGTTCGAGCCGACCACGATGCGGTTCAGCAGCTTGGCGTTGTTCCTGGGGAACTCGGCGAAGGTCTTGGCGTAGAAGGCGCGATAGGCCTCGATGCCCGTACGCGCCACCTCGCCGTTCAGGCCGGCGACGACCACATCGTCCGAGAAGTGGGCGCAGTGGGCGTCCAGATCCTGGGCGTTGTAGGCGTCGAGCTGGGCCTGGGCGATGGTCTCGAGGCTCATCGGTCGACCTCGCCGAACACGATGTCGAGCGAGCCCAGGATGGCCGAAACGTCGGCCAGCTGGTGGCCGCGGTTCATCCAGTCCATGGCGGCCAGGTGCGAGAAGCCCGGGGCCTTGATCTTGCAGCGGTACGGCTTGTTGGTGCCGTTGCTGACGACGTAGACGCCGAACTCACCCTTGGGGGCTTCGACGGCCGCGTAGACCTCGCCTTCCGGCGTCTTGAAGCCCTCGGTGTAGAGCTTGAAGTGGTGGATCAGGGCTTCCATCGAGCGCTTCATCTCGGCGCGACGGGGCGGGCTGACCTTGTTGTCCTCGCTCAGCACCGGGCCCGGCGTGGCGCGCAGCATGGCCACGGCCTGCAGGATGATCTTGGTGCTCTCGCGCATTTCCTGCATGCGGCAGAGATAGCGATCGTAGCAGTCGCCGTTTTTGCCCAGCGGGATGTCGAACTCGAACTCGTTGTAGTTCTCGTACGGCTGGTTGCGGCGCAGGTCCCAGGCAATGCCCGAACCGCGCACCATCACGCCCGAGAAGCCCCAGGCCCAGGCGTCTTCCTTGCTCACGACGCCGATGTCGACGTTGCGCTGCTTGAAGATGCGGTTGTCGGTGATCAGGCCCTCGATGTCGTCGCACACCTTCGGGAAGGCTTTCGCCCAGCTCTCGATGTCGTCGATCAGTTCGGGGGTCAGGTCCTGGTGGACGCCGCCCGGACGGAAGTAGTTGGCGTGCAGACGAGCGCCGCAGGCGCGCTCGTAGAAGATCATCAGCTTTTCGCGCTCTTCGAAGCCCCAGAGCGGCGGCGTCAAGGCGCCGACGTCCATGGCCTGGGTCGTCACGTTCAGCAGGTGGTTCAGGATGCGGCCGATTTCGCAGAACAGCACGCGGACGATCTGGCCGCGCTTGGGCACTTCCACGCCCAGCAGCTTTTCGATCGCCATGCAGAAGGCGTGTTCCTGGTTCATCGGCGCCACGTAGTCGAGGCGGTCGAAGTACGGGATGTTCTGCAGGTAGGTGCGCGCTTCCATCAGCTTCTCGGTGCCGCGGTGCAGCAGGCCGATGTGCGGATCGACGCGTTCGACGATTTCACCGTCGAGCTCCAGCACCAGGCGCAGCACGCCGTGCGCGGCCGGGTGCTGGGGGCCGAAGTTGATGTTGAACTTGCGGACCGGGGTTTCCGGGATCGCCGGAACGGTCGGTTCGTCGCGGAAGAAGTCGGTCGCCGCGGCGGGAGCGTTCGTGCCAGTCATGACTTAAGCCTTCTCCGCCTTCTCGTCGCCCGGCAGAGCGTACTTGGCGCCCTCCCACGGAGAGAGGAAGTCGAATGCGCGGTACTCGGTGATCTTCACGGGTTCGTAGACGACGCGCTTGAGCTCGTCGTCGTAGCGGACCTCGACATAACCGGTCATCGGGAAGTCTTTCCGCAGCGGGTGGCCGTGGAAACCGTAGTCCGTGAGGATGCGGCGCAGGTCGGGGTGGCCTTCGAAGAACACGCCGTACATGTCGAACACTTCGCGCTCGAACCAGTCGGCGACCGGGAACACCGGCGTGGCGCTCGGGACCGGGGTGTCTTCGTCGGTCTGCACCTTCACGCGGATGCGGACGTTCTTCACCATCGACAGCAGGTGGTAGACCACGTCGAAGCGCGCGGCGCGCTCGGGGTAGTCGACCGCCGTCAGGTCCACCAGCTGGTGGAAGCGGTAGTCGGGGTGATCGCGCAGGTAGGTCAACAGTTCGACCACGCGGTTGGTCGAACCCAGCACGTTCAGCTCGCCGAACGCCACGTGATACGACGAGATCGCGCCGGCCGAGTTGGCGACGATCGCCTGGCCGAGGGCTTCGAGGTCTTGGCTCATCGCTCGATGGTCCCCGTGCGACGGATCTTCTTCTGGAGCTGCAGCACGCCGTAGACGAGCGCTTCGGCCGTGGGCGGGCAGCCCGGCACGTAGATGTCGATCGGCACGACGCGGTCGCAGCCGCGCACGACGCTGTAGCTGTAATAGTAGTAGCCGCCGCCGTTGGCGCAGCTGCCCATCGAGATGACGTAGCGGGGCTCGGGCATCTGGTCGTAGACCTTGCGCAGAGCCGGAGCCATCTTGTTGGTCAGGGTGCCGGCGACGATCATCACGTCCGACTGACGCGGGCTGGCGCGCGGGGCGAAGCCGTAGCGCTCCAGGTCGTAGCGCGGCATGGCCGAGTGCATCATCTCGACGGCGCAGCAGGCCAGGCCGAACGTCATCCACATCAGCGAGCCGGTGCGGGCCCAGGTGATGAGGTCGTCGGCGGCGGCCGTGATGAAGCCCTTGTCGGCCAGCTGCTGGGAGACGCCGTCAAAGAAGGCGTCGTGCAGCTTGGGGTCATAGCCTTGCACGGTCGAGCGGCCAGCGGCGCCGGCCGGAGCGACGGGCGAGCTGTTGGCGGGAACGATCACTCCCATTCGAGGGCGCCCTTCTTCCATTCGTAGATAAAGCCGACGGTCAGAACGCCCAGGAAGGCCAGCATGGACCAGAAGGCGTAGGCGGCGACGTCGTGCGGCAACTTCAGCAGCGTGACGGCCCACGGAAACAGGAACGCCACTTCGAGGTCGAAGATGATGAAGAGGATCGACACCAGGTAGAACCGGACGTCGAACTTCATGCGCGCATCGTCGAAGGCGTTGAAGCCGCATTCGTACGCGGACAGCTTTTCCGGGTCCGGCGCCTTGGGCGCGAGCACGGCGGCGGCCAACATGAAGACGATGCCGATAACGGCCGCGATCCCGATGAAGATCACGATCGGCAGATACTGGAGAAGGAAGGCGGTCATGACAGCCCTTGGCTTGAATCGGCCGCGTTGTAGCCCAGCATTTCCCACGCTTCAAACGCCTGGGGCACATTGAGAAACGATCGCAACTACAAGCCATCCACAGGTTCTGCGACATCGCCGTTGACACGAGTCTCGGCCCGACATATCAGACGCCCCTCGCCGCACGGCGGGTCGCACTTCCGCCTCGGCGGACAGCAAATGCGGATGTAGCTCAGTTGGTTAGAGCGCCGGCCTGTCACGCCGGAGGTCGCGGGTTCGAGCCCCGTCATTCGCGCCACCTTCTTCTGGAAGGTAGCGATCCGAGGTAAAAAGCGAGCGCTTCGTAGGGTTTAGCGACCTTACGCGACGCGGATGTAGCTCAGTTGGTTAGAGCGCCGGCCTGTCACGCCGGAGGTCGCGGGTTCGAGCCCCGTCATTCGCGCCACTTTCCCCTCCCCCATTTTTTAAGTTGCCCGTTTAAGCGCCGAGCGCTGCCGTTTGCGCGCGCGTCCGCTGGAACGACTGCGACAAATTGTGTCGCCAGACGGTTGTTACCGACCGGTCGCATCCCGATGTAGCGGGCATGACCCAGTCCGTTGATATCCCTTTTTCCGTCCTCGATCTGTCGCCGGTTCCTCAAGGAACAACGGTCAGTAAAGCGCTCGCCAATACTTTGGACCTGGCGCGACATGCCGAGTCGCTAGGTTTCCACAGGTATTGGCTGGCCGAGCACCACAACATGCCCGGTATCGCCAGCGCCGCCACAACCGTGGTGATCGGTCACGTCGCCGCCGGAACCCAGAAAATTCGAGTCGGATCGGGCGGCATCATGCTGCCGAACCACGCGCCGCTGATGATCGCCGAGGCTTTCGGCACGCTCGCGGCGCTGCATCCAGGCAGAATCGACCTGGGCCTGGGCCGCGCGCCGGGCACCGACCAGGCCACGATCCGCGCTCTGCGCCGCTATGCCGGCTCGGTGGACCGCTTCGCCGAGGACGTCGTGGAGCTGCAGCACTGGTTCAAGCCGGCCACGGAAGACCAGGCGGTGCGCGCGATTCCCGGCGAAGGCCAGGACGTGCCCCTGTGGCTGCTGGGTTCCAGCACCTATGGCGCGCAGCTGGCCGCGGCGCTTGGCCTGCCCTACGCCTTCGCCGCCCACTTCGCACCGGAACAGCTGATGCAGGCCGTCGAGGTCTATCGCCGCGGCTTCCGCCCGTCGGCCCAGCTCGAAAAGCCCTACTTCATGATCTGCATCGGGGTCTGCGCGGCCGACACCGACGAGGAGGCCCAGCGCCTGCACACCTCGACCCAGCAGCAGTTCCTGGCCCTGCGCCGCGGCAACCCCGGCCTGCTGCCGCCGCCGGTCGACGACATCACCGCCATCGCCTCGCCCGCCGAGCTGGCCGGCGTGAACAACACCTTCCGCTATTCAGCGATCGGTTCGCCCACGACCGTGGCGGCCAAGCTGCGGGCGGTTATCGAGGCCACCGGCGCCGACGAGGTGATGGCCGCCTCGCAGATTCACGACCACGCCGCGCGCCTGCGCAGCTACGAGATCCTGGCGACCTTGCGCGACGATCTGCGCAAGGCGGCCTGAGGCCTTCTCTTTCTATCTAGTGCGAGGCGGCCGCCGCGGCCGCTTCGCCAAGAAAGGCCCGCGCGCCGCTCAGCCGGCCGTAGATTTCCGTCAGGCGCTCGAACACCGGCGTCCAGCCGTGGCGGGTCTCGGCCCTCAGCCGCGCAGCCTGCCCCAAGGCGACCAGGTCGCGGGCGAACAGGGCCTCGATCGCCTCTGCGAACACCCCGCCTTCCGACGCCTGGGCCAGAATCCCGACGTCATCATCGACGCTTTCGGCCACGCCGCCGGCCGCCACCCCCACCACCGGCAGGCCGCAGGCCATGGCCTCCAGCACGATCAGGCCGAACGGCTCGTTGTCGTTGGCGTGGACGAAGGCGTCGCAGCCGGCCAGAATCGCGGCCAGCGCCTCGGGATCGCGCTGATAGTCCATCGAAATCACCCGATCGCTGGCCCGCGCGCCAGCGCCGGCCCCGATCAGCAGCAGCACATAGGGCTCGCCCAGCCGCTCGACGGCGTCGACCAGCACGTCGAGCTTCTTTTCCCGCGCCGGACGACCGGCGAAGACGAGGATTCGGTGACGATCGGTCAGGCCCAGTCGCTTGCGCAGCGCCGCCCGGTCGCCGCGCGCCGGGTGGAAGGTGTCGACGTCGACGCCCAGCGGCAGGCCGATGGCGTCGCGAACCCCCGCCTCGATCAGGCGTCCGGCGATGAAGTGGCTGGGCGCCACGGCCTGGTCGAACTGGCGATAGATCGCCGCCCAGCGCTTCTGGACGGGCTTTTCGGCCCATTCGCCGATGTGCAGCGCCGCCAGGGCGCCAAGATCGGTGTGGCAAAAGCCGACGACCGGCACGCCCAGGGCGTCGCCGGCCTTCAGCGCGGCCAGGCCCGGCGTGTAGGGATCGCCGGCCTCGATGACGTCGGGCCGCTGGCGGATCAGGCGTTCCATCCAGCTGGTCTTGCCGATCGGCCAGCGATAGCCGTCGCCGAACGGCAGCGGCGCGGCGTAGATCGACACGCGGCCATGGCCGTCATGGGCGTCGCGCGGCCCCGGGACCACCAGGGTGTGGCGCACGCCGGGCCGATTCTGCGCCAGCCAGGCGCGCTTGGCGTTCAGATAGCGGCGCACGCCGCCGCTGCGCGGGGCATAGAGCATCGTCGTATCGATGAGACGGGCGGGCCGCCGCGGGCTTGATCGAATCTGGTCCTGCGGCGCGCCGGCCTCGGGGCTCGGCGGGGGAGTCAGCAGAAGATCGATCACGCCGTACCTCGCTACTGCAGAGGGAGCCGTCTTGCGCGGCCGCCAAGCGATAAGGTGCCCGAGCGCCGGGAGGTTCCTCCGAAGCTGGACCGTTGTCCAGCCGCGTAACGCCACCCTACGTCGCGTCGCGCACCGGCGCAAAAACCATATTTCGGTTCGCCTGGATTGAACGGCTCCCGCGTCGTAGGAGGAGCCAAACGGGGGTATCCGACATGGCGCGTTTTCTGTTCACCACCTGGGAAGGCGGCGGCCACGTGCAGCCGCTCCTGATGGCCGCCGCCGACATGATCGCGCGTGGCCACGACGTGCTGGCGATCAGCGATCCGGCCAACGCCGGCGACGCCGCCGCCCTCGGCGTTCCCTTCCGCGCCTGGACGACCGCGCCGTTCCAGACCGGCAAGTCCCGCGACGACGACCGCCTGCGCGACTTCGAGGCCGACAACCCCATGGCGGTGATCGAGCGCCTGCTCGAACGGGTCATGACCGGTCCTGCCGGCGCCTACGCCCATGACGTGCTCGAGGCCTTGGACGCTTTCCCGGCCAAAGTCATCGTCACCCAGGAACTGCTGCTGGGCGTGATGGTCGCGGCCCAGGCGCGCGGGACCAAGCTCGCCCTGCTGTCGGCCAACATCTGGTCGCTGCCCAACCTGGCCGGCGCGCCGCCGTTCGGGGCCGGGATGGCGCCGGCGGCCGACGACCAGGAGAAGGCCATGCACGCCGTGGTCGCCCAGATGGCGCGCGGCCTCTTCCAGTCCGGCCTGCCCGCGCTGAACGCGGCCCGCGCCGCGCACGATCTTGCGCCGCTAGACGATCTTTTCGCCCAGTTCGAGGCCGCCGACGCGATCCTGCTGGCCACCAGCCCCGCCTTCGATTTCGCGCCCGATCCGCTGCCCGCCCCGTTCGCGTATGTCGGCCCCTATCTCGCCGATCCGGCCTGGGTGGAGCCGGCCCCGCTGCCGGAAGGCGACGCGCCGCTGGTCGTTGTGTCGTTCTCCAGCCTCTACCAGGCGCAGGAAAAGACGCTGCGCAACGTCATCGCCGCCCTATCCGCCCTGCCCGTCCGCGCCCTGGTCACGACCGGACCGACGCTGGACCCTGCCGAATTCGAGGCGCCGCCTCACATCGCGATCGTCCGCAGCGCGCCGCACGGCGCAGTCCTGAACCAGGCCGCCGCCTTCGTCACCCACGCCGGCCACGGCTCGACCTTGCGCCCGTTGATGGCCGGGGTTCCGCTGGTGTGCCTGCCCATGGGCCGCGACCAGAACGACAACGCCATGCGCGCCGCCCATCGCGGCGCGGCGATCACCCTGTCGCCGGACGCCCCGCCCGAAAAGATCGGTGAAGCGCTGACGCGGTTGCTGGACGATCCGGCCTATGCCGAGGCGGCCAGGGCGCTGGGCGCGAAGATCGCTTCCGACGCCGAGGGCCGCTGTGCGGGCCAGGCGCTGGAGAGCTTGCTCTAAATCGTCATCCCGGCTGTAGCGAAGCGGCCGGGACCCACGAGCAACGCAGTGCGCCGGCCCCTGGGTCCTGGATAAGCGCTACGCGCTTTCCGGGATGACGACGCAAAACGGCGGCACGTTCTTCGCCCCTCACCAATCATCCCGCCCGTTGAGATGAACCACAGGCAGCGGCGCCAGGTCGAAATTCTCCAGCAGCCGCACATTGATGCTGACGCGCGGGTTCTCGTAGTCGGCTTCGCCGCTGCTAAAGTCGGGAAACTGGCTGAAGGCGCCGCAGCCGCAGATCGAACAATGATGGTGCGCGCCCATGTACGCGCCCCACTGATAGGTCGAGACCCGGTCGCGCGCGGTCAGCAGCTTGAAGCTGGACGGCTGGTAGTAGGCGACCAGATTGCCGCGCTTGGAACAGAACGAGCAGTTGCAGTCGGTCAGTTCGGTCGGCGCGGTCTCGACCTCGAACTGGATGGCGCCGCAGTGGCAGCTTCCCTTGACGGACATGACGATCTCCCTTGTGGCGTCGAACGCCGGGGAGACTGCCGAAGGGCCGCTGACAGCCTAGTGTCAGCATGCGCCTCTGGAGATCCTGGTGGGCGGTGAGGGGATCGAACCCCCGACCCTCTCGGTGTAAACGAGACGCTCTACCGCTGAGCTAACCGCCCCTTCGCAGGGTCGCGCCTTCTAGCCGCAGTCGGGCGGCATGGGAAGCGCGCATAGAAAAGGGCGGGCCGTCGTCGAACGCCCCGCCCCTCAAAATCCGAAACGGGATCAGCCGTTCAGGGTGGTCTTCAGGCCTTCGCCGACCTGGAAGCGCGCGGTCTTCGAGGCCGGACGCTCGACGGTCTCGCCGGTGCGCGGGTTGCGCGCGGTGCCAGCGGCGCGGGTCACGGCCTTGAAGGTGCCGAAGCCCACCAGACGCACGTCCGAGCCCGACTTCAGCGAAGTGGTGACGGTGTCGATGAAAGCTTCCAGAGCGTCCTTCGCCTGGTTCTTGTTGATGCCCGCCTTTTCGGCGATCGCCGTGACGAGTTCGGCTTTCGTGGTCATTTTTGTCTCCCAGCCAATAAGCGACGGCGCTGCAACAGCTTACGCCGCTTCGCTCGCGTGGAAGTATGCGGGCTTCGCAAGCCCCGTCAAACGAAGGCGGCGCGGAAAGATCCCGCGCCGCCCTACTTATCAACAATAAGTTACTGTCAGTGCGTAAGAACTGCGTCGTCCCCGGCGTCGTCGGCCTTGGCGGGGCTCGAAAGCGGCTCCTCCGATTCGCTCCATTCGGCCGGAGTCAGCGGTCCGACCAGGGCGTGCTTGAGCACTTCGTCGACCGTCGAGACCGGAATGATCTCGAGACCCGACTTCACGCTTTCCGGCACGTCGACGAGATCCTTCTCGTTTTCCTGCGGGATCAGCACGGTCTTCACGCCCGAACGCAGGGCCGCCAGCAGTTTCTCCTTCAGGCCGCCGATGGCCGTGACCCGGCCGCGCAGGGTGATCTCGCCGGTCATGGCGATGTCCTTGCGGATCGGGATCCCCGTCAGCACCGAGACCATGGCGAGCGCCATGGCGATACCCGCCGACGGACCATCCTTGGGCGTGGCGCCGTCCGGCACGTGGATGTGGACGTCAGTCTTCTCGAACACCGGCGGCTTGATGCCGAACTGCACCGAGCGCGAGCGGACATAGCTGTTGGCTGCCGAGATCGACTCCTTCATCACCTCCTTGAGGTTGCCGGTGACCGTCATGCGGCCCTTGCCCGGCATCTTCACGGCTTCGATGGTCAGGATGTCGCCGCCGAACTCCGTCCAGGCCAGGCCCGTGACGATGCCGACCTGGTCGACTTCGTCGGTCTCGCCGTAGCGGTACTTCTTGACGCCGGCGTACTTGGCCAGGCGCGCGTCGTCGATGGTGATGCTGGTCAGCTTCTCGCGAGCCAGGTCACGCACCGTCTTGCGGGCCAGGGCGCCCAGTTCCCGCTCCAGCGACCGCACGCCGGCTTCCCGGGTGTAGTAGCGGATCAGGTCGCGGATGGCCGCGTCCGGAACGATGAACTCACTGTCCTTCAGGCCGTGATCCTTGGCCAGCTTCGGCAGGACGTGGCGCTTGGCGATCTCCAGCTTCTCGTCCTCGGTGTAGCCGGGGATGCGGATGATCTCCATGCGGTCCAGCAGCGGCTGGGGCATGTTCAGGCTGTTGGCCGTGGTGACGAACATCACCTGGCTCAGGTCGTAGTCGACCTCCAGGTAGTGGTCGCCGAAGGTCGAGTTCTGCGACGGATCGAGCACTTCGAGCAGGGCCGAGGCGGGATCGCCGCGATAGTCGCTGCCCATCTTGTCGATCTCGTCCAGCAGGACGAAGGCGTTGGTGGTCTTGGCCTTCTTCATCGACTGGATGACCTTGCCGGGCATCGAGCCGATGTAGGTGCGGCGGTGGCCGCGGATCTCGGCCTCGTCGCGCACGCCGCCGAGGCTCATGCGCACGAACTCACGGCCGGTCGCCTTGGCGATCGACTTGCCCAGCGAGGTCTTGCCGACGCCGGGAGGGCCGACGAGGCACAGGATCGGGCCCTTCAGCGAATTGGTCCGGGCCTGCACGGCCAGGTATTCCAGGATCCGCTCCTTGACCTTCTCCAGGCCGTAGTGGTCGGCGTCGAGGATGTCCTCGCTCTCGGCGAGGTCGATCTTCTTGCCCTTGGCCTTGCCCCACGGGATCGACAGCAGCCAGTCCAGGTAGTTGCGGACCACCGTGCTCTCGGCCGACATCGGGCTCATGTTGCGCAGCTTCTTCAGCTCGCCCTCGGCCTTGGCTCGGGCTTCCTTCGAAAGCTTGGTCTTCTTGATGCGCTTTTCGAGTTCAATCAGCTCGTCGCGCGAGTCGTCGGGGTCGCCCAACTCGCGCTGGATCGCCTTCATCTGCTCGTTCAGATAGTACTCGCGCTGGGTCTTCTCCATCTGGCGCTTCACGCGCGAGCGGATCTTCTTCTCGACCTGCAGCACCGAGATCTCGCCTTCCATGAGGGCGAAGACCTTCTCCAGGCGCTTGGTGACGTCGAAGATTTCCAGCAGGTGCTGCTTGTCGCCGATCTTCACCGACAGGTGGGCGGCGATGCTGTCGGCCAGCTTGCCCGGCTCGGCGATCTGCGGGATCGCGGCCAGGGCCTCGGGCGGCACCTTCTTGTTGAGTTTGACGTAGTTCTCGAACTGCTCGACGACCGCGCGCGAGAGCGCCTCGGCCTCGGGGCCGGCGCCCTGGTCCTCGCTGACCTCGCCGACCTGGGCCTCGTAATAGGCTTCCTGGTCGGTGAAGCGCACGACCGCGGCGCGGCCCTTGCCCTCGACCAGCACCTTGACGGTGCCGTCGGGCAGTTTCAGCAGCTGAAGCACGGTGGCCAGCACGCCGACATCATAGATGTCGCCGGGGGCCGGATCATCGTCGGCGCTGTTCTTCTGGGTGACGAGCAGGATCTGCTTGTCGCCACGCATCACTTCCTCGAGGGCGCGCACGGACTTGTCGCGGCCCACGAACAGCGGAACCACCATGTGCGGGAACACAACGATATCCCGCAGGGGCAACACAGGAAGCGTACGGATCTCAGACATATTTTCACTCCCGGCCGGCGCGTGAACCTCGCGCCTCGCCATGCGGACTGCCGTCACTTCAGACGATGCGCCTGAGTCGTACAGTCCGTCCGCCCGGGACTGGGCGGATGGTCGTTATTTATGTGGACCTTTTGCGACGCGGTTCAAGCGCGCTCGCCTTCCAGCGGCGACAAGTCGCGCCGTGGTGGCAAAGCTGCAGGAAAACAAGCTGGACGATGGCGGGAAAGGGTACGATCGGCGACTTGGCTTGAGGTTGGACGGTAAAATCATGCGCTGCTGCACCGCGGCGCGGGCCGTCTGGACCTCTTCTCACTCAATGGCGGAGCACTAAGGCGCCGGCGTCCTGATCACCGGGGGCTCTTGCTTGCCCAGCGCCGCCACCCGCGCGGCGGCGTCCGCCTCGATATCGGCCCAGAACAGATTGAATCCGTCGACCTTGCGGCGGTCGGTCCACGAGCCCGTGTCGCGCAGCGAGGCCGACTTGGGACGTCCGGTGTGCAGCAGTCCGTTCTCGCACTGGGCCCAGACCTGGCGCTTGAGGAAGGCCGGGCGCGCGCCCCACTCCAGACCCGTGGCGTTGACCGAACCCAGATTGAGCCGGGCCGGTGCCCGCTCGTCGGTCTGGGCGCCGAGCAGCGGATTGACGCACAGCGGCTTGCGGCCGTTGAGGTTCTCCAACTGGTCGCCCCCCCTCCAGGTCAGCGAGCGGCCCAGCCATTCCTGGGCCTTCTGGAAGTCGCCGTCGGTCAGCGAGGCCCAGGCCACGACGCAGCCGGCCTCGTCACGACGCGCGCAGGCGGGAATGGTCGCGGCCGGACCGTATTCATCGGCCGGCACGGCGGTCTCGATCAGGTAGACGCCCGCCAGACGCGCCTTCAGCGCGGGGTCCGGCGCGATCTCCTCGGCCGCCAGGCGCGCCAGCAGGCTGCCGCCCTGCTCCACCCCGACCAGCACCAGCGGCCGTCCCTGGTCATAGTGGTCGCGCCAGGCCCGGAAGGCGTCGCGCACATCGCCATAGGCGAACCGGCGCGCCTCGCGGGCGTCGTCGCGCAGGGTCAGGAAGGTGTAGAGGCTGGCCTGGCGATAGTGCGGCGCGAAGATCCGCCCCACCCGCGAGAACGGCGCGGCGTAGTTGGGCAGCACGACGCGGTTGAGATAGCGATCGGCCTTGGGCTGGTCGAAGGGCGCGTTCCAGTCCCGCCCGCCGTCGAAGGTGGTGGGGTGGACGAAGAACACGTCGGCGGCGCGGTCCATGCCGGTCGCGCCTCGCGGCAGCAGCGCCCAGGCGGCCGGGTCGGCGTAGTTGGGCGCCGGCGGCGGGTCGTAGGTCTGGAACGGAACTTTCGGGTCCAGCGTCGTGCGCAGGATGTCATAGCGCCAGTAGAACGCCGCCGTCAGGACGATCCCCAGCACGAGGACGCATCCCGCGAAGATCCAGCGCTTGAAGCCCTTGAAGCGTCCCGACATGCCTCTCGACTACACCAGGTCGCCGCGTCGCACTACGCCCCTTCCCGCCCGATGATGGCCACCGAGCAGACATTGCTGGCCGGCGCGCCGCCGAGGTTGTGGGTCATGCCCAGGACAGGGTCGCGCAATTGGCGCTCGCCCGCCCTGCCCTGAAGTTGCAGGTACATCTCGTAGAGCATGCGCAGGCCCGAAGCGCCGATCGGATGGCCAAAGCACTTCAGGCCGCCGTCGATCTGGCACGGCACCGCGCCGTCGGCGTCGTAGAAGCCGTCCAGCACATCGCGCCAGCCGCGACCCTCGGCCGAAATGAACAGGTCCTCCATGGTGACCAGTTCGGTCACCGAGAAGCAGTCATGCACTTCCATCATCGAGATCTGCTCGCGCGGGCGCTCGATGCCGGCCTCCTTGTAGGCCTTGCCGGCGGCGATGCGAGCGGTGTGAAAGTGGCTGCCGTCCCAACCGTTGTATTGGCTCTCGTAGCCGTTCGAGACCGACAGCTGCAGCGCCTTGACCGTGACCAGGTCATGCTTGCCCAGCGCGCGGGCGATCTCGGGCGTGGTGACGATGGCCGCGGCCGCGCCGTCCGACACCCCGCAGCAGTCGAACAGCCCCAGCGGCTCGGCGATGATCGGAGCCTTCAGCGCCTGCTCCTCGGTGATGGGTTTGCGCAGGTGGGCCTTGGGGTTCTTGGCGCCGTTGGCGTGGCTCTTGACCGAGACGTGGGCGATGGCCCGCTTGAGGTCCTCCTTGGAGACCCCGTGCTTGGCGCGGTAGGCGCTGGCCAGCTGCGCGAAATTGCCGGGCGCAGAGCCGTTGGGCATGACCTGCGGCGCCAGCGTGCCGGGCGCGCCGAACGGCAGGCCGCCATAGCCGGTGTCCTTCAGCTTCTCGACGCCCACCGCCAGGGCGATGTCGGCCGCGCCGGCGGCCACCGCGTAGACCGCGCCCCGGAAGGCTTCCGAACCCGAGGCGCAGAAGTTCTCCACCCTCGTTACGGCGATGTTGGGCAGGCGCAGGGCGATCGACAGCGGCGTGCCGCCCTTGCCCGTGCCGATCTCGTCGATGTGGGTCGAAAACCACGCCGCGTCCAGCTGGCTGGCCTCGATGCCGGCGTCGCCCATGGCCTCGACATAGGCCTCGACCATCAGGTCGTCGGGTCCGGCGTCCCAGCGCTCGCCGAACTTCGAACAACCCATGCCGAGGATGGCGACCTTGTCGCGGATACCGCTGGCCATCGGGGTCTCTCCCTAGCTCGCCTTCTCGGGCGTATTGATCAGGTGTAACGTCGCGGCCATGGGCATGGTGATCCACGACGAGGAAACGCTGCGCATGGCGCAGGAGCTGGCGGACCGTAAGGGCGTCAGCCTGAGCGACGTGTTCGCCCACGCCGTGCGAGCCGAGCTCGATCGCATGCCGCCCGCGCTGCAAGCCAAGACACGCGAGGAAAAGCTGGCCTTGATGGCCGAGTTGCAGAAACGTTCGGCCGCGCTCCCGATCCTCGATCCAAGAACGCCTGAAGAGATGCTGTACGACGAAGACGGTATTCCGAAGTGATCGTCCTCGATACGTCCGCAGTTCTGGCCATCCTCTGGGACGAGCCCGAGGCCGGTGCGTTCATGAAGGCCGTCGCCGACGCGGAGGCTCTTCTGATGTCGACAGCCACCCGTCTCGAACTGCAGATCGTCTGCCTTCGGCGAAAGGGCGAAGCCGAGGTCGAGAACATCAGGCGCTTTGTCGCTGAATTCGAGGTCAGCATGGAGCCGTTCGACGAGCCGCAACTGACACTCGCGCAGCAGGCCTTCGCCGAATACGGCGCCAGCCGCCACGGCCTGAACTTCGGCGACTGCTTCGCCTACGCCCTGGCCAAGGCGCGCGACCTGCCCCTGCTGTTCAAGGGCGAGGATTTCGCCGCCACCGACGTCAGGCGCGCGCTCTGACACCGCCCTACTCCGCAGCCTGGACCGAGGTCGCCGCCACGGCCGATCGGTCTGGGGCGGCTTTCCAGAAGTAGCGGACGAACCCACGCTTCTCGTCGCGGTCCTTGATCCGGAAGACCATCTTCACCGGCAGGCCGGTCTCGACCTCGCCGGGCGCGACATCGGTGATGTCGAGCATGATCCGACCGCCGCCCTCGAAGACGATCATGCCGTAGTGATTGGGCGGGCTCATCGAGAAGGTCAGGTAGTCGGCCGAGTAGGTCAGCACCCGGGCGGCGCGCTCGGCGAAGCGATATGGCTCCTGGGTGTCGACGGCCGGGTTGTTGGGCGCCACCGAAATGCGGGTGCGGGGGAACTGCACCACGCCGGTCTCGCGGCAGCGGCCGCCGACCAGGCCCAGGATCTGGTCGCGGTTGCGATAGAGGGTGGTCAGGGCCGTCTTGTTGTCCTTCTCGGCCCGCATGCCCCGGTCCCAGTCGACAAGGTCGTTGAAGACCAGGAACTTCAGGTAGTTGGTCTCTTCCTGCCGGTCTGCGAGCGATCCGGTGACGCCACGGGCGGGGCGGGCGGCGCCGATCTCGCCGCCGACGCGGAAGACCAGCGCCTCGGCGCCTTGGCCGAACTGCGCGACCACCACCACTTGGCCCGGCGCGGCCTCCTCGAGGGCGTGGGCCAGCAGCAGCGGACCGTGGGCGCAGCCGGCCTCCCCCAACTGCGCGCCCAGCGTGTCGCGCACAGCCTCGGGCCGAATGCCAAGCGTCTTGGCCAGGCTCGCCCCCATGCCCGGAAACACCGACGGAAAGCAGAAATGGTCAACCTCGGCAGCGGTCACGCCCGCCGCCTCCAGCGCGTCTCGAACGGCCGGCGGGACCAGCTTGACGATCCCCTCGTCGCGGATCCAGCGCTCTTCCCAGGCGTAGTCGAACTCGGCCTCGGAGCCGCGGAAGTGGTCGACGAAGTCGTCGGTCACCGTGCCGCGTCCAAGGAATGTCGCCGCGCCTCCGTCGGGCGAGACGACGAAGGCCGCCGCCGCGTCGCCGAAATCCAGCTCCTGCGGCGAGGCCGCGCGGGCCCGCCGATGCTCGCCAGCGGCCACCAGCACCCGCTTTCCGCAAGCCGCCGCTTCCAGCGCCTGGCCCAGCGCGGTGAGGCCGCAGCGCTGTGAGCCGGTGATGTCGGCCGAGGCGATCGAGGCGCCCAGCGTCAGGGCGGCCGCCAGGATCCCGGCGTTCTGGCGATCGGCGAAGGGCGCGGTCGTCGAGGCGAAGATCGCAGCCTCGATCGCCGCGCGGCCCTCGTCCTCGACGCCCAGCACGTCGCGGGCGGCCTCGACGGCCATGGTCAGGGCGTCCTCGTCCCAGTTGGCCATCGAGCGTTCGCCCTTGGCCTTGCCCGCCAGGCCGGGCGCGACCCAGGCGTTGGCGGCGACGACGGCCTTGCGGCTTAGGCGAAGACGCGGCGCATAGGCGCCCCAGGCGGCGATGCCGACCATGTTCCACTCCCTGACCGACGCCCGTTCCGGCGACTTATCAGGGTTCAGGTTACGCGCACAGCAGGGGTCCGCAAGCGTGCCCCTTGGTCAACCGAAGCGCGCGTCAGCGATAGGGATCGTCGGTGTTCAGGAACCCGGCCACATAGTCGGCGACACCATCCTCCAGCGAGGTCATCGGCGCGTTGTAGCCGGCTTCGCGCAGGCGGCTCATGTCGGCCTGCGTGAAGTACTGGTACTTTCCCTGCAGCACTTCGGGCATGTCGAAATAGGTGATGTCGGGCTCGCGGGCGATGGCGGCGAAGGTGGCCTCGGCCAGGTCCTTGAACGAGCGGGCCTTGCCCGAACCCAGATTGTAGACGCCGCTCACATGCGGGCTCTTGGCCAGCCAGGCGATCACGTCGGCCACGTCGCGCACATAGACGAAGTCCCGCAGCTGGCCGCCGTCCTCGTAGTCGGGGTGGTGCGACTTGAACAGCCGCACGCCCTCGCCCGCCTGGATCTTCGGCCAGATCTGGCAGACCACCGACTTCATGCCGCCCTTGTGGTCCTCGTTGGGGCCGTAGACGTTGAAGAACTTCAGGCCGGCCCACTGCGGCGGCGCATGGCCGCGTGCGGCCTCGCGCACGGCGAAGACGTCAAACAGCGCCTTGGACCAGCCATAGGCGTTCAGCGGGCGCAGGCCCATCAGGGTGTCGATGTCGTCCTTGCCGTCAAAGCCCTGGGTTCCGTCGCCATAGGTGGCGGCCGACGAGGCGTAGATCAGGCGGGTGTTGTTCTTCGCGCACCAGCGCCAGATGTCGCGCGACAGCACGAAGTTGGACTGCACGATCAGGTCGGCGTCGGGCTCGGTGGTCGAGGAGATCGCGCCCATGTGGATGACCAGCTCGACCTCGGCGCCGCGCTCGGCCAGCCAGTCGAACAGCTGCTCGGGAGCGACGAAGTCGGCGATCGGATGCTTGGCGATGTTGCGCCACTTGCCCTCGGCCGCCTGGCCCAGCCAGTCGCAGACCACGACGTCGAGCGCCGGATCCTCGCAGAGCTTGGCCACGATATTGGAACCGATGAACCCGGCGCCGCCGGTGACGAGAACGATGCGTCTGGACATGGGCGGGTTATGGCACAGAGCGGCGGCTGGGCAAGCCGCCGCTCTTCAGGAGGATCAAGCCGCCCGCTTGCGCTTGGCCAGGGCGTCGAATTCGAGCAGCTCGGCCACCAGGCCTTCGAACTGGCTCAGCGGCACCATGTTGGGGCCGTCCGAAGGAGCGTGGTCGGGGTCGGGGTGGGTTTCCATGAACACCATGGCCACGCCGATCGAGACGGCGGCGCGCGCCAGCACCGGCACGAACTCGCGCTGGCCGCCCGAGGACGTGCCCTGCCCGCCCGGCTGCTGCACGCTGTGGGTGGCGTCGAACACCACCGGGCAGCCGATCTCCTTCATGATCGGCAAGGACCGCATGTCGGAAACGAGCGTGTTGTAGCCGAACGAGGCGCCGCGCTCGCAGGCCATGACATTGGGATTGCCCGCGCCGGTCACCTTGGCGATAACGTTCTTCATGTCCCACGGGGCCAGGAACTGGCCCTTCTTGATGTTGATCGCCCGACCGGTCTTGGCGGCGGCCAGCAGCAAGTCGGTCTGGCGGCACAGGAAGGCCGGGATCTGGATCACGTCGACGGCCTCGGCGACGGGATCGCAGTGGCTGATCTCGTGCACGTCGGTCAGAGTCGGCAGGCCGGTGACCTCGCGGATCTCCTGGAAGATCGGCAGGCTGTCATAGAGGCCGATGCCGCGCGCGGCCGTGGCCGAGGTGCGATTGGCCTTGTCGTAGCTGGTCTTGTAGATCAGGCCGACGCCCAGGCGCTCGCCGATCTCCTTCAGCGCATGCGCCGTCTCCAGCGCGTGCTGGCGGCTCTCCATCTGGCACGGACCGGCGATGAAAGTCAGGCGTTCGGCGTTGCCGATGCGGACGGCCTTGCCGGTCTCCGTCTTCACTTCGACGACGGCGTTGGGAGCGACGGGCTGACTCAAGGCGGGACTTCCGAGTTAGAGAGGGGCGAACAAGGTGGCGCCGAATTGGCCCCACAGGTGGCCCCAACGGCGGAAAGGTGCAAGTGCGGATCGATCCAGGCGTCCCCGGACCCGTCATCGTGTGGCTGCGCAACGACTTGCGCCTGGCCGACAATCCGGCGCTGAAGGCCGCCGCCGACACGGGCCGGCCGGTGATCCCGCTCTATATCCTCGACGAAACCAGCGGCGTGCGGCCGATGGGCGCGGCCTCGCTGTGGTGGCTCGACAAGTCGCTAAGGGCGCTGTCCGAAAGCCTCAAGGCCGTCGGCTCCAAGCTGGTCCTGCGACGCGGTCCCGCCCAGGAAGTGCTGAAAGACGTGATGGTCCATGCCGGCGCCGCTGGCGTCGCCTGGAACCGCCTCTATGAGCCCGCCGCCATCGAGCGCGACGCGCAGATCAAGGCCGCGCTGAAGGCCGACGGCGTCGTCGTCGAGAGCTGCGTCGCCGGCCTGCTGAACGAGCCCTGGACGATCGCCAATGGCTCCAAGCAACCCTACAAGGTCTTCACCCCCTATTGGCGGGCGGCCCGCGCGCATCTGACCCATGTCGATGCGGAGGCCGCGCCCAAGCGGCTGGAGGCGCCCGAGCACTGGCCCCACAGCGACGCGCTGGATGGCTGGTCCCTGCATCCCAAGAAGCCCGACTGGTCGAAGGGCTTCTCCATCTGGACGCCCGGCGAGGTCGGCGCGCTGGCGCGACTGGACGACTTCCTGTCCGGCCGCGTCGACGGCTACGGCGAGGGCCGCGACGTGCCGGCCCTGGAGGCCACCTCGCGCCTCTCCCCCCACCTGCATTTCGGCGAGATCGGACCGCGCCAGGTCTGGGCCGCCGTCCGCGACGCCGCCGAGGCCGGCGACGCGCCGCACGGCGAGATCGAGAAGTTCCTCTCCGAGGTCGGCTGGCGCGAGTTCAACCACTCGATCCTGTTCCATTGGCCCGATCTGCCAACGAAGAACTTCCGGCCCGAGTTCGACGCCTTCCCCTGGTCGAAGAACCCGCGCGGCTTCGAGGCCTGGACCGAAGGCCGCACCGGCTATCCGCTGGTCGATGCGGGCATGCGCGAGCTGTGGGCCACGGGCTTCATGCACAACCGCGTACGGATGATCACCGCCTCGTTCCTGATCAAGCACCTCTTGGTCGACTGGCGCGAGGGCGAGGCCTGGTTCTGGGACACCCTGGTCGACGCCGACCTCGCCAACAATGTCGGCAACTGGCAGTGGGTGGCCGGCAGCGGCGCCGACGCCTCGCCCTATTTCCGGATCTTCAACCCGATCGGCCAGGGTGAAAAGTTCGATGCCAAGGGGACTTACGTCAAACAGTGGATCCCCGAGCTGGCCAACCTGCCGGCCGATGTTATCCACCAGCCGTGGATCGCGCCCGAGCGCTTGAGCGCCGGCGCCAGGGCCGTCTACGGCAAGCCGATCGTCGATCATCCCCGCGCCCGGGCCGCGGCGCTGGAGGCCTATCGCCAACTACGCGGCGACGCGGGCGAGGATTGATCTCCTGGCGAACGGTGTCCAGCAGCCCCATTTACAGTTCGGCTTTCGGGGGTCTTACTTGTCCCATTCAAGGGATTGGGAGCGCTGATGACCGACACCTTGCCCGCCTCCTGGCGAGACGAAGATCTCCGGGCCGCGCCGCCGGCCTTCCGCACGGCGCTGCGCATCGCCGTCGAGAACTGGGCGATTGGATCCCTGACCTTCGTCCTGCCTTCGGGCAAGCCCCTGCGCATCGATGGCAAGACCCCCGGCCCCGACGCCGTGGTCCGCGTCCATGATTACCGCTTCATCCGCCGGGCCTTCGCCTCGGGCGACATCGGTTTCGCCGAGGGCTACATGGCCGGCGAGTGGGACACGCCCGACCTGTCGGCGGTGCTGACCGCCTTCGCGCTGAACTTCGACAAGCTGGCGGCGCTGGTGCGGGGCAACCCCGTCATGCACCTGATCAACGTCATCTTCCACTGGATGAACCGCAACGACCGCAGCGGCTCCAAGCGCAACATCCACGCCCACTACGACCTGGGCAACGCCTTCTATTCCCAGTGGCTGGACCGGACGATGACCTATTCGTCGGCCCTCTACGACAAGGGCCCCGACGCCTCGCTCGACGCCGCCCAGACCCGCAAGTACGAGGCCCTGGCCCAGTCCATCGGCCTTGCGCCCGGCAAGCACGTGCTGGAGATCGGCTGCGGCTGGGGCGGTTTCGCCGAATACGCGGCCAGGGAGGTCGGGGCCAAGGTCACCGGCATCACCATCTCGCCCGCCCAGCACGACTTCGCCAGGAAGCGGCTGTTCGACCAGGGCCTGGCCGAGAAGGCCGACATCCGGCTGATCGATTATCGCGACGTGCAGGGCCAGTTCGACGGCGTGGCCTCGATCGAGATGTTCGAGGCCGTCGGCGAGGAGTACTGGCCCACCTATTTCGGCAAGATCCACGACGTGCTGACGCCCGGCGGCCGCGCCGGCTTGCAGATCATCACCATCAAGGACGACCTGTTCGACCGCTATCGCCGGCACACCGATTTCATCCAGCGCTACATCTTCCCGGGCGGCATGCTGCCCAGCGAGACGCGGCTGCGCCAGGAGACCGACAAGGCGGGCCTGTCCTGGGACGGCGTGCGGCGCTTCGGCCAGGACTATGCCGACACCCTGGCCGAGTGGGCCAAGCGGTTCGAGGCGGCCTGGGAGCAGATTCGCCCGCTGGGCTTCGACGAGCGCTTCCGCCGGCTGTGGCACTTCTATCTCAGCTACTGCGAGGCCGGCTTCCGCACCGAGCGCACCAACGTCGTCCAGCTTGGCCTGGCGCGCAGCTAGAGGAGGATCAAGCGTGTCGCTCTTCACCCTGGTCCTCGACTATCACGGCGGCACCTACCTCTCGCAGTTCGACGCCGAGACGCCGGTCGAGGCGGTCGGCGCCTGGTGCCGCGAGCTGCACGACAACCAGTTGCTGGGCGAGCCCTCGTCCCTGGTCGCCGAGGGCATCATGGCCGACGCGGTCGAGAACAGCCTGGTAGGCATCGACGGCCTGTGCGGCGCCTGGTGCGCGGCCACCGCCGCGGCCGGCGGCCTGGCCCTGCTCAACGTGATCCAGACCGAGCCCACAGCCCACTGAACCTGACCCGTTGGCCGCCGCTTTCAGGAAAACTGGATTGATCCGGGCGGCCGCATCGCGATCTACCGTTGCCTCCAACGGCGCCTTTTCGCGCGAAGCCCCAGATTTTCGACCATGCCCGTCACCGCCAACGTTCTCGACGCCATCGGCGACACCCCGCTGATCCGCCTCAATCGGGCCAGCGAGGCCACCGGCTGCGAGATCCTGGGCAAGGCCGAGTTCATGAACCCCGGCCAGTCGGTCAAGGACCGCGCCGCGCTCAGCATCATCCGCGACGCGGAAGCCAAAGGCCTGCTGCGTCCGGGCGGCCGCGTGGTCGAGGGCACCGCCGGCAACACCGGCATCGGCCTGGCCATGGTCGCCTCGGCGCTGGGCTACAAGACCACCATCGTCATCCCGCGCACCCAGAGCCAGGAAAAGAAGGACGCCATCCGCCTGCTCGGCGCTGAGCTGGTCGAGGTCGACGCCGTCCCCTACTCCAACCCCGACAACTACGTCCGCTATTCCGGCCGCCTGGCCGAGGAGCTGGCCAAGACCGAGCCCAACGGCGCGATCTGGGCCAACCAGTTCGACAACGTCGCCAACCGCCAGGCCCACTACGACACGACCGGCCCGGAGATCTGGGAACAGACCGGCGGCAAGGTCGACGGCTTCATCTGCGCGGTCGGCTCGGGCGGCACCCTGGCCGGCGTGGCCCAGGCCCTGCGCGAACGCAAGCCGGACGTGAAGATCGGCCTGGCCGACCCGGGCGGCGCATCGCTCTATAACTGGTACGCCGCCGGCGAACTGAAGGCCGAGGGCAATTCGATCAGCGAGGGCATCGGCCAGGGCCGGATCACCGCCAACCTCGAAGGCCTGGCCATCGACCATCCCTACCGCGTCTCCGACGAGGAGATGATGCAGCAGATCTTCGACCTGGTGCAGCACGAGGGCCTGTGCCTGGGCGGCTCCACGGGGATCAACGTCGCCGGCGCCGTGCGCCTGGCCAAGGACCTGGGCCCCGGCCACACCATCGTGACCATCCTCTGCGACCACGGCTCGCGCTACCAGAGCAAGCTCTTCAATCCCGCCTTCCTGGCCGAGAAGGGCCTGCCGACGCCGCCCTGGCTCTGACGAAAACCCCGCCCTTCGACAGGCTCAGGGTGAGGTTTCCGACTGAACGGCCTGCGATCTGGACCTCACCCTGAGCTTGTCGAAGGGCGGGGACCATGCACAGCGGCTTGCGCGGGGCGGCGGCGCACGTGAAGTTGCCGCCCTCAGTCCGCATACCCGCAAGAGGCCAGCCATGACCCACGCCGATCCCCTCGTCTCGACCGCCTGGCTGGCCGACCATCTCGACGCCCCGGACGTGCGCATCGTCGACGCCTCGTGGTTCATGCCCGGCACGCCGCGCGACCCGAAGGCCGAGTTCGAGGCCGGCCACATCCCTGGCGCGGTGTTCTTCGACATCGACGAGATCTCCGACGAGACTTCGCCCCTGCCCCACATGCTGGCAAGCGGCGTCAAGTTCGCTTCGCGGGTCCGCAAGCTGGGCCTCGGCGACGGCTCGCGCATCGTCGTCTACGACAGCACCAGCATCCTGCCGGCCGCCCGCGTGTGGTGGAACTTCCGCGTCATGGGCCATGAGGACGTGGTGGTGCTGGACGGCGGCCTGCCCAAGTGGATCGCCGAGGGCCGCCCGCTCGAGGACGGTCCCGCCGCCCCGCAGGAGCGCCACTTCACCCCGCGCCTGCAGGCCGATCTCGTCCGCAGCTTCGAGCAGATGAAGAAGAACCTTGAAACCGGCCGCGAGCAGGTGATCGACGCCCGCGCCGCCGGCCGCTTCAACGGCGAGGTCCCCGAGCCCCGCGCCGGTCTCGCCAGCGGCCACATCCCCGGCTCTCGCAACATCCCGCTTTCGGCCCTGCTGGGTCCCGACGGCGCCATGCTGCCCGCCGACCAGCTGAAGACCGTCTTCGCCGAGGCCGGGGTCGACATCGAAAAGCCGATCGCCACGACCTGCGGCTCGGGCATCACCGCCTCGGTCGTGTCGCTGGCCCTGCACCGCCTCGGCAAGCCGCGTGCGGCGGTCTACGACGGCTCGTGGACCGAGTGGGGCGGCCGCGACGACGCGCCGGTCGCGACCGGTCCGGCTGTGTAAAAACACCCAAAGTTACGCGATTTTCGAATACAATCCTGAATTGACAAGGCGCTCCGTGTGGCCGACCCTCGACGTGCTGGGGGTCGGCCTTTCGCCGCCATGAAGCGTGGCCAAGCCGCGCATCGCTCCCCGCCAGTGCCCGTCAGCTTAACGACCTTCGGCGCGCCACCCGCGCCGAGCATGCAACCGCGCGACCGGCGGAGCTGTCGGCGCGCCCGTGGGGAGAAAACGCCATGTCGTCGTTCCGACCGCTCTATGCCGTCACCATCACCGACGCCGTCGCCTCCGGCGACCTGGACCAGCTGAAGAAGCTGGCCGCCGAAGCCGAGGCCCACATCCAGCAGTACGGCGACATCCCGACGCTGCTGGCCGCCCTGAAGCTCGAAATCGCCAAGCTCGGGGGCTGATCGGACATGAACATCAAGCCCTACGGCGTCGCCGTGACCGACGCCATCGCCTCGGGCGATCTCTCGCGCCTGAAGGAAGCCGAAGCCGCCGCCCAGGCCCACCTGGACGAGTACGGCGACATCCCCACCCTGCTGGCGCTGCTCAAGGTCGAGATCGCCAAGCTGGAAGGCCGCAAGAGCTAGCCGGACGTAGGCGGCGCTTTCCTCCCGGGGAGCGCCGCCTACGCCCCGCGTTCGGGGAAACGCGCGCATGACCGACACCCTGCCCTCCGCCGCCGAAACGGCGATCAGGCCCGAGCGCGTGACGCCCGAGGGCAAGTCCGTCCGCTTCCGCACGGACGAGGACTACGAGCAGCTGACCCCTGTCCACGTGGTCTGGGAGGTCACCCTCGCCTGCAATCTCAAGTGCCAGCACTGCGGCTCGCGCGCCGGCCGGCCTCGGCCGGACGAACTGAACCCGACCGAAGCGTTGGAGCTGATCGACCACTTGGCCGCCCTGGGCACGCGAGAGCTGACCCTGATCGGCGGCGAGGCCTATCTGCGCCGCGACTGGATCGAGCTGATCCGCCGCAGCCGCGCCCACGGCATCCGCACCGCCGTCCAGACCGGCGCCCGCAACCTGACCGACAAGCGCCTGGACGAGGCGGCCGAGGCCGGCCTGCAAGGCATCGGCGTGTCGATCGACGGCCTGCCCGACCTGCACGATCGCGTGCGCGGGGTGCCGGGCTCCTACGACCAGGCGATCAGCGCCCTCAAGCGGGCCAAGGCCCGGGGCATGGCCGTCTCGGTCAACACCCAGATCGGCGCCGAGACCGCCGCCCACCTGCCCGAGTTGATGGAGCGGATCATAGAGGCCGGCGCCACCCACTGGCAGATCCAGCTGACCGTGGCGATGGGCAACGCCGTCGACAATCCCGACCTCCTGCTCCAGCCCTACCAGCTGCTCGACGTCATGCCGCTGCTGGCCCGGCTCTAGCGCGAGGGCCAGGAACGCGGCCTGCTGATGATCGTCGGCAACAATGTCGGCTATTTCGGCCCCTATGAGCGGATGTGGCGGGGCCTGGGCGACGAGGCTGACCACTGGAACGGCTGCGCGGCTGGCCAGGGCGGCATCGGCATCGAGGCCGACGGCACGATCAAGGGCTGCCCGTCGCTGGCCACCTCGCTCTACGCCGCCGGAAACGTGCGCGAGATGAGCATCGCCGACATCTGGCGCTACAGCGAGAAGATCGCCTTCGGGCGCGTGCGCGACGTCGAGGAGCTCTACGACTACTGCCGCACCTGCTACTATGCCGACGTCTGCCGGGCCGGCTGCACCTGGACCTCGGAGTCGCTGCTGGGCAAGCGCGGCAACAATCCCTACTGCCACCATCGTGTGCTCGACCTGGCCCGCCACGGCTGGCGCGAACGCGTCACCAAGGTCAAGGACGCCCCGGCCGCCAGCTTCGCCATCGGCGAGTTCGCCCTGGTGCGCGAGGCCATACCCGGCGCCCAGACCGTTCCCCTGCCCGTCCGCGATCCGACCGCGGTCCATGTGGCCCATCGCGAACGCACAGCCGCCGGCGGCGCCCTGCCGCCCAGGCTCAAGGTCTGCCGCTCCTGCGACCAGTACGTCTGGCCCCACGAGGAAACCTGCCCCCACTGCGCCGCCGACCTCGCCGAGGTGGAACGCCAGCACGCAGAGGCCGCCGAACGCCGGCAGGCGCTGATCCAGCAGGCCCAGCGCGTGCTGGGCGGGATCGGCGCCGCGCCTGGCCAGGCCTGAAGGCGACTGGAACCTCCCCCTGTGGGGGGGGGGGGCGGCGATCCAGACCCTCCCCCTGAAGGGGGAGGTGGCCCGGAGGGCCGGAGGGGGAAGTCCCTGATGAGTCTGAGCCGAGCGCCGACGTGAGAAGTCACCTCCCCCTCAGTCGCTACGCGACAGCTCCCCCTTCAGGGGGAGCATCTTGAGGACCGCCCTTTGCGGGACCTTACGGACACCCCGCCCGCACCAGCTCGTAACTCGCAAACTCCTGCTCCTTGCCGCCCGCCCCGCGCATGACGATGGACCAGCTCAGATGCTCCCCTGCCCGCGCCCAGCGATTGACGAAGGCGGCGTCGCCATAGGGGTAGCTGACCTCGAAGCCGTTCGGCGCGACCTTGCCCGCGCCGTGCGAGGCGCCGTCGCCGCCGAAGCTGTCGGCCCACAGGCCCACGATCGCGGCCGGCTCGCCGGCCTTGGTCGTGCGGCCGCCAAACAGGAGATGGGCGGCATAGGTGTCGGCGGGATCGGCCTTGGCCGCGCTGTCGGCCTCGACCAGCATCATCGCACCGCCCACGATCGGCCTGGCCGACAGGGCGACGGTCACGGGCTTGCCCATGACCATCCCCTCGCCCTTCCAGCAGCCGGCCAGGGCTGCGACTTGCGCCGGCGGCGGCGTGGGCGGCGGATCCTCGGCCCGCGCGGCGGCGGCGCAAAGCATCGACGCCGACAGCGCCAGAAGCGAAACCACAACTCTCATCTCGGCCCCCGATACGACGCCGGCCCCAGCCAGGCGTCCGCCTCTAGATCGCCGATTCCCCGCGTCGCTCGCCAGGACGTTGATCGAACGCTTGAACCCCGGCCGCCCGCGCCCTTAAACGACGGGTTCCTTCCCGTGCTTACGAGTCCCGCCGCCATGGACGAAAAGACCCGCCTGATCCGCTCGGGCCTGCAGGCCCCGTCGCTGGCGCGCACCGTCAATCCGCCGATCCAGCGCGGCTCGACCGTGCTGATGCCCAACGCCGCCTCGCTGTACGACGACAGCCAGCTGACCTACGGCATCACGGGCCTGTCCTCGCCCGCCGCCCTGCAGGCGGCCCTGGCCGAGCTGGAAGGCTCGCCGGACGTGACCCTCTACCCTTCCGGCCTCGCGGCGATCACCGGGGCGATGATGGCCGTGCTGAAGGCCGGCGACGACGTGCTGGTGGTCGACAGCGCCTACAAGCCCACCCGCCGGTTCTGCGACCGCTTTCTCACCCGCTTCGGCGTCACCACCCGCTATTACGATCCGGCCCTCGACGCCGACGCCCTGATCGCCCTGGCCCAGCCCAACACCCGGCTGATCCTGCTGGAGGCGCCCGGCTCGCTGACCTTCGAGATGCAGGACGTGCCGGCCATCGCCGCGGCCGCCAAGGCGCGGGGCATCCTCACCCTGATCGACAACACCTGGGGGGCGGGCCTGCTCTTCAAGCCGCTGGCCCACGGCGTGACCATCAGCGTGCAGGCCCTGACCAAATATGTCGGCGGCCATTCGGACTGCTTCATGGGCAGCGCCACGACCATGGATCCAGTGATCGGCGACGACCTGGGCAACGCCATGTGGGACGTGGGCTGGTCGGTCTCGCCCGACGACGCCTACACCATGCTGCGCGGCCTGAGGACCCTGGCCACGCGCATGCCCCGCCACGAGCAGAACGGCCTGGCCGTGGCCCGCTGGCTGGAACAGCGGCCCGAGGTGGCTCGCGTGCTGCACCCCGCCCTGCCCGACGATCCTGGCCACGCGATCTGGAAGCGCGACTTCTCCGGCGCCTGCGGCCTGTTCGGCGTGGTGTTGAAGCCGACCACCCAGCGCTCGGTGCACGCGTTCCTCGACGCCCTGACGCTGTTTGGCCTCGGCTTCTCCTGGGGCGGCTTCGAAAGCCTGGCGATCAACTGCGACCCGCAGCTGAAAAGCCGCTCGACGCCGGTGAACTTCGAAGGTCCGCTGCTGCGCCTGCATATCGGGCTGGAGGATCCGATCGACCTGACCGCCGACCTGGAACGCGGCTTCCGGGCCCTGGCGGCGGCCTGACGCGCGAGCCGCGCATTGCGGTGCGGAACACGGATCGTTTCCGCACCGCAACAGAACGCCACATCCTGGCCGCGAGCAAGGCCAGATTATGCCTAAAGGCCTAAATATGCGAAGTTATTCAGCAGTACGTAGCGCGACCACGCGTCCCTGAAACTTGACCGTGGTTATATTTCCTTCGCATCGCAACTGATTGTCGTCGTGAGGGTTCTTCGCGCGAAAGGACCCTTGATGGACATACGCCTCGCCGACCGGCTTCCGCCTTGCAACGTTCCCGATAAGGCGCCGCCGGCCGCCTGGCTCCCCGCCGAGTCCGCGATGGACATGCCCGTCCGCGAACTGTCCGCCCCCGATGTGGGCTGGCGCCGGCTGGCCCGCTCGCGGCAGCGACGGCGTCTTGGCCTAGGCGCCTTCACGATCCTGGCCTTCGCCTTCGGCCTGACGACCATGCTGGACGCCTTCACGGCCGGCGGCGTGACGCTGCTGGAATGGATCGACGCCCTGCTGGTGGCCGTGCTGCTGGCCTGGACCGGCTTTTCCTGCGCCGCCGCCCTAGGCGGTTTCCAGCTGGCCCTCAACCCCGACACCTGGGAACGGCGGTTAGACGATCCGCCGCCGCACCTGCGCAAGAAGGTCGCCCTGCTGGCGCCGATCTACAACGAGGACGTCGCCGCCGTCTTCGCCCGCATCGAGGCCATGCGCGCCGATCTCGATCGCGAGCGGCTGTCGTCGACCTTCGACATCTTCGTGCTGAGCGACACGCGCGATCCCGACATCGCCGAGGCCGAGCGCCTGGCGGTGATCGCCGCCCGTTCGGGCCCCTCGCCCACCCGCCTCTATTATCGCCGCCGCGTGCACAACACCGACCGCAAGACCGGCAACCTGGCCGAATGGGTGCGCCGGTTCGGCGGCGCCTACGAATGCATGGCGGTGCTCGACGCCGACAGCCTGATCAGCGCCCGCTCGCTGCGCCGCATGGCCGGTGCGATGGAGACCGATCCGGTCCTGGGCGTCCTGCAGGCCGGCACCACGATCGTCGGCCGCACCACCCTGTTCGGCCGCGCCGAGCAGTTCGCCAGCTGGGTCTACGGCCCGCTCGCCACCTGGGCCCTGGCCTGGTGGAGCGGCGCCGAGGCCAACTATTTCGGCCACAACGCCATGATCCGCACGCGCGCCTTCGCCGAGTGCTGCGGCCTGCCCCACCTGCCGGGCAAGGCCCCGTTCGGCGGCGCCATCCTCAGCCACGACTTCGTCGAGGCCGCCCTGATGCGGCGCGGCGGCTGGGCCGTGCGCATGGCCCCCTCGCTGGACGACGTGCATGAGGAGGCCCCGCCCACCATGTCGGACATGCTGGTTCGCGACCGCCGCTGGAGCCAGGGCAACCTTCAACACCTGGGCATACTGGGCGTGAAGGGCCTGCACCCTGTCAGCCGCCTGCACCTGCTGCGCGGCGCCCTGGCCTATGCGCTGGCGCCGGTGTGGCTGCTGCTGGTGGTGCTCAGCGCCATGCTGGCCGCCTTCCCTGTCCTGGGCGGCGCGCGGGCCGAACTCTTCTTGGTCGAGGGGGCGGCGGCCGCCTTCGCCGTGTCGCTGGGCTTCCTGTTCGCACCCAAGCTGCTGGCGGTGATCCTGACCTGCAAGGAGGGCAAGGCCGGCGGCTTCGGCGGGGTCGGCCCGCTGCTGGTCTCGGTGGCCGTGGAGACGCTGCATTCGACCCTGACCGCGCCGGCCATCCTGTTCGGCCACGCGCGCTGCCTGGTCGACATCCTGGCCGGCCGAGACTCCGGCTGGGCCGCCCAGCGACGCGAGGCCGAGGGCACGCTTTGGCGCGAGGCCCTCAAGCGCCACACGCCCGAGATCGTCGCCGGCCTCCTGCTGCTGACCTGCGCGGCCCTGGCCGGCCCCTCGCTGGGGATCTGGATCCTGCCGGCGGCCATCGGCCTGCTGATCGCCCCGGCGGCCTCGGTGCTGACCGGCAGCGCGCGCTGGGGCCTGGCGCTGCGCAAGCGCGGCCTGCTGGTGGCGCCGTGCGAGCTGTCACCCTCGCGTCTGCTGCGGGAGGCCTACGGCCGGCCGGCCGGCCCACAGCTTCGGCTGCGAGAAGAAGAGGACAGCGCGGCGGCGATGGCCACGGCCTGACGGCTCAAGCTCTCCGGGCCGCGTCCTCGATCTGCGCCAGCTCCGGCGTCCAGCGCAGGTCCTGGGCCCGGCGGGCCACGGCGCCGATGACGATGAGGACCGGACCGCCGGTTCCGTCCGCCAGCAGGCGCGGCAGCGCGTCTAGGCGACCGGTCCGCAGCGACGCGGCCGGGTCTCCCGCCCGCTCGACGACCAGGGCCGGCGTGCTCGGCGCGCGACCGGCGGCGATCAGGCGGCGACCAAGCTCGGCGGCGGCCTCGCCGCCCATATAGACGGCGACCGTGGCCTCGGGATCCGACGCGGCGGCCCAGTCCTCTATGACGTCGCCGCTGCCGACTCGGGCCGTGGTGAAGATCACCCGCCGGGCCTCGCCGCGATGGGTCAGCGGGAAATTGAACTGGGCGGCCGCCGCGCTGGCGGCGGTGACGCCGGGCACGACCTCGACCGACCCGCCATGGGCGCGCAGGAACTCGGCCTCCTCGCCTACCCGGCCGAACACCGACGGATCGCCGCCCTTCAGCCGCACGACGCGCAGGCCGCGACGGGCCAGGCGCAGCATCAGGCGGTTGATCGCCTCCTGCTTCATGCTGGGTCGGCCCGAGCGCTTGCCGGTCAGGATGCGCACGCAGCCGGCGGGGGCCAGGGCGATCGCCTCGTCCGAGACCAGGGCGTCATAGAGCAACGCCTGCGCGCTCTCCACCGCCCGGGCGGCGCGCAGGGTCATCAGGTCGACCGGGCCAGGACCGGCGCCGACCAGCAGCACGTCTCCGAGAGCAGCGTCACGCATCGGCGGTCTCCTTGGCCTTGAGGGAAGCGGCGGCGGCGATCATCCGGGCGATCTCCGGACGGCACGAGCCGCAGTTGGTTCCGGCGCCGGTGACCGCGCCGACCGCGTCGGCAGTGACCGCGCCGGCGGCGATGGCGGCGTCGACGGCCTTGGCGCCCACCTTCAGGCAGGCGCAGACCATCGGCCCCCTGTCGACCGGCGCGCCGGGCGGGCGGCCGATCAGCAGGGCCGAGCGGGCCTCGGCGGTCAGTTGGTCGAGCGCGAACAGGTCGGCCAGCCAGTCGCGCGGCGGCAGGCGGCCGGCGGCGGTCTGGAACAGCACCGCGACCAGCTTGCCGTTCTCGATCCAGGCCTCGCGGCGCGAGCCGGCGCCGGCGTCCTCGAAGACCGTGGTCTCGCCGGTCAGCCCCTTGGTCAGGCGCTTGCGCAGGGCCTCGCGCTCGGAAGCGTCGCCACGACCGGCGAACTCGTGCAGCTGGGCGGCGTCCTGCGGGATGCGCCGCCAGACCAAGTCCAGATTAGCCGGCGCGGCGATGGTCTCGCGGCTCAGGAAGAAGCCCTTCCAGGTCTCGCGATAGGGCCGCGCCCGGGCCGGGGTGTGCTTGAACTCCGGCTGGCCGGAAACGGGATCGAGGTTCGGCGCGATCAGATGGTTCGACTTGCCAGATGGCGCAAACGCGTCGGTCCAGTGCATGGGCATGAAAAGGCCGCCTACGCGCTGGCGGTCGGTGACCCGGGCCAGGGCGACGGCCTCGCCGCGCGCGGTCGAGACGCGGGTCAGGGCGCCGTCCTTGATCCCGACGGCCTTGGCGTCGCGCGGATGGATCTCGACGAAGGGCTCGGGCGCGTGCCGGCAGAGGTCAGGGGCCAAGCCCGTGCGGGTCATGGTGTGCCACTGGTCGCGGATGCGGCCGGTGTTCAGCGACATCGGGAAGGCGTCGCTGACGGCGTCGGCCGGGCCCTTGGGGCGGACCGGAACCATGCGACCGCGGCCGTCCGGCGTCTGGAAGCGGCCGTCGACGAACAGTCGCGGCGTGCCCTGGCCGTCGGCGCGGACCGGCCACTGGATCGGCGTCATGGCGGCGTAATCGTGGGGCGTCATGCTCGAGAGCCCCGAAAGGTCGAGCAGGCGCGAACCTTGGTTCTCGTATGCCGTCAGGCGCGCCCATTCGCGGAAGATCGAGGCCTGCGAGGCCCAGCCGAAACCGTCGAAGCCCATGCCCTGGGCTACGTCGGCCATGATCCGCCAGTCGGCGCGGGCCTGGCCAGGGGCCGGAAACAGCGCCCGCTGGCGCGAGATGCGACGCTCGGAGTTGGTGACCGTACCGTCCTTCTCGGCCCAGGCCAGGGCCGGCAGCTTCACATGGGCGTAGGCCGTGGTGTCGGTCTCGACGCAGTCGGAAACGACGACGAAGGGGCAAGCCTCCAGCGCCTCGCGCACCGCGCCGGCGTCGGGCAGGCTGACGGCCGGGTTGGTGGCCATCACCCAGATCGCCTTGATCTTGCCCGCACGCACCGCCTCGAACATCTCGACGGCCTTGAGGCCCGGCGCGCGGGCGGTGTGCGGCGCGCCCCAGAAGCGGGCGACGCGGTCGCGGTCCTCGGGCGCGAAGTCCATGTGACCGGCCAGGGTGTTGGCCATGCCGCCGGTCTCGCGGCCGCCCATGGCGTTGGGCTGGCCGGTGATCGAGAACGGGCAGCTTCCCGGCTTGCCGATCCGGCCCGTGGCCAGGTGGACGTTAAGGATCGCCAGCCCCTTGGCGACGCCCTGGGCCGACTGGTTGGAGCCCATCGAGAACAGGCTGACGGTCTTCGGGTTAGCGGCGAACAGGTCGTAGAAGGCCAGCAGGTCTTCGACCGCGATCCCGCAGTCGGCGGCGACGGCGGCGAGTGACTGGTCGTCCTGCGCCAGCGCTTCGCGCACGGCGTCGATCCCGTTCACATGCTCGGCGACATAGTCGAGATCGAGCAGACCCCTGCGGTCCATCTCGGCCAGCAGGCCGTTCCATAGCCGAACGTCGGATTGCGGCGCGACGGCCAGGTGCAGGTCAGCGCCTTCGGCCGTGTCGGTGCGGCGGGGGTCGATGACCACGTGCTTCTGGCCGCGGGCCTTGGCGGCCTCCAGGCGACGGAACAGGATCGGATGGGTCCAGGCGGCGTTGTGGCCGGCGAAGACCACGAGGTCGGCCTCGTCGAGATCCTCGTAGCAGCCCGGCACCAGGTCGGCGCCGAAGGCCTGCTTGTGGGCGGCGACGGCCGAGGCCATGCAAAGACGACTGTTGGTGTCGATGTTGCCCGAGCCGATGAAGCCCTTCATCAGCTTGTTGGCGACGTAGTAGTCCTCGGTCAGCAGTTGGCCCGAGACGTAGAAGGCGACGCTGTCGCGACCGTGACGGGCGATGGTGTCGCGAAAACGCTTGGCCACCAGTGCGGTCGCCTCGCCCCAGCTCGCGACGCGGCCGTTGATCGAGGGTTCCAACAGACGACCTTGCAGGCCGACCGTGGCTCCAAGGGCCGAGCCCTTGGAGCACAGCCGGCCCTTGTTGGCCGGGTGGGCCGGGTCGCCGGACACCGCCAGCGTCCTTTCCCCGCCCATTTGGCTCCCGCCCGCCGCGCCCGAGACGCCGCAACCGACGCCGCAATAGGGGCAGGTGGTCCTGACCGTCGTCGCGATGGCGCCGGAACCGTCGGCCATGACGTCAGCCCGCCATCACCGGCTGGGCCATCAGGACGCGGCCGTCCTGCACCCGCACCGGCACCACTGGCGTGCAGCCCTTGCCGGCGTCGGCGCCGGTGGGCTGGCCGGTCTTCAGGTCGATGACCCAGCTGTGCAACGGGCAGGTCACGCCGTGGCCGTGGACGATGCCCTGGCTGAGCGGACCGTGCTTGTGCGGGCAGCGGTCGACCAGGGCGAAGACCTGGCCGTCGCCGGTGCGGAACACCGCCACGTCGCCCTGCGCCGTCGCCACCCGCCGCGATCCGCGCTCGGGAATGTCGGTGACGGCGCCGACGTCGTGCCAGGCCGGATCGATGTCGAAAGTCTGGATCGTCATTCCGCAGCCATCCCCATCGGAAGCGTCGCCATCGGCTTGAATTCGCCGGCCTCGACGCCCTTGCTGGCGCGTTCGGCCCACGGGTCGATCTGGGCGGTTTCCTGCGATTTCACGAAGCGGGCGAAGAGCGCCGCGCGGTTGTCGAGGTCCTCGACGGTGGCCGCGTGGATCGTCTCCAAGCCGATGCGGGCCATCCACTTGTAGATCCGCTCCAGGTACCAGCCGCCCTCGCGGTACATCTGCATGACCGCCGAGATAAGCTGGATCGCCTCCTCTTCGGTGGCGACCTTGGCCAGCAGCTGCGTGCCCTGGATGTGCAGGCCGGCGGCGCCGCCGACATGGATCTCGTAGCCGCTGTCGACGCAGATCACGCCGATGTCCTTGCAGGTCGATTCCGCGCAGTTGCGGGGGCAACCCGACACGGCCAGCTTGACCTTGGCCGGCGCCCACGAGCCCCACATGAACTTCTCGAGCTTGATGCCCAGGCCCGTGGAGTCCTGGGTGCCGAACCGGCACCATTCCGAACCCACGCAGGTCTTCACCGTGCGCAGGCCCTTGGCGTAGGCATGGCCGCTGACCATGCCCGCAGCGTTGAGGTCGGCCCACACGGCCGGCAGGTCATCCTTCTGCACGCCCAGCAGGTCGATGCGTTGGCCGCCGGTCACCTTCACTGCTGGGATGGCGTACTTGTCGGCCACGTCGGCGATGGCGCGCAGCTCGTCGGGCGTGGTCATGCCGCCCCACATGCGCGGAACGACCGAATAGGTGCCGTCCTTCTGGATGTTGGCGTGGACGCGCTCGTTGATGAAGCGCGACTGGCTGTCGTCGACATACACGCCCGGCCAGGCGCACAGCAGGTAGTAGTTCAGGGCCGGACGGCACGAGGCGCAGCCGTCGGGCGTGGTCCATTCCATGGCCTGCATGACCGCCGGCATGGACTTCAGGTCCTGGGCCAGGATCGTCTCGCGGACCGCGCCGTGCGGGTGCGAGGTGCACTTGCACATCGGCTTGGGCCCGGTCTGGACCTTGAAGCCGTCGCCGAGCGTGGCCTTGATGACCTGTTCGACCAGCGGCGTGCACGAGCCGCACGAGGCCGAGGCCTTGGTGACGGCCCGCACGTCGTCCAGCGTGGTCAGGCCCTGGGCGGTGATGGCCGAGGTGATCGCACCCTTGCAGACGCCGTTGCAGCCGCAGATCTCCTGCGTGTCGGGCATGGCCGCAACGGCCGCGCTAGGGTCCAGGCCGGACAGCCCCTCCGTGATCGCCTGGCCGAAGATGATGGTGTCGCGGATCTCGGCGACATCGGTCCCGGCCTTCATCAGGTCGAAGTACCAGCCGCCGTCGGCCGCATCGCCGAACAGGACCGCGCCGGCGACCCGGCCGTCCTCGATGACCACGCGCTTGTAGACGCCGCGAGCGGCGTCACGGAACACGATGTCCTCGCAGCCCTCGCCGCCGGCGAACTTGCCGGCCGAGAAGACGTCGACGCCGGAGACCTTCAGGCGGGTCGACAGCACCGAGCCCTGATAGGCGCCCTCGCCGTCGGTCAGTTCCTCGGCAAGAGCCCGGCACATGTCCCAGATGGGAGCGACCAGGCCGTAGCAGTTGCCGCGGTGCTCGACGCATTCGCCGACCGAGAACACCGCCGGATCGGAGGTGCGCATGGCGTCGTCGACGATGATGCCGCGGTTGACCTGTAGGCCAGAGGCCTTGGCCAAGGTGGCGTTCGGGCGGATACCGACAGCCATCACCAGGATGTCGCAAGGCAGGATGCGGCCGTCCTTCAGCTTCAGACCGGTGACCTTGCCGTCCTCGCCGACGATGGCTTCGGAGTGGGCGCCGAGCACGGTCTCGACGCCGCGCTCCAGCAGGGCCTCGCGCAGCAGGTAGCCAGCGCTCTCGTCCAGCTGGCGCTCCATCAGCACGTCCATCAGATGGACGACGGTTGCGCCCATGCCGCGGCGGGCCAGGCCGTAGGCGGCCTCAAGGCCCAGCAAGCCGCCGCCGATCACCACGGCGCGGGCGCCAGGCTTGGCCGAGGCGGCGATCATCGCGTCGACGTCGTCGAGGTCGCGGAAGGTGACCACGCCGGACAGGTCGGCGCCCGGCAGCGGCAGGCGGAACGGATCCGAGCCGGTGGCCAGGATCAGCTTGTCGTAGGCGACCTCGAGGCCGCCCTCGGCGATCACCTTGCGGCCCTCCAGGTCGACCCCGGTGACCCAGCGGCCGGCGTGCAGGGTGATGCCGTTGTCGCGGTACCAGGCCTCGTCGTTGATGACGATGTCGTCGAAGGTCTTCTCGCCCGCCAGGACCGGCGAAAGCATGATGCGGTTGTAGTTCACCCGCGGCTCGGCGCCGAAGATGGCGATCTCGTAGCGCTCGGGATCGCGCTTGAGGATTTCCTCGACCGCCCGGCAACCGGCCATGCCGTTGCCGATGACGACCAGCTTTTCCTTGGTCATGGTTCTAGCTCGTTGCGGAGGATGGGAGGTCAGACGCGGACGGGGGCGGCGTCGCCGTGCAGGGTCGGCCAGACGGCGCGCCAGCGGGCCTTCAGTCCGTGGAGGGCCAGCAGGGCGAACAGCGCCAGGGCCGCGAAACCCAGGAAGCCGATCTGGTAGTCACCGGTCAGCTTCTTGGCGAGGCCGAGGGTCGAGGCCAGGTAGAAGCCGCCGATGCCGCCGGTCATGCCGATCAGGCCGGTCATGACGCCGATCTCCTTGCGGAACCGCTGGGGCGCCAGCTGGAACACCGCGCCGTTGCCAGCGCCCAGGGCCAGCATCGAGAACATCAGGGCCCCCAGGGCGAACCAGGCCGTCGGCAGCTTGAAGCTGGCGACGCCCAGGCCCAGCGCCGCCAGCGCGTAGACGACGCTGAGGGTGCGCACGCCGCCGTGGCGGTCCGCCAGGGCGCCGCCGACCGGGCGGATGAACGAACCGGCAAAGACGCAGGCGGCGGTGAAGAAGCCGGCGATCACCGGATCCAGCCCGTATTCGGCGTTGAAGTAGATGGTCAGCGACGAGGCCAGGCCGACGAAGCCGCCGAAAGTGACGCCGTAGAGCAGCATCAGCCACCAGGCGTCTGGAACCTTCAGCACGTCGAGATACTCGGCCAGCTTCTTGGGCGCGGGCTGCTCGGGGGCGTCCTTGGCCAGCAGCATGTAGACGGCGAACGCCACTGCGAGAGGGATGGCGGCCAGGCCGATGACGTTCTGCCAGCCGAAGGCCTTGGCCAGCATCGGCGCGAACAGGGCGGCCAGGGCCGTGCCAGAGTTGCCGGCCCCGGCGATGCCCAGAGCCAAGCCCTGGTGCTCCTGCGGATACCAGCGCGAGGCCAGCGGCAGGGCGACGGCGAACGAGGCGCCGGCCACGCCCAGGACCACGCCCAGCGCCAGGACCTGATGGTAGTTGTGGACCCCCAGGGTCCAGGCCACGGCCAGGCCCGTCAATACGATCAACTGGCCGATCATGCCGGTCTTCTTGGGGCCGATGCGATCGACCAGGATGCCGTTGACCAGCCGCAGCAGCGCGCCGGCGAGGACCGGGATGGCGACCATCAGGCCCTTCTGGGCGGGGTCGAGACCGAAGTCCTTGGCGATGGCCACGCCCAGCGGGCCCAGGATCACCCAGACCATGAATGACAGGTCGAAATAGAGGAACGCGGCGAACAGGGTCGGCGTATGGCCGGCCTTGAGGAAGTCACGAGAGATCATGATGCGCCTCGGAGTGTTGCGTGTCTGCGAGAGCGAGGCGTCGTCGCCTCGTCGGGTGACCGCATCCGAGCGGTCGTCTCTGGCAGCCACGGACGCCGTTGTCCGAAGGCTTGAGCCCACTGAACATCGGTCCGGGGACGGATGTCACGGGCTGTAAGGGGCTAGGCGCCCAGCAACGCCTCCTGCGCATGGCTGCTCAGCAAAAAGGCGTCATCGGCGCCCTTCAATTGTGCAGATGCGAAGCCGTGACGCGGCTCGAAAGCCGGTCAGGCGCGCGCACGACCGATCGAAAACGCAGCGGCGTAGGGCCCGGCCCGCTCGGAATCAAAGGCAGGACCCGCAAACAGCGGCGCCAATTCGCCCGGGGCGTCGGGGAAGACCTGGGCCGGATCGAGCATAGGCCCGGCCGACAGGGCGGCGGCGCGGAACATGTCCGGGCGATAGACGGCGTCGGCGGCCGCCTCTAGGTCCGCGCCGGCTGAAACCTGGCCCCAGCGCACCATCTGCGACAGGAACCACAGGGCGTGCTCGCGGCGGGGCACGCCGGCTGCGTTGCGATGGAAGACGATTTCGTCGGTCAGGGCGCGGGCCAGGGCCTCGGGCGCGACGCCCACATGCTCGGGCCGCGCCAGCAAGGCGATCAGGTCTTCACGGTTCCCCGCATCGTCGGCCCAGGCCGAGGCGCGGATCAGCGCCCGCAGCGCCGCGCGCAACTCGTCGGGATAATGGTGAGCCCAGGCCTCGGTGACGCCGAACACCTTGTCGGGACCGCCCGGCCAGAAGGTCGAGGCGGTGATGACGATCTCGCCCAGCCCCTCGCGCTCGGCCACGGCGTTCCACGGCGCGCCGACGCAGAAGCCGTCGATCTCGCCCGCGCGCATCTGCTCGACCATGCGCGGCGGCGGCGTGACCACCAGGCGCACGTCCTTGTCGGGATCGACACCCGCCTGCGCCAGCCAGTAGCGCAGTTCGTAATTGTGCATCGAATATGAGAAGACGACGGCGAAGGTCAGCGGCGCCGCCCCCTGCCCCGCCCTTTCGGCGATCACCTTGGCCAGGGCCCGCGCCGAGACGGGCTGCTCGGCCATGGCCTGCGGATCGGCCGCGCGCATCGCGTCGGCCAGCGACTTGGAAACCGTGATGGCGCTGCCGTTACGATTCAGGGCCATGGGCGCGATCAGCGACGGGCCGACGTCCAGCGTCAGCCCCCCTGAAGCCCCAGCCGCGGCCGCCAGGGCCATCGGCGCCAGCATGTGGGCGCCGTCGAGCGCTCCCACGGCGACCTTGTCGCGGATCGTCGCCCACGAGGCCTCGCGGCTCAGCGACACGTCGAGACCCTCTTCGGCAAAGAAGCCGAGAGACTTGGCGACGACCAGAGGCGCGCAATCGGTCAGCGGAATGAAGCCCAGCTTCAGATCGGCCAGGCCGCTCACGAGGCGTCTCCCTTCAATACCCCCGCAAAGGCCAGCAGGTCGGCGGCCACCGCCCCGATCGGCTTGCCCCGATCCATGGCCAGCTTGCGCAGCAGGCGATAGGCGCCGTCCTCGTCGAGGCCGCGCTCCTTCATCAGAAGCCCCTTGGCCCGCTCGACCGTCTTGCGGGCTTCCAGGTCGGCCTTCACCTTGGCGAGGTCCCCGCGAAGCTGCTGGGTCAAGGCGAAGCGGCTCATGGCCACGTCGAGGATCGGACGGACGCGGGCCGGCGCCAGGCCGTCGACCACATAGGCCGCGACGCCGGCGCGGACGGCCTGCTCGGCCAGGCCCGGCTCGGAGCGGTCGACGAACATCACGACGGGGCGCGGATTGGACTGGCTGGCCTCGCGCAGGCTTTCCAGCGTGTCGCGATCGGGGCTCTCGGCGGCGATGACCACGACGTCGGGGGCGAACTCCACCGCCTCGCGCTCGTTGAAGCGGGCCGACCGGCGCACCTCCAGCGGATGCACACCCTCGAGCCCTTCCGCCACCAGGGCGGCCCGGGCCGGATCCGGATCAATGACGAGAACGCGCATGCCCAACGCCCTAAGGACCATGGACGCCCCGGGGGAGCGTTTTTGCGGCCATGGTCACGCTCGAACACGGTTCCGCTCAATCCGCGGGCGCCGCTGCATATTGCTAGAGCACGTACGCGCCCAAGGCCCTGCGACCTAGCGCGGCGCCCGCTAGTCGACCGCCAGGATAACGTCGGACGGAGCGATCACGGCATGCACCGACACGCCGGGCGCCAAGCCCGCGGCGACCGCGCTCGCGACCGTCGCGACCAGGGTCTTGCCCTCGGCCAGGCCAACCACGACCTCGCTGGCGGTCTCACCGTCTTCCCGGTCGAGAACCTGCCCCATCAGCAGGTTGCCGCCGCCGCCCGTCGGCGCCTGCACGGCCAGCCGCACGAAGCTGGACTTTATCAGCGCCACGACTGGCCCGCCGACGACCAAGCCCAACTCGTCGGCGCTGCGGCGGGTGATGACCGAGGTGATCTCCACCCCGCCGCCGATGGCCAGTCGCGCCTCGACCGTCACGCCCGAGGGCGTCAGGGCGACGACCGTCCCGCGCAAGGCGTTGCGGGCGCTGGTGCGCAGGCCAAGGCTCCAGAACAGGTCCTCGCCGACCTCGGACGCCAGGCCGGCCTCCAGCCGCGCCAGCGCTGCGCCAACCTCGCGCTCCATGTCGCGGAAGGCCCGCACGACCGCATGGCCGCGCGGCGTGACCTGCGCGCCGCCTCCCGAGCGCCCACCGGCCCCGGCGGCGATCAGCGGCGCATCGAACAGATTGTTCAGCGCCTGCACGGCGTCCCAGGCGCCTTTGTAGGACAGGTCCAGGCGCTTGGCGGCGGCGCTGATCGAGCCGAGCTCGGCCACGGCCTCGACCAGGGCGATGCGTTCAAGGCTCACGCGGGCCAAGGCGCCGCGCCGCAGGATCAGGCTGGCGCTGAGATCGCCCGCTCCGCTCATCGATGTTCCTTCCGACTCCGTTCGATCGCTTGTCGCCCGCGGGCGCTCGAAAAAACAGCCTGACAGCACCCCAAAGCTCGTTATGTACTCGCCATACATATCCGTCTGATACGAGCCGCCGATGTCCTTCGCCCACCGCCCCCTGATCACCGCCGCCTTCGCCGCGGCGCTGTCGATGGTCGCCGGCGCCGCCCTCGCGGGCGAGACCAAGGTGGCCGTGGCCGCCAACTTCACCGAGCCGGCCAAGGCCATCGCCGCCCAGTTCGAGAAAGCCACGGGACACAAGGCGACTTTGAGCTTCGGCTCGTCGGGCCAGTTCTACGCCCAGATCGCCAATGGCGCGCCCTACGAGGTCTTCCTGTCGGCCGACGTCGAGCGACCGCAGAAGGCCGAGGCCGACGGCCTGGCCGCGCCCGGCACGCGCTTCACCTACGCCACCGGGCGGCTCGTCCTCTGGAGCAAGACGCCGGGCCTGGTCGACGGCCAGGGCGCGGTGCTGGCCAAGGGCAAATTCGAGAAGCTGTCGATCGCCGATCCCAAGGCGGCCCCCTACGGCCTGGCGGCGGTCGAGACCCTGACCAAACTGAAGCTCTATGACGGCCTCAAGCCCCGGATCGTCACCGGCTCGTCGATCACCCAGACCTACCAGTACGTCCAGACCGGCGCCGCCGAGCTGGGATTCGTGGCCCTGTCGCAGGTCGTCGACGACAAGGGCGGCTCGCGCTGGGTCGTGCCCAAGACCTATCACACGCCCATCGACCAGCAGGCCGTGCTGCTGAAGACGGGCTCGAACAGCGACGCGGCCAAGGCGTTCCTGGCCTTCCTGAAGGGCCGCGAAGCCAAGGCGATCATCCGCCGCTACGGCTACGAGGTGCGCTGACCGCCATGGTCGAGGCCGTCTGGCTGACCCTGAAGCTGGCGACGGTGACCACCGTCCTGCTGCTGCTGCTGGCCACGCCGCTGGCCTGGTGGCTGGCGCGGGGGCGCTCGCCCATCAAGCCGGTCGTCGGCGCGCTGGTCGCCCTGCCGATCGTGCTGCCGCCGACGGTGCTGGGCTTCTACCTGCTGATCGCGCTTGGTCCGGAAAGCCCGCTGATGGCGCTCTTCAGGCCGCTGGGGATCCGCACCCTGGCCTTCACCTTCGAGGGCCTGGTGATCGGCTCTCTGGTCTATTCCCTGCCCTTCGCCGTGCAGCCGCTGCGCAACGCCTTCCTGGCCATCGGCGACGAGCCGCTGGAGGTCGCCGCGACCCTGGGCGCGGGCAAGGCCGACATCTTCGCCCGTGTCGCCCTGCCGCTGGCCCTGCCCGGCTACGCGGTCGCCGCCCTGCTGGCCTTCGCCCACACCATCGGCGAGTTCGGCGTGGTGATGATGCTGGGCGGCGGCATTCCTGGCGAGACCCAGGTGCTGTCGATCGAGATCTATCGTCTGGTCGAAAGCCTGGAATGGGACAAGGCCCACCAGCTGTCGGCCCTGCTGCTGGCGTTCGGCTTCCTGGCGGCCCTGACCCTGCTCCTGCTGGAAAAGCGGCGGAGCGCTCCGGCCTGAACCGGCGTTTCCCCAAATAGAGCTTGTGGGCTGGGCGGTCGCTTCGCCTGTGGTATTGACGCGCCTCGCCTCCCTCGGCGTCCTTTTCGAGTCCCATCGCGCATGTCCGATCCCGCCGCTCCGCAAACCGGTCCCGACGACGCCGAAGACAAGGCCCCGGACGCCGTGGTCGAGGCCGCGCCCGAGACGCCGGCGAGCACGGCCGACGAGCCGGTGAAGCCCAGGCGGGTTCCGATCTGGAAGCAGCGTCCCTGGCAGATCGGCGCCGGCGTCGTGGTGCTGGCCATCGTGGCGGTCATCACCTGGCTCCTGTGGTCTCTGCCGCTGGGCCGGGCGCTGGAGCCGGCCAACAATCCGACCATGGTGCTGCTGGCCTCGGACGGCTCGCCGATCGCCCGCCGCGGCTCGTACAAGGAGGCCCCGATCGAGGTCGCCAAGCTGCCGGCCTATGTGCCCGGCGCCTTCATCGCCATCGAGGACCGCCGCTTCTATTCGCACATGGGCATCGACCCCAAGGCCATCGCCCGGGCGCTGGGCGCCAACGCCAAGGCCGGCGGCGTCTCCGAGGGCGGGTCGACCATCACCCAGCAACTGGCCAAGAACGCCTTCCTGAGCAGCGACCGCAATCTTCGCCGCAAGGCCCAGGAAGCCCTGATCGCCCTGTGGCTGGAAGCCCGGCTCTCGAAGGAAGAGATCCTGTCGCGGTATCTGTCGGCGGTCTATTTCGGCGAAGGCGCCTTCGGCCTGCGCGCCGCCGCCCGGCACTATTTCGACACCACGCCCGAGAAGCTGTCCGTCGGCCAGGCCGCCATGCTGGCCGGCATGGTCAAGGCCCCCTCGCGCCTGGCCCCCACCGAGAACTTCGAAGGCGCCCGCGAGCGCATGGACGTGGTGCTGGGCGCCATGGTCGAGACCGAAGTGATCACGCAGGCCCAGGCCGACCGCGCCAAGCGCGACATGCATCCGATCCCCGAGCGCGAAAAGCTGCCGACCGGCTCGTATTTCGCCGACTGGGTGTTCCCCCAGGCCCGCGCCGCCTATGACGCCCGCTACGGCGAGACCATCGTCAAGACGACGCTGGACGCCAAGTTGCAGGCCAAGGCCGAGAAGATCCTCAACGACGCCATCGCCCGCGACGGCAAGGTGCTGAACGTCACTCAGGGCGCGCTGGTGGCAATGCGCACCGACGGCAGCGTCGTGGCCATGGTCGGCGGCCGCGACTACAAGACGAGCCAGTTCAATCGCGCCGACGCCGGCCGCCAGCCGGGCAGCGCCTTCAAGCTGTTCGTCTATCTGGCCGCCATCCGCCAGGGCATGACCCCGACCTCGCCGATCCTCGACGCGCCCGTGGACGTCCGCGGATGGAGCCCGAAGAACCACGAGGGCAAGTACGCCGGCCGCGAAGTGCCGCTGATCACCGCCTTCGCCGGCTCGTCCAACGTGGCGGCCGTGCGCCTGGCCCAGCAGGTCGGCCGCAAGGCCATCGTCGACACCGCCCGCGACCTGGGCGTCACCGAGCCCATCCCCGACGACCTGACCCTGGCGCTCGGCACCGGCCCGATGAGCCTGGTGCAGCTGACCGGCGCCTACGCCGCCATCGCCGCCGGCGAGACCCCGGTGACGCCGCATGGCCTGGCCGACTGGAAGGCCCCGAAGAAGGCCCGCGCCCTGTCGAAGAGCGAACTGGCCGGCATGCGCGACCTGCTGCGCTCGGCCGTGCATCGCGGCACCGGCGTCGAGGCCGCCATTCCCGGCGCCTTCGGCAAGACCGGCACGACGCAGGGTTATCGCGACGCGATCTTCGTCGGCTATGTCGGCGACCTCGTCATCGGCGTCTGGGTCGGCAACGACGACAACAGCGCCATGAACGGCGTGGTCGGCGGCGGCCTGCCGGCCAAGATCTGGAAGGCCTTCGCCCTGTCGGCCACCGGCGGCGCGCCCAAGCCACCCGAGGACGACGCGCTGAGCGCCGCCGAGGACGCCACTCTGGCCGAACCGATCCTGGGTCCGGACGGCCTGCCGCTGCCGCCCGAAGCCGCGCCGGTCGAGGGCGAGGCGCCGGCCGATCCGACAGCGCCGGCGCCGGTGGTTCCGGCTCAGGTGGTCCCGGCCGCTCCGGCCCAGCCGGCCGAGCCGCGCGGTCCGACGAACCTGCCTTAAAAAGGCGAAGGGGCCAGGAACGGCGACCGTTCCTAACCCCTCACCCTCCCAGGCTTCGCCTGGGCCCCTCCCTCTCGCTTTGGGAGAGGGGGTTTAGTTCAGGTCCAGCACCACCACCGACTTGGCCGGCAGGGTGGCCGTCAGGGTGTCGCCCTTGATGGTCGCGCCCTTGAACTCGGCCGGCCTGACCGCGTCGGGCTTCTCGAAGGTGTTGCGCGAGGCCATTTCAGGACCCGTCAGCACCCGGCCCTTGGCGGTCTTGGCGGTCGAGCCCGAGAGCTTGACGGTGACCGTCGCCGACTTGTTGGGGTCGAGATTGACCAGCGCCACGTGCACGGCGCCGTCGGTCCCCTTGCCCGCCGAGGCGGTCACGGCCGGAACCGACGACTTGCCGACCACGTACTGCGGGGTGTCGATCTCGACCGGCAGCAGGGTCGCGCCCTGGAAGGGCTTATAGAGGTCGAACACCCAGTAGGTGGGCGTCAGGACCATCTTGTCCTTGTCGGTCAGGATCATCGCCTGCAGCACGTTGACCATCTGGGCGATGGCGGCCAGGCGCACCCGGTCGGCGTGCTTGTGGAAGATGTTCAGGGTCGCTGCGGCCACCACGGCGTCGCGCATGGTGTTCTGCTGGTAGAGGAAGCCCGGCTCGGTGCCCGGCTCGACATCGTACCAGACGCCCCATTCGTCGACATAAAGGCCGACCTTCTTCTCGGGGTCGTACTTGTCCATCACCGCGCTGTGCTTGATGACCAGCTCTTCCATCTTCAGGGCCTGGACCATGGTGTCGCCCCAGCCCTGCTCGTCGAACACGGTGGCCGAACCCTTCTTGGTCCAGTTGCCGGTCGGGATGACGTAGTAGTGCAGGCTGAGCGCGTTCATGTTCTTGGCCGCGCCCTTCATCAGGACCTCGGTCCAGTTGTAGTCCTCGGCGTTGGGACCGGCGGCCACCTTCACCGGGCGGTTGCCGCGCGGGGCGCGGACGAACTCGGCGAAGTTGCGATAGAGGTTGGTGTAGTGCTCGGCCGTCATCTGGCCGCCGCAGCCCCAGTTCTCGTTGCCGACGCCGAAATAGTCGACCTTCCAAGGCTTATCGCGGCCGTTGGCGCGGCGCATGTTGGCGATCGAGGAATTGGTCGGCGAGGTCAGGTACTCGACCCACTCCGACATCTCCTGCGGGGTGCCGGTGCCGACATTGCCGGCGACATAGGTCTTGGCGCCGATCAGCTCGGCGAAGTCCATGAACTCGTGGGTGCCGAAGGTGTTGGGCTCCTCGACGCCGCCCCACATGACGTTGACCTTGACGGGACGCTTGTCGCGCGGGCCGATCCCCTCGCGCCAGTGATAGTCGTCGGCGAAGCAGCCGCCCGGCCAGCGCACGACCGGCACCTTCAGGGCCTTCAGGGCGTCGACCACGTCCTTGCGGTAGCCCTTGATGTTGGGGATCTTGCTGTCCTCGCCGACCCAGACGCCTTCGTAGATGCCCCTGCCCAGGTGCTCGGCGAACTGGCCGTAGACTTCCGGCTGGATGACGGCGCCGGGCTGGTCGGCGCGCAGGGTCCCGCTGACCTTGGTCTGGGCGACCGCGCCGCCAGCCATCAGCAGGGCCGCGGCGACGCCGCCCATCAGGGCGTGCTTCAGCATCTTGGAATTCACGTCGTTTCTCCCTTGGCTCGCCGTGCGCGCGACGCCGGCTCGGACAGGCGCGCATTCCGGCGCAAACGACGCGACGGAGGCCCCTTGTTATTTGTCTGAGTATACTTGCGGGCAAGGAGCGTCAATCGAGCTGCCCGAGCGGCAGGGTCGAGCAATATAAAGACATGGAGAGCGATGGTGGGCGGCCCGTTTGTCGGATGATTGAGAGCGGCAACCGAGGTTCAAGGAACCTCCCCCTGTGGGGGAGGCGATCGCGTAGCGATTGGTGGGGGGATGAGTTTCCGGCGCAGCGGCAGCTGAGAACGGCCCCCCTCCGTCCGCTTCGCGGACACCTCCCCCGGAGGGGGAGGATCTTGGGGCGCGGGTTTGCGGCCTCGCGCCTTGGCTGCGAGTTGATCGAAGGGATGCGGGGCGCCCGGGCGACGCCCGGAAGCTGTTTTGAGCAAGTTACCGTTTCGACGAAGCCGGGCGCTCCGCGCCGCCGTTTTCCATCAGCCTCCGGCCGGCGGCGCTGTTGACGCCTTGCCGGAACGCGCCCGCCGGTTTCCCGGAAGGCGCGCCGCGGGGCGGGGATGTCCTGGGTAGGAGCGTCTCGCCCGTTTGTCCCCGACGAAGCCGACGGCGGGCGGGCCTGGCCAGCGCCAGGTCCCCGAGCGTCCGGTTTTCCCGACCGGACTCTTTCCCGCTCGACTGCATCCCGCCGCCGCATGGTCGCTGGCCGTGCGCCCCTTCGGTGCGGCGAGACGGGTAGACTGTACGGCGGGTTTGAACGCGTCTGATGCAGGCGCGTGAGAAAGTTATAAGCTGTTGGATTGGTTCAGGAGTTTTCGGCGGACGCCGGGGATGGACGGGGCTCTATCCCCGTAAGCCCCTCCTGATCCTTCTCCCTAGAGGGAGAAGACTTGGAAGGCCGCGCCCCCGTCGCCTATGGCGACACCTCGCCCGGAGGGGGAGGATCTTTTCAGGTCGCTCCGCCGCTGCGGCGCGCGATCGCCGCGCGGGTGTCGTCCTGGGCGAGGCCAACGAGGCGTTCCATGGCCTGGCGGGCCTGGTCGGGGCGGCTGGCGGCGATGGCGTCGAAGACCTTCCAATGGTCGGGGATCGGATCGCGGGCCAGTTCGCGGTCGCGCTGCTTGAAGATCGTGGTCCAGCGCACGGCCGCCCCGATGCTGCTGGACAGGGTGCGCAGCGGTTCGTTGTCGGTGGCTTCCAGCACGGTGTCGTGGAAATCGCGGTCGGCCGCCCGGCCAGCCTCGGTGGCCAGGGTGTGCTGCTGCATCTGGATCAGCGCCGCGCGCATCCGCTCGAGCTGCTCGTCGTTGCGGCGCTCGGCGGCCAGGGCGGCGGCCGAGGGTTCGACGATCATTCGCAGTTCGTGCAGGCTGGTCAGGAACGCCTCGCTGGGCTCGGCCTCGAAGAACCAGGCCAGGACCTCGGGGTCGAGCAGGCTCCAGCGCGAGCGCGGGCTGACGCGGGTGCCTGCCTTTGGACGGCTTTCGACCAGCCCCTTGGCGGCCAGGATGCGGATGGCCTCGCGGTAGGCGCTGCGCGACACATGCAGCTTCTCGCTGGCGTCGATCTCGTTGTTGAGCACGTCGCCAGGCGCGTACTGGCCCGAGACGATGGCGATGCCGAGCGTACGCGCGATCGACCCGTGGATGCGGCCGGAAAAGCCTTCCTCGCGCTCGAACTCGCCGTCCGCGCCGCTACCCTTGCCCTTGACCACGCCGCCTCCACAAATCGCCGCGCGGCCTCGCCGCCGGTTCACGCGCCGACTCTAGCGAGACTAATTGTCTGACGACAAGGAAATTCACCGTCCGGCGAGCCGCAAGACGTCGTCCAGGCCGCGCTTAAAAGTATGATAAATCAGGCGATAGAAGGGATCACAAGGTTCTGGAGACCGCCCCGCCCTGCCCGCCGAAGACGCCGTCTCTCCTCGCGATCCGGGTTTGACAGGCCCGCGCCGATCGCTATTTGTCTGACTAATTATAGACGAGAGGATCCACCCATGCCCCTGCGGTTCGTTCAACTGAAGACGCCCGACGGCGCCCGCGCCCTGGCGGCGGTGGACGAGACCGGCGCGGCCCGCAAGGTCGGATCCGCCGACACCCTGTACGCGCTGGGCCAGCTGGCCATCGACAAGGGCGTCAGCCTGGCCGACGCCGCCCAGCCGCTGGGCGAGGCCATCGACGTCGCCGCCGCCCTGACCGAAGGCCGGGTGCTGGCGCCGATCGACCATGTCGACCCGGCCCACCTGATCATGACCGGCACCGGCCTGACGCACCTGGGCTCGGCCGAAGGTCGCGACAAGATGCACAAGGCGGCCCAGTCAGGCGAACAGCTCACCGACTCCATGCGGATGTTCCTGATGGGCGTCGAGGGCGGCAAGCCCGCCGCCGGCCAGGAGGGCGTGCAGCCCGAGTGGTTCTACAAGGGCGACGGCGGGCAGCTGGTCGGCCCCGGCCAGCCCCTGACCTCGCCCTCGTTCGCCAAGGACGGCGGCGAGGAGCCCGAGATCGCCGGCGTCTACCTGATCGGCCCGGACGGCACGCCCCACCGCCTGGGCTTCTGCCTGGCCAACGAGTTCTCCGACCACGTGATCGAGCGCGGCAACTATCTGTGGCTGGCGCACTCGAAGCTGCGCCAGGCGGCGCTCGGCCCGGAGCTGCTGAGCGGCGAGCTGCCGGCCGACGTGCGCGGCGCCAGCCGCATCGTGCGCGGGGGCGAGACCGTGTGGGAAAAGCCCTTCCTGTCGGGCGAGGCCAACATGTCCCACACCATCGCCAACCTGGAGCACCACCACTTCAAGTACGCGCTGTTCCGCCGCCCGGGCGACGTGCACGTGCACTTCTTCGGCACGGCCACCCTGTCGTTCTCGGAAGGCTTCCAGACGCAGGTCGGCGACGTGTTCGAGATCGAGGCCGCGCCGTTCACCCTGCCGGTGCGCAATCCGCTGGCCCAGGACGCGGCTCCGGCGCAGGTCACCGTGGCGGTGAAGGCGCTCTGATTTCCGGGATGCGAAAACCTCGCCCTTCGACAAGCTCAGGGTGAGGTTTTCTACTGCGCCGACAATGGTCCTCATCCTGAGCCTGTCGACGCCTGCCCTCGGGCGGGCCGCGCCAGCGGCGCGACCCGGGGGGGACGAGGACCACGCAAAGCAAGAAGGCCTCGCACCCTGCGGTGCGAGGCCTTCTCTTTTGCGGAATAGGCGGGGAGCGGCGGACCGCTCCCCTCCCTGATCACTCGGCCGGGGCCGACTGGCTCTCGAGGGCCACGGGCTCTTCCTCGACGCTCGTCCGGCTGCCCCACAGGGCGTAGAACAGCACGTAGAGTTCGCAGACGGCGGTGAGCAGGAACGAGATCTGCAGGCCGAAGTGGTCGGCCAGGATGCCCTGCACCACCACCAGCGCGCCGCCGGCGATGGCCATGACCAGCAGGCCCGAACCTTCCTCGGTCAGGGCGCCCAGGCCCTTGATGCCCAGGGTGAAGATGGTCGGGAACATGATCGAGTGGAACAGGCCCACGGCGATCAGGCTCCACATGGCCACCGGGCCGCTGGCGAAGACGGTGATGACCATCACCACGAAGGCCAGGCTGGAGAAGATGGCCAGCACCTTGCCCGGATCGACCTTGCGCATCCAGAAGCTGCCGATGAAGCGGCCGACCATCATGCCGCCCCACAGCAGGAACAGGTAGTTGGACGCCTGGGCGTGGGTCAGGTTGCCGATCTTGGGATCGGAGACGAAGTTGATGAACAGGTTGGAGACGCCGATCTCGGCGATCAGATAAATGAAGATGGCCGGGATGCCGAGCACCAGATTGCGGTGCTTGAGCAGCGAGTGCTTCTTGCGGTCCTCGGCGGCGGCGCGACGGCTCGAACCGCCCAGGTCCGGCAGTTTGTAGCGGCCGATGACCACGGCCAGGATCACCAGCACGACGGCGACGATGAAGTAGGGCAGTTGCACCGACTGGGCGTCGGCCAGGCGTTCGGCCTGAGTCATGACCTGGCCGGCTTCGGCGTTGCCCGAGGCGCTGCGGCTGAGGATCAGATAGCCGCCGAACAGCGGCGCCAGGGTGGTGCCCATCGAGTTGAAGGCCTGCACCAGGTTGAGGCGCGAGGAAGCCGTCTCCGGCGGGCCGACCACGGCCACATAGGGGTTGGCGGCGACCTGAAGCAGGGTGATGCCCGAGGCGATGATGAACAGCGCCGTGAGCACCACGCCGTACGACGGGATCCGCGCGGCCGGGATCATCAGCAGCGCGCCGGCGGCCATGATCAGGAGGCCGGTGACCATCGACTTCTTGTAGCCGATGGCCTCGATCAGCTTGGCCGACGGGATCGAGGCGAAGAAGTAGGCGAGGAACCACACCGACTCGATCAGGGTCGTCTGGGTGTAGCTGAGGTCGAACACCGAGCGCAGGTGCGGCAGCAGGGTGTTGTTGATGACCGTGATGAAGCCCCACATGAAGAAGAGGCTGGCCAGCAGCGTCAGGGCCGAGCGTTGGGCGCGCGGATCCGCGAGGATGCTGCCGCCTTCCCCGGCGGAGCTGGTGATCGGTGCGGGCATTCCCGGGTCTCCCGTGTGGAGCCGCCGACGTCTTGACGTTGCGCGGCGATTTTTTGTCTGAGTATATGGCGGCCTATTGGCCGTCAACGCCGACAGAGAGCGCGAACGGCCCGCCTGAGAGGAAACCCGATGAAGACCTGGCGCCACGCCCTGCCGAGCCTTGCCCTGTTCGCCGCCGCCGCGGCCGCTCCCATGGTCGCCCATAGCGCCGAAATCAGCCGCAAATCGTTCGGCCAGACGCCGGACGGCCAGGCCGTCGAAGCCATAACCCTGACGAATGCCAAGGGCGTCAGCGCCACCGTCATCACCTATGGCGCGACCTTGCAGGCCCTGGTCGCTCCCGACCGCGCCGGCAGGAAGGCCGACATCGTGCTCGGCTACAAGGACGCGGCCGAATACGTGAAGGCGGCCAACTATTTCGGCGGCTCGGTCGGCCGCTTCGCCAACCGCATCGGCAAGGGCCGCTTCACCCTGGACGGCAAGACCTACCAGCTGGCGCTGAACAACAACGGCGTGGCCGCGCTGCACGGCGGCGTCAAAGGCTTCGACAAGGTGGTCTGGACGGTGGTCGAGGCCAAGGCCGGCCCGGTGGCCTCGGTGACCTTCAAGCACGTCAGCCCGGACGGTGAGGAAGGCTATCCCGGCACGCTGACGGCCACGGCGACCTATGCGCTGGACGAGCAGAACCAGCTGACGGTGACCTACGGCGCGACGACCGACAAGCCGACCATCGTCAACATCACCAACCACGCCCTGTTCAACGTCGCCGGCGAGGGCTCGGCCGACGGCGCCATGGGCAATGTGCTGACCATCCCGGCCGACGGCTACAGCCCCGTCGACGGCGAGCTGATCCCGACCGGCGAGACGACGCCGGTGGCCGGCACCGTGTTCGACTTCCGCAAGCCCAAGGCCGTAGGCGACCAGATCCGCGACGCCAGTGATCCGCAGATCGTCGCCGGGCGCGGCTACGACCACAACTACGTGCTGACGGGCAAGTCGGGCGGCGCTCTGCGCCTGGGTGCGCGGCTGGCCGATCCCAAGAGCGGCCGGGTGCTGGAGATCCTGACCGAGCAGCCGGGCATCCAGTTCTACGCCGGCAACTTCATCGACGGCACCACGATCGGCAAGAGCGGCAAGATCTATCGCCAGGGCGACGGCATCGCGCTGGAGCCGCAGCACTTCCCCGATGCGCCCAACAAGCCGCAGTTCGCGCCGGTGCGGCTGGATCCCGGCCAGACCTACCAGAACAAGATGGTCTTCCGCCTCACCATCGAGAAATAGACCCGGCGAGAAATGAGCAAAAAAGAAGCCCGGCGGTTACCCGCCGGGCTTAGTTCATTAGGGAGGAAACGCCCAGGAAGGGCAGAGGCGCTCGCGCCTCACGGGGTTGTAGTTAGCGCTACCAGCTGGGTTTTCAAGCCCCTTCCTGCGAAAAGTGACGCTTTGTCGCAGAACATGTTCATTGAACCGCCTTTAGCGAGACCTTGCCGGCCGCGAGACCCGGCGCGGAGGCCGTGACGGTCAGCGAGGCCCCCTCGCCCGCCCCGCGCACAAGGGCCACGGCCTTGCCCTGCCAGGCCTTGCGGGTCGGCGAGGCGAAGGCGGTGTGGTCGGTGGGGGCGGCGTTGTCGGCGGCCACGAAGGCCCCCGCGCCGGAGACCTGGAAGGTGATGGCGTCGCTCGCCGAAGGCACGACCACGCCCTTGGCGTCGACCACCCGGGCGCGGACGAAGGCCAGGTCGTCGAAGCCCTTGCCGACCTTGTCGGTCTCGGCGGTCAGCTCGATGCGGGCCGACTTGCCGGCGGTGCGCAGCGTGTCTTCGAGCTTGACGCCCGGATCGCGGCAGGCGGCCTTCACCTCGCCGGGAGCGAAGGTGACGGTCCACTGGCGCGGCGAGGCGTCGGCCGGCAGCGGCTTGGCGCCCAGCCAGCGGCCATTGAGAGCGACGTCGACGCTGGCGCAGTTGGAATAGACCTCGATGGTCTCTTCGTGGGGCGACAGGTCCTGCGGGGTCCAGTCGTCGAAGATGGCGATCTTGGGCGGCGGGGTGGCGACGGCGACCATGGTCGGCAGGGCCGGCGCGGGACCGGCCCCGTCCGAGGACGGCGGCGGCGCGGCCGGCAGGGCGTTGCGCACGACGTGCAGCACCGGCTGTTCGGCCCACCACGAGGCCCGCTGCATGCCGATGATCTTCAGCGCGCCGGTGCGGTCGACGATGCCGGCGGGGTTGTCGATATTGGGCCAGCCGCTGCGGTCGGCCTCGCCCAGGTAGTCGACGCCGGTCCACAGGAACATGCCGGCATAGGCCGGGTAGTCGCGCACGGCGACCCACGAGGTGCGGGTCTTGCTGTTCTCGGTCCCGACGATGATCCGGGCAGGGTTTTGCTTGTGGGCCGCGATCAGCTCGTTCTCGCGATAGTTCTGGCCGACCACGTCGAGCATGTCGGCGAAGCCATTCTGGTAGTCGCCGGTCACGTTGGGACGGAACAGGCCCATGGTCACCGGCCGGGTCGGGTCGGTGGCGTGCATGACGTTCAGCAGGCTGGTCAGCGCCGCCTTGGCCTGGACCGGATAGGCGGTGTCGTGGATCTCGTTGCCGGCGCTCCAGATCACGATACTGGGGTGGTTGCGGTCGCGGCGGACCATGTCGCGGGCGTCGCGCTTGTGCCAGTCGCTGAAGAACAGGTGGTAGTCACCGGGCGTCTTGGAGACGTTCCACTGGTCGAACAGCTCGTCCATGACCACGAAGCCCATCTGGTCGCAGAGATCCAGGAAGTCGGGCGACGGCGGGTTGTGGGCGGTGCGGATGGCGTTGACGCCCTGGGCCTTCAGCGCCGCCAGGCGCTGGCGCCAGACGTCCATGGGCACGGCCGCGCCGACCGCGCCGCCGTCCATGTGCAGGGCCACGCCCTTGAGCTTGATGTTCTTGCCGTTCAGCCAGAAGCCGCTGTCGGCCTTGAAGGCGGCCTCGCGCACGCCGAAGGGCACGGTCTCGACGTCGAGACCCGCCCCGCCCTCTCCGACCACGCGGATCTCGGCGCGGTAGAGGTCGGGCGTCTCGAGATCCCAGCGCTTGGGCGAGGCGATGTCGAGCGAGAGCTTGAGCGTCTCGGTGCGGCCCGGATCGATGGCGACGGCGGGCGCGGCGCCACGGGCGACCTCCTTGCCGGACGGGTCGCGCAGCACGACCTCCAGGCCAGCCTTGGCGGCCGTGTTGGCGTCATTGACCACGTCGACGGCGATGTCGGCCGTGGCCTTGCCCTCGGCGATCTTCGTGACGCTGACGAAGGCCCCGCCCTGCTCCACGTGCTGGGCCGCGCTCTCGATCAGGCGGACCTTGCCGTAGACGCCCGAGCCGGCATACCAGCGCGAGGACGGGGCGTGTTCGGTGTCGGCCCGTACGGCCAGGACGTTGCGCCCATCGGCCTTGATGAAGTCGGTGATGTCGTAGCGCAGGGCCACGTAGCCGCTGGGGCGATGGCCCAGGTGGTGGCCGTTGATCCAGACGCCGCTGCGCTCCATCACACCGTCGAGCTCGACATAGACCCGGCGCCCCGGCGCGGGCGGCTTGACGTCGAGGGCCTTGCGGTACCAGCCGATGCCGGTGGGCAGGAAGCCGCCCGCCCCGCCGGCGCGGGCCTTGATGTCGAACGGACCACTGATGGCCCAGTCGTGCGGCACCGACACCTTGGCCCAGCCGCTGTCGTCGAAGGCGGCCGTCTCGGCGCCCTCGGGATCGCCCTGGAAGAAGGTCCAGCCTTCGGCAAGCGGCGTCGTCACCCGATCGGCGGCGACGGCCGGCAGGGCGCAGAGGCCAAGAACGGCCGCCAGGGCCAGGCGCGAGACGCCGCGCGTCAGGGAATGAGCCATCGTTTTCTCCCTGGGACGCGCCGAAACGCTAATCCCACATTTTGATATTTTGTGTCATTTTATGAAAACTCAGACAAAACGCCAGCCCCTCGCAACACTTCGTCTCAAAGACGGTGAACGGCGTGGTGAACCCTTTGCCGAGGGCGGCGTTTGGCAGCCCGAGTTCAGCGTACGAAGGGGTACGACATGCCAGGGGTCGTCGATGTCGTCCCGTGTGAAGGGGGCTGGTGCGTGCGGGTTCACGCCACAGGCGAGGTGCTGCATTTCGCCGGCGGCGGCGAGGCCGAACGGCGCGCGCGCAAGCTGGCCGCGGATGCGGCCGAGCCCATGGAAGTGCGGATTCACGATCGCGGGGGACGCCTGGTCGGCCGCTGGGTGGCCCAGGGGGCTGCGGCCTGAGGACGCCTCAGGCGCGCTTGGGCTTCAGCTCGACGATCGGCGCGATGCTCTCGGCCGCGGCCGAAGCGGCCTTGGCCTTGGCGGCGGCGATGCTGCGGCGCGAGGCGGCGAAGCGCAGACCAAGGAAGGCGCCGAGCACGGTCAGGGCGACGCCGGCGGCGATGGCCAGGCCCAGCTCCAGGCTGACTCCGGACAGGCTGCGGGCGGCCAGATAGCCAGGAGCCAGCAGGCTGGCGATCCAGACCACGGCCGACAGCACGTTGGCGGTCTGGAAGGTCCACCACTTCATCTGCAGGATGCCGGCCATGATCGGCACGAAGGCCCGCAGCGGCCCGAAGAAGCGGCCGATGAAGATCGAGGCGACGCCGAAGCGGCGGTTGAACAGACGGGTGCGGGCGATGGTGCGGCGATGATCGCGGAAGGCCGGGATGCGCAGCACGCGCGGACCCAGGCGACGCCCCAGGGCGTAGGACACCGCATCGCCCAGCACCGCGCCGATGGTGCACCAGGCCAGGACCTCGAAGGGATCGAGCACGCCGCCGCCGATCAGGGTGCCGGCCAGCAGCATCAGCGCCGTCGCGGGCACGAAGGCGCCGATCAGCACCAGGGATTCGGCGAAGGTAAGGGCCCCAAGGATCAAGCCCGCCCAGCTCTGGTGCTCGGTGACGAAAGCGGCGACGGATTGAAGCAAGTTGTCCATGGGGGTCCTTCGAGCCCCCACATGGAGATCAAGCCGCTTCGCCGCCAGAGCGTTGCGCGCCGTTGCGTCAATTAAACCCGACTGTGCCCCGGATGTCGCACCTTTGGGGACAACTTCGGGACGAGCCGTGCCGAAACGGCGCCACTCCCGAAGCAGCCTTCAAATCGTCATCCCGGGCGAAGGCGCAAAGCGCCGCAGACCCGGGACCCAGGGGCGACCGCACTGCGTTGGCGACCGCGATGGTGCGCTGTCATTCGCCTAGCCCAGTCCCCTGGGTCCCTGTGTATTGCGATGTAGGTCGGGCGGTCGCCTGATGGCTGGCGGGCGCAGCTCGTTGGGTCCCAGGCGTCACAGGCCGTGATCCGGCAAGGGCGCGTCCGCCAG
>NZ_PJRS01000026.1 GCF_002858925.1 Caulobacter zeae
AGGCGACATTCAGGCGCTGCCCCCAGACCGACCTATCAGCCTGGCTTGATCAAGAGGAAGGCACCGGCGAAGCAAATGGCCAGCGCTAAGCCGATCCAGAGCACCCGCATCTTGAACCGGTGCAGCACTGGGTAGGATTCGTCATGCTTCTTGCTGACCGCAGCGAAAATCACGACTGCTTCCGGCGGATCGTCGTCAAACATCGCTGCAAGACATGCGTCTGACCGTACCATCTCTAACCGCAGTTTCTCATGAAGCTTCGAGGCAAGTAGAACGCCGAAGAGGCCCAGGCCAAGGATCGCCCAACCAGCCGTCTGCTGATCTACGTGATTGTCCTTGGTGACGGCGATCAAGCCCGCGGTGGCTACGCCGAGCGTGCTCAAGGCGCCGGTGCGCAGTGTCTCGATGTGGCGCGCTTGTGATCGGTGCTCGAGATAGACCTTCTCAAGGATTGACCGACGTTTCTCAGCGTCAATGGCCACAAGCGCCTCCACAAGCTCTCAACTTAAGAGTGCAGCTAACTTGAAGAACAATCAAAGGAAATGAAACCACGAGCTCACGAGTCAAAAGCGCCAGTTGCGCACGCTGACGCACTTCTAGAAAGGAGACGTTCCGACAACCGGAGCTCGCTCAGAAGGCGGTGCGCGGCGCGGGTCCGGCGGGCGCGGGTGCAGGCTCCTTCGTCGGCCGACACGCTCCCGTGGCTTGGCGAGCCTGAATGTATGGCGCGACCTTGGGCGTCGCCAGCAGGGTCTCGAACTTAAAGCCAGCCGACCGGCGGTCGATGTCCAGTTCGTTCGACTCTTCGGCTCCCGGCGTCAGCTCGTAGCTGTCCTTGAGCCAGATGCGGGTCGGCGTGATCGAACAGAACTGCCCGCTGCGGCTGTTTTCCACGCAAGGGTGCTGAATCCAGGAAGACGCCGACCGCTTCCAGATCGAGACCTGCCCCCCGGCGATCTTCACCAGAACGCTCTGTGCGGTCTCGTACCGCTGGGTCAAGGAACTGAACTGGCCGGCGGCGGCCGTGCATTCCAGGATCAGCGGCCGTTCGGGCGAGCCGTCGCCCGGGGGATCGGTTCGCGGAACGGATGCGCCTTCGATATTGGCGACCCGCGCACCGCCAGGCAGGAGGGTCGTCATGACGGCACGGGGGGCGTCCCTGTTGAACCGCCTGTCCCGAACGGCGATCATTTCCGCCGCCGTAGCGCGAGACGAGCAGGACGAGACGCCCGCCTCGCCGCCATAGGCGCCGACCACGGCCGCCGCGAAGGCCGCCTTGTCGGCCTCGTCGCCCGGCCGCCCCACGAAGATGGGCGAGTAGTAGTATGAATGGTCGATTTTTCCGGGCTGGGGCTTCAAGGTCGCCCAGCAATAGGCGTACTGGCTCCCCGGCGGGCTGCTCGCAGGCTGGGCCGCCGGGGGCTGGGCGCCGGCTCCGCCGCCAAGGGCGCCGGCGATCGCCAGACCGATCGAAAGCCGCATGCCCAGAGGATTGACGCCATTCATCGGGGACTACCGCTCGATGCTGATCTGGACGCCGTAGGGCTCGACCTGGCTAGCGCCCTTGCCCTTGCAGGCGGACTCGGACGGGAAGGCGTATTCGCCACGGGCCGGAGCCGTTGCACGCTCGCCCAGGGCTTCGGTGAAGCCGACGGGCGTGCCGTCGCGGACACATCGATAGACCTTGTTCTGGCCGGCGCCGATAGAACAGCTGACGGCGTCGCCCGTCTTGTTCACGCATTTCCACGAGACCCGCGCCTCATCGGGATTGATACGCACGGCGTAATAGACCTCGATCCCGCTGACCTCCTTGTAGAAATACCACTGGGAGGATTGCGCCATGGCCGCCGAGGCGCTCAGGGCCATGATCGAAGCGATGACCAGTCGTGCGAGCATTCGCTCCCCCCAATTTTATCGACCGTGGATATCAGACCGAGTTCTTCCAAAGCGCGGCCTTGGAGTCTAGGTTTCCTGTT
>NZ_PJRS01000033.1 GCF_002858925.1 Caulobacter zeae
CCTCTCGCCGATGCCGGGCCTGGTCGTCTCCATGGACGTCGAGGTCGGCCGCCAGGTCCGCGAGGGCGAGGTCGTCTGCGTCCTCGAGGCCATGAAGATGCAGAACATCCTGCGCGCCGAGCGCGACGCCGTCGTCAAGGCCGTCAACGCCAAGGCCGGAGATCCGGTGGCCGCCGACCAGGTGCTCGTGGAGTTCCAGTGAGCCTTCCCGACCTCGCCATCCCCGGTCCACGGACAAAGGCGGCGCTTGCGCTGGCCGAACGCCGCCGCCGGGCCCAGACGACCATTCGCAAGGGAGTTCAGATGCAAGCCGTCCACACCGCCCCATCGAAGACCAGCGCCGCCACGGCCGCCCCGCGTTTTTCGCTGCGCTCCTCCGAGCTGCCGATCGGCGTGGTGGCCGAACAGCTGGGCCTCACCTTGCGGGCCATTCGTCACTACGAGGAGATGGGGCTGATCGCCTGCGGGCGCGGCCCCAAGAACGTCCGCACCCTGGGCCAGTCGGCGCGGGCCCGGCTGGCGGCCATCGCCGATCTCAAGGCGCTGGGTCTGCCGATCTCGGAGATCGTCGACCTGCTGGGCCCGGACGGCGCCTGCCCTGATCGGCTGAAGGCGCGGCTGCGGGCGCAGCTGGAGGCGCTGGACGCGCGGCGGAGCGCGATCGCGGGGTATCTGTCGGGGCTTTAGCCAAACTCCTCCCCCTCTGGGGGAGGCGGCCGAAGGCCGGTGGGGGGACGTTTTCAGCGACCGAGGCGCCGAAAAGTCAGCAACCACTCCCCCCTCCGTCGGCTTCGCCGACACCTCCCCCACAGGGGGAGGATCTTCAATCTACCCCCGCACCAGTTCCCGCATCGCCTTGTCCAGCCCGTCGATGGTCAGGGGGAACATGCGGTCGTTCATCAGTTGCTTCATGACCCCGATCGACTGGGTGTAGTCCCAGTGGCGCTCGGGCGTGGGATTAAGCCAGACGCAGCTCTGGTAGATGTCGGTGACCCGGCTCATCCAGATCGCGCCGGGCTCTTCGTTCCAGTGCTCGACGCTGCCGCCCGGATAGGTGATCTCGTAGGGGCTCATCGTGGCGTCGCCGACGAAGATCACCTTGTAGTCGGCCGGGAACTTGTGAAGCACATCCCAGGTGGGGACCTTCTCGGTGTGCCGGCGCTTGTTGTCCTTCCACACGCCTTCGTAGAGGCAGTTGTGGAAGTAGTAGAACTCCAGGTTCTTGAATTCGGTCTTGGCCGCCGAGAACAGCTCCTCGCAGAGCTTGATATGGCCGTCCATCGAGCCGCCGATGTCGAAGAAGATCAGCACCTTGATGGCGTTGCGGCGCTCGGGGCGCAGCTGGATGTCGAGATAGCCCTTCTCGGCCGTGCCGCGGATCGTGCCGTTCAGGTCCAGTTCCTCGGCCGCGCCCGTGCGGGCGAACTTGCGCAGGCGGCGCAGCGCCACCTTGATGTTGCGCGTGCCCAGTTCGACGCTGTCGTCGAGGTTCTTGTACTCGCGCTTGTCCCAGACCTTCACGGCCCGGCCGTGGCGACCCTTGTCCTGGCCGATGCGCACGCCTTCGGGGTTGTAGCCGTTGTTGCCGAAGGGACTGGTGCCGCCCGAGCCGATCCACTTGTTGCCGCCCTGGTGGCGCTCCTTCTGCTCGGCCAGGCGCTCGCGCAGGGTCTCCATCAGCTTCTCGAAGCCGCCCAGGGCCTCGATCTGGGCCTTCTCCTCGTCGGTGAGGAACTTCTCAGTCAGGGCTTTCAGCCACTCTTCCGGGATGTCGGCCGTGACCCCCTCGCCCACCGTCTCCAGCCCCTTGAAGACGTGGCCGAACACGCGGTCGAACTTGTCGAGATTCTTCTCGTCCTTCACCAGGCTGGCGCGCGACAGGAAGTAGAAGTCGTCGATCGAGCGATCGATCACGCCCTTGTCCAGCGCCTCCATCAAGAGGAGGTACTCGCGCAGGGACACCGGCACCTTGGCCTGGCGCAGCTCGGAGAAGAAACGAAGGAACATTGCAGGGATCTCGAACGTCTGTTTGGCAAGATGAAGCCTTCCGCCCTCCGACGCAACGGCGGCCGCTCCCGCGCTCGTGAACGGCATGTGGTTGAAGCCTGGCCAGGAGGGGCGTAACCCCCTCGTCCGTGTCCGACCTTGCTTCAGATCCCCGCCAGCCGCCCCTCTCCGAAACCGAGACGGGAGAGGCGCCGATCTCGCCCTGGACTACCCGCCTCGTCTCGCTGGCCGTCGCCAGCGCGCTCCTGATGGAGTTCATCGACTCCACGGCCCTGTCGACCGCCCTGCCGCGCCTCGCCCAGGCCTTCTCGGCCGACCCCATCCACCTGAAGCTGGCCCTGACCTCCTACATCCTGGCCCTGGCGGTCTTCACCCCGGCCAGCGGCTGGGCGGCCCAGCGCTATGGCGCGCGGCGAGTGTTCCTGATCGCCATGCTGGTCTTCCTGGCCGGCTCGGCGCTGTGCGGCCTGTCGCAGAACCTCGGCCAGCTGGTCGCCGCCCGCATCGTGCAAGGCATAGGCGGGGCGATGATGACGCCGGTGGCGCGGTTGATCGTCGTGGGCTCGACGCCCAAGGACAAGCTGATCAGCGCCATGGGCTGGTTCACCATGCCGGCCATGGTCGGACCGCTGATCGGCCCGCCGATCGCCGGCTTCGTACTGTCGGTGGCCGACTGGCCGTGGATCTTCTACCTGAACCTGCCGATCGGCGTGATCGGGGCGATCGCCGTGCGCCGCTTCGTGCCCAAGGGCGCGCCAGACCCTGAGGCCGGGCGCTTCGACACACAGGGCTTCGTGATGAGCGCCATCGCCCTGTCGGGCCTGATCGGCCTGGCCGAGACAGCGGGCCTTTCCCTGCTGCCGCCGCTGGTGCAGGCGCTGCTGCTGGCCGTGTCGCTGGGCGCGGGCTGGCTGTACCTGAAGCACTGCCGAGCCCAGGCCAAGCCGATCCTGGACCTGACCTTGCTGCGCTATCCGACCTTCCGGGCCAGCCTGGTAGGCGGAACCTTCGTTCGCTTAGGCATCGGCGCCAGCCCGTTCCTGATGCCGTTGCTGCTGCAGGTCGCCTTGGGCTGGAGCCCGCTGAAGGCCAGCGGCGTGACCATCGCCACGGGCCTGGGCGTGCTGGTCGCCCGCCCCTTCGCAGGCGCCCTGCTCAAGCGCTACGGCTTCCGCACGGCGCTGGCGGTGTTCGTGGCCGCAACCGCCCTGATGACCGCCGTGCCGGGCTTCTTTACGGCCTCCACGCCGATGTGGCTGATGATCGCCCTGCTGCTGGTCGGCGGCTTTGCACGGTCGAGCCAGTTCATCGCCGCCAACACCATTGCCTATGCCGACGTGCCCCAGCCGCGCGTGGCGGCCGCCTCGACCCTGGCGGCGGTCAGCCAGCAGGTGGGCTTGGCCCTGGGGGTCAGCTTCGGCGGCCTGATGCTGCACCTGACGCGCGGCGCGGGCGACCACGCCCTGACGCCGCAGAGCTTCGTCTGGCCGTTCGTGGCCATCGGCGTGGTCACGCTGCTGGCCCTGCCGGTCTACCTGCGGCTCGACAAGGACGCGGGGGCCAGTTTGAGCGGAAGATAGAGAACCTCCCCCGTGGGGGAGGCGGCCGAAGGCCGGTGGAGGGCCATTCTCAGCTGCTGCCGTGTTGGCTGACGCAGCAACAACTCCCCCCACCGATCGCTTCGCGATCACCTCCCCCACAGGGGGAGGTTCCGTGACGATCAGGAACGCGCCGCCGCGATCCGGGCCCGGGCGATCTCGTCGGCGACCAGGTTGGCCGGGCGCTTTTCGGCCAGCGACTGGTCGAGCACCTCGCCCAGGGTCAGGGCCAGGCGGTCGAGCTTGGTCGCCACCCACTCCGGATCAAAGCTGCCGCCCGCTTCCAGGGCGCGGATCTCGGCGGCTACGTTGATGATGCCGCCGCCGTTGATGACGTAGTCCGGGGCGTAGAGGATGCCGCGATCGAACACGGTCTGGCCGATCATGGCGTCGGCCAGTTGGTTGTTGGCGCCGCCGGCGATGACCTTGACCTTCAGGCGCGGCAGGGTCGCAGCCGAGATCGCGCCGCCCAGGGCGCAGGGGGCAAAGACATCGGCTTCGACGTCGAAGATGGCGTCGGTCGGTACGATCTGCGCGCCCGTCTTGGCGGCCACTTCGTTCAGGGCCACCTGGTTGACGTCGGCGATGATCAGCTGGGCGCCGGCGGCGTGAAGCTTTTCTGCCAGATAGGCGCCGACATGGCCGACGCCCTGGATGGCGACCTTCACGCCCGTCAGGTCGCGGCCCAGGGCGCGCTCGACGCACAGGCGCACGCCGCGGAACACGCCCTCGGCGGTGACCGGCGAGGGATCGCCCGAGGCGGCCGCGTGGCCTTCCAGGCCGGCGACGTATCGGGTGGTCTTGCGGGTGCTTTCCAGGTCGGCCGGCGAGACGCCGACGTCCTCGGCCGTCCAGTACGAACCGCCCAGGCTGTCGACCGCGCGGCCGAAGGCCTCGAACAGTTCCGGCGTCTTTTGCCGGCGGCTGTCGCCGATAATCACGGCCTTGCCGCCGCCGAAGTCGAGGTCGGCCATGGCGTTCTTGTACGACATGCCGCGCGACAGGCGCAGGGCGTCGGTCAGGGCCGCCTCGCTGCTGGCGTAGTCCCACATGCGGCAGCCGCCGGCGGCCGGGCCGCGGGCGGTGGAGTGGATGGCGATGATCGACTTGAGGCCCGTCTTTTCGTCGTAGAACGAGTGGACGCCTTCATGCCCTTCGAAATCGGGCAGATCGAACAAGGTCATTGCCGTGGGCCTCGCCTCAGCCTGGAAAACAGTGCGCCGGGGTGTACGCCGCCCCGAGCGCCGCCGCAAGGATCACTTTATCGGCCTTTTGTCACATCAGCCGATGATCGTTCATATCGCACTGCAATATACCAGACGTTCGACTAGCGTCCGGCCGGAACACCCTGAACTTTGACGACATTCGGCGCGGTCGGCGCACCCGGGATCGGCGGCGCGCCCGACGGCAGGTCGGCCTGCGGGTCCTTCAGGAACGCGGCCGCGTCGCGCCAGACGACTTCAGCCTGCTTGTCGACCAGCAGCAGGTGGTAGCCGTTGGCGTAGAAGGCCGAACGATCGTCGGGCTTCAGGCGGCGGGCGGCCTGCTTCGTCGGCTCCTCGGGGATGATCTCGTCACGCGCGCCGTAGAAGTAGGCGACCGGGACCCGCACCTTGCCCAGCGACGCCCAGGCCCGCTCCATCAGGCCGACAAGGCCATAGAGGGTGTCAGACCGCGCGCCCCAGATCATCAGCGGGTCGCGGCCCATGCGCCGCAGCTCTTCCATGTTGTCGGTCGGCAGCACCTTCTGCACCAGCCATTCGGGCGGCTTGACCACCCAGCTGCGGGCGGTGTGGGCGCTGATCCACAGGCTGGTCTTGTAGGGCAGAGGCTGGGCCGACCAGCCCCAGACGGCCGGGGCGAAAAGGAGGAGACTGTCGGCGGCCGGCGGATTGTCGGTGGCCATGGCGGCGATGGCGAGACCACCGCCCATGCTGACTCCGGCCAGCGAGACCTTGGCCCCGGGATGCGCCTCGCGCGCCAGCGAAACCAGGGTGCGGACGTCCTCGATCATCAGGTCGGTCGAAGCCCAGACGCCACGACGCGGCGAGCGGCCAAAGCCGCGCAGGTCCAGCGCATAGGTGGCGATGCCCTGCCCCGCCCACCAGTCGGCGGCCAGATGATAGGCGTTGGAGTAGTCGTTCATGCCGTGCAGGCCGACCACCACATGGGTGACCTGCCCGTCCTGCGGCAGCCAGCGCTTGAGGCCCAGCTTGGCGCCGTCGAAGGCGACCATCCAGTCGTCCTGCAGCCGCGCGCCGCGCAGGCCGAGCGGCGCGAGGGCGGGGCGCTGGGTGATGGGGGCGCAGGCGGCGGCGAGGCCCGAAGCCCCGACGGTGAGGAGGAGGCTCCGGCGGTTCATGTCCCCAGAATGCCCGCGACACGGCGGCGAAGATAGGGCGTGACCTCGTCCTCGAACCATGGATTGCGCTTGAGCCAGGCGGTGTTGCGCCACGAGGGGTGCGGCAGGGGCAGAACGCCTTGGGCGGCGTATTCGCTCCAGGCGGCCACGGTCTCGGTCATGGAGGGCTTCATCGCATCGCCCAGCGCCCAGGCCTGGGCGTAGCCGCCGACTAGCAGCGTCAGCTCGACATTCGGCAGTTGGTCCAAAAGATCCTTGCGCCACAAGGCGGCGCAGCGGGGCGGAGGTGGATAGTCTCCGCCCTTGGGATTGGTCCCCGGAAAGCAGAAGGCCATGGCCGCCACGCCGATCTCGGGCCGGTCGTAGAAGGTGTCGCGATCGACGCCCATCCACTGGCGCAGGCGGTTGCCCGAGGGATCGTTGAACGGCAGGCCGGTCTCGTGCACCAGCCGTCCCGGCGCCTGGCCGCAGATCAAGAGGCGCGTCCCCTCGCCCACCCGCACCACCGGACGCGGCTCGGGGATCTCGCCGACACAGGCCCGGCAGGCGCGGATCTCGGAAAGCAGGGCGTCGAGCGACATGGCCGGCAGTTAAGACGCCGCCGGCCGCGCGCCAAGGGGTCAGGTCGCAGCGACCTCGACGAGGACCGACACCGGGACGAACTCGGCCGTGTGCTGCACGGCCAGGCCCATGTCGACCCGCAGCTTGCCTTGCCCCATGTAGGGCCCGTTGTTGCTCATGTCGCAGACGACATAGAACGACTCCGCAGCCTTGGCGCCGATCAGGCCGCCGGCCTTCCAGATGTCGGTCAGGAAAGCCGACACCTGCGCCTGCACCGTCACGAACAGCGCCGGCGACGGGGCTTCGATCGCCGCCCAGGCGAGGCCTGCCTCGACGCTGTCCTCGATATGATCGACCAGTCGCCGCGCGGGCACGTAGCGGAACGTGTCGCTGCCCCACGAGAGGGTCCGCACGCCCCAGATGACGGCGTCATGGCCCGGGAAGCTTCGGAGCGCATTGAGCCCTCGCGCCGACAGCGCCGCGTTGTCGCCGTCGGTCAGGAAGCGCTGCGGAACGCCGCTGGCGAAGTCGGCGCGGATGCCGGCCGGCGCGGTCCAGACGCCGTCCTTGCGGTCGGTGCGCGCCCAGATGCCGGCGACAGCTCCGCCGGAGGGACGCGGGCCGCCCTCGTCGAGCAGGCGCGAGACATAGCAGGCCGTGCGCGACTGCTGCGGTTCGGAGAAGTAGCCGAGCGCGTCGACCGTCATCTCGTCGATCTTGGCGGTCGCCCAGACGGCCGGGGCCTCGAGGATCATCATCGCTTCGCGCTCGAGCACGAAGGCCGCGGCGGTCTCGCGGGCGAAGACCGGGACATCGCCCTCGATCTGGTCGGGCGACAGGTAGAGGATGTTGAACGGCGTCTTCTTCAGTACGGCCAGGGCGCTGTCCAGGGCGGCCTGGGTGGTGGCGTCCCCTGGCAGGCGAACGATCACCGCGGCCTCGCCGCCGTTCGCGAAGAAGTCGGCCACGGCCAGGGTCAGGGGATAGGCCCGATCAGCCGGGCCATAGGCGGCTTCGAAGGCCGCCTGGCGATCGACGGGCGCGGCGACGCCCGCCGGACCATGGCCGGTCCGACCGACGAAGGCCGTCACCGCCGTGGGCAGGCCCAAGATCGGCTGCACCGGGGCGATCTCCTGGACGTACACGCCCGGGGTCTTCAGTTGCGACATCGAAGCTACTCCATACTCGACGTCGCAACCTCCGATAGCCAAGCCGGACTTGGCAAGGCTTCAGGCGGCCTCGGGCGGCGCAAAGGCCGCCAGCAACGCTTCCTCGCCGGCGATCAGGGCGGCATAGGCCGGCCGGGCCAGGATGGCGTCGGTAAAGGTCTTGGTGCGCGGCCAGCGCGACAGGTCGAGCTTGAGGTGGCGCAGGTTGGCGAACGGGCTGGCCACGGCGATGTCGGCCAGGGTCAGGCGGTCCTCGAGCAGGAAGCCGCCGGCGTCCGGCACGATGCGCTCCAGATAGTCGAGGGCCGGCGGCAGGTCCTCGGCCTCGGCCTTGGCGGCCACGGCCTCGTCGCCGGGCCGGCGCATGAAGCGCGGCGCGACGATGCGGTTGAAGAAGATCTTGCCGCCCGCCGCCACCAGGATGGTGTCGGCATATTCCTCGTACCAGACCGCCCGGGCGCGGGCGCGCGGCTCCGCCGGGATCAGGTTCGGCTCAGGATGCAGGGCTTCCAGATAGGTGATGATCGCCGTGGAGTCCGAGATGCGGAAATCGCCGTCCTGGAAGCCCGGGATCTTCCGGAACGGACTGCACTCGGCGAATTCGGGGTCGAGGGCTCCGGGCGGCGACACCCGGTTCTCCAGCTTCAGCCCCTTCTCGGCGCCGAAGGCCAGGGTCTTGCGCACATAGGGCGACAGGGACGAACCGAAGACGATCATGAGCGAACCTCCCCTGACATATTTGGGAGGCTCATAGTTCACCGAACAGGTTTCTTTTCAAGACCCACCTTTCGACGGGTCTTGATGCGATCAATCCTCGGCGGCGTCGGCCACGTCGTCAGCCCCATCTTCCACGTCGTCCGGGAAGCTGGTCGGATCGCCTTCCATCGGCAGGCGCAGGCGATAGACGCCCCGGAACTTCTCGGGATTGGCCGGCTTGTTGTGGCGCAGGATGACGATCTTGCCTTCCTTGGCCAATTCGACGGCGTCGGTGCGGATATGGCCCAGCAGGCGCTGCCAGCGCTCGGGCTGGATCGCCTTGGCCACCGACATCGGGTCGATGGACTTGCCGGCGGGCAGGCCGGCCAGTTGCGAGAGGATGGTGTCTTGGATCGGGGTGGTCATGGGAAAGCCATGCCACGGTTCGGGCTTCGACGTAAGCGGGCGGCTTGCCTCGACGCGCCGCGGAGGCTTAGCTGAACCGCAATAACAACGAGAAAGTACGGGAGCGCAGGGCATGGACGGCGGCAACGAGATCGTCAGCGGGCCAAGGCTGATCGAGGACGGCGAGTGGGCCGGCTGGCGCACCTGGGCCGGGCTCGATCCGTTCGAGGACCAGACCGGGCCGTTCTACTTCCGCGAGGACGACGGCAAGGTGCGCTGCGCCTTCCGCGCCGAGCCGCGCCACATGAACGGCGGCGGCTTCATGCATGGCGGCTGCATGCTGACCTTCGCCGACTTCTCGCTGTTCGCCATCGCCTGGCGCGAGCTCGACAACGCCAAGGCCGTCACCGTCTCGCTGAACGGCGACTTCGTGGGCCCGGCCAAGGCCGGAGACCTGGTGGAGGCGACCGGCGAGGTGGTCCGCGCCGGCGGCTCGATGATCTTCGTGCGCGGCCTGCTGTCCACCGGCGGCCAGCCGATGCTGACCTTTTCCGGCGTGATCAAGAAGATCTGGACGATGGGCGGTCCGGCCTAGAGCGGGGCGTTACGCCCCGTCCGCCAGCCGCTTGGCCTGGGCCACCCAGGCGTCGCGCTCGGCGCGGCCCTTGAGGCTCAGGAGCTTGTCGAAGCTGTCGAGCTCGTCAGCGCTCCAGGCGGCGATCTGGCTGAAGCGGGTGACGCCGAGGTCGGCCAGCGAGGCGGCGAGCTTGGGACCGATGCCGACCAACAGGGTCAGGTCGTCGGCCGCGGCCTTGGCGGTCTCGACCAGCGGGGCTGCGGCCTTCTCGACGGTCTCGACCGGCGCGGCGACGGCCTCGACGACGGGCTCGGGATTGGTCTCGACGACGGCTTCGACCACCTCGGCAGAAGCTTCGACGATGGCCGGCGGAACTTCGGCGGCGGCCTCGACAACCTCGGCGGTCGCCTTAGTCACGGTCTCGATCACCGGCTCGGCCTCGGCCACGACGGCCTCAATCGCCTTCACCGGCGCTTCGACAAGAGCCGGCGCGGGCTCGTCGACAACGCCGCGCGACACCGGCTCGGGCGCGATGGCGATCAGGGCTTCGAGGTTCACCGCCTCGCGCCAGCGGTTGGACCACCACCACCAGGCGGCCCCTGCCGCGGCCGCGCCGCCGAACACCGCCCACAGGGGCGATGCCGCGCCCAGCAGCACGTTTGTCGAAGGGGTCTGGGAATTTTCGGAAGACGAGGGCGGGAAGGACGAGGAAACCATGGCCGTTCACTCCGTCGATCGAGATTGTGCGGCGCAGCATAGCATGGAACGCCGTTTCGCAAGCGCAAAAATGCTACCCTTGCGTCAGCCTCCCAGAAGCATCGAGCAGGCCGCGCCCGCCAAGGTCATGACCGCAACCAGGGCCAGGATCGGCAGCCGCATGGCGAAGGTCAGGCCGCAGGCGAGCGCCACCAAGCCTAGGGCCGTAGGATCGAGGCTGACGAGGTCGGGCAACGTCGCCCGAAACGGCCCCCAGGCCGCCTCGTTCCCGGTCCGAAACAGCAAGTGAACGGCGAACCACAAGGCCAGGCTCGCGATCACCCCGACCACCGCCGCGCCGACCCACGACAGCGCCGCCGCCGCCCGAGCGTGGCCGCGCAGGCGCTCGACGAATGGCCCGCCGGCGAAGATCCACAGGAACGACGGCGCGAAGGTCGCCCAGGCCGCCATGAGTCCGCCCAGCACGGCCATAGGCCAGGCCAGGGCCGGATCGGCGTCGCGCCAGGCGGCGACGAAGCCGACGAAGACGAACACCAGCACCAGCGGCCCCGGCGTGGTCTCGGCCAGGCCCAGGCCGTCCAGCATCTGGCCCGGCGTCAGCCAGCCAAGCTCGCCCGACACCTGGCCCACATAGGCCAAGGCGGCGTAGGCGCCGCCGAAGCTGACCACCGCCAGGCCGCTGAAGGCCGCGCCGATCTGGGCCAGGGCCGAGCCCGGCGCGAGCAGGAAGGCCAGGGCCACGGGACCCAGCCAGACGGCCAGGCAGACCAGCGCCGCCCTCCCCGCGCCGTTCAACGGCGGGGCCTCGACATCGGCCGCGATCGGCCCGCCTCGCGCGCCCCACAGCCAGCCGCCCAGGCCGGCGACCAGGATCACCAGTGGAAACGGCGCGATGGTGCAGGTCAGGGCCAGGAAGGCGAGGATCGCCGCGACGGCGCCGGCCCGTCCACGCGCCGCGCGTCCCGCCATGCGCAGCAGGGCCTGCAACACCAGCGCCACCACGGCCGCCTTCAGCCCCAGCAGCACCGGCGCGGCCCAGCGCGCCTGGCCGTGGACGACATACAGCGCCGACAGGCCCAGCATGGCCAAGAGGCCCGGCAGCACGAACAGCAGCCCCGCCGCCAGGCCGCCGCGCACGCCGTGCAGCCGCCAGCCCAGCCAGGTGGCCAGTTGCTGGGCCTCGGGTCCCGGCAACAACATGCAGAAGCTCAAGGCATGGGCGAAGCGGTCCTCGTCGACCCACCCGCGCCGTTCGACCACTTCCCGATGCAGAAGGGCGATCTGCCCGGCCGGTCCGCCAAAGCCCAGGCAGCCGACCTTCAGCCATACGGCGCAGGCCTGCCTGAAGCTGGGCGCGCCGCTCACGTGATCAGGCGCGCCAGACGCGGGCCGCCGCGCCGGGCTCGCCCAGGCGCTCGGCCAGGAAGGTGGTTATCTCGCTGACCTTCGGCTCGATCGAGGCCGGGGCGCCGACCAGCACCATGGCGCTGCCGTTCATCTTCATCGGGTCTCGCAGGGGCCGCAGGCGAAGCTCGGCCACTAGCGCGTCATCGGTGACGTTTTCTAGCGCGCGGATGAAGGCGTCGAAGGTTTCCAGGTCCTTCAGCGGCGTCCAGATCGCCAGAACCGCGTCCGGATCGACCTTGCGCACCGCCCGCACCGTGGCCACGCACTGGGCGTAGTCGTCGGGACGCTCGAACGGTGGATCGATCAGCACGAAGGTGCGCCCGCCGCGTCCGGCGCGCGCCTCGGCCGTGGCGTAGCCGTCGGCCTTCAGGGCCTGGGTGAAGGCGTAGGGCCCAAGCACCTTGCGCAGCTGGTCGAAGTCGTCGTCGCGCAGTTCGCAGGCGGTGTAGCGGTCACTGCGCCGCAGGGCGCGGGCGATCAGCAGCGGCGAGCCGGGATAGAGCGGCGCGTCGGCCGCGCCGACGTTCAGTTCCTCCACCGCCTTCAGCAGCGGCCCGAACGGCGCGGGCGCATCGCCCTCGGCCAGCAGCCGGCCGATGCCGGCGGCCGCTTCCTTGGATTTCTGGGCCATGTCGCCGCGCAGGTCATAGGCGCCGGCGCCCGCATGGGTGTCGATCACCGCCAGCGGCGACTCGTCGACAGTCAGGGCCTCGAGCAGGGCCAGCAGGATCGCGTGCTTCTGCAGGTCGGCGAAGTTGCCGGCGTGAAAGGCGTGGCGGTAGTTCATCGAAGCTCCCTGGAACGGACGAACCCTCTACCACGTTGGCCGGGATTGGGTTGGGAGCGAACGCATGACCCGGCATTTTTCCGCCTTCGGCGCGCGGTGAGCGCCGTGGCCCGCGACACCAACGAGGCCCAGGCCGCCGAAAAAGTCCTGCTGGCCTATGTCAACGACCAGGAACAGGGCCTGACCCGTCTCGGCAAGCCCGGCCGGTTCGCCTATGCCGACGCCGATGGCCGGCCGATCAAGGACGCCGCGACGCTGGAGCGGATCCGCGCCCTGGCCATCCCGCCGGCGTGGACGAGCGTGTGGATCTGCCCAGATCCCAACGGCCATATCCAGGCGGTCGGCCGCGACCAGAAGGGCCGCAAGCAGTATCGTTATCACCCCGACTGGCGGGCCGACCGCGACGCGCGCAAGTACGAACGCATGGCCGCCTTCGGCCGCGCCCTGCCCCGCCTTCGCAAGCGCGTCGAGGCCGACCTCTCCCGTCGCGGCCTGCCGCGCGAGAAGGTGCTGGCCGCCGTGGTGCGCCTCTTGGAACTGACCCTGATCCGGGTCGGCAACGACGAATACGCCAGGACCAACAAGAGCTTTGGCCTCACCACCATGCAGAAGCGCCACCTGAAGCTGGCCGGCGGCGGGGCGGTGTTCGAGTTCAGGGGCAAGAGCGGCAAGGTCCATCGGACAGGGTTTCGCGACCAACGCCTGGCGCGCATCGTGCGCGCCTGCCAGGACCTGCGCGGCCAGCGCCTGTTCCAGTATCTCGGCGAGGACGGCCAGCGTCGCACGATCGAGAGCCATGACGTCAACGACTACATCCGCGCCGTCGCCGGCGAGGACTTCTCGGCCAAGGACTTCCGCACCTGGTACGGCTCGCTGGCGGCCCTCGAGGCGTTGAGCCAGCAGCCCGCCCCAGCGACGAAGACCGAGGCGAAGAAGGCGCTGAACCTCTGCATCAAGGCGGTGGCCGGCCTGCTGGGCAACACGCCCGCCGTCTGCCGCGCCGCCTACATCCATCCCCGCGTGCTCGAGGCCTTCGAGGCCAGCGCCCTGACCAGACGTCGAGCGAGGTCGGCAAGGGCGCGGGAACTGGCCCTGCTGAGGCTAGTGGCCGCCTAGCTCCGCCGATGCGCCGCCAGCGCCTTTTCCAGTTCCTCGATCATCCTGTGCTTCAGGCTCTCGGGCGAGACGATCTCCAACGCGTCGCCCCAGGTGAACAGGTGCCAGGCCAGTTCCAGCATGCCGCTGGCCCGGAAAGCCACGGTGACCACCCCGTCCGGCCCTTGCGTCACGACCTGGTTCGAATGGAAACGCCAGCGCAGGGCGTCCTCGGCCCGTTCGGCCCTGATGCGCAGGACCACGTCCTCGATCTCGCCGTGATAGATGCCGAAGCTCTCGTCGGCGAAGGCCTGCAACGAGAAATCGGCCGGCGGCGACGCCGGCTTGTCCAGCGCCGCCACCTCGCTCATTCGGTCCAGGCGGAAAGTGCGCGGGCGCGGGCTCTGCCCCTCCAGCGACACCAGATAATTGCTGCGCCCGAACAGAATGCCCAGCGGCGTCACCGTGCGCGTGCGCCCCGGCTGGCTGCCGCCCTCATAGCGGAACGACAGCGCCGTCAGCCCCTTCACCGCCGAGCGGATCTCGGCCAGCACGCCCTGGTCCTCGAACGGGCGCGGACCGGCGTGGACTGCGATGGTCTCGGCCTGGACCAGCGCCTCGACATCGGGGGCCACACGCCGACGGGCCGAGCCTTTCAGCGCCGACAGCAGCTTGCCTTCCAGCGCATAGAGGGCGGAGGCCCGCGCTTCGGCGCCTGCGGCGGCGTTGGAGTCGGCCGCCGTGCGCAGCGCCGCCAGCTCCTCGGCGGTCGGGGTCTGGAACAGGCTGTCCAGGCCTGACGGAATGCGGAAACGACGGGTGGGCGGATCCTCGATCGCTTCCATCTGCGGGAAGGCCGACCACACCGCGTCGCGCATGCGCTCGGCGGTCCGCCGTCCCACCTCCATCGCCTCGGCCATCTCGTCCAAAGTCAGCCCCTCGGAGGAACTGGCCAGCCGGCGGGCCAGGTCGAGCAGCTTCGTCGCCTTCTCATGTCTCATTCCGGATCATTACGACCGTTTTTGACGCAACGCACGTGGAAAAGGGAGCATCGCAATCGTTCGGAGAAACCGACATGAGCCGCCTCGCCTGCCAGCCCTGGCACGTTCGTCCGGTCAGCGCCGCGATGATCTCGGCCGTGCTGGCCTTCGCCGACATCCACCGCGACATGGGTGGCGGCCGCACCCTGATGCGCCTGAGCCCCGAGCGCGCGACCAAGGCAGACGTGATCCTGCTCCTGGGCGGCGACGCCGAGCGGGCCACCGATGTCGGGCTGGTGTGGAACGACCGCGAGGACCAGCTGGTGCGGGTGATCGACGACGCGGCCCTGCGCGAAACCCGCCTGGCGGCCTGGGAAGAGGCCTTCGACCTCTTCGACGCCGAAGACCACGAACCCGAACCGGCCCGTCTCTGCGCGTGACCATTCCGGCGCCGCGCGCCCAGGATAAATTGAATCTTCGAATGTGAAAGCCGGGCCGTCAGTCCGGCTTTCATCGTTTCCGGCAAGGGTTCCAGAGACTAGGCGAACAGCCGGGAATCCAAGGGCGACACACCGCCGCCCAGCTCGATTCAGCCGGACGGGCTGCATCAATCTCGGTTAACAACCGATTACAGTAAACGCAGCGGTAACCGCGACATTTTCACTCAATGTCAAGAAGATTGCGAAACATTGCAGTGGGGCAAAAAGCCCTCCGACCGTCAAAATGACGTCGGACACCTCAAGAAGGAGTCTTCGTAATGGCGCTGAACAGCATCAACACGAACTCGGGGGCGATGATCGCCCTGCAGAACCTGAACTCGACCAACAGCGAGCTCGGTGTCACCCAACAGCGGATCAACACCGGCAAGAAGATCGGCTCCGCCAAGGACAACGGCGCCATCTGGGCCACCGCCAAGAACCAGTCGGCCACCTCGTCCTCGATCAACGCCGTGAAGGACTCGCTGCAACGCGGTCAGTCCACCATCGACGTCGCCCTGGCCGCCGGCGACACGGTGACCGACCTGCTCGGCAAGATGAAGGAAAAGGCCCTGGCCGCTTCCGACACCTCGCTGAACACCGCGTCGTTCAACGCGCTGAAGGCTGACTTCAACTCGCTGCGCGACCAGATCACCAAGGCCGTCTCGAACGCCAAGTTCAACGGCGCCAGCATCATCGACGGCAAGACCACCAAGCTGACCTACCTGGCCAACTCGGACGGCTCGGGCATCACCGTGAACTCCAAGACCCTGTCGCTGGCCGGCATCGGTCTGAGCACCACGACCACCTTCACGACCGCCGCCGCGGCCAAGACGATGATCACCACCATCGACACGGCCCTGCAAACGGCGACCAACAAGCTGGCCTCGCTGGGCACCAGCTCGACGGGCCTGGACACCCACCTGAACTTCGTCGGCAAGCTGCAAGACAGCCTCGACGCCGGCGTGGGCAACCTGATCGACGCCGACTTGGCCAAGGAAAGCGCCAAGCTCCAAGCCCTGCAAACCAAGCAGCAGCTGGGCATCCAGGCGCTCTCGATCGCCAACCAGTCGTCGAGCTCGATCCTGAGCCTGTTCCGCTAAGCGGACCCGACGATCAAGACTACCGGGGCGGGCCGCCTTGGCCCGCCCCACTCTTCGCGCCGAGGCGCGACGGGCTCGAGCACCGCTCGCCCGAAAAACCCTCAATAAGTGTATTTTTGCGCACTGCGGCCAGAAGGCGCACGCGGCATTCACGTCGGGAAGTCGACATTGCGTCGACCGCCACAGCGCCGACGATGGAAAGCCGATGACCCAGTTCTGTAGCCTCCAGATCTTCAACATGACGCCGTATGACGCCGATCTCAGCCTCAGCCTGATGGAGCGCCATAACTGGGAACCGCCCTACGATCGCACGCCCATGCAGTTTCAGGGCGCCCGCGTCGCCCCGTTCAGCTCCACCGAACTCCTTCCGCTGCACATCGCCGACGACACCAAGACGGCGGAGTTTCGACTGAACTTCGCGATCGGCTACGGACAGGTCGGCACGATCGGCGACGGCTGGGCGCCGATCAAAGGGGTCGGCGAGCAGACCAAGAAGTTCTTAGACGCCGGTGAACGTAAGGGCTACCTGCCGACATTCGGCTCGGCCGCAGGCGACTTCCGGGTGCTCGAGGTGGAATACGGCACCGGAGAGGACGAGAACGACCGCCACCTGGCCATTGCCATCATCCCGCGCATCGACGCCAAGACCTGGATGTCCAGGCTGCCGGACGAAACGATGCTCCGCGACCTCACCCTGCCGGGGGCCCATGACGCGGGCACCGCCGCCGACATCATCGACCTGAGCCGCTGCCAGGACCTGACCATCGCCGAGCAACTGGACGCGGGCGTCCGCTACTTCGACATCCGCCTGACGCCCTACTACCCGCTCCAGATCTGCCACGGACTGTCGCGCACCGGGAAGTTCTTCGAAAAGGACTGCGCCGCGCCAATGGCCGAGTTCCTGCGTGATCGCGGTCCGGAAGAAACGATCGTGCTCTGCGTCAATTCGGAGGTCGACGACAATCCTCTCGAGAACTTTCACGACAACCTGATCGGGCTTCTGGAGCGGTCGCTGAGCGACACCTTCCAGACGCCCGGCGCCGGCCTCCGGCGCCTGGAAGCCGGCCAGATCCAGCTTCCCCTGAAAGAGCTGAGAGGCAAGATCGTCCTTCTGCGCCGCTACCCGCTCCAGAGCGGCGGCAACCCGATATACGCGCCGCTAAGCGGCATCCAGATGATACGGTTCACCGACAAGGGCGGCACGAACCGTTACCCCTGGCCCCAGAACTCCGACACCTTCGCGGAACTCAAGCTGAAGGGCGAAACCGGCGTCAACTACCAGCTCGACCACTACAAGCCCAGCGATCCTTATCTTCAGGCCTACGCGATCCAGGACAACTACGAGAAACAGACCCAGGACGCCAAGACCGCCTATGTTCAACAGTATTCCGACGTCGCCCGGACGGAATATAGCGGCACCTGGTTCATCAACTTCCTGAGCCTGGCCGGCCCCGAGACCCCGCGCGGCTATGCGACGGGGTTCAAGAACATCAACGCCCGGATCTTCCAGTACATCGTGCAGGCTGGCGTCGGTCGCTATGGAACCCTGCCTCTGGATTTCGTCAGCGACCCCGAAGGCCTGCTCGACCTGATGATCGCCAGCAACCAGAAGCTCTTCGTCCGGTAAGCGAGCGGCCGGCTCCGGCGCCTAGCGCGCCGGGGCCGGTCCCAGCGTCTTGCCCATCCGCGCCAGCGGCACGTCATAGCCCTTGGAGGTCGGCGCGGTGAAAGGCTCGATCAGCGTGTAGCCGCAGGCCTCGTACAGCGGCACGCCGCCCATGGTCGCGGCCATCTCGGCGCGGGTGAAGCCCTCGCCGGCCGCCGCCTGCTCGCAGGCCGCCAGGATCATCCGGCCCACGCCTTTGCGCACGTGGTCGGGGTGGGTGTACATCGCCCGCACCCGGGCGGCGTCGCGCGCCGGGTCCAGCATGGCTGCGTCGCGGCCGGCCGAATGATCGCCGCCGAACAGGGTGGCGCGCCGGCTCCAGCCGCCGCAGCCGGCGATCTCGCCCCCGTCTTCGTTCGAAAAATCCTCGACCACGAAATAGGTGCCGTCGGCGATCAACTGGCTGTCCAGGCCCATGACCTCGAACGAGGCCTCCACGCCCTCCGGCGGCAGGAACGGCGTCAGCAGCTCGGCGATCGCCGCGTTCATCAACGCCGTCAGGACGGGGATGTCTTCCGGCTTGGCCAGACGCAGGGTCAGATCGCTCATGTGACCGACATAGCCCCCTGGCGCATGGGCGCAAGACCGTCCTTCCCCCGCGAGCGCTATCTCCTGGCGGGCGGCCTCGGCTAACCTGCTCTCGACGGAGCCGACGCCGTCGAGTCGCCGAGAAGACCTGATGTTTCGCAACACCGCTTTCACCGCCCTGGTCCTGGCCGGGGCCTTCCTGCCGGCCGCCTCGGCCCTGGCCGCGCCGCCTGGCCAGACGCTCTACGCCGACAACTGCGCCGCCTGCCACCAGGTGAGCGGCAAGGGCGTCAAGGGCGCCTATCCGACCCTGGCCGGCGCGCCCCTGGTCCAGGGCGACGCCAAGCCCCTGCTGAGCATCGTGCTGAACGGCAAGAACGAGATGCCCGGCTTCAGGGACGACCTTTCCGACGCCGACCTCGCCGACCTGCTAACCTATGTGCGCACCGCGTGGGGCAACAAGGGCAAGGCCGTCACCCCAGCCGAGGTCGCCGCCGCGCGTCGGCGTAAATAGCCGCGCGGCCGCCCGAGAACTTTTTTCGGGAAGAAGTGATGACAACGTTGTCACGAGCGACGGAAGCCGCTATACAGGTCCTGCCCTTCCTGGGCGTTTCCTCCCAATTCACTGGGCCGCCTTCTTCTCCTGGAGGGCGGCTTTTCTTTTGCCCGCGATCAGGCCGTCCGGACCTTGCCGTCCTCGACGATCACCGGCCAGAGCGTCAGCCGCCCGCCCGCGCACGGCCCGCCCAGGCAGGCGCCGTCTTCCACGGCGAACACCGCCCCATGCCACGAGCAGGCGATCATGCCGCCGTCCGGCGTCAGGTACTGGTCCAGCTGCTGCGCCAGCGGCAGGCCCGCGTGCGGGCAGCGGTCGACATAGCCGAACACCGCCTCGCCCCGCCGCACCACGAAGCCGTGGAAGCGGTTCTCGCCGATCTGCAGCACGTAGTTGCGCGCCGCACCGTCGGCGATCAGGTCAAGCGGGCCGAGATTGATCCCGGCCCGCGTCGACCAGACGCGTCCAACCGCTGCGACCTCGTCCGTCAAACCCGCTCGACCGTCTGCTCGATGGCGCCGAAGATGGTGTGGCCCTTGGCGTCCTTCATCTCGATGCGGACCGTGTCGTCGCCCAGCAGGAACGGCGTCTGGGGCGCGCCGTGCAGGATGGTCTCGACGGTGCGCACCTCGGCCAGGCACGAGTAGCCCAGCCCGCCCTGCGCGATCGGCTTGCCCGGACCGCCGTCGGCGTCGCGGTTCGAAACCGTGCCCGAGCCGACGATGGTGCCGGCCGACAAGGCCCGGGTCTTGGCCGCGTGGGCCACCAGGGTCCCGAAGTCGAAGGTCATGTCGACCCCGGCGTCAGCGCGGCCGAAGTCCTTGCCGTTGAGTTCGATCAGCAGCGCGCCGTGCAACTTGCCGTCTTTCCAGCCCGCTAGGGCCTCGGGCGACACCGCCACCGGCGAAAAGGCGCTGGCCGGCTTGGACTGCACGAAGCCGAAGCCCTTGGCCAATTCGCCCGGGATCAGGTTGCGCAGGGAGACGTCGTTGCACAGCATGACCAGACGGATGGCCTCCAGGGCCTCCTCGCGGCTGGCGCCCAGCGGCACGTCGCCGACGATCACCGCCACCTCGCCCTCCAGGTCGCAGCCCCAGGCCGCGTCGGCCAGGGGAATGGTGTCGCGGGGAGCCAGGAAACCGTCCGACGCGCCCTGGTACATCAAGGGATCGGTCCAGAAACTGTCGGGCATCTCGGCGCCGCGCGCCTTGCGCACCAGCTGCACGTGATTGACGTAGGCGCTGCCGTCCACCCACTGATAGGCGCGCGGCAGCGGGCTCAGCGCATCATGCTCGTGAAAGCGCTCCTTGGGCACGCCGCCGTGCTCGAGGCTCTCGGCCAGCCCGCGCAGCAAGGGCTCACAGCGCTCCCAGTCGTCGAGCGCGGCCTGCAGTGTCGGCGCGATCGTCCCGGCGTCGGTGCACCAGGCCACGTCGTTCGACACCACGACCAGCCGGCCGTCGCGGCCGCCCTTCAGAGACGCGAGCTTCATTCGGCGCTTCCTCTTCTTGTTCTGGTTACGGCAGGCGGGCCTTGGGGAACCCGTCCCAGCACGCATCATAGTCGGCCTGAAGCGCGCGATGCTCCAGCGCGAACTTCGTAGGGGCGATCACCCAGCGGCTCTCGAACATGAAGGCCAGGGTGTTGTCGATCTTGTGCGGGCCAAGCTCGGCCTCAGTGGCCTTGCGATGGCTGGCCACGTCCGGCCCGTGATCGCTCATGCAGTTGTGCAAGGACGCGCCGCCGGGGGCGAAGCCGCCCTCCTTGGCGTCGTAGGCGCCGTGCACCAGCCCCATGAACTCGCTCATCACATTGCGGTGGAACCAGGGCGGACGGAAAGTGTGCTCGGCCACCATCCAGCGTGGCGGGAAGATCACGAAGTCCACGTTCGCCGTCCCCGGCGTGTCGCTGGGCGAGGTCAGCACCGTGAAGATCGACGGATCGGGATGGTCGTAGCTGACCGTGTTGATGGTGTTGAACCGCGCCAGGTCATAGCGGTACGGCGCGAGGTTGCCGTGCCAGGCCACCACGTCCAGCGGGCTGTGATCCCACTGCGCGCTCCACAGCTTGCCCTGGAACTTCTGGATTACCTGCGTCGGCGCATCGACATCCTCGAAGGCCGCGACGGGGGTCTCGAAATCGCGCGGATTGGCCAGGCCGTTGGAGCCGATTGGCCCCAGTTCCGGCAGGCGCAAGGCCGCCCCGTAGTTCTCGCAGACATAGCCGCGCGAGGGCCCGTCGACTTCGACGCGGAAGCGCACGCCGCGCGGGATCACCGCGATGTGGCCGGGACCAGCCTTCAGGCGGCCCATCTCGGTCACCAGGGTCAGCACGCCCTGCTGCGGCACGATCAGGAGCTCGCCATCGGCGTCGTAGAACACCCGATCCTTCATCGAGGCGTTGGCCAGATACAGGTGCACGCCCATGCCGGCCTGTGCCGCCACGTCGCCATTGCCGGCCAGCGTCATCAGGCCGTCGACGAAGTCGGTCGGCTCTGCGGGAATTTCGATCGGGCTCCAGCGCAGGCGGTTGGGCGTGACCGGCCCGTCGAAAACGCTGCTCAGGCGCGGTTGCTCATACAGCACGTAAGGCCCGTGCCCGGCGCTGGGCCGCAGGCGGTAAAGCCAGCTCCTGCGATTCTCGTGCCGGGGCGCGGTGAAGGCCGTACCCGACAGTTGCTCGGCATAGAGGCCGAACGGCACGTGCTGCGGCGAGTTCTGTCCCACCGGCAAGGCGCCGGTCACGGCCTCGGTGGCGAAGTGGGCGCCGAAGCCGGTCTGGTAGCGGAGGTCCATGGTTGGGTCCTTGGATCGTTCAGCGCGGAGCGATCGTCCTCGCCCTTCGACAGGCTCAGGGTGAGGACGAATGCAGGTCTCGCAGTAAACACCTCATCCTGAGCTTGTCGAAGGAGAGGTGTGGGCCCTCAGGCGTCGACGGTGATCACGCCGCGGCGGATCTGGTCCAGCTCGATGCTCTCGAACAGGGCCTGGAAGTTGCCGTTGCCGAAGCCCTCGTTGCCCTTGCGCTGGATGATCTCGAAGAAGATCGGACCGAACAGGTTCTCGGTGAAGATCTGCAGCAGCAGGCCCTCGTCGCCGACATTGCCGTCGATGAGGATGCGGTTCTTACGCAGGCGCTCCAGGTCCTCGCCGTGGCCGGGCACGCGCTTGTCGACCAGCTCGTAATAGGTCTCGATGGTGTCCTGAAGTTTGACGCCACGGGCGCGCAGGCGCTCGACGGTGTCGTAGATATTCTCCGTCGTCAGGGCCAGGTGCTGGATCCCCTCGCCGTTGTACTGGCGAATGAACTCCTCGATCTGGCTCTTGTCGTCCTGGCTTTCGTTCAGCGGGATGCGGATGGCCTTGTCGGGCGCGATCATCGCCTGGCTGAACAGGCCCGTGGCTTGGCCCTTGATGTCGAAGTACTTCTGCTCCTCGAAGCCAAAGACCTGGTTGTAGAAGGTCGACCAGGTGCGCATCTGGCCGCGCTTGACGTTGTGGGTCAGGTGGTCGAGCAAATCGAGGCCCACCGAATTGGCGGCTTCGGCCTCGGCCGCGCCGGGAACGGCGGTCCAGGCGTCGTAGATGCTGCCCTCGCCTTCGACGAGATAGAGCAAGCTGCCGCCGATGCCTTCCAGCACCTTTGCGTCCGCGCCCAGCACCGAGCGCGAGGCGTCAGCGGCCGTCGCCCCGCGCGCCAGCGCCTCTTCGAAAGCCTGGTCTGCGTTGTCGACGCGGAAGGCCATGCCGTTGGCCGACGGGCCATGGGCGGCGCGGAAGTCGGCGACCTGGCCGGCGGCTTCTTCGTTGACCAGCAGGTTGATGCGGCCCTGCTTGTAGCGGGTCACGGCCTTGGTCGGATGGGTGCTGGCGGGCACGAAGCCCAGTTGCTCGATGATCGCCTTCATCGCCGCCGGATCAGGGCTGGTGAATTCGACGAACTCGAAGCCATTCAGGCCGAGGGGGTTGTCGGACGTGACGGGCATGCGGGCCTCCCTAAGGCTCGTGATGTTCTCTTACGGAACCAGCGCGGCCGGCAGGCCGGCGATCAGGCGGTCGTTGTCGGCCGGTCGGCCGATGGTGATGCGCACCCAGCCGCCCTTCACGGGCGTCGGGCGCACGATGAGCCCTTCGTGCAACAAACGCATGGCGGTGGCTTCGGGGCCAGCCGGCGTGCGCAGGAAGACGAAATTGGCTTCCGAGCGGGTGTATTCGACGCCCATCTCGTCCAGCGCCGCCTCGACGCGGGCGCGCTCGGACAGGGTCAGGGCGACGGTCGAGGCCAGGTGCTCGCGGTCCTCCCAGGCGGCCAGGGCGGCGGCCTGGCTGACGGCGGTGACGTTGAACGGCGGGCGCAGGCGGTCGAGATAGGCGATCAGCTCTTCCGAGGAGGCGATGCCGTAGCCCACCCGCATGCCGGCCAGGCCATAGGCCTTGGAGAAAGTGCGCGCGGCGATCCACGGGCCGCCCCAGGCCTCCAGCACGGCCAGCATGTCGTAGGCCTCGTAGTATTCGCGATAGGCCTCGTCGACGAACACCAGGGTGGTCTTCGGGGTCGCGGCCAGCACCATCTCGACGGCTTCCTTCGACAGGGCGTTGCCGGTCGGGTTGTTGGGGGTGCAGAGGATCAGCAGCTTGGGCCCCTTGGCCGCCGCGGCGGCCACGGCGGGGACGTCGAGGTCGAAATTGGCCAGGCGCGGCACATCGACGATCGCCGCCTCGGCGCAGCGGGCGAAGATGTCGTAGGCCGGGAAGGTCGGCGAGGAGAGCAGGATCGTATCGCCCGGCGCCAGCACGGCGCGGAACACGTAGTCGATCAGGGCTTCGGAGCCCGGCGACACCACCAGACGGCCCGCGGGCACGCCCAGGCGCTGGCCGATGGCGGCGCGCAGGGTCTCGCAATAGGGGTCGGGATAGATCTGCGGCTCGGCCACGGCGGCCATCACCGCGTCGGCGACCCTGGGGCTGGCGCCCAGCAGGTTCTCGTTGCTGGCCAGCTTGGCGAAGTCCGACAGGCCCGTGCGGCGACCGGCCTCGGCTAGGGTCATGCCGGCCTTGTACGCCACGACGCCGTCGAGGGCGGCGCGCATCGGCGCGGCGGCTTGAGGCTTGCGATCGAGAACCAGCATGACGGCCGCTCCGGGAGTCGGGGATACGGACGTCAGGATAGGTCGGGTGCAGAGACGCGTTGTGGCGATGATGACCGACCTTAACGCTCTACGGGTCATTTTATGACCCAAATCCCGCCAATCCGACAGACGGCCCGCCGTTAGGAAACCTCCCTCTGTGTGGGGGGGGAGGCCGAAGGCCGGCGGGAGGAGATTTTCAGTTTCCGCGATGCTGGAAGGCTCGCAGTCACGCCCCCCACCGATCGCTACGCGATCGCCTCCCCCCACAGGGGGAGGCTCCTTACCCCCTACTCCAGATAGTCCAGCGGCAGGGCCGTGGAGTCCTTGATCGTCTCCAGCACGAAGCTCGACTGGATGTCCTTGACCGCCGGCATCTTCAGCAGGCGCTTCATCGTGAACTCGGCATAGGCGTCGAGGTTGGGCGCCACCACCCGCAGCAGGTAGTCGTAGCTGCCGGTCATGGCGTGGCAGCCCACCACCAGGGGCTCACGCAGGATCGCCTCCTTGAAGGCCTCGGCGGCGGCTTCGTTGTGACGGTCGACGGCGACCTCGACATAGGCCAGCAGGTCGAGTTTCGCCTTTCGCCGGTCCAGCAGCGCCACATAGCCGCTGATCAGGCCCGCGGCCTCCAGCTGCTTGACGCGGCGCAGGCACGGGCTGGGCGACAGCCCCACCCTATCGGCCAGCTCCACATTGGTGACCCCGCTGTCGCGTTGCAGGACGTCGAGGATCTTCTTGTCGGTGCGAGTGAGCTTCATCGTGACCGGATCGGGTGATTTGCCGGCAGTATATGACGACTTGGCTCTGCAATCCTCCCCCAGAAGGGGGAGGCGGCCTTGCTCCTCCCCCGAGAAACGGGGAGGTGGCGCGCTGCGAATACGCAGCGTGACGGAGGGGGCGCGTGACAGAGCTCCGGGCTTGAACTCGCCCCCTCCCCCGCAAGCGGGGGAGGATAAAAAGCAAAACGCCCGGGACCAGAGGGACCCGGGCGCTTCGACTTACGCGGTACGCTTACTGTTACGCTTACTGGTACTAACTCGGTGTTCAGTTGGCCAGGCGACGCAGGAACGACGGGATCTCAAGATCCTCGCCGTCGTCGGCCTGGGGCGGATCGATCGGCTGAAGCTGCGGGCGGGCCGAACCGGTCTGGCGGGCCTGCGGCTGCGGGGCCGGCTCGTAGCGTTGCTGGCGACCGCCGCCGAACAGGCTCATCCAGCCGCCGCTCTTCTGCTGACGGCGATCCTCGTAGTGATCGCTGTATAGCGGCTCGTCATCGGCTTCGGCGACCATCGGGTCGACGATGCGGGTGACGCGCGGCGCGGGGGCCGGCTCATAGACCGGTTCCGGCTCATAGGCGGCTTCCGGCTGGGCGTAGAGGTCGGCCTGGGCGTGCGGCTGCGGGGCCGGCTCGTAGGCCGGTTCCGGATAGGCCGTGGCGGTCGGGCGCTCGATCGGACGGGCCTCGTAGCGCGAACCCGGGCGGATTTCCGGCTGGGCCGGAGCCTGGGCGACCGGCTGCGGGGCCGGGGCGGGTTGCGGCGCCGGTTGCGGGGCGGGACGCGAGGTCTCGGCCAGCAACGGCGGGGCATGGGTGTTGCGGGCGGCCGGCTTGGGCTCGATCTGCTGGATCGAGGCGCCGTCCATGCCGGTGGCGACCACCGACACGCGGATCACGCCGTCCAGCGACGGGTCGAAGGCCGCGCCGAAGATGATGTTGGCTTCCGCATCGACCTGGTCCGAGATCGCGTTGGCGGCCTCGTCCACTTCGAGCAGGGTCATGTCCATGCCGCCGGTCACGTTGACCAGCACGGCCTTGGCGCCCTTCAGCGAGACTTCGTCGAGCAGCGGGTTGGCGATGGCGTTCTGAGCGGCCATCAGGGCGCGGTCTTCGCCGGTGCCCTCGCCGGTGCCCATCATCGCCTTGCCCATCTCGGTCATGACCGTGCGGACGTCGGCGAAGTCGAGGTTGATCAGGCCCGGCAGGACCATCAGGTCGGTGATCGAACGAACGCCCGAGTGCAGAACCTGGTCGGCCATGCCGAAGGCTTCGGCGAAGGTCGTGCGCTCGTTGGCGACGCGGAACAGGTTCTGGTTCGGGATGACGATCAGGGTGTCGACGTAGCGTTGCAGCTCCTGGATGCCGGCGTCGGCCAGGCGCATGCGGTGACGGCCTTCGAAGTGGAAGGGCTTGGTCACCACGCCAACGGTCAGGATGCCGCGCTCACGGGCGCACTTGGCGATGATCGGGGCCGCGCCGGTGCCGGTGCCGCCGCCCATGCCGGCGGTGATGAACACCATGTGAGCGCCTTCCAGGTGCTCGCCGATCTCGGGGAAGCTTTCCTCGGCGGCGCTCATGCCCACTTCGGGGTGCGCGCCGGCGCCCAGGCCCTGCGTGATCTGCACGCCGAGCTGGATGCGACGGTCGGTCTTGGCGAACTGGAGCTGTTGGGCGTCCGTGTTGGCGACGACGAACTCAACACCCTCGAGGCCCGCCTCGATCATGTTGTTCACGGCGTTGCCGCCCGCGCCGCCAACGCCGAAGACCACGATGCGCGGCTTCAGCTCGGTGGTGCGCGGCGCCGAAAGAGAAATAGCCATGGGGACCCTCGCGTCCTTACGCCGAATTCGCCAAATCAACCGACCGCAAGTCGGTAACGCCTCGACGATCGGGTTAACAGAACAACCACCATCGTTAACTGGCGGTTAAAGCCATAATCTGAGTCGGCTGCAGGTCGATCCCGCTTAACCCGAAAAAAGCGAGTTATCCAAAGGAATTGCTCGGAACTCCTTGGTTTACAAGCGGGGCCGGAACCCTTGTGCGGCGGAACGCCGCTGGCCTGTTTTTTGCGTCCAGCCCCTCGGATTCGGGGGAGCGAAACTACACTGTTTGGCCATTCAGGCACTTAGAAAGTTAAACGACAGGGTTAATTCACCCATCGGGCGAGCCGGGTGATTTGGTCCGGACGCACGAGAACGCCCCGCCCTTTCGGGCGAGGCGCTGATCAATTCTCGCGTTGAGGCGTCGACCTAGAGGTTGTCGCGCAGCCAGGCGGCGGCCTTGGCCACCGGCGAGGCGTTGGGGTCCATCGGGCGCTTGCGCACCTGGCCGCCGCTGAGGGTCTTGGGCGAGACCACCTCGCGCGGGCCAAAAGCCGTGCGATGCAGCACGCCGGCGGCGGCGCAGAAGGCCGGACCCGAGGCGGCGTCGGCCAGATGCGGCACCCGCCGCGGACGACCCAGACGCACCGGACGGTCGAACACCCGCACGGCCACTTCCCGCACGCCGGCCAGTTGGCTGGCGCCGCCGGTCAGGACGATGCCCGCCCCCGGCTCCACCGGCGCGCCCGAGGCCTTCAGGCGCTCGCGCAGCAGCTCCAGCGTCTCTTCGACGCGCGGCTGGATAATGCCCTTGAGCAGGGAGCGCGGCGCGATCACCGGACCCGCGCCCGGATCGTCGCCCCGCGGCGGAGCCTCGATCATCTCGCGATCCTCGTTGGCCGAGGCGATGGCGCTGCCGTGCAGGGTCTTGATGCGCTCGGCGCCGGCGACCGAGGTCTGCAGGCCGCGGGCGATGTCTTGCGTGACGTGCCCGCCGCCGACGGCCAGGCTGTCGACGTGGCACAGGGCGCCGTTGTTGAACACCGCCACAGAGGTCGAGCCGCCGCCCATGTCGATGCAGACGGCGCCGAGGTCCATCTCGTCCTCTTCCAGGGCCGCCAGGGCCGAGGCGAAGGGCGCGGCGACGATGCCTTCGAACGACAGGTGGGCGCGTTCCACGCAGTGGGCCAGGGTGTGGAAGATGTTCTCGTTGACCGAGACGACCAGCAGCTCAAGGCCGAGCGACCGGCCGAACATGGCGCGCGGGTCGCGGATGCCCTTCTGGCCGTCGACCGACCAGGCGATCGGCAGCAGGTGCACCGGCTTGCGGCCCGGCAGGCGCACCTGGGCAAGGGCCGAGGAAATGGCGCGCGACAGGTCGCCGTCCGCGATCGGACGGGCGCCCAGCGAAACCTGGGTCTGGACGCGGTGGCTGGCCAGCTGGCCGCCGGCCGTGCAGACCGATACGCCCTGGACGCTGACGCCGGCGACCGTCTCGGCGCGCTCAACAGCTTGGGCGATAGCCTGGGCGGCCTCGTCCAGATTGACGATCGCCCCGCCGCGCACGCCGCGCGACTGCACGTAGCCGACCCCGGCGGTCGTCAGGGTGCGGTTGTCGCGGTGGACGCCATCCGCCTTCATGATGAAGCACGTGACTTTCGACGCCCCCAGGTCCACGGCCGCGACCGCGGGCTGACGCACGAGCGTCGCCTTCAGGCCATCACGGGCCTGTCTCCGGTCCTCAAGTCGCGACATGGTCAGGGTCACCTCAGTCCATCATTTCTGTTCTTACGCCCCGTTGGCCACCGGCTGCCCGGGCAGCACGGAGTCTCGGGGCCGGATCGCCACCATCTCGGGATCGCGCAGGTCGATGCGCGCAAAACCGAGATCGAGGATGCGTTGCCGCTGGTCCAGTTGATCCAATTGAATCAACGCGGATTCTTCGTCAATGGCCGGCAGCTGGATCAGCGAGCCATCTTTCAATCGCAGGTCCCAGCGGCGGTCGTCGACGCGCACCAGCGCTTCCAGACGATCGCGCAGGCGCGGCCGCGCGTTGACCGCCGGCAGGATGTTCCCCGCAGCCTGGTCGGCGCCCTGCCCCACCACCAGCGGCAGGTGCGGGAAGCGCGCGGCGTCGGCCTCGCGGATGATGCGCCCCTCGGCGTCGATCACCTTCAAACGGCCCGAGTGCTGCCACACGGCCAGGGCCGGGCGTTCTTCGACGGCGATCATCACGGTGTCGGGCAACAGGCGCACGACCTTGGCCGACTTCACCCAGCCCACGCCTTCGACGCGGGACTTCAGGTCGACCAGGTCCATGCCGAGCGTCGGCTGGTCCTGATAGAGGCCGCTGGCCTTCAGGATGTCGGCCTGGGCCGTGGCCGAGGCGCCGGTCACGTGCACGGCCTTCAGCTTGAAGCCCAGGTTGGCGAACTCGCCGTCGACGCCGTGGACCATGGCCTGGCCCAGGCGCTCGGCGCGGTGGCCGGTGGCCAGGGTGACGACCAGGGCGAGCGCCAGCGCGCCGCCCGCCACGCCCAGGGCCAGGCTCGGCGACACCCCGACCCCGCCGCGCGCGGCATGCAGCTTCCCCGCCGGCTGTTGCTGAGCCGGGCGAGCCTTGTTCGGACTTGCGGGCGCTTCGGCCCGGGGGCGCGCTGGCTTGCGCGGTCCCCCCCGCACTGCCGCGGGCATAAGCGTCCTCCACCATCAGACACTAGAAAAACGGAACCCTTGAGCGCCTCTCCGATCCCGACCGTCGTTCGACGACGGGGCGAGTCCGGGCAAAGCGCCTACGGAGGCGTAGAAAGGCCCGAAGGTCGTTAATGCCGGGATAACGAAGAGCCCGCCGCGTTACGGCTCGGCAACCAAGACGCGCACCATTCTGGGACAGACGTTAACGCCTCGCCGCCTTGCGCCATCAGGGTTTACGGCGCGTTTTCCCTGCCTGGGCGGGGCTTTTGGGCCCGATGATGCGGCGCCGCAAATCTGTGGATGAGCACATAAAGTATGAACGGCCGCGCTTTGCGGCGTTTTGACTCACCCAAGGGTCGCGGCGACGCGCCGCACGCGCGGGGAGTGTTTCCTGAAAGCGCGTTGCCTGAAGCGCCTTGAATGTCAGCGCGTGGTCCTCGTCCTTCGACAGGCTCAGGATGAGGACCAAATTGCGGGCCGTGCAGTAGAGAACCTCACCCTGAGCCTGTCGAATGGCGAGGTTCTCGAAGGTCTCAGTGCCGCGCCTGCGCAGGCGCGGCCGCGCCCAGGGCGCGGAAGTCGATGTCGCTGTCGGCCACGAGGTAGATGAAGCTCGTCCAGGCGGCAACATTCTGGGCCAGCTGGATCGGGTCCACCTTGTCCAGGGTGTCGTCGGCGGTGTGGTGGTAGTCGAAGTAGCGGCTGGCGTCCTGGTTCAGGTTCACCACCGGCACGCCCGCGCCCTCGATGCCGCCGATGTCGGCGCCGCCGTGCGCGGCCGGGTTCTTGTCGAAATAGATCTTCAGCGGGCTGAGCGTCTGGATCGCCGCCTTCATGGCCGGATGACCTTCCGAGCCCTTGGGCAGTTGCAGGCTGTAGATGCGGTCGGCGCCCGTGTCGCTCTCGCCGGCCAGGACCAGCTTTTCCAGGTTGGACTTGTTGGCCGCGAGGAAGGCGTCGGACGAGCCGCCGCTTTCTTCCGAGCCCCACATCACCACCCGGATGGTGCGCTTGGGATGCTTGGGCAGCTCGCCAATCAGCTTGGCCGCGGCCGTGGTGATGGCGATGCCGGCCGCGTCGTCGAAAGCGCCGGTGCCGACGTCCCAGCTGTCGAGGTGGCCGCCGATGACGATCACCTCGTCGGGCTTTTCCGAGCCCTTGATGTCGGCCGAGATGTTCCAGGCCACGTCGCCGGCGTCGAGGGTCGAGGCCAGCTTCAGCTTGATGCGCAGCGGGCCCTTCTTGGCCAGGCGCTCGAGCTGCTCGGCCTCCGGCACGCCCAGGGCGGCGGCGGGAATGGTGACGACGTCGGCGCCGTTGGTGGTCACGCCGGTGTGCGGCACGGTCGAGCTGGAGGTCGAGACCGAGCGGATCAGCAGGGCCACGGCCCCGCGCTTGGCGGCCTCGACCGGACCGGCGCGACGCGAGATGCCGGCGATCCCATAGCCGGCGCCGTCCTGGGCGCGGACCATCGGCTGGGTGATGACGACGATCTTGCCCTTGATGGCGCTGGCCGGCGCGGCGACCATTTCGGCATAGGTGGAGAACAGCGCCACCTCGGCCTCGATGCCTTCGGCCAGCGTCGGGATCGTGCGGCCCAGGCCCACGATCGACAGCTTCATCGGATAGGGCGCAACCAGCTCGGCGCTTTCTTCACCGCGCGTCCAGGACGGCTTGGCGAACTGGTCGACCTTGATGTTGGTGAAGCCCAGGGCCTTGAACTTGGCCACGCCCCAGTCCTTGGCGCGCTCCATGCCCGGCGAGCCGACGAGGCGCGGGCCGATGTTGGTGGTCAGGTCCTCGGTGATGTCCCAGGCCAGGCGATCGTTCAGGGCCTTGTCGCGCAGCGCCTCGGCGGTCTTGACGTCCTGGGCGTGTGCGACGCCTGCGAGCAGGGCGGAAGCGGCGACGGCGGTCAGCAGGCTGCGGAACATGAGCAGGATTCTCCCCTAAGAGGCAGCTGTCATAGCACTGCTCTCCCGGTGGAGAACCCCGCCCTGCGCCCACTTTTGTCAGCAGCCGTCAGCCAGGGCGAAAATCGCCCGGTCAGGGACGAGGCGCCGCGCCGAACAGCTTGTCGGCGAACAGATCCAGCGCCTTCTGCGACAGGTCGGTGTTGTTGAGGATCACGACGGTGTCGCCGGTGTCGAGCCTGTGGCCCAGCACCGAACGGTAGCCGGCCGTGCGCCCGGTCTCCCACCCCGCCAGCTTGACCTGGCCGTCGATGGTCAGGCTCCGCACCCGGCCGCCCAGCGCATAGTCCTGCTCGGGCACGAGGATCGTGGTCAGGGCCTTGCGGGAGGCCTCGGACAGGAACGGCGTGTCGAAGACGATATGTGCGGCGACCAGCAGGTCGTCGACCGTGCTGAAGTAGCCGCCGCTGGCGGCCATGACGTCCATGCGTGGATTGGCGCGCCGCGCCAGTGGCGGGCCGGCATAGTAGGAGACGGCGACGCCCGGCTCGGCGTCGACGCCGAGGCCCGCGCGGGTATGACCCATCTTCAGCGGATCGGTCGTCAGTTCCTTCACCAACGCCAGGAACGGCTTGCCGGTCACGGCCTCGACGATGGCGCTGACCACGAACCAGTTGACGGGATGGTAGTCAAACCTCGTCCCCGGCGGAAACAGCGGGTCGCCCTGGGCGAAGGCCTTCACGGACTCGGCCGCCGACAGGTTCTTCTTCAGAAGCTCCGGATCGGCCTTCAGGGCAGGCATGAAACCATTGGGAATGCCGCTGGTGTTGGACAGCAAGTGAGCCAGGGTCACCGTCTTGCCGGTGTCGGGCCGCTGCTCCGGCAGCCAGGTGATGATCGGCGCGTCGAGGGACAGCTTGCCCTGCTCCACCAGACGCAGCACCGCGATGGTCGTCAGCCACTTCGAGATCGACGCCACGCAATAGACCGTGTCGCGGACGGCGGGCTTTCCCGCCTCGATGTCAGCCATGCCGAAGGCGCGGACATAGGACGCCCTGCCCTTGCGGCCGATCATCACCACGCCCTGGAACTTCTGCTCGGCGACGAAGGCGTCGACCACCGGGTTGTCGGCGCCCAGCCTGGCCGGGGCGGCCAGGGACAGGCCCGGCGCGGCGCACAGCGCCCCGGCGGCGGCGAACAGGCCGCGACGATCGATCATCGTAAAACTCCCCACACACCGCCGCCCCCAGCGATGGCGGCGACCCTGGCGCAGCGCGACGCCCAAGTCCCGTTAAGCTTTGGCAATGAGCGAACATTGGCATTCGACCAGAAGCGCTCTAGGTCTGGTGGGGACTTCAGGAGACCCCGATGCCCAAGCCGACGGTCGAACCGGCCGCCGACATCCCGCTCGACGCCAAGCTGCGGCCGACCCAGGCCCGCGCCCAGGACACCTACGAGGTGGTGCTGGCCACCGCCGGCGAACTGCTGATCGAGTCCGGCTTCGAGCAACTGACCACCAACGCCATCTGCAAGCGCGCCGGCCTGACCCCGCCGGCGCTCTATCGCTACTTTCCCAACAAGTACGCGATCCTGAAGGAGCTGGGCGACCGGCTGATGCGGCTGCAGGACGAGGCCGTGTTCGCATGGATGGAGGCCGGCGGCCTGGAGGGCGAGACCGCCAGCGAACGCGTGGCCAAGACCGCCGCCCTGCTGACCGACGTCATCGACATGACCCGCCGCTTTCCCGGCGGCGCGGCCATCGGCCGGGCCCTGCGCGCCGTGCCCATGCTCCAGCAGCTCCGCTTCGCCTCGCGCGACATGGTCGCCGGCCAGTTCGGCGAGGTGCTGACCGCCCGCTTCCCCTCGGTCTCGCCGCTCAGGATACGCACAGCCACCCGCATGATGGTCGAACTGACCTACGCCGCCACCGAGATGGCGGTGGAGGAGCCCGGGCAGGACGCCCGCGCCCTGGCCGAAGAGATCGGGCGGCTGTTCGACTGCTATTTCGAGACGTTCGACGCGGTGCTCTGAGATCCTCCCCCTCTGGGGGAGGTGGCCCGGAGGGCCGGAGGGGGGCCGTTCTCAGCTTCCGCCGACTTCGCAGCCACTCCCCTCTCCGTCGGCTTCGCCGACACCTCTCCCACAGGGAGAGGGTGCTGAAAACGCCACTCCGATAACACCGACTTGCAATAACGATAGTTTTTACTATCGTCAGTCCATCGCAGCGGGGGAACGCCGATGGAGGGCTGGAAGAACTGGTCGGGCAGCGTCACAGCGACGCCGAGCAGGATAGCCCGGCCACGCACGGTCGAGGAGCTGTCAGGCCTGGTGCGCGAGGCCGACAAGGTGCGCGTCGTGGGCGCCGGCCACTCGTTCATGCCGCTGTGCGAGACCGACGGCCTGCTGCTGAACCTGTCTGACCTGGAAGGCGCCGTCGAGATCGCGCCCGACCGCAAGACCGTCTGGGCCCCCGCCGGCTGGAGCCTCAAGCGCCTGACCGCCGCGCTCTGGGCCGAGGGCCTGTCGCTGATCAACCAGGGCGACATCAATCCCCAGTCGCTGGCCGGGGCGACGGCCACCGGCACCCACGGCACCGGGGCTGAGCTCGGCAGCCTTTCGACCCAGGCCTGCGGCTTCAGGCTGATGACCGCCGACGGCCGCCTCGTCGAGTGCGGCCCCGAGCTGGAGCCCGAGCTCTACAAGGCCCAGCGCGTCTCGCTCGGCCTACTGGGCGTGGCCGTCGCCATCCGCATCAACGTCATCCCGGCCTACTGCCTGGAAGAGCGTGTCAGCCGGATGCCGCTCGCCGAGGTCGCCGAGCGCCTCGATGAACTGGCGACCGCGACCCGGCACATGGAGTTCTGGGTTTTTCCCTATAGCGACGACGTCATCTTCAAGACCCTGCACCCCGTCGCGCCCGAAGCCGCCGACGAGACCCTGGGCAAGAGCGGCGAAGGCGACGAGGACACCTTCCGCACGATCTGCGACCTGTGCGCCGCCCTGCCCGTCCTGACCGCGCCGTTGCAAAAGCTGATGATGAAGGTCGCCGGCAGGCCCGCCCGTCGCGCCGGACCGGCCCATGAGGTCTTCCCCTCCGAGCGGAACGTCCGCTTCGAGGAGATGGAGTATGAGATGCCGCGCGCCGCCGGCCTGCCCACCCTGAAGGCGGCCATGGCCCACATCCGCAAGCGCCGCCTGCCGATCACCTTCCCGTTCGAGTTCCGCCTGGTGGCCGGCGACGACATCTGGATGAGCCCGTTCAACATCGGCGCGGGCGCCTCGATCTCGTTCCACCAGTACGCCAAGATGCCCTGGCGGCCGGCCTTCGCCGAGATGGAGGCCGTGCTGGCCGACAGCGGCGGTCGACCGCACTGGGCCAAGCGCCATACCCTCACCCCCGCCGACGTCCACCGCCTCTATCCCCGCGCCGGAGACTTCCTGCGGGTGAGAAAGGCGTGGGACCCCGCCGGCAAGTTCGCCAACGCCCACCTGACCCAGCTGCTGGGGATCTGATCCATGAGCGACATCGCCCTGCATGCCGGCCTCGTCGGCCAGCCCGGTTCCCGTGAACAGCTGAACACCCCGGTCCTGGTGGTCGACCGGGCGGTCCTTGAGGCCAACATCGCGACCATGGCCGCCTTCGCCGCCGCCAAGGGCCTGAAGCTTCGACCGCACGCAAAGACCCACAAGAGCGCCAACATCGCCCGCCTACAGCTGGCGGCCGGCGCCGTGGGCCTGTGCTGCGCCAAGATCGGCGAGGCCGAGGCCCTGGCGGCGCAAGGCGTCTCCATCGGTCTTCTGATCACCTCGCCCGTCGTGTCCGCCCCCGCCATCGCCCGGCTGGTCGCGCTGAACCTGACGACCGAAGGCCTCAAGGTCGTCGTCGACCACCCCGACAACGTCGCCGCCCTGGGCGCGGCGGCGAGCGCGAGCGGCAAGCCGCTGGAGGTGCTGATCGACCTGGATCCCGGCATCCACCGTACGGGCGTGGCCTCGCCGCAGGCCGCCGTCGCCCTGCTCGAGGCGATCAGGGGCCAGGCCGGACTCAGTTATGCCGGCCTGCAATGCTATTGCGGCGTCCAGCAGCACATCGAGGCCTTCGACGTCCGCAAGACGGCCCTGGAGGACCGCGGGGCCTACATCCGCGAGGTGATCGACGCCCTGACCGCCGCCGGCGGCGCGCCGGCCATAATCAGCGGCTCGGGCACCGGTTCGCACCGCATCGACGCCGAACTTGGCCTGTTCACCGAGTTTCAGGTCGGTTCCTACGTCTTCATGGACGACCAGTACCTGGCCTGCGACCTGGCTGGCGAAGGCACGAACGCCAGTCCCTACCAGCGCTCGCTGTTCATCGACGCCCGCGTGGTCAGCGCCAACAGCCCCGGCATGGTCACGGTCGACGCCGGCTTCAAGGCCATGTCCACCGACGCCGATCCGCCCCAGGTCGTGGCCGGCGCCCCGGAAGGCTCGCGCTACTTCTTCATGGGCGACGAGCACGGGGCGCTGGTTCCGTCGTCCGGCTCGCCCCCGCCCCTGGGCGCCCGCGTGACCCTGGCCGCGCCGCACTGCGACCCGACCGTCAACCTCTACGACGCCTATCACGTGGTCGAGGGCGACACGCTGGTGGCCATCTGGCCGGTCACGGCGCGCGGGCGGTCGCGGTAACAGTCCACCCTGGCCTTCAGAAAAACCGCTTTGGCGTCGGGCGCGTTGAAGACTATCCATGGCGTCCGTTCTGGATCGTCCGCCCGCATGACCACCGCCGCCCTCTCCGTCGCTCCCGCCAAGAAGCCCCGCCGCAACCGGCGTCGGCGCTCGGCGCGCTGGGCGCGCGCGGGCCTGCTGGTGCTGGCGGTCGGCGTCTCCGGCGTGGTGATCGGCCAGACGACCTTGCGCATGCTCGACACCCACAACGCCTCCAAGGTCGCCGCCGCCGCGCCGCTGGCCATGGACAATCCGCGCTTCACCGGCGCGATGCGCGACGGCCGCGCCTTCCTGATCACCGCCCGCCGCGCCGAGCGCGACGCGGCCGATCCCAACAAGGTCAAGCTGGTCGAGCCGACCCTGGTCCGCGGATACGGCGCGCCCGACGCCAGCAAGGTGACCTCCAAGGACGGGATCTACCAGGAAGCCCAGAATATCCTGGTGCTGACTCAGGACGTGAAGATCGACAACGGCCAGGGCTACCAGTTCGCCTCGCAGGAAGCCCGCATCGACACCAAGACCGGCGAGGTCGTCGGCGGCGCGCCGGTGGCCGGCGCCGGCCCGCGCGGCAATGTCAGCGCCGACAGCTACAGCGTCAGCGACAAAGGCGATCGCGTGATCTTCAAGGGCCGCGTCCGCACCCGCGTCCAGCCCACCAACTAGGCCCCTCGACCGATGACCGGCCTCGGCCTCCTGGACCAGCAGCGCAGCCGCGCGACGCGCGTGTGCTTCCTCTATATCGCCCAGCCGCACCAGGTCTGGCACAGCCTGTCGATCGCCGTGGCCATGGCCCGCGCCTGGCCGGAGATCCGGGTCGAGATCGCCGCCACCTCGGCCGGCCACCTCGACTACATCCAGGGCATGCTCGATGGCCTGGGCGGGGCGCCGATCACCCTGCGCCTGCTGCCGCCGGCCTGGCTGCGTCGGCTGTCCAAGAATGCTCCGCCGCCCAAGGCCCTGATGCTGGCGCTGAACGCGGGCAGGCTGGCGGCATACGACGCCGTCGTCACGCCCGAACGCACCACCGCCCTGCTGCGCAAGCTGGGCGTGCGTCGCACCGCCCTCGTCTACACCCAGCACGGCGCCGGCGATCGCGGCGGTCCGTTCGAGCCCCGCCTGCGGGTCTTCGACCTGGTGATGGCCGCCGGTCCCAAGCAGCGCGACCGGATGATCGACGAGGGCTGGGTCCGCCCCGAGGCCTGCGCCATGGTGGGCTACCCGAAGTTCGACCTGGTCGACGCCCTGCCGCCCAGCGCCACCCCGGCCTTCGCCAAGGCCCTGCCGACCGTGGTCTACAACCCGCACTTCCATGAGACCCTGGGCTCGTGGAGCGCCTTTGGCCTGTCGATCCTCGAGCAGTTCGCTGCCGACGAGCGGTTCAACCTTATCTTCGCCCCGCACGTGCGACTGTTCGAGACCGCCTCGGAGGCCGACCGCCGCGCGGTCGCGAGCTTCGAGGGCCACCCGCGCATCCATCTCGACCTCGGCGGCCCGGCCGCCTTCGACATGACCTACACCCGCCAAGCCCACCTCTATCTCGGCGACGTCTCCAGCCAGGTCTACGAGTTCCTGCGCACGCCAAAGCCCTGCCTGTTCCTCAACCCCAGCCACGCCGACTGGACGGGCGACGAGAGCTTCCATCACTGGCTGTACGGCCCGGTGCGCGAGACGGCCAACGGGATCTGCGACGCGGTCAGCGCCGCCATCGCCGGGCACGGCGACTTCCTGGAGGTGCAGAAGACGGGCGTGGCCCAGACCTTCGACCTCACCTCCGTCCCCTCGTCGCAGCGCGCCGCGCGCGCCATCGTCGACCGCCTGGCCGTCCTCGACCGATGAGCGACGCGCCCACGAAAGATGCGTCCCCCAAGGACGCGGCCTCTAAAGACGCGACGAAGGTCAATCCCCTGGCCAGGATGCTGGCCAATGTCGGCGCCCTGCTGAGCGGGCGCGGACTGAACGCCATTGTCGGCTTGGCCTATATCGCGGTCACGACCCGCAGCCTCGGCATCGAGGTCTTCGGCTTCCTCACCCTTATCAACGCCTTCGCACAGGCGCTTGGCGAGATGGCCAAGTTCCAGTCCTGGCAGACCGTCGTGCAATACGGCGCCAAGCCCTTGATGGACGGCGACCGCAAGACCTTCCAGCAGGTGATGCGCTTTGCCCTGGTGCTCGACGGCATCGGCGCTGTGGCCGGCGTCGCCATCGGCGTGGCCGGCAGCCTGCTGTTCAGCCACTACATGGGCTGGCCCGACGAGCTCGCGCCGGAGGCGGCGCTCTACTGCCTGTCGATCGGCGTCATGACCTCGGCCACGGGCGTGGGCCTGCTGCGCCTGTTCGACCGTTTCCGCATGCTGGCCGCCGAGCAGGTGGTCTCGTCCATCGTGCGCCTGATCGGCTGCGCGATCGCCGCGGCGACGGAAGCGCCGATCGAGATGTTCCTGCTGGCCTGGGCGGCCGGCACGGTGGCCTCGTTCCTCTATGTCGCCATCATCGCCGTCTGGAGCCTGCTGCAGCGCGGCCTGCTGGACGGCTTCAGCCTCTTTGGCCCGCTCGGCGTCGGCCTGCCGGGCGTCTGGCGCTTCGCCTGGGCGACCAATTTCAGCAGCACCATCGAGGTCGGCTTCACCCACGTCCTGACCCTGGCCATCGGCGCGCTGGTCGGCCCGGCGCCCGCCGCCATGTGGCGGGTCGGCCGGCAGGTGGCCGACGGCATGGCCAAGCCCGCGCGCCTGATGCTGCCCGCCCTGCATCCCGAGTTCGCCCGCCTGCGCGCCCAGAAGGACGACGCGGCCATGCTGCGCCTGGCCCGCCAGATCGCCCTGATCGGCGGCGGCGTCGCCGGCGTGCTGCTGCTGGTCTGCCTGCTGGCCGGTCCCTGGCTGCTGACCGTGATCATGGGCGCGGAATACGCCTCGGCCGCCGGCATCATGAGCTGGCAGGTCGCCGCCGCCGCGATCAGCATCATGGCCCTTCCGATCGAGCCTATGCTGGTCTCGATGCATGCGGCGGGCGCCGCCCTGCGCGTGCGCATCGTCGTCATCGCCATCTACTTCGCCGCCCTCGTGCCGCTGCTGCAGATCTTCGACCTGACCGGCGCCGGCGCGGCCCTGGTCCTGGCCTCGACCTGCATGGCGATCGGCATGTTCATCACCCTCCGGTCGCGTCTCGCCGCGGAAGCCGCCGCCGAGCGCGAGGACAAAAGCGCCGTCATGCTTGAACAGACTTGCGCGGAACCCCTGAACGAGCGCAAAGGCGATCCGCAATGAATACGCCCACCGCTTCCGGCAGGACCGTCCGTCTCGCCGACTTCCCGACCCTGACCGCCGCCCTGGACTTCGCCGCGACCGGCGAGACCGGGATCAACCTGCATTCGCTGCGCGGCGAACTGGTCGAGGCCCTCAGCTACGCCGCCCTGCGCGAGCAGGCCCAGGGCCTGGCCCGCCGCCTGCTGGCCGCCGGCTCCAAGGTGGGCGACAGCGTCGCCCTGATCGCCGAGACCGACGGCGACTTCGTGCGCGCCTTCTTCGCCTGCCAGTACGCCGGCCTGGTGCCCGCCCCCCTGCCCCTGCCCGCCCCGCTGGGCGGTCGCGAGGCCTATATCGAGCAGATCGGCCGCATGTGCGCCTCGGCTCACGCCAGGATCCTGATCGGCCCGTCCGGCATGGCCGAGTGGCTGAAGCAGATCGGCGACGCCGCCGGCCTCGACTTCGCCGCCCCGCTGTCTGAGCTGCCGGAAGACGCCGGCGCGGCCCTGCCCGAAATCACGCCCGAGCATCCCTGCTATCTTCAGTTCTCGTCGGGCAGCACCCGCTTCCCGACCGGCGTGCTGGTGACGCACAAGGCCCTGATGGCCAACGCCGTGGCCATCACCCGCGACGGCCTGCAGGTGAAGCCGGAAGACCGCGCGGTCTCGTGGCTGCCGCTCTATCACGACATGGGCCTGATCGGCTTCCTGCTGAGCCCGCTGACCAGCCAGATGAGCGTTGACCTGCTGCCCACCGGCGCCTTCGTGCGCCGGCCGCTGCTGTGGCTCGACCTGATCAGCCGCAACGGCGGCACGATCGCCTACAGCCCGACCTTCGGCTACGAGCTGTGCGCCCGCCGCGCCGAGGCCGCTTCGATCGACCACCTGGACCTGTCGCGCTGGCGCAGCGCGGGCCTTGGCGGCGACATGATCCGCACCGCGCCCGTCGAGGCCTTTGCGGAACGGTTCGCCGCCGTCGGCTTCTCGGAAAAGGCCTATGTGGCCAGCTACGGCATGGCCGAGGCGACCCTGGCCCTCTCCATGGCCCCGCTGGGCAAGGGCCTGCGCGTCGAGATCCTCGACATCGAACGCCTGGAGCGCGACGACCTGGCCGTCACGGTCGGCGCCGACGCGCCCCGCGCCCGGGCCTTCGCCCGCTGCGGTCCGGCCCTGCCCCACCACCAGCTCGAAGTGCGCGACGCCGGCGGCAAGCCGGTGGCCGAGCGCCATGTCGGCCGCATCTTCGCCAAGGGCCCCAGCCTGATGGGCGGCTATTTCGAGCAGCCGGAGGAGACCGCCCGCGTGCTCGACGCCGACGGCTGGCTCGACACCGGCGACCTCGGCTTCCTAGTCGAGGGCGAGATCGTCATCACCGGCCGCGCCAAGGACCTGATCATCCTCAACGGCCGCAACATCTGGCCGCAGGACCTGGAATGGACCGCCGAGCGCGAGGTCCCCGGCCTGCGCAGCGGCGACGTGGCCGCCTTCTCCGTTCCCGGAGACGCGGCGGAAGAAGAGATCGTCACCATCCTGGTCCAGGCCCGCGGCGGCGACGCCGACAGCCGCGCGGCTTTGGTCGACACGGTGGCCGGCGTGCTGCGTTCGCGCCACGGCGTCGAGACCCAGGTCAAGCTGGTCGGCGCCCACGCCCTGCCCCAGACCTCGTCGGGCAAGCTCAGCCGCTCCAAGGCCAAGGCCGCCTATCTGGCCGGCGCCTACGAGCGCGCCTGAGGTGGCCAGGACGGACGTGGAAGGTCCGGGACCCAGCGTCGTCGCCGTCACCGGCGCGACCGGCTTCCTGGGCCAGCACCTCGTCCGCGCCATCGCCGAACGGGGCCTTGTCCCCCGCATCCTGTCGCGCCGCGATCCGGTCTCGCCGTTCTGGCGCGGGATCGAGCCGCAGGTGGTGCTGGGCGACCTCGCCCGCCCCGAGGCGCTGGCCCGCCTGTGCGACGGCGCCGACGTCGTCATCCACCTGGCCGGCCTGATCAAGGCCGCCGACCGCGCCGCCTTCGACAAGGTCAACGTCGACGGCGCGCGAGCCGTGGCGCAGGCCGCGGCCAAAGCCGGCGCCCGCTTCGTGCTGGTCTCCAGCCTCGCCGCCCGCGAACCCCAGCTTTCCGACTACGCCGCCAGCAAGCGCGCCGGCGAGGAAGCCGTACTGGCGATCGCGCCCGAGGCGCTGGTCATCCGCCCGCCGGCCATCTACGGCCCTGGCGACCGCGAGACCGTCGGCCTGTTTTCCGCCGCCCAGGCCAGCCGCGTCCTGCCGGTGCTGTCGCCCGCCTCACGCGTGGCGATGATCGAGGTGCGCGACGCCGCCGCCCAGATCCTCGACCTGGTCGCGAGCGGCCGCGCGGGCCTGGCCTCGATCTGCGACGCCCGACCCGACGGCTATGCCTGGAGCGAGATCATGACCGCCGCCGCGACGGCTGTCGGCGCGCCGCCGCCTCGCCTGCTGCGCGTGCCCGAAGGCCTGATCCGACTGGCCGGAGGCGTCGCCGAAGTGGCGAGTAAAATCTCAGGACAACCATCGGTGTTCGGATCGGGCAAAGCGCGCGAACTGTCGCATGCAGATTGGGCGTTTTTGGCTGATCGGTCCCTTGCGTCGTCGCCGAGTCGTCACGATGTTGCCCGCGGCTTCGGCGAAACCGTCGACTGGTATCGGTCGGCCGGGTGGTTGTCGAAAAAATACAGCGACTAGTTCAATTGTGGCAGATATCTGACAGAGACACTGTTACGGTGCGGTCACAGTGCTTTGACGGGGGCGTCTGGCGTTTGGCATGGATACAGTGACAGATCTAAGTTTGCGTGAGATCGGGCTGGCGACGAGCAAGGTGCTCGGCCGCACGGTCGAGGTGACGAACGACACCCACATCGGCCGCGACCTGGCAGTGGATTCCCTCGCCCTGATGAACATCGTGATGGAGCTCGAAGATTCCTTCGACATCTCCATCCCGCTCGATCGCCTCGCCGCGGTGGAAACCGCCGGCGACCTCTCCAAACTGATCAACGATCTCCGAACCAAGGCTTGACCGATGGGTCTGTTCGACAAGCACCTGGCCTATCGCGACGCGTACAAGGCCATCCAGCAAGCGGGCGCCGACCCGTTCACCGTCCGTTTCGACGCCGTGGTCTCGCCGACCGAGGGCGTTGTCGAGGGGCGTCCCACGATCCTGCTGGGCACCAACAACTATCTGGGCCTGACCTTTGACGAGAAGGCGATCGCCGCCTCGGTCAAGGCCGTCCAGGAACGTGGCACCGGCACCACCGGTTCCCGCATCGCTAACGGCAGCTTCGAGGCCCACGTGGCCCTGGAGACAGCGCTGGCCGAGTTCTACGGCCGCAAGCACGCCATGGTGTTCACCACCGGCTACCAGGCCAATCTCGGCGTGCTGTCGACCCTGGTCGGCCGCGGCGACCACCTGATCCTCGACGCCGACAGCCACGCCTCGATCTACGACGGCTCGCGCCTGGGCCACGCCGAGGTCATCCGCTTCCGCCACAACGACCCTGAAGACCTGGCCAAGCGCCTGCGTCGCCTCAAGGACGTCCCGGGCGAGCGCCTGATCGTCGTCGAAGGCATCTATTCGATGATCGGCGATACCGCGCCGCTCAAGGAAATCGCCGCCGTAAAGCGCGAGATGGGCGGCTACCTGCTGGTCGACGAAGCCCACTCGATGGGCGTGCTCGGCGCCACCGGCCGCGGCCTGGCCGAAGCCGCGGGCGTGGAAGACGACGTCGACTTCATCGTCGGCACCTTCTCCAAGAGCCTGGGCGCCATCGGCGGCTTCTGCGTGTCGAACCTCGACGACTTCGACGTCATGCGCGTGATCTGCCGTCCGTACATGTTCACCGCCTCGCTGCCGCCGGCCGTGGTCGCCTCGACCTTGGTGGCGCTGGAGCAGATGATCGCCAAGCCGCAGCTGCGCGAACAGCTCAACAGCAACGCCTGCCGCCTGTACGACGGCCTGACCGCGCTTGGCTTCGTCACCGGCCCGGCCGCCAGCCCGATCGTCGCGGCCACCATGCCCGACGTCGAGCGCGCCATCGCCATGTGGAACGGCCTGCTGCAATCGGGCGTCTACCTGAACCTCGCCCTGCCGCCGGCCACGCCCGACAGCCGCCCGCTGCTGCGCGCCAGCATCAGCGCCGCCCACACCCACGAGCAGATCGACCAGGTCCTCAAGATGTTCGCCGAGGTCGGCACGGCGCTTGGCGTCATCGACGGCCAGCAGCGCGCCTTCGCTTAAAGGCAGGCGCACCGCTGGAAGAACAAAGCCCCGGCCGTAAGGTCCGGGGCTTTTTCTTTGCTCAGCGCTCTCTCGCCCTGCGCCATTTCCACAGGCCCAGCAGGATGCCCGGCGCGGCCAGGACCGGATGGCGCTCGCGCCAGGGGGTCAGTTCGACCTTGAAGCCGGTGTGGCGCTCGATCTTCCAGGCGGCGTAGCGGGCCGCGCCCTGGAAGGTGAAGGCGGCCTTGATCAGGCGGGCCACGTTCAGCGACTTGCCGAGGTTGCGCCGCAGCCGCCAGGCGGCTTTCAGGCGCTTGCGCTCGATCGCCGACATCTGCGGCGCAGGCCGCCCCTCGCCGTCTAAGCGGCCGTCGTCGGCCCAGCAGGCCGGCAGCAGGCGCTGGTAGTGCGCGGGATCAAAGGCCAGGATCGAGGCCTCGCGCCCAGCCTTCTCGACCCGGAACTCGGCGGCGTAGGTCTCCTGGAACAGCGCCGTCCAATAGGCCTCGGGCGGCCCGTCCTCGGGCCCCAGGGCGGTGGCGAAACGGGCGGCGGTGCGGGCGGCGCGGCGCACGGCCTCGACCACCGCCTCGCGCGCGACCTCGTCGGCGGCCCAGACCAGGCCCGAGGGCTGTACGAAACGGGTCCACAGGGTGGTGTCGATCCCCCTGCCCTTCACCGCCTGTGAGAAGCGCGACAGGGTCATGGAGGCGACCTTGGCCCGCAGGGTCCCCCCCTCGTGCTCCAGTTCGTGATAGCTGACGTCGGGCCACAGGATGCGGGTGGCCACGCCGCGCAGGCCGCGCGGCGGCCGCTCGGTGAGCACGTAGAAGTCCAGCACGCCCGACAGGTCGCCGGTGCGCAGGATCGAGCCGTAGAACAGCACCGCCTGGGCGGTCGGAAACAGGCCCGTCAGGTGTTCGGCGAAGGCGCAGATCGGCGCCGGGATCGACTGCGCCAGCTCGGCCTCGACCAGCGGCCGGACCGCGCTCATCCGACCACGAACCGCAACGGCGCGCCCAGGGCCAGGGCCAGCTTGCCGCCCTCGAACACCTCGCCGTCGAGCACGAAATCGAACTGGCCGGAGGCGTAGAGCGCCGCCGGGTCGCGTCGGCGATAGCCGCGCGCCTCGAGGATCGGCTTGTCCTTGCCCGACAGCACCGTGGGCACCATGCGCAGCAGCCGCTTGGGCGGGGCGTCGACGTCGAGCACCTTCAGCCCCTCGCGCGGCGGACCGAACGGCTTGAGATTGAACGGCAGGCGCTTGAGGGCGGTAGCCAGCAGCACGAAGCGCTCGCCTTCGGGCTGGACCTCGCCGTCCATGGCCACCTTCACGGCTACGCCCTGGCGCCACTGGTCGCGCGCGCCGCCGAACAGCGCGCCCAGCGTGGCGCCGGCCAGGGTCACGGCCACCGACAGGCTCTGGAACACGCCCATGCGGTTGACGCGCTTGGACAGCGCCGTGGCCCGCACCAAGGCCCCCAGGCCGAAGAAGAAGCCCCGCAGCGGCGGACGGCCGTCGGCGAAACGCACCTCCAGCGGGGCTCGGATCTTGATGCGCGGTTCGGCCTGGGCCGCGGCGGCCAGGGCCTCCTCCAGCCGCCAGTCGCGCGGCGCGCCCAGGTCGATGGCCAGCACGTTGGTCTTGCCCGACGGCAGGATCGCCAGCATCGGCATGTCGTCGCCGAAGGTCGACGGCGTCAGGCCCAGCACGTCGCGCACCGTGCCGTCGCCGCCGTCGATGACCAGCAGGTCGATCCTGTCCTCTGCAAAGCGGGCCAGTTCCTCGCCCAGCGCCTCGCGCGTCGCCGGCTCGACCACGCGCACGCCCTCGGGGGTCGGCGCATGCACCCGGCCCTGGTTGGCGTGACTGCGCGGGTTACGGACGACGCCGACGCGCATCACCGCGACAGCCAGGACTGGATCGAGCCCTTGGGGGCCAGGGCGCCCTGCACGATCTGAAGGGCGTGGACGAGGAAGCAGATCGCCGTCCAGACCGCCACCAGCACGAAGCCGATGTCCGGGCGGCCGACCAGCACGCTGCCGGTCAGCAGGATCAGGTTCGGGTTGCGACGGGCCGTGATCAGCCGGAAGAAGCTGTCGAACGGCCGCCAGGCGTGCATCTCAAGCTTGAAGAGGGCCAGGAATATGCCCTCCTCGACCCGCTGGGCCACATAGCCGCCGACCACGATGGCCAGCAGCCACGGCGCATAGGGCATCGACAGGCCGACGGCGAACACGCCGACATACCAGGCCCACCACCAGAACGGCGGGTGCACCAGGTCGATGCCGTGGTCGAAGACATTGCCCCACTTGGACGAGGTCAGGGTCACCCGAGCCAGCTTGCCGTCGACGGTGTCGAGGAAGGTCATGATCCAGGCGCAGGCCAGGCCCCAGCCGAACTGGCCGCGCCAGAACAGCACGAAGGCGGCGATGGTCAGCAGGAAGCCGATGAAGGTCACCTGGTTGGGCGTCATCTTCGCGAGAGCGCACCAGCGGGTGACGATCCGCGCCGGGGTCGGCCAGACGTACTTGGTGACGAGGTCGGTGACGCCCTTGTACGAGCCCTGGAACAGGCGCTTCTCGACGGCCCGCACGCTGTCCTTGGTCAGGCGCTCCAGAACCGGCGGCTCGCGCTTGCGCAGGGCGCTGTTGTAGGCCGAGCCCAGCTCCAGCGCTGTCAGGCGCACAAAGCGCGCATCGACGGCCGAAGGATCCTGTCCCGCCGCCAGGGCCGCGATCGCGGCTTCGGCGACCTCGGCCGGGGCGTTCACCGCTGTCGGGGCGCCGGCGTCGTCGACCAGAACCGCCCACGGGCGGCCAACCAGGGCCTTGATCAGCGACTCGTCGAACACCCAGCCGGCGTGCACGGCGATCGCGTCGCCGCCCAGCCCAGCGCCTTCAGAGACGCCGATCCGGCGATAGATGCGCGACAGCCGCTCGCCCGAGGTCATGCCCCAGATCCGCGCCTCGCTGTCGCCCACCGTCACGGCGCGCGAAGCGACTGGATTGATTTCGCCGGTCACCGGTACTTAAACCCCTTGAAAGCCGAGGCGATTGATAAGCAGCTTCGCCGAAATTCGCCACAATCGCGCCGGTCCCTCTTGTCGATATTCCGCCTCGCCCATCTGTCGGACCCTCACCTGCCGCCGCCGCCGGGCGCGTTCGGCTGGCGTGACCTCGCGTCCAAGCGGCTGCTGAGCCGCATCGCCTGGCGTCGAAAGCACAAGATCCACCGTCCCGAAGTCCTCGACGCCCTGGTCGCCGACCTGAAGGCCCACGCTCCAGACCATGTGGCGATCACCGGCGATCTCACCAACTTCGCCTCGCCCGTCGAGATCGCGGCGGCCACGCGCTGGTTGCAAAGCTTGGGCCCCGCCGAGACGATCACCGTCAGCCCCGGCAACCACGACGCCCTGGTCGGCGAGACCGCCCAGGCCCGCTTCGCCCCCTGGACCGCCTGGCTGGGCGACGACGAGCAGGCCGCCTTCCCGCAGGTGCGGTTGCGCGGCCCCGTGGCGCTCTTCAACCTGTGTTCGGCCTTGCCCACCGCCCTGCATCTGGCCACCGGACGCCTCGGCGTCGAGCAGCTCGACAAGCTCGACGCCCTGCTGGCCGACCCCGCCTTCGCCGACAGGTTCAAGGTCGTGATGCTGCACCATCCGCCGATCGCCGGCGCGGTCTCGGGCCGCAAGTCGCTGGACGATCAGGCCCCCCTGCGCGACGTCCTCGCCCGCCGCGGCGCCGACCTGGTGCTGCACGGGCACGCCCACGAATCGCTGACCGCGACCATTCCCGGCCCGGGCGGCCGGTCGATCCCCGTGCTGGGCGTGCCCTCGGCCTCGGCCTGGGTCGGCGGCCATTCGCCGGCCCGCTGGCACGCGCTGGAGATCGAGCAGCGTGAGAATGGCGGCTTTTCGCTGCGGGTCATCGCGCGCGGGCTCGATCCGGCCACGGGCGGGATCAGGGAGCTGGGCCGCTATTCGCTGATCTAGACCCTCCCCCCTACTTCCCGTAGCGCATCCGCACCCGGATCGTGTTCTCCCCCGACTTCACGCTGATCCGCGCCGAATCGAAGGACGGCACGCCGAACCGCGACGGCGCGTCGTTGGAGAAGCCATAGCCCTCCGTCGGCAGGCCCACGGCGTTGCGGTCGAAGTCGTGGTTGCCGTTGGCGTCGTGATAGACCGCCACGGCGTAGATGTCGGCCTTGGGCAGGTTGAAGCAGGCCTCAGTGGTCGGCGCGCTGGCCGGCACCCGCAGGCGCAGCAGCTTGCCGCGCGGCGCCAGGAAACGACTGGGATCAGACGGATAGATCGTGACCGTCACCTCGCCGGTCTCCGACTTCAGGCGGCCGACCTCGACGGTCAGCCGCACGCCGGTGTCGCGACCCACGCAATCCTGCCTGGCCGCCGCCGGCGTCGCCATCCCCAGCAGGCCCAGCAGCGTCCCTAGCGCCGCAAGGCCTGGAAGAACGGTTCGTGCTTCCATGTAAAAGGCCGTGTCCCTATTGTCGCCCCGACGCGATCAGCGCCCGCAGACTCGCCTGAAGTATCGGTTGCCGCATGCCCAATCCCACAGCCCTCGCATTCGGCTTCCCACGCTCGAAAGTGGCCGAGACCGACCACTGGTTGGTGCTTGTACGTCCCAAGCAGCCGACTTTCGGGTCTCTCGTCCTGGTATGCAAGGAACCCGTGCAGGCATTCTCCGATCTGAGCCCCGCCGCCTTCGCCGACATGCAGGTCGCCGTGGCCGGGATCGAGCGTGTCCTGAAGGCCAAGGTCGCCTACGAAAAGATCAACTACCTGATGCTGATGATGGTCGATCGCGACGTGCATTTCCACGTCCTGCCCCGCTACGAGGGCGCACGCGAACACGAGGGAACCAGCTTCCCTGACACCGGTTGGCCCGCCGCCCCGGCCCTCGGTTCGACCGTGGCGCTGGACGACGCCGCGGTCGAGCGCCTGGCCCAGGACTTCGCAGCCGCGTGGGCCGCCGCGTGAGCAGGCTGAAGAAGAAGTTCGACGTGCGGCGCATCACGGCCATGGGCCTGATCGACCGCTACCTGCTGCGCCTGCTCGGCTGGCCGCTGGCCGGATGCCTGGGCCTGACCGTCGTCGCCCTGCTGCTCGAGCGGGTGCTGCGCCTGCTCGACTTGCTGTCGCAGAGCGCCGCGCGCTTCGACTACGTCACCCAGCTGGCGCTGAACCTCCTGCCCCACTACCTGGGCCTGGCCCTGCCGGTGGCGTTCTTCGTCGCCCTGTTCATCGTCATCAGCAAACTGTCGGACGGCTCGGAGATCGACGCCCTGCTGGCCGGCGGCCAGTCGCTGGAACGGATCGCCGCGCCCTTCGTCTGCGTGGGCCTGGCGCTCAGCATCTTCAGCATCGCGGTGTTCGGCTATGTCCAGCCCTACAGCCGCTACGCCTATCGCGCCGTGATGCACGCGGCGGTCAACGCCGGCTGGAACGGCCGCCTGTCCGGCGGGGCGTTCATCGACGACGACGGCTCGCTGATGACCGCCGACGCCGCAGACCTGGCGGGCCAGAGCCTGACCCGCGTCTTCATCCGCCGTCCCGACGCCGCCGGCCACGAAGAGCTGATCACCGCCGCCAGCGCCACCTTGCAGGTCTCGGCCGACGGCAAGACGGTGACGATGCGCCTGAAGTCGGGCCGCCGCATCGGCAGCGATGCGCGGGGCAACTATCGCAGCCTGGCCTTCGACGACCTGACCACCGAGGCGCCGCTCAAGGCCGCCGCCAGCCTGCTGCGCGCCCGCGGCGGCGACGAGCGCGAGCTGACCCTGGGCGAGCTGCTGCGCCAGGCCAGGTCGCCCAACCCGGTCGTGCCCAAGGCCACCCTGATGGCCGAGTTCTACGGGCGCATCGCCCGCGCGGCCTTCCTGCCGTTCCTGCCGCTGCTGGCCTTCCCGCTGGGTCTGGCCGCCAAGCGCGGCAACCGCGCGCCCGGCCTGCTGCTGGCCGGGGTGCTGCTGCTGGCCTTCCAGCACAGCCTGCTGCTGGGCCAGAGCCTGGCCGAATCCGGCCGCATCGCTTCGCTGCCGGCCGTCGGCCTGCCGTTCCTGATCTTCACGGGCCTGGCGGTCTGGCTGTTCGTCGGCAGCCGCACGCGGCCCGGCGACACCCCGATCTCGCGCCTCGTCCTGGCCATGAGCGCCCAGTTCCGCCGCGCCCTCAAGCCGTTCCAGCGCAAGGAGCGCGCCGCATGAAGCTGCAGCTCTACGTCCTGCGCACGGTCGCCACGCGCGTGCTCGGCGCCGTCCTGATCCTGATGGCCATCCTGCAGATCCTCGACCTGCTGGAAGTCACCACCGACATCCTCGACCGGGGCCTCGGCGTCGGCGGGGTGTTCTACTACGCCGCCCTGCGCGCCCCGGCCCTGTTCCAGCAGGTCGCCCCGCTGGCCGTGCTGGCCGGCGGCCTGTTCGCCTTCTCGCAGCTGGCCCGCGAGAACGCGGTCGTGGCCATGCGCGCCGCCGGCATCTCGGGCTACCGCATCGTCGCCATGGCCGTGCCCGTGGCGATCGCCGTGCTGGCGCTCGACGCCCTGTGCGCCCAGGTCGTGTCGCCGCGCACCGACCCGACGCTCAGCGCCTGGTGGGCCGCAACCACGCCGGCCGCCGATCGCAAGGCCCCCGCCTCGCGCACCTTCCGGGCGGGGGAGGACCTGGTCACCGCCAAGGAAGCCAGCGCCAACGGCGCGCGCCTGACCGAGCTGACCATTTATCGCCGCGACAAATCCGGCGCCCTGACCGAGCGCGTCGTCGCCCCGTCGGCGCAGTTCCAGGCCGGCGCCTGGCGCCTGCAATCGCCGGTGACCACCCGCTATCTGGGCGACCGCGTCGAGCCGATGACCGCCGCCTCGGCCACCTGGCCCACCGCCTTGCGTCCCGCCGACGTGCAGGCCCTGTTCGCCGACGCCCCGGCCCCGTCCGCCGCCTCGGCCCGCCGGGCGCTGGAGAACGGCGGCTCGGACCGTCCGCAGAGCTTCTACGCCACCCGCCTGCAGACGGCCTTCTCGGGGCCGATCGCGGCGCTGGTCATGCTGCTGCTCAGCGCCCCCGTGGCCTGGGCCAACTTCCGCAGCGGCCAGGGCGCGGTGCTGCTGACCTCGGGCCTGGCCGCCGGGCTCGTCTTCCTGGTCGCCGACGGCCTGCTGTCGGCCCTGGGCGAATCCGGCGCCCTGTCGCCGATCCTGGCCGCCTGGGCCGCCCCCGTCGTCTTCGCCGCCCTTGCCGTGCGCGCCTTCGTATCCCTGGAGGGATGATGCCTTTCGATTCCGCGGCCGAGGCCATCTCGGTCCTGCCCGTCCGCACGCCTGAAGAGCTCAAGCGCTTCATCGCCCTGCCCGCGCGCCTGAACGCCAAGGATCGAAGCTGGATCACCCCGCTGTTCCTGGAACGGACCGAGGCTCTGTCGCACAAGACCAACCCGTTCTTCCAGCACGCCGAGGTGCAGCTGTTCCTGGCCGTGCGCGGCGGCCGCGACGTCGGCCGGATCAGCGCCCAGATCGACGAGCTCACCCCGCAGAAGACCCCAGGTCGCCTGGACGGCCACTTCGGCCTGATCGCCGCCGAGGACGACGCCGAGGTCTTCGCCGCCCTGCTGCGTGCGGCCGAGGCCTGGCTGCGCGAACGCGGCCGCACCCACGTGATGGGTCCGTTCAACCTGTCGATCAACGAGGAGGTCGGCCTGCTGGTCGACGGCTTCGACACCCCGCCGATGGTGATGATGGGCCACGATCCGGCTTATGCCGGCGGCCGCATCGAGGCGCAGGGCTACGACAAGGCCAAGGACATCTACGCCTACTACGCCCCCATGCAGGCCGACCTGCCGCCCGCCGTGCGCCGCCGCGCCGAGCGTCCGCCGGCCGAGGGCGTGGTGCTGCGCCAGCTCGACATGAGCCGCTACGACGAGGAAGTGGTCACCCTGACCGAGATCCTCAACGACGCCTGGAAGGACAACTGGGGCTTCACCCCCACCACCGAGGCCGAGACCGCCCAGCTAGCCAAGGCCCTCAAGGCCGTGATCGACAAGCGCCTGACCTGGTTCGCCGAGATCGACGGCGAGGCGGCCGGCTTCCTGGTGTTCCTGCCCAACGTCAACGAGGCGATCCGCGATCTTGGCGGCAAGCTGCTGCCGTTCGGCTGGGCCAAGCTCCTGTGGCGACTGAAGGTTAAGCGCGTGAAGTCGGCCCGCATCCCGCTGATGGGGGTCAAGCGCAAGTTCTCCGAGAGCATCCGCGGCCGCATGCTGCCTTTCCAGATGATGCACGCCGGCCGCACCTCGGCCATCGCGCTCGGCTACGAGCGGTTCGAGATCTCGTGGGTGCTGGAAGAGAACATGCCCATGCGCCGCATCGCCGAGTCCCTTGGCGCGCAGATCTACAAGACCTACCGGATCTACGAGAAGGCGCTGTGACCCAGAGCTTCAAGGCCCTGGTCCTGGCCGGCTCGCGGCCGGGCGAGATCGACAGCGCCGCGGCCTATGCCGGCGTCTCGCACAAGGGCCTGATCACGCTGGAAGGCCGCACGCTGCTCGACCGCGTGCTCGACGCCGTGCAGACGGCGGGCGCGGAAGGGATCGGGGTCTCTACCTCCGACGCGGCCATCGTCTCGGCCTTGCCGGAAGGCGTCGCGGCCATCGCCGCCTCGACCGAAGGCCCCAGCCAGAGCGTACGCGAGGGCGCACAGGCCCTGGGCTTTCCGCTGCTGATTACCACCGTCGACCATGCGCTGCTGAAACCCGAGTGGATCACCCAGTTCCTGGCCGACGCGCCGGCCGACGCCGACGTCTGCCTGATGCTGGCCCCGGAGGCGCGTGTGCGCGCCGCCGCTCCCGACACCAAGCGCACCTATCTGAAATTCCGCGACGGCCGTTTCTCGGGCTGCAACCTCTTCCTGTTCCGTAGCGCGGCCGCCCTGCCGGTCATCGCCCTGTGGCGGCGGGTCGAGCAGAACCGCAAGCAGCCCTGGAAGATCGCCGCCATGCTCGGCCCGGGCCTGCTGGTCCGCTACCTGCTGGGCCTTCTGACCCTGGACGAAGCCATCGCGCGCCTGGGCCTGCTGGCGGGCGTCAAGGCGGCGGCGGTGCGCGCCCAGGACGGCCTGGCGGCAGTGGACGTCGACAAGCCCGCCGACCTCGACCTGGTGCGCAGGATCGTCGGCGAGACGGTCTAAGTCGGACCGACCTTCAGAAATTCCGACAATTTTCTACCGAGGTTCCCCGCGAAGGTGTTGTGTCCCGAGAGCTTGGCGAGGAGTTCGGCGGGAGCCTTGTGATCGAGGCATAGCAATCGGGACACAACACCTTCGCGGGGAAGAACGGGTTTGGGGGCAGTGGTGGGGCGTCTGTCCGCCTAGCGCCAGTAGCCGTTGGCCGCCGCCACGGTGGCGAAGTTCACCGCCACCACGTGCGAGACGGCCGTCAGGGCCTGGGCGTCGTTCTCGTAGATCGCCCGCAACCGCGCGCGCACCTCGTCGGAGGGTTGGGTCTTCTTGACCGCCATCCGAGAGAGCTTGATGGCGAGGTCATAGCCCTCCTCGGGCGTGGCGGTGATCAGGCTGGGAAGCCAGGCGGCCATTGGACGTCACTCACGTTCAGGATCCGGCCAGCCTAGGCGGCCCGGCGCGACGACGATTGGACGAAAAGCTCCGCCGTTCCGTCCAATCGTCGCCAAGACCTCAGGCGCTGAGCCTGACGATGACGCCCAGCCCCGCGGCCGCGACCGCCAGGGCGACCGGGATGGTCAGGATCTGGGCCAGGGCCGAGCCGGCGCTCACCCGGCCCGTCCAGGTCGACAAGCCCTCGCGCAGGAAATCGGCGAGGTCGGGTCGCGTTTCGACCTTCGGCTCCATGCGCAGGATCACCGCGGGCACGCCGAGATAGACCGCCAGGTAGACCGCGCAGACCCCCAGCATCAGGCCGACCTCGGCGTCGCCCAGGAAGGACAATGCGAACGTCCCGAGGATCGCACCATAGGCGCCGACGATCATCCAGCCCACCGCCTTGGGCAGGTCGGGCGTCGAAGGCTCGGGCGCCTGGGGCGCATCGAGCACCGGTTCGACCACCGCCGGGGCCGTCCACTCGCGAGGCGCGGGCGGTTCCCAGGACGGGCCTTCATAGAAGGCGTAGGTCAGCGGCGTGGTGGTGGAGACATAGTCCATGACAGGCTCCTTCGGCCGCTCTGCGGCCGGGTTCAGGGGAGGACGAGCACGCGCACTCAGACGGCCAGGGCCTCGTCGGCCGGGCCGAAGAACTCGAAATGGATCCGCTCGGACGCCACCCCGGCCCGCGACAGCCCGCCGACGAAGGCCTTCAGGAAGGGACGCGGTCCGCACAGGAAGAAGTCCGCCGCCTCGAACGGGGTGTTGGCCTTCAGCCAGTCGACGGTGATCAGGCCGTCGTGGTCATGGGTGCGGCCGGCTTCGTCATTGGCCGCCGGCTGGGCGTAGAAGGTCGCCACCGTGGTCTTGCCATGCGCCTTGGCCAGGGCCCGGACGCGGCCGTCCATGGCGTGGCTGGCGCCGTCCAGCGCGCCGTGCACGAAGGCGGTCTCCAGCTCTGGATGCTTGTCGGCGATGGTCTCCAGCATGCTGACCATCGGCGTCAGCCCCACCCCGCCCGACAGCAGGACCACCGGCCGCTCTTGCGCCTGCGGCAGGAAGAAGTCGCCCGACGGCGGGGTCAGCAGGATGGTCGTGCCGACCTGCGCCACGTCGTGCAGGAAGCGCGAACCGCCCTGCCCGCCCTCCTCGCGCTTGACCGAGATGCGGTAGGCCGTCTGGCTGGGCGCGTTCGAGATCGTGTAGTTGCGGCGGATTTCGCCCTGGTCGGGCGTCGTCAGGCGCAGGGTCAGGTACTGGCCAGGCTTGTGCGGCAACACCTTGCCGCCATCCTTGGGCCGCAGCACGAACGAGGTGATCACCGCGCTCTCGACCGTGCGCTCGGCGATCTCGAAGGCGCGCCAGCCGTTCCAGCCGCCGTCGATCGCCTCGATGGCCTCACGGATGCCGTGCTCGCGCTCCTGCAACAGCCCGGCCAGGAACCAGTAGGCCTCGCCCCAGGCGGCCAGGATCTCCTCATTGACCGCCTCGCCCATCACCTCGGCGATGGCGCCCAGCAGAGCCTTGGCCACATAGGGATAGTGCTCGGGCAGCACGTGATAGCCGACGTGCTTCTGGGCCATGCGCTCGATCGCCGGGATCAGCGCCTCCAGGTTCTCGATGTTGAGGGCGTAGCCGACGATCGCCCCGGCCAGGGCGTGGTGCTGCTGACCGCTGGCCTGGTTGGCGTGGTTGAACAGCGCCTTGATGTGGTCGTCCTGGAAAAGCCGGGCGTACATCGCCCTGGTCACTTCGGTGGCGCGCGCGGCGACGGCCGGGGCCGTGGCCTTGACGTGCGCGATCGTCTCCGCGCTCAGCGGCTTGGGCATGGTCTTGCTCCTTGAAAGATCAGGTGTCGGGCGTCAGGCGGCGAGCGCGGGGTCGCGGTCGTAGAAGTCCACCTGCATGCGGATCGGCCCCAGCGGCTCGACCCGATGGATCTGTTGCGGCCGCACCAGGCCCGACACGCCGGGGCTCAGTTCGACCGACGGGATGTCGGCGTCGTCATAGTGCAGCACCAGCCGCCCCTCGATCAGGCGGATCACGCCCCAGACGCCGGCCCGCGTGCTGTGGTCGCGAAGCAGCCCCTCGGGCAGGGTCGTCTCGTCGAACACCGGGGTCGAGCGGTAGGGTGCGTCCGGCGCCGGCCGGCGGCTTTCCAGCGCGCTGTTCAGGTTCCGGGCCATGCGCTGGGCCTTCTCCTGAAGTTCGGCCGCGTGGCGGGGCGGAACGAAGGTGTTCGTCGCCTCGCGCCACAGCGCCAGCCAGCGGTCGAACATCTCTGGCTCGATCCGCTCCACATGCTTCATGTGCGCGGCCAGCGGGTTGCCCTTGTAGCGGGCCGAGGCGCGCATCACCGACGACCAGAAGTCGGCCAGCCGGTCGAGATGCTCGTCCCAGTCCTCCACCGCATCGGCGAAGACGGGGCCCAGTTGGGGATCCTGGCGCACGGCGGCGTAGAAGCTGGTCAGCAGCGCCGGCAGAACGGTGTCGTCGAAGTCGAAGACGGGGTTGGCGGACATGAAGCCCTCAATTCATTCATCTGGAATGCATCTATTTCCACAGCCAAAAACATGCAATATGAATGCATGATTTATCCGGCGCGCCGAACCCTTAAGGGCAGCCCATGAAGCTCACCCGCTACACCGACTACGCGGTGCGCACGGTCATCTACCTGGCCAACAACGACGGCCGCCTGGCCTCGATCGCCGAGATCGCCCGCGCCTACGACATCTCGCAGAACCACCTGATGAAGGTGGTGCAGCAGCTGGCCTCCGCCGGCTTCGTCGAGACGGTGCGCGGTCGCGGCGGCGGCCTGCGGCTGGCGCGTCCCGCCGATCAGGTCAATGTCGGCGCCCTGGTGCGCGAGACCGAGGGCGGCTTCGACCTCGTCGACTGCTCGTCCTGCCTGGCCGCGCCGGGCTGCGGCCTGCCGCGAATGCTGGCCGAGGCGACGCGGGCCTTCCTGGCCGTGCTCGACGGCTACAGCGTCGCCGACATCTCTCGCCAGCCCGAGACCTTGCGCCACCTGTTCGCCCAGGCGAGCTGAGACCTTCCCGTCACAGCGCGATAAAACACGGCGTTCGGCTTTGCATGCGGCGGCGGCCGGACCTATGTGCCGGCCCAGGCCGCCCTCTCCCATGACCGCGGCCACCTGTTTTCGTTTGCCGAAGTCTGTCCCGTGTCGTCTTTTCTCCGTCGCGCCGCCGCTCTGGGCGCCCTGCTCCTGCTGTCGGCCTGCGCCAGCGTCGATCTTCCCGCCTCGCCCAAGGCCGCGTTCAGCCGCAGCGCTTCCGGCGTCCTGTCCCAGGGCGTGACCTACTGGAGCGAGACGCGCGAAAACCCGCTGCGACAGGTGTATCACGTGGTGCAGCTGGACCTGGCCGATCCCAAGGTCGAGCTCTTCGTCTCGCCGCCCAATGACGGCGCGGGCCAGTACCACGCGCGCACCACCTCGGAATTCGTAACCGCCTCGGGCGCCCTGCTGGCCGTCAACGCCAGCTACTTCGTGCCGTTCAAGGCCGGCTCGCCGGGCGGCGAGGACTTCGTGCCGCACGCCGGCCAGCACGTGGATCCGGTGGGCAAGGTGATCGTCGGCGGCCGCGAGGTGGCCCCGCCGGACGATCCCGAGGTCGATCCGCGGGTCAACGCCATCCTCTGCATCCATCCATCGTTCGTCGAGATCCGCTCGGGTGCCACCTGCCGCTGGGACGTGGTCGACGCGGTGGCCGCCGGCCCGGTGCTGCTGGTCGACGGCGCCGAGCGGTCATTCCAGAACGCGGGCCCCAAGTACGCTCGCGACCGCCACCCGCGCACCGCCTTCGGCGTCTCGGCCGACGGCCGCACCGGCTGGCTGGTGGTGGTCGACGGACGCCAGTCCGTGCTGAGCGAAGGTGCGACCCTGACCGAACTGACCGCCTTCTTCCGCGATCTGGGCGCGGCCGACGCCATCAATCTCGACGGCGGCGGCTCGACCACCCTGGCGGTCGACGACGGCTTTGGCCGCCCGCGCGTGCTGAACTCGCCGATCCACACCGGCGTGCCCGGCCGCGAACGCCCGGTGGCCAACCAGATCGGCGTGCGGGTGCTGAGCGCGCCCTAACACGGATCGACATTCGGTATATGAGACGAAAGCCTCGTCCTTCGACAGGCTCAGGATGAGGTTTTTCTACGAGCCCGGCCTATCAATGGTCCTCATCCTGAGCTTGTCGAAGGACGAGGACCACGCTCGAAGTTTGAATGCCGATCCGCCCTAGAACCCCGGCGACAGGAAGCTGGCCGCGACGTTGCTGAGCGGGCCCGGCCAGTCGACGAACACGATCGAGCCGGAGAGCGGGTCGCTCGACATCGACGGGAAACACAGGTTGAGCCTGAACTTCAGCAATTCGTCGCTGGTGCTGCTGGCCATGATCGACAGCGGAAAGCCGATGGCCGGGGCGTTGTCGTAGATGAACATCGCGCCGGTGAACGGCGAGATCACCGGCGCGGCCGGATTGGGGAACGACAGCGTCCCCGTCACCGGAACCACCTCGCAGCGCGCGGTCGACGTCGCCTCGAGCGCGGCGTCGCTACTGGCGAGGCCCTTTCCCTCGGGGATTTCCAGGGTCAGCTCGTACTCGAAGCCCACCTGGCCGTCGGCCACGATGTCGGGCTTGTAGACCGTCAGCTTGAGGGTGTTGGCGTCGGGCATGGCGCATCCTCGATCCATGGCGGCGCGACAAGCTCGCGCAACCTATGATCGCACCTGCGCATGACACATTCTTTGGAGGAACGACGAACGCCGCTCCTCGGACCAAGCTGGCGTGCCTGCCGAAAGAGCAGGCGCCGCTTCGCCGTTTCAGGCCGGAGTCGCCTCGGCCGCCGCCCAGCGCGCGGCCAGTTCGCGGTTCTTGGGCAGGTCTTCGGGGAAGTCCATCTCGGCCCAGTCCAGGCCCTGGATCGACCGCACGGCCACGGCGTCGTGGGCGCGGGCGATCTGGTCGATGGCCGACAGGTACCAGCGGCGCAGGCCCTCGGGCGTGCGCAGCGAGCGCTCGACGATGTCGGTGAACAGCGCCGCGCCTTCCGGCTCGAAGCGCAGGAAGCCGATCGACTCGGCGTCATAGGTGGTGATGGTCTTGCCGATCTCCCGCAGGGCGTCGCCCTCGGTGCGCACCTTCATGTCGTCGGAGTCGTAGCCGCCGTCCTTGCGGTCGATGGTCACCGTGATCGGCGCCGACGGCGCCGACAGCAGACGCTCGGCGATGGCCGGCTCGAACAGGGTGTCGCCGTTCAGCAGCAGGAACGAACCCTGCATCTCGCCGCGCGCCATCCACACCGAGGCCAGGTTGTCGCTGACGCTGTAGAACGGGTTGAAGATCGTGCGCAGGGTCAGGCCCGGCAGGCGCAGCTTGGCCAGCTCGGCCTCGACCAGGTCGGCGTTGAAGCCGGTGACGACCACCACCTCGGTGACGCCCGCGCGGTGCAGATGGCGGATCTGCCATTCCAGGACCGAACGGCCCGACAGGTCCACCAGGCACTTGGGACGGGTGTCGGTCAGCGGCGACAGGCGCTTACCCTGTCCGGCGCTGAGGATGATGGCTTTGACCGGCGACTGCATGGCGAAAACTCGGACGCGCCGCGAAGAGGGCGGCGAAGACGGGGGTGAAAAGGGGCGAGAGCACGACTCGAAACGAGCCATATCAGCGCAGATCGTGCGCGACCATAGCCCTGGCAAGGCCCGGCCTTCCGCAAAACGCCGCTTGCGACAATGTGCGCGCGTCGGGCGTCGCCCGCCCCTCCCCCTTCCTCAGGCTTCCACGGTCGCCTTGTAGGGGTTCGCCGCAGCCGGATGCAGTCGCGCCTCGATCGCCTCGTCGAGGGCCGCCCGGAAGTCGAGCCTTCCGGCGTTGACCGGCTCGAACACCTCAAAGCTGACCGAGCACGGATCGCCGCCGGGGAACGGCGGATCGGGATTGTACTGGATCGACAGCTGCGCCTGCTGCGAGGCCAGCTGCGCCTTCTCTTCCGCGTCCGGGCCGCCGGCCAGGTCGGTGACGATCGTCTGGACCATGAACAGCGACTCGTCGATCGACGACGAGATCCCCGCCCCGGTGATGCGGTTGCCGTCCTTGACCCACCGCGGGCAGCCGTTGACCACCGTCACCTTGGGGAACAGCTTCAGGCACTCGATGAAGCCCCAGTGGGTGGTGGCCTTGTAGCCGTCCAGCAAACCGGCCGAGGCCAGCAGCAGGCCGCCCGTGCACACCGAGACCACGTAGCGCGCCTTACCGGCCCGATCGCTCAGGAAGTCCAGCAGCGCCTGGTCGCCGATGGCGTCCTGCAGGCCGTTTCCGCCACCGGGCACGAACAGCATGTCGATGTGCGGGGCGGCGTCGTACTCGTACTGCGCCACGACCTTCAGCACGCCCGAGGTCTGGATCGGGTCGGTCGTCGCCGCCACGGTCGCCACCTGGATCGTGCGGTCGATGACCTCGCCGTCGAAGAAGGCGAACACCTCGTGCGGGCCGGCGACGTCGAGGATGTCGACGCCCGGATAGAGCACGATGCCCACCGTGAACGGCGGCGCCGCCGGCGCGGTCATTGGGCCACCGCGATGAACGAGGCCGTCACGCCGGCCGGCTCGCCGTTGTGCGGCTTGGCCCGCACGATCGTGCCGACGATGGACGGAACCTGGTCCACGCCGTCCGGCCACATGTAGCCGGGCCAGCCGTAGTAGTCGTACTCCCAGCCGGCCGTCGGCGTGCCGTCACGGCCAAAGCCCCGGATGACGATGGTGGTCGGCCCCTCGCATTCGGGATCGACCGTTCCCTTCAGGTCCAGCACGTAGCCGCCGCCCATGTCGAGCGTGCCCACGACGGTGCGCGGCGTCGGGGTCTCGAAGGTGAACACCCCCTCGCCGAAGATCAGGCTGAGCGCCGTCTGGGCGTTGTCGCCCACCAGCTCGGGATTGTTCAGGTAGCTGCGATAGGTCCACTTGCCGGCCAGGCTCATCGGGATCCTCCCCGTCCAGGTTTCGCGTCAGGTGTTCAGGCGCGCCTCAGTTGGCGTTGATGACGATGTCCAGCACCTGCGGCGTGGCGGTCGTCGCGCCGGCGTCGGCGTGGTGGGCGTGCGGCGTCTCGGTCAGCAGCGGCTTGCCCGACAGGCGCACGAGCCGGATGTTCAGCCCCGACGGCGCGGCCGCCTCCAGCGTGCCCCGGGCCTTGGCCAGCTTGGCCAGGGGCGGCGACAGCGGCACGGTGAAGGTCACCGGCCGGGTGACCAGGTGTCGGCCGAACATCGACAGCGTGGTCACGAAGCCCGGCGACGCGGGGGTCACCGGCTGGCCTTCGGGCGTGTTGAGCACCACCGCCAGGTCGCCGCCGTGCTCGAAGGGCGGCAGGTCGACGGTGATCGTCGCCAGGAGGCTGGTTCCCTCGGGCTTGGCGGCCTGGGCCAGGACGGCGGCCGGCACGGCGACGTCGCCGGCGCCCAGGCTGGTCCCGGTCGGCGTCTTCAGCTTGGCGGCGTAGCGCGTCGGCGCGGCCGCGGCCTTCAGCTTGGGCGCGCCCAGCTTGGGCACGACGTTCTCGCCCGAGCCGGGCTCGTAGTCGTAATCGAACTCGCCGATCGTCTGGTAGGCCTTGGCCTTCTGCTTCTCGGGCGGCAGCGGCGCGCCGCCGGCGTCGGTGAAGAACAGGAACGGTTCGGACTGCCACCGCACCAGGTCGCCCTTGGGGTCGACATAGCTGGGATTGTCGGCCGGCAGGGTCGGATAGCCGAAGCCCTGCTGCTTGCGGGTCCACACATCCCAGATGCGGTCGATATTGGCGTGGTGCAGGAAGAACAGCGGGTCCACCGGCGACAGGTTCGACTGCATGAAGCCGTCGCCGTAGGTCGTGTTGCCCTGGTCGTCGGTCCAGATGCCGCCGACGCAGTTGTGCACCTTGTTGTGCGGCTGGCCTTCCATCACGCCGAAGCCGGTGATGCTGCTGTGATAGTTCGACTTGGGGCTGGCGAAGCCGATGAAGTCGCGCGGCGACAGGGCGTCGTTCAGCATCCACGACGACACGGCGTTGTTGGTGATGGTGTCGAAGCCCGGGTTCTGGGGCGTCGAGCCGCGGGCGTTGGGCGGCGCGAAGAACATCGGCCCGCCCTTGGGTCCGATGTCGAACAGCAGGTCGGCCGGGAAGCGCAGGCCGCGGATCAGCAGCTGCTGGTTCTGGGCCTGGCTTAGGCCCGCCCAGAACTTCTCGAGCACCGGCCCGAAGGCCTTGTTGAAGGCGTCCAGGCTCTGGATGTAGGCGGAATTGTTGGGGTTCAGCACGCCCTCGAACATCGCCGCCGGCACCTTGGGGCTGGCGGTCCAGTCCCAATAGGGGAAGGCGAAGTCGGGGTCGCCGCTGAGCTGGCGCACGGTCTGCTCGAACCAGCCGACATAGCCGCGGTGCCAGACCACGAACCACCAGTTGCCGTGCGGGCAGTCGACCGTGTGGGTCAAAGCGTGATTGTACCAGTTGTTCGGATGCTCGGGCGGCAGCTTGAGCATGATCTCGACGGCCTTGGCGTAGCTGGCCAGCGCTTTCTGCCCCTGAGGGCTGGCGACATTCCAGCGCCGCCAGCGGGCCTTCTTCGGGGCGGCGGGCTGCGCCAGGACCTGGCCGGCGGCCATGGCCCCCGCGACGGCGGCGGCGCCCGCCATCAGGTCGCGGCGCGACGGAGCGGAGAACAGGCGAGAGGCGGCGGGATCCTGGGTCATGGCGAGGACTCTCTTTTTCGGATCATGGAGACGCGCCGGCGCGAGCCCGGCGAAACGCGGAAAGCCGAGCGGCGCGACCCCGAAGGGCCGCGCCGGGCAGGTCGTCAGTGGTGGCCGTGGGAGACGCCGCCTGCGCCGTCGGGCAGCACGATCTGGACGTTCTGCATCATGCCCTGGTCCTCGTGGTCGAGGATGTGGCAGTGCAGGACGTACTCGCCGATGTAGCGCTGGTAGCGGGTCCGGACGATCAGGGTGTAGGGCAGGTAGGGACCGTTGTCGGTCTTCTGCACGCTCTTGACCCACAGGGTGTCCTTCCACGCGCCCTTCAGGCCCGGATATTGCGGGTCGGGCGGACCGGGGCCGAAGTCGTCGACCGCGCCGGGCGCGCTGACGTCCTTGCCGGCCGGATCCAGGATCTTGACGATCTGGAACGGGTTCACGTGGATGTGGAACGGGTGGCTGACGAACTCCGAACGCAGCTCCCACTCCTGGGCCGTGCCCAGCACCAGGGTGCGGTCGACGCGGTCGGGGGCGTAGGGACGCGGGGCGTAGTCCTGCGAGCCGACCTCGAACTGCACCGGCATGTTGGTGTTCTGGCCGGGAATGGCGATGTTGAAGAGCACCTTCTCGGTCTCCGAGCCCTTGATCTCGGCCTCGGTGATGGTCGGGTGCGGCACGAAGCGGGTCAGCTTCAGGCCGTTGCGCAGGTCGGCGACGACGCTGGCGCGCACGTCCGGCGGCATCTGCACGTTGGCTGCAGCCACCAGCTCGTTGGTGACGAAGGCCGGGATGTCCTTGACCTCCTGGCCCGGCGTGACGCTGACCTTGCCCAAGAGGCGCGTGCCGACCGCGATGCTGTTGACCGTGGCGCTGGGCGCGGTGTCGGCGTCGAGCATGCAGTAGTTGCCCGCCTTGGGGAAAACCACCAGCAGATCGTTGCGATAGCCCGGCTGCAAGGTGACCACCGTGGCCTTGCGGGCCTGGGCGTCGGTCAGGCCGTCGTCGGCGACCACATAGAAGGGGACCGGCTCGCCGATGCAGTAGGTCTTCTGGAAGGCCGGGCCGTCGGCCGCCGCCAGGCGCTCCATGGCCGCGGGACCGCCGTCGGCCATCTTCACGAACTGCAACGAGATGGTGTCGCGCACGCCGGCGTGGATCATCCGCCAGCGGGCCAGCTCGCCCTGCTTTGCCGGCAGGGTGGCCAGCACCTGGCCGTTGATGCTGGTGTAGCGACCCGACTGCCCCCAGCTGCCCGGCCCGAAGCCGTTGCCGTTGGCGTCGCTGTAGAACTCGATCACGCCGGTGTCGCCCGGATCGCAGACCCACTCGACCACGTTGCCCTTGGCGTCGGTCTTGACCTTGATGTTCCCGTCCTTGCCCAGGCACGCGTACTGGATCTGCTGGAACACCAGCAGCTTCTCGGGGATCGGGGCCCCGTTCTTGTAGAGCAGGGTGTCGAGGTCGCCGTTGGTCGCCAGGGTCGGCTTGCGGTCGCCCTTGATGACCAGGGCCCCGGCCATGCCGCTGGAGACCTGCAGCGCCGTCGAGCCGTGGCGGTGGGTGTGGTACCAGAAGGTGCCGGCCGGATGGTCGCGGGGGATGTTGTATTCGTACTCGAACTTCACCCCGGGATTAATCGACAGCAGCACGTTGTCGCTGTTGCCGGTGGGGCTGACCCACAGGCCGTGGCTGTGCAGGTTGGTGCCGTTGTAGCAGTGCGGCACGTTGATCAGCCAGTTGGGGTCGGTGCAGCTGGGATCGGCCGGCAGCCTGTTGTCCAGCGCCACCCGCACCGTCTCGCCCGGCCGCGTCAGGATCGTCGGCGCCACATAGGGCGTGGTCGGCGAGACGTCGGTGCCGTTGTAGCTGCGCAGGTGGACCTTGTCGTAGCGGCCGTTGGCGGGATTGTAGAGCCGCCCGTCGGTGTAGACGATGTTCAGCGCCAGGCGCTTGTCGGCGGTGATCGCCGCCGTCGACGGCGGGATGACATAGCTCTTGTCGCCCGAGGCCGTGCCGGTGATGGCCAGCAGGCTGGTGGTCGCCTTCTGGGCCGTTTCCTCGAGCGGCGCGCCGAGAACGCGGGGGTTGTCGACGATCCGGTCCTGCGCCAGGGCAGACCCCGCCTGCACGGCGATCGCGGCCAGCGCCGCCCCTACCGCCAACATCACGCGCCCATCGCGCGCGCGCCAACCAGCACCGCTCATCGCAGCCTCCCCGAACAACGTTCCCCGAGGCTACATACTACCTAAGCGATACTACAGGTGAAGGCTAAATTTTTGTGATCTTTCGCACACGCAGCAGGCTCAACGCCAGGCGTAGTTGAAGCTGACGCTGATCCGCTGCTCCTCGGCCTGGTTGGGCGTCACCTCGTGGCGCAGCCAGCTCTCCCACATCAGGATCGTGCCCGGCTCGGGCTGCACGTAGACGAACGGTTGCAGGCTCTCGGGCGCGTCTTCCTGGCGGGTCGGCGCGGCCATCATCATCGGCAGCCGCGGATCCTCGAACTTCAGCGCCGAGGCGCCGTCCGGAATGGTGACGTAGACCGTACCGGAGATCACGCTGTGCGGATGGATGTGGCCGGTGTGCTGGCCGCCCGGATCCAGAATGTTGATCCAGAAACTGTCCATCACCAGCTTGCCGCCGGCCAGGTCGAAGCGAAGGTCCTTGGCGAAGGCCGCCGCGTGCTTGTCGAGCTTCTTCTTCAGCTCGGCGAACAGGCTGTCGCGCTGGGGCAGGTCGTCCAGCGAGGCGTAGGAGGTGTAGCCCAGATAGCCCTTGCGCTCGGCCCAGGCCTGGCCGGCCTCGTCGTCCTCGGCCACGGCGATGCAGGCGTCGTGCAGGTCGTCGATGAAGGTCTCGAAGTCCTTCTCGCCGGACAGGGCGGCTTCATAGAGCGGGGTGACGAAGAGCGAGCGCGTGGTCATGGAGCGGGGTCATACAGGCGGCCGGCGTTGACGACAAACGGCGATTGGAACATCATGGGAACATGACCGTGAGCCTCACCATCCCAGCTGCGCTCGCCGCCCGCCTCAAAGCGGCCGCCGAAGCCGAGGGCAAGGACGTCGACACCTATGCGATCGACGCGCTTCACGTGATGTCCGACGAGGACTGGGGATATACCGACGACGACGCCTACTGGCGTGAACTACGTGCTCAAGCAGACCAAACTCTGCGCGAAGGCGGTATTCCTTTCGAGGACGTTCAGCGTTGGGTCGCATCCTGGGACACCGAAGAGGAACTGCCGCCGCCAGAGCCAAAGGTCAAAGCGCGCGGATGAGATCCATCGAGTTCGATCAGCGCGCCAAGCGTGACCTTATGAAGTTGCGCCGATGGCTCGTGAGCCGAGCCCCATCGGCGGCCGATCGCGCCATTGACGTCATCATGAAAAGCGTTGGCTCGCTCGCGGAGTTTCCGGACCGTGGCCGGCGCAAAGGTCATGGCATGCGCGAGCTTTACATTCCCTTCGGCGCGCATGGCTACGTCGTGCAATATCGACAGCAAGGCCAGGCGGTGGTCATCGCGCGCATCCGACACAGCCTCGAACGTCGCTGACTCCGCCGGACTCGCCTATATCTGCCTCGTGACCGACATCACCGCCGACATCCCCTCCCCCGCCGAACCGCCGAAGCTCGCCGGCGCCGCCCTGATTAAGGACGAGGTCACGCGCCTGCCTGACGCGCCTGGCGTCTACCGGATGATCGGCGAGGCCGACGAGGTGCTCTACGTCGGCAAGGCCAAGAGCCTGAAGAAGCGCGTGGTGCAGTACGCGCAGGGCCGTTTCCACACCAACCGCATCGCCCACATGGTCGACGCCACGCGGTCCATGGAGTTCGTCACCACCCGCACCGAAGCCGACGCCCTGCTGCTCGAGATCAACCTGATCAAGCAGCTGAAGCCGCGCTTCAACGTGCTGCTGCGCGACGACAAGAGCTTTCCCGAGATCCTCATACGCCGCGACCACGACGCCGCCCAGCTTCGCAAGCACCGCGGCGCCCATACGACCAAGGGCGACTATTTCGGACCGTTCGCCAGCGCCTGGGCGGTGAACCGCACGCTCAACACCCTGCAAAAGGCCTTTCTTCTCCGCTCGTGCAGCGACAGCGTCTACGAGACGCGCGACCGGCCCTGCATGCTGCACCAGATCAAGCGCTGCGCCGCGCCCTGCACCGGCCTGATCAGCCTGGAGGACTACGCTGGCCTGGTCGACCAGGCCGAGGCTTTCCTGCGGGGCAAGTCCCGCGCGGTCATGGCGTCGATGGCCAAGCAGATGGAAGACGCCGCCGAAGAGCTGGAGTTCGAGCGCGCCGCCCGCCTGCGCGACCGCATCCGCGCCCTGGCCGCCGTCGCCCAGGAAAGCCAGATCAACCCCGAGACCGTGGAAGAGGCCGACGTCGTCGCCCTGCACGTCGAGGGCGGCCAGGCCTGCGTGCAGGTGTTCTTCTTCCGGGCGGGCCAGAACTGGGGCAACCACGCCTACTTCCCCCGCATCACCGGCGCGGCCGAGGATGAGGAGGAAGGCGTCACCGAGGAGCAGCGGGTCATCACCGCGTTCCTGGGCCAGTTCTACGACGACAAGCCGATCCCGCGCCTGATCCTGGCCAACGTCCAGCCGGCCGACGCCGACCTCCTGAGCGAGGCCTTCGCGCTGAAGAGCGGCCGCAAGGTCGAGATCGCCGTGCCCAAGCGCGGCGAAAAGGCCGACCTGGTCGGCCACGCCCTGACCAACGCCCGCGAGGCCCTGGGTCGCCGCATGGCCGAGGGCAGCGCCCAGACCAAGCTGCTGGCCGGCGTGGCCGAGGCCTTCAGGCTGGACGCTCCGCCCGAGCGGATCGAGGTCTACGACAACAGCCACATCCAGGGCACCAACGCCGTGGGCGGCATGATCGTGGCGGGCCCCGAAGGCTTCATGAAGGGCCAGTATCGCAAGTTCAACATCCGCTCGACCGAGCTCACGCCGGGCGACGACTACGGCATGATGAAGGAGGTGCTGAAGCGCCGCTTCTCGCGCCTGGTCAAGGAAGAGGAAGAAGGCGACGACGCCAACCGCCCCGACCTCGTCCTGGTCGATGGCGGCAAGGGCCAGCTGGACGCGGCGCTGGAGATCATGGCCGACCTGGGCGTCGACGACATCACGGTCATCGGCGTCGCCAAGGGTCCAGACCGTGACGCCGGCCTGGAGCGCTTCTTCATTCCCGGCCAGACGCCGTTCATGCTCGAGCCCAAGTCGCCGGTCCTCTACTATCTGCAACGCCTGCGCGACGAGGCCCACCGCTTCGCCATCGGCGCCCACCGCACCCGCCGCAGCATGGACCTGAAGAAGAACCCGCTCGACGAGATCGAGGGCGTGGGTCCAGGCCGCAAGAAGGCCCTGCTGCACGCCTTCGGCTCGGCCAAGGGCGTAGGCCGGGCCAGCATCGAGGACCTGGTCAAGGTCGACGGCGTCAGCCAGGCCCTGGCCGAGCGCATCCACGCCTTCTTCCGCAAGGGCTGATCCCTACTCAAAACGAGCCCCGCGCGATTGACAACATCGGTCGCCGAACGGCAACCTCAGGCCGCTCTGGAAAAGCATTCAACCTGCCACGTGGCGCGACTAACGCGCCGCGCCGGAGCCGTTTGGGGGAAACATCGCCATGACCATTCTGCCGTTCCTGCGGGGCCGCGGCTTCGCGCGCCCGCTCGCCCAGGCCTGCCCAGACACCTACGCCGACACCGACGCGCCCCAGCCGATCCCGCGCGAACTGTCGGTGATCCGCCTGCCGGCCGACCACTACCTGCACCGCGACGCCCCCACCGAGTGGTGGTGGCACATCGGCACGCTGAAAGCCGGCGATCGGGTGTTCGGCTTCGAGATCAACGCCGCCTCGTTCCAGGGCCGGGGCTTCGGCTTCTCGCAGATCATGCTGACCGACGTCGCGACCCAGAAGCACTACCAGCGCACCACCACCTTCACCCCGCCCGCCGGCTATGATCCGGCGACCTGGGCCGAGCACGACGTCAACCGCGACTGGCGCGTGCGGCTGGGCGACCCCAACAGCCGGCTGACCGCGATCAAGGTGACCAATCCGGGCTCGGGCTACGATCCTGTCGCCACCACGGTCACCGTGACCGGCGGCGGCGGATCGCAGGCCATCGCCTGGCCGCTGATCGACCCGGCAACCGGCGCGATCCTGTCGATCCAGCTGACCAATCCGGGCCGCGGCTACAGCTCGCCGCCGCACATCGTCATCAACGGCAAGGGCTCGGGCGCCGCCGCAGAGGCCGTGCACACCTTCATCACCATGGACGCCGCCTGGGGCGACCCCACGCAGAACATGGCCGTCGTCACCAAGCTGACCGACGACGCCACCGACACCGAGATCGTCTTCGACCTGACCATGTCGCAGAAGGGCGCGCCGTTCGTGGTCTGGGGCACCGGCGTCACCCAGATCCTGCCGCCGGCCAGCGGCTCGCACCTGCAGACCGGCAACTACTACTACTCGCTGACCAACATCGCCGCCTCGGGCACGATCACCATCGACGGCGAGATCTTCGAGGTCGAGGGCAAGACCTGGATGGACCACGAATACGGTTTATTCGGCACCGCCCAGAACCCGGTGAAGTGGATCCTGCAGAACGCCCAGCTCGACAACGGCTGGTCGCTGTCGAACCACTACGTGCTGGCCGGCGGCAACCAGCGGCCAAATCCCGGCGAGCCGGTCGTCTGCGAGGTCACCCTGCAGGACCCGGAAGGCCAGATGTACGTCGTCCCCGGCGTCATGACCGCCGAGCGCCCGTGGACCAGCCCGGCCTCCGGCGTGGTCTATTATCTCGACTACCAGCTCGACATCGCCGGATTCGACGCGGTGCTGAACTTCAAGGCCCTGCTGGCCGACCAGGAGTTCCCGCTGCCGAAGGGCTCGATCTACGAGGGGATCGCCTCGGCCGAGGGCAGCTTCCAGGGCAAGCCGGCCAGCGGGACCGGCTGGATCGAGCAGGCGCTCTGAGGCCAACGGGCATGGCGCGGGGCGCGCGCCAAGGTTAAGCTTGGACATGTCCTCGCCCGCCGTCGCCGCGTCCCCCTTCCCGCCCGTCGCCTGGACCCACCACGGCAACCACGACTGGACCGGGCGCGGCCCAGGCGGCGAGGACCTGAGCTTCGCCGGCGCCCGCTCGGGCCTGTTCGACGGCCGACGCAACAGCGGGCGTGGCGGGAACGTGATGTCCCTGACGGTGCAGGGCCTGCGCCCGGCCCGACTGACCGCCGAGAGCGCCTATGACCGCCTGGCCAAGGACATCGGCTACGCCGTCGAGCCCCAGACCGGCGACGCCGAGTTCGACCGCCGCATCTACCTGAACACCGCCGACCAGCACCTGATCGCCGCTCTGCGCCAGCGGCCCGAGCTGCGCCGCGCGGTGCTGGACCTGTTCGACGCCGGCGCCGCCCAGGTCGACATCGCCTTCAGCCGCGTCACCATGACCATGGCCGGCGCGCTGCGGCCCGACCGCGACGACGGCCAGCACGACATGGCGACCGCCGGCCAGGCCCTCTGTGCCTTCGTCAAGCTCTGGCCCGGCCCGGGCGACGGTCCCGCCCCGGCGCCGTCCTGGTTCGACCGGCGGATTTTCGGCCTGGCCTGGGCCCTGCTGGCGGGCGGCGCGATCTTCGCGGCCCATCACGACAGCGAGCAGCTTTGGGCCCGCCAGATCGAAACCTACGCCCAGGTGGACTGGCTAGGCATGGCGGTCTGGCTGGCGGTCGCCGTGGGCCCCTACATCCTGCTCGGCGCCCGGCGGGCCTCGTCGCACCGCACGCTGCTGGTCGTCGGCCTGGTCGCGCTCTGCCTGCTGCCGTTCAGCAAGGAACTGCTGCAATTGCGCGCCAATAAGTGGCTGACGCGCGCCGAGGCCGTCGTCCCGGCCCAGCTGACCGACCTGCGCCAGGACACCGACGGCCTGCACCGCGACGGCTACGAGGCCGTGATCATGATCGACGACCGGCCGTCCGAATGGGAGCTGTCGCCGCAGGAGGGCCGGCTCGCGGCGGAGGGGCGGCTGTGCGTCGCCGGGGTGGTGGCCATCGGCCTGCGCGACCTGCGCTATATCAGGACCGTGCGCACGTGGGCCTGCCGCTCGGGCCAGGGCGCCAAGCCCTAGAAGTCGTTGCTCCAGCGCTGCACCGAGGCCAGCGGCAGCCAAGCCTCGAACACCAGGCCGTCGGGGCGGAAGTCGAAGCGCGAGCGGCCCTTCAGCTCGCGCTGGGTCAGGTTCTCGATCAGCCGCGCGCCGAAGCCGAACCGCTCGGGCTCGCTGACCGCCGGGCCGCCGCTCTCGCTCCAGGTCAGGCGCAGCTGCCGCGCGTCCTGGTCGAGGCTCCAGCGCAGGCTCACCCGCCCGTCGCCCACCGACAGCGCGCCGTACTTGGCGCTGTTGGTGGCCAGTTCGTGCAGCACCATCGACAGCGACACCGCCACGTGCGGGCTCAGCGCCACCTTCGGCCCCGAGGCGTCGATGCCCTCGCCGTGCGCCTTGACGCAGATCGCCGCCACGTCGGTCAGGTCGGCCTCGTTCCAGCCGGTGCGGGTCAGAAGGTCGTGCGCGGCCGAGAAAGCCACCAGCCGCTCGGTGAAGATCCGCACCTGGTCGGCGTCGAGCTTGGCGAAGGTCTGGCGGGCCAGCGACTGCACGGTGGCCAGATTGTTCTTCACGCGATGGTTCAGCTCGTTGATCATCACCGCCTGGCGCGCCTCTCGGGCCTCCAGCTCGTGCGAGGCGGCGACCAGGGCCTCGCGCACGACGGCGATCTCGGCCAGCCCGCCCCGCTTGTTCGGATCCAGCGGCCGTCCCTCGCCGATCGCGCCGGCGTCCTCCACGAGGCCCACGACCTCGCGGTTGATGCGATTGGCCAGGAACAGCGCCATGCCCACGCCCAGCAGCAGCAGCAGCGGAAAGATCGCCGCCGTGCCCCAGGCCGCCGCCACCCCCACCTTGGCGACGTCGGCGCGGGGGATGGCCACCACCAGCGTCCAGCCGGTGCGGGGCGAGCGGCTGTAGGCCACGCGGGTCTTCACGTTGTCCAGCGACACGCTCTTGCTGATCCCCTCGTTGGAGCGGGCCAGGTTGCGGGTCATGTCCGGCGAGGCGCTGGCCCCGGTGAAGCGCTCGTTGCGCACCGAGCGGGCGATCACCTTGCGCTGGTTGTCGAGGATGGTGGCCACCCAGCTTTCGGGCGCGCGCTGCTGGCGGAACACCGAGGTGAAGCTGGCCGCCTCGACCACGTAGGACACGACATAGGCCTGCCCCTTGATGTCGACCGGCGCGCCGACGGTGATCACGTGGCGCTGGGCCAAAGCGCCCATGCGCAGGTCCGACACCTGGGTGCGGCCGGCCGCGCGGGCGGCGACCATGTAGGCCGGCGGCGGGGTCTTGGGCAGGGCCGCGCCCCACGGAACCAGGGTGTTGACCACCTGCTGGCCGTCGGCGGCGGTCACCGCCACCCAGCCGGGCCGGTTGCCGGTGGCCCGCTTGGCCCGGACGTAGAAGTTCTTCCAGTCGCCGTTCAGCAGCGCCTGGTCGGTGGCCAGGGTCTCGGCCACGGCCACGCCCTCGGCCACCTGCCGGTCGACCGCGCCCGACAGCGCCCGCGCGGTGGCCAGCAGTTGCTCTTCCAGCTGGTCGCGGTTCTGGCGGTTGGAGCGTTCGAGCAGCAGCGCCGTGGCGGCCAGCGCCGGCACCAGCAGGCTGACGGTCAGCAGCACCAGGAGGCCGCGGACCGAGCTGCGCAGGCCCCGGTGTGATCCGGCCGGGGTCTCGGAAGGGTTGGACGCCATGGGCGGATTTACGCGGCGGCGGCCAGGAGGTTGCGGACAGCCCCTTGGATCGCGCCGTTCGTCAGCCCCGCCATGCCCATGCTCCCCTGCCCGTATGACGCGACCTTACGCGATGCGTCGGCCCTGTCACCCGGTAAGAAACCAGCGTTATTCGCCTTACGCCTCAGTGCGCGTCTTCAGCAGCACCAGGGCCACGAAGCTGATCGCCGCGGCGACCGCCAGGTAGATCCCGACCGGAACCAGCCCGCCCTGCGCCGCCAGGAAGGTGGCGGCCATGGGCGTCAGGCCGCCGCCGATGATGCCGCCGATATTGAAGGCCATCGAGGCGCCGGTGTAGCGCACCCGGGCCGGGAACAGCTCGGGCAGCCACGAGCCCAGCGGGCCGTAGACGAAGCCCATGGCGAACAGGGCCAGCGACAGGAAGGCGCAGATCAGGGCCAGCGAGCCGGCGCCCATCATCACCGGTAGCAGCACCCCGGCGCCCACGGTCATGGCGCAGCCGGCCATCAGCACCCGGCGCGGGGTCGTGGCGTCCGACCAGTAGCCCGAGGCGACGATGCCGCCGGCCATGAACAGGATGGCGAACAGCTGCACGCCCAGGAACAGCTGGCGGTCATAGCCCAGGGTCTTGGCGCCGTAGCCCAGCGCGAAGGCCGTGCTCAGGTAGAACAGCGCAAAGCAGCAGACGACAGCAAAGGTGCCGCCCAGGGTTTCCTTCCAGTGGCGCTTGAGCAGTTCGGCCAGCGGCACGGCCGGGGGCGGCTCGTGGGCCAGCGCCGCGGCGAAGGCCGGGGTCTCGGTCAGCTTCAGCCGCACCCACAGGCCAAGGCCAACCAGCACCGCGCTGGCCAGGAACGGCAGGCGCCAGCCCCAGGCCATGAACTGTTCGGGGCTCAGCAGCAGGCCCAGGATCAGGAAGAGGCCGTTGGCGGCGATGAAGCCCACCGGCGCGCCCAACTGCGGGAACATGCCAAAGCGCGCCTTCCAACCGGGAGGGGCGTTCTCGACGGCCAGCAGCGCCGCCCCGCCCCACTCGCCGCCCAGGCCGAAGCCCTGGCCGAACCGCAGCACGCACAGCAGCGCCGGCGCCAGCCATCCGGCCATCTGGTAGGTCGGCAGGAAGGCGATCAGCAGGGTCGAGCCGCCCATCAGCATCAGCGACGCCACCAGGGTCGACTTGCGGCCGATGCGGTCGCCGAAGTGGCCGAAGGCGATCGCGCCCACCGGCCGGGCGAAGAACGCCACCGCCAGGCTGGCGTAGGACGCCAGGAGCTGCATCGAGGCCGAATGCGAGGGGAAGAACAGCGGCCCGAACACCAGCGAGGCGGCCGTGGCGTAGATGTAGAAGTCGTAGAACTCCACCGCCGTGCCCACCAGGCTGGCCATCAGCACGCGGCGGGAGGAATTGGCGGTCGGGTCGGCGCTGGCGGTCATTGGGGTCCTCGGGAATTAGCCACGGCTTGGCTTCCCACGACCGCCACGTCAACCATCACGCGGATAAAAATAGCTCGAAGCGTGCGAAATCACGCCTCAGTCAACGCATTTTCTTCCCGTGAACACCGTTTACGGAAAGAGGATTGCTCCGCCGCGCGTGCGGCGGGGCAATGTCCTCAGCGGGCCGAGAACCCGCCGTCCACCAGGTGGTAGCTGCCGGTGATGAACGAGGCGCGGTCCGACAGCAGGAAGCAGGTCAGGGCCGAAACCTCCTCGGGACGACCCAGGCGTCCGGCCGGGTGCAGGCCGATCAGGCCGGCGCGGGCCTCGTCGGTCATTTCCGAATGGATCAGCGGCGTCTCGATGAAGCCGGGGCCGACCGCGTTGATGCGCACGCCCTGCGGCGCGTACTCGATGGCCGCCGTCTTGGTCATGCCGACCACCGCGTGCTTGGACGCGACATAGGCGGCCGAGCCGGCCCAGCCGTGCGTGCCCAGGATCGAGGCCATGTTGACGATCGAACCGCCGCCGGCCGCCAGCATGGCCGGGATCTCGTATTTCATCGAATAGAGCACGCTGTTCATGTCGACATCGACCACGCGCTTCCACTGATCCAGCGGATAGTCGGCCGTGGGCAGGTTGGGCCCGCCGATGCCGGCGTTGTTCACCGCCAGGTGCAGCGCGCCGTAGGTGTCGACCGCGAACCTGACCATGGCCTCGACCTGGGCCGGGTCGGCGACGTCCACCTTGAAGGCGCTGGCCGAGCCGACTTCCGTCGCCAGCGCTTGCGCGGCGTCGAGGTTGAAGTCGGCGATCACCACCTTGGCGCCGCCGGCCGCCAGTTCGCGCACCACCGCCTCGCCGATGCCCGAGGCGCCGCCGGTGACCAGGGCGGCCTTGTTCGCGAATTCCGTGCTCATGAGGCTCTACTCCACTTGGTGTTACACTATACGCCCCGGGTTCTATCTGGGACCGACCGGTCCCCAGCGCCAGCACCACCGCCGCCCATTTTTCCCGCGACGCCTTACGTGTCCGCCGCCCTTGCGAGCCTTGGTGTTGAGTTCTAGGCAATCACGATGTGCACCGCTTTGACGCCGACCAAGGTCGGCTCGCTGGCCGCGGACCAGGCCGCCCTTCTCGACCGCGACGGCTATCTCCTGCTACGCGGCGCCATACCTGAGGCCTGGCGCGATCTTCTCCGCACCGCCTTCGACGCGGGCGTCGGGCCCAGCGAGCAATGGGCCGTCCCCAAGGCGCCCGGCTGGCGCCACGCCCTGGTCGACCTGGATCCGACCGTCCGCGAGACCTGCCGCCTGCCCACCCTGCTGGCAGTGGCGGGACATATGCTCGAAGGCCCGTTCTTCCTGGCCCAGGTCGAGGGCCGCGAGCCCCTGCCGGACGGCGGACATCAGCCCCTGCACCGAGACGGCGCGGGCCTGCGCGCCGTCTCGGCCATGGTCTTTCTCGACGACTACGGTCCGGGCAACGGCGCCACCCGCGTGGTCCGCCGCCCGCTCGACCAAGGCGATCCTGACGAGACCCTGTCCCAAACCCTGGCGGGCGAGGCCGGCGACATCCTGGTGTTCGACGCCGACCTGCTGCACGGCGCCACCCGCAACGTGTCCGGCGCCCGGCGGCGCTCGCTGCTGCTGAACTTCCTGCCCGAACGCGACCGGGCGGCCGAGAACGCCTTCCGCGTCGTCCGCAACGTGCGCATGGACAACGGCGAGGTCTTCACCCCGTAAGGAAACAGGCTTGGCCGCAACCGCGCATGCGCCATAGCCCTCTCCCGCGCTCATGCGTTAGAACGGCGCCATGAAAGCCCTGCCCAACATCCTGACCTCCGCCCGCCTGGTCATCGCCCTCTTCATGTTCGTGGCCCTGGCGGCGGCCGCCGGCGGCGTGCCGTGGCTCAGCGAGCGCCTGACCGGCGACCAGCAGTTCTCACTGCAACGCTGGGCGTTCTGGGCTTTCGCGATCGCCGCCATCACCGACTTCTTCGACGGCTGGCTGGCCCGCAAGCTCGACGCGGTCAGCATCTGGGGCGCGATTCTCGACCCCATCGGCGACAAGATTCTGGTCTGCGGCGCCCTGCTAGGCCTGATGGCGCTGGGCCCCAACCCGCTGGTCATCCTGCCGGCGGGCCTGATCCTGTTCCGCGAGTTCGCCGTCAGCGCCCTGCGCGAGGTCGGCGCCGGCAAGGGCGTCAAGCTGCCCGTCACCCTGCTGGCCAAGTGGAAGACCACCCTGCAACTGGTGGCCATCGGCGGCGAACTGGTCGTGGTCTCCTGGGGCGCTTTCAACCTGCCGCAGGACCCGGCGATCATCGAGCCGGTTTCCTGGGCGGTCCACGGCCTGCTCGGCGTCGCCGCCATCGTCACCCTGATCACCGGCGCCCAGTACTGGGAAGCCGCCCGCAAGGCGCTGACCTGAGCGTCGCCGCAAATCCGACACACGCATAGGACGACCATCGTTCTCCCAACACCTGCGACGGGGGCGGTGCGATGCGTGGCGTGCTGTGGTCGTGCGTTGTGTTCCTGCTGGCGCTCGCGCCTCTGGCGGCGCGCGCCGAGGGGCGGCTGGTGGATTTCGAGGTCGCCTCCCGGCGCTTCGACGGCGCCAAGGTCGGGATCTCGCCGATCCGAAAGGTCGTCGCCTACCTGCCCGACGGCTACGAGGCGGGATCGCTGCGCTATCCGGTCCTCTACTTCCTGCCCAACCTGTTCGACGGCCATCGCGCCCTCTTCGATCGCGATGGGGCCAAGGCCGTGCTCGACCGGGCGATCGCCGACGGAACCGTCCCGCCGCTGATCCTGGTCAGCGCCGACTTTTCCACCCCGGCCGGCAGTTCGTTCTACGCGACCTCGCCGGTGACCGGCGACTGGACGGGCTTTCTGTCGAAGGACCTGGTGGCCGCCGTCGATGGCCGCTTCCGCACCCTGCCCGTCCCCGCCTCGCGCGGCCTGCTGGGCGACCGCATGGGCGGCTACGGCGCGATCCGCACGGCCATGGTGGCGCCGGGCGTGTTCAGTTCGGTCTACGCCCTGCATCCGGTCGGCACGGGCGTCGGCCTCCAGACCATGCACTCGCGGCCCAACTTCGAGCGGCTGGCCGCGGCCCGGTCGCTCGACGACCTGGGCGACGACGGTTTCTCGCGCGTGTTCCTCGGGATGTACCAGGCCTTCCTGCCCAATCCGGACAAGCCTCCGTTCTATGCCGACCTGCCCGCCAGCGGCCGGGGCGAGAGCCTCGCGACCGACCCTGTCCTGACCGGGAAGCTACAGAACGCCTTCCTGCTCGACCGCCTGCTGCCGGCCCATGCGACCGACCTGAAAAGCCTGCGCGGCCTGATGTTCGACTGGGGCCGCTTCGACGGCAACGCCGACCACGTGGTCGCCAACCGCGCCTTCGCCGGCCTGCTGGAAGAGTTCGGCGTCCCCAACGAGGCCGAGGAGTATCGCGGCTGGTGGGGCGAACGTCACTGGACGCCCGGCGGCCGCGTCGAGGCCCGCGCCCTGCCGTTCTTCGGACGCACGCTGGCGTTCGATTAAGCCCCTTTAAGTCGGCTTTGCCGAAGTGGCCCGAAGGGCCGGAGGGGGCTGCGGCGCCCTACTCGCCCGCGATGATCTCGCCCTCGTCCTCCTCGGACGGCCCGTACATCAGCCACTCGCTGTCGGGGCGGTCTTCGCCGCCGGCTCGTTCGGCCTGCATCATCAGGGCCAGCCAGCGGGTCCCCGTCATCCGCAACACCATGATCGCCTCCAGGACTCAAGGTCGTTATTGAGAGTGACTCGCAATATCGACCTGATCAAGGCGATTTTGACGCTTAGGGTTCCCTACCTAGAAGCGAGACGTCGCCGCGGGTTCCCCTTAGAAGCGCGCGGTCGCCGCGCGACGCGCCATCAGCACCCGCTCGCGCCGGCGCGAAGCCTCGCGCTCGAGGTGCGGAGCAACTTCGGCCGCCCGGCGGCGTTCCTCGGGCGTCCCGCTGACATCCAGGCGGCGCACATTGCTCAGCAGTTGCGCCAGTTCCGTGTCCTTCAGATTGGGAATACGGTCGATCAGCGTCATGGTCTCGCTCCGCTCAAATCCAGCGATGTTGATAACCAAAACGCGCGAAGAGCTTCGAAGGTCACGCTTGCAGGCCAAAAAATAAAATCCCGATATATCGCTTGCATGTAAATTGGCGACCGACTAGAAGATCCCCATCGAATTCGCTGCCGCTCGATCTGCTATTCCATGCTTCTTGATGAAGAAGCTCCGGGCCAGCCTCCGACCTCCAACGAAATTGATCGCTTCCCGGCGCGCGCCGCGAGGCGCCTTGCACTACGATCTAAAGGACTACCCCAATGGCTATCGGCACCGTGAAATGGTTCAACGGCACCAAGGGCTTCGGCTTCATCCAGCCTGAAGACGGCGGCAACGACGTCTTCGTGCACATCTCGGCCGTCGAACGCGCCGGCATGACCTCGCTGAACGAAGGCCAGAAGGTCAGCTACGAGCTCGAGCAAGACCGCCGCAGCGGCAAGGTCTCGGCCGGTCAGCTGCAGTCGGCCTAATAGGCCCCGCTGCATAAGCGACCCGCGAACGGGCCGGCCCAGCGCCGGCCCGTTTTGCGTTTCGGCGTTCGGTTTTGAACAATCGCGCCATTGAGTGGACGCGGGACCCGGCCAAGCCTAGGTTCGCGCCGTTCGAACTTCGCCGGCCCCACATGCGTCCGATCCGTCTCGCCCTCGCCGCCCTCGCCCTGCTGGCCCTGGCCGCCTGCGGCTCGGTATCGCGCGACGCCTTCAAGGCCAGCGACCTGGCCGGCCCGCCGCCTTCGGGGCTTTCGGACATCCGCTTCAACGCCAGCGACGGCGCCGCCGGCATCCGCTTCGCCGACGCCGCCCGCAACCGCGCCCGCCACCAGCAGACCTTCGACGTCCTGGCCCTGTCCGGCGGCGGCTCCAACGGCGCCTATGGCGCGGGCGTCATCACCGGCTGGACCAAGACCGGCGAGCGACCCGAGTTCGACATCGTCACCGGCGTCTCGACCGGCGCCCTCACCGCCCCCTTCGCTTTCCTCGGCCCCACCTGGGACGCACGCCTGGCCGAGGTCTACACCGGCGACGCCGCCGACCGGATCCTTCAGCCGCGCGGCCTGGGCGTCCTCTTCCACCCCAGCTTCTACGACAGCCGGGCGCTGAGCGGCCTGGTCGACAAGTACGCCGACGCCAACATGATGCAGGCCATCGCCGCCGAGCACGCCCGCGGCCGCCGCCTGCTGATCGCCACCACCAACCTCGACACCGAGGAGACGGTGATCTGGGACATGGGCGCCATCGCCACCAAGGGCGACGAGGCCTCGCGCGAGCTGTTCCGCGACGTGCTGGTGGCCTCGGCCAGCATCCCCGGCGTCTTCCCGCCCGCCCTGATCCAGGTCGAGGGCCACGGCCGCCGGCTGTCGGAGATGCATGTCGACGGCGGGGTGACCATCCCGTTCTTCGTCGCGCCGGAGTCGCTCTTGCTATGGACCGCCGATCGCGGCACGGCCAAGCCGGGCCGGATCTTCGTCGTCGTCAACGGCCAGGTCGGCGGCGTCTTCGGCTTCACCAAGGGCGGGGCCCTGTCGATCGTCGGCCGTTCGTGGCAGACCATGAGCAAGGCGCTGATCCGCACCCACCTGGCCGCCAGCGCCAGCTTCGCCCAGCGCAACGGCGGCCAGCTGTTCTACAGCGCCATTCCCGACGCCGCCGAGGCCGACACCTCGGGCCTGGACTTCGCCGCCGACAACCGCAAGGCCCTTTACCGCATGGGCTACGACCGCGCCGTCGCCGGCTGGGCCTGGAGCCTGGCGGCCGCCCCCGCCGAGCCTCCACAGGTCGCCGCGCCGCCGGCCAAGAGCGGACGCTAAGCCACACCGCTAACAGCGCTTTTCCAGTCTCCCCGACTCTGGGGTTGCGCCCGCCTGACTCCGTCTCTAAAGGGGCGGCTTAACCTGCAAGATGGTCGACAGCGGGCGCGCGGATGTGCGCGACCGTGTCTTTGCGCGAGTTAGCCATGCCCAAACGTACCGACCTCTCCTCGATCCTGATCATCGGCGCTGGGCCCATCGTCATCGGTCAAGCCTGCGAGTTCGACTATTCGGGCGTCCAGGCCTGCAAGGCGCTGCGCGCCGAGGGCTACCGCATCATCCTGGTCAACTCGAACCCGGCCACGATCATGACCGATCCGGACGTGGCCGACGCGACCTACATCGAGCCGATCACCCCGGACATGGTCGCCAAGATCATCGAGAAGGAGCGCCCCGACGCCCTCCTTCCGACCATGGGCGGCCAGACGGCGCTGAACACCGCCCTCGCCCTCGAGGAAGCCGGCGTCCTGAAGAAGTTCGGCGTCGAGATGATCGGCGCCAAGGCCGAGGTCATCGACAAGGCCGAGGACCGCCAGAAGTTCCGCGACGCCATGGACAAGCTGGGCCTCGAGAGCCCGCGCTCCAAGGCCGCCCACACCATGGACGAAGCCATGGAAGGCCTCGATTTCGTCGGCCTGCCGGCGATCATCCGCCCGTCCTTCACCCTGGCCGGCACCGGCGGCGGCATCGCCTACAACCTCGAAGAGTTCAAGGAGATCGTCGAGCGCGGCCTCGACCTGTCGCCGACCACCGAGGTGCTCATCGAAGAGAGCGTGCTGGGCTGGAAGGAATACGAGATGGAAGTGGTCCGCGACACCGCGGACAACTGCATCATCGTCTGCTCGATCGAGAACATCGACCCGATGGGCGTCCACACCGGCGACTCGATCACCGTCGCCCCGGCCCTGACCCTGACGGACAAGGAATACCAGTGGATGCGCGCGGCCTCGATCGCCGTGCTGCGCGAGATCGGCGTCGAGACCGGCGGCTCGAACGTCCAGTTCGCCCTGAACCCGGATGACGGCCGCATGGTCGTCATCGAGATGAACCCGCGCGTGTCGCGCTCGTCGGCCCTGGCGTCCAAGGCCACCGGCTTCCCGATCGCCAAGGTCGCCGCGCGCCTGGCCGTCGGCTACACGCTCGACGAGCTGCAAAACGACATCACCGGCGGCGCCACCCCGGCCTCGTTCGAACCGTCGATCGACTACGTCGTCACCAAGATCCCGCGCTTCGCCTTTGAGAAGTATCCAGGCTCCGAACCCCTGCTGACCACGGCCATGAAGTCGGTCGGCGAAGTGATGGCCATCGGCCGCACCTTCAAGGAAAGCGTCCAGAAGGCCCTGCGCGGCCTGGAGACCGGTCTCGCCGGCTTCGACGAGGTGGAAATCCACGGCGCCGATGATCCCGACACCGGCAAGGCCGCCGTCGTCCGCGCCCTGGGCGTGCCGACCCCGGACCGCCTGCGCGTCATCGCCCAGGCCTTCCGCCACGGCCTGACCGTGGAAGAGGTCAACGCCGCTTGCAGCTACGAGCCGTGGTTCCTGCGCCAGATCGCCGAGATCGTCCGCCAGGAAGGCCTCGTGCGCGCCGGCGGCCTGCCCAAGACCGCCCAGGGCTTCCGCGAGCTGAAGGCCCAGGGCTTCTCCGACGCCCGCCTGGCCAAGCTGACCAACGGAACCGAGAAGGCCGTCCGCGCCGCCCGCCAGGCCCTGAACGTGCGCCCGGTGTTCAAGCGCATCGACAGCTGCGCCGGCGAGTTCCTGGCTTCGACGCCCTACATGTACTCGACCTACGAGTTCGGCGCCCTGGGCCAGGTCCCCGAGTGCGAAAGCGAACCGTCGGGCGCCAAGAAGGCCGTCATCCTCGGCGGCGGTCCCAACCGCATCGGCCAGGGCATCGAGTTCGACTACTGCTGCTGCCACGCCGCCTTCGCGCTCGACCAGATCGGCGTGGAGTCGATCATGGTCAACTGCAACCCCGAGACCGTCTCGACCGACTACGACACCTCCGACCGCCTGTATTTCGAGCCGCTGACGGCCGAGGACGTGCTGGAGCTGCTGCATGTCGAGATGAGCAACGGCGAGCTGGCCGGCGTCATCGTGCAGTTCGGCGGCCAGACCCCGCTGAAGCTGGCCCACGCCCTGGAAGAGGCCGGCGTGCCGATCCTGGGCACCAGCCCCGACGCCATCGACCTGGCCGAGGACCGCGAGCGCTTCCAGCAACTGCTGAACGGCCTCGACATCGCCCAGCCGGAAAACGCCATCGCCCGCAGCTGGGACGAGGCCCGCGCCGAAGGCGACAAGATCGGCTTCCCGTTCGTGATGCGCCCGTCCTACGTGCTGGGCGGCCGCGGCATGGAGATCATCCGTGATCACGAAGCCATGGAGCGCTACATCGCCGGCGCCGGCGAGATCTCGCTCGAACACCCGATCCTGCTCGACCACTATCTGAGCCGCGCCACCGAGGTGGACGTCGACGCCCTGTGCGACGGCGAGAGCGTCTTCGTCGCCGGCGTGCTGGAGCACATCGAGGAAGCCGGCGTCCACTCGGGCGACAGCGCCTGCTCGATGCCGCCCTTCTCGCTGAAGGCCGAGACGATCGAGGAGCTGAAGCGCCAGACCGTGCAGATGGCCCTGGCCCTCAACGTGCGCGGCCTGATGAACGTGCAGTTCGCCATCGAGGAGCCGCACTCGGACGCCCCGCGCATCTACGTGCTGGAAGTGAACCCGCGCGCCTCGCGCACCGTGCCGTTCGTCGCCAAGACCATTGGTCAGCCGGTGGCCGCCATCGCCGCCAAGCTGATGGCCGGCGCCAAGCTTGCCGAGTTCGGCCTGAAGGACGAGCCCTACGACCACATCGCGGTCAAGGAAGCCGTCTTCCCGTTCGCCCGCTTCGCTGGCGTCGACACGGTGCTCGGCCCGGAAATGCGCTCGACCGGCGAGGTCATGGGCCTCGACTGGATCCGTGAAGGCGAAACGGGCCTGGGCCCGGCCTTCGCCCGCGCCTTCGCCAAGAGCCAGCTTGGCGGCGGCGTGAAGCTGCCGACCTCGGGCACCGCGTTCGTGTCGGTCAAGGAAAGCGACCGTCCGTGGATCGTCGAGCCGGTGAAGCTGCTGCAAGCGGCCGGCTTCAAGGTGATCTCCACCGTCGGCACGCGCGGCTACCTCGCCGAGCAGGGCGTCGAGGTCGAACTGGTCAAGAAGGTGCTGGAAGGCCGCCCCAACATCGTCGACGTGATGAAGAACGGCGGCGTGCAGCTGGTGTTCAACACCACCGAAGGCAAGCAGGCCCTGGAGGACAGCTTCGACATCCGCCGCACGGCGCTGATGATGAAGGTGCCCTACTACACCACCAGCGCCGGCGCCCTGGCCGCCGCCCAGGCCATCGCCGGCGCCCCGGCCGAGTCCCTCGACGTGCGCCCGCTGCAAAGCTACGCGTAAAGCCAAGGCCTCGCCCTTGAAACGCAAGAAGCCGCCCGGAGCGATCCGGGCGGCTTTTTCTTAGTCCCCCTCCTGGGGGAGGCGGCCCGGAGGGCCGGAGGGGAAGTGTCTGATGAGCTCAGCACATCCCCCAACGTCAGCAATCCCTTCCCCCTCAGTCGCTCCGCGACAGCTCCCCCTTCAGGGGGAGCATCTTGAGGAAGGGCCGAACAGCGCGCGCACCGCCCCAAAACCCAAAGAAACCGCCCTTCCCGGCTGTCGCCATCTTGACACAGGCGTCACCCACGGCCATTTGCCGACTCAAGGATTTGCCACGCAGCTGATTTGACATCGATCGGGCCGCCAACGCACAGCGCGCGCCCTCTTTGAAACAGGATGTCATCCTCGCCGCGCCAGGTCCCAGCGGTCGCCGATCGAAAGATCGACGTTCATGAACGCCGCGCTCGAAGCCGCCGCCCTCCGCCCTTTTCGCGCGGAGCGTTACCCCGTGGCCTTTCGTGCGTTAGTTCACAGAACGTCGAAAATTTTTTCGCCGATCCTGCTGGAGGCTTGGAGCGCCTGCGCAGCGGGGTCCTAACCCTTGAGGAAGCAGTCGAAGGCCCGAACTCGCGAGGATCCGCGGAAGGCCGGCGACATGTTGAGGCATTCTCGGCCCGCCCCCGCCACGAAGGGGTCGGCGCCGATTTCGGAGAGCTTGATGAGCAACAATTCCACGGCCGAGACCGAAGCGCCCGAAGCCACCGGTGGTGATGGTCCGCTCCTCGACCTGACCGACGCCGGCGTAAAGAAGTTCATCAAACAGGCGAAAGCCCGCGGCTACGTCACGATGGACGAGCTGAACAAGGTGCTGCCTTCGGAAGAGGTCAGCCCCGACGCCATCGAAGACACGCTGGCCATGCTCAGCGAAATGGGCGTCAACGTCGTCGAGGCCGAGGAAGACGCCGAGAACGCCGAGGGCGGCGAGGTCGCCACCCGCGACGAGAACACCACGGTCATCACCAGCGACAAGCCGGCCGCCTACGACCGCACCGACGACCCCGTGCGCATGTACCTGCGCGAAATGGGCTCGGTCGAACTGCTGAGCCGCGAGGGCGAAATCGCCATCGCCAAGCGCATCGAGGCCGGCCGCGACACGATGATCCGCGGTCTGTGCGAAAGCGCGCTGACCTTCGAAGCCATCATGGTGTGGCGCGAGGAACTCTCGACCGGCCGCATCCTGCTGCGTGAAGTCATCGACCTGGAAGGCACCTACGCGGCCATCAACGGCGGCGCGGCTCAGCCTGCCGCCGAGGACGACGACGGCGAACCGGCCGAGCCGGTCGACCAGGAAGCCGGCGAGGCCAAGCCCGAGGGCGAAGGCGAGGACGAGGACGACTTCGACGATGGCGCCGGCCCGACCGTCAGCGCCATGGAAGGCGAACTGCGCGAAGGCGTCATGGCCATCCTCGACGCCATTGCCAGCGAGTTCGAGACCTTCCGCAAGCTGCAGGACAAGCTGGTCGGCAGCCGCCTGAAGGGCACGGACCTGTCGGACGCCGACCGCAAGGCCTACGAGGGCCTGTCGGCGACGATCATCCAGCACCTGAAGACGCTGAAGCTGAATAACAACCGCATCGAGGCTCTGGTCGAGCAGCTCTATGCGATCAACAAGCGCCTGATCGGCTTGGAAGGCCGCCTGCTGCGCCTGGCCGACAGCTACGGCATCAGCCGCGGCGAGTTCCTGAAGGCCTATTTCGGCTCCGAACTGAACCCCACCTGGGTCGACCAGGTGAAGGGCATGGGCGTGCGCTGGACCAAGTTCGTCGAGAACGACACCAGCTCGGTCAGCGACATCCGCCAGGAAATCGCCGCACTGGCCACCGAGACCGGCGTGCCGATCGACGACTATCGCCGCATCGTCCAGACCGTGCAGAAGGGCGAGCGCGAGGCCCGTCAGGCCAAGAAGGAAATGGTCGAGGCCAACCTGCGCCTCGTGATCTCGATCGCCAAGAAGTACACCAACCGCGGCCTGCAGTTCCTGGACCTGATCCAGGAAGGCAACATCGGCCTGATGAAGGCCGTCGACAAGTTCGAGTACCGCCGCGGCTACAAGTTCTCGACCTACGCCACCTGGTGGATCCGTCAGGCCATCACCCGCTCGATCGCCGACCAGGCGCGGACCATCCGCATCCCGGTCCACATGATCGAGACGATCAACAAGATCGTCCGCACGTCGCGCCAGATGCTGCACGAGATCGGCCGCGAGCCGACCCCGGAAGAGCTGGCCGAAAAGCTGGCCATGCCGCTGGAAAAGGTGCGCAAGGTCCTGAAGATCGCCAAGGAGCCGATCTCGCTCGAAACGCCGATCGGCGACGAGGAAGACAGCCACCTGGGCGACTTCATCGAGGACAAGAACGCGGTCCTGCCGATCGACGCGGCCATCCAGTCGAACCTGCGGGAAACCACCACCCGCGTGCTCGCCTCGCTGACCCCGCGTGAAGAGCGCGTGCTGCGCATGCGCTTCGGCATCGGCATGAACACCGACCACACGCTGGAAGAAGTCGGCCAGCAGTTCTCGGTCACCCGTGAACGCATCCGCCAGATCGAAGCCAAGGCCCTGCGCAAGCTCAAGCACCCGAGCCGCTCGCGCAAGCTGCGCAGCTTCCTCGACAGCTGATCGGCTTCCAGGCCAGACAAGACGAAGGCGGCGCCCGCGAGGACGCCGCCTTTTTCTTTGGACCCGCTGAAGAGCGGTACGGCCTAGTTGTTGCCGGTCTTGACGTCGGCCGAGCCGGCGCCATTGGCCGAACCCGAAACGCCGCTGCGCGAGGCCGAGCCCGACAGGCCCAGCGAGCCGGACTGACCGGCGCCGCCCTTGCTGGTGGAGGCGCTGGACGAACCCGAGCCATTGGCCGAGCCGGAGGCGCCGTCGCGGCTGACCGAACCGCCTCCGGTCAGGGCGACGTCGCCGGTCGCATTGGCCGACGCGGCCGCGTCCCGGGCGGAGCCGGCGGCGTTGCGGGCGACGCCCGTGGTGCGGGTGGCCGCGCCCGCAGCCCGGTCACGCGCCGAGCCGGCGGCACCTTGGGCGTTCGAAGCGGCGCCCGAAGCGGTCGAGGTCAGGCCGCTGGTGTCGGGCGCGGAGAGCGAGCCGCCGCCCGAACCCGAGCCGGTCAGCGCGCCGGTCAGCTGGCCGGCGCCCGCCGAGGCCGAGCCCGAGCCGGAACCTTCGGCCGAGCCATCGGCCTTGGCGCTCGAAGCGGTGTTGCGAGCCGTCGAGGCCGCGCCCTCGGTGGCGCCGCGCGTGCGGCTGGCGGCGTCACGGGCCTTGCCGCGCACGGTCGAGGTCGTCTCACCGGCCCGGTCGCGGATACGGCTGGCGCCTCCACGGACGCTGGACCCCAGGCCGCTCGTGTCGGGCGCGCTCAGGCCGCCGCCCAGACCGCCGTCGCCGCCGAGCTGGCCGCCAAGGCCGCCCATACCGCCGGTGAGGCCGCCGGTCAGGCCGCCGCCGCCCGAACCGCCCAGCAACTGAGCCTGGGCCATCGGGGCGGCCAGCAGGACAACGGCCGAAGCGGCGGTGACGAGGAACGAGATCTTGCGCATGGGACGTCTCCTTGAGGTCATTTCGTGGGGCGTCTTTTTCGCCTCCTGACCCGTCCAACGACGCCGCTCGGGGCTTTCTTCCATCGCCGTCGAAATTTTTTCAGCGACCCGCCTCGACCTCGCCCGCGCCGAACGTCCTGTCAGGTCCCGGCGCGCCCAGATCCTTGGCCTGACGCCCCAGCGCCGCCACCGCCGCCCTGGCCTTCGCCGGATCGGGGCTCGAAGTCAGCCGGGCCAGCCGCCCGGCCACCACCGGCGCGGCGAACGAGGTGCCGCGCAAGGTAGCCTTGCGTCCGCCCGGCGCGGCGGCCCGGACCTCTGTCCCCAAGGCCGCGAACGCCACCTGGCCGTTGGCGCTGGCCTCGGGCAGCGCCCTGCCCCGCTTGTCGACGCCCGTCACGGCGATCACGCCCGGATAGGAGGCCGGATAGAGCGGCGGGGCGGCCGGGCCGTCGTTGCCGACCGCCGCCACCACCAGCACGCCCTGGCCGACCAGCGCCTTCACCGCCGCCCGCAGCGCCCCGTTGTCGGGCCCGACGAGGCTGACATTGACCACCGGGACCTTGGCTGCGCTCATCCAGGCGAGCGCCCCGACGATCGCCGAGGCCGAGCCGCCGGTCGGTCCCACGCCATAGACGTCGGCGGCCAGCAGCCGCGCGCCCGGTCCCGCCGAACCATAGTCCCGCGCCGCGATCAGCGAGGCCGCCGCGGTGCCGTGCGTCCCGGCCTTCGGCGCGCCCTTGGCGAACCCGCGCTGCTCGATGGCGACGCCGCGAAAATCGGGATGGCTCGCCTCCACTCCGCCGTCCACAAGCCCGACCCGTGCGCCGGCCGCGCCCCCTGCGGCCGGAGCCATAGCGGCCAGCCCGGCCACGCCCACCAGCCCAGCGCCGGCATAGATGTGATTGAAATCGTAGTCGCCGGACGGATCCAGCGCCCGCAGCCGGCGAACGGCCTGGCGGGCGTCCATGCCGCGCGGCGGCGTCAGGGTCACAAGTTCGATGCCAAGCTCGCCCGACCGCTCGCGCCGCGCCTCGACGAAACCGGCGTCCAGGGCGCGCCGCAGCGCCTCTGGACTCGGCGAGACGGCCAGCACCTCGCCCCGGACCACGGGACGGCCCTGGTCGTCGGGCTCCAGCACGCGCGGATTGGCGCGCAGCAGGGCCTTCAGCCGGTCCAGCCCCGCCAGGTCCCGCACGCCCTGAGCGGTGCGCGTGGTCCGGTCCTCGGCGCCGTCGACCACGTCCGAAACCACCGGCAGCCGGCCCGGCAGCGACGGCAGGCCGCCCGGCAGCAGCTGCGCGTCCGCCGCCGGCGCGAGAGCCACGGCGCAGACCGCGACGACCAGGACGTGGACTTTCTTCCGCAACGCGATCTCCGTGGCTTGCCGCGCGAGAACGATGGCCGGAACCCGCGCGGAGTGGAATAATTATCCGGTTCATGGATTAAACGCCGGAAGCGGCGCGTTTCTTCCCTTAGGCGACGTAGGCGGACCTTGGATTCTTTTCAGAAGGACATGCTGGACCTCCTGCCGCGGCTTCGCCGCATGGCGCGGGTGCTGGCCCGGGATCCCGCCGACGCCGACGACCTGACGCAGCTGACCGTCGAACGCGCCCTGGCCCGTCGCGATCAGTGGCGGGAAGGCACGCGACAAGACAGCTGGATGTTTCGGATCATGCGCAACGCCTGGATCGACGAGAGCAGAAGCAGGGCCCGCCACGGCCGTGTCCTGGCCCCGCCCGAGGCCGGCGTGCACGCCGCCGATCCGGCCGCGCCGTCGCTGGACGGCCGCCTGGCCCTGAGCGCCGTCGAGGCGGCGCTGGACGCCCTGCCCGAGGATCAGCGGATCGCCGTGGCCCTGGTGCTGATCGAGGGCCTGTCCTACCAGGAAGCCGCCGACAGTCTCGACATCCCGATGGGAACCCTCACCAGCCGCCTAGCCCGCGGCCGCACGGCTCTGCAGGCCGCGCTGATCGACCAAGGAGCAAGGCCATGACCGTGAGCGACGAAGAGGTCTTCGCCTATGTGGACGGCGAGCTCCCGCCCGAGACCATGGCCAGGATCACCGCGGCCATGACCAAGGACCCGGCCCTGGCCGCCCGGATCCAGGCCCAACGCGACCTGCGGCGTCTGCTGTCGGGCGCCCATGCCGGCGTGTTGCGCGAACCGGTCCCGCCCGGCCTGAAGGCCACGGTCACCGCCGGGAGCAAGCCGGCCGAGGTGATCGCCTTCCCGCAGCCCAAGCCCAAGGAAAAGCTCAAGGACAAGGCCAAGGCCAAGGCCAAGGCCCAGAAGCCCGCGGCGCCGGTCGCCGGCCGCCCGACCTTCCGCAAGCCGCCGGCCTGGGCCGCCATGGCCGCCTGCCTGGTGGCCGGCCTGGCGATCGGACGCCTGGCCCTGCCCTCGCCGCCGACCGCCGACGGTCGCGCCGCCGAGTTGCCGATGGCCGTCGGGCCGCTGGCCCGGGCGCTGGAGGATGGCGCGGCTGCGCAAGGCCAGGGCCCGGTGCGGATCGGCGTGACCTTCAAGAGCCAGACCGGCCGCTGGTGCCGCACCTTCCAGGGCCAGGACCAGGCGGGCGTGGCCTGCCGCGCCGACGGCGCCTGGCGGGTGCTGGCCTCCGCGCCCGCGACGGCTCCGGCCGCCGGCGGCGAGTACCGCCAGGCCGCCTCGGAGACGCCGACGGCGGTGATGGCCGTGGTCGACGGCATGATCTCGGGCGCGCCGCTGGACGCGGCCGGCGAGGCCCAGGCCCTGAAGAGCAACTGGCGCTGAGTGGATCGGGAGGCGGATAGGGTCGCCGCCTCCTGGAAAGACTAGGGGAAAATCCAGGAGGCGGCGTATCCGCGCCCTTCGCAGGGGGGGACGCGAGGCGGGCGCGGATAATGACCGGAGGACTGCTAGGCCAGAAGGTCGAGCAGGACGCCGGTCATGGCGTCGGCGGTGCGAAGCACCGCGGCGTTGGCGGAGAAGTCGGTTCGCGCCGAGACCTGCTCGACGCGCTCGGCGGCGAGATCCGTCTTGGCCGAGAGGCCCGCATCGCTCCCCACGCGCTGAGCGCTGGCGGCCAAGCGGCTGGTCGCGGCGCCCATGCCCGCGGCGGAGATCGAGAAGGCCTGCATGAACCGTTTCCCCTGTCTTATCGCGAAGCTGACGGGGTTCGGTTAAGCGGATCTTCATAAATAGGGTGAATTTTCATCGACCTTACCCAATTATGTAGAGAATTTTTCTCATTAAGGTTACCAGCGCGAACGCTCTGATCGCCTACATTACAAAACGTTCAGGTAGAGCTTGCTCGACAAGCCGCCAGCCCCTCTGCAAGGTCGCCGGCTCCGCGGATCCGCCGCGTCTGGAACCTGTCCGAATGCCCTTCTCGCGCCGCGCCGCCTGCCTGAGCGCCGCCCTCCTGCTGGTCGCCCATCCCGCCCTCGCCGCGCCCAAGGACGCCTTCGTTCCCTCGGCCGAGGCCATCCGCGCCCACATGACCTTCCTGGCCGACGACCTGATGGAAGGCCGCGAGGCCGGCACGCGCGGCTACGACCTGGCCGCCAACTACGTGGCCGCGCAGTTCGCCCTCCTGGGCCTGAAGCCGGCCGGCGACGCCGGCTCCTACCTGCAGACCGTGCCGCTGGTCGCCTATCGCCCGGCGAGCGACGGCGAGATCAAGATCAGCGAAGGCGGCGGGACCTCGGCCTCGCTGGTCTTCGGCGACGACTTCCTGCCCAGTCCGCAGGCCGACAAAGCCGAACTGGCCCTGAACGCGCCGCTGGTGTTCGTCGGCTTCGGCGTCAACGCGCCCGAGCGCGGCCGCGACGACTTCGCGGGCCTGGACGTGGCGGGCAAGATCGTCGTGGTGCTGTCGGGGGCCCCCAAGGGCTTCCAGACCGAAGAGCGGGCCCATTACGGCTCGGTGGGCGTCAAGCGGGCCGAGGCGGCCCGTCGCGGCGCGATCGGCGTGCTGACCCTGGGCACGCCCACGGGAGAAAAGCGCCGTCCGTTCGCGCGCGGCGTGGCCGGCAGCCGCGACTGGCGCATGACCTGGAGCACCCCGGAAGGCGCGCCCTTTGTCCGCGGCGGTTCGGCGCCCAGCCTGGCCTCGATCAGCGTCAAGGGCGGGTACAAGCTGTTCGGCTCGGCCACCGCGCGTCTGGAGGCCGCCTATACGGCCGCCGACACCCAGGAAGGCAAGGTCGAGGGCTTCGCCCTGCCGACGACCGCCAACGTCGCCCTCAAGAGCGAGATCCAGCAGCGCCGCAGCAGCAATGTCGCCGGCCTGATCGAGGGCTCGGACCCGACGCTGAAGGCGCAGACCATCGTGCTCAGCGCCCACCTCGACCACGAGGGGATCAAGGAAAACCCCAAGCCCGGCGAGGACGCGGTCTATAACGGCGCCCTCGACAACGCGAGCGGCGTCGCCACCCTGCTGGAGGTCGGTCGCGGCTTCACGCAAGGCAAGGACCGGCCCAAGCGCTCGATCCTGCTGCTGGCCGTCACCGCCGAGGAAAAGGGCCTGATCGGCTCGGAATATTTCGCGCACAATCCGACCGTACCGAAGGCCGAGCTGGCCGCCGACGTCAATCTGGACATGCCGGTGCTGCTGTACCCGTTCACCGACGTGGTGGCCTTCGGGGCCAACCGTTCGAGCATCGGCCCGATCGTCGCCAAGGCCGCCGGCCGCGTCGACATCGCCCTGTCGCCCGACCCGATGCCGGAAGAAGGCCTGTTCACCCGCAGCGACCACTACCGCTTCGTCCAGCAGGGCGTGCCGTCGGTGTTCCTGATGACCGGCTTCAAGAACGGCGGCGAGAAGGCCTTCAAGGACTTCCTGGCCACGCACTATCACAAGCCCAACGACGACCTGAAGCAGCCGATCGACTACCAGGCGGCCGCCAAGTTCGCCCTGGTCAACTACGAGATCGCCCACGACCTGGCCGACGCCGCCGAGCGCCCGACCTGGAACCCGGGCGACTTCTTCGGCTCGACCTTCGCGCCCAAGGGGCATCCGTCCTCGGCCGCGCGCTGAGCGACCCATTGACCGAGGAGGCGGAGGGACCGATTTTGTCCCTGAGCCTGTCCGCTTCTGATGGATTCCATCAGAAGCGGATAAAACAGGCTCAGTTTCATACACTTGAGCGTGGCGAGCGCCGAAACCGCTTACACTTTCAGCTGCCACGCTCATGTCTTTATCGAGAGGGAATCTGGTGGCCAGCGTGGGCGCGCTCCTGAGGCTCGGCGTGATCACGCCGCTGGTGATGGTGGCCGACGTGTGGCTGGCCCAGAGGCTGTTCCCCGGCTTCGACCCCGGCGCCCAGTTCATCAGCGAGCTGGGCGGCCCGGCGGCCCCGACCCCCGAGATCTTCAACCTGGGCATGATGCTGGCCGGCGTCGCGGGCCTGTTCGCCGGCGCGGGCTTCGCCCATGCCCTGGAAAAGGCCGGCGGTCGCCGCCAGGTCTCTGCCTTCGCCGGCCTGTGGGTGGCGATGACGGGCCTGGGCGCCTTCTTCGCCGGCGTCTTCCATTGGCCCGACCCGATGCACCGGGCCTGCGGCGTGGGCCTGGCCATCCAGTTCGCGCCGCTGTTCACCGCCTGGGCCCTTTGGGGCAAGCCGGGCTACCGGCGGCTGGCGCACTTCTCGCTGGGCTGGTTCTTCGGCCTCCTCCTGGTGCTGGCCCTGCTGACGGGCGTGTGGAACGTGCGCACGGGCAATGACGTCGGCTTCTGGCAGCGCGGCCATGCGTTCCTGGGCCTCCTGTGGCTGGGCATCGCCGCCTGGAGCCTGGAGCGCGGCTGGCGGGCCAGGCCGGTGGAGCTGGAGCCGGCGGCGGCTTAGGGAACCTCCCCCTGTGGGGGAAGCGATCGCGTGAGCGATCGGTGGGGGGGATGACTTTCCGGCGCAGCGGCAGCTGAGAACGGCCCCCCTCCGTCCGCTTCGCGGACACCTCCCCCAGAGGGGGAGGGTCTTGGGGCGCGGCTTTGCGGCCTCGCGCCTTGGCTGCGAGTTGATCGAAGGGGTGCGGGGCGCCCGGGCGACGCCCGGAAGCTGTTTTCAGCAAGTTACCGTTTCGACGAAGCCGGGCGCTCCGCGCCGCCGTTTTCCATCAGCCTCCGGCCGGCGGCGCTGTTGACGCCTTGCCGGAGCGCGCCCGCCGGTTTCCCGGAAGGCGCGCCGCGGGGCGGGGATGTCCT
>NZ_PJRS01000035.1 GCF_002858925.1 Caulobacter zeae
TAAATAGCCGCCTCCGCCGACACCGGGCGCTAAACGGTGGGGCCGCTCCCCGGTTACGGAGGCGGCTTGGAGCTCCGGCTCTGGTCTTTGACATTGTTGATTTGGAAAGAGAAACGCAGGCGGCGGCGCTCTGGCGATGACCCTTCGAGGTCATCTTGGACGCTGACGAATGCGGTCTCTTGAAGACACCATTTATACGGTGATCGAGCTTTCGGGCTTGGTCATTGTGTGATGGGAACTCGTCAAGAAACTATGCAAACCAGATACGCGATCGGGGTTTTCCCCTCGATCAAATAGCTGGAGTCAATGTCAACTCAACCTGAGAGTTTGATCCTGGCTCAGAGCGAACGCTGGCGGCAGGCCTAACACATGCAAGTCGAACGGATCCTTCGGGATTAGTGGCGGACGGGTGAGTAACACGTGGGAACGTGCCCTTTGGTTCGGAACAACTCAGGGAAACTTGAGCTAATACCGGATGTGCCCTTCGGGGGAAAGATTTATCGCCATTGGAGCGGCCCGCGTCTGATTAGCTAGTTGGTGAGGTAAAGGCTCACCAAGGCGACGATCAGTAGCTGGTCTGAGAGGATGATCAGCCACATTGGGACTGAGACACGGCCCAAACTCCTACGGGAGGCAGCAGTGGGGAATCTTGCGCAATGGGCGAAAGCCTGACGCAGCCATGCCGCGTGAATGATGAAGGTCTTAGGATTGTAAAATTCTTTCACCGGGGACGATAATGACGGTACCCGGAGAAGAAGCCCCGGCTAACTTCGTGCCAGCAGCCGCGGTAATACGAAGGGGGCTAGCGTTGCTCGGAATTACTGGGCGTAAAGGGAGCGTAGGCGGACTGTTTAGTCAGAGGTGAAAGCCCAGGGCTCAACCTTGGAATTGCCTTTGATACTGGCAGTCTTGAGTACGGAAGAGGTATGTGGAACTCCGAGTGTAGAGGTGAAATTCGTAGATATTCGGAAGAACACCAGTGGCGAAGGCGACATACTGGTCCGTTACTGACGCTGAGGCTCGAAAGCGTGGGGAGCAAACAGGATTAGATACCCTGGTAGTCCACGCTGTAAACGATGAGTGCTAGTTGTCGGCAGGCATGCCTGTCGGTGACGCAGCTAACGCATTAAGCACTCCGCCTGGGGAGTACGGTCGCAAGATTAAAACTCAAAGGAATTGACGGGGGCCCGCACAAGCGGTGGAGCATGTGGTTTAATTCGAAGCAACGCGCAGAACCTTACCACCTTTTGACATGCCTGGACATCCAGAGAGATCTGGCTTTCCCTTCGGGGACTGGGACACAGGTGCTGCATGGCTGTCGTCAGCTCGTGTCGTGAGATGTTGGGTTAAGTCCCGCAACGAGCGCAACCCTCGCTGTTAGTTGCCACCATTCAGTTGGGCACTCTAACAGGACTGCCGGAGTTAATCCGGAGGAAGGCGGGGATGACGTCAAGTCCTCATGGCCCTTACAAGGTGGGCTACACACGTGCTACAATGGCGACTACAGAGGGCTGCAATCCCGCGAGGGGGAGCCAATCCCTAAAAGTCGTCTCAGTTCGGATTGTTCTCTGCAACTCGAGAGCATGAAGTTGGAATCGCTAGTAATCGCGGATCAGCATGCCGCGGTGAATACGTTCCCGGGCCTTGTACACACCGCCCGTCACACCATGGGAGTTGGCTTTACCCGAAGGCGCTGCGCTAACCGCAAGGAGGCAGGCGACCACGGTAGGGTCAGCGACTGGGGTGAAGTCGTAACAAGGTAGCCGTAGGGGAACCTGCGGCTGGATCACCTCCTTTCTAAGGATGCTTCTCCAAGCTCTCACGAGCTTATTGAGGCTCCAATTAGTGCGCTAGACGCACACAAATGAGCGGATCGCCGCCGTCTCCGTTTCTCTTTCCACTTGTTTCGAGCCGACCAGGTTCGAAGCACGATCGCGAGCCCTGGAGCGGATCACCTGATCCGATCTGAGCGGCCTATGGGCCCGTAGCTCAGTTGGTTAGAGCGCACGCTTGATAAGCGTGAGGTCATAAGTTCAAGTCTTATCGGGCCTACCACTCTTTCCAAACTTACGGACGCAACCGACCAGGCTCTCCTGGGCAAAGCAACTCGCACTTAGGTGTGAGGGGCCATAGCTCAGTTGGTAGAGCGCCTGCTTTGCAAGCAGGATGTCGTCGGTTCGAATCCGTCTGGCTCCACCATTTCTCGCAATCCTCGCTACCGCTTCGCTGCTTGAGCGAGGCTAGCTGGTAGGATTGGAAGTGTCGCGATCGAGGATATCAAGTTTGCAACCAGCTTAGGCTGGTCTGCGAAGTGACATCGTGAAGGTAGGGTTCAGCCGTTTAGGTTGGACTTAAGAAGACATCATTGTCTGACAAATTGTAAAGCGCATGCGAGCCGTCCCTAGACGGTAAGCGCATGGGTTTTGCTGAGAACGATCAAGCGCATAAGGGCTTCTGACGGATGCCTTGGCATTGAGAGGCGATGAAGGACGTGGCACGCTGCGATAAGAGCCGGGGAGGCGCGAGCACCCTTTGATCCGGCTATCTCCGAATGGGGAAACCCACCTTTACGGTCACCCGACTTGTTTCAGCTTCGGCTGGAACACGATCGGTGGATCGAACAAGGTATAATGATCTGAATACATAGGGTCATTAAGCAAACCCAGGGAACTGAAACATCTCAGTACCTGGAGGAAAGGACATCAACCGAGACTCCCGTAGTAGTGGCGAGCGAACCGGGACCAGGCCAGTGCTGTCGTGACATAAAGCTGAAGGATCTGGGAAGGTCCGCCATAGTGGGTGATAGCCCCGTAAGCGTCAAATAGCGACAGACTCGAGTAGGGCGGGACACGTGAAATCCTGTCTGAACATGGGGGGACCACCCTCCAAGCCTAAGTACTCCTCAATGACCGATAGCGAACAAGTACCGTGAGGGAAAGGTGAAAAGCACCCCGACAAGGGGAGTGAAACAGATCCTGAAATCGGAAGCCTACAAGCAGTCGGAGCCACCGCGCGTGGTGACGGCGTACCTTTTGTATAATGGGTCAGCGACTTCATGTGCCGTGCAAGCTTAAGCCGTTAGGTGTAGGCGCAGCGAAAGCGAGTCTGAATAGGGCGAATAAGTACGTCGCATGACGACCCGAAACCAGGTGATCTATCCATGAGCAGGTTGAAGGTTGGGTAACACCAACTGGAGGACCGAACCGGTGAATGTTGAAAAATTCTCGGATGACTTGTGGATAGGGGTGAAAGGCCAATCAAACCTGGACATAGCTGGTTCTCCGCGAAAACTATTTAGGTAGTGCCTCAGACGGACTCCTCGGGGGGTAGAGCACTGAATGGATGCGGGCGGCGCGAGCTGTACCAATTCTAATCAAACTCCGAATACCCGAGAGAGATATCTGGGAGACACACGGCGGGTGCTAACGTCCGTCGTGAAAAGGGAAACAACCCTAACCATCATCTAAGGCCCCCAAGTACTGGCTAAGTGGGAAACGATGTGGGTTTGCTTTGACAACCAGGATGTTGGCTTAGAAGCAGCCATCATTTAAAGAAAGCGTAACAGCTCACTGGTCAAGCGAACCTGCGCGGAAAATGTAACGGGGCTAAAGCCAGTCGCCGAAGGTATGGGTTTGCTCTTTGAGCAAGCGGTAGCGGAGCGTTCCGTAAGCCTGTGAAGATGAGGCGTGAGCCTTGTTGGAGGTATCGGAAGTGAGAATGCTGACATGAGTAGCGATAAAGAGGGTGAGAGACCCTCTCGCCGAAAGCCCAAGGGTTCCTGCGTAAAGCTAATCTGCGCAGGGTTAGCCGGCCCCTAAGGCGAGGCCGAAAGGCGTAGTCGATGGGAATCAGGTGAATATTCCTGAGCCAGTTGGAAGTGACGGATCTGGTAAATTGTCGGTCCTTATTGGATTGGTTCCGGCAGTGAACAGGTCCCTGGAAATAACTCCAACGGAGACCGTACCCGAAACCGACACAGGTGGGCAGGTAGAGTATACCAAGGCGCTTGAGAGAACTGTGCTGAAGGAACTCGGCAAATTGCACGCGTAACTTCGGGATAAGCGTGACTCTTCTTTGGGCAACCAGAAAAGAGTGGCACAAGCCAGGGGGTAGCGACTGTTTATCAAAAACACAGGGCTCTGCGAAGCCGCAAGGCGACGTATAGGGTCTGACGCCTGCCCGGTGCCTGAAGGTTAAAAGGAGGGGTGCAAGCTCCGAATTGAAGCCCAGGTAAACGGCGGCCGTAACTATAACGGTCCTAAGGTAGCGAAATTCCTTGTCGGGTAAGTTCCGACCTGCACGAATGGCGTAACGACTTCCCCACTGTCTCCAGCACAGGCTCAGCGAAATTGAATTCCCCGTGAAGATGCGGGGTTCCCGCGGTCAGACGGAAAGACCCTATGAACCTTTACTGCAGCTTCGCCTTGGCGTTAGCAGCAACATGTGTAGGATAGGTGGGAGGCTATGAAACCGGGGCGCCAGTTCCGGTGGAGCCATCCTTGAAATACCACCCTTATTGTTGCTGACGTCTAACCGCGGCCCGTTATCCGGGTCCGGGACATGGCGTGGCGGGCAGTTTGACTGGGGCGGTCGCCTCCCAAAGTGTAACGGAGGCGCGCGATGGTGGGCTCAGACCGGTCGGAAATCGGTCGTCGAGTGCAATGGCATAAGCCCGCCTGACTGCGAGACTGACAAGTCGAGCAGAGACGAAAGTCGGCCATAGTGATCCGGTGGTCCTGCGTGGAAGGGCCATCGCTCAACGAATAAAAGGTACTCTAGGGATAACAGGCTGATTTTGCCCAAGAGTCCATATCGACGGCAAAGTTTGGCACCTCGATGTCGGCTCATCACATCCTGGGGCTGGAGCAGGTCCCAAGGGTTCGGCTGTTCGCCGATTAAAGTGGTACGTGAGCTGGGTTCAGAACGTCGTGAGACAGTTTGGTCCCTATCTGCCGTGGGTGTACGAGACTTGAGAGGATCTGTCCCTAGTACGAGAGGACCGGGATGGACACACCTCTGGTGGACCTGTCATGGCGCCAGCTGTGCAGCAGGGTAGCTAAGTGTGGAATAGATAACCGCTGAAAGCATCTAAGCGGGAAACTAACCTCAAAACAAGGTCTCGCTGAGAGCCGTGGAAGACCACCACGTTGATAGGCCGGGTGTGGAAGTGCGGCGACGCATGGAGCTTACCGGTACTAATAGCTCGATAGGCTTGATCGTTCTTCAGTCAAACCCATGCAAGCTTTACAAACCTTGCCTGACACTGATGTCTTCTTCTTTGCCTTGCCCTCACATAAAGAGTGCAAGCAGCATCCTTTTCGCTGACCTGGTGGCTTTGCCGGGGGTTCCCCACCCGATCCCATTCCGAACTCGGTCGTTAAGTCCCCCTGGGCCAATGGTACTTCGTCTCAAGGCGCGGGAGAGTAGGTCGCCGCCAGGTCCGCTAAAAGGATGCATCCAGCAAAGATAACAAAGTCCAGAACCCTCCCTCACGATACATACCCCTGCCGCGGGGTGGAGCAGCCCGGTAGCTCGTCAGGCTCATAACCTGAAGGTCACAGGTTCAAATCCTGTCCCCGCACCCA
>NZ_PJRS01000045.1 GCF_002858925.1 Caulobacter zeae
CTGGCGGACGCGCCCTTGCCGGATCACGGCCTGTGACGCCTGGGACCCAACGAGCTGCGCCCGCCAGCCATCAGGCGACCGCCCGACCTACATCGCAATACACAGGGACCCAGGGGCCGGCGCACAGCAGGTGGCCCCTGGGTCCCGGCTCTACGGCCCGCTGCGCGGTCCTCCGGCCGGGATGACGAGTGAACATCAAATCCGCCCTGGTTAAGCCGGCGCATAGGTCAGTCTGACCACCTCTTCCCCGATCCGCGTGCTGTCCACCAGCCGCAGCTTGGGCCTGGAGCCCGCAAAGAACGGCGAGCCGCTCCCCAGCACCACGGGGTGCAGGTAGATCTTGTATTCGTCGATCAGGCCAAGCGCGGTCAGGCTGCGGGCCAGGTCCGGTCCGCCAACCTCGATCACCCCGTCGTGGCTGTCCTTCAGCGCGCGGACGGCCGTCGCAAGGTCGCCCTCGAGCAGCGACGCGTTCGGGCCTACCGACTTCAGCGATCGCGACACCACCCATTTATGGCAACCGCGCCAGGCCGCCGCGAAATCGCGCCGGGGCTCATCCCAATCGGGATGCTCCTCGTCCCAATAGCTCATGATCTCATAGAGGCGACGGCCATACAGGCTGCCCGTCAGGCTCCGCGCCTGGTCGACGAAGTACTGGAACAGCACGGGATCGGGCCCGAAGCCCGTGTGGTCGACATAGCCGTCGAGGGACTGGTTCATGCCGAAGACGAGCTTGGCCATGGCGATCTCCCCGGCCTCTTCCAAGGCCCTGGCCGCAGGTTGCGCGGAAAAGCGGCGAAGCGCAAAGCCCCCTCCCCAACCCACTTTTGCGACCATGCATCAACTCGCTATTAAGAGTCACTTGCATTAAGGCGAAAAGGCGACCAAAAGCGTCGCCATTCGGCGAGGCGCTCTGTCGGGAGTCGCTCGCCCATATTATGCGAATGATTCTTATTCGCTATATATACGGGGATAGTCGTATGCGCATTTCCAACCGGACGCGCGGCCTGTTGCTGGCCGGCGTCGCCAACCTCGTTCTCGTCGGCTTCGCCCAAGCCCAGGCCGCCGACGCGCCCGAGGAGGCCGTCACCACCAGCAAGCTGTCGCTGGGCAAGGTCGTCGTCTCGGCCGGCAAGGAGAAGGTGGCGATCGACACGCCCCAGGCCGTGACCACGCTCGACCAGGACGCCATCGACCAGGCCCAGGCCTCGACCATCGGCGACCTCCTGGCCGGCATCCCCGGCGTCAACACCATGGGCGGCGTCGGCGCCCTGGGCCAGGGCTTCAACATCCGCGGCATGGGCACCGGCCTGGCCGACAGCGACAGCCGGATCCTGATGCAGATCGACGGCGTCACGAAGTTCTTCGAGCAGTACCGGATGGGCGCGTTCTTCAGCGACCCCGAGCTCTACAAGCGCGTCGAGGTGCTGCGCGGCCCGGCCTCGTCCACCCTCTACGGCGCCGGCGCCCTGGCCGGCGTGGTCAGCTTCACCAGCAAGGACGCCTCGGACTTCCTGCAAGGCGACGACCGCTTCGCCGTGCGCCTGCGCGGCGGCGTCGAGAGCAACGCCGAGGCCCGCTTCGGCTCGGGCATCCTGGCCTTCAAGCCGACCGAGAAGCTGGAGGTGCTGGGCATGTACACCAGCCGCCGCAGCGACGAGTACGAGAACGGCAATGGCCAGGTCGTGCCGGCCTCCGACGCCAGTTCGGACAGCTACCTGCTGAAGGGCCGCTACACCTTCGGCAAGGACCACAGCGTCTGGGCGTCGTACCAGAACTGGAAGAACGACAGCGTCCAGATCTACGACCAGTCCGAGGCCATGGCCACGACGCCGGTGCGCCGCAAGACCACCGACGACACCGCCGTGATCGGCTACCAGAACGCCTTCGAGGGTAACGACCTGCTCGATTTCGAGGCCCAGGTCTCCTACGCCAACAGCAAGGTCAACCAGACCGACACCACCTTCCTGTCGGGGGTGCTGGAGTCGGAGTTCTCGTACAAGACCCTGCAGGGCCGCGCCCAGAACACCTCGGAGTTCCAGTTCGCCGGCGACGGCGTCGCCTTCCTGACGGTCGGCGCCCAGGCCTACAAGCAGGAGCGCCGCAACCCGCGCCGCACCGCCACCGGCACCAACCACGGGGCGGCCACCCACCCCGAAGGCGACATGGAGAAGTACGGCCTGTTCGCCCAGGGCGAGGTCACCTACGGCAAGCTGACCGTGATCCCCGGCGTGCGCGTCGACTGGACCAAGCTTCAGCCCGGCCTGGGCGTCACCACCAGCCGCGAGGTCAAGGACAACGGCGTCTCGCCCAAGATCGCCGCCCTCTACAGCCTGACCGAATGGGCCTCGGTGTTCGGCTCGATCGCCCACACCGTGCGTATGCCGGTGCTGGACGAGATCTACAGCCGCACCTCGGCGACGGCCAGCAACGACAGCCTCAACCTCAAGCCCGAGGAGTCGGACAACTACGAGGTCGGCGGCACGCTGCAGTTCCGCAACCTGTTCGGCCAGGGCGACCAGGCGCGGATCAAGACCACCCTCTTCCGCAACGACGTCAGCAACCTGATCGCCCGCGGCACGGCCACCTCCAGCTACTTCGTCAACATCGGCGAGGCCCGCTATTCGGGCGTCGAGGTCGAGGCCGAGTACGGCGCCAGGCAGCTGTTCGTACGTGGCGCGGTGTCGGTGATCGACGGCGAGAACCGCACGAGCGGCGCGCCGCTGAACACCATCCCGGCCGACACCCTGAACCTGACGGTCGGCTACGTCTTCCCGGCCTACAACCTGACGGCCGGCTGGCGCGGCGAGTTCGCCGACGACCAGAACGAGACCACCACCGCCTCGCTGCGCACGCCCGGCTACTCGGTGCACAACCTGTTCCTGACCTGGAAGCCGCAGGACGGCGCGCTGAAGGGCCTGGAGGTGCAGGCCGGGGTCGACAACCTGTTCGACAAGAACTTCCGCCGCCACCTGTCGTCGCTCGACGCCGAGGGCCGGACGGTCAAGCTCACGCTCGGCAAGACGTTCTAACCATGAAGAAGACGCCCTGGCATGTTCGAGCCTGGGCGACGGGGGCGTCGTTGGTCATCAACGGCGCCCTCGGGCTCGCCGTCGTCCAATGGGAGCAGAGGCCGGTCCTCGCGCCGATGGACGACGCGGCCATGCTGATCTCGCTGGGCGACCCGGCCCTCGACGCCGTCGACAACGCCACCTCGCCCGACGCCGCGCCGGCCCCGACGCCGGAGAGCGAGCCCGCGCCGCCGCAGCCCTCGCAACCGGAAAAGCCCGCGCCCAAGCCGCTGCCGCCGCGTCCCGACGGCTGGCTGACCCAGGCCGCGCCCGCGCCGCCCTCTCCTGCACCGCCTTCCGAAGCGCCGCCGCGCCCGACGCCGCCCGCCACGGCCCAGGCCGCCGTGCCGGCCGCCGCCCGCGCCATGGACGCCTCGGCCGCCAAGCCGCCCGCCGGCCGGCGCGACGCCGACAGCGTCCAGGCCCACGTCGGAACCAGCACCGCTTACGCAGCGAGGGTCCGCGCCTGGCTGGAGGCCCACAAGACCTATCCCAAGGCCGCCCGCATGCGGAAACAGCAGGGCGTGGCCCAGGTGACCTTCGTCCTCGACCGCGCCGGCCACGTGCTGGATTGCCGCCTCACCGGCCCCACGGGCCATGCCTTGCTCGACGCCGAGGTCCGCGCCATGGTCGCCCGCGCCGATCCCTTCCCCGCCCCGCCGCAGACGATCAAGGGTGAACGGATCGAGATGGACGCGCCCGTGGAGTTTTCCCTGCAACGCTAGACCCTCCCCCTCTGGGGGAGGCGGCCGAAGGCCGGTGGGGGGCCGTTTTCAGCTTCCGAGGCTTCGGCCAACCTCGCAACTACTCCCCCCACCGATCGCTTCGCGATCACCTCCCCCACAGGGGGAGGTTCCTGTTCACCGCGCCCTCACGCCCTCCACCGGCCCCAGATAGCTCCCAGTCACCACCCCACGCGAGATCACCAGCCGCTGGAACACCACGCCCGGATCCACCCGCCACAGCCGCACCCGGTGCGCGCCCGCCGACGGGACCACCAGCGAGGTGATCAGTGAACGGACATTATCCGCCACCACCTTGTCCCAGGCCTTCTCGGACGGGTCGGGGATGGTGTTGACCACCACCGGCGGCGCGTCGTCGATCGACACGGCGAAGCGCGGGCCCGTCCCGCCCGTGACGTCCAGGCCCGGCGAGACCAGCACGGTCAGGTCGACCGGCCCTGCCTTCTCGAAGTCGACCAGGTACTCGAGCATCGCCCCCTTGCCCGGCGCACTGGGCGGGGCGGTGGTCGGATAGCCGGCCACGCCCGACAGCGTGCGGCCAAGATTGGGGATGGTCTTCCACGCAACGCCATCCACCGAGGTCGCCCGGACGTAGTGCTCGGCTGCGATGGCCAGCGGCCCGCCGGCCTCGACGAAGGCGCCCCTGGCCGGCTTGCGGGCGGTGTTGTCGACCACCGCCGTCACCACGGCCTGCTGCCCGCCCGGCCCCTTGAGGGTGATCGGGACGCGGTGCACGCCCCTGGGCGCCCTGGCCCAGTCGACCGAGACTTCCAGCCGCGTATCGCCCCAGTCGCCGGCCGGACCGCGCGACAGCTTAAGCCACGGCGCGCCGGCGCTGACTTCGAACGTCATCTGCGACGGCCCGCGATTGAACACGTCGATCCAGCGCGATTTTGGGCCCCAACGCGTCAGCGGCGGCAGGTCCGCGCCCTGCTCGGCGTCGACCCGCGCCTCGCGTCCCTCGACGGCGACGCCCATCAGCACGCCGCAATAGACCACGTTGCGGGCCAGGGCGGGCAAGGCGTTCTGCTTGGGCTGCTGCCAGCCGCTGTAGCCGATGTGGGTCTGGTCCATCATGTGGACCCACTTGCCGCCGCCGATGGCGTGGTACTGGCGCGTCAATTCCGCGTCGCGGGCGAACAGCCTCTCGGCCAGGTCGGCCTGGGCCAGCGAGGCGGCGCGGCCCTGCCGGTCATAGAGCTGGTTGCGGCCGACGGCCATGTAGAGCCGCGTGTGGTTGGCGCTGGCCATGATCGGGAACCAGACCAGCTGGAAGAAAGCGTCGTCCTGGGCCTTGGGCAGGGCCTTGCGCACGGCTTCGGCGCGGGCCTCCAGCGCGGCCCATTCGGCCTCGACCCGCTCGGCCTCGCGATCATTGACCAGGCTGAAGGTCGCCGCGTCGATCAGCTCGGGCTTTCGCCGGGCGTTGAGCTTTGTATAGCCGTCCAGCAGCCTCGCGATCTCGACCGCATGCTCGGGCCCGAACTGCGCCGCCGCCCAGTCGCGGGTGTAGGTCGAAAGCCTCTCGACCGGCATGGCGGCGGGATCCCAGGCCAGGTCGAGGAAGAACTCGGTCGGCAGCTCCATCGGCTTGAGGTCGCCGACATTGACGATCCAGAGGCGATCGGCGCCGTGGTCGTCGGCGCGCTTCATCTGCTCCCAGGTGCGCTCGATCTGGTTGGTGTTGAGCCACTTGTAGTTCCGCGGCCCGCCCACATAGTCGAAGTGGTAGTAGACGCCGTAACCGCCCGGCCGTATCTCGCCCGCTTTCGGCAGCCGCCGGATGTTGCCCCAGTTGTCGTCGGCGAACAGCAGGGTCACGTCGTCGGGCGCGCGCATCCCGGCGTCGTAATAGTCCTGCACCTCCTTGTAGAGCGCCCAGACCTGCGGGGTCGCCGACGGGTCCTTGCCGGTGACCTCGCCGATGATCCTGCGCTGGTCGGCGACGATGGTCTCCAGCAGCCTGGTGGCGGTGCCTTGGGTCATCGGCTCGTCGCCGTCACCGCGCATGCCGACCGTGACCAGGCTCTCGTTGGCGCCGATCCGCTCGACGCCCTCGCGCCAGAAGCGGCGCAGGGCCTCGGGGTTCTTCGAATAGTCCCATGGCCCCTGGCCGTAGCGCTCCCACTCGACGTGGGCCCGCATCATCGGCTCGTGGTGCGACGTTCCGATCACCACGCCCATCTCGTCGGCCAGCACGGCGTTCAGCGGGTCGTCGTCATAGAGGGCCTTGCCCCACATGGCCGGCCACAGATAGTCGCCCTTCAGCCGCAGCACGAGCTCGTAGACCCGCTCGTAGAAGGCGTGGTTGAAGCCGCCGAACGTGGTGTTGGCCCAGCCGTAGAGGGCCGGGTTCTCGTCGTTGAGGAAGATGCCCCGGTACTTGACCTTCGGCGCCTGCAACCGGGCGCCCGGCGCCACCGTCAGGTCGCGGCGCACCGGCACCGGCACGTCGGCCCACCAGGTCCAGGGCGAGACGCCGGCCCGCTCGGACAGGTCGTAGGCCCCGAAGATCGTGCCGCGCTTGTCGGCGCCGACGATGACCAGGGCGCGGGTCACGCCCGGACGCGGGTTGTCGACCACCTGCTGGACGAAGCCTTCCCAGCGCCCCTTCAGCGCCGAGACGTCCAGCTTGCCGGCCGCGACCAGGGCGTCGATCTGCGCGCTCCTGCCCAGCGTGCCGACGATGACGACCGGTGCGTCCTTGGCCGGCTGGGCCCCGCCCGAGAGCCTGGAGAGGTCGCCACGCAGCCCCTGCACCGCGCGCAGCACGCCGGGCCAGTCGGTGACGTCGGCCTCGACCCGCGCGGGCTTGCCGCCCGCGATCAGCGCAAAGCCGCCGGCGACCGGCTTATCCGACATCGCCACGGGTTCGGCCGAGCGCGCGGCGGTGGGCGCCGCCAAGGCCGCCGCGCCCGCCACGGCGGCGGCCAGGGCCAGAGCCGAGACGGCGGTGCGCAGACCAGCGACGCCCTTGCTCACGGGGCGACCGCGATCTCGAACGGACCCAACGGCAGGCCGGCCATGTCGAAGACGTTGAAGGTCGGGGCGTCGGCCCAGGCGAACCGCACCTTGGTCGGCCTCAGGCCGGCGGGGATGGCGACCACCGCCTTGTCTCCCTCGACCCGGGCGTCGGCGAACCGGCAGCCGGCTGTGTCGCACAGCTCGAAGCCGATAGCCTTGTCCGAGCCGCGCGTCGCCAGGCGCTCGGCGACCTGCTCGAAGGCCACCTCGACCGTCTCGCCCACGCGGCGGGCCGAGACCGGCGAAGGCCCGGTGGTCACCGCCTTCCCCGCCAGGCGCCCCGCGCCCCGCGCCAGACGCTTGCCGACGTCCTGCTTGTTGGTCGGGTGGATGTCGGAGGGATCGCCGATGTCGGTGATGACGGCGAGCGCGGCGTGGCCGTCCTTGGCCACGGCCAGGCGCTGGGCCTCGCGCACCTGGGCCCACCAGGACTCCTCTGGCGCCAGCTGCGGCTTGCCGTAGTTGGCCAGCTGCACCACCAGGGCCGGCATGTCGGCGGCTTGGCCCAGGCGGCGCTCGGCCAGCAGTTCGCGCAGCAGCGGCTCGTAGGTCTGCGGCCGGCCGGTGTTGCTCTCGCCCTGGTACCAGGCGAAGCCCTTGAATGCGTAGGGGCCCATCGGCGCCAGCATCCCGTTGTAGAGCGTCGAGACGCCCGACAGCGTGTCCCACGGCGCGCGCGGCGGCTCGCCGGTTTCCTTCGGTTCGATCTGGTAGCGCCAGGTCGTCAGCGGGATCCGCGTCCCGTCGGCCAGCACCAGGGCGCGGGCCGCCTCGCCGTACAGGCCGCCGTTGGCGTAGGTGTCCAGCGCAGAAACGACGATGCGGTTGGCGCCCGCCTTCAGGGTCCCGGCCGCCACCGGATAGACCCGCACCGTGCCCGCGCCGGAGGTCGAGCCGACCCCGACGCCGTTGACGTAGGTGGTGTCGACCTCGTCGACCATGCCGATCTCGAGGCTGGCGGCGCCTTTCGCCTGCGCCGCCGTCAGGGTCGCCGTGGTCTCGAACCAGACCATGCCGTTGAAGTCGGCCAGGGCCGGCACGCCCCAGCTCTCCCAGACGCCCAGGCCCTGCGGCGCGGGCGTCCAGGCGCCGTCGCCGGCCCACGGACCGCCGGCCGCGCCCTTGTGGCGCAGGCTCCACCAGGCCTTGATCGTCTCGCCCCAGCGGCGGTCGGCGGCCGGGCGGTCCTTCAGCGACAGTTCGAGGGTGGCGATGTCGTTGCCGTAGTCGCCGGCCTTGCGCAGGGCGGCCGGGCTGAGCCAGGCCTCGATGGCCGACCCGCCCCACGAGGCGTGCACCAGGCCCAGCGGCGTCTTGTCGGTCTTTCTGAGCTCGCGGGCCATGTAGTAGCAGGCGGCGGAGAACGACCCGACCGCATCGGGCTTGGCCGCCTTCCAGGCCGGCGGCTTGGCGAAGGTCGTACGCGGCGATCGGCTGTCGGCGTGGTCGACATAGGCCATGCGCAGGCCGTCGTCATTGGCCGAGCGAATCTCGGACCACGAGTTGTTGCCGCGCTCGACCGGCAGTTCCATGTTCGACTGGCCCGAGCACAGCCAGACGTCGCCGACCAGCACGTCGCCGACCGTCTGGCTCGCGCCCGAGGCGGTCTTGGCCTCCAGGGTGTAGGGCCCGCCCGCCGTCATCGCCGGCAGGTCGACGCGCCAGGCGCCGTTCGCGCCGGCCTTGGCCGTGGCCGTCCTGTCGCCGAGCGTGACGGTCACCGCCTCGCCGGGCTTGGCTTCGCCGAACACCGGCAACGGCCGGCCGCGCTGCACCACCGCATGGTCGGCGAACAGCCCGTTCAGCAACGGCCCCTGGGCGGCGGCGGGCGTGGCCATCACGGCAGCCAGCAGGATCGGCGCGACGCGGCGCATGTGTGTCACTCCCTCGGCCGCCTGAGGCGGCTCGTTGTTTCATTCGTGAGAGGGCTTCGCCCTCCCCTATGTCGTCATCCCGGCCGCAGCGCAGCGGAGAGCCGGGACCCAGGGGCCGCCGCACTGCCGCTCGCCCCTGGGTCCCGGATAAGCGCTTCGCGCTTTCCGGGATGGATCTTTTATTCGGAGCGACTAAGCCACCGTCAGCTTCGCCGACTTCAGATCCACCGAGTTCGGGCCGACCAGGATCGAGAAATCGCCCGGCTCGACAACCCGCTTCATCTCAAGATTCCACATCCACAGGTCCGAGGGCTTCACCTCGAAGGTCACCGTCTTCTTCTCGCCGGGTGCCAACGTCACCCGCTTGAAGTTCTTCAGCTCCAGCACCGGACGAGTGACCGAGGCCGCCTCGTCGTGGACGTAGAGCTGCACCACCTCGTCGCCGGCGACCTTGCCGGTGTTGGTCACCTCGACCGACACCGTCGTGCTCTCGCCCTGGCCGATCCGGGCCTTCGACAGGCGCGGGGCCGAAATGTCGAAGCTGGTGTAGGACAGGCCGAAACCGAACGGATAGAGCGGGCTGGTGGCGCGGTCGAACAGATAGCCGCGGCGGGCCGTGGGCTTGCGGTTGTAATAGATCGGCAGCTGGCCGACGTCGCGGGCGATGCTGACCGGCAGCTTGCCGCCCGGATTGGCCCGGCCGAACAGCACGTCGGCGGCGGCGTTGCCGGTCTCCTGGCCCAGGTACCAGCCCTCGACCAGGGCGTCGGCCTTTTCGGCCAGCAGGTTTACCGACAGCGGACGGCCGTTCAGCAGCAGCACCACGGTCGGCTTGCCCAGGGCGAAGATGGCGCGGGCCAGGTCGTTCTGCTGGCCCACCAGGTCCAGGCTGTCGCGGTCGCCCAGGTGGTTGTCGGCCCAGGCCTCGCGGCTGGTCTGCTCGTTGTCGCCCAGCACCATGACCACGACGTCGGCCTTCTTGGCCACCTCGACCGCCTCGGCGATCAGCCTGGCGTTCACGGCCGGGTCGACCAGCTTGACCTCGTCGGCGGCCCAGACGCGCTTTTCGGTGATCCGCACGGCCTCGGCGTAGTCGAGGGCGAAGCCTTGCGCCTTGGCCTCGGCGGAGAGGCCCTCCAGCACCGAGACCACGTGGCGCGGCTCGTCGGAATAGCCGCCGATCGGGGTGTCCTTGGCGTGCGTGCCGAGCAGGGCCAGGCGCTTGATCTTCTTGCCGTCCAGCGGCAGCAGGCCCTTGTCGTTCTTCAGCAGCACCACCGCCTTGCGGGCCGCCTCGCGGGCCAGGGCGACGGCTTGCGGCGTGGCGGTCTTGGCATCGGCGGTCTTTTCATCCGCGTACGGATTTTCAAACAGGCCGCCTTCGAACTTGATCTTCAGCACCCGCGCCACGGCCGCGTCGACGGCGGCCTCGGGGATGCGGCCCGACCGCACCAGCTGGGGCAGCAGCACATAGGCCTCGCCGTCGGGCAGCTCGACATCGACGCCGGCGTTCATCGCCATCACCGCCGTGTCGGCCAGCTGGTCGGTCAGCTTGTGGCGGGTGATGATCTCCTTGATGGCGAAGTAGTCGCTCATCGTCGCGCCTTCGAAGCCCCACTCGCCGCGCAGGATGTCGGTCAGCAGCCAGCGATTGGCGTGCGAGGGCACCCCGTCGATCTCGTTGTAGCTGGGCATGACCGAACGCACGGGCAGCTCCTTCACCGCCCGTTCGAACGGCGGGAAGAAGTTCTCGCGCAGGGTGCGCTCGGCGATCTGGGCCGGGCCCACATTGGTGCCGTTCTCGGGCTGGCCGTGGCCGGTCATGTGCTTGAGGGTGACGAACACCTTGTCGGGCGCCAGCGGCAGGGTCTTGCCCTGGAAGCCGCGGATGGCGGCCAGGCCCATCTCGGCGCAGACATGCGGGTCCTCGCCGTAGGTCTCTTCGATGCGCCCCCAGCGCGGGTCGCGGGCCACGTCGACCACCGGGGCGAGCGCGATGTTGGAGCCGCGAGCGCGCATCTCCTTGGCGGCCGCCGAGAACACCTGCTCGACCAGCTCCGGATCGAAGGTCGAGGCCAGGGCGATCGATTGTGGGAAGCTGGTCGCATCGCGGGCGACATAGCCGTGCAGGGCCTCGTCGTGCATCAGCATCGGGATGCCCAGGCGGGTGCTGTCCATCGCCCACTTCTGGGCGGCGTTGACGTATTTGGCCGTCTGCGGGGCGTTGCGCCCCACCGAGCCGTCCTCGGCCCCGGCGGCGGCGTTGACCTCGGTCGTCGGCTTCAGGCCCCGGCGGTCGGTCGGACGCGAGATCTGGCCCAGGCCATTGGGGAAGTTTTTGCTGGCCGTCTCGGGCGAGAAGTCGCCGGTCGGGGTCTGGATCGCGGCCTTGGTCAGCCAGATGCCGATCAGCTGGGCGGCCTTCTCCTCCAGCGTCATCCGCGAGAGCAGGTCCTTGACCCGCGCGTCGACCGGCTGGGCGGGATCCTTGTAGAGCGCCTTGCCGTCCGCCGCTTTTGGAGCCGCCCGGACCACAGGCGCCATGGCTGCGCCCAGAGCAGCCAGGCTAACGCCCAGCGTGCGGCGAGTAAGGGTGGTGGTCATCCTTGCGTTTCCCCAGCGTCTGTCACGGCGGCTTCGCGCCGTCTTGCCTGACACTATGGGAGAGCTTGTCTGACCACTCAAGCCCAAATGTTACCGGTCACTTTTCTTTCTCCCCTCTCCTTGAGGGAGAGGGAGGGGCCCGCGCCGACAGGCGTAGGAGGGTGAGGGGTTTAGACAGCCGACAGCGTACCCCCTCACCTCCCCGCCGCAAGCGGCGGGTCCCCTCCTCTCCCCATGGGAGAGGAAGGCTGAAGTCACCCCGACCAGGCGTCGACCACGCTCTCCAGGACGGTCAGAGGGGTCGGGCCGACCAGCAGGGCGGTGTCGTGGTACTTGCGGATGTCGAACCTGGCGCCCAGGCGCTGCCTGGTGCGCTCGCGCAGCGCCGCCCAGACGGTGTGGCCCACCTTGTAGGAGCAGGCCTGGGCCGGGTTGGCGCAATAGCGCTCGACCTCGCGGGTGATGCGCCCCTCGTCGTCGCCGCCGGTCTCGACCATGTAGGCGATGGCCTTCTCGCGGCTCCAGCCCTTGGCGTGAATGCCGGTGTCGACCACGCAGCGCGAGGCGCGGAACAGGCGCGCCTGGTACATGCCCAGAAGGCCCAGGTCGTCGGTCTCGTAGAGCCCCATCTCCATGGCCACCTGCTCGGCATAGAGCGCCCAGCCCTCGGTGTTGGCCGAGAAGAACATGTTCTGGCGCAGGCGCGGCAGGCTGCCCTCGGCGGTCAGGGCGAGCTGGAAATGGTGGCCCGGGGCGGCCTCGTGATAGGTCAGGGTCGGCAGGGCGTAACGCGGGCGCTCGGCCGTGTCGCGCAGGTTGATGTAGAAGGCCCCCGGGCGCGAACCGTCCAGCGGCGGCCGCTCGTAATAGCCGCCCGACGAGCCGGCCTCGGTATAGGGCGGAATGCGGCGCACCTCGACCGGGATCTTCGGCGTGATCCCGAACCATTGCGGCAGCTTGGGCTGCATCTCCGCAATCAGCCGGTTGCAGTAGGCCAGGATCTGGGCGCGGCCTTCGTCGGTATTGGGATAGCTCTCGCCCGGCAGGTCCTTCAGGGCCGCCATGCGCTGGCCGACGGACCCTTGCGTGAAGCCGCGCTTCTTGAGGATCTCATCCATCCGCGCCTGGATCTGCGCGCCCTCTTCCAGGCCCAGGCGGTGGACCTCGTCGGGGGTTTTCTCGGTGGTGGTGTAGATGCGCAGCAGGGCCGCGTAGAAGGCCTCGCCGTCCTTGAAGCGGTTCATCCCCGCCTCGTGCACGGCCTTGGCGCGCACGGCGGTCAGGGTCTCGATCTGGCGATCCAGCGCGGGGTGGATCGCGCTGGCCAGCAGGGCGGCGGCCTTGGCGTCGTAGTCGCCGTAGGCCTTGGCGCGACGGGCCATCGAGGCGACCAGCACGTTCTTTTCCGGCGGCAGGGCGCGGAACTGCTTCAACTGGCCGATGGCCTTGTCGAGGATGAAGTCCGACGGGATCACGCCCTTGGCCGCGTCGGCGCGCACCCGCTCGCTCTCCTGATCGAGCACGCCGGCGAACCCGGCCACGCGGGCAAGGTAGCTGTCGGCGTCGGCCGCCGACTTCACCTCGTGCTTGTTGTCCAGGAAGCTGGGGACCGACGAGTAGCCGCCGTAGAACTGGGTCACCACGAACGGCCGCGACACCGCGCCGTAGTCGAAACCCGAGGCCTTGTCGCGCGCGCCGTAATAATAGGCGGCGGTGTCGTAGTTGACCGCGTCCTCGCCGGTCAGGGCCTTGCGATCGACGGCCTTGAGGCGCTTGAGGCGCTCGGCCGGCTCTTTGCGCTCCTTGAGCCAGGCGGCGATCGAGCGGTCACCAAGCTTCGTGCGCGCGCCGGCGTGGGCGCCGGTGTCGAGGCCGAGATTGGTCGCCTGTTCGGGGCTCTCGGTCAGGTCCTCGTCGAAGAAGGCGTCGAACAGGGCGTAGAGCTTGGCGCTCTCGCCTTTCCCAACTGTTTTTTGGGGCGAGGCCATGGCCGGCAGGGCCGTGGAGACGGCGGCGGCGGTCGCGCCGACCAGCAGCTGACGACGATCGAACTTCGTGGAATCGGACATGCGGCCCCCAAGGCAGACTTGGCCGCATGTCGAGAACAAAGCCGTCCGGCGCCTCGCGGCCCCGGGCGCCGGACGGCTCTTGAGGCTTACTTGCGGGGCGCCAGGATGTCGTCCAGGCGCGCCGGCGTGCCGGCGATGCGCTCCAGGCGCGGGTAGCGCGGGCCGCCGCTGTAGTCGAGCTTCACCGTGCGGTAGCGCGAGCCTTCCTTGACCAGCAGCTCGACCGGAACGCCCTTGGCGGTGGCCTTGACGGCGGCCTTCAGCTTGTCGGCGTCATAGGTGTCGCCGTTGACGGCCACCACGGTCAGGCCCTGGGTCAGGCCGGCCTTGAAGGCCGGGCCGTCCCACTGCACGTCGGTCAGCACCGCGTCCGAGCCCACCGTCAGGCCCAGCGAGTACGACAGGTTGGTGTTCTTGGCCCGGGTCTCCGACGACTTGAAGTACTCGGTCGGGGTGTCGGTATAGACCAGCTTGTAGCCGCCGCGGGCCAGGCCATCGAGCGGGGCCTTGGGGTTCACGCCCTCGATGCGGTCCTTCAGGAAGGTCGCCCAGTCATTGGCCACCACGCCGTTCAGCGCCGCGACCACGTCGTCGAAGGTGTAGGTGTGCGACACGTACGAGCCGTCGGCGACGCCGAAGAAGGCCTTGGCGAAGTCGTCGAGCGACTTCTTGCCGCCGGTCTTCTCGCGGATCAGCGTGTCGGCGTCGAGCCAGACCAGCTGGCCTTCGGAGTAGTAGTCCTCGCTGCGCTGGTAGGAGAGCCACGACAGCGGCTTGCGGCTGGCGATGATCGGGTCGTTGGTGGTGTCCTGCACCGGGCGCCAGTCGCGGCCCCGACGGTTGTCGTAGGTCGCCGCCGTCATGGCGATGGCGTCCAGCGTCTGCTCCTTGGAAAGCAGGGTCGAGCGCGACGACAGCACAAAGCCCCAATACTGGGTCTGGCCCTCATAGACCCACATCAGGCTGTCGCGCATCGGGGTGTTGAGGGTCGGGGTCCACAGGTCGGCCCCACGGCGGAACTTGCCGTTCCACGAGTGGGTGAACTCGTGGGGCAGCAGGTCGCGACCGACATAGGTCTTGTCCCACTCGGTGAAGTACTTGGGCGCGACGCGGTTCTCGCTCGAGCGGTGGTGCTCCAGGCCGATGCCGCCCAGCTGGTCCGACAGGGCCACCAGGAAGTCGTAGTGGTCGTAGTGGTGCGAGCCGTACAGCTTGTAGGCCTGCTGCACGAGGTTCTTGTGGGCCTGGATCTGCTCGGGCTTGAACTCCAGCAGCTCAGGCTTGTCGGCGATCATGTTCAGGCGCACCGGAACCTTGGCGCCCGGATCAAGCTCGACCGACTTGAAGTAGCGGCCGGCGAACATCGGCGAGTCCACGAGCGTCTCGACCGTGGTCGGCTTGAAGCTGGTGACCTGGCCTTGCGTCTTTTCGATCTCCAGGGCCGAGGCGAACTGGAAACCCTCCGGCAGCTTGACGGTCGGCTCGACCGTGATGCGGCGCGTGAAGTGGCCGGCCGGATACATGGTCATCTGCAGCCATTGCAGGTTCAGCATGTCCGGGGTCATGACCATGCGGCCGACCTTGGTCTCGACCGGCGACAGGAACTTGTAGGCGACGGAAAGCTCGGTCACGCCGGCCGGCACGTCGATGTGGAAGGCGTTGACCTCGACCACGTCGCGCTTCCACGGGATCGTCTGGCCATTGGCCGTGATCACCAGGCCCGCCAGCTTGTCGATGTCGTTGCGCGGCGAGTGGCCGCCCGGAACCCACTGCGGATAGTAGAGGGTCATCGGGCCGGGCTTGGCGACCGGCAGGGTCAGCTTGATGTCGAAGATCTTGCGCTCGAGGTCGGTGGCGTCGACGTACAGCTTCAGCACGCCCGGATAGGCCACGTCCTGCGGGGCGACGATCGGCGCCGTCGGGGCGGCCGGTTGCGGCAGGTAGTCCTGGGCGAGAGCGGCGCCGCCCACCAACGACAGAAGCGAGACCGAGAAGAAAAGCGCTTTCAAGAAACGACCCCAATGCAGCCCGCGAACGTCCCCTCGCGGTAAGAAGCCTGGATGTTTCTTTTGTTAGGGGCCGCTTGTCGAGACGAACTTGACCGGACGGCGTTACGGCGACGCTGGTCGCTCAGCCCTTCGGTCGCCGCCAGATCAACCCCAGCACTAGATATGCGATCGCCGCAACCGCCAGCGCCGGCAGGGTGGCGCCCAGCTGCGGCGCCAGGCGGCTGAAGCCCTGATAGGCCGCGATCCCGGCCGCGCAGGCCACAAGGCCCGGCAGGTTCAGGCCCCGGGCGAAGGCGCCGGCGGCCTCAGGCTGGCGGCGACGCACGACGAAGTGGTCGGTCAGCAGCACGCCGAACAGCGGCGCGAACACCGAGCCGATCAGCAGCAGGAAGCCTTCATAGCGGGCAAGCGGCGCCAAGAGGGCGATCAGGGTGCACAGCGCGCCGAAGGCCAGGGCCAGATGCGCGGGCCGCACCGGCGCCAGGGTGGCCGTCGAGACCGCGGCCGAGTGGATGTCGGCGAAGGCGTTGTCGGTCTCGTCGACGACGATCAGCAGGAGGGCGATCCCGCCGCCCGCCGCGGCCAGGGCGGTCAGCAGCAGCCCCTCCCCGCTCCCGGCGGCCAGGGCGTAGCAGGCGCCCAGGCCCATGAACCAGATGTTGGCCAGCAGGTAGCCGGCGGCGCTGCCACGGAACATCCGCCCGCTGGAGCGGCCAAAACGCGTGTAGTCGGCGATCAGCGGCAGCCACGACAACGGCATGGCCACGACCAGGTCGACGCCGGCGCCGAAGCTCATCTCGCCCGTGCCGGCCTTGGCGAACAATGCGGCCAGGTCGTGCTGGGCCAGCAGCCGCCAGGTCAGCCAGCCGGCCCCGCCCAGCAGCAGCCACAGCCCCCAGGCGCGCAGGAACCGCCGCACGAACGACACCGGCCCCATGAAGGCCAGCCAGGTCGCCAGGGCGCCGAACAGCACCGTCCAGGCCAGCGGGTTGGACAGGCCGAAGGTCTGCTTGGCCAAGGCGTCGGCGGCGTCGCGCATGGCGATGATCTCGAAGGCGCCCCAGCCGACCAGCTGCACCGCGTTCAGCACCGCCGGAACCGCCGCGCCCCGCGCGCCCAGGGCCAGCCGCAGCGTTCCCATGGCGGAGAGGCCCGTATCGGCCCCTACCACCCCGGCCGCCGCCAGCAGCAGCGCGCCCAGCGCCGAGCCGGTGACGATCGCCGCCAGCGCCATGCCGAGACTCAGGCCCGGAACCAGGAACGCGCCGGCCTGTAGCACCAGGAGGCCGATGCCCAGGCTGAACCACAGCGAAAAGGCGTCGCGCGTCCCGAACACCCGACGCTCGGCCGGAACGGGGATCAGCGGATCATAGGTGTCGTCGAGCTTGGCCATGGTGGGAGGCATAGCAGCTTGCCGTCGCCGCGCGAATGGCGGCCGGCGCGTGAGGGCTTGGCCCCCTTCCCGCGTAGTCTCCTCCCGAAAAGCGGGATTTCACGGAGGAGAATGGATGCGCCGCCCGGAGGCTAGCGAGGTCCCGCCCCTGGGCGCGTGGCGAGCAATGTCATGGATGGGCCATGCACTGCGAAACGTTCCGTGGCCAAATGCTTCCAATCGCGGCCATACGGCGATCGGCTCTTGTAATTGCAAGTCGCTCTCAAGTATGGACGGCGGCACTGAAGCTCGTCCGTTCCGGAATCCCGTGAAAGCCGCCGCCGAACAGAACCGTCGCTCCTTCTGGCTGAAGCAGTTGCACCAGTGGCACTGGATCAGCGCGGCGATCAGCCTCGTGGGCATGCTGCTGTTCGCCATCACCGGCTTCACCCTGAACCACGCCGGCTCGATCGAGGCCGAGCCCAAGGTCGTCAGCAAGAAGGCGACCCTGCCGCCCGAACTGATCGCCGAGCTGGCCTCGGGCCCCACTGAGGGCAAGCGCCCGCTGCCGATCAAGGTCGAGACCTGGCTCGACAAGGCCGTCGACGCCGACATCGCCCGCCGCGTGGGCGAATGGTCCGACGCCGAGGTCTACCTGGCCCTGGCCCGTCCCGGCGGCGACGCCTGGATCGCCATCGACCGCGAGACCGGCGCCGTCGAGCACGAGAAGACCACCCGCGGCGGGGTCAGCCTGCTCAACGACCTGCACAAGGGCCGCAACACCGGCAAGGCCTGGAGCTGGTTCATCGACATCTTCGCCGGCGCCTGCGTGATCTTCACCGTCACCGGCCTGATCCTGCTTCAGTTCCACGCCCGCGGGCGGCCGATGACCTGGCCGCTGACCGCCGCGGGGCTGGCCATTCCGCTCCTGATCATCATCCTGTTCGTCCACCTTTAGAGAAAGGCCGCCTTCCGTGAAGCGCACCGTCTCCCTGCTGACCTTCGCCGGCGCCGCCGTCGGCGCTCCGGCGATGGCCGCCGACCTCGCCGTCACCGTCGAGATCCCGCGCCTTTCGGTGGCCGAGTACCACAAGCCCTACGTCGCCATCTGGGTCGAGGGCCCCGACGCCACGGCCGCCGCCACCCTGGCCGTCTGGTACGACCCGGACTCCAAGGAGGACAAGGGCGAGAAGTGGCTGAAGGACATGCGCCAGTGGTGGCGCAAGGCCGGCCGCACCATGAGCTTCCCCGCCGACGGCATCTCCTCGGCCACCCGCGCGCCGGGTCCGCAGAAGCTGACCTTCAGCGGCGCCAAGAGCCAGCTCTCCAAGCTGAAGCCGGGCGCCTACACCCTGGTGGTCGAAGCCGCCCGCGAGGTCGGCGGCCACGAGGCCGTGCGCGTGCCGTTCACCTGGGGCAAGCCCGGCAAGACCGCCTCCGCCAAGGGGACGGCCGAGCTCGGCGCCGTCTCGGTCACCGTCAAATAAGCAAGAGAGAAACGCCATGACCCTTCGCAAGCGCCTTCTCGCCCTCACGGCGGCGACCGTCGCCCTGACCCTGCCGCTGGCCGCCCACGCCCACCGCGCCTGGTTCGTCCCCTCGGCCACCATCCTGTCGGGCGAAGGCTCGTGGGTGACCGTCGACGCGGCCATCTCCAACGAACTGTTCTACCCCGACCACCGCGCCATGCGTGTGGACGGCGTGGTCATCACCACCCCGGACGGTTCGACCGAGCCGCTGAAGAACGCCTCGACCGGCCAGTACCGCTCGGTGTTCGACGTCGAACTGGCCAAGCCCGGCACCTACAAGATCGGCACGGCCTCCAGCAGCGTCATGGCCAGCTGGACCGAGAACGGCGAGGTCAAGCGCTTCCGGGGTTCGGCCGACGACTTCGCCAAGCAGGTTCCGGCCGGCGCCGCCGACCTGAAGACGATCAAGAGCTTCAACCGCAACGAAACCTTCGTCACGCGCGGCGCCCCGACCGACACGGTGCTGAAGCCGACCGGCAAGGGCCTGGAGCTGGTTCCCGTCACCCACCCCAACGACGTGGTGGCCACTGAAGCGGCGACCTTCAAGTTCCTGATCGACGGCAAGCCCGCCGCCGACCTGGAAGTGACCTTCGTGCCGGGTAACTCGCGCTATCGCGCCACCCCGGGCGAGATCAAGGTCAAGACCGGCGCCGACGGCGCGGTGAAGTTCACCCTGCCCGAAGCCGGCATGTACTGGCTGAACGCCAGCGTCCGCACCGGCGAGACCGGCCGCGGCGGCATGGGCGGCCCTCCCGGCGGCCCCGGCGGCCCCGGCGGTCAAGGTGGTCCGGGCGGCGGCCAAGGCGGCGCCCCGACGGCCCTGGCCGGCAACGGCTTCTCGGCCAGCTACACCGCGACCCTGGAAGCCCAGCGTCCGTAATCCGCATATCTCCCTTCCCCCTTCGATGGAGGAAGGGTCGGGGATGGGGGTGACACCGGTTCAGGACCTTGCTCCGCCGGGGTGACGTCCACCGCCGCTCCACCCCCAACCCTGCCCTTCCCCCATCAAGGGGGAAGGGAAGAGGTTTCCTCCCCATGACCCGCGTCCTCGTTCCCATGCTCAGCGAACCGCCGGCCCGGCCGGTGGGCGGGGTCGTGCGCGGGTTCGACGGCGAGACCATGGGCACGACCTGGTCGGTCAAGGCCGTGCTGCCGGTCACCACCGACCTTGCGGCCATGACCGCCATGGTCCAGCGCGCGCTGGACAAGGTCGTCTCCGAGATGAGCGCCTGGGACCCGATGTCGGCGCTCTCCCGCTTCAATCGGTCAGCGCCCGGAAGCTGGACCGTCCTGCCGGCCGGTTTCGCCACGGTGCTGCGCCGCGCCCTCGAGGTGGCCGAAGGCAGCGACGGCGCCTTCGACCCGACCCTGGGCGCGATCACCGACCTCTGGGGCTTTGGCCCCCGCCCGTTCTCCGGCGAGCCGCCCAGCGCCGAGGCGCTGGACGCCGCCCGCGCGCCCATCGGCTGGCGCCGCGTGACGCTGGACGGCGACGCGCTGTTCCAGCCGGGGAGGCTCCATATCGATCTCAACGGCATCGCCAAGGGTTTCGGCGTCGACGAGGCCGCCCGCGCCCTAGACCGGGCCGGCGTGCGCTCCTACCTCGTCGAGGTCGGCGGCGAGCTGCGCGGCACGGGCGCCAAGCCCGACGGCCAGCCCTGGTGGGTCGAGCTGGAACGCCCGCCGGTCGCCGGCGCCAACGACGAGAACGCCCCCCGCACGCTGCTGGCCTTGCATGGCCTGTCGGTGGCGACCTCGGGCGACTACCGCCGCTTCTTCGACCATGCGGGCAAGCGCTACGCCCATACGCTGGACCCCGCCGCGGGCGCGCCGTGCGACGCCGGCGTGGTCAGCGTCACCGTCATCCACTCCGAGTGCATGACCGCCGACGCCCTGGCCACGGCGCTCACCGTCATGGGTCCCGACGCGGCCATCGCCTTCGCCACGGCCCGGAACCTGCCGGCCCTGGTGGTCACGCGCGGTCCGAACGGCCTGTCCGAGCGCCTGTCGCCGGCCTTGCTGGCGATGCTCGACGAATGACCGACTTCCTCTCCAGCCTGCCGCCGGACGCCCGCCGCCTGGCCCTGGCCGCCGTCGTGGTCGGCCTCTACGTGCTGCTGTGCGCCGGGATCGCCGTGAAGGTCGCCCTGCGCAAGCGGAAGGCCCGCCGCGAGGAGGCCGCCCTGGCGTCCGGCGCCGGCGAACCGGTGCTGGTCGCCTTCGCCAGCCAAACGGGCTTCGCCGAAGAGCTGGCCATGGCCACGGCCAAGGCGCTGCAGGCGGCCGACCTGCCGGTGCGCCTGCGCGAGCTGGCGGCCGTCGAGCCCCGCGACCTTTCCGGCCGCGCCCTCTTCATCGTCAGCACCACCGGCGAGGGCGACGCGCCCGACAACGCCCGCCGCTTCATCCGTGACGTGATGGCGACCGAACCGGACCTGGGCAAGCTGTCCTACGCCGTGCTGGCCCTGGGCGACTCGACCTACGCCCAATACTGCGCCTTTGGCCGCTCGCTGGACGCCTGGCTGGCCCGCAACGGCGGCGCGCGCCTGTTCGACACGGTCGAGGTCGACGACGGCGAAGCCGCCGCCCTGCGCCACTGGCAGTCGCAGCTGGCGGTGCTCACCGGCTCCACCGACGCCCCCGACTGGAGCCGCCCGGCCTATGGTCGCTGGACCCTGTCGGGCCGCCGCCTGCTCAACCCCGGCTCGGCCGGCGAAGGCGCCTTCCACGTTCGGCTTGAGCCGCAGGACGGCGGCGCGGCCTGGCAGGCCGGCGACATCGTCGAGATCGGTCCGCGCAACGCCCCGGCCGAGGTCGCCGACCTGCTCTCGCGCCTGTCGCTGAGCGCCGAAGCGCCGGTGAAGGCCGACGAGGCCGCTGCGCTGGGCGAGGCCCTGTCCTGGCGGCGGCTGCCGCACGAGGACGCCGCCATCAAGGCCCTGGCCGGAACCACGCCCCAGGCCCTGGTCGACGCCTTGCCTGCCCTGCCGCACCGCGAATACTCGATCGCCTCCCTGCCGGCCGACAGCGGGGTCGAGCTGGTCGTGCGCCTGATGCGCCGCGCCGACGGCAAGCCGGGCCTGGGCTCGGGATGGCTGGTCGAGCACGCCGCCGTCGGGGCCGAGATCGCCGGCCGCGTGCGCGCCAACCGCAGCTTCCACGCCCCGCAAGACGACCGGCCGATGATCCTGATCGGCGCGGGCACGGGCCTGGCCGGCCTGCGCAGCCACCTGAAGGCCCGCGCCGCCCTGGGCCGCAAGCGGAACTGGCTGGTCTTCGGCGAGCGCTCGTCGGCCCACGACTTCTTCCATCGCGAGGAGATCGAGGCCTGGGTCGCTTCGGGCGTGCTGGCGCGGCTCGACCTCGCCTTCTCCCGCGACCAGGCTGAGAAGGTCTACGTCCAGCACCGCCTGCGGGCGGCCGCCGACGAGGTCCGGGCCTGGGTGGCGCGGGGCGCGGCGATCTATGTCTGCGGTTCGCTGGAAGGCATGTCGCGCGAGGTCCACGCAGCGCTGGGCGAGATCCTGGGCGCAGGCGCGCTGGAGGACCTGGCGGATCAGGGCCGGTATCGCCGGGACGTCTACTGAGGGGTTACGGCCTAAGTCGATCACGCTCCTGCGGCGTATTGGCGCCCAGCAACCGCGCCTTCGCCTCTTCGGGACATTTCAGCACCGCAAGCCCCGCCCGCTCCACCAGCCGCCGCAGCGGCCAGCCCGCCTGCGCCTCCTCCGGCAGGGCGTCCAGCGGCAGCACCATCGGCACGGGCGAAACCTCGAACGTCCCGCCCCGCTCCGTCGCCAGCAGCGGCGCGAGGTCGTCCACCGTCAGGGTCGGCGCATCGACAGCCAGCACCAGGGCCCGATCGCAGCCGCGCGCCCGCAGCGCCGCCGCGCCGGCCAGCACGCCGCCGACCGGGCCCGCGCCTTCCTGCGGATCGGGGACCCAATCCAGGCCGTAGTCGCGCCCGGCTGTAAGCACCATCTCGGCGCCGGCCGCCCGCGCCAGGGCCGCCACGCGGTCCACGGCCCGCACGCCGCCCCAGTCGATCAGGGCCTTGTCCCGCCCCATCCGGACCGAGCGGCCGCCGCACAAAATGATGACTCCAAGGCGAGCGTCACGCGTGTTCATGCCCCCTTCCCTACGCCTTGCCGGGAGCCTCGACCAAGGCCCCGCTTCCCCCTGGCGCGAGAAACGGTCTAGACTCGCCCAAAAGGGACGGACTTCTCAGTTATGAACGAACGCACCGAGCGCACCCGGCGGCGCAGCAGCCAGAGCGCCACGATCCGCGACGTCGCGGCCCGCGCCGGCGTGTCGCCGATGACCGTCTCGCGGGTCATCAACCGCGAGTCCACCGTCAAGGAAGAGACGCGGGCGCTGGTCGAGCAGGCCATCGCCGAGCTGAACTACGCCCCCAACCCGGCCGCCCGCAGCTTGGCCGGCAGCGCCCCGTTCCGCATCGGCCTGCTCTACGACAACCCCTCGACCGGCTACCTGTCGGAGTTCCTGGTCGGCGCCCTCGACGAGAGCAGCCGCACCGGCTCGCAGATCGTCATCGAGAAGTGCGCCGAGCCGGAACTGGCCGGCGCCACCCTGGCCCGGCTGCTGAAGACCGGCGTCGACGGCTTGATCCTGCCGCCGCCGCTGTGCGAATCCCAGACCGTGCTGGCCGAGGTGAAGGCCGCCGGCGCGGCCGCCGTGGCCGTCGCGCCAGGCATGGCCAGCAGCGACATGGCCACCATCCGCATCGACAACGAAGCCGCCGCCTTCGAGCTGACCCAGCACCTGCTGGCGCTCGGCCACAAGCGCTTCGGCTTCATCAAGGGCCACCCCAACCAGACGGTCAGCCAGCAGCGGATGGACGGCTTCATGACCGCCCTGAAGGCCGCCGGAATCCCGCAGGAAGACGTTCGCGTCGAGCAGGGTTACTTCACCTACCGCTCGGGCCTGGAGGCGGCCGAGCGGCTGCTGAACGCCAAGGACCGCCCCACCGCCGTCTTCGCCGCCAACGACGACATGGCCGCCGCCACGGCGGGGCTGGCCCACCGCCTGGGCCTGGACGTGCCGGGCGACGTCTCGATCGTCGGCTTCGACGACACCTCGATCGCCGCCAACATCTGGCCCGCCTTGACCACCGTCCACCAGCCCATCGCCGCCATGGCCCGCGCCGCCGTAGACCTGGTGCTGGAAGAGATCCGCCGCCACCGCGACGGAACCGGCGAGCCGCGGCAGCTGATGCATCCGCACACCCTGATCGTGCGGGACTCGGCAGGGCCGGCGCCGACCTAGATCCCCTCTCCCAGAGGGAGAGGGAGGGGCCCAGGCGTTAGCCTGGAAGGGTGAGGGGTTACACGGCCGGCCGCCGTTCCCCCTCACACGCGCCAACCTTCCGACGCCCTACCCCCTCACCCTCCCACGCCTGCGGCGCGGCCCCTCCCTCTCCCCATGGGAGAGGTGGGCTCGTTGCGGCGCGACCGCGTGTCGGCAGACATGAGTTTTGAGTTGTCAGACAACTCCCTTGCGCCCCTCCACATGTTAGCGCTAACAAGTCAGGGAGTTAAGAAGCGTGGCGGCGGGACGACGATCCCTGCCCGCGCGAAAGGGAGAAAACGCGGTGGGCGTGACGCAATACCTTCCCGAGGACTGGCGGGAAGCGACCCTTCTGGGCCGCATCGACTTTGGCCAGGGCCCGACCCCCGTTCTGATCCGCGGCGGCCACGTCGAGGACGTCAGCAAGATCGCCCCCACCGTCGCCGACCTGATGAACGCCTACGCCCCGGGCGACGCGATCCCGCGCGGCGTCGACAAGGGTCCGCTGGAAAAGCTCGACCTGCGCCCCGTCTGGGACGACCCGCAGGGCAATGCGCCGGCCAAGCTGCTGGCCCCCGTCGACCTGCAATGCCTGAAGGCCGCCGGCGTCACCTTCGCCGTTTCGACCCTGGAACGGGTGATCGAGGAGCGCGCCCGCGGCGACGCCGCCAAGGCCCTGGAAATCCGCCAGCAGTTGTCAGACCGCATGGGCGGCGACCTCAAGAGCGTCGAGCCGGGCTCGGAAGGCGCCGCGCGCCTGAAGGAAGCGCTGGTGGCGGATGGCCTGTGGTCGCAATACCTGGAAGTGGCCATCGGTCCCGACGCCGAGATCTTCACCAAGGGCCCGACGCTGTCGTCGATGGGCTGGGGCGACCAGGTCGGCGTCCGCAAGGACAGCCACTGGAACAACCCCGAGCCGGAAGTCGTGCTGCTGGTCGACGGCTCGGGCGAGATCCGCGGCGCGTCGCTGGGCAACGACGTCAACCTGCGCGACTTCGAAGGCCGCTCGGCCCTGCTGCTCAGCAAGGCCAAGGACAACAACGCCTCCTGCTCGATCGGTCCGTTCTTCCGCCTGTTCGACGCCTCGTTCAGCCTCGATGACGTACGCAGCGCCGAGGTCGAGCTGAAGATCACCGGCCGCGACGACTTCGTGCTCGACGGCAAGTCGAACATGAGCCTGATCAGCCGCGATCCGACCGTGCTGGCCGGCCAGGCCTATGGCAAGCAGCACCAGTATCCGGACGGCTTCGTGCTGTTCCTGGGCACCATGTTCGCGCCCATCCAGGACCGCGACGCGCCCGGCCAGGGCTTCACCCACAAGGTCGGCGACCGTGTCCGCGTCTCGACCCCCAAGCTGGGCGTGCTCGAGAACGAGGTGACCACCTGCGACCAGGCCAAGCCCTGGACCTTCGGCATCTCGGCCCTGATCCGCAACCTGGCCGGCCGCGGCCTGCTGTGATCCTCGTTTCCTCTTTCCAGGCGTAAGCGCATGTCCTCTGCCATCTATCCCAGCCTTCAGGGCAAGCGCGTCGTCATCACCGGCGGCGGCTCCGGCATCGGCGCGGGCATCACCACCGCCTTCGCCCGCCAGGGCGCCGAAGTGATCTTCGTCGACATCGCCGCCGAGGACTCGGAGGCCCTGGTCGCCGACCTGGCCGACGCTCCGATCAAGCCGGTGTTCAAGCCGGTCGACCTGACCGACCTGGAAGCCGTGAAGGCGTTCTTCGCCGAGACCGGCCCGATCGACGTGCTGGTCAACAACGCCGGCAACGACGACCGTCACAGCCTGGCCGACGTGACCCCGGCCTACTGGGACAACCGCATGAACGTGAACCTGCGTCACATGCTGTTCTGCGCCCAGGCCGCGGCCCCCGGCATGAAGGCCCGCGGCGGCGGCGCGATCATCAACTTCGGCTCGATCAGCTGGCACCTGGGCCTGGAGGACCTCGTCCTCTACGAAACCGCCAAGGCCGGCATCGAGGGCATGACCCGCGCCCTGGCCCGCGAGCTCGGCCCCGACGACATCCGCGTCACCTGCGTGGTGCCGGGCAACGTCAAGACCAAGCGCCAGGAGAAGTGGTACACGCCCGAAGGCGAGGCCGAGATCGTCAAGGCCCAGGCCGTCAAGGGCCGCATCCTGCCGGCCAACGTCGCCTCGCTGGTGCTGTTCCTGGCCTCGGACGACGGCAGCCTGTGCACCGGCCACGAATACTGGATCGACGCCGGCTGGCGATAAGATAGGTCGGCGAAGGACCCCCTCCGGCGCTCCGGGCCACCTCCCCCAGAGGGGGAGGATCTAGGAGCGCCGCGCCAAGAAGATGCTCCCCCTCTGGGGGAGCTGTCGCGGAGCGACTGAGGGGGCCAGCGCCGTAGGCGGAGACGAAGCGCTATGACTGCCCCCACCTGCGTCTGGGACCTGAAGGCCACGCTCGGCGAAGGGCCGATCTGGCATGGCGACGCCGTCTGGTTCGTCGACATCAAGGGCCACAGGGTCCACCGCTACACCCCGGCCACGGGCGAGACCGCCAGTTGGGACGCGCCCGACCAGGTGACCTTCGTCGCGCCGCGCGTCGGCGGCGGCTTCGTGGCCGGACTGAAAAGCGGCCTGCACCACTTCACGCCCGAGCTGGGCTTCACCTTCATCTCGGAGATCGAGGACGCCGGTCTCGACAACCGCCCCAACGACTCCACGGTCGATGCGCAAGGCCGCCTGTGGTTCGGCACCATGCATGACGGCGAAGAGACCGACAGCGGCGCGTTATACCGGCTGGAAGCCGACGGTTCGCTGAGCCAGCATGACGCCGGCATCTGCATCACCAACGGCCCGGCCGTCTCGCCGGACGGGGCGACCTTCTACCACACCGACACGCTCGGAAAGGTGATCTGGGCCTTCGACATCGGCGAAGACGGCGCCCTCTCCAACAAGCGCGAGTTCTTCCGCCTGACGATCGAAGACGCCTGGCCCGACGGCTCGGTGGTCGACGCCGAAGGCTTCGTCTGGACGGCCCTCTGGGGCGGTCGCGGCGCCATCCGCATCTCGCCGGAAGGCCAGGTCGTGCGGCGCGTCGAACTGCCGGCCATCAACGTCACCAAGCCGTGTTTTGGCGGACCGGACCTGAAGACCCTCTACTTCACCACCGCCCGCAAAGGCCTGAGCGACGAGCAGCTCGCCGCCGCCCCGCTGTGCGGGGGCCTGTTCGCCCTGCCCGTCGACGTCGCCGGGCAGCCCCAATACGAGGTGCGCCTTGACCTCCGCTAATCGTACGCCGCGCCGCTTCCGCTCGCGCGACTGGTTCGACAACCCCGACCACATCGACATGACCGCGCTCTATCTGGAGCGCTTCATGAACTACGGGATCACCCCGGAAGAGCTGCGCAGCGGCAAGCCGATCATCGGCATCGCCCAGACCGGCAGCGACATCTCGCCCTGCAACCGCATCCATCTGGACCTCGTGGCCCGGGTGCGCGACGGCATCCGCGACGCCGGCGGCATTCCGATGGAGTTCCCGGTCCACCCGATCTTCGAGAACTGCCGTCGCCCGACGGCGGCGCTGGACCGAAACCTCTCGTACCTGGGCCTGGTGGAGACCCTGCACGGCTATCCGATCGACGCCGTGGTGCTGACCACCGGCTGCGACAAGACCACGCCGGCCGGCATCATGGCCGCCACCACGGTCAACATCCCGGCCATCGTACTATCCGGCGGGCCCATGCTGGACGGCTGGCACGAGGGCGAGCTGGTCGGTTCGGGCACGGTGATCTGGCGCTCGCGCCGCAAGCTGGCGGCCGGCGAGATCGACGAGAACGAGTTCATCGAGCGCGCGGCCTCCTCGGCCCCCTCGGCGGGCCACTGCAACACCATGGGCACGGCCTCGACCATGAACGCCGTGGCCGAGGCGCTTGGCCTGTCGCTGACCGGCTGCGCGGCGATCCCCGCCCCCTATCGCGAGCGCGGCCAGATGGCCTATCGCACCGGCCAGCGGATCGTCGACCTGGCCTATGACGACGTCAAACCGCTCGACATCCTGACCAGGAAGGCCTTCGAGAACGCCATCGCCCTGGTCGCGGCGGCCGGCGGCTCGACCAACGCCCAGCCGCACATCGCCGCCATGGCCCGCCATGCCGGGCTGGAGATCACCGCCGACGATTGGCGGGCGGCCTATGACATCCCGCTGATCGTCAACATGCAGCCGGCCGGCAAGTATCTGGGCGAGCGCTTCCACCGGGCCGGCGGCGCGCCGGCCGTGCTGTGGGAACTGCTGCAACAGGGCCGCCTGCACGGCGACGTGCTGACCGTCACCGGCAAGACCATGGCTGAGAACCTGCAAGGGCGCGAAACCAGCGACCGCGAGGTGATCTTCCCCTATGCCGAGCCCCTGGCTGAAAAGGCGGGTTTCCTCGTTCTGCGCGGCAACCTGTTCGACTTCGCGATCATGAAGGCCAGCGTCATCGGCGCCGACTTCCGCGAACGCTACCTGTCCAAGCCGGGCCAGGAAGGCGTGTTCGAAGCCCGAGCCGTCGTCTTCGACGGTTCGGACGACTATCACGCCCGCATCAACGATCCGGCCCTGAACATCGACGAAAGCTGCATCCTGGTGATCCGCGGCGCGGGTCCGATCGGCTGGCCCGGTTCGGCCGAGGTCGTGAACATGCAGCCGCCGGATCATCTCCTGAAGAAAGGGATCATGAGCCTGCCCACCCTGGGCGACGGGCGCCAGTCGGGCACCGCCGACAGCCCCTCGATCCTCAACGCCTCGCCCGAGAGCGCGGTGGGCGGGGGCCTGTCATGGCTGCGCACTGGCGATACGATCCGCATCGACATCAACACCGGCCGCTGCGACGCGCTGGTGGACGAGGCCGTGATCGCCGAGCGCCGCAAGGAGGGCATCCCGGCCGTGCCGGAGACCATGACCCCCTGGCAGGAAATCTACCGCGCCCACGCCAGCCAGCTCGACACCGGCGGGGTGCTGGAATTCGCCGTGAAGTACCAGGACCTGGCGGCGAAGCTGCCGCGGCATAATCACTGACGCTCACAACGTCCCAGTGCTCGTCATCCCGGCCGCAGCGAAGCGGAGAGCCGGGACCCAGGGGGAACCGCAGTGCGCCGGCCCCTGGGTCCCGGATAACGGCTTCGCCGTTTCCGGGATGACGACTTGAGGGGCAGGGAAGGAAACGAAGAATGTTCTCGCGCCGCCGACTGATGGCCACGATCGCCAGCCTGACAGCGCTGCCTTCCCTGCCCGCCTTCGCGGGCCCGGCCAAGCGGACGATCGCCCTCGATCTGGCCAAGGCCACCCAGCCCGTCGATCGCTTCTTCGACCTCTCCATCGGCTCGGACTACCCAGGCACCCTGCTGCGCGAGGACAGCCTGGCCCAGCTGAAGACCGCGTCGGACGAGCTGAAATTCCGCTACATCCGCTTCCACGCCATCTTCCACGACGTGCTGGGCACGGTGAAGAAAGGTCCCGACGGCAAGATCGTCTACGACTGGACCAAGATCGACCAGCTCTACGACCGCCTGCTGGCCATGGGCCTCAAGCCCTTCATCGAGCTGGGCTTCACGCCCGAGGCGATGAAGACCTCGGACCTGACGGTCTTCTGGTGGAAGGGCAACACCTCGCACCCGCAGTTCGAGCCCTGGGCGCACCTGATCGACGCCTTCGTCAAACACCTGCGCAAGCGCTACGGCGAGGCCGAGGTGCGCACCTGGTTCTTCGAGGTCTGGAACGAGCCCAATCTCGACGGCTTCTGGGAGAAGGCCGACCAGAAAGTCTATTTCGACCTCTACGCCCTGACATCCAAGACCATCAAGGCGATCGACCCGACCTTGCGCGTGGGCGGTCCGTCGACGGCCGGCGCGGCCTGGGTTCCGGAGTTCCTGGCCTACTGCAAGATCAACAATGCGGCGGTCGACTTCGTCACTACCCACACCTATGGCGTCGAGGGCGGCTTCCTCGACGAAAACGGCAAGGACGACACCAAGCTGTCGGCCAATCCCGACGCCATCATCGGCGACGTGCGCAAGGTGCGCGCCGAGATCGAAGCCTCGGCCTTCCCCGGCCTGCCGCTCTACTTCACCGAATGGAGCACCAGCTACACGCCCCGCGACCCGGTGCACGACAGCTATCACAGCGCCGCCTACATCCTGGCCAAGCTGAAGGGCGTCAAAGGCCTCGTCCAGGGCATGAGCTACTGGACCTACAGCGACCTGTTCGAAGAGCCCGGGCCGCCCACCGCGCCGTTCCAGGGCGGCTTTGGCCTGATGAACCCGGAAGGTATCCGCAAGCCGTCGTGGTTCGCCTACAAGTACCTGGCGGCGCTGCGCGGCAAGGAAGTTCCGTCTACGGACAATAGCGTCCTGGCCTCGATGGACGGCGGCAAGGTCGCCGCCCTGGTCTGGGACTTCAGCCAGCCGGTGCAGCCGACCAGCAACCGCTCCTACTTCACCAAGGTGCAGCCTGCCGCCCAGGCGCCCGGCGCGGCGCTGAGCGTCGCGGGGCTGAAGCCCGGCCGCTACCGCCTGCGCGCCCAGCGCACCGGCTTCCGCGCCAACGACGCCTACACGGCCTATATCGAGCTGGGCATGCCCAAGAGCCTGACGCCCGACCAGATCGGCAAGCTGCAGGCCCTGACCGCCGACAAGCCGGAGATCGATCGCACCATCACCGTCGGCAAGGACGGCGTGGCCGCGCTCGACTTCGCGCTGAACCAGAACGATCTGGTGCTGGTGACGCTGGAGCGGGTTTAGGGCGAGGCCACAAGGAACCTCCCCCCCCCGTGGGGGAGGCGATCGCGCAGCGATCGGTGGGGGGCGTCTGTGCGGGGATGGCCCACGCCTCGCCAGCTGAAAACGTCCCCCCACCGGCCTTCGGCCGCCTCCCCCACAGGGGGAGGTTCCCCTTGCCCCCGCGCGCTGTTCACGCCATCTGCGGACCTGCAACGCAGGAGCCCTCATGAGCGTCGTCGCCGCCTACGCCTATGTCGATGGAAAGCGGGTCCGGGAGATCCGGCTCGACGATCCAGGCAGCCTGGCGCCGCGTGACGGCGAGTTCGTGTGGATCGGTCTGGTGGATCCGCGCGAGGACGAACTGCGGATCCTTCAGGAGCGCTTCGACCTGCACCCGCTGGCCGTCGAGGACGCCCTGCACGCGCGGCAGATGCCCAAGGTCGACATCTACGGCAACCAGCTGTTCGTGGTCGCCAAGACCGCCCAGATGGTCGAGAGCCGCATCGTCTTCGGCGAGACCGACATCTTCGTCGGCCCGCACTTCCTGATCAGCGTGCGCCACGGCTCGGCCCGGGCGCACCTGGAGCTGCGCGCCCACCTGGAAGCCATGCCCGCCCTGCTGGCCCACGGCGGCGACTACGTGCTGCACGCCGTGCTCGACTTCATCGTCGACGGCTACCTGCCGGTGGTCGACGCCATCGAGGACGAGCTGGCCGAGATGGAGCGGCGGGCGCTGGACGCCTTCCTCAGCCGGGCCGAGATCACCCGCCTGTTCACCCTGCGCCGCGAGCTGACCAAGTTCCTGCGGCTGCTGGGGCCCATGGCCCAGGTCGCCGGCTATCTCGAGCACCACGAGACGCCGTGCATCGATCCCGAGGTGAAGCCCTACTTCCGCGACATCCGCGACCACGTCGCGCGCGTGGACCTGTTGATCGCGGGCCTGGGCGAGGTGCTCAATTCGGTGTTCGAGGTCAGCTCGCTGCTCGAGCAGCAGCGCCAGGGCGTCATCACCCGCCAGTTGGCCGCCTGGGCCGCCATGCTGGCCGTGCCCACCGCCGTCGCCGGGGTCTACGGCATGAACTTCGAGCACATGCCGGAACTGAAATGGACCTTCGGCTATCCGCTGGTCCTGGGCGTCATCGGCGTGGTCTGCGCCCTGCTCTACCGGCGCTTCAAGAAGGCGGGCTGGCTGTAGAGCGAGAACGAAAACCTCGTCCTTCGACAGGCTCAGGATGAGGTTTTCTACTGCGCGGCCTGGAAATGGTCCTCACCCTGAGCTTGTCGAAGGGCGAGGACCGCGCAATGCGGCTCAGCCCCCGACCGCGCCCGAGCCGAAGTCGAACTGCTCGGGCCGCGGCTTGCCGCCGCCGAAGTTCCAGGCGAAGCCGAAGAAGATCGCCCGCACATTGGCCGTGCGCAGGGTGACGTCCTTCAGGGTCGGCGTATCGGTGACGGCCTTGTCCTCGAAGCTGTCCAGGGCGTCCTGCACGGTCACGACGAACGACAGCTTGTCGTTGACCTTCCGGCGGTAGCCCAGATTGACCATCTGGAACGGCTCGCGATGGCCCTGCGGGGTCAGGCGCTTGCCCGAGGTGAAGGCGTTGATCTGGAAGAAGTCCTTCGGCGTGGCCTGCCAGTTGACGTTGGCGCGGCCCGACAGCGTAGTGGCCGAACGCGTGCCGGAGAAGCCCAGGTTGCCCGCGTCGATCTCGTTCCAGAAGGCGTTGGCGCTGACATTGTAGGTGATCTTGGGCGTCAGGCGGCCGTTTGCCACCAGCTCCAGGCCGCCGTTGCGGCTCTTGTTGAGGTTCTCGCGCGTGGTCAGCAGCACGCCGTCGCCCAGGTCGCGGACCACGTCGGTGACCACGCCCTCGCTGCTGCGATAGTAGGCCGTGGCCAGGTAGTAGGCCGGGCCCTTGCGGTACTGCCAGCCCAGTTCGAACGAGTCGGTGACCTGCGGCTTCAGGTAGGGGTTGCCCGCCCGATAGCTCTGCGGGTCCTGGTAGATGCGATAGGGGTTCAGGTCCTGCACCTGCGGGCGCTGGACGCGGCGGCTGTAGCTGCCCTTGAAGGTGTTGTTCTCGTTGACCGTGTAGCCCAGGTGCAGGCTGGGATAGACCTTGAAGTAGTCGTTCTCGAAGGTCTGGCCGCCGGTCACCTGGTCACCGTTGATCTGCACCTGCTCGGCGCGCAGGCCGCCCTGGGCGGTGAAGTCGCCGAACGCCTTCTCGTAGGTGACGTAGCCGGCATAGACGTCCTGGTCGAACAGGAAGCGGTTGGTGCGGGCCGGGTCGACCGTCTGGGCGCCGAGCGACGGCCCGGTGGAGCCGTGGTTGTCGTAGTCGTTCTTGACCCATTCGAAGTCGAGGCCGGTCTTCAGCGTGCCGCCGCCGACATTGGGGCGCGCGTAGTCGGTCTTGAAGTTCGTCCGCTCCTGGTCGGCCCCGAAGCCGAACAGCTCATAGGCGTCGGCGCCCGCGCTGTAGTCGGTGAAGGCCGTGGAATTGCGCGAGAAGTCGGTCTGCTCGTACTCCAGGTGCGCCGTCAGCTGGTGCTCGGAGCCCTTGAACTGGTGACGCCAGTCGGCGCTGGCGGCCTTGTTGTCGCGCTTCATCGCCGCGTCGGTGGCGCGCGTGTAGTCGGGGAAGGCGCCGGTGGTCTCGTAGGTCTCGTCGCCGGTGGTGTCGAACTTCATCCGGCGATAGCGGACCTCGCCGCTCAGGCGGTCCTTCGGGGTCAGGTCGTAGTCGATCCCGCCGCGCAGGTTGACCATGTCGCCGTCGTTCTCGAAGACGCCGTCCTGGCTGCTCGTGCCCGCCGCCGTGGTGCGGTCGATGGTCTGCCAGGCCTTCTGCTGTTCGTGGCGGAAGCCGGCGTCGCCCGACAGGGTCAGCTTGCCGTTGACGTAGTTGCCGCTGACGCCGCCGTTGTAGCGGCCGTCGGTGCTGGCGTTGGCCCGCAGCGTGCCGGTGGCGCCCGGCTTGCGGGTCTGCTTGGTGACCAGGTTGATGATCCCGGCCGTGCCGTCCGGACGGAAGGCTGCCGACGGGTTGGTCATCACCTCGACGCGGTCGATCTGGTCGGCCGGCATGGCCTGCAGGGCGTCGCCGCGGCCGTCGCCGTTGAACATGCCCGAGGGCTTGCCGTCGATCAGGATGGTGACGTTGGCGTCGCCGCGCAGGCTGACATTGCCCTGCACGTCGACCTCGACAGAGGGGATGTTGCGCAGGGCGTCGGCGATCGAGCCGGTGCGGGCCGACAGGTCGTTGGAGACGCTGTAGCTGCGGCGGTCGATCGAGCTGCGCATGGCGGCGCCGTCGCCGGTGACGGTGACGCCCTCAACGGCGGCGGGCGCGGCTTTCGGCGCCGCGGTCGGGCCGCCCTGGGCGGGGGCCGGAGCCGCCGTCTGGGCCAGGGCCAGGCAAGGCGTCGCGACGATGGCGGCGGCGGAGAAAAGGATGGTCTTCAGGCGCAAGGCGCGTCCCCCGAGGCAGGCTCGTCGAGGCGCCGCGAGCGGACGGTCCGCGCTGGTCTCGACCTCCAGCGGTAAAGCGCGGCCGGCTCTCCGGGGCAAATTTCTTTTCGGCAATGTTGCATTGGCGCCGCCCGGCGTGGCGCCGGCGCAACGGCCCTCACGCCCTCCTCCGCCCCGTGGACGATCGCGCCTATGACAACGTTGCCATCGCCCCTTGCGAGCGCCGTCGGACCTGACACTATCGCCCGGCGAAGCGGCGGCGGTCGCGGCGGGAATCCCGCAAAAACCGCCGCTTGCGTGCTGATACCGGTAACACTAATGTCGCCGGCAACTAAGGTCCCTGCGGGGGCGCGTTAGGGATCAAAGCAGGCCCTTCAAGGGTCAGTTCGGGGAGGAACCCAGTGGCATCAGTTTCCAGCGCCGGGCCTAGCGCCGGCATGAGCGCCGACGGCGCGAAGGTGAACATGGCCTTCGTCGCCGCCATCGTGGCCGTGGCCACCATCGGCGGCTTCATGTTCGGCTACGACAGCGGCGTCATCAACGGCACGCAGGAAGGCCTCAACAGCGCCTTCAAGCTGACCGAGTTCGGCACCGGACTGAACGTGGCGGCCATCCTGATCGGCTGCGCGATCGGCGCTTTCGCAGCGGGCCGCCTGGCCGACGTGTGGGGCCGCCGCACCGTGATGATCATCTCGGCCCTGCTGTTCGTGATCAGCGCCCTGGGCACCGGTGCGGCCCACACCTCGACCATCTTCGTGATCTTCCGCCTGATCGGCGGCCTGGGCGTCGGCGCGGCGTCTGTGCTCTGCCCGGTCTACATCTCGGAAGTGACCCCGGCGAACATCCGCGGCCGCCTGTCGTCCGTGCAGCAGATCATGATCATCACCGGCCTGACCGGCGCGTTCGTGGCCAACTACGTGCTGGCCCACACCGCCGGCAGCTCGACCGCCGACTTCTGGCTGGGCCTGCCCGCCTGGCGCTGGATGTTCTGGATGCAGGTGATCCCGGCCGGCGTGTTCTTCTTCGCCCTGCTGACCATCCCGGAAAGCCCGCGCTACCTGGTCGCCAAGGGCCAGGACGCCAAGGCCGAAGCCATCCTCTCGCGCCTGTTCGGCCCGGGCACGGGCGCGGCCAAGGTCGCCGAGATCCGCGCCTCGCTGAGCGCCGACCACAAGCCGAAGTTCTCCGACCTGCTCGACCCGGTGACCAAGAAGATCCGTCCGATCCTGTGGGCCGGCCTGGTCCTGGCGATCTTCCAGCAGTTCGTCGGCATCAACATCGTCTTCTACTACGGCTCGGTGCTGTGGCAGTCGGTGGGCTTCACCGAGGACGACAGCCTGAAGATCAACATCCTGTCGGGCGCCCTGTCGATCCTGGCCTGCCTGGCCGCCATCGCCCTGATCGACCGTATCGGCCGCAAGCCGCTGCTGCTGATCGGCTCGGCCGGCATGGCCGTGACCCTGGGCGTGCTGACCTGGTGCTTCTCGACCGCCACCACCGTCAACGGCGCCCTGCACCTGGACGGCAGCGTCGGCCCGATCGCCCTGGTCGCCGCCAACCTCTACGTGATCTTCTTCAACCTCTCCTGGGGCCCGGTCATGTGGGTGATGCTGGGCGAGATGTTCCCCAACCAGATGCGCGGTTCGGCCCTGGCCGTCGCCGGCTTCGCCCAGTGGATGGCCAACTTCGCCATCTCGTTCAGCTTCCCGGCCATGGCCAAGATGAGCCTGGCGGCGACCTACGGCTTCTATGCCGTCAGCGCCGTGGTCTCGTTCTTCCTCGTCCAGAAGCTGATCCACGAGACCCGTGGCAAGGAACTGGAAGCGATGGAGGGGTGACCTTCCAAGAACCTCCCCCTGTGGGGGAGGCGACCGCTAAGCGGTCGGTGGGGGGAGGAAGGCCACTGCTTAGGCGGTTGAAAACGTCCCCCCACCGTCACCTTCGGCGACACCTCCCCCACAGGGGGAGGTTCCCCAACCAGACAAACGCCCGGGAGCGCCGCTCCCGGGCGTTTTCTTTTGCCCGCGCTTCTGACAGCGTTATCGTCGGAAAATGGGCGATGACACCGGTAGACAAAGCGGCGATCCGCCGCTTAAGTGACCGGTAACAAGCCGACGCGGCGTCAGTTCGCGCGGCCAGGAGTTGGGAAGGAACAAGGATGGCGGACCTCAGCCGACGCGGAGCCCTGGGCTCCCTACTGACTGGAGCGGCAGCCGCAGCCGCCCTGCCTTCCACCTCCGCCGCCGAAGGCGTCGGCTCCCTGCCCGCCAAGCCCAAGACGGGCCCCACCTGGACCAAGGGCGTCGAAGGCCAGCGCAAGGCCGACCTGGGCGACGGGACCTTCCTCAATCCGATCCTGGCCGGCGACCGGCCCGACCCGTCGATCCTCAAGGACGGCGACGACTACTACATGACCCACTCGTCGTTCGACGCCTATCCGGGCCTGCTGATCTGGCATTCGAAGGACCTGGTGAACTGGGCGCCGGTGGGACCGGCCCTGAAGACCAACATCGGCTCGGTCTGGGCGCCGGAGCTGTGCAAGCACAAGGGCCGCTACTACCTCTACATCCCGGCCAAGTTCCCCAAGAACAACACCAGCTACGTGATCTGGGCCGACAAGATCGAGGGCCCGTGGTCAGAGCCGATCGACCTGAAGCTGCCCGGCTACATCGACCCCGGCCACATCGTCGACGAGAACGGCGAGCGCTGGCTGTTCCTGTCGGGCGGCGACCGCATCAAGCTGGCCCCCGACGGCCTGTCGACGGTCGGCAAGCCCGAGCACGTCTACAATCCCTGGCGCTATCCGGACGACTGGGACGTCGAGGGCTTCTCGCCCGAAGGCCCCAAGGTCATGAAGAAGGGCGAGTACTTCTACATGATCACCGCCGTGGGCGGCACGGCCGGCCCGCCGACCGGCCACATGGTCATCGCCGCGCGCGCCAGGTCGTTGGGCGGCCCGTGGGAGAACCACCCGAAGAACCCGCTGGTGCGCACCGTCGACAACGCCGAGAAGTGGTGGTCGCGCGGCCACGCCACCCTGGTCGAGGGCTCGGGCGGCGAGTGGTGGAGCGTCTATCACGGCTACGAGAACGGCTTCTGGACGCTGGGCCGCCAGACCCTGCTGGCCCCGGTCACCTGGACCAAGGACGACTGGTTCGACATCGGCGGCGGCGACCTGGCCAAGCCGATCAGGAAGCCGAAAGGCGGCACGGCGGTGCAGCACGGCATGGCGCTGTCGGACGACTTCTCGACCGACAAGTACGGCGTGCAGTGGAACTTCTTCGATCCCAAGCCGGGCGAGCAGGACCGCATCAGCCGCTCGAACGGCGTGCTGAGCCTCAAGGGCGCGGGCGAGGCCCCCTCAACAGGCTCGCCGCTGATCTTCGTCAACGGCGACCAGGCCTACGAGATCGAGTGCGAGATCGAGATCGATCCGGAGACCCGCGCGGGCCTGATCCTGTTCTACGACCGCCAGCTCTATTGCGGCCTGGGTTTCGACACCAAGAACTTCGTCACCCACCAGTACGGCATCGAACGCGGGCGCCCCGCCAACCCGCATGGCTCCAAGATGCTCATGCGCCTGCGCAACAATCGCCACATCGTCGCCTTCCACACCAGCGGCGACGGCGGCAAGACCTGGAAGCGGTTCGACCGCGGCATGGAGGTCAGCGGCTACCACCACAATGTGCGCGGCGGCTTCCTGATGCTCAAGCCGGGCCTCTACGCCGCCGGCAAGGGCTCGGCCCGGTTCCGGAACTTCAAGTACCGGGCTCTGGACTAGGCCCTCAGATCCTCCCCATCCCCTTCATCGTCATCCCGGAAAGCGCGCAGCGCTTATCCGGGACCCAGGGGCCAAGCGTAGTGCGGCGGCCCCTGGGTCCCGGCTCTCCGCTTCGCTACGGCCGGGATGACGAGCCATTTTCGGAGTTGTGATGAAGTCCCTCCTCCTCGCCGCCGCCCTGGCGACCGCCCCGATGGCCGCCCACGCCCAAGCGCCCGTCGCAGAACCCGAGCCGCCGATGTTCCGCGCCGTGAAGATCGTGCTGATCGGCGACTCGACCACCGCCGTGATCGGCGGCTGGGGGCCCAGCTTCTGCGGCCAGCACGTCACCTCGTTCGCCGCCTGCATCAACCTGGCGCGCGGCGGCCGCTCCAGCGGCAACTACCGCACCGAGGGCTCGTGGCGGCTGGCCATGAAGGAGATCGGATCGGGCGGCTTCACCGACACCTATGTGCTGATCCAGTTCGGCCACAACGACCAGCCGGGCAAGCCGGGCCGCTCGACCGACCTGGCCACCGAATACCCCGCCAACCTCAAGCGCTACGTGGAAGAGGTGCGCGCCGCCGGCGGCAAGCCGGTGCTGGTCACGCCGCTGACTCGCCGGCAGTTCAAGGACGGCAAGCTGATCGACGACCTGGGCCCGTGGGCCGAAGCGACCCGCAAGGTCGCGGCGGAGACCAAGACCCCGCTCGTCGACCTGCACGCCAAGTCCTACGCCGCCGTCCAGGCCATGGGCGCGGCCGAAGCCACCCGCTTCGCCCAGGTGCCGCCCTCGCCCGAGGTGCTGGCCGCCGCCAGGACCGGCGCCACGATCAGCGCCCAGCCGGCCGCTCCGGCCACGCCCGGCGCTAGCCCCGCCCCGGCCCAGCAGGCCCAGAACAACGCCGCCGTCGAACCGATGGGCCAGGCCAAGCTGTCGTTCGACTACACCCACCTGGGCCGCGACGGCGCAGACTACTTTTCGAAGATCGTCACCGACGAACTGGCGGTCGCGGTCCCGGCCCTGCGGCGATATCTCGTGCCGTAGGGCGCGGATCAAAACTCCACGTCATCCGGAAGCCGCGCAACGGCTATCCGGGACCCGGGGGACTACGGCCGGGATGACGGAACCAGGCAGCCCCGCCTGCGGAAACCGCTTACCCCAGCAGGCAGGCCAAAACCGACTTCATGACCGTGGCCATGGCCTGGCGGTCCTGCTCGGGGTGGTTGACGCTGCGGATGACCAGGCCGTCGAACATCGCGCCGATCAGTTCGGTGCGGGCGGCGAACTCTGCCTCGCTCCATTCGGGCTTGCGGCTGCGCTCCAGCATCTGGCTGGCCAGGGCGCGCTCCTGGTCGTCGGCGGCGCGGACGATCGCGGCGACCTTGGGATTGCGCGAGGCCTCGGCCATCACCTCCAGCACCAGCGGCGCGCGGCGCGGGTCGTAGCACTTGCTGACCGCCTCATCGATGTGGTCGAGCATGGCGTCGAGCAGCGTGCCCGGCCGGCTTTCCAGCTCGGCGAACTTCTCGCGCATCTCGGCCAGGTCCTGGGCGACGATCGCCGCGACCATGGCTTCCTTGTTCTCGAAGTAGCGATAGATCTGGCCCACGCTCAGGCCCGCGGCCTTGGCGATCTCGGCCATGCTGGCGCCATGGAAGCCGGCCTGGCGCACCACGTCACAGGCCGCGTCCAGAATCTGTTGCCGCCGCGCCTCGGGCGTCGGCTTGGCGTTTGAACTCACGTCGACCATCGAGCGGTCCCGTTCTCCATTACATTTCCGTCAGGTCAACTGGGCCGACAGGACGGGGTGTTGACTTCGCCTTACCCCGGGCCTATGTCCAGCGCAATTGAGAATGAACGTTCATTCTCAAATTGTTCATCATAGGCGCGTCGTCAAGGGGACCTCCCCCCCTGCGGCAGCCTGTCGCTCCGGGGATATCCATGGCTATCAAACGTCCGCTCGCCGCTTCGGCGGTTCTTCTGGCGGCTGTCTCGCTCACCCTCGCCGCCTGCGGGCAAGGCAAGGGCGGAGCCGCGGGCGGCATGGGCGCGGGCGGTCCCACGCCCGTGGGCGTCGTGGTCGTCAAGACCGAGCCGGTGACCCTGACCAGCGAACTGCAAGGCCGCACCTCGGCCTATCTGGTCTCGGAAGTGCGTCCGCAGGTCGGCGGCATCGTCAAGGCCCGCCTGTTCCAGGAAGGCTCCTACGTCCGCGCCGGTCAGCCGCTCTACCAGATCGAGCCGGCCACCTTCCAGGCGTCGCTCAACAGCGCCCAGGCGGGCCTGGCCCAGGCCCAGGCGACCTACACCGCCGCCAAGCTGAAGGCCGACCGCTACAAGGAACTGGTCGCGGTCAACGCCGTCTCCAAGCAGGACAACGACGACGCCCAGGCCGCCGCCCAGCAGGCCGCCGCGAACGTCGCCGCCCAGAAGGCCGCGGTCGAGAACGCCCGCATCAACCTGGGCTGGACCCGCGTGGTCGCCCCGATCTCGGGCCGCATCGGCAAGAGCTCGGTGACCCCCGGCGCCCTGGTCACCGCCAGCCAGGCCACGGCCCTGGCCACCATCCAGAACCTCGACAAGATCTATGTCGACCTGACCCAGTCGTCGGCCGAACTGCTGCAGCTGCAGCGTGATCTCGCCGGCGGCCAGCTGGGCCGCTCGGGTTCGGCCCAGGTCAGCCTGAAGCTGGAAGACGGCTCGACCTACCCGGTGCAGGGCCGCCTGGACTTCGCCGACGTCACCGTCGACCAGACCACCGGCTCGTTCGGCCTGCGCGCCACCTTCGACAACCCGAACGGCACGCTGCTGCCGGGCATGTACGTTCGCGCCACCCTGGGCAAGGGCGTGGCCTCCAACGGCGTGCTGATCCCGCAGGCCGGCGTCAGCCGCGACCCGAAGGGCAACGCCACGGTCACCGTGGTCGGCGCCAAGGGCGTGGCCGAGATCCGTCCGATCACCGTCGGCCAGACGGTCGGCGACAAGTGGCTGGTCACCTCCGGCCTGAAGGTCGGCGACCAGGTCATCGTCGAAGGCCTGCAGAAGGTCCGTCCTGGCGCGCCCGTGAAGGCCGCCGTCATCACCGCTCAACGCTAAGGCCGGCCCACAATGCTGTCCCGTTTCTTCATCGACAGACCCATCTTCGCATGGGTGGTCGCGATCGTGATCATGCTGGCGGGGGCGCTCGCCATCCGCACGCTGCCGATCGCGCAGTATCCCGAGATCGCCCTGCCGCAGGTCTCGGTCTCCGCCAACTATCCGGGCGCCTCGGCCAAGACGGTCGAGGACAGCGTCACCCAGGTCATCGAACAGAAGATGAAGGGCCTCGACGGCCTGGATTACATGTCGTCGACCAGCGACAGCTCGGGCTCGGCCACGGTCACCCTGACCTTCAAGGCCGGCACCGACATCGACATCGCCCAGGTGCAGGTCCAGAACAAGCTGCAGACTGCCACCGCCCTGCTGCCGCAGGAAGTGCAGCAGCAAGGCCTGACGGTCGCCAAGTCGGCCCGTAACTTCATGATGGTCGTCGGCCTCTATTCGGAGAGCAACGCCACCACCAACACCGACCTGGCCGACTACATCGCGTCCAACATCCAGGACCCGCTGAGCCGCGTCGACGGTGTCGGCGAAGTGCAGCTGTTCGGCGCCCAGTACGCCATGCGCATCTGGCTCGACCCGAACAAGCTGTCGTCCTACAGCCTGACGCCTTCGGACGTGTCGGCGGCCATCCAGGCCCAGAACGCGCAGGTTTCGGCCGGCCAGCTGGGCGGCACGCCCAACCTGCCGGGCACGGGCCTGAACGCCACGATCACGGCCCAGTCGCGCCTGCAGACGCCCGAAGAGTTCGAGAACATCATCGTCAAGAACAGCACGGGCGGGGCCCTGGTCCGCCTGCGCGACGTCGCCCGCGTCGAGCTGGGCGCCGAAAGCTACGTCTCGACCGCCAAGTTCAACGGCCGTCCGGCCGCGGGTCTGGCCATCCGCCTGGCCCCGGGCGCCAACGCCCTCGACACCGCCAAGGCGGTGAAGGAGCAGATGGCAACGCTCGAGAAGACCTTCCCGGCCGGCTACAAGTACGTCGTTCCCTACGACTCCACGCCGTTCGTGGAACTGTCGATCCACGAAGTGATCAAGACGCTGGTTGAAGCCATCATCCTGGTCTTCATCGTCATGTTCCTGTTCCTGCAGAACTGGCGCGCCACCCTGATCCCGACCATCGCCGTCCCGGTCGTCCTCCTGGGCACCTTCGGCATCCTCGCGGCCTTCGGCTACTCCATCAACACCCTGACCATGTTCGGCCTCGTGCTGGCCATCGGCCTGCTCGTCGACGACGCCATCGTCGTGGTCGAGAACGTCGAGCGGGTGATGAGCGAGGAGGGCCTCTCCCCCGTCGAGGCCACCCGCAAGTCGATGGGCGAGATCACCGGCGCCCTGATCGGCATCGCCCTGGTGCTGTCGGCGGTGTTCGTGCCGATGGCCTTCTTCAGCGGTTCGCAAGGCGTCATCTACCGCCAGTTCTCGATCACCATCGTCTCGGCGATGATGCTGTCGGTCGTGGTCGCCCTGGTGCTGACGCCGGCGCTCTGCGCCACCATGCTGAAGCCGCATGACCGCGCCCACGGCGAGGCTCTGCGCACCGATCATCCGGGCGCGCTCGGTGCGGTGATCAACTTCTTCAACCGCTTCTTCAACTGGTTCAACCGCAGCTTCAACGACGTCTCGGGACGCTATCAGGGCGGGGTCCGCAAGATCCTCGGCCGCAGTGTCCGCTGGATGGCCATCTACGGCGTGATCATCCTGGTCATGGGCCTGCTGTTCGTCCGCCTGCCCAGCGCCTTCCTGCCGGAAGAAGACCAGGGGATCATGATCACCCTCGTCCAGCTGCCGCCGGGCGCCACCGAGGAACGCACCCTGGGCGTCCTCGACCAGGTCCGCAGCCACTTCATGGACGACGAGAAGGAAGCCGTGCAGTCGGTGTTCACCGTCTCGGGCTTCAGCTTCAGCGGCGCCGGCCAGAACGCCGGTCTCGCCTTCGTACGCCTGAAGGACTTCGACGAACGCAAGGCCGCCAACCTCAAGGCTCCGGCCGTCGCCGGCCGCGCCATGGGCAAGTTCCTGCAGATCCGCGATGCGATGGTGTTCGCCGTCGTGCCGCCGGCCGTGCCGGAACTGGGCACCTCGTCGGGCTTCGACTTCCAGCTGCAGGACATCGGCGGCGTGGGCCATGACGCCCTCACCGCGGCCCGCAACCAGGTCCTGGGCATGGCTGGCCAGGATCCCAACCTGGTCGGCGTGCGTCCCAACGGCCAGGAAGACACCCCGCAGCTGAAGATCGACATCGACCAGGCCAAGGCCGGCTCGATGGGCCTGACCACGGCCGACATCAACGCGGCGCTCAGCGCGGCGTGGGGCGGTTCGTACGTCAACGACTTCATCGACCGCGGCCGGGTGAAGAAGGTCTACATGCAGGCCGACGCGCCCTACCGCATGAAGCCCGAAGACCTGAACAACTGGTACGTCCGCAACAGCAGCGGCCAGATGGTGCCCTTCTCGGCCTTCGCCACGACCCGCTGGGTCTACGGCTCGCCGCGTCTGGAGCGCTACAACGGCCTGTCGTCGATGAACATCCAGGGTGCTCCGGCCCCGGGCAAGAGCTCGGGCGACGCGATGGCGGCCATGGAGAAGATCGCCGCCCAGCTGCCGGCCGGCATCGGCTTCGAATGGACCGGCCTGTCGGCCCAGGAACGTGAAGCGGGCAACCAGGCTCCGGCCCTGTACGCGATCTCGATCCTGGTGGTGTTCCTGCTGCTGGCGGCCCTCTACGAGAGCTGGTCGATCCCGCTGTCGGTCATCATGGTCATCCCGCTCGGCATCGTCGGCGCCCTGCTGGCGACCACCCTGCGCGGCCTGAGCAACGACATCTACTTCCAGGTGGGCCTGCTCACGACCATGGGCCTGGCGGCCAAGAACGCCATCCTGATCGTCGAGTTCGCCAAGGAGATCTACGAGCGCACCGGCAACCTGGTGGAAGCCACGCTGGAAGCCGTCCGCATCCGTCTGCGCCCGATCATCATGACCTCGCTGGCCTTCGTCTTCGGCGTTCTGCCGCTGGCGATCTCCAACGGGGCCGGCTCGGGCAGCCAGCACGCGATCGGCACGGGCGTCATCGGCGGCATGCTGTCGGCGACCATCCTGGCGATCTTCTTCGTCCCGCTGTTCTTCGTGATCGTGGAACGGATCTTCAAGCCCAAGCCCCGTCACCACGACGAGGCCCCCGCCGCTCCGGTGGAAAGCCACTGAGATGATGCTTCGTAACCTCACCCTCACCCTGCTGGCGGCCAGCGCGCTGACTGCCTGCACCATGGCCCCCAAGTACGAGCGACCGGCCCTGCCGGTCGCCACGACCTGGCCCACGGCTTCGGCCAACGGCCAGGCGGCTTCGGCAGGCGACCTCGCCTGGAAGCAGGTGTTCGAGGATCCCCGCCTGGCGGGGACCATCGACCTGGCCCTGGCCAACAACCGCGACCTGCGGGTCGCGGTGCTCAACATCGAGCAGGCCCGCGCCACCTATCGCATCCAGCGCGCGGCCCTGCTGCCGACGGTCAACGGCACGCTCTCGGGCACCAAGAGCGAGACCCCGACGGCGGCTTCGGGCTTCGGCTCGGCGATCGGCGGCTCGGGCTCGCTGGAGATCGAGAACTACAACGCCACCGTCGGCGTCACCTCGTACGAGCTCGACATTTTCGGGCGCGTGCGCAGCCTCAAGGACCAGGCGCTGCACAGCTACCTGGCCACCGAGGAGACCGCCCGGGCGACGCAGATCAGCCTGATCGCCGAGACGGCCAACGCCTGGCTGACCCTGGCGGCCGACCAGGACCTGCTGGCCCTGGCCAAGGACACGCTGAAGAGCCGTGAAGACAGCCTCGCCCTGGCCCAGCGCCAGTTCGACGTCGGCGCGGCCTCGCAGCTGGACCTGCGCACCTCGCAGACCCTGGCCGAGACCGCCCGTTCGGACGTGGCGACCTACACGGCCCAGGTCGAGCGCGACAAGAACGCCCTGCGACTGCTGGCCGGTACGGAAGTTCCGGCCGACCTGCAGCCCGCCGGCGGCCTGATCACCGCCCAGATCCTTCCCGATCTGCCGGCGGGCGTGGCCTCGGACGTGCTGACCCGTCGTCCCGACGTGCTGGCCGCCGAGCACAGCCTGATGGGCGCCAACGCCAATATCGGCGCGGCCCGCGCGGCCTTCTTCCCGCGCATCAGCCTGACCGGCTCGTACGGCAGCGCCAGCGCCGACCTCGACGGCCTGTTCAAGAGCGGCACCAAGAGCTGGAGCTTCGCCCCCAGCATCAGCGTGCCGATCTTCGCCGGCGGGGCCAACAAGGCCGGGCTCGACAGCGCCAAGGCCGGCCAGAAGATCGCCGTGGCGACCTACGAGAAGACCGTGCAGACGGCCTTCCGCGAGGTTTCCGACGCCCTGGCCACTCAGGCCACGATCGGCGATCGCCTGGCCGCCCAGGAACGGGTGGCCGCCGCCGCCGCCGACACCGCGCGCCTGACCAAGCTGCGCTACGACCGCGGCGTCGACAGCTCGCTCGTCCTGCTCGACGCCCAGCGCACGCAGTATTCGGCCCAGCAGGGCCTGATCAACGCGCGCCTGGCCCGGGCCAGCAACCTGGTCACGCTCTACAAGGTCCTCGGCGGCGGCGCTCCCGCCGGCAAGGGGTCCTGAACTGATCGGGGAGGGTAAGGCCCCTCCCCCAACCGATCCCCGCGCGACGGTGCGGGGCTGATCGCGGCGGCATCCCCCCGGACACGCCGCGACCGGAAGGGGCGCATCACCCCCCCAATCCCAGATGCGTCCCTTCCACCCTACTTCCTGACAATCTGTCCAGCGCCCTGCGCAGTCCTCGTCCTTCGACAAGCTCAGGATGAGGACCAAGTCCAAGGCCGCTCGTTCGGCGATCTCACCCTGAGCTTGTCGAAGGGCCGCCCGCCGCTTCCAGCCGCGCGTGCAGGTCGTCCAGCCGGGCCGCGCAGGCCGCCCGGATCGCCGGATCGACCTCGGCTCGCTTGGCCGCCCCGTCCGGCCTGAACGCCCGCTCGGGCGCCTTGGCGTCGATCGCCGCCGCCGCCGTCATCGCCTCGCTCTCGAGGGCATCAGGCGCCCAGCCGAAATGCGGCAGCACGCGACCCGCCGCCGCCCCCGGCAACGTCTCGTAGTTCACCAGCAGCCCCTCCCCGTCGGCCGCGAAGGCCGCCAGCATCGCCTCGCCGATCGCCGCCAGCACGGCGGCCTGGTAGTCGGCGTCCGGCGTCGCCGGCTGCGCCAGGCCGAACACGGCCGGCGCCACCACCTGCGGAACCATCTGCATGCCCGGCGAGCGGGCGTGCGAGACCATCACCTCGGCTGGCGCGCGATAGAGGTGCAGCCACCGCGTCCGCGGAAAAGCCTCGCGGAAGAGGTCGAAGAAGCGGGCGTGCCAGCAGTCCAGCTTGAGGAACAATCGCTCGTCCCCCGCCCCGCGCGCCCGGCCCAACGCCGCCACCACGCCGCGCAGCAGGGCGACCTTGCGGTCGGGGGGTAGGTCGCCCCGCACGACGTGGTCGATCGGCGCGGCCTCCGACAGCACGGTCGCCCCTTCCGGCGCGCCCAGCATCCGGCCCAGCAGGGTCGAGCCGCAGCGCGACATGTGGAAGACGAGGCCGTCGGGGACCGGTCCCGCCAGCCCCTCCAGCGCCGACAGCGGCGTACGCAGGCGCAGCAGCCGGTTCAGCGGCGCCGACCAGACCTTGGGCACGCTCTCGCCGAAGAACGATTCCTCCAGCCGCCGCGCGCCGAAGAACGCCCAGTCGACCGCGTCCTCGCCCGGCGAGACGGCGACCGGCAGCCAGCCGGCCGCCGGCGCGACCGCACGCGGGACCACGCCCCGCCGCGTCAGCCGCTCGGTCAGCCCCGGCGCGGCCAGACCCCAGGCGGCGGCGAGCGCCTGCGCCTCGTGGGCGAAGTCCTCGTCGCGGAAATGGTCGGCGAGCCTGGCGCAGGCGCTCACGTCCTCGGCCAGCCGCGCCATGAAGACGTCCAGATCCCGCGTCGCGTCCGCCGTAAGTTGCATGCCCGCCCCTGGCCCTTGTCGGTTGAAGGGCGGCACAATAGGCTCGGGCGATGGGATTTCCAGACCGCCTGAAGCTGCCGCTCGCCTTCGATCCGATCCGCCTGCGCGCCGACCTCGAGGCCCTGACCGCCGGCGCCGACTGGATCGCCCACTTCGTCACCCAGAACTACGACGGCGACTGGAGCGTCATCCCCCTGCGCTGCCAGGCCGGCGCCAGCCATCCGGTGATGATGATCTATTCGGATCCCGGCGCGACGGCCTTCGAGGACACGCCGTTCCTGGCTCCCTGCCCCTATTTCCGCGAAGTGATCGCCGCCTTCCCGTTCCAGGCCACCAGCGTGCGGCTGATGAAGCTGGCCCCCGGCTCGGTGATCAAGACCCACCACGACGAGGACCTCGACGCGGGCTCGCTGCTGGTGCGCTTCCACGTGCCGGTGGTCACCAATCCCGACGTCGACTTCCGCCTGAACAGTCGCCGCGTGGTGATGGAGGCCGGCAGCGCCTGGTACCTCAAGCTCACCGACCCCCACAGCGTGGCCAACCACGGAACCGAAGACCGCGTGCACCTGGTGATCGACGGCTACGTCAACGACTGGGTGCGGGGGTTGTTCGCCGAAGAGGCTACGCCCCCAGCAGCGTGAACTGCGCGTTCAGCCCGTCCACCGCGCTGCTGGCCACCCAGACGTCGAACACGCCCGGCTCGGCGCCCCAGCGGTCGCCCTCGCCGAAGAAGGTCAGGCTGCCGCGTTCCAGCTCGAAGGTGATGTCGCGGCTCTCGCCCGGCTTCAGGGTCACCCGCAGGAAGCGCTTGAGCTCGCGCACCGGCCGCGTGCGGCTGGCCACCCGGTCGCGGGTGTAGAGCTGCACCACATGCACGCCCTCGCGCTTGCCGGTGTTGGTCACCCGGGCGCTGACCTGCAACTTGCCGTTCCAGGCCAGGGTCGGCGACGACAGCTTCAGGTTCGACAGGGAAAAGGTGGTGTAGGCCAGGCCATGGCCGAACGGGTACAGCGCCTCGTTCCTCACCGTGCGCCAGCGGGCCTTGTATTCCTGGATCTCGCTGTCGGCCGGGGCCGGACGGCCCGTCGAGCGGTGATTGTAGGCGTAGGGCTGCTGGCCGCTCTCGTAGGGAAAGCTGACCGGCAGGCGGCCCGAGGGGTTCACCGACCCGAACACCACGTCTGCCACCGCGTGGCCGGTCTCGGTGCCCAGGAACCAGGTGGCCAGGATGGCCGGGGCGTTCTTCACCGCGCCGTCCAGCACCAGCGCCCGGCCGTGGCGCAGCAGCACGACGGTGGGGCGGCCGACAGCGGCGACGGCCTCGGCCAGCATCATCTGCGGTTTGGGTATGCCGATCTCGGTGCGCGACTGGGCCTCGCCCGACATGTTCTGGCCCTCGCCGATGGCCAGCACGACGATGTCGGCGGCCCGGGCGGCGGCGACCGCGGCCTCGATCCCGCCGGGAATGGAAGCCTCGACGTCGCTGCCCTTGACGGTCTGCAACAGGTTCGGGTCGGCCATGGCCTGGCGGAAGCCCGTGGCCAGGTCGACGCCCAGGCTCTTGTCGCCGAAGAAGGCCCACGGCCCCAGGATGTTGTCGCGGTCGTCGGCGAACGGCCCGATCAGCGCGATGCGCTTGCCCGAGCGCGGCAGCGGCAGCAGATTCCCGTCGTTCTTCAGCAGCACGATCGAGGCCGCGCCGGCCTCGCGGGAGAGCGCGCGCATGGCCGGCGTCGCCGTGCGGGCGGCCTGGGCCTTGGCGTCGATCGAGCGGAACGGCTGGTCGAACAGGCCGATGGCCTCCTTCAGCATCAGCACCCGGCGCACGGCCTGGTCGACCACCGCCATCGGCACGGCGCCGCTCTTGACCAGTTCGGGCAGGTAGCGGCTGTAGAGCCCGCTCTGCATGCTGATGTCGACGCCCGCCAGGATCGCCAGGCGCGCGGCGTCGCGATCGTCGGCGGCATAGCCGTGGGCCACCAGTTCCTGGTCGGCGGTGTAGTCGGAGATGACCACGCCCTTGAAGCCCCACTCGGTGCGCAGCAGGTCGGTCAGCAGGCGCTTGTTGGCCGTGGCCGGCACGCCGTTGATGTCGTTGAAGGCCGACATGGCGGTCAGGCACCCGGCCTCGAAGGCGGCCTGGAACGGCGGCAGGTGCACCTCGCGCAGCGTGGCTTCGGACAGCTCGACGGTGTTGTAGTCCATGCCCGCGGCCACCGCGCCATAGGCGGCGAAGTGCTTGGCGCAGGCCAGCATCGAGTCCGGCGACTTAAGGTCCGGCCCCTGGAAGCCGCGCACCCGGGCCTGGGCCAGCGCCTCCCCTAGGAACACGTCCTCGCCCGAGCCCTCGGCCACCCGGCCCCAGCGCTCGTCGCGGGCGACGTCGACCATCGGCGCGAAGGTCCAGTGCAGGCCGTGGGCCGTGGCTTCCTGCGCGGCGGCGCGGGCGGTGCGATAGGCCAGCGGCGGGTCGAAGCTGGCGGCCTCGGCCAGCGGGATCGGATAGACGGTCTTGAAGCCGTGGATGACGTCGGCGGCCAGCAGCAGCGGAATACCGAGGCGCGAATGCTCCACCGCCGCGGTCTGGGCCAGCAGGGCCCCCTCGACGCCGACGCCGTTCATCAGCGTGCCGATCTTCCCCGCCCGGGTCTCGGCCAGCAGCTGCTGGGTGTTGCGCAGGTTGATGGCGGGGTTCATGTCGCCCACCGGCGGGCGGATCATGTCGGCGTAGCACGACAGCTGGCCGGCTTTCTCGTCGATGGTCATCTGGGCGATCAGCGCCTCGACCCGCTGGGAGCCCCTCGCCTGCGCCGCCGCCCGGCCGGCCACCGCCAGCCCGGCCAGGCCCGCCGCCCCGGCCATCAGTCCACGACGGCTGATCCCTTCAAGCGAAGCTTCGCGCCGATCCATAGAATCCCTTCCAGCAGTGTCGCGGCCGGCAACCTCGCCGACCGGGGCGCATCGCGCAACGCCTCGCCCCTCATCGGGCGAACCTGTGACGGCCGCTTGCGTTATCAGTCTGGCTGAAGGGAGACCCGACCATGTCCGCTCAATGGCGCATCGAGATCCGGCTGGGCGATGGCCACGCCCCGCTGCGCAGCGTGCTCGTCGAGGCCGACACCGAGGTCGACGCCCTGCGGCAGGTGCTGGCCGAGGCCGAACGCGACCATGTCGCCGCCGAGGAACTGTTGCTGGACGGCCAGGAAGAGGTGTTCTCGCGCACCGAGGTGCAGGACGGCCACGTGGAGCACCAGGCCCAGGCCTGACAGCCCGCTCGCCCGCTGCCTGGGCCTGTGCTAGGCCCGGTGCATGGCTGGAGAACGCATCCTTTTCGTCGTCAACGCCGGCCCCAGCGTCGGCGGCGGCCACTTCATGCGCGGCCTCAACCTGGCGCGGGCGCTCGAAGCCGCCGGCGCGGCCTGCGCATTCGCAGGGCCGCCCGCTGTGGCGGGCCTCGCCGCGACCTTCGCCTCGCCCGACCTCTGCGTCGGAACCTTCGCCGACTGCGACCTCGTGGCCGGCGCCGCCGACCTCGCGGCCGGCTACGACGCCGTCGTCTTCGACCACTACCAACTCGACGCAGGCGACCACCGCCGCATCGCCGCCGGCCGCCCGACCCTGGTGGTCGACGACCTGGCCGACCGCCCGCTGGCCGCCGACCTGCTGGTCGACGCCGGGGTGACGCGGCGAGCGCAGGACTATGCCGGCCTCGTCCCCGCCCACGCCCAACTGCTGCTCGGCCCCAACCATGCGGCGCTGTCGCCGGCCTTCGCCGCCCTGCGCGATGAGGCCCTGGCCCGCCGTGCGGGCACGCGGCGTGTGGAGCGGGTGCTGGTCTCGCTTGGCCTGACCGACGTCGGCGGGATCACCGCCCGCACCGTCGAGACCCTGCTGCCGGTGCTGGGCGAGCGCGCCCTGGACGTCGTGGTCGGCGGCCTGGCGACCAGCCTGCCGGGCCTGCGTGAAATCGCCGCATTCGATCCGCGCCTGGCCCTGCACATCGACAGCCGCGACATGCCGCGCCTGATCGCCGAGGCCGACCTGGCCATCGGCGCCTCCGGCTCCAGCAGCTGGGAGCGCTGCGTGCTCGCCCTGCCCACGCTCTCGCTGGTGCTGGCCGACAACCAGCGCGAGGCGGCCCAGGCGCTGTCGGATCTCGGCGCGCACCGGTCGCTCGACGCCAGGTCGGACGGCGACCTCCAAAACGCCTTCGCCGCCCTCGCCGAGGACCCTGACGCCTGGCGCGCCATGTCGGCCGCCGCCGCGGGCGTCTGCGACGGCCTGGGCGCCCGCCGCACGGCCGACCGGTTCATTGCCCTGATTTCGCCCCGTTTCGGAAACAATCGCGCGACGCCCCTCTGACACTTACCCGCGCGTAAGCCCGTCAAGCGTCGAGACCCCCGTCATGCCCACAGTCACCCTGCGCGCCGTCGAGGCGCACGATCAGGAGCGGCTGCTGGAATGGCGCAACTCCGACGCCGTCGCTCCCTACATGTACAGCGACCACCTGATCTCGCATGGTGAGCACGCCGCGTGGTTCTCCCGCCTGGGGTCTAACCCCGCCGTTCGCTACTGGGTCATCGAACTGGACGGCCATCCGGTGGGCCTGGCCAACCTGGCCGACATCGACCTGAAGAACCGCCGCTGCGCCTGGGCCTACTACCTGGCCGATCCGTCGGTGCGCGGCCTGGGCGTCGGCAGCTTCGTCGAATACTGGGTGATCGAATACGTATTCGGCGTGCTGGGCCTGACCAAGCTGTGGTGCGAGGTCATCGAGAGCAACAAGGCCGTGTGGCGCCTGCACGAAGGCTTCGGCTTCACCCGCGAGGCGGTGCTGCGCAACCACGTGGTCAAGGGCGGTCAGGCGCTCGACGTCATCGGCCTTGGCCTGCTGGAGAGCGAATGGCGCGGCGCCGCCCGCGACGCCGCCCGCGAGCGGCTGATCGCCAAGGGCTTCGACCTGTCGGGCGTTTCCGCCGCCTAGATCCGCGGCAGGTCGCCCAGGCTGGCGAGGTCGGGGCGACCGCGCACCAGCGTCCGGATGTCGTCCGAGGTGAAGGCAGGCTCGGCCGGATAGAGCGCCTCGTAGACCGCCCGCACGAAATCGAGGTCCGACGGCAGGTCGACCGTCCAGCGCACCTGGCTCTCGTCGACCGCCTGGGTCAGGCCGCCCAATCGGAAGCGCTCGGGCCGGCGATAGACGAAAGGCGTGACGTGCTCGCGCTCGTAGGGGTCGCCCGCCTCCGCCGCCATCAGCCGCAGCAGGCCGACGCTCAGGATCTCGGCGTCCAGCCCGATCGGATAGGTCCGGTGCGGCAGGGTGGTGGCCGAATAGTCGGCGCCATTGGCCAGGTGCTCGCCGATCAGCGCCTCGATCAGCACCGGATCGGCCAGCGGGCAATCGGCCGTCAGCCGCAGCATCAGGTCATCGTCCGCCAGCCCCGCCACCGCCCCGGCGAACCGGCCCAGCACGTCGTCCAGCGAGCCGCGAAACACCTCGACGCCCGCCGCCTCGAGCGTTTCAGCCAGCGGATCGTCGCTGGCCTGGTTTGAGGTCGCCGTGATCAACCGGTCGATCGAGGCGACGCGGCGCAGGCGCTCGACCTGGCGCAGCACCATCGGCGCCCCGACGACATCGGCCAGCACCTTGCCCGGCAGGCGGGTCGAACTCATCCGGGCCTGCAGCAGCGCGACGATCACCGCGCGCCCTCCCGCCACACTGCTTGTCTTGAGGTCATAGTTCGCAGCCTCGGCCCGGTCGGTTAAGGAGGACTTTCGCTCGCCGAGCGGGTTTGGACAACCAAGCGTTGACAGCGTTGTCAAACCATAGTGCTCTCCCCGCCTAACGACCGCGCACGACGATCGAAGGGAGAAGGACGCCATGGGACCGCTGATCGACCGCCGCGCGCTGCTGGCCACCGGGGCCGCTCTGGGCATGGCGCCCGCCCTGCCCGCGCTCGCCGCCGACCAGGACGCCCGCGTCCGCGCCCTCCTGGCGCAGATGACCCTCGACGAGAAGATCGGCCAGACCCACCAGCCGGCCGGCGGCCGCCAGAAGGCGCTGAACTCCAAGATCGACGCGACGGCCCTGGACCTCGTCCGCAAGGGCGGCGTCGGCTCGTACCTGCACGTGGCCGGCGCAGCCTTCCTGCGCGAACTGCAACGCACGGCCGTCGAGGAGTCGCGGCTGAAGATCCCGCTGCTGTTCGCCATCGACGTGGTGCACGGCTTCCGCACCCTCTACCCCGTGCCGCTGGCCATGGCGGCGACCTTCGACCCGGAGATCGTCCGCGCCACCGCCCGCATGGCCGCCGTCGAGACCGCCGTCAGCGGCCTGCACTGGACCTTCGCGCCGATGGTCGACATCGCCCGCGACCCGCGCTGGGGCCGCATCGTCGAGGGGGCCGGCGAGGATCCGTATCTGGGCGGCGTCATGGCCGCCGCCCAGGTGCGCGGCTTCCAGGGCGAGGGCCCATCGAGCAAGGGATTGGCCGCCAAGGACTCCATCCTGGCCTGCGCCAAGCACTTCGGGGCCTATGGCGCGGCGGCCGGCGGCCGCGACTACGACAGCGCCGAGCTGTCGGACCGCACGCTGAACGAGGTCTACCTGCCGCCCTTCCATGCGGCGGCCAAGGCTGGCGCCGGCACGATGATGACGGCCTTCAACGACCTGAACGGCGCGCCGACCACCGCCAACACCGCCCTCGTGCGCGGCGTGCTCAAGACCCAGTGGACCTGGCCCGGCCTGGTGGTCAGCGACTGGAACGCCATCCTCGAGCTGATCAATCACGGCATCGCCGAGAACCCGGTGCAGGCCGCCGCCCTGGCGCTGAAGGCCGGGATCGACATGGACATGGCCAGCGGCGTCTACGCCGCCCACCTGAAGACCGCCATCAGCCAGGATCCGTCGCTTTCGCCTCTGCTCGACCAGGCGGTGACCCGGATCCTGACCGCCAAGATGCGCCTTGGCCTGTTCGACGATCCCTATCGCTTCGGCGACGTCGAGCGCGAGAAGACCGTCTTCGTCGGCCCCGAGCATCGCGCCATCGCCCGCGAGGCGGCGCGCAAGGCCGTGGTGCTGCTGAAGAACGACGGCGGCCTGCTGCCCATCGCGCCCTCGGCCAGGAAGATCGCCGTCATCGGGGCCCTGGCGACCGACAACCTTTCCCAGCTCGGCTCGTGGAAGGCGCGCGGCCAGGTCGCCGACGTCGCCCCGCTTCTACCCGCCCTGAAGGCCATCGCACCGACCGGAACCGAGATCGTCCACGTCGCCGGCGCCGGTCCGCGCAGCGACGACGAGACGGGGATCCCCGCCGCCGTCGAGGCCGCCAAGGTCGCCGACCTCGTCCTGCTGATGGTCGGCGAGGACTTCGACCACAGCGGCGAGTCCCGCAGCCGCTCCGACCTCTCCCTGCCCGGCGCGCAGAGCGCCCTGGCCCGCGCTGTGCTGGCCGTCGGCAAGCCGGTGGTCGTGCTGCTGCCGTCGGGCCGCCCCCTGGTCGCGCCCGAGGTGCTGGAAAGGGCTCCGGCCGTGCTGGCCACCTGGTTCCTCGGCGTCGAGGCCGGACCGGCCCTGGCCGACATCCTATTCGGCAAGGCCGCGCCCGGCGGCCGGCTGCCCGTCGGCTTCCCCCGCGCCACCGGCCAGTCGCCGACCTACTACGCCCACGTCCCCACCGGCCGCCCGGCCGATCCGGACCTTGCCAAGGACACCGTCCGCTACCACGACGTCGACATCGGCCCGCTGTTCCCGTTCGGCCATGGCCTGAGCTATGCCAGCTTCGCCTATTCCGACCTGGCGCTCGACCGCGACAACGTCGCCCCAAGCGGCGCGGTGAAGGTGTCGCTGACCATCGCCAACACCGGCTCGGTCGCCGCCGACGAGGTGGTGCAACTCTATGTCCGCGACCCGGTCGCCAGCGTCGCCCGGCCGGTCAAGGAGCTGCGCGGCTTCGTCCGCGTGACCCTCAAGCCCGGCGAGCGCCGGCGCGTGACCTTCACCCTCGCCGCCGCCCAACTGGCGATCTGGAGCCCGGAAGGCTGGCGGGTCGAGGCCGGCAAGGTCGAGGTCATGGTCGGCTCGTCCTCGGCCGACATCCGCCTGCGCGGCGCCTTCACGATCGCAGCGCCCGGCAAGGCCCGCGAACCGGCCACCGCCATCCCGACGCCGGTCAGCGTGGCTTGAGGGTCGATCGAGCGGTGGGTGATCCTCGTACTTCGACAAGCTCAGGATGAGGATCATTCATATGCTCGGGCGGAGGAAAAACCTCATCCTGAGCCCGTCGAAGGAAGAGGTTTTCGTCCTGGAACTCACCCCTCCCCCGCCCAGGCAGCCCGCCGCTCCAACTCCGCCTCGCTCGGCTCCTGCACCATGAACGAGCCGGTGCGCACCGGACCGTCGCGGCGGTAGCGGTTCACCACGACGCCGGTCTCGGCCAGGATCGAGCCGGTCAGGGCCCAGCCGCCCGGCGCGGCGGCCTCGTCGAACAGCCGCCGCCCAGGTCCCAGCAGCAGCGGAAAGACCATCAGCTGCATCTCGTCCACCAGGTCGGCGGCCAGCAGGGCGTGGACCAGCTGCGTCGAGCCTTGGGTCAGCAGATCCGGGCCCGCCTCGCCCTTCAGCTCCCGCACGCCCTCCACCGCGTCAGGCCCGACGAGGCGGCTGTTCTCCCAAGGCAGGGCCAGGCCCGGATCGCGGGAGGCGACGTGCTTGGTCGTGGCGTTGAAGCGCTCGGCGATCGGGTTCGCCGGATCCTGGTAGGGCCAGTGGGCGGCGAAGATCTCGTAGGTGCGGCGGCCCAGCAGCAGTTCGAACGGGGCCTCGAACAGCGACATCACCGCTTGGCCGGTCACCGGATCCGAATACGGCGCCACCCAGCCGCCATGGGCGAAGCCGCCGCGCCGGTCCTCGTCCGGTCCGCCCGGCCCCTGCATCACCCCGTCCAGGCTGACGAAGGCGGCGACGATCAGCTTTCTCATGACCCTGCTCCCTGATGGTTCGCTGCAAGGACGGTTGGAGAAGGCGCGATCCTACATTTCGCCCCTCTTCTCCCTTCCCCCTTTGATGGGGGAAGGGTCGGGGATGGGGGTGACAACAGGTCAGGACCAGATGCCAGTCGAGCCGCCGCAACACCCCCACCCCTGTCCCTCCCCCATCGAGGGGGACGGGTTAAGCCGCCCGCCGTCGATAGAGGTAGTCCTCCGGCAGCCCCATGCGCCGCGAGGATTCCACGGCCGGCGAGCCCTTGATCGGCACCTTATCGGCGCTGGCGCCCGCCAGGCGCACCAGCCGCCGCTCGACGCCGTTGAGGTCGAAGGCCTCGCCCAGGCCCAGCCGTGCGCGCACCTCCACTGGCGTGATCGCCACCGCCGCCCGCACCAGCGGCTTCTGGATCAACCGCAGCGGCCCCGGCAGCAGCGGGGTGCTGGTCATGATCTCCAGGAACTCGAAGACGATCTCCGAGGGCTCCAGATTGGGCAGCATCAGCGCCAGCTGCCGCTTCCACGCGGCCTCGGAGGTCGGCGCTCCGGTCGCGCCATAGAGCCGCGCGCCCGGAGCGGCCTCGGCGAAGGCCGCGTCGCGCTCGACCTGGCTCAGCGGGCGGGCGTAGGCGTGATAGGCCTCGATGAAGCCGAAGCTGGCAGTGGCCTGCACCCAGTCCAGCAGCGCCGGGTCGTTGGCCTGGTAGCCGACGCCGGCCGGGGTCTGGCCGGTCACGTGGCCATGCATGCGCACCACGCCGGCGATCATCTTCTCGGCCGTCTCGCGCGGGCCGTAGACCGTGACCATCGCCGCCAGGCCCGTCCGCTTTAGCCGCTTCAGGGGCTGGGCCTTGAAGCTGGAATGGTCCCAGACGCCCGAGCGGACGCGCGGCTCGGCCAGTTCCAGGATCACCGCCGTGATGCCGCCGACGAACAGCGACACCGGGTTCTTGAACACCCGCCAGGACACCGAGTCCGGCGAGGTCAGGGCAGGCGCCCCCGGCGGCGCGGAAAAGTCGATTTTCGGCCCCTCGTCGGGCGCCAGCAGTCGCGCCGCGGCTCGCGAAAGGGGATCGGCCATCAGTTCACCCGTCGCTCTCGCCCCGCCCAATACGGTTCGCGCAGCTGGCGGCGCAGGATCTTGCCCGAGGCGTTGCGCGGCAAGGCCTCGACGAAGTCGACGCTCTTGGGCGCCTTGAAGTGCGCGATCCGCGTGCGGGCGAAGGCGATGATGTCGTCGGGATCGGGCGTGACGCCGGGCCGGGGCGCCACCACCGCCTTGACCGCCTCGCCCCACTTGTCGTCGGGCACGCCGATCACCGCCACCTCGGCCACGTGCGGATGGCCGTAGACGGCGCTTTCCACCTCGGCCGGATAGATGTTCTCGCCGCCGGAGACGATCATGTCCTTCACCCGGTCGTGGATGAACAGATAGCCGTCCTCGTCGAGATAGCCGGCGTCGCCGGTGCGAAGCCAGCCGTCGGCGTCGATGGTCGCGTCGGTGGCGGCGTCCAGCTTCCAGTACCCGGCCATGTTGGAACCGCTGCGCACGGCGATCTCTCCCACGGTGTTCGCGGGTAGAACGCCGCCGGCCTCGTCGAGGATGCGCAGTTCGACGCCCGGCATCGGCAGGCCGGCCGAGCGCATGCGCTTGTTGCCGGCCGGATCATGGTCTTCCGGCGGCAGGTAGACCACCGTGCCGGTGGTCTCGGTCATGCCGTACTGCTGGACGAAGCCGCAGCCGAACACCTCGATGCTCTCGCGCAGCAGGTCCAGCGGAATGGGGGCCGCGCCATAGAGGATGTAGCTGAGGCGCGAATAGTCGATCTCCCGCGCTCTCGGCAGCCGCACGACGATCTGCAGGGCCGCGGGCACCAGGAACATCTTCGACACCCGGTCGTGCTCGATGAAGTCCAGCACCTTGGTCGGGTCGAACTCGCGCGCCACCACGCCCTTGGCGCCGTTGAACAGGCCCACCAGCCCCCAGCCCGTGCCGCCGATATGGGCCACGGGCATGGCCACCAGGCTGACGTCGTCGGGGCCCCAGACGTTCCAGTCCATCGGCGCGCGCTCGGCGGCGGCCTTGCGCATGGCCAGCAGGTTGTCGTGGGTCAGCATCGCGCCCTTGGGCTTGCCGGTCGTGCCCGAGGTGTAGAGTTGCAGCACCACGTCCGACGACCGCAGCGGCGTGGCCGGATCGACGTCGCTCTGGGCGTCGCGCCAGGCGGTGAACAGCGGCAGGTCGGCCGGGCCGCCCGGCTCCATGGCCACCACCGGCGGGCGCGGCCCGTCCAGCAGCTTGGCCACCTCGCCCACGTGATCGACGAGCTCGGGACCGACGAACACCATCTTCGCCTCGGTGTCGGCGACGATGTAGGCGATCTCGGCGGGCGCCAGGCGCCAGCCGATCGGCGCGGTGACGATCCCGGCCTTGGCCGCGCCCAGCAGCATCTCGAAATAGAGGTCGCTGTTCTTGCCGACATAGGCGATGCGGTCGCCCGGCTTCAAACCCTCGGCGATCAGGGCCCGGGCCACCTGGTTGGTGTGCCGGTCGAGGTCGGAGAAGCGGGTGTCGCGTCCCTCGAACGAGAAGGCCACGGCGTCGGGTCGTTCCTGCGCGTGGTAGCGGGCGACGTCTCCCAGCGTGGGCATGCGGGCGAAGTCGACGGCGGCGGCCTCAGTCATCCGAACCTCCCTGCGCGCCGTCTGTCGCGGCTGCTCGGATAACATGGTTTTCGTCGTGACCCGGGGTAAGTCAACGGTAGCGGGAAACCCGCGTTTGGTCGCGCCGCCGACCGGCTCTAAGCTGTCGACTCGAACGCCCCCGAGGAAACCTCCGCCCATGACCAGCTTCCTCCTGCGCCGCGAGCAACGCGGCCTGCTGATCTCGGTGATCCTGGGGCTGATCGTCGCCCCGCTGCTGCTGCTGCTGACCACCTGGGAGATCCAGCGCGAGTTCACCCGCGGGCGCGTGCTGCGCGAGGCCGTCGACCACTCCTACGAGCAGCGCATGCAGCTTCAGACGCTGTTCTCCCTGCTGCAGGACGCCGAGACCGGCCAGCGCGGCTTCGTGATCACCGGCCAGCAGCGCTTCCTCGAACCCTATGACGCCGCCCAGCGGCGCCTGCCCAGCCACCTGGCCTCGCTGCGCGCCCTGCGCCAGCGCGACGTCGGCGACCTGATCGCCGGCGATGATCCCGTGTTCGACCGCCTCACAGCCCTCATCGAGCGCAAGCAAGGGACCATGGCCGAAGGCATCCGCCTGCGCCGGGACGAAGGCCCAGACGCCGCCCGCACCCTGGTCTCCAGCGGCCAGGGCAAGGTGATCATGGACGAGATCCGCGTCGTCACCACCGAACTCCAGGCCGCTGACAAGGCCGCCCTCGATCGGCGCATCGCCGCGAACGACGCCCTGACCAAGCGCACCGAGCGCCTGACCCAGACGCTGTTCATCGTGCTGGTGGTGTTCCTGCTGGCCGCCTTCCTGCTGCTGTCGCGCCAGATCCGCGCCCGCCAGCAGCTGTTTACCGTCGCCCAGGCCACGGCCGGGCGCCTGGACGCCATTCTCGACAACGCCCAGGACGCCATCATCACCCTCAATCCCAGCGGCACGATCGAGACGGTCAACAAGGCCGCCGAGGAGATGTTCGGCCAGCCGCGCGAGGCCTTGCTGCGCAAGGCCCTGGCCCAGTTCATCGACCTGCCCGACCGGGGCGAGCTGTTCATCCGCCAGCTGTCAGGCGCGGACGACCTGACCAAGGGCGTGCTGCGCGAGCTGATCGGTCGTCGCGCGGACGGGACCTCCTTCCCCATCGAGGCCTCGATCGGCCTCGTCCGCCTGCCCGAGGGCGAGCGCGTCGCCGCCTCGATCCGCGACATCTCCGAGCGCCGCCGGGTCGAGAAGCTGAAGGCCGAGTTCGTCTCCACCGTCAGCCACGAGCTGCGCACGCCGCTGACCTCGATCGCCGGCTCGCTGGGCCTGCTGGTCGGCGGCGCGGCCGGCGCCCTGCCCGAGCGGGCCGCGCGCCTCTTGGGCATCGCCCATTCCAACTGCCAACGCCTGGTGCGGCTGATCAACGACATCCTCGACATCGAGAAGATCGAGTCCGGCCAGATGGAGTTCGACCTGCAGCCGCTGGACCTGGGCGAGCTGGCCCGGCGGGCGGTCGACGGCATGGGCGGCCTGGGCGGCCAGATGAACGTCGCCTTCGAACTCGACGTGACGCCGGGCCTGCCGCTGGTGCGCGGCGACTCCGACCGCCTGGCCCAGGTGGCCGCCAACCTGCTGTCCAACGCCGCCAAGTTCTCGCCGGCCGGCGGAAAGGTCGAGGTCAAGGTCTCGGCCCCGCGCCCCGACCTGCTGCGCTTCTGCGTGCGCGACCACGGCCCCGGCGTGCCCGAAACCTTCCGTGACCGCATCTTCTCGAAGTTCGCCCAGGCCGACGCCTCCGACACCCGGGCCAAGGGCGGCACCGGCCTTGGCCTGGCCATCTCGCGCGAGATCGTCCAGCGCCACGGCGGCCGGCTGTGGTTCGAGTCCGAGCCCGGCCAGGGCGCGACCTTCATGTTCGAACTGGCGACGATCGAGACCCGCGCCCGTCAACCCGAGCCGTCCGACGGCGCGGCCCGGGTGCTGCTGTGCGAGGACGATCCCGACATCGCCGAGATCCTGTCGCAGGCCCTGCGCGAGGCCGGGGTGCGGGTGCACACGGTCGGCGACGTCGCCTCGGCCAGCGCGGTGATCGAGATCGGCGGCTTCGACGCCTTCGTCACCGACGTGCGCCTGCCCGACGGCAGCGGCCTCGACCTGCTGCGCCGCCTGCGCGCCGACGCCGCCACCCGCGACATCCCCGCCCTGGTGATCTCGGCCGAGGCCGCCGAGGGGCGTGGCGAGGCGTTGGACGTCGTCGACTGGCTGCAAAAGCCCATCGACCTGGAGCGCCTGCGCACCGCCGTGCATCGCGCCGTCAACGGCCACGCCGACACCCGCCGCATCGAGGTGCTGCACGTCGAGGACGACCTCGACGTCCACGCCGTGGTCCGCGACGCCTTGCAGGAACGCTGCGCCGTCCGCCACGCCGACAGCGTCCGCGCCGGCCGCGCCGCCCTGCAGGACGCCCGGCCCGACGTCGTGATCCTCGATCTTGGCCTTGGCGACGGCAACGGCGTCGAGCTCCTGGGCGACCTGCACGACGGCGGCGAGGAACCCGTGCCGGTGATCGTATTCTCGGCCCAGCCGCTGGAAGACAAGGCGCTGGCCGCCTCGGTCGACGCGGTGCTGACCAAGTCCAAGACCACGCTGGACCAGCTGGCCCGAACTGTGCGCAAGCTCGCCTCGGACGCCGATTCCAAGAGACGCCGATGACTGACCTGAAGCTCCTGTACGTCGACGACGAGGCCGACATACGCGAGGTGGCGACCTTTTCGCTGGAGCTCGATCCCGGCATCGAAGTGCGCTCGGCCGGCGGCGGGGTCGAGGCCTTCGCCATGCTCGACGGCGACGCCTGGCGCCCCGACGTGGTGTTGCTCGACGTGATGATGCCCGACATGGACGGCCCGGCCGTGCTGGAGCGTTTGCGCGAACGCGGCGACCTGGACGGCGCGCCGGTGATCTTCATCACCGCCCGCGCCCAGGCCGAGGAGCGCGCCCGCCTGCTGGGCTTCGGCGCCGCCGACGTCATCACCAAGCCGTTCGATCCGATGACCCTGGCCCAGGACGTGCGCGCGATCCTCGCTCGATGACCACCGCCGATCCCCTCGCCCCGCTGCGGGCCAAGTTCCTGGTCCGCGTCGCCGACGACCTGGCCAGGCTGCGCGCGGCCGACACCTCGATGAAGGACCGGCACTACATCGTTCACCGCCTGGCCGGCGCCGCGGGCGTGTTCGGCTACGCAGGCGTCACCGACCTCGCCCGCGACCTCGACGACCTGCTGCTCGACCAGGGCGAAGCCCCGCCCGAAGCCTTCGCCGAACTGATCGCGGCGCTGGAGGGACTGGGCTAGGGCCTGGGCCTCGCCCCGCGTCGCCGCGATCCGCCCCACGCCGCTTCCCCGCCCATGGCGCGCCGGCCACCACGGCGGTCATGCAACAGCTCTTCGCCCCTGCCCTCGCCCTGCACATCGCCTGCGGCCTGGCCGCCGTCGCCGCGGGCCTCGCCCCGATCCTGACCCGCAAGGGCTCGCGCCTGCACCGACTTTCGGGACGCGTGTTCGTCGTCCTGATGGGGGTGATGCTGGCGGCCGCCTGGCTGATGACGGCCCTGCACTTCAACGCCTATTTCACCGCCCTGTCGGCGACGGCCAGCCTTGGCCTGTTCTCGGGCTATCGGGTGCTGCGCCGCAAGCGGCCCGATCGCGATCCGGGCCAGCGCGCCACGACCCTCGACTGGATCGCCACCTTGGCCGTCGTGGCGATCGGCGGCTGGGTGCTGACCCTGCTGCTGGCCGGCGACAGCGACGCCCCGCGCGCCCCGGCCGTCGCCCTGGTCTGGGGCGCCTTCCTGATGGGCGGCTGGGACCTCTGGCGGTTCGCGCGCCCCGGTGACTGGCCGTTCTCGCCCGACCTCTGGACCTACGAGCATCTTATGAAGATGCTGGGCGCCTATGGCGCGGTGCTCAGCGCCTTCTCGGGCAACTTCCTGACCTTCCTGCCAACGCCGTGGAGCCAGCTCTGGCCGACCTTGCTGTTCCAACCGATGGCCGTGATCTGGATCGCGGCCCTGGCCATCCGGCGGCGGCGCACATGGTCGCTCGCCTGAAGGCCGCGCCGACCGCCGCCTGGGTCTGGGCCTTCACCGCCTACAGCTGGACGGTCACGAGCGTCAACGCCGCCTGGTTCGCCCGCCGGCTGGCGGCGGGGCGCGGCGAGAGCCTGTCCGTGGCCGCCTCCCTGCTCTGGCAGGGCGGGATCTACGCCGCCTGGCTGCCGGCGGCTGGGATCGTCTGGCTGGTGCTGCGCCGGTTCGAAGCCGGAGCGCGCGGGATCGCGGCGAGCTTCGCCGCCGGCCTCGCCGTCGTGCCGCTGGAAGCCCTGGCGGCCAGCCTGATCGACCGCGCCTTCGTCGGCGGCGAGACCGCCCTCGGCGCCCGCATGCTGGAGCGGACACCGGTCTGCCTGCTGCTCTATTCGGCCATCGTCGCGGTCGGCCTGGCCGCCGTCCACCACCGTCGCGCCCGCGAGGCCCGGGCCCGCAACGCCATGCTGGAAGCCGCGCTAGCGCAGGCCCGCGCCGTCGCCGCGCCGGCGGAGACGGCCGAACGGTTGATGGTGATGTCGGGGGCGCGCCGCATCCCGATCGAGGTTTCGGCCGTCGAATGGTTCGGCGGGGCCGACAACTATGTCGTCGTCCACTGGGCCGGTCGCGAAGGGCTGCTGCGCGCCACCCTGCAAAGCCTGGAAGCGAGGCTGGACCCCCGCCTCTTCGCCCGCGCCCATCGCTCGTCGCTGGTCAACCTCGCCCACGTGCGCGAGGCCCGTCCGCTGTCGGACGGCTCCTGGCGGCTGGCCATGGCCAGCGGCGACGAGGTGGTCACCAGCCGGACCTATCGCGACGCGCTGCTGGAGCGGCTGGGGGGACGGGCTTCATCCCCTTAATAACCTCCCGTCATTCCCGCCCTTGTGGCGGGAATGACGGGAGGTAAAAGTAAGCTTCCCTAGCTCCCCGGGCACCCCACATGCGCCTCGGTCGGCTCAAGGCGGATCTCGCTGAAGGCCAGCTTGAAGCCGGCCTGCGCCGACAGCACCACCGGCGAGGAGATGCGGCTCATGTCGGCGCCGGCGGCCTTCAGGCACGACAGCTTGATCTGGGTCTTGCGCCATTCGCCCACGGGCGCGTCGGCGAAGATCTTCGTCACATCGACGCCGCCGGCGCAGCCTTCGCCGCACGAGACCGAAAAGCCCACCGGCCCCGGCGCCCGCTCGTCGACGCGGTAGGTGAAGGCGATCGACAGGTCGCCGGTGGTCTGGCGGGTCAGGTCGGCCGGCGGGCCGTTGACCAGCAGGGCGCCGGGCCCTGTCCAGGTCGCCAGGCGCGCGTCCTCCTGGGCGGCGGCGTCGATGGCGGTCAGCTTCACCCCGCCGGCGGTCGACAGCAGCCACGGGGCCGGCGTGCGGCCCGAGATGAAGTATTTGTCGACATTGACACCGGCGCCGGACACGCCTGACACCTCGCCGAGCGTCGCCACCTTGCCGGGCTTGGCGTAGCTGAGGCCATAGCCGTAGGCGAACTGCGGGTCATAGCCCGCATCGCCCTTGTTCAGCGGGCCCTGGTCGGCGCGCTTGGGCCAGCTGAACGACAGCTTGCCGGTGAAGTCGCGCCTGGACTTGCCGTCCTTGCCGGCGACCAGAACGTCGGCCACGCCGCCGCCTTCCGAGCCCGGCAGCCAGGCGGCGACGAAGGCGTCCGAGGCGTTGATCTCGGGGTTCACCCACAGCGGACGCCCCGACAGGAACACCGCCACCACCGGCACGCCGGCGGCCTTCAGTTTCTTGAGCAGGGCCAGATCGGTCTTGTCGCCCGGCTGGTACTCCAGGTGCTGCAAGTCGCCCTGGAACTCGGCATAGGGCGTCTCGCCGAACACCACCACGGCCACGTCCGGCTTGTCGGTGAAGGCGCCGTCCCTGGACAGGGTCGCCTTGCCGCCCGAGGCCTCGACTGCCTCCTTCAGGCCCCTCCAGATCGACTGGGCGCCGGGGAAGTCGGCGTTGGTGTTGCCCGTGCCCTGCCAGGACAGCGTCCAGCCGCCGGCCGCCTTGCCGATGTCGTCGGCGTCGCCGGCCACCAGCACCTTCGCGCCCGCCTTGATCGGCAGCACGCCGTCGTTCTTCAGCAGCACCAGCGATTTCGCCACCGCCTCGCGGGCCAGGGCGCGGTGATCGGGCGCGCCGACCCGCTCGTAGCGGCCCTGAACCGGCGGGGCGACGCGGTCGAACAGGCCCGACTTGACCTTCACCCGCAGGATGCGCCGCACGGCGTCGTCCAGGCGCGCCATGCTGATCTCGCCGCTCTGCACCTGCTGCAAGGTATTGTCGAACAGGCCCTGCCAGCTGTCGGGGGCCATATACATGTCGAGGCCCGCGTTCAGGGCCTGCGGACACGAGACGTTCGAGCAGCCGTCGACCTGGCCGTGGGCGTTCCAGTCGCCGACCACGAAGCCGGTAAAGCCCATGCGGTCCTTCAGCACGTTCGTCAGCAGGGTCTTGTTGCCGGTGTGCTTGACGCCGTTCCAGCTGGAGAAAGAGGCCATCACCGTCAGGATGCCGGCCTCGATGCTGGGCGGATAGCCCTGGGCGTGCAGGCGCACGAGGTCGGCCTCCGACACCGGCGCGTCGCCCTGGTCCTTGCCGTTCAGCGTGCCGCCGTCGGCTAGAAAGTGCTTGGCGCTGCCCGCGATGCGGCCGGCCTCCAGCGCCTTGCCGGCCGTGAGCTTGCCTTGCAGGCCCAACGTCATGCGGCCGGCATAGCTTCTGACGATCTCCGGATCCTCGCCATAGCCCTCGTAGGCGCGGCCCCAGCGGTCGTCGCGCGGCACGGCCACCGTCGGCCCGAAGGTCCAGTCGCCGCCGGCCACGGCCACCTCTTCGGCGGTCGCCTTGCCGATGCGCTCGATCAGGTCGGGATCGCGGGCCGCGCCCAGGCCGACATTGTGCGGAAACAGCGTGGCGCCGACCACGTTGTTGTGGCCGTGCACGGCGTCGATGCCGAACATCAGCGGGATCGGCACGTGGCCGTCGCGCGTCTCCAGCGACACGGCGCGGAACAGGTCGACAAACTCGGCCCACTCTTTCGGACCGGCCTTGTCGTCGCCGTTGGGGCCCGAGCTGCCGCCGGCCAGGATCGAGCCCAGCGGATACTCGCGCAGCTGTTCTGGACGGATCGAGCCGATGTCGGCCTGGATCGTCTGGCCGACCTTTTCCCGCACCGACATCCTGGCCATCAGCGCGGTGATCTTCGCCTCGGTCGCCGCATCGGTCAGGGCCGCAGGGCTCTTGACCACGGGCCAGGCGGCGACATGCGCGGTCGCCTTGCCGGCGGGGGTCAGCGCCTCGGCGCTCGCGACGCTGGTCAGGCTGGTGGCGGCCAGAAGGGCTAGGGCGGAAAGGCGGAACGGCGTCACGGGCGGCCTCGATCGAAAAAGGAGCGCGACGGCCAAGGGGAAAGAGGCCGCCGCGCCCGAACACGCCACGGGAGCAGCGTAGGGTTTCGAGGCGGCGGCTGGCCGACGGGCGCGCGGCGGCCCCCGGGCCATGCGCACACGCATGGATCTGGCCTCCCGCTCGCGGGGTCGTCTGCTTGCGACCGCCTCACGAGATGACGAGACAACGTTGTCTTACTTGGTGTCAACACGCTTATATTTGTCCACGTGAGGACAAATTCACCGCAAGCCGTTCCACTGAAAGCGATTTCAACCGAAATAAGAGCACTACGAATTTCTGACAACGATGTCTTACTTTGACTGAATACGCCCTCTACTGGCGCCTTACCCTCAGGAACCGGCTCGACTCGGTCGCCATGGCCGCGCTATCGCTAACACCGCGCCGAAAGCCGGCGGCGGGAGCCCGATGCGCAACGTCACCATCGTCCATGTGGCCGAAAAGGCCCGGGTCTCGGTCAAGACCGTCTCGCGCGTGGTCAACAACGAGCCGACGGTCACGCCGCAGCTGCGCGAGCGCGTGCAGGCGGCCATCGACCAGCTGGGCTACGCCCCCAACATCGCCGCCCGCCGCCTGGGCGGATCGCGCTCGTTCCTGATCGTCGCCTTCAACGACCGCAGGCTGACGCTGGAGAACTGGCGCAGCGACCGGGGCAACAATTGGATCGACCGCATGCAGTACGGGGCCATGCTCCGCTGCGACGTCCACGGCTATCACCTGCTGTGCGAGTTGATCGACCTGGAGAGCGACCAGCTGGCCCGGCGGGTCCAGCACGTGCTGTCGTCGCTGCGCCCCGACGGGGTGATCCTGACCCCGCCCAACTGCGAGGACCCGACGGTGCTGGAGGCGCTGAAGCGCGCCCAGGTCCCGTTCGTGCGCATGGGCTCGGCGGCGGCCGGTCCGGGCGCGCGGGTGAGAATGGACGACCACGCCGCCGCCCGCCAGCTGACGGAGCACCTTGTCGGCCTTGGCCACCACCGCATCGGCTTCGTCACCGGCAGCGCCCGGTTCCTGGCCAGCCGGGCCCGCGAGGACGGCTATCGCCAGGCCTTGGCCGCCGCCGGCCTGCCCGTCGACGAAACCCTGCTGGTTCCCGGCGACTTCACCTTCGAGGGCGGTGTCTCGGCCGCCGAGGCGCTGCTGTCGCGCCCCGACCGCCCCACCGCCATCCTGGCCGGCAACGACGAGACCGCCCTGGCGGTGATGCACGTGGCCCGCCGACTGGACATCGCCATTCCCAATGCGCTGTCGCTGGCCACCTTCGACGACACGCCCAGCGTGCGGCTTTCGCTGCCGCCGCTGACCACGGTGCGCCAGCCGGTGGCCGAGATGGCCGCCCAGGCGGTCGACCTGCTGGTCGCCGCGGCCGCCAAGGACGGCAAGCTGTCGCGCGCCGATCACTTGCTGCCATTCGAACTGGCCCTGCGCGCCTCGACCGCGCCGCCGCCCTAAAGAAGCCTTGCTCGCCCGCGACGGGATGTCGCGGGGAGCTTGACCAGCCAGCCGGCGCGCCTTTTCCTCTTGCGACTTCGAATTTGGAGCCGGCAGCGCTTGGCCAGAGACATGACCCAGGTCGACGCCGCCTCAGCCGCCGCAGGACCGCCCACCGTCCGACGACGACTGCTGGTCATGGCCCTGTGCCTGGTCGCCCCGGCCATCGTGTTCATGGCCCTGCTGGCCCGCGCCGAATACGGCCAGAGCCAGGGCCGCTACGAACAGCAGCTGATCGCCACGACCCGAGCCCTCGGCCTGGCCGTCGATCGCCAGCTGGCCCTGGGCCAGAGCACCCTGCAGGCCCTGGCCGTCTCGCCCGCCCTGGCGGCCGGCGACCTGGAAAGCTTCGAGCGCCAGGCCCGCGCCGCCGTGCGCAGCAAGGACGCCTGGATCGTGCTGATCTCGCCGCGCGGCCAGGTGATCAACACCCGCATGCCGCCCGGCCAGGTCCCGCCGCGCACCGCCGGCCTGCCGCCCGAACGCTGGGCCGCCGTCCGCTCGGGCCGCACCACGGTCTCCAACCTCACTCAGGGCAAGGTGGCGGGCCAGCCGATCGTGGCCATCGACATGCCGGTGATCGTCGACGGCGAGCTCTACGACCTGGCCTATATCCAGACCCCGGCCGCCTTCGCGCCGCTGTTCGCCGCCCAGGGCGTGCCGCGCAGCTGGACCGCCAGCATCGTCGACCGCAACGCCCGCCTGGTGGCCCGCTCGCGCGACCAGGAGAAGATGCTGGGCCGTTCGGCCAGCAAGCCGATGCTCGAGGCCATGGCCAAGGACAACGACGGCGTGCTCGAGACCTACACCCTTGACGGCACCCCCACCCTGTCGGCCTTCAGCCGCTCGCCGACCTATGGCTGGAGCTTCATCGTCGGCGTGCCGCGCACCGAGCTGGAGCGCGCCAACCTCTCGTCCCTGGCCCTGCTGGTGGTGGCGGGCCTGGCCCTGCTCGCCATCGGCGCCGGGGCGGCCCTGCTGTTCTCGCGCGGCATCTCCGGCGAGGTCCGCGCCCTGGTGGCCGACGCCCGGCTCATGGCCTCGGGCGGCGAGATGCCGGCCCAGACCAGCGGCGGCCTGCGCGAGATCGGCGAGGTGCGCGAGGCCCTGCACGCCACCTCCCGCCAGCTGCGCGCCCGCGAGGCCGAGGAAAAGCGCGCCCAGGCCCGCCAGCAGCTGATGATCAACGAGCTGAATCATAGGGTTAAGAACACCCTGGCGACGGTCCAGTCCCTGGCGCTGCAGAGCCTGGGCAAGGGCGAGGCCGTGCCTGGCTTCGACGCCTTCAACGAGCGGCTCTACGCCCTGGCCCGCGCCCACGATCTCCTGACCCGCACCGTGTGGGAAAGCGCCGACCTGGCCGACCTGCTGCGCCAGACCCTGGAGCCCTACGGCGACCGCGCCCGCATCGAGGGCCCGTCGGCCGCCCTGCCGCCCAGCGCGGCCCTGGCCCTGTCGATGGTGTTCCACGAGCTGGCCACCAACGCCTCCAAGTACGGCGGCCTGTCCACCCCGGCCGGCCGGGTCGAGGTCACCTGGCGACGCGACCCGCTGGCCCCCGATCGCCTGGCCCTGCGCTGGGTCGAGAGCGGCGGCCCCAAGCTGACGGGCCCGCCCAGCCGCAAGGGCTTCGGCTCGCGCCTGATCGCCGCCAGCCTGCGCAATGAACTGAAGGGCGAGGCCCAGTTCGACTACCTGGCCACCGGGCTCGTCTGCACACTGACGGTCCGCGCCGACGGCGCCCAAGCTTTGGGCGAAGACGACCCCGCCACCGACGCCTGAACGGGCAGCCGCGCGCGCCCGCGCCTGGCGCCGGCCAGGCGCTTGACCGATGTTCTTCGGCTCATCGTGATGGTCGATCCGCTCAGCACCCATCCTGGGGCGCCGTCGGATCGATCGTATTGCCTCGTCGCGTAGATTGATCTTCCATGACGCCCGGGATGCGGCCGCCAGAGCCGCGACCACTCAGGGAAGACCATGATCGCCACCGACGACTCCGTCATGCTGCCGGCCCGGCCCGAGCCGATCCCGCTGGATCCGGCCCGCACGGCGGTGATCGTCATCGACATGCAGAACGCCTACGCCTCCAAGGGCGGCTATCTGGATCTGGCAGGCTTCGACATCGGCGGCGCGGCCGCCTGCATCCAGCAGATCAAGGGCGTGCTGGAGACCGCCCGCGAAGCCGGCGTGCAGGTGATCTATTTCCAGAACGGCTGGGACGACCAGTACGTGGAAGCCGGCGGCCCCGGCTCGCCCAACTGGTGGAAATCGAACGCGCTGAAGACCATGCGCGCCAAGCCCGAACTTCAAGGCAAGCTCCTGGCGCGCGGCCAGTGGGACTACGAGCTGGTCGACGAACTGGCGCCGCAGCCGGGCGACATCTGTCTGCACAAGACCCGCTATTCCGGCTTCTTCAACAGCCAGCTCGACAGCGTGCTGCGTTCGCGGAACATCAAGAACCTGGTCTTCGTCGGCATCGCCACCAATGTCTGCGTGGAGTCGACCCTGCGCGACGGCTTCTTCCTCGAATATTTCGGCACGGTGCTGGAGGACGCCACCCACCAGGCCGGCCCCGACTTCGTGCAGAAGGCCGCCCTCTACAACATCGAGACCTTCTTCGGCTGGGTCTCGACCGTGGCCGACTTCAAGGGGGCGTTCGGGCAGCTGGCGCCGAAGTAGATCGCGAAAAATCCTTCGTCATCCGGCCGCAGCGCAGCGGAGAGCCGGGACCCAGTGGCCGCCGCACCGCCGCCCGCCCCTGGGTCCCGGATCGACCTCGTCGAGGTCGTCCGGGATGACGAGCTTGCTTGAAGAAGGAACGAGACACATGCCCAAGACCGTCATCACCCCGCCCGGCACGGGCACGCCGATCGCGCCGTTCTCGCCGGGCACGCTGGCCGACGGGGTGGTCTATGTCTCTGGCACCCTGGCCTTCGACAAGGACAACAACGTCGCCCATGTCGGCGACGCCGAGGGCCAGACGCGGCAGGTGCTGGAAACCATCAAGTCGGTGATCGAGACCGCCGGCGGCACGATGGACGACGTGACCATGAACCACATCTTCCTGACCGACTGGGCCAACTACCAGACCATCAACAAGGTCTATGCCGAGTATTTCCCGGGCGACAAGCCGGCCCGCTACTGCATCCAGTGCGGTCTGGTGCGCCCCGATTTCCTCGTCGAGATCGCCACCGTCGCCCACATCGGCAAGAAGTGACGCACGCCGTGCAGACCGGGACCGTCGACGGCCTCCACTACGAACTGCACGGCGGTCCCATCGCCGGCCGCGAGGTCGTGCTGATGTCGTCTGGCCTGGGCGGTTCGGGAAACTTCTGGGGACCGCAGATGGCGGCCCTCACCGCGCGCTGGCCGGTGGTGCTGTACGATCACCGCGGCACAGGTCGCAGCGTGCGCGAACTGCCGGCCGACAAGCCCTACGCCGTCGCCGACATGGCCGAGGACGTGGTCAAGGTCATGGACGCCCTGGGGATCGCGAAGGCCCACGTGGTCGGCCATGCGGCCGGCGGCAATGCGGGCCTGGCGCTCGCGCTCTCCCACCCCGACCGGCTGGGCAAGCTGGTCGTCGTCAACGGCTGGTCGCGGCCCGACCCGCACATCAGGCGCTGCTTCGACACCCGCCTGCACCTGCTGAACGACACCGGCCCCGCCGCCTACGTCCACGCCCAGGCCCTGTTCCTCTATCCGGCGACCTGGATCTCGCAGAACAGCGAGCGCCTGGCCGCCGAGGAGCCGCACCACGTGTCCGGTTTCCCGCCCAAGGCGGTGATGCTGGCCCGCATCGGCGCCCTGCTGGCCTTCGAAATCGACGAGCGCCTGCCGCAGATCACCCACCCGGTGCTGGTCAGCGCCACCGCCGACGACATGCTGGTGCCGGTCACCTGCGCCCATCGCCTGGCCGAGCGCCTGCCCAACGCCACGCTCGACGTGCTGCCTTGGGGCGGACACGCCTCGAGCGTGACTGACGCCGACGGCTTCAACGCCTCGCTCGTGAAGTTCCTGGGAGGGGACGAATGAGCGAGGTCTTCGCAATAGATCCTCCCCCCTCTGGGGGAGGTGGCCAGAGGGCCGGAGGGGGGCGTTTTCAGCCTCCGCGGACTTGGCCGGCTTCGCAGCCACTCCCCCCCTCAGTCGCTTCGCGACAGCTCCCCCAGAGGGGGAGCATCTTTCTCATCGCATCCAGCATCACGCTCATAAGGGGGCACTAACACCATGCAGGTCGGCGTCTTCATCCCCATCGGCAACAACGGCTGGCTCATCTCCGAGACCGCGCCGCAGTACATGCCGAGCTTCGAGCTCAACAAGACCATCGTCCAGAAGGCCGAGCGCTACGGCCTCGACTTCGCGCTCTCGATGATCAAGCTGCGCGGCTTCGGCGGCAAGACCGAGTTCTGGGAGCACAATCTCGAGAGCTTCACCCTGATGGCCGGCCTGGCGGCTGTGACCCAGAAGATCAAGGTCTTCGCCACCGTCGCCACCCTGACCATCCCGCCGGCGATCGTCGCGCGCATGGCCTCGACCATCGACTCCATCGCCCCCGGCCGCTTCGGCATCAACCTGGTCACCGGCTGGCAGAAGGCCGAATACAGCCAGATGGGCCTGTGGCCCGGCGAGCAGCACTACACCGACCGCTATAACTACCTGGCCGAGTACGCCACGGTGCTGAAGGACCTGCTGGAGACCGGCGTCTCGGACTTCAAGGGCAAGTATTTCACCATGGACGACTGCCGGGTCAGCCCGCACCCGCAGGAGACCAAGCTGATCTGCGCCGGCTCGTCGGACGAGGGCCTGGCCTTCACGGCGCAATACGCCGACTACAGCTTCGCCCTGGGCAAGGGGACCAACACCCCCACCGCCTTCGCCTCGGTCAACAAGCGGCTGGAAGCGGCCGCCGCCAAGACCGGCCGCGACGTCGCCTCGTTCATCCTGTTCATGGTCATCGCCGACGAGACCGACGAGAAGGCCCTGGCCAAATGGCAGAAATACCGTGACGGGGCCGACCAGCAGGCCCTGGCCTGGCTGACCAACCAGGCCGCGCCCAACGCCGCCGCCGGCGCCACCACCAACACCGCCCAGCTGGCCGCGCCGGAATCGGCGGTGAACCTCAACATGGGCACCCTGGTGGGGTCTTACGAAAGCATCGCCCGCATGCTCGACGAGATCGCGCAGGTTCCAGGCACCGGCGGCGTCCTGCTGACCTTCGACGACTTCGTCCAGGGCATCGATGACTTCGGAACCAGGATCCAGCCGCTGATGAAGAGCCGGAAGTAAGGACAAGAGAACCTCCCCCTGTGGGGGAGGCGGCCGAAGGCCGGTGGGGGGACGCTTTCAGCTTCCCGTGCGTTGGCCAGGCCTTCGCAAACTCCCCCCACCGATCGCTGCGCGATCACCTCCCCCACAGGGGGAGGTTCATGATCAGTCCAGCGTCATCATGTCGATCAGCTTGACCCGGAAGATCATCACGCTGTTGGGCGGGATCTCGCCGGCGGCGCGGTCGCCGTAGCCGAGCGACGGCGGCACGAACAGCGTCCATTCGTCGCCCACCTTCATCTTCGGCAGAGCCTCCATCCAGGCCGGCACCAGCCCGCCCAGCGGCGCGATCAGCGGCTTGCCGCGCGCGAAAGAGCTGTCGAACACCGTGCCGTCGACCAGCTTGCCCTCGTAGTGGACCTTGATGATCTCGCCTTCCTTCGGCGAGGGCGCATCCTTCGCGCCCGCGGTCGTGACCTTGTATTGCAGGCCCGACGGCAGGGTGATCACGCCCGGCTGCTTGGCGTTGGCCGCCAGCCAGGCGGTCGACTTGGCCAGGTTCTCGGCGGCCGGATTGGCCGTGACGTTCGGGGCCGGCGCCGGGGTCGGCGTGGTCTGGGCCAGGGCCGGAGCGGCGAGAGCGACGGACAACCCCAGGGCGATGAGAGCGGTGCGCATGTTTGAGCGACTCGTGTTATCTATGCGACGAAATGTCAGAATAGACATTCGGCTGGACGAGAGCACACTAAAAACCGAGGGCTCGTGTTCAGCCAGAAGAAGAATGGCCATTTTCTACTTGGACCGTTCTTCGCTCGTCGGGAAGGAAACGTCATGGCCAGGGCTACTGGCGGCTCATTGAGCGGAGCGCATTGGTGGCAGCGCCACCCGATGTTCGCGCTCTTCGTCGGCTGGGTGGTGATCGGCTCGCTGGGCCTCGCCGCCGCTGTTCAGCTATGGCCGATGCTTACGCGCTTCACGCCGCTCGCCTGAAAGCGTGCTCGGCGAAATCCAGGAAATACAGCCAGTTGGGCCCGGGCGTGTGCCCTTCGGCGTGCTGGCGGAAAACAAGGTCATCGCCGGCCGTCAGGGTCAGGGGCGGTGGAAACGCCGCGCGGTCCAGCCCCGTCCCGCCCAGAAGCCGGTAGACCGGGCTCGCCGCCGCCGCGGCCATGAACATGCCGCGCGCGTCGACCCAGCCGTCAGTCGCATCGCCGCCCGTCCCGATGAACAGCGGCCGGGGCGCGGCCAGGGCGATCAGGCTGTGGGCGTCCACCGGCAGGTCGTCGGCGGTCAGCGGCCCGGCATAGCGCAGGAAGTTTCCCGCCATCCAATGGTGCTCGCCCACGGCCGCCAGGTTCTCGACCTGCTCGCCGCGCCGGCGGCGGTGCAGCTTGGCCCCACCCTCGCCCGACGAGGCGATGTAGCCGCCCGCCAGGCGCGGCTCATAGGCCATGGCCAGCAGCGCGGCCTTGCCGTAGCGCGACATCCCCGCCACCGCCACGCGCCGCGCGTCGATGGCGGGATCGGTCTCCAGCAGGTCCAGCACCCGCGAGACGCCCAAGGCCCAGGCGCGCAGGGCGCCCCAGTCGTCCGGATCGCGCGGCCGGCCGCGATTGGCCAGGCCGATGATCCCTGCCTGAAGTTGGCCCGGGTCGTCGGGCTGCACGCTGGTCGGGGCGTAGACGGCGTAGCCCCAGCCGCGCGCGATCGCGGCGTCTCGCCAATCGGGACCGGGCGGAAGCGGCCGGCCCCGCATCCAGGGCGGGCCGTCGGGAAAGCCCAGTTCGATCACCGCTGGTAGATTAGCCGCGCCCTCCGGCGTTCCGACCAGCAGGTCGATGGTCACTGTCCGGCCATGCGCCGTCACGTCGCCGGCCAGCCGTCGCTCGACCACCGCCACGCCGCCGCGCGTGACACGCTCCTCCTTCACCGTCCGCCAGACCGGCGCGGGCAGGCCGCGCGGGACCCGGCCGTGAATTTCGCGGGCGAAGGCCTCGACGATCTGGGGCCGCCGCACATCCCACCACGTCCGCGCAGCGCTCACCAGCGTCCCGTCCGGCAGGGCCAGGGGATCGGGCAGCAGGCTGAACGGCCCGGCCCTGGCCTCGTCGTAGTTCACCGGGTTGGCGGCCTTGGGGTTCATGCCGTCGACGCCCGGCCGCAGGGCCTTGATCCCCAGCCGCCGCAGCATCGCCGCATGGGCCTGTTCGCCGCTCAGGACCGCGACCCCGGCGGCGGCCGGCCCGCCGGCGGCCCCACTACCCGAAAAGATCGCAGCCGTCCCCGCCAGCAGGTCGCGGCGTCTCACTTTCCGTCCGCCCGGGCGTAGAGGCCCAGCATGGTCCCGACGAAGCCGCCGGCGACCTTGGTCGACAGGATGGTCCCGTCCTGGTCCCGGGCCAGGCTGTTCCAGGCGCCGTCGCCGGTCGCATAGGAAAAGTCGTAGAGCCCGCCGCGCGCCTCTATCCGCAGCCGCACCGGCGCCCCGGCCGCGACGTCCAGCGGCGCGCGCGCCACGACCACGCCGTCGACCGGATCCTTTTCGCCCGCCCGCTTCTCCAGGCGCACCTCGGGCCGCCCGCCTTGGCCGCCGGCGACGGTCAGGGCGTAGAAGAAGGCGTCGTTCTGCAACGCCACGATCCCGGCCCGATCGCCGTCGCCCTTCGGCGCAAAGCGTACGGTGGTCTCGGCGCTGGCGGCGAGGTGCTGCTGGCGGCGCGCCCAGATCGAGGGCTGCTCGAACCCGCCCAAGCGATCGGGCCGCGCCTTCAGAACCAGCGCCCCGTCCTTCAGCTCCCACCACCGCCCGGACGGTATGCGCATGGTCATCCAGTCCAGGCCCAGGGCCGGAGCGTCGAAGGTCTCGCGCACGGTGAAGGCGCCGGTGGTCGGCGTCTTCGGCTGTGATCCCGCCGGCAGGTTCGGCCGCCTGGCCGCATAGGGGATGGCCGTCTTGGCCGGCAGGATCACCGGCCAGCCGTCCTTCCACTCCACCGGCAGCAGGAAGGTCTCGCGGCCGGTGTTGTACGCATCGTCGCCATAGGGCCGCACGGCCAGGAAGGTCGCCCACCAGGCGCCGTCCTGAGTCTGGACGAGGTCGGCATGGCCGGCAGAGGTGATCGGGTGGGCGCGATCCCTGGGCAGGTCGCGCTGGGTCAGGATCGGGTTGCCGGCATAGGGCCCGTAGGGCCCCGTCACCGCGTCCGACCGCAGCACCACCTGCGAGTGGCCCTCGGCCGTGCCGCCCTCGGCGGCGGTCAGATAGTAGCGGCCGTCGACCTTCTGGATATGCGGCCCCTCGATCCAGATCGGCTTGGTGGCGGGATCCACGCCCCCGTCGACCAGCACCGAGCGCGGCCCGATCATCTTGCCGGCCTTGGGATCGTACTCCTGGATCCAGATCGCCCGGTGGCCGTCATAGCGCGAGGCCCCCTGCGGCGGGCCGTTGTTGACGATCCACGCCCGCCCGTCGACGTCGAAGAACAGCGAGGTGTCGATGCCGTCGATCTCCGGCAGCCACACCGGATCCGACCACGGCCCCTTGGGATCCCTGGCCGTGACCAGGAAATTGCCGCCGCAGTCGACGCAGGTGTTCAGGATGTAGAACACGCCCGCGTGCTCGGTGATGGCCGGCGCGAACACCGCCCGCGACATGGCCAGCCGCTTGAAGTCCAGCTGGCCGGGTCGGTCGATGGCGTTGCCGATCTGGGTCCAGTTCACCAGGTCCTTGCTGTGGAACACCGGGATGCCGGGGAACCAGGCGAAGGTCGAGTTGACCAGGTAGTAGTCATCGCCCACCCGCGTGACGCTGGGGTCGGGATAGAAGCCCTTCAGGATCGGGTTGGCGTATTGGCCGGGCGCCAGGGCCGCGTCGGTCGGGTCCTGGCCGCTATAGGTGAAGTCGTCGAAGGCGGCCGTTCCGGGGGCCAGGGGCGCGGCCTGGGCGGCGCCGGCCAGGAGGGACAGGGCCAGGGCGAGACGCAGCAGCATGACCGCCCTCCCCTAGCGCGCCGGCGCGTCGCGCAGGGCCTGGGCCACCGCCTGGCGCAGGGGCTTTGGCGCATAGGCATCGTCGTAGAGCGTCGGCCGCTTGGGGGCCTTGTCCTGACGCAGCCACTGGTTCTGCAGCCACGAATACTTGTCGACCATGCCCCAGGCCAGAAGCTCCTTGGTCTGGCGATAGCTCAGCATCAGGTCGAGATAGGCCTTGCCATAGGCCGCCACCGCCGCGTCGCGCTGTGCGAAGTCTGCCGGCAGCCCCTTGTCGTGGACGTCGAACTCGGTGAGCGCCAGGTCGTAGCCCATGCCGACGGCCTCATCGACAAAGGCCCGCCATTCCCTTTCCTGGGGTCGGCCAAAGCCCGTGAAGCTGTCGGCGTTCTCGGCCCCGATGTGGCTCTGGATGCCCAGGGCGTCGACGGGGACGTTGCGCTTGCGGAAGCCCTCCAGCAGCTTGAGCACGCCATGGCGGTGCTTCTCGTTGCCGACCTCCCAGCTCATGTAGTCGTTGTAGACGAGGCGGGCCTTGGGGGCCGCCTTGCGGGCCTGGTGGAACGAGGCGTCCAGGACCGGCTCGACCCCGCCCATGGCGTCGGAGAAGACCGTGCGGCGCAGGGCCCCGTCGGCGGGGTCGACGGTCTCGTTGACCACGTCCCAGGAATAGATCTGCGGATAGTGGCCGCACACCTTGTCGATGTGCTCGGCCAGCATGGCCTCGACGCGAGCGGCCGGCCTGGGGCCGAAGTCGTAGTCCTTCAACCAGGCCGGGAACCACTGCGGATGATGCCACAGCAGGGTGTGGCCCCGCAGGCCCGCGTCATGCTCGGCGGCGAAGGCGGCGATGCGGTCGGCGCGCTGGAAGGCGAAGGTCTTTTCCGCCGGGCGCAGCACGTACCACTTCAGCTCGTTCTCCGGGACCAGCACCCCGCACTCGTCGGCCAGGACGGCGCGGTAGCGGGCGTCCTCGAACGAGCCGGTCAGCGCGCCGGGCGGACCCGCGCCGACGGCGCTGCCGAAGACGAGGCCCTTCTGGGCGGCGAGGGACTTGAGCGGCTGGATCTTGCTCTCGGCCAGGGCCGGCGAAGCGGCCAGAGCGGCGCTGGCGCCGAGCAGCGCGTGACGACGGGTAATCATACGAAACCCCACTCAAAGAAACCGCGCACCGCGGGAGCGCGATGCGCGGATGAAGTCGGCAGGAGAAACAGGCGCGCGGCGAAGAGCGAGGGCCGCGCGCCCGGGTACGCGGTACTAGAAGCTGGCGCGCAGCACGAAGGTGTAGCGCCGGTCGTTCATGAACCAGGAGCGGCCCGTCTTCAGCAGGTTGCTGTCGAGCACCTGGGTCGTGCGGGTGGTCTCGTTCAGCAGGTTCACCGCCTGCACACCGACCTTCACCTTCGGGTTGACGGTGTAGAAGAACGAGCCGTCCAACTGGCCGGTGGCCTCGTTCATGATCGGGGCGTAGGGCACGATCACGTCGCGGACGGTGAGCAGGAAGTCCGAGCGCCAGTTGTAGGCCAGGCGCGCCGAGATCGGCCCCTTCTCGTAGATCGCCGCGAAGTTGACGTTGTGCTTGGACAGGCCCTGCAGCGGCAGCTTGCTGGTGTCGACCGTGGTGATCCGGCCGGCGGCCACGTCGGGGTCGGTGGCCGACAGGGTGCTCTGCGGGACGCCGTTGCTCTCGATGTAGCTGTAGTTGGCGTTGATGCCGAACCCGTCCAGCGGCTTGGGCAGGAAGTCGTAGAACTGCTGGTAGCCGATCTCGAAGCCCTTGACCGTCGCCTTCTTGTCGGAGTTGCCCGGCGTGGTCACCAGCACGTCGAACGTCGCCCCGTTGTTGGTGAAGGGCACGCGCGCGGTGGTGTTGGTGGCGACGTCGGACAGTTCCTTCCAGAAGGCCGCGAAGGTCAGCGAGCCGACCGGCGCGAAGTACCATTCCACCGAGGCGTCGACATTGGTCGACTGGGTCGGCTTCAGGAAGGGGTTGCCCACGGTCACGTTGCCCGACGGTTGGCCGCCGGTGATGCCGTCGAAGTTCGTGTTCAGAGCCAGGTTGTAGTAGTTGCGGGTCAGGCCGATATCGGGCGGCGTCATCGTCTTGGAGACGCCCAGGCGGTACTGCAGGCCGTGCGGGGCCATGATCTTCACGTTCAGGCTGGGCAGCCAGTAGTCGAACGAGGCCTTGGCGGTGCTCGGGGTCAGGGCGCCGTTGGCCCAGGCCCGGGCCGCGGCCCGCACTTGCGGCGTCAGCGAACAGAACGACGACGGGCTGAACGGCTGCTTCGGCTCCGGCAGCGCCTGCCAGTTGGTGAAGGCCAGGGTGCAATCGGCGTCGGTGGCCAGGCTGGTCGAGATCGGGAACGCCAGGTAGCCGGTCGCCTCGCGGTCGGTCTTGGTGTAGCGCAGGCCGATGTTGCCGCTGATCTTGTAGTCGCCGACATCGCCCTTGAAGCGGGCCATCAGGTAGGCGGCCTTGGTCACTTCGTTGACCGGATTGATCTCCTGCGGACGGAACGGCGTGCCGGCGGTGACGCCGCAGCGCTGCGCCAGCGGCACCCAGTTCTGCGGACAACGCTGACCCGTCTGCGCGTCGAGGACCGTGCGGTCACGCCACTCGTCGCCGACCGACAGCAGGAACTGCGAGACCGAGCCGTAGTTGTCGACCAGGTTCTGCGAGAAGAACAGGCGCGGGTCCGAGCCCGTCGGCACGCCAGTCTTGCCGCGTAGGAAGTTGTTGAAGGCGTAGGCCTCGACGAACTGGGTGCTGTTGGCGCCGCCGGCGGTGGTGGGGTTGCCGTTGATGGGATCGTCCATCCACACCGGCCCGCCGCTGCCCCAGATCTCGCTGACCACGCCCCAGTTGTAGGCCGAGAACCGGGTCGTCTGGTCGCGTTCCGACCAGCGCGCGCCGCCCTTGATCGAGTCCAGCCAGCTGTCGTTGTTGAGCTTGTACTCGACGTCGATCTTGACCGCGTCCTCGGTGCCTTCCGACTGCTCGATGTGGTCCATCGCCGAGCGCCAGAAGTTGTTGTACGGGTCGCTGAGGCTGGCGTGGGTCCCGCGGGCGTAGGACGGGCAGTTGTTGTTGAACGGCGCGCAGTTCGACACCGCCGTGCCGCTGGACGGGGCGGTGAATTTCACGTCCGGCAGGTCGTTGCCGTTGAGGGTGATCGAGGCGTTCTGGAACGTCGAGCCCCACATGCCCATGCTGATCGCGTCGACGCTCGAGTCCACGTGCTGGGCGTCGAACAGCACGCCCCAGTGTTCGTTCGGCGTCCACTTGAAGTTGAAGCCGTAGTCGGTGGTGATGTTGGTCGTGTTCTCGTCGCGGCGGACGTTGTTCGACTGCAGGCCGTTGATCGGCGTGCGCGGGTCGGCGCCGTTCTGGTCGGCGCGCCAGCCGGTGCTGCCGGTGATGATCCCGTTGGTGAAGACGCCGTCCTCGTCGAACGAGAAGGTGGTGCCGTCGGCCGGGCGCGAGTCGCCGTTGCCGGCCACGTTGTCGGTGGCGATCTCGACGGCGTGCTCGGTCCACTTCACGGTCGACTTCGAGCGCAGGTACTGCAACGAGGCCTGCATCGTGCCGTCGTTGCTCTTCCACTGGATCGCGCCGGCCTGGCCCTGGCGTTCACGGTCGTTGGTGGTCGAGCGGAACGCGGCCCCGCGCGGGAACCACACGCCCTTCGTGCCATTGCCGCAGTCGGCGCTGGAGACGCCCAGGTTGGTGCGGCAGCCGAAGTTCGACACCTGGATGGCGTCGCTGCGGCTGGCCAGTTGCGAGTTCACGAAGCTGGCCAGGACGCCGACCTCGCCGAAGCTGGTGTCGAAGCGGTCGCTGTAGAGGAACGAGTAGGTCGGCTTCCATTCCTTGACCATGTCGCCGTAGCTGGCCTCGGCCGACATCGACAGGATGCGCTTGTTGCTGTCGAACGGCAGGCGCGTGCGCAGGTTCACCGTGCCCGAGATACCGCCTTCGATCAGGTCGGCCGAGGGGCTCTTGAACACGTCGACGCCGCCCATCAGTTCCGACGGCACGTCGGCGAAGCTGAGGATGCGGCCGTTGTTGGCGGTGAAGGTGTCGCGGCCGTTCAGTTCCGACCGCACGAAGTTCAGGCCGCGGACCACGACGCCCGAGCCCTCGACCGAGAAGTGGTCGGGGTCGACGCCGGCGGCGAAGCGATTGATCGACACGCCGGGCACGCGCTGCAGGGCCTCGGTCACCGAGCGGTCCGGCAGGGCCCCGATGTCCTCGGCGGTGATCGAGTCGCCGATGATCTCAGACGACTGCTTCAGCTGCTGGCTGCTCTTGAGGCTCTGGCGGATGCTGGTGACGACCACCTCGTCGACCGTGTCCTCGGTGGTCTTGCCGCTGGCCGGGGCGGTCGTCTGGGCCAGGGCCGACGCCCCGAACACCAGGCTCAGCGCCAGGGCCGACGCCCCGCACTTCAGGCCGAATTTCAGGTTGTCGCCGAGAGTCTGGCGCCCACGCGTCGCGGACGCTCCGTTGACGGAGCTCATTCTTGTATTCCTCCCCAGGTGCGGTAACGCGGTAGCGCTACCATTGGTCATATGTCGAGACCATTATTGGTCTGATGATATGGCAAAGGTCGACTACGTCAAGGGCGTTGACATAACCCTGTAACGTCACTCGACGTGCCACTCATCCTTTTGTTTTGAAACGCCTTTCCCGGCAGAAATGGCGTCCCGGCGATTTTTCGCCGGCGGGAAACGTGACAAATGCGGACAGCGCAGTCAATTTACGACCCGCTTGAAACGGCGTTCAAAGCCGTGCGGACATAAGATCTTCTGGGGTGGGAAAGCGCATCATGTCAGACCAACGCGTGAGGTCCGTCATCGTCGTGGGCGGCGGTACGGCCGGGTGGATGACCGCGGCGGCGCTGGCCAAAACGCTCAGCGCCCAGGGCCTGAAGATCACCCTCGTCGAATCCGAGGCCATTGGCACGGTCGGCGTCGGCGAGGCTACCATTCCGCCGATCCTGACCTTCAACACCATGCTGGGCGTCGACGAGCGCGAGTTCATGCGCGCCACCAGGGCCAGCTTCAAGCTGGGCATCGAGTTCGTCGACTGGGGCGCGATCGGCGAGATGTATCACCACCCGTTCGGGACCTTCGGCCTGGACCTGGAGGGCATCAAGTTCCACCAGGTCTGGCGCAAGTTCGCCGCTTCGGCGGGACCGATCGGCGACTACAATCTCACCGAGGCCGCCGCCCGCCGCTGGCGCTTCTCCCTGCCCGATCCCGACCCGTCCAAGGTCATGTCGAGCCTGCGCTACGCCTACCACTTCGACGCCGGCCTCTATGCCCGCTTCCTGCGCGGCTTTTCCGAGCAGCGCGGCGTCGTCCGCATCGAGGGCCGCATCGGCCAGGTGGACCAGAACGCCGAGAGCGGCTTCGTCGAGGCCGTGGTGCTGGAGGACGGCCGCCGCGTCGAGGGCGACTTCTTCGTCGACTGCACGGGCTTCCGGGGCCTAGTCATCGGCCAGGCCCTGAAGGCGCCCTACCAGGACTGGGGCCGCTGGCTGCCCAACAACCGCGCCGTGGCCATCGGTTGCGAGCTGGGCGGCGACGGCCTGACGCCGTTCACCCGCGCCACCGCCCGCGAGGGCGGCTGGCAGTGGCGTATCCCGCTGCAACACCGGATCGGCAACGGCTACGTCTATTCCAGCCATCACGTCGACGACCAGCGGGCGCTCGACACCCTGCTGGCCAACCTCGACGGCGCGCCCACCGACGAGCCCAACTTCCTGCGCTTCACGCCGGGCCGCCGCGAGCGGGCCTGGGAGAAGAACGTCTGCTCGATCGGCCTGTCGGCCGGCTTCATCGAGCCGCTGGAAAGCACCAGCATCCACATGATCCAGGCCGGGATCACCAAGCTCCTGGCCCTGTTCCCGCGCAACGGCGTCGATCCGCTGGAGGTCGACGAATACAACCGCCTGACCGCCGAGCAGGTCGACCGCATCCGCGACTTCGTCATCCTGCACTTCCACGCCACCCGCCGCGATGACACCGACTACTGGCGCTACCTAGCCTCGATGACCGTGCCCGACAGCCTGGCCCGGCGCATGGAGCTGTTCGCCCATCGCGGCCGCTGGTTCCCGTCGGAGTACGACCTGTTCCACGAGCCCAACTGGCTGGCCGTGCTGCTGGGCCAGGGGATCGTCCCGGAGGAGTGGGACCCGCTGGTCGACAGCCTGCCCGAGAACGAGGTGCGCCAGCGCCTCTCCCACCTGTCCGCCCTGATCGCCCGCACCGCCGAGGCGATGCCGGACCACGCCCAGTTCGTCGCCCGCTATTGCGGCGCGGCCCAAGGAGTCGCCGCATGAGCAACGACCGCATCCGCCATGTCGTCATCGTCGGCGGCGGCACCGCCGGCTGGATGACCGCCGCCGCCCTGGGCCGCTTCCTCAAGGACGGCGTGACCAAGGTGACGGTGATCGAGAGCGAGGCCATCGGCACGGTCGGGGTCGGCGAGTCGACCATCCCCCAGATCAACATGTTCAACCGCATGCTGGGCCTGGACGAGGACGACTTCCTGCGCCGCACCAAGGCCACCTACAAGCTGGCCATCGAGTTCCGCGACTGGAAACAGATCGGCCACACCTACCACCACCCCTTCGGCCCCTATGGCGTCGACATGGAGGGGGTGTCGTTCCACGCCTACTGGCTGCGCTACCAGGCCATGGGCGAGGCGGCCGACCTTTCCGAATATTCGCTGCAATCGCTGGCGGCGGCCCAGGCGAAGTTTCAGCGCCCCACGGGGCAGAAGAACTCGCCGCTGGGCGACATTGCCTACGCCTTCCACTTCGACGCGGGCCTCTACGCCCGCTTCCTGCGCGACTACGCCGAGGCCCGCAGCGTGCGCCGCATCGAGGGCAGGATCGTCGACGTCGCCCTGCGCGGAACCGATGGCTTCGTGGAGTCGGTGACGCTGGAGAACGGCGCGGTGGTCGAGGGCGACCTCTTCATCGACTGCTCGGGCTTCCGGGGCCTGTTGATCGAGGGCGCGATGAAGAGCGGCTTCGAGGACTGGTCGCACTGGCTGCTCAACGACCGCGCCGTGGCCGTGCCGTGCGCCTCGGGCGGCTCGACCGATCCGGTCACCCGCGCCACCGCCCGCCCGGCCGGCTGGCAATGGCGCATCCCGCTCCAACACCGCATCGGCAACGGCTACGCCTTTTCCAACGCGCACATCAGCGAGGACGAGGCCACGGCCTACCTGCTGGCCAATCTCGACGGCGAGGCCCTGGCGACGCCGTGGACGCTGAAGTTCAAGGCCGGCCGCCGCAAGAAGAGCTGGAACAAGAACGTCGTGGCCATCGGCCTGTCGGCCGGCTTCATGGAGCCGCTGGAAAGCCAGAGCATCCACCTGATCCAGGTGGGGATCTCGCGCCTCCTGGCCATGTTCCCCGACCGGCGTTTCCAGCAGCCCGACATCGACCGCTACAACCGGGTGATGACCTTCGAGTACGAGAAGATCCGCGACTTCCTCATCCTGCACTACAAGGCCACGCAGCGCTCGGACACGCCCTACTGGGACTATCTGCGCGAGATGGAAATCCCCGACTACCTGGCCGACAAGATCGCCGTCTTCGAGAGCCACGGCCGGATCTTCCGCGAGAACGAGGAGCTGTTCAACGACACCTCCTGGTTCGCCGTCATGGTCGGCCAGGGCCTGAAACCCAAGGGCTGGGACCCGATGGCCGACGTCATGAGCGACGATCTGCTGCGCGCCCGCATGAGAGAGATCCAGGCGGTCATCGCCCGCTCGGCCGAGGCCATGCCGGATCACATGAGCTTCGTGGCGGATCGGGTGGCGCGGGCGCAGGCGGCTTAATTCGCAGCGTGGTCCTCGTCCTTCGACAAGCTCAGGATGAGGACCATTTCAGACTCGGCGACAACATCGAAAACCTCACCCTGAGCTTGTCGAAGGGCGTAGTTTTCGCCCCCGCCCTCTACCCCGCGAAGAACCGTGCGAAGCCCTTGTCGGTGACCCGGGCCAAGGCCGCGCGGTAGTCGTCGTAGGCCGCCGCATCCGGCCCGACACGGCCGAAGGCCGGCTGCTCCACGCGGCGCAGCGGCACGAAGGCGATGGGCGCGGCGGCCGGCGTAAGGTGGCTCCCCTGCCCCACCTGCAAGGTGGTCAGCATGCCGTACATCTCGCCGCCGATCGCTGGCCGGCCCAGGATGATCAGCCGGAACTGACCCAGCTCGTTGGTGATCAGGTAGGTGTGGCCCGACTGGTTCGACAGCGACACCGCCCCGCGCTGGGTGAACTCGGCGTCCTGGCGGGCGGCCTCGCGGAATACCAGGCTCGAGGCCGCGTCATCCCAGACGATCTCGGTGCGATAGGCGTAGACGGCGGCCGGATCCTCGAACGAGGGCCGCAGGGTCAGGTACTCGCCCTCCAGCCAGGTCACGGCCGGCCGCGAATAGGCGCCCAGGGCCTCGGGGGCCAGGCCGGTGACGGCGGCGGGCGCGGCCGGCGCGGCCGCGCGCAGCGGCTGCTCCAGGGCCTCCTCCAGCCGGATGGTCGTGGCCAGGGTGAAGGGGCGGCGGCCGCTCAGCGCCTTCTCCAGGGTCGAGATGCTGATCCGGGCCTTGTCGGCCAGTTGCTGGCGCGACATCCGGCGACGGGCCAGCGCCTCGCGCACGCACGCGGCGATCGCCAGGCTCTGCTCGTCCGGCAGCTCGGCTTCCGGCGCCAGGGTCATCGGGAAGGCCTCACGAATCCGCACATTTCCGCACAATGCGGCGCCGCTCCGGGCGCGGCAAGCCCGCCTCCGGACAAGCTGCACGGATCCCTCACGAAGATTGCAAATCCCGCCGCTCGCGGCGGCGCCGGCGTGTGACCAAAAGGGAGATCACCTGCTTTCGAGCTCCAAGGAGATCCGTCCATGTCCGCTCAAGACGTCGGCGCGCCCAAGCCCCGCGTCGCCTCCGGCGCCCGCCCCGCCCGTTGGTTCCTCATCCTCTGCGAAGCCTTCGCCCTGGGGCTGCTGCTCCTAGTGGCCCTGGCCGGGACCAGCCGCGCGGCTGAAGCGGAGGAAGCCGCAGCCGGCGGCCTGATCATGCGCGCCAAGGGCGGCGACCAGGTGGTCGAGGCCGTGCGCCTGGGGACCGACATCGACATGACCGTCAGCGGCCTGACCGTGCGCGGCCGCGTCACCCAGGCCTTTCGCAACGACACCGGCCGCTGGGTCGAGGCCGTCTACGTCTATCCCCTGCCCCAGGACGGCGCGGTCGACACGCTGAAGATGGTGGTCGGCAAGAAGGTCATCGTCGGCGAAATCAAGAAGCGCGCCGAGGCCCAGGCCATCTACGACGCCGCCAAGGCGCAGGGAAAGAAGGCGGCCCTGGTCGAGCAGAACCGCCCCAACATGTTCACCAACGCCGTCGCCAATGTCGCCCCCGGCGAGACGGTGCTGGTGCAGATCGAATACCAGGCCCCCATCGCCGTCTCGGCCGGCGAGTATTCGCTGCGCATGCCGCTGGTCGTGGCCCCGCGCTACGCCTCGCCCGGAACGGCGGCCACGCCCGAAAGCCGCGCACGCGTCGTCGACCCCAAGGTCGCCGGCGCGATCAACCCGGTCACCCTGACCGTCCACCTGCGCGCGGGCTTCCCGCTGGGCGCGACGGCCAGCGCCACCCACGCCGTCGACGTCCGCGACGAGAAGGGCGGCAAGGTCATCACCCTGTCCAAGGGCCAGGTTCCGGCCGACCGCGACTTTGTCCTGACCTGGAAGCCCGTCCCGCTGGCCGCGCCCAGCGTCGCCCTGTTCCGCGAGAAGATCGCCGGCGCCCACTATGTGCTGGCCCAGGTCACCCCGCCCATCGCCGCCCGCAGCGGCCCGCCGCCGGCTCGCGACATCATCTTCGTCATCGACAATTCCGGCTCGATGGGCGGGGAGTCGATGCGCCAGGCCAAGGCCGGCCTGCTGTATGGCCTTTCGAACCTGAAACCCGGCGACCGCTTCAACGTCGTGCGCTTCGACGACACCCTGACCGTACTGTTCGAGGGCGCGGTCGCGGCCGACGCCGGCAACCTGGCCCGCGCCCGCAAGTTCGTCTCGGGCCTGGAAGCCACCGGCGGCACCGAGATGGTCCCGGCCATGGCTGCGGCCCTACGCGACGATGATGAGCGCGACGAGAACGGCCGCGTGCGCCAGGTGGTGTTCATGACCGACGGCGCGATCAGCGACGAGCAGGGCCTGTTCGACACCATCGGCGCCGGCCGCGGCCGCTCGAAGGTGTTCATGGTCGGCATCGGCTCGGCCCCCAACAGCTACCTGATGAACCGCGCCGCCGAGCTGGGCCGCGGGACCTTCACCCACATCGGCTCGACCGCCGGGGTCGAGGAAGCCATGCGAGCCCTGTTCGACAAGCTGGAAAGCCCGGTGGCCACCAACCTCGTGGCCCGCTTCGAGGGCACGGCCTCCGACGCGGCCCCGGCCGTGCTGCCCGACCTCTATCTCGGCGAGCCGGTCACCCTGGCCGCGCGGGTGGAAGACCTGGACGGCGTGCTGACGATCAGCGGCGTCATCGACGGCCGCCCCTGGCAGACCCGGATCCGCCTGCGCGACGCCGAGGCCGGCAAGGGGATCTCCAAGCTCTGGGCGCGCCGCAAGATCACCGACGCCGAGGTCGCCCGCAGCCTGGCCCAGATCACCGAGGACGAGGCCGACGCGCGGGTGCTGAAGCTGGGCCTCGACCACGGCCTGGTGACCAGCCAGACCAGCCTGGTGGCGGTCGACAAGAGCCCGTCCCGCCCCGCCGACGCCCCGCTGCTGCGCAGCGACCTGCCGCTGAACCTCCCGGCCGGCTGGGATTTCGACGCCCTGTTCAACCGCAAGGCCGCCGCCAGCGGGAACGGCGACGCCCCGGACGATCCCGAGCAGCAGATCGCGCAGCTGGACCTGCCGCAGACGGCCACCGATGCGCCGATGCTGATCCTGACGGGCCTTGGCCTGATGATCCTGGCGCTCGCCCTGGGCGCAGGCGGCTGGGTCCTGGGCCGACGGAGGAACGCGGCGTGAGCCGGCTGGCGACCATGCTGGGAGCCGCCCGCCGGCGGCTCCCCTTCCTGCTGCCGGCCCTGGCGGCCGGAAGCCTCGGCCTGGTGCTCTGCGGCCAGGGCCTTTGGATCCACGCCAAGGCCGCCGTGGCCCAGGTGCTGCTGGAGCGGGCCTTCGACCAGAGCCTCCGCCAGGGCGGCGCGCCGGTTCGCCCCTGGAGTTGGGCCGACACCTGGCCAACGGCCCGCATCGTCTTCCCGCGCCAGGGCGAGCGGGTCATCGCCCTGGACGGCGCCAGCGGCCAGGCCCTGGCCTTCGGCCCCGGCCACGTGGCCGGCACGCCCCAGGCCGGCGACCGGGGCACGGCCGTCTATGCCGCCCACCGCGACACCCACTTCGCGGTGCTGGCCAAGGTCAGGCCGGGCGACCCGATCCTGGTCGAGCGCGCCGACGGCAAGCTCGCCCGCTTCGAGGTGGTCGGCGCCCGGGTCGTGCGCTGGGACGCCTCGGGCCTGGATCCCCACGCGCCCGGACGGGGCCTGGTCCTGGCCACCTGCTGGCCGCTGGACGCCAAGGCCCGCGGGCCGATGCGCTACGTGGTCATGGCCAGGCCCATCGACGCAAGCTTGGCCTTGTCCGACCTACACAATCGCAAAGGTATGACCACCTTGACACGATAGGCCTTACCTCGTAGCCGTTCACTCCTGTGACCGCTACCAGTCGTATCGCCGCGCAACGGCGGACGGCGGCGGTCGATGCGAAAAGCGCGAAAAGCCAAAAGCGCAGGGGAGTGAATGATGTCGTCCAGCCACCGCACGCGCGGAATCCGCCAGGTCCTGATCGGGGCCACTTGCCTGACCACCGCCCTCGTCGCCCTGCCCGCCCTGGCCCAGACGGCGCCCGCGCCGCAGGCCGCCGAGCCCGACGCGGTCGAGGAGGTCGTCGTCACCGGCTACCGCAAGAGCCTGGCCGACGCGACCAATGCGAAACGGGAAAGCGTCGCCTTCACCGACTCGGTCTTCGCCGAGGACATCGGCAAGTTCCCCGACCTCAACATCGCCGAGTCCCTCAACCGCATCCCCGGCGTCCAGCTGACCCGCGAGATCAACGGCGAAGGCCTGAACGTCACCATCCGGGGCCTGGGCACCAACTTCACCAAGATCCTGCTGAACGGCTCGCAGATCGCGGTGGCCTCGTCGGGCCGCACCGACAGCCAGAACCAGAACCGCGAGGTCGACCTCGACCTCTTCCCCACCGAGCTGTTCACCCGGCTCGACGTGCACAAGACACCGACGGCCGGAATGGTCGAGGGCGGCGTCGCCGGCGTGGTCAACATGCGCAGCGCCCGCCCCTTCGACTATAAAGGAGGCGGCCAGCTGATCTATTCGCTGCAGGCCGGCAAGAACAATCAGGCCGACGACATCAGCCCGCGCGGCTCGCTGATCGCCTCGAAGACCTGGGAGACCCCGATCGGCGACTTCGGCCTGCTGGGCGGCGTCGCCATCGCCCGCACCAAGAGCACCACCACCGGCTTCGAGAGCGTCGGCTGGTCGAACGCCAACATGACCTGCACCGGCTGCAACGTCACCGGCGGCAACAACTTCAACTGGGCCTCCACCGTGCCGGCCGGCGTCAACTCCAACGGACTGACGCCCGGCCAGACGATCGACAACGCCCTGCTGGCCGCGCTGAACCCCGGCACGACGCTGCAACAGCTGTCGGACGCCCAACTGCCGCGCCTTGGCCGGGACAGCTGGTCGTCGGGCGAGCGCGACCGCGACTCCTACGTGCTGTCGGCCGAATGGCGCCCCAACGACCAGCTGAACGTCTATTTCGACACCCTCTATTCCAAGGGCAGCCGATCGTTCGAGCGCATCGACATGAACTGGGTGGTGCGCAACTCCAACTTCATGGTCCCGGTGGGCGTGAAGGTGAACGGCGAGGGCGTGGTCACCGAAGGCACGTTCCTGAACTCGCAGTTCTTCCTCGAGTACCGCCCCTACGAGGAGGACGTCGAGGTCCTGAACCTCAACCCCGGCTTCACCTGGCGCCCCAACGACTGGATCAAGCTGGACGGCCAGGTGAACTGGAGCCGCAGCGTCTTCTTCCGCGAGGCGCCGACGGTGCTGTTCAACACCCCGCTGAACTCGGGCCTGAACGTCACCTACGCCAACGGCGGCGGCGACTATCCGTCGATCAAGGCCAACAAGGACCTCAACGACCCGTCGCTGGGCTGGGTGTGGGCCGGCGGCCGCGTCAACGTGCAGGCCGAAAAGCGCGTCACCCAGACCAAGGGCGCCCACTTCGACCTGACCCTGGGCGACGACAAGGGGACCAACTTCAAGTTCGGCGTCGCCTATGACGACGTCGGCCGCACGATCACCGCGCTCGACAACTCCGCCCGCTGGCAGGCCTTCACCTGCGGCGGCGGCGGGGTGACGCCGCAGAGCCCGGTTCCCGCCCCGGTCCCGGCCTGCGACGGCCGCGCCGGCTCGGCCATCCCCCAGGCCAACCTGGCCAGCTACATCCAGCAGGGCCCGCTGGGCTTCATCACCTTGGACAAGGACCGGTTCTTCGCCGACAGCAACTATCAGGCCTTCCTCGACAGCGCCCCGTTCTCGGCGGCGGCCGCCACCGGCGCGGCCTCGGGCCTGATCCGCGAGAAGACCACCGGCGCCTATGTCGAGGTCAACGGCGCCACCCAGGTGCTGGACCGCGACCTGCGCTTCAACCTGGGCGCCCGCTACTACTCGACCGACCAGACGATCGAGGGGCCGCAGACAGTCAACGGCGTGCTGTCGTTCCTGTCGCGCACCAGCAACTATGACGGCCTGCTGCCCTCGTTCAACGTCGCCTGGAACCTGCGCGAAGACCTGATCCTGCGCGCCTCGGCCTCGCGAACCGTCACCCGCCCCAACCCCAGCGCCATGCTGCCGGGCACCACCTTCTCGGACCCCTCGGCCCAGCAGGCCAACCAGGGCAATCCGAACCTGCAACCCTACACGTCCAACAACTTCGACATCGGCGGCGAGTGGTACACCGGCGGCGCCGGCTATATCGGCGTGGCCCTGTTCCGCAAGGAGCTGACCGGCTTCACCGTCAACGGGACCAACACCATCCCGTTCAGCCAGCTGGGCGTGCCCTTCGACCAGCTGACCAACCTGCAACAGCAGGCGATCAACAACCGCGGCGGCCCGGCCGCGGCGACGGTCACCGTGCAGCAGCAGGTCAACGCCGACGGCGTGCTGACCATCCTGGGCCAGGAAGTCACCTGGGTGCAGCCGCTGGACTTCCTGCTCGACGGCGCGGGCTTCACCGCCAACGCCACCCACGTGGAGCAGAACGCACGCGGCAATGGCGCCCCGGCCCAGGCCGTCGGCATCTCTCCGTGGACCTACAACGTCACCGGCTACTACGAGAAGCACGGGGCGACGGTGCGGCTGTCCTACGTCTGGAACGACGCCCAGATCTCGTCGGGCCCGGGCCAGAACGGCATTCCGGTAGCGACCATCAACACCGACGCCCGGGGGCAATGGGACCTGTCGGCCAGCTACCAGTTCGACAATCTGCCGACCCAGCCGCGCGTCAGCCTCGACGTCATCAACATCACCGAGGAGGCCCAGCGCAGCCCGTTCCAGTGGGACAGCGCCGCCTACACCTACTACCAGCCTGGTCGCCAGATCATGCTCGGGATCCGAGGGAAGTTCTGATCCCATCCCTCCTTCGCGTGGCCAACCTTCCCAGCGCCATGCGGTTTTGGCGGCGCATCCTCCCCGGATGCGCCGCTTTTTTTGACCCTGGGTCGCAAATGCGCTCTAGGTTGCGTCCATGGACTTCGAGCCCGGCCCGCCTTCCGAAACCCTGTCCGAACCGCCCAAGCGCCGGGGCCCCGGCCGCCCGCGCGACCCGGAGGTGGAAAAGCGCCTCAAGCGCGCGGCGCTGGAGGTGCTGGCCCAGCACGGCATGTCGGGCCTGACGCTTGAAAAGATCTGCGACAAGGCCGGCGCCCCGCGCGCCACCTTCTATCGCCGCTGGGCCACGCCGATGCAGGCGGTGGGCGAGGCCTTCAACGAGGCCTTCCTGTTCGAGACCCTGCCCGACACCGGCGACGTCGTCGCCGACCTCGTGGCGCTGGGCCAGGCGATGATCGACCTCTACAACGACCCCGTCGTCGGGCCCTGCATGAGCTTCCTGATCGCCGAGAGCCGCGTGCGGCCCGAGCTCTTTCAGAACGGCCAGGAGGACTTCCTGCGCCGCCGCGCCTACAACCGCCAGGTCGTCGAGCGCGCCATCGCCCGCGGCGAGATCCCCGCCGACACCGACGCCGACCTGATCATCGACGCCCTCAGCGGCCTGGCCCTCAACAACCAGGCCACCCGGCGACCACTGACGCCGCAGATGATGGAATTCGTGGTGCGACGGCTGCTGGGGCTTTAGGAACCTCCCCCTCTGGGGGAGGCGACCGAAGGCCGGTGGGGGGCCATTTTCAGCTTCCAGGCCTCGGCCATTCCGGCAAGCACCCCCCTCCGAGCGCTACGCGATCGCCTCCCCCACAGGGGGAGGTCCCTCAAAGCATCGCGGCATCAAAAGTTCACTTGCCCCCAACCTTGAAAACAAACCAACCAAGCGGTATCTTACATGCCTCCCCTTCCGAGGTTCTCGCGTGTCCGTCCCCGCTTCCGCCTACGCCATGCTCGCCGGCGCCATCGCCGCCGAGGTCGCCGGCACCACCTTCCTGCAGAAGTCCGAGCAGTTCACGAAACTGCTGCCCAGCCTGGCCACCGCCGGCCTCTACGCCCTGGCCTTCTTCCTGCTGTCGATCGCGCTCAAGCACATGCCGCTGGCCGTCGCCTACGCCATCTGGAGCGGGGTCGGCATCGTGCTGACGGCGGTCATCGGCGCCGTGCTCTTCCGCCAGATGCTCGACCTGCCGGCCATGATCGGCATCGGCCTGATCGTCAGCGGCGTGGTCGTCGCCCAGCTCTTCTCGCGCACCCTGGGGCACGGATGAACACCACCGCCTACAACCGCCCCAAGCAGCCCGAGCAGGTGCGCCGCGCCCTGCTGGAAGCCGCCGTCGCGCTCGCCGAGGAACAGGGCCTGGGGGGGATCACCGTCCAGGCGGTGGCCGAACGCGCCGGCGTCACCAAGGGCGGGCTGTTCCATCACTTCGCCAACAAGCAGGCCCTGATCGACGCGGTCTTCGACTTCATGCTCGAGCAGATGGAAGAGACGCTGGACCGCCTGATGGCCGAAGACAGCGGCCACGGCTGCTTCACCCGCGCCTATGTGGTCTCGACCTTCGAGTGCTGCGACCAGGCGCTGAGCGGCCAGGCCCTGACCATCTCGATGGTCACCGACCCGGCCCTGCGCCGCCGTTGGGGCAAATGGATCGACGATCGACTCGTGCGCCACGCCGACACCGATTCCGACCCGCGCCTGCGCGTCGTGCGCCTGGCGGCCGACGGCTATTGGTTCGCCCGCGTGCTGCACGAGGGCGACCACGGCAGCGAGACGCCGCAGGTCTTGCAGGCGCGCCTGATCGCCATGACCCGGGAGGCTTGAGGATGGGCTTCTTCCGCACCCACTGGGCGCTGCTGGCGACCGAAACGGCCAAAGCGGCGCCGACCAACGAACCTACGACGGAAGACCCTCCCGAACCCGAGCCTCTTGAGAACGAAAGGCGCTCGGCCTAGCTCCTCTCCCGAGAAACGGGGGAGGTGGCGCGACGCCATCGGCGACGTGACGGAGGGGGCGACCGCCGCAACCGCACCCAGTCTCGCCCCCCCCTCCACCGCTTCGCGGTCTCCCTCCCCGCTAGCGGGGGGAGGAGAAAGTCCCTCAGAACAGCACGCCCTTCTCCAGCATCCCATGCACGCCCTTTTCGCCGTTCACCGTCTGGGTGACGCGGAAGTCCACCGCCAGCGAACAGAACTGGTAGGCCTGCACCCGGGTCAGGGCCGAGCGCGCGCAGATGAAGTCGATCATGCCGCGCAGGGCCTGCTTCATGGCCAGGTCCAGGTCCTCGTTGAAGCCCATGACGATGTAGTGGGTCGGCGTCTCGGCCCGCGGCCAGGTGGCGACACCGATGTCGGCCGCCTTGTGCAGGATGAAGCTGAAGGTGCCGGTCAGCCCCATCTCCAGGGCGTTGACGCAGACCTCGCCGTCGCCCTGGCGGCCGTGGCCGTCGCCGGCCGAGAAGTTGGCGCCCGGAACCCAGACCGGCAGGAACAGGGTCGCGCCGGCGCCCAGCTCCTTGTTGTCCATGTTGCCGCCGTGCTCGCGCGGCTCGCGGCTGGACAGGCGCCCGTACCTGGCCGGCGGAGCCACGCCCATGGTGCCGAAGAACGGGCGCAGCGGCAGTTGCGGCCCCCACTCCGGCTTGCAGACGCCGCGCGCCTTGTCGACGGCGATGTGGCTGACATAGCGGTCGGGGAAGTCTTCCGGGATCGTGCCGGCCAGCGGCCGCACCGCGCAGTAGCCCCAGTCGTTGTTGGGCTCGACCGCCTCGATGCGCACTTCCAGCGTGTCGCCCGGCTCGGCCCCGGCGATGGCCACGGGCCCGGTGAGAATGTGCGGCCCGATCCGGTCGAGCCTGGCGTCGTGGATCGCCTGCAGGGCCGGCGGGATGGTCAGCCATGACTCCGGCCCCGGCATCACCTCGGGCCCGCCGGACACGCAGTCGAAGGTGACGCTGTCGCCCGGCTGGACGGTCAGGACCGGATCGAAGGCCGCGTCGAAGATGCCGAAGCGGACGGTTTCCGGGGTGGAGGCGAGGTGGTGATGCATGGCGAAGCGGGGACCGAAGGCTTGAAACGGCCTCCAGTCTCCGACCGCGCCGCCGCCCGGACGAAGCCCGGCTCGTCGCTCGCGCCCTGCTTTGCCAAATCTGCCTCCGCTCTGGGCGCCGTCTGCACCGACCTCGCGCATTCGGCAGGCGATCGCCTCAGCTTAAGCGCTTGAAAAACCCGCGCTGGCGGCGTTATCGTCGGCTGGCTATGAAGTATTCAATTACTTCCTAGCGTGAGTGACTTCCCATGTCGGGCGGCGATCTGTCGGCCTTCCAAAACCTCACCGACGCCAAGGTCGCCGCCTATCTGGATCGCCGCAGCGCCGAGCTTGGCCTGCCCGTTCCCGAAAGCTGCCGCGCCGGCGTCGCCGAGAACCTCGCCCTGCTGCGCGACCAGACCACGCTGTTCGCGGGACTGACGGATCCGTCCTCGGCCACGGAGGCGTTCGAGCCATGAGCTTCGACACCGTCCAGAGCCTTGGCCGCGCGCTGCGCGAGGGTCGCGCCACCGCCCGCCAGATCGCCCAGCGCGCCCTGGCCGACGCCAGGGCCGAGCCCTTCAACGCCTTCACCGCCGTGTTCGAGGCCGAGGCGCTGAGGCAGGCCGACGCCGTCGACGCCGCCTTCGCTGCCGGGGTCGACCTGGGCCCGCTGGCCGGCGTGCCCTTCGCGGTCAAGAACCTGTTCGACGTGGCCGGCCACGTCACCCTGGCCGGCAGCAAGATCCGCCGCGACGCTGCCCCCGCCACCGCCGACGCCACCGCCGTCGCCAAACTGAAGGCGGCTGGGGCGGTGCTGGTCGGGGCGCTGAACATGGACGAGTTCGCCTACGGCTTCGTCACCGAGAACGCCCACGACGGCCCCGCCCGCAATCCGCACGACCTCGCCCGCATCGCCGGCGGCTCGTCGGGCGGATCGGCCGCCGCCGTCTCCGGCGGGATCACGCCCCTGACGCTGGGCTCGGACACCAACGGCTCGATCCGCATTCCCGCCGGCCTGTGCGGCGTGTTCGGTATGAAGCCGACCCTGGGCCGGCTGTCGCGGGCCGGGACCTTCCCCTTCGTCCATAGCCTGGACCACATCGGCCCGTTCACGCGCACGGCCGCCGACCTCGCCGTCGCCTACGACGCCCTGCAGGGGCCCGATCCGTGCGACGAGCTGTCGCCGCCGGCAGCCGACCCGCTGTCGGGGCGCCTGGACATGCTGGCCGAGCAAGGCTTGCGCGTGGGCGTGCTGGGCGGCTGGTTCCAGCAAGGCGCCTTCCCCGAGGTGGTCGAGGCGCTGGAGATCGTCGCCGACGCCCTGCAGGCCCGCCGCGACGTCGAGCTGCCCGGGGCCCAGGCCGCCCGCGCCGCCGCCTTCGCCATGAGCGCCTCGGAAGGCGGCCACCTGCACTTCGACGACCTGGCCGCCCGCGCCCTCGACTACGATCCGGCGGTGCGCGACCGGCTGCTGGCCGGCGCCCTGCTGCCGGACGAGGTCGCGCAGGCCGCCCGCCGCTATCGCCCCGTGTTCCGCGATGCGGCCCGCAAGCTGTTCGAGGACTTCGACCTGCTGCTCGCGCCCGTCGCCCCCTGTCCGGCCCCGCCGATCGGCCAGGCGACCATGGAACTGGCAGGCGCGCAGGTTTCGGTGCGCAAGACCCTGGGCGCCTACACCCAGCCGATCAGCTATATCGGCCTGCCGGTGATCGCCGCGCCCTTGAACCGTCCCGGCAAGCCGCCCGTCGGCGTGCAGTTGATCGCGCCGGCCTGGCGCGAGGACCTGGCCTTCGCCGCCGCCCTGCGCCTGGAGCGCGCCGGGGTGATCGCCGCCCACCGCCCTCCGGAGTTCAGATCATGATCGTCAACGACCCAGAGGTGCTGGCGCAGGTGACCACCGCCGTCGACGCCTACGAGACCGCGCTGATGACCAACGACGTCGAGGCGCTGGACGGCTTCTTCCGCGACGCCCCCGAAACCGTCCGCTACGGCGTGGCCGAGAACCTCTACGGCTTCGAAGAGATCGCCGCCTTTCGAATCGGACGAGCCGGCGGCTCGCCGCTGCGTGAACGCCTACGCACAGAAATCACCACTTTTGGGCGCGATTTCGCGATCGCCAACGTCGAATTCCTCAGAACCGGGGCAAAACAGCCCGGCCGCCAGAGCCAGACCTGGCTGCGCACCGAAAACGGCTGGAAAATCGTGTCGGCGCACGTTTCGCTGCTTCAGGGCGGCGCCGACCAACGCCTTGCACAGTAAGCGAAAGACGTTCCGACCAAGGACAATAAGTAAGTATGTCCTGACTTATGACCTAGTTTTGGGCACCCTTGTCGCAGCGTGGTCAAATAGTGACAGCCCCTGAACAAACTTCACGGAGTCGATACCGAGTCGTCATCAAGCCTTTTGATTTCGGCGACGCCATTGTGCATTGCACCCCGCAACCGGCTCCTCCACCGGTGTTCGAAGGGGATTTCGACATGACCAACCAAGCCAAGCTGCGCTGCGGCGCCGCGTTCGGCGCTCTCCTGCTGGCCGCCGCCGTCGCGGCCCCGGCCTTCGCCCAGGACGCAGCCGTCGCCCTCGACGACGTGATCGTCACCGCCCAGAAGCGCTCGGAAAACATCCAGGACGTGCCGGTCTCCGTCGCCGCCGTCTCGGGCGAGAAGCTGGCTTCGATCTTCGCCGCCGGCGAAGACGTTCTGGCCCTGTCGAGCCGCGTCCCCGGCCTCTACATCGAAAGCTCCAACGGCCGCGCCGCCCCGCGCTTCTACATCCGCGGCCTGGGCAACGCCGACTTCGACCTGGCCGCCTCGCAGCCGGTGTCGGTGATCATGGACGACGTCGTCCTCGAGAACGTCGTGCTCAAGTCCTCGCCCGTCTATGACGTCGAGCAGGTCGAAGTCCTGCGCGGCCCGCAAGGCACGCTGTTCGGCCGCAACACCACCGCCGGCATCGTCAAGTTCGACACGGTGAAGCCCAGCGAAGACTTCCGCGCCAACGGCGCGGCCACCTACGGCTCGTACGGCTCGGCCACCTTCGAAGGCGGCGTCGGCGGCGCCATCGTCCCGGGCAAGCTGGCCGTCCGCGCCTCGGCCCTGTACCAGCACCGCGACGACTACATCGACAACAGCTTCACCGGCGTGAAGGACGCGCTGGGCGGCTACAACGAGAAGGCCGCTCGCCTCCAGATCCTGGCCACCCCGACCGAGGACACCTCGATCCTGGCCATCGCCCACACCCGTTCGCTGGACGGCACCGCGGCGGTCTTCCGCGCCAACATCCTCACGGCTGGCAGCAACAAGATCAATTCGAACTTCGACCGCGACAAGGTCAGCTACAACGGCGGCGCCAACAACCCGCAGGAGTACGACTCGACCGGCGTCTCGCTGAAGGTCGACCACGACTTCGGCGGCGTGAAGCTGACCTCGATCAGCGCCTATGAAACCGCCAAGGGCCGCAGCCGCGGCGATATCGACGGCGGCGTGGCCGGCGTCGGCCCGGGCTTCATCCCGTTCGACTCCGACACCCAGGACTCCATCGGCGACCTCGACCAGGTCACCCAGGAAATCCGCCTGGCCAGCGACACCGACGGCAAGCTGGCCTGGCAGGTCGGCGCCTACTACTTCAAGTCGGCCTTCACCGTCTCGACCAACCCGTTCTTCGTCGCCCCCTCGACCCTGGAGCACAAGAACACCTCGTGGGCCGTGTTCGGCCAAGGGACCTACCAGGTCACCGACGCCCTGAAGGTGACCGCCGGCGTCCGCTGGACCGACGACGACAAGGACATGGAAGTCCTGTCCTCGCCGTTCGGCGCCTCGGCCCCGGTGTCGGTCTCCGACAGCCAGGCCAGCTGGGACCTGTCGGCCTTCTACGCCGTCAACGACGATGTCAGCGTCTACGGCAAGGTGGCCCGCGGCTTCCGCGGTCCGTCGATCCAGGGCCGCGACATCGCCTTCGGCAGCCCGGCCTCGGTCGCCCAGTCGGAAACCATCCTGTCGTGGGAAGCCGGCGTCAAAAGCGAGCTGTTCGAGCGTCGCGTCCGCCTGAACGGCGCGGTGTTCACCTACACCATCGACGACCCGCAGTTCAGCGCGGTCGGCGGCGGCAGCAACTCCAACCGCCTGATCAACGCCAAGAAGGGCGAGGCCTACGGCGTCGAACTCGACGGCGAGTGGAAGGTGACCTCGAACCTGCTGGTCACCGCCGGCTACAGCTACAGCCACACCAAGATCAAGGACTCGGGCCTGGCCGTGGCCGTCTGCGCCCAGTGCACCGTGACCGACCCGCTGAACAGCGCCGGCCAGGCCCTGGTCAACGGCAACCCGTTCCCGAACGCGCCGGAATACATCCTGAACTTCGGCGCCCGCTACAACGTGCCGGTCGGCGCCAATGGCGAACTCTTCGCCGAAACCGACTGGTTCCGTCAGGGCTACACGAACCTCTTCCTCTACGAGAGCAAGGAGTTCAACAGCAAGGACACCTTCGAAGGCGGCCTGAAGCTGGGCTACGCCCGCACCGACGGCGCGTATGAAGTGGCCGTGTTCGCCCGCAACATCACCAACGAGGTGAACCTGCGCGGCGGCATCGACTTCAACAACCTGACCGGCTTCGTCAACGAACCGCGCGTGGTCGGCATCTCGCTGAGCGCCCGCCGCTAAGCGACGACAGAGCTGAAGCAAACGGCGGCCCGGGCGTTGAAAAACGCCCGGGCCGTTGTCGTTTTGACATGCCCGCGCCGCCTCGGAAGGCTAAGGTCGTCGGCTTTCCCGGCCTCCCGCCGGGCTCGCAGACAAGAAGACCGATGACGACCAAGATCATCTTCGACACCGATCCCGGCATCGACGACGCCATGGCCCTGCTGTTCATCGAGGCCAGCCCGGCGCTCGACCTGGTGGCCGTGACGACCGTGTTCGGCAACGCCGACATCGACACCACAACCCGCAACGCCCTCTATCTGAAGCAGCGCTTCGGCCTGACCGCCCCGATCTACAAGGGCACGGACAAGCCCCTGGTGCGCCCGCGCAATCCCTCCCCCACCTTCGTACATGGCGAGAACGGGCTGGGCGACGTCGAGCTGACCGGCCTGATCGCCGCCGAGCCGGAAGCCAAGCCGGCTTACCAGGCGATCATCGACATCGCCCGCGCCAACCCGGGCGAGATCACCCTCGTGGCCGTCGGCCCGCTGACCAACCTGGCGCTGGCGCTCGAGGCCGATCCGGAAGTGGCGACCATGCTCAAGGGCGTGGTGATCATGGGCGGCGCCTTCGCCGTCGCCGGCAAGCCGGGCAATGTCACGCCGGTGGCCGAAGCCAACATCTGGAACGACCCGGAAGCGGCCGACCGCGTCTTCACCGCCCCCTGGCACGTCGCCGTCATCGGCCTGGACGTCACCACCCAGGTAATCATGACGCCCGACTTCATGGAGGCCCTGGAAGCCTCGGCCGGTCCGGCCGGCCAGTTCCTCAACGCCATCTCCAAGCCCTACGCGGCCTTCTATGGCGGTCGCGACGGCATCGTCGGCTGCTGCGTCCACGACGCCGCCGCCGTGGCCTATGTCATCGACGAGAGCCTGTTCGAGGTCCGCCGCGGCTCGGTCCGCGTGGTCACCGAGGGCATCGCCCTGGGCCAGACCCTGCAGAAGGTGGAAGGCGAACTCTTCGGTCCCTCGGCCTGGGACGACCAGCCGATCCACAGCGCGGCCATCGCCGTGGATGCGGACCGGCTGCTGGCGCTGTACGCCCGGACGATGAACGGGGTGGTGGGGTCGTAAGAAATAAACCTCCCCCTCTGGGGGAGGCGACCGCGCAGCGGTCGGTGGGGGAGGTTTTAGCCAGGCAGGCCAAGTCTGCGGAAGCTGAGAACGTCCCCCCACCGTCGCCTCCGGCGACACCTCCCCCACTGGGGGAGGTTCCTGTTTTAAGATCCTCCCCCTCTGGGGGAGGTGGCCCAGAGGGCCGGAGG
>NZ_PJRS01000003.1 GCF_002858925.1 Caulobacter zeae
ACGAAGCCGACGGCGGGCGGGCCTGGCCAGCGCCAGGTCCCCGAGCGTCCGGTTTTCCCGACCGGACTCGTTCCCGCTCGACTGCATCCCGCCGCCGCATGGTCGCTGGCCGTGCGCCCCTTCGATGCGGCGAGACGGGTAGAGTGTACGGTGGGTTCGAGCGCGTCTGATCGACGGACGTGAGAAAGTCGTAGGGCGTTGAGTTCGTGGAACTCTTTTCGGCGAACGCCGGGGATCAACGCTGCTCTATCCCCATAACCAGGAACCTCCCCCTGTGGGGGAGGCGATCGCGTCAGCGATCGGTGGGGGGAGTGGGGGCGCAATTGGCCCGCGCGGCCGCAGCTGAGAACGGCCCCCCTCCGGCCCTCCGGGCCGCCTCCCCCAGAGGGCGAGGATCAAAAGAAAAGGCCGCCTGGATCGCTCCAGGCGGCCTTTCCGTGTTCACGAACCTGGAAGGATCAGAACGTCCAGCGGACGCCGGTCGACAGGACCGTGGCGTGGCCGGTGGCCAGGCCGTTCAGGGTCACCGACGAGCCGGTGGCCGTGGCGTCGGTGCGGTGGATCTCGGAATCGTCGAACGAGATGTAGGTCGCGGCGATGTCGAGGTTCAGGTTCGGCTTGGCGGCCCAGGTGGCGCCGACGGCGTAGAGCATGCGGTCGCCGTCCGGAACGCGGGCGGTGCGGCCTTCGTCCGGGGTCGGGGTCGGGTCCTTCTGGACGCCGCCACGCAGGGTCAGGCGCGGGGTCAGCTGGTGATCCACGCCCAGGGCCACGGTGGTGATGTCCTTGTAGTCCTGCTCGCTGACCGAACCGCCGCCGGCGAAGGTGACGCGGATGGCGTCGAACTCGCTCCAGCCGACGCGGGCGACCTGGGCGTTCAGGGTGGTCTTGGGGGTCACGGCCCAGCGGGCGCCGACGCTGGCCATCCACGGGGTGGTGATGGTGGCCTCACCGGCGACGGTGCGGTTGGCCGTGGTCGGCAGCGGGGCCAGGATGCCCGAGACCGCCACGTCGCCCTTCAGGGTGTGCTCGGTCTTCGAACGGTAGCTGGCGCCGAAGGTCAGGGCCGGGGTGGCGTGGAACTGCGCGCCCACGGTCCAGCCGTAGCCCCAGCCGTCGCCGGTCAGCTCCTGGCGGCCGTCGCCTTGCAGCGGCGAGGCGTTCGGCAGGGCGTTCGACAGTTCGGCGTCGGCGTAGACGCCGCTGATGCCCACGCCCAGGTCGAGCTTGTCGTTGACGCGGTAGGCCAGGGTGGCCTGCAGGTCGGCCGTCGTCAGGCGCGACTTGATGGCGTCGTAGCGAGCCCAGCTGTTGGCCTCGTACTCGGTGGTGAAGTTGTAGGGGGCGGCCATCGACAGGCCGACGACGATCTTGTCGTTCAGGCGCCAGGCGCCGGCGAAGTTGGGGACCACGCCGTCGTTGATGACGTCGGTGGCCGTGCCCGTGCCGCCCACCGGGGTGGTGACCGGAACCGGACGGGTGATGGTCGAGCCGTTGTTGGTGACCTTGGAGTTCACCAGCACGGCGTGCAGGCCGCCGTAGACTTCGGCGTGCTCGACGCCGGCGATGGCGGCGGGGTTCCACCACAGGCTGGCGGCGCCGCTGTCGGCGACTTCGCCCGAATAGGCGCGGCCGGCGCCGCGGGCGGATTGTTCCTGCAGGTAGAAGCCCGAGGCGGAGGCTTGCGAAGCGGCGGCGAGGGCGGCGAGCGCGGCGCCGGCGGCGAGGACTTTACGCGAGAGAGCCATGTGACTGACAGACCTTCTTGGGGAGGTTAGGTCCAACCAACACCATGCGATGCTGGAGGTTGCCGCCGGCTCTAACGCACTTTTTCAAAAACCGTTGCTATTTATTCGCGTAACGGTGAATTTTGTTCTCTGCGTCAAAGAAAGAGCGCCATTTTGGCCTCTATTCATTCGTCGTTATGTCAAAATAAGCGCTTTCCCTTAGGTAAAGACTTGTATTCACCGCAATTCTTGCAGGTCGAGATTTTTGTAATTTACGTCAAATGTGGCGATCGCGGACGCGGATGTTCCGGCGTCCGCGATCTATGTGCGCAGGCGGGCGTCAGCCGCCGGCCAGTTTGCGGAAGAACTTCTGGCCCTGCTCGCCGCCGTTGAAATAGGCCTGCTGGCCCGGCTCGGCGGTGATCGCCTCCCAGCTGTCGCGGACTTCCTCGGCCGACAGGCCGCCTTCGCCCAGATAGACGCCCTCGGTCTCGAAGATACGGGCGAGAGCGAAGACGCCGGCGCCGGCGGTGAGGATCGCGCCGGTGGGGGCGTCTTCCGACACCAGGTAGACGACGCCGGGGGTGACGTATTCGGGGTTCAGCTTGGCCAGGATCTCGGGCGGCATCAGGCCCTCGGTCATGCGGGTGGCCGCGACCGGGCTGATGGCGTTGATCTTGACGTTGTTCTTGGCGCCTTCGAGCTTCAGCGTGTTCATCAGGCCCAGCACGGCCATCTTGGCCGCGCCGTAGTTGGACTGGCCGAAGTTGCCGTACATGCCCGAGGACGAGGTGGTGACGACGATGCGGCCGTAGTTCTGGGCCTTCATGATGTCCCACACGGCCTTGATCGGCTTGAAGGTGCCGAAGACGTGGACCTGCATCACCGCCTCGAAGTCGGCCAGCTCCATCTTGGAGAGGGTCTTGTCGCGCAGGATGCCGGCGTTGGCGACGAGGATGTCGATGCGGCCCCACGTGTCGATGGTGGTCTTGACCAGGTCGGCGACGCCGGCGTCGTCGGTCACCGAGGCGCCGTGGGCGATGGCTTGGCCGCCGAAGGCTTCGATCTCGGCCACCACGGCCTTGGCGGCGTCGGACGAGCCGCCCGAGCCGTCGACGCTGCCGCCCAGGTCGTTGACCACCACCTTGGCGCCGCGACGGGCCAGCCCCAGGGCGTGCTGGCGGCCAAGCCCGCCGCCCGCGCCCGTGACGATAGCCACCTGGCCGTCGAAGCGAATGTCGTCCGCCATGCTGTTAAGTCTCCCTCAAACGCGTGTTTGGTTTGTCGCGTTTGTGCGACCGCGAAGAGGGGGCGTCAAGAAGGATCGCCATCCGCAGACAGGGGCGAAACCTCGCCCTTCGACAAGCTCAGGGTGAGGTTTTCCGGCGACCGCGCTTGCCAATGGTCCTCATCCTGAGCTTGTCGAAGGACGAGGACCACGCACGGCGGATCAGCTCTTGGCCGGGTCGGGCGACTGCGGGCCGGTGCGCTTGGCGCCGGCGGTCTGGCCCGGCTTCATGAACTTCACCAGCACGCGCTGGCCGATCAGGAAGGGGGTCTCGTCGGCGCTGACCACCACCTCGACCACGCGGGCGTCGGTGCGCTCGGACGGGTCGTCCGACTGCAGCTTGCGGGCCCCGAACACGGCGGCGCGGCGCAGGACCTTGCCGGTGTAGGTCTTCTTCTGGTCGGCCTCGGGGATGATCTCGACCGACTGGCCGATGGTGACGAACGGGATGGCCGACTCGCTGATCTCGGCGCGGACGATGCGGGCCGTGGACGGCTCGAGGTCGAACATCGAGGTGACGTTCAGGGTCGAGGCGCCCGAGCCCGGATTGGCGTAGCGGCGGGCGATGCGGCCGTCGGCCGGCGCGCGGATGATCGTCAGTTCCTGATTGTAGCGGGCCTGGTTCAGCTGGGCCGCGAAGGTGGCCACCAGGGCGCGCTGGGCGTCGAGCTCGGCGTCGGCGCCGGCGATGGCGTCGCGGGCCTGGTCGAGGCGCTGGCCGGCCACGAAGTTCGAGGCGGTCAGGGCCTGGAGGCGGGCGTATTCGCGCTGGGCCGTGGTCTTGCGGACCTCGAGCACGCGGATCTGGGCCTTGGCCTGGGCGAGGTTGGCCGAAGCGGTCTCGGCGGCCAGGCGGACGTCGTCGTCCTCCTGCTTGGCCAGCGGCTGGCCCTTGTGGACCATGTCGCCTTCCTGGACGTAGACCTCGCTGACGATGCCCTGGCGGCGGGCGGCGACGGCGATCATGCCGCCCTCGACATCGGCCTTGCCGTCGGCGACGGCGCCGTAGGGGGTGGCGGGCGTGGCGGCGGCGGTCTTGGCGGCCTCGACCTTCTTGGCCTTGGCCTGGCTCTGCATCCACAGGCCTCCGCCGAGGATGGCGAGGGCGCCGACGGAGATCAGCCAGAAGCGGCGACGACGGAACAGGGCGGGCATCTCAGGCTCCGATGAGAGGGCGGTCGGCCGCGGCGGGCGCGGGCTGCGACGTGACACGGCGGTCGTCGAGGATGCGGCCGTCCTCGATGTGGATGACGCGGTCGGCGAAGGATTCCATGCGGTGGTCGTGGGTCACGCAGATCACGGCCGCTCCATGCTCCTTGGCCGCCCGCTGCAGCAGGCGGGTGACGATCTGGCCGTTCTCGCCGTCGAGGGCCGAGGTCGGCTCGTCGGCGAACAGCAGCCGGGGCTGCTTGGCCAGGGCGCGGGCGATGGCCACGCGCTGCTTCTCGCCGCCCGACAGCTCGGACGGGCGCTGGTTGACGCGGTGGCCCAGGCCGACCTCGTCGAGCGCGACCATGGCCATGCGCCGGGCCTCGGCGACGTCGTAGCCCTGGTACTTCAGCACGGTGGTGACCTGCTGCAGGGCGGTGAGGGCGGGGAACAGGTTGAAGCCCTGGAAGATGAAGCCGCAGTTGTCGAGGCGGAACTTGTCGATCCGGCCCGACGGCAGCGACCACAGGTCCTGGTCCATGGCCTTGACCCGGCCTTCGTCGGGTCGCAGCAGGCCCGACAGGCAGGCCACCAGGGTCGACTTGCCCGAGCCCGACGGGCCCATGACCATGGTCACGTCGCCGTGCAGGGCGTCGAAGTCGACCGATTTCAGCACCTCGATATAGGTGCGGCCGGTCTTGAAGCGCTTCTGCAGGCCCTTGGCGACGATCGCCGTCTTGCCCATGGAAGATTGGCCCGGGGTGAGAAGGTGAGGGGATTGGCTCATCGCAGCAGATCCGCCGGTTGGCTCTTTTTCAGGATGCCCAGGGCCAGCAGGCCCGAGGCGATGGCGATCAGCATCAGGAACCCGGCCGAGGCGATCACCATGGGGATCGGGAAACTCATCGGCAGGCCGCCCATCTTGGCCAGCTGCGCGACCACGCCCACGAGCACGGCGGTGGCCGCCAGGCCCGCGACGCCGGTCCAGAAGCCCAGCTCGATGACGATCATCCGCAGCGAACCCATCGACACGCCCAGGGCCCGCAGGGAGGCGAACTCCTTGATGTTGGCCAGGATCGCGCCGCGCAGGGTCTGGGAGGTGATGCCGACGCCGATCAGCAGGCCCAGGAAGACCGAGAAGCCCAGCATGATGCCGATGAAGCTCTCCTTCATCATCGCGCCGTCATTGGCCTCGGACAGCTCGGCGCGGGTCCAGGCGCGATAGGCCTTGTCGGAGGTGGCGTTCAGCTGGTCGCGGACGGCCTCGGCGCGGGCCGGGTCCTTGATGCGCACCATCAGCGGGCCGACGCGGCTGCCGGTCGAGGCCTGGCCCAGCAGGCGCAGGGTGTCGCGCGAGACCACGACGGTCGGCTGCATCATGTTCGGATAGCCGTCGAGGATGTAGCGGATGTAGACGGTCTTGCCGTTGATGCTGGCGCGGTCGCCCAGCTTCTGGATGCCCAGCTTGGCCATCCCCGTGCGGTCGATCGCGACCGAGTAGGGCTCCAGCAGCGCCACGCGGATGTTCTCGTTGTAGTCGCGCGGCCAGGTTACGGCGTCGCTGCGGGTGTCGACCGCCGAGGTCTGGATCCACTCGCGCACGCGCTTCTTCCCGGGCGGCGGGTCGTTGCTCCACATGCCGCCGCCGCCGTCGAGATCGGCGACCTCGACCACCTCGGGGTGCATGTACATCTGGGCCATGACCCGGCGCGGCAGGCCGTTGCCGCCGTTCATCAGGCTTTCGGCCTTGGGGCCCAGCACCATGATGTCGGCCGGCGAGCGGTCGATGGTGGCGGTGAACGCCTTGCCGATGCCGGTGAACATGCCGACCTGCGCCAGCACCAGCAGGCCCGAGAAGGCGAGCGCGATGATCGCCGCCAGATATCGCCGCCATTCGTACAACAGTGTGGCCAACGCCAGCGACATGCCGACACGCTCCCCCAATCAACGGTTGCACAAGAACAGCGCAGACCCGCTTAGGCCAAGTTAAATCGGGGTAAGACACGGGCCTTCGACGGAATGTGATCGAGGCGCACGTTTGTTGCGTCGGGCGCTAGACCGACGCAACAAGGATGGCGAAACAGGGGTGGCTCTGGCGGCCTGGCTTGGCTATGGCTGTTACATTGTACGCCACGACGGCGCTGCGCCGTGCAAGGACGACTCATGAAGACTGTGACGCTGGCCGCCTCGGCCCTGGTTCTCTCGTTCGCCGCCGCCGGCGCGGCCCAGGCCGACGAGGGCATGTGGACCTTCGACAACTTCCCCGCGGCAAAGGTCAAGCAGGCCTACGGCGTCGACATCGACCAGAAGTGGCTCGACACCGTGCGCGCCTCGGCCGTGCGCCTGACGACGGGCTGCTCGGCCTCGGTGGTCTCCAAGCAGGGCCTGGTGCTGACCAACAACCACTGCGTGGCCGACTGCACCCAGGCGCTGTCGAGCGAAGGCAAGGACTACGTCAAGGACGGCTTCCTGACCGGCGCGCGCGAAGAGGAACTGAAGTGCGCGGGCATGCAGGCCGAGGTGCTGCTGTCGATCACCGACGTCACCGACCAGGTGAAGGCCGCCGGCGCGGGCAAGACCGGCCAGGACTTCGTCAAGGCGCGCGACGCATCCTTCGCCACCGCCGAGCTGGCCGCCTGCGGCCAGGACAAGACCCTGCGCTGCCAGACCATCAGCTTCTACCGCGGCGGCCAGTACAAGGTTTACAAGTATCGCCGCTACGCCGACGTGCGCCTGGTGTTCGCGCCGGAGTACGCCACGGCCTTCTTCGGCGGCGATCCGGACAACTTCAACTTCCCGCGCTTCAACCTCGATAGCGCCTTCCTGCGCCTGTACGAGGACGGCAAGCCGGCCAATACGCCCAACCACCTGACCTGGCGCGCGACCGCCCCGGTCGAGGGCGAGCCGACCTTCGTGGCCGGCAACCCGGGCACCACCCAGCGCCAGCTGACGGTCTCGCAGCTGGAGACCAACCGCGACCTGATCATCCCGGTGGGCCAATTGCAGCGCTCGGAAATGCGCGGTCGCCTGATCCAGTTCGGCGAGCAGTCCGAAGAGAACAAGCGCATCGCCAACCAGCCGCTGGCCGGCGTCGAGAACAGTTACAAGGTGTTCTTCGGCCAGCAGTTCGTGCTGAGCGACAAGAAGTTCATGGACGCCAAGCGCGCGGCCGAGACCGACCTGAAGGCCAAGGTCGCCGCCGATCCGAAGCTGGCCGCCGAGATCGGCGACCCGTGGGGCGAGATCGACAAGGCCCAAGCCGCCCTGGCCGACCAGTTCGTGCCGATGCGCCAGCTGGAGACCTCGGCCGGCGGCGGCTCGGACCTCTACGGCTACGCCCGCACCCTGGTGCGCGGCGCCCAGGAGCGCGCCAAGCCGGCGGCCGAGCGCCTGCCGGAATACGGCGACACCCGCCTGCCGCTGGTGGAGAAGCGCCTGCTTGACGTGCGTCCGGTCGATGCGCCGCTGGAGCGCATCTATCTCGAGCACTGGCTGCTGAAGACCCGCGAATACCTGACGGCCGACGCGCCGGCCGTGAAGCTGCTGCTGGGCAAGGAAAGCCCCGAAGGCCTTTCGGCCCGCCTGGTCGCCGGCAGCAAGCTGGCCGACCCGGCCGTGCGCAAGGCGCTGTGGGACGGGGGGCTGGCCGCCATCCAGGGCTCGGACGATCCGATGATCCAGTTCGTGCTGAAGACCGAAGGCGCGGGCCGCGACGTGCGCAAGGCCTATGAGGCCAGCGTCACCGCTCCGACCGACGCCGCGGCCGAGCGCATCGCGAAGGCCCGCTTCGCGGTGCTGGGCGACACCGTCTATCCGGACGCCACGTTCTCCTTGCGCCTGTCGTACGGCAAGGTCGCCGGCTGGACCCATCGCGGCCGCACGATCACCCCGTTCACCGACTTCGCAGGCTTCTACGACCGCGTCACCGGCGCCGAGCCCTTCGAGGCCGCTCCGCGCTGGATCGCCGCCAAGGACAAGCTGAACCAGAAGACGGTCTACGACTACGTCACCACCAACGACATCATCGGCGGCAACTCCGGTTCGCCGGTGATCGACGCCAAGGGCCGGGTGATCGGGGCCGCCTTCGACGGCAACATCCACTCGCTGGGCGGCGCCTTCGGCTATGACGGCGCGATCAACCGCACCGTCGTGGTCTCGACCGCGGCCATCACCGAGGCCCTGACCAAGGTCTATGGCCGCGACGCGCTGGTGAAGGAACTGGCCGGGAAGTGACGGCCTGATCCCATCTCTGGGGACCTTGAAAGAGCGCCGCGACAGCTGAACCGCTGTCGCGGCGCTTTTCGTTGATGGGGAGCCGGCGCGGAGAAGGACTGGAGAAGCTCGCATTTCAACGCCGTAACCTGCCGAAATGTGGAATGTTTTTCGCTGGATCCGGAACGCGCCCAGGGCAAGGGCGCGCGTAACGCCCGCGCCATAGCGCGCATCACCGGTTCCAGGAGACATCGCCTTGAGCGTTTCCAGCCTGAGCAGCACCTCGATCATGCAGCAGTTGCTGCAGTCGATGCGCGGCTCCTCGACGACGTCGGCGGCCAGCGCCGCGTCGTCTTCCAGCGGCGCGTCCGCTGGGCAACAAATGCAGGTCGGCAGCGGCGAGCCGCCGCCACCGCCTCCGCCGCCGATGAGCTCGCAAGGCTCCAGCGGCGAGAATTTCAGCTCTGAAACCCTCGGCTCGCTGCTTTCCATGCAGGAAGGCGGCCAGATGGGCGGCATGAGTCAGATGGGGGGCATGGGCGGCGGGCAGGCGATCTTCGAGAGCCTCGACACCGACGCCGACGGCGCGCTGTCGACCGACGAGCTGACCACGGCCCTGACCAATGCGCTGGGCGAGTCCGACGACATCTCCTCGGCGGTCAGCAGCCTGATCTCCGACGGCGACAGCGATGGCGACGGCGTGCTGACGGGCGGCGAGTTCGCGGCCCTGGCCCAGGCTTCAGGCGGACCCGGCGGTCCGCCGCCCGGACCTCCGCCGTCGGGCGGTGGTGAAGGCGGCGCCGGCGGCGCTGGTGGAGGCGGCGGCGTCAGCCAGGTGTTCGACAGTCTCGACACCAACCAGGACGGCACGGTCTCGGCCGCCGAACTGGCCGCGGCCAATACCGACAGCGCCGATGCGGCCACCGCCGCTGCCGACCTGATCTCGGCGGCGGATGCGGACGGCGACGGCGGCCTGTCGGGCCAGGAGTTCGGCGACCTGCTGAAACAGGCTTCGGACGGCTCAGACAGCGCCTCGACCCTGGCCAGCACGCTGTCGAGCTCGTCCCTGGCCTCGGAGATGATGCAGAAGCTGCTGCAACAGCTGGCCGATGCGGCCACCAGCAGCGCCGCCAGCGGGGAGGGCGTCAGCGCGGCCTCGTCGGTGAGCATCGCGGCCTAGTCGCTTAAGCCCTCCCCCTCGATGGGGGAGGGGTGGGTGGGGGTGGACACGGCCTCGGCCGGTTGACCTTGCCGGCGCCGCTTCACCCCCATCCCCGACCCTTCCCCCATCGAGGGGGAAGGGAGAGTGACCTGGCTTCGACCCAGGATTGTTCGCCTAGCAGGCGCCGGCCGCCCCGACGCCGAAGGTTAAGCAAGCCGCTTGCGCCGGGCGCGCTTGTGTTGGACAAACTGGCCCCTTGGTCGGCGTCGCGGGGGCGTCGCTTCACAATTCAAGGTTCTGCCGTCTTGCTTTTCCGTCCTGAGAACGTTCAGGCCCTCGCGGGTCTGGCGCTCACCCTGGGCCTTTGCTGGCTCGTCTCCGAAAACCGCAAGCGCTTCCCGTGGGTGCTGGCCATCGGCGCCCTGATCATCCAGGTCGGCCTGGTCGTCCTGCTGTTCGGCCTGCCTCAGGCCCAGCAGATGCTGCGCGGCGTCAACGGCGCGGTCGAGGGCCTGGGCGCCTCCACCCAGGCCGGCACGGCCTTCGTGTTCGGTTTCCTGGCCGGCGGCGACCAGCCCTATCCGGTCAGCAATCCGGGCGCGGGCTTCATCTTCGCCTTCCGCGTGATGCCGGTGATCCTGGTGGTCTGCGCCCTGTCGGCGCTGCTGTGGCACTGGAAGATTCTGAAGTGGGCCGCCCAAGGCTTCGGCTTCGTGTTCCAGAAGACCCTGGGCCTGCGCGGCCCGCCGGCCCTGGCCACCGCCGCCACCATCTTCATGGGCCAGATCGAAGGCCCGATCTTCATCCGCGCCTATCTCGACAAGCTGTCGCGCTCGGAACTCTTCATGCTGATCACGGTCGGCATGGCCTGCGTGTCCGGCTCGACCATGGTGGCCTACGCCACCATCCTGGCCGACGTCCTGCCCAACGCCGCCGCCCACGTGCTGACCGCCTCGATCATCTCGGCCCCGGCCGGCGTGCTGCTGGCGCGCATCGTGGTGCCGTCGGATCCGCTGGAAAAGGGCGGCGACCTGGACCTGGCCGCCGAGGACAAGACCTACGGCAGCTCGATCGACGCCGTGATGAAGGGCACCACCGACGGCCTGCAGATCGCGCTGAACGTCGGCGCGACCCTGATCGTCTTCGTGGCCCTGGCCACCATGCTCGACAAGTTCCTGGCCATGCTGCCGGCCGTCGGCGGCCAGCCGCTGAGCCTGACGCGCGGCCTGGGCGTGGTGTTCTCGCCCCTGGCCTGGTCGATGGGCATCCCCTGGAAGGAAGCCGGCAGCGCCGGCGGCCTGCTGGGCACCAAGCTGATCCTCACCGAGTTCACCGCCTTCATCCAGATGGCCAAGACCGGCGCGGCCAGCCTCGACGAACGCTCGCGGATGATCATGACCTATGCGCTGTGCGGCTTCGCCAACATCGGCTCGGTGGGCATGAACGTCGCCGGCTTCTCGGTGCTGGTGCCCCAGCGCCGCCAGGAAGTGCTGAGCCTGGTGTGGAAGGCGATGATGGCCGGCTTCCTGGCCACCTGCCTGACCGGCTCGCTGATCGGCCTGATGCCGCGGGTGCTGTTCGGGTTGTAGGGGCCGTTGCCTCCACCTCTCCCTTCCCCCTTGATGGGGGAGGGGGTGGGGATGGGGGTGACACGGCGTGTCAGAACGAACACCAAGGCCGACGCACGCCCCCGGCGCCGTCGGCCGCGCCCGCCGCCTTCGGCGGACATGACCGCCGGCGAGCGGAACCTGTGGAAGGCGCTTAGAGCGCTCATCTCCACATCCGCCGCCAGGCGCCGATCGGCCGCTATGTGGCTGACTTCGTCCACCACGGATCTCGCCTCGTGATCGAGGTCGACGGCGGCGGACACGATCTTCCCGAGCAGCAACTTTACGACGCCAAGCGCGACGGCTGGCTGGCGAGTCAGGGCTATCGTGTCATGCGCGTGCGTGACGCCGAGGCGTTCGGAAATCCCGACGAGGTCGCCGGGCGTGTGGCGGCGGAAATTCGGAAATTAATCGTCTGACGCTGCGTCACCCCCATCCCAACCCTTCCCCCATCAAGGGGGAAGGGCTTTGTTGGGCGCGGGAGGACTATCAGAATGAAGCTCTATGACAGCCGGCGTGCGCCCAATCCCCGGCGGGTGCGGTGGTTCATGGCCGAGAAGGGGATCGAGGACGTCGAGATCGTCGAGGTCGACATCTTCGCCGGCCAGCACCGCACGCCCGACTACATGGCCAGGGCGGGCCTGCCCAACGTGCCCGCCCTGGAGATGGACGACGGGACCACGATCACCGAGTCGGTGGCCATCTGCCGCTACCTCGAAAGCGTCTATCCCGAGCCCAACCTGTTCGGCCGTGATCCGCGCGAGGTCGCAATCGTCGAGATGTGGGCCAGGCGCGCCGAGATGCTGGTGGCCACGCCGCTGATGCTGACCGTGCGCCACAGCCATCCGGCCCTGGCGGCGATCGAGACCCAGATCCCCGAGGTGGCCGCCAGCAACCGCGCCGCCGCCGAGAAGGGGATCAGGGTGCTGGACAGGCGCCTGGCGGAGAGTCCGTTCATCGCCGGCGACCGGGTGACCATCGCCGACATCCTGGCCGTGACGGGCATCGACTTCGCGCGGATGGCGCGGTTCCGGCCGGATCCGGAACTGGCGAACGTGAAGCGCTGGCTGGACGAGATGAACGCCCGCCCGGCGGCGAAGGCGGGGGTTTAGGGGGCAAGCGAATTTGATGTCGGCCAAGCGGGCGACGTTTTCCGCGATCCCTCCCCCTTGATGGGGGAGGGGCAGGGGTGGGGGTGATGCGGCGTCAAACGCTGCGCCGTCGCCAATTCAGCAGCCACCCCCCATCCCCGACCCTTCCCCCATCAAGGGGGAAGGGAGAGAGCAGCGCAGCTAGGCTCCTCCAGCCCCGCTTGGCGGCCGCCATCCATCCGGCATAACCTCGTCCATGGCCGTCTCGCTGTTCACCCATGCCGACATGCTCGACCACCGGCCGGGGCCCGGTCATGTGGAAAGCCCCGCGCGGCTGAAGGCGGTGATCGACGCGCTGGAGGACGAGGCGGGCCTGGATCTCGAGGCCTTCGAGGCGCCGCTGGTCGATCCGGCTGACCTCGCCCGCGTGCATCCGGCGGCCTTCGTCGATTCGATCTTCGCCGCCGCGCCGCATGCGGGGATCCATGCGCTGGATCCCGACACGGTGCTGTCGACGGGCAGCCTGATCGCGGCCCGACGCGCCGCGGGAGCGGTGACCGCCGCCGTGCGGCAGGTGGCGGCGGGCGAGGGCCGGCGGGCCTTCTGCGCGGTGCGGCCGCCGGGCCATCACGCCGAGCCGGCCATCGCCATGGGCTTTTGCGTGTTCTCCAACGTGGCCGTGGCGGCGCGCGTGGCCCAGGCCAGCGGCCTGGCCCGCGTCGCCATTGTCGATTTCGACGTCCATCACGGCAACGGCAGCCAGGCGGCGTTCGAGCACGACCCGACGGTGATGGTGGCCTCGATCCACCAGTCGCCGCTCTACCCCGGCACCGGCGATTCCTCGGAGACGGGCGTGGGCAACATCGTCAACGCCACGCTGGCGCCGGGCGCGCCGCGCGAATCCTGGCGGCGGGCGTTCGAGGGATTGATGGAGCGAGTCGACGGGTTCGCGCCGGACCTGATCCTCGTCTCGGCCGGATTCGACGCCCACGAGCGCGATCCCCTGGCCTCGCAAAGCCTTCGCAGCGAAGACTTCGCCTGGGCCACAAGGGCGATCGTGTCGGTGGCCGACCATCGGGCCAGAGGGCGTATTGTCTCCTCGCTCGAGGGCGGGTACGACCTCGAAGCGCTCGGCCGTTCGGCGAAGGCGCATGTCAGAGCGCTTCAGGAAGGATGAGACCCGGTTCCGCGTCAGCGGCCGCCGGGTCGTCGAGGAAAATGGCCGACGCACCGACCGCCGACCAGACCGCCTCGAGCGTGGTCCGCCCGCCCGGGGCCATCGTCCTGGCCCGCCATGGCGAACCGGCGCTGTCGCGCAAGGTGCGCTTCGACGCCAGGACCTATGGCGACTGGTGGGGGCGCTACGAGGAGGGCGGCCTGCTGCCCGGCCAGACCCCGCCCGACTGCCTGCTGGAGATCGCCCAGCGCTCGGAGGTGATCGTCTCCTCGACTCGCCGGCGCTCGATCGAGACCGCCCAGGCCGTGGCCGGCGGCCGCGACTTCCCGCGCGACCCGATGTTCATCGAGGCGCCGCTGCCGCCGCCGCCGTGGCCCAGCTGGATCAAGCTGTCGCCCAAGAAGTGGGGCTTCTTCGCCCGCTTCTGGTGGTGGTTCTTCGACCATCACATGGGCCAGGAAAGCCGCAAGCAGGCCGAGGCCCGCGCCGAAGCGGCCGCCGACGCGCTGATCGCCCTGTCGCAGGACGGCCGCGACGTGCTGCTGGTGGCCCACGGCTTCTTCAACGTGATGATCGGCAACGCCCTGCAGGCGCGGGGCCTGAAGAAGACGCTCGACCAGGGCTTCCAGTACTGGTGCGTCAAGCGCTTCGAGCGCGCCTGACCTTTCACAGCCGTTGCCCGCCGGCCCCACGCCAACTAGGGTGCCAGCTTCTCCTTGGAGTAGAAATGACCGACGCCGCTTCTCCCGTGCACGACCTCTCGGCCCTGAGCTTCGAACAGGCCCTGGCCGAGCTTGAGAAGATCGTGTCCGAACTGGAATCGGGCCAGGCGCCGCTGGAACGCTCCATCGACATCTACGAGCGCGGGGCGGCCCTGAAGGCGCACTGCGAAAAGAAGCTCGAGGCCGCGCGCCTGAAGGTCGAGAAGATCGTCCTGGGCCAGGGCGGCGCCGCGGGCGTCGAGCCGGCCGAGTTCTCCTGATGGGCCAGGCCTCGCCGAAACTGTCGCCGACGATCGCGTTCGAGGAGTTCGAGCGCGTGGACATCCGAGTCGGCACGATCGTTTCGGCCGAGGCCTTTCCCGAGGCCCGCAAGCCGGCCTACAAGCTGGCGATCGATTTCGGACCGGCGTTCGGCGTAAAGCGTTCGTCGGCCCAGGTTACCCGCCACTACACGACCGACCAGCTGGTCGGACGCCGGGTGGCGGCGGTGGTGAATTTCAAGCCGCGTCAGATCGGCCCGTTCATGTCGGAGGTCCTGTGCCTGGGCTTTCCCGACGACGAGGGCGAAGTCGTCCTCGTGACGGTGGATCGCGCGGCGCCCAACGGGGGAAAGCTGTTTTGAGCGACCTTGGCAAGCGCATCGCCCAGGCGGCCGATATCGTCACCGTGGCGCTCGACGAGCTGCTGCCGCGCGCCGACGGGCCCGAAAGCCGCCTGACCGAGGCCATGCGCTATGCGGCGCTGGGTCCGGGCAAGCGCCTGCGGCCGTTCTTCGCGCTGGAAACCGGCAAGATGTTCGACCTGCCCGAGCGGCCGGTGCTGCGCGCGGCCTGCGCGCTGGAATGCATCCACGCCTACAGCCTGGTGCATGACGACCTGCCGGCCATGGACGACGACGACATGCGTCGCGGCCGTCCCACCGTGCACGTGCAGTACGACGAGGCCACGGCCATCCTGGCCGGCGACTCGCTGCAGACGGCGGCCTTCGAGATCATGGCCCACCCCGACACCCACGACGACGGCCACGTCCGTTCGGAGCTGGTGCGCAAGCTGGCGATCGCCTCGGGCGCGCGCGGCATGTGCGGCGGCCAGATGATCGACCTCCTGGGCGTCCGCGACGACCTGGGCGCGGTGGCGCGGATGCAGCGCCTGAAGACCGGCGCCCTGATCGCCTTCGCCTTCGAGATCCCGCTGATCATCGGCCGGGCCAAGGAAGCCGAGCGCGCCGCGCTGATGGGCTTCGCCCAGGACCTGGGGCTGGCCTACCAGATCGTCGACGACATCCTCGACGCCGAGGGCGACGAAGCCACCCTAGGCAAGGCCGCCGGCAAGGACGCCGCCAAGGGCAAGGCCAACTACGTCACCCTTCTGGGCCTGGACGCCGCCAAGGAGCGCGTGGAGCTTCTGGCCGCGCAGACCAAGGCTCACCTCGATATCTTTGGCGACAGGGCCGATCATCTGCGCGAAAGCGTTGATTTCGTGCTGGACCGCCGCAACTGACCGCGCTCTTTACAGACATGCCGACGCAAACTCCTCTTCTCGACACCGTTTCCTCGCCCGCCCAAACGCGCGGGTTGTCGATCGCCGAGCTCAAACAGCTGGCGCAGGAGGTGCGCGCCGAGATGATCGACGCGGTCTCCGTCACCGGCGGCCACCTGGGCGCGGGCCTGGGCGTGGTCGAGCTGACCGTGGCCCTGCACCACGTCTACGAGACGCCCAGGGACATCCTGATCTGGGACGTCGGCCACCAGGCCTATCCGCACAAGATCCTCACCGGCCGCCGCGACCGCATCAAGACGCTGCGCCAGGGCGGGGGCCTGTCGGGCTTCACCAAGCGGGCCGAGAGCGAATTCGACCCGTTCGGCGCGGCCCACGCGGCCACCTCGATCTCGGCGGCGCTGGGCTTCTGCGCCGCGCGCGACGCCAAGGGCGAGGACAACGCCGTCGTGGCCGTGATCGGCGACGGCTCGCTGGGCGCGGGCATGGCCTATGAGGCGATGAACGCGGCCACCGACGCCACGCGCCAGCTGACGGTCATCCTCAACGACAACGACATGTCGATCGCCCCGCCGGTGGGCGGCATGAGCGCCTATCTGGCCAACCTCGTCTCGGGCGGCGCCTATCGCAAGGCGCGCAAGCTGGGCAAGACGGTGGTCGAGAAGCTGCCGACCCCGATCCGCGATGCGGCCCGCAAGGCCGAGGAATACGCCCGCGGCATGGTCACCGGCGGCACCTTCTTCGAGGAGCTGGGCTTCCACTATGTCGGCCCGATCGACGGCCACGACATGGACGCCCTGGTCTCGGTGCTGAAGAACGCCCGGGAGTTCAAGGAAAAGCCCGTCCTCGTCCACGTCGTCACCCAGAAGGGCAAGGGCTACGCCCCGGCCGAGGGCGCGGCCGACAAGCTGCACGCCGTGGCCAAGTTCGACGTCGTCACCGGCCAGCAGCAGAAGGCGGCCGCCGGCCCGCCCAGCTACACGAAGGTGTTCGCCCAGGAACTGGTCAAGCAGGCGGCCAAGGACGGCAAGATCGTCGCCATCACCGCCGCCATGCCCTCGGGCACGGGCCTCGACATCTTCGAAAAGGCCTATCCGACCCGCACCTTCGACGTCGGCATCGCCGAGCAGCACGCGGTGACCTTCGCCGCGGGCCTGGCCGCCGACGGCATGAAGCCGTTCGCGGCGATCTATTCGACCTTCCTGCAGCGCGGCTACGACCAGGTGGTCCACGACGTGGCCATCCAGCGCCTGCCGGTGCGCTTCGCCATGGACCGCGCCGGCCTGGTCGGCGCCGACGGTCCCACGCACGCCGGATCCTTCGACATCGGCTTCATGGGGGCTCTGCCCGGCATGGTGCTGATGGCCGCCGCCGACGAGCTGGAACTGGCCCGCATGGTCGCCACCGCGGTGGAGATCGACGACCGCCCCAGCGCCTTCCGCTATCCGCGCGGCGAGGGCGTGGGCGTCGAACTGCCGGCCGGTCCGGCCGATCCTCTCGAGATCGGCAAGGGCCGCATCGTGCGCGAGGGGACCAGCGTCGCCATCGTCTCGTTCGGCACGCGCCTTTCGGAAAGCCTGAAGGCCGCCGACCTGCTGGCCGCGCGCGGCCTGTCGGCCACGGTCTGCGACGCCCGCTTCGCCAAGCCGCTGGACCTTGACCTGCTGCTGCGCCTGGCGCGCGAGCACGAGGCCATCGTCACGGTGGAAGAGGGCGCCATGGGCGGCTTCGGCGCCTTTGTGCTCCAGGCCCTGGCCCAGCACGGCGCCCTGGATCGCGGCCTGAAGATCCGCACCCTGGGCCTGCCCGACGTGTTCCAGGACCAGGACAAGCCCGACCTGATGTACGCCGAGGCGGGTCTGGACGCGGAAGGCATCCTGCGCGGGGCGCTGTCGGCGCTGGGCATGGACAATGTCAGCGCCGCGGGGCGGCGGGCTTAGCCTCCGCACTCAGGTAGAGAGTATCGAACGCCGCGACGGTCGCCGTCGCGGCGTTTTGCTTTTCCGGCTCGCCGATGTCGCCTGCCTCATCCCTGGATGCGGGTGATGGCTGCACCAATGTCGGTTCACGACCCCGAGCGCACGTCCTTGGACCCTCTCTCCATGAGAGAGGGGTTTGAAGCGCGTTCCACCGTGGCGAGGGAGGTGGAAGAAGAGAGCGGGAGGAAAGCTCGTCCTAAGCCCCGCACGCCTCGAAGAACGCCTTCACGCGGCGGCGTTCGTCGGCCTTGGCGGCGATGCTGTGGCGCTGGCCGGCGTTAACGATCGCCAGATCGCCCGTGCGGCGAAAATTGCCTAGTGCGGGGTCGCGCGTGGTCGCCGAGGCCAGCAGGAGGCTCCCGGTTCCGCCGCTTTCGGCGGGCTTGGCGGCCAGGTGCGACGTCCGGTCGCGGCTGGCCAGCCCTATGGTTCCGCCCTCCAGACCGCTGGCCGAAACCTCGACCGGCCCGCCCGGCGCGGGGCAGACCAGCATCAGCAGCACCTCGTCGCTGGAGGGGCGGCCGTAGGCCAGTTTCGGGCCTTCGCCGGGCTCGTTGAGATAGGCCCAGGCATAGGCGGGATTTGCCGACTGCTCGTGCGCGCAGCCGGCCAGCCCGAGGGCGGCGAGCAGTGCGGCGGCGACGAGGCGGGAAGACATGGCGGCGGATCTCCTTCGTCAGGAGAACGCCTCGCCGCCTAGGCGGTTTCTGCCGGTCTGCCTCCGCTCACCCTGGAGGCGGCGGAGGAGAGCCGAGTGTACGCCGTGGCCCGGACCTGTCCGGAACGGCCCCTAGATCATCAGAACGGCGAGAACTTCTCGACCAGCGACTGGCCGGCCGGGGTCTTCTGCACGCGGCTGATGTCGCCGCGGCCGCCGTAGTTGATGCGGGCTTCGGCGATCTGGGTGTGCTTGATGGTGTTGGCCGAGGAGATGTCTTCCGGACGAACGATGCCGGCCACGGTCAGCTGGCGCAGTTCGTTGTTGGTCTTCACCTCCTGGGTGCCCTGGATGACCATGTTGCCGTTGGGCATGACCTGGGCGACGATCGCGGCGACCGTCAGGTTGATCTTCTCCGAGCGGCTGACGCTGCCGGCGCCCGAATTGGAGAAGGCCGAGTTGGTGCCCACGGCGTTGGCCGGGTCGAAACCGCCCGGCAGAACCTTGCCCAGGCTGGATTCCAGGCCGAAGAAGTTGCTGACGCCAGCGTTGCCCGTCGAGGTGCGCGACGACTTGCTGGTGTTGTTGGTGCTGACGCTGTCGTCGATCTCGATCAGCACGGTGACGATGTCGCCGACGCGGCTGGCGCGCTGGTCGTTGAAGAAGGCGCGGGCGCCGACGCGCCACAGCGAGTTGGCCGAGGCGGCCTGCGGGGCCGGTTCGCGGGCCGAGACGTAGGTCGGGGCCATGGGGGCGAGCGAGGCGGGGTAGCCGACGGGGGCCAGTTCGGGGCCCTTCACCGCTTCGGAAACGGTCGAGCAGGCGGCGATCGGGGCGAGCAGGGCGAGGGCGACGAAGGCGGCGGGGCGCATGGGTGTCTCTTGCTCTCTTATCGGGCGGCGTAGCGCACGGAATTGGAACGGGCCTTGAGGGCTTGCGCCTCGGGGCCGACGGCGGCCGAACCGGGGCCGGTGGCCACCGCTTCGATGATCTTCTTGCTGGCGGTGTTCTGCACGCTGACGGCTTCTCCGACGGCGGCGGCGCTCATGGCCTTGCCTTGCAAGGTGAGGGCCACGCCGGCGTAGTCGTAGGTGACTGCGACAACATCGCCCTTGGCGATGACCTGGGCGGCGGCGACGTCGCGCATCGAGGCGGCGGAACCCTCGCGCAGCGGGCGCTTGGTGGTCATGCCGATCATGGCGTCGGCGTCGGACGGGGCGTCGAAGGGCGCCGAGGCGACCTTGATCCACACCAGGTCCTGCGGCTGCACGGTCTCGCCGGCGGCCAGGCTGCGGGCGTAGGCAAGAACCTCCACGTTGCCGCGCGGAGCGGAGGCGGAAGCGCCCGCCAGCTGGCCGCCGCCTTCGGCGCCCTGGCGGATGATGATGCGGCGCAGGCCCTGCGGGTTGGCCCACTCGAGCCCCGCGCGGCGGGCGGTCATCTGCACCTGGGCGGCGTCGAGCACGGCGCTGGGACCAAGGCGGCGGCCCACGACGACCGAACCGGCCGAGCCGGCGCCGTCGAAGAGTTCGCCCAGCGTGATGACGCCGTCGGCGTCGGTGGTGTCCTGGCGCAGGCTGACGGGCTGGCCGGCGAAGGCGGCCGGGGCGGCGATCAGCAGGGCGGCGGCGGCGAGGAGCAGGCTTTTCATGAGCTTACGACCGCAGGTTCGAGGTGGCCTGGAGCATCTGGTCGGCCGTGGTGATGACCTTGGAGTTCATCTCGTAGGCGCGCTGGGCGACGATCAGCGAGGTGATTTCGCTGACGGCGTCGACGTTCGAGGCTTCGGTGTAGTTCTGCAGCAGGGTGCCGAAGCCGGGCTGGCCGGGGGCGGCGATGTTGGCCGCGCCGGACGCGCCGGTCTCCAGATAGAGGTTGTCGCCGATGGCCTCGAGGCCGCCTTCGTTCATGAAGTTGGCCAGCTCGATCTGGCCGACCGTCTGCGGGTCGGTCTGGCCGTCGAGGTTGACCTGCACCAGGCCGGTCTTGCCGATGGTGATGCCGGTGGTGTTCTCGGGCAGGGTGATGCCCGGCTGGACGAGATAGCCGTCCTCGGTGACGATCTGGCCCTGGTCGTTGGTCGAGAAGTTGCCGGCGCGGGTGTAGGCGGTCTCGCCCGAGGGCAGCAGGATCTGCAGGTAGCCCTTGCCCTGGATGGCCACGTCCAGCGGGTTGTTGGTCATGGTCGGCGTGCCCTGCTCGGTGATGCGGTACACCGAGCCGGCCTTGACGCCGCCGCCGACCTGAACGCCGGTCGGGACCACGTTGCCGTCGCTCGACGACTGGGCGCCGGCGCGCTCGATCGTCTGGTACAGCAGGTCCTGGAACTCGGCCCGTTGGCGCTTGAAGCCGACGGTGTTCATGTTGGCGATGTTGTTCGAGATGACTTCGACGTTCAGCTGTTGGGCCGACATGCCGGTCGCGGCGGTGCGCAGAGCTTGCATTGTTCGTTATCCCTTACTGGACCTTGCCCATGCGCTCGACGGCGGAGCGCGAGAGTTCGGCGGTCTGGTCCATCATCTTGGCGATGCTCTCGTAGGCGCGGCTGACCTCGATGAGCTTGGTGATCTGCTGGATGGGCTGGACGTTCGACCCCTCCAGCATGCCTTGGTGGATGATCGCGTCGGTGGCGGACTGCGGGGTCTCGTTGCCGACGTTGCGATAGAGATTGTCGCCGTCCTTGCGCAGCGAGGCGAGGTCGGAGAAGCGGGCGACGCCGATCTTGCCCACGCGCACCTGGCCCTGGGTGACGATGCCGTCACGGCCGATGCTGACGGGGCCAAGTTCCGGGTCGACGGTGATCTGGCCGCCGCCGTCGTCCAGCACCGGAGCGCCTTCCTGGGTGGTCAGGACGCCTTCGGGATTGGTGGTGAAGCGGCCGTCGCGGGTGTAGCGCTCGCCTTCGCCGGTCGAGACCTTGAAGAACCCCTGGTTCTCGATGGCCAGGTCGAAGGTACCGCCGGTCTGGTTCAGGGCGCCGGGCGTGAAGTCGCGGATCACGCCGTCGTCGAGCACGAACTTGATCGGCGCCGGGCCGCCCGCGGTGCGCGCGGGCTTGGCCGCCTCGGTGCGGACCATCAGGTCCTCGACCTTGAAGCCGGTGGTGTTCGCGTTGGCGATGTTGTTCGCGACGATGTCCAGCTCACGACGGAGCGTCATCTGCCGCGAAAGGCCCACATACAGCGCGTTGTCCATGACGATTAACTCGCAGTTTGGCGCGACAAATGCGCCGCAACCCTGCAAGCAAGCCCCGTGCCAACTCTAAAATCGCAATGAAAACAGTGGGGAGGGTGGTTAACGCTGGCGCTTTGCCAGAGTCCGCCGGGCAGATTCGACCTGCGACCAAATGGCCTTCAAAAGAGATCGTTAACCATGCTCGCGCATGAGTACGGGTCATAGATTTCAAGGAACCTGCGCGTGGCCAAGAAACCCCCGAAGGAAGCTCCCGCCCCGGAAGGCGAAGAGGGCGCGGCCGAGGGTGAAGCTCCCGCCAAGAAGAAGCCGCCGATCATCCTGATCGCGGCGGCCGCCGGCCTGCTCGTGGTCGGTGGGGGCGGGGCCGCGGCCTTCTTCCTGATGAAGCCCAAGCCGGCCGCCGAGGGCGAAGCCGGCCACGGCGAGGAGAAGAAGGAAAAGAAAAAGGAAAAGAAGAAGGAAGAGGGCAGCGAGGGCGCCAAGACCGCCGAGGGCGGCGCCGGCGCGCCGGTCATCAAGGAAGGCCCCGACGGCGTGGTGTTCTACACCCTGCCCGACCTCGTCGTGAACATGCAGTCGGCCGACGGCAAGTCGACCTTCCTGAAGCTGAAGCTGACCTTCGAGCTGCCCGACGAGGAGACGGCCGAGGCGCTGACGCCGAACCTGCCGCGCCTGACCGACATGTTCCAGACCTTCCTGCGCGAACTGCGTCCCGAGGACCTCGCCGGCAGCCAGGGCAGCTACCAGCTGCGCGCCGAGCTGCTGCGCCGTGTTAACCTGGTGGCCGCCCCTTCGAAAGTTAACGCCGTCCTGATCGAGGAGATGCTGATCAACTAGCCTTCGGGCCGGCTGAGGCGAACCATCATGGCAGACGAGATCGACGATCAGGCCGCGATGGCCCAATGGGCGGCGGAGAACCCCCCGGGGACCTTCGACGCCTCGGGCGGCGGCGAGCTGAACAACAGCTTCGGCGACTTCAGCGGCGGCATGGCCGGCATGGCCGGCTGGGACGACGGCGGCGGCGACGCCATGGGATCCGAGCGGATCCTGAACCAGGACGAGATCGACAGCCTGCTGGGCTTCGACCTGTCGGGCGACGGCGGCGACGACCGCACCGGCATCCGCGCCATCATCAACTCGGCCCTCGTCAGCTACGAGCGCCTGCCGATGCTGGAAATCGTCTTCGACCGCCTGGTGCGGTTGATGACGACCTCCCTGCGCAACTTCACTTCCGACAACGTCGAGGTCAGCCTCGACAACATCAGCTCGATCCGCTTCGGCGACTACCTGAACTCGATCCCGCTGCCGGCCATACTGGCGGTGTTCCGGGCCGAGGAGCTGGACAACTACGGCCTGCTGACGGTCGATTCCAACCTGATCTACTCGATCGTCGACGTGCTGCTGGGCGGCCGTCGGGGCACCGCGGCCATGCGCATCGAGGGGCGGCCCTACACCACCATCGAACGCGTGCTGGTGCAGCGGATGGTCGAGGTGGTGCTGAACGACGCCAAGGCCGCCTTCGAGCCGCTGCATCCGGTGTCGTTCACCCTGGACCGCCTGGAGACCAACCCGCGCTTCGCCGCCATCGCGCGTCCCGCCAATGCGGCGATCCTGGTGAAGCTGCGGATCGACATGGAAGACCGCGGCGGCCGCATCGAGCTGCTGCTGCCCTACGCCACGCTGGAACCCATCCGGAAGATGCTGCTGCAGCAGTTCATGGGTGAGAAGTTCGGCCGCGACAACATCTGGGAAGGCCACTTGGCCACCGAGCTCTGGACCACCCAGATGGAGGTGCGCGCGGTGCTCGACGAGCAGCAACTGCCGCTTTCCAAGGTGCTGAACCTGCAGGTCGGCGACACGTTGATGCTGAACGCCACGCCCGACAGCCTGGTGGAGTTGCGGGCGGGGTCGATTCCGCTTACCCGCGGCCGGATGGGCCGCCGTAACCATTCTATCGCCATCCGGGCCGACGCCCCGCTGACGCCCGCGGCGAAGAAGGCGGTTCAGAAGCTGAAATGAGCCTGATCTCGGTCGCCTTGCAGGTTCTTCTGGCGGTGCTGCTGATGGTGGCGCTGGTCTTCGGCTGGCGCCTGGAGCGCAAGCTGAAGGCGCTGCGCGACGCCCAGAGCGGCTTCGCCAAGGCCGTGGCCGACCTGGACAACGCCGCCCAGCGCGCCGAGCAGGGCCTGGCCGACCTGCGGGCGGCGACCGACGAAGCTTCCGAATACCTGGCTGACCGCATCGAGAAGGCCAAGGCCCTGGCCGCCCAGCTGGACGAGCGCATGACCCGCGCCGCCGCCGCGCCGCGCATCGAGGCCCGCCCCGAGCCGGCCCCGCGCCCGGCCCGCGAGCCGCGTGATTTCGCCGCGCCGCCCGCGCCCGAGGCCCCTTCGGCCGGCGGCCGCCGCCTGAACGCGCAGGACTTCGAGGCGATGCTGGAGCGCGAGGCCCGCGCCCGCGGCGCCGGCCCTGCGACCTCGCGTCCCGCGACGCCTTCGCAATCCTCGCCTATTCCGTCCGCCACGCCCGCGCGTGAAACCCCGCGTTCACGCGCGCGGGTGGATGATGACCTGTTCGACGGCCCCGACCCCGCGTCGCGGCCCGGATCGCCATTCAGAGACCGTCGATGAAGAACGTTCCTCGCATCCTGCCGATCGTCGGCGTCGCCGTGGTCGGCGTCCTGGCGGTCAACGCCCTGGCCGGCGCCAAGTCGGTTCCCGACCTGCTGGGCGGGGCGAAAGCCTTCGCCGAGGGCGCCAAGGCCGACAAGAAGGACGCCAAGGGCGAGGAAGCCGCCTCGGCCGAGGGCGCGTCGACCGACGCCGCTGCCAAGGCCTCGGGCGCGGCCCCGCCGCGCATCTGCGCGCCGTCGGCCACCGACCTGGCCAAGGAAGCGGGCCTGTCGCCGGCCGAGCTGCGCGTGCTGCAGAGCCTGGGCCAGCGTCGCGGCCAGTTGGACCAGCGCGAGCAGGACATCGACGTCCAGCTGCAATTGCTGGCCGCCGCCGAAGCCAAGCTCGACGCCAAGATGAAGACCCTCAACGGCATGAAGGGCGAGATCCAGGGCCTGCTGGGCCAGGCCGACAGCCAGAAGGCCGCCGAGGTCGACCGCATGGTCACCGTGTTCTCGGCCATGAAGCCCAAGGACGCGGCCGCCCGCCTGACGGTGCTGGACGACAGCGTGCGCCTGCCGATCGCCGCCAAGATGAAGGAACGCACCCTGGCGATGATCCTGGCCAACATGGCGCCGGGCGACGCCAAGGTGCTGACCGAGCGCCTGGCCAGCCGCTTCTCGGGCGACGCCATCGCCAAGGGCAAGGCCGCCGTGGCCGAGAACGGCGCGGCTCCGGCCGCCGCCGGCGGCCAGCAGGCCGCGGCTCCGCCGCTGGCCGGCGCCGGCGCGCCGAAAAAAGCAGGCTGACGGGGAAGCAGGGGGCTCATGACTTTCCGGGGGGCGCTTAGGGCGGGCGTTGCGGCGATCTGCATCGCCGGCGTCGTCGCGCCCACCGTCCTGGCCGCCGCCCCTGCGGCCGCTCAGGCTACGCAGGGCGATCTGGTCGTCCGCGTCGCCCAGGCCCCCGACTTCTCGCGCCTGGAGTTCCGCTGGAGCGGCCGCGTTCCGGTGATGAAGATGCGCCGCGAGGGCCAGCAGGCCATCCTGCGCTTCGGCCGCGACGCCAATCCCAATCTGGCGAGCCTTCGCATCGCCCCGCCGCGCTGGGTCAAGACGGTGGAGGCCCGCCACGTCGGCGGCGCGCTGGAACTCGTCCTGACCCTGACCGATGACGCGGACCTGCGGGTGGGGCGCGCCGACGGGATCGACTTCGTCAACATCTTCGCCAAGCCGCCGCAGGCCGGGGCGCCCGCCACGCCGAGCCCGGCGCCGGTTCCGCGCGATCCGCGCCGGCCCAATCCCGCGCCGGCCAGCGGCGTGGTCGCCGTGGGCTACAACAAGACCGACGGCCAGACCCAGTTCACGACCACCTGGGCCGCGCCGGCCGCCGCCGCCGTGTTCAAGCGCGGCGAGGCGGTGTGGGTGGTGTTCGACGCGCCGGTCCGGCTGGACCTGGGGCGCACGCCGCAGATCGGCCCAAGCCACACCAAGATCCAGGTCTTCCGCGGGGCGGACTATTCGGCCCTGCGTATCGTCACCAAGCCCGGCGTGCCGGTCTATGCCGAAGGGCAGGGCAACAACTGGACCGTGGCCCTGGGCGCGGGCCTGCAACGCGAGCCCGACCCGGTGAAGGTGGCGCGCGACGAGGCCGTTACCCCCGCCAGCCTGTCGGCCAACCTGGCCGGCGCCGCACGCCCGGTGTGGGTCAGCGACCCCGCCGTCGGCGACCGCATCGGCGTCGTGCCGGCTCTGGCCCCGTCCAAGGGCCTGGCCTCGCGCCGGGAGTATGTCGAGATGGCGCTGCTGCCGTCGGCCCAGGGGCTGGCGGTCGAGGCCTTCGCCAGCGACGTGCAGATCCTGACCGAGGGCGACATCGTCCGTATCGGCCGGCCCAAGGGGCTGGTGCTGTCGCCGGCTTCGGCCGGCGGAGCCGCCGCCGAGGTGGTCACCGGCGCGCCGCAGCCGGCGGCCATGCCGGCGGTCATCGACCTGGAGAACTGGCCCAAGACCGGCTCGGGCGGTTTCCTGGCCCGCTACAACGCCCTGCAGGCGGCCGTCGCCGCCGTCGATCCGGCCGATCGCCAGGGCGACATCGCCGCCCGCATGGCCCTGGCCCGCTTCCTGGTTGGCTCTGGCCTGTCGTACGAGGCCATCGGCGTGCTCAACGCCGCCGCCCGCAAGCAGCAGGCGCTGCTGGGCGACGGCGAGTTCCGCGGCCTGCGCGGCGCGGCCAAGGCCATGGCCGGCCGCTGGGCCGAGGCCGAGGCCGACTTCTCATCGCCCGTGCTTTCCGACGATCCGTCCAGCGCCCTGTGGCGCGGCTATGTCGCCTACAAGCAGGGCCAGTGGGTGGACGCCCGCAACAAGTTCGCCGCCGGCGGCCAGGCCATGAACCTGTTCCCGGCCGTGTGGCAGGCGCGCTTCCTGGGCGCCCAGGCCGATTCCGCGGCCGCGACCGGCGACGGCGTCGGGGCCGAGCGACTGGTCGGCCAGGCGCTGAAGCTGCCCAAGCTGCCGATCGTCGACCAGCTGGACCTGCGGCTGATCCAGGCCAAGGCGTTCGAATTGCAAGGCCGCAAGGACAAGGCCCTGAAGATGTTCCAGGCGATCGGTAAGGCGCCGAACGACCGGATCGCCACGCCGGCCGTGCTGCACGCCACCCAGATCCGACTGGAGAAGAACCAGATCTCGCCGGCCGAGGCCGCCAAGACCCTGGACCAGCTGCGTTTCCGCTGGCGCGGGGACGGTGTCGAGCTCGACGTCGTGCGGGCGCTGGGCAAGCTCTATATCGACCAGGGCCGCTATCGCGAGGCGCTGGAGGTGCTGCGTTCGGCCAGCAAGGTGCTGCCCGACCTGCCGCAGGCCGTGGCCCTTCAGAACGATCTCTACGGCGCCTTCCGCACCCTGTTCCTCGACGGCCTGGCCGACGGCATGCAGCCGATCCAGGCGGTGGGCCTGTTCTACGACTACCAGGACCTGACCCCGATCGGCGCCGATGGCGACCAGATGGTCCGCAACCTGGTGCGCCGCCTGGTCGACGTCGACCTGCTGGACGAGGCCGCCAAGCTGCTGAAGTACCAGGTCGACAACCGCCTGAACGGCGTGCCCAAGGCCCAGGTGGCCACCGACCTGGCCTGGATCTACCTGATGGACCGCAAGCCCGAGGACGCCCTGGCGGCGATCAACGGCACCCGCACCACCATCCTGCCGCCGGTGCTCAACGCCGAACGGCGCCTGGCCACCGCCCGCTCGCTGATGACCCTGGGCCGCTACGACGACGCGCTCGAGGTGATCGAGGGCGACAAGGGCAAGGACGCCCAGGACATCCGCGGCGACATCGCCTGGAAGCAGCGCAACTGGGCCATGGCCGGCAAGCTGTACGAAGCCGCCCTGGGTGACCGCTTCAAGACCGCCGCGGGCCTGTCGCCCTCGGACGAGGCCAAGCTGATGCGTGCGGCCGTGGCCTACAGCCTGTCGGACGACGACGCCTCGCTGGGCCGCCTGCGCACGCGCTACACCAACCTGATCGGCACGGCGCGCAATCCCGAGGGCCTGCGCGTGGCCCTGGCCGGCGTCGACGGCGTGGCCTCCAGCAGCGACTTCAGCCGCGTGACCGCCGAGAACGAGGTGTTCAATGGCTGGGTCGCCAAGATGAAGGACCGCTTCCGCGCGGCCGCGACGCCTAAGGTCTAGGGGCGAGCGTAGCGCCAAACCCCCTCCGGCCCTCCGGGCCACCTCCCCCAGAGGGGGAGGATCTAATCGCGCCGCGCCAAGAGGATGCTCCCCCTCTGGGGGAGCTGTCGGCGAAGGCGACTGAGGGGGTCCTACACCCGCTCGATCGCCAACGCCGCGCCCTGTCCCACGCCGATGCACAGCGTCGCCAGCGCCCGCTTGCCGCCCGTGGCTTCCAATTGGCGCAGGGCCGTCAGCGCCAAGCGCGTACCCGAGGCGCCGAGCGGGTGCCCCAGGGCGATCGCGCCGCCGTTGGGGTTCACGTGCGCGCCGTCGTCGGGCAGGCCAAGCTGGCGCAGCACCGCCAGGCCCTGGGCGGCGAAGGCCTCGTTCAGCTCCACCACGTCGAAATCGCCGATCGAGAGGCCGGTGCGGGCCAGCAGGCGCCGGGTCGCCGGAACGGGGCCGATGCCCATGACGCGTGGGGCGACGCCGGCGGTGGCGTAGCCCAGCACCCGGGCGCGAGGCGTCAGGCCGTGGCGTCTCACCGCGTCTTCCGAGGCCAGGATGATCGCGGCGGCGCCGTCGTTGACGCCCGAGGCGTTGCCGGCGGTGATCGTGCCGTCAGGGCGCACGATCGGCTTCAGCTTGGCCAGGGCCTCCAGCGTGGTCTCGCGCGGGTGCTCGTCGCGGTCGACGATGGTGGGCGCAGCCTTGCCGGGGATCTCGACCGGCGTGATCTCGCCCTCGAAAAAACCGGCCTTGATCGCGGCGGCCGCCCGCTGCTGGCTGCGCAGGGCGAAGGCGTCCTGGTCGGCGCGGCTGATCGCGTAGTCGTCGGCGACGTTCTCGGCGGTCTCGGGCATGGCGTCGACGCCGTAGGCCGCCCGCATGGCCGGGTTGACGAACCGCCAGCCGATCGTGGTGTCGAAGATCTCGGCGTTGCGGGAAAAAGCGCTGTCGGCCTTGCCCATGACGAAGGGCGCGCGGCTCATGCTCTCGACCCCGCCGGCGACGACGAGGTCGGCCTGGCCCGACAGGATGGCGCGGGCGGCGTAGCCGACGGCTTCCAGCCCCGAGGCGCACAGACGGTTGACGGTGACGCCGGGGACCGTCTGCGGCAGGCCCGCCAGCAGCAGGGCCATGCGGGCGACGTTGCGGTTGTCCTCGCCGGCCTGGTTGGCGGCGCCATAGACCACCTCGTCCACGGCGCTCCAGTCGAGGCCGGGATTGCGCGCCATCAGCGCCTTCAGCGGGATCGCCGCCAGATCGTCGGCCCGCACCTTGGCCAGGCCGCCGCCATAGCGGCCGAACGGGGTGCGGATGGCGTCGCAGATATAGGCGGCCTTTGGGGCGGTGGTCATGGGGCGTTTCCGGAGGCGGCGTTCAGCTCGCATTCAAACGAACGTTTGCGATCGGCGCAATGCGCTTGCGATGGGCGGGCAGGGGACTAGGCTGGCGGCATGAGCCCCACCGTGCAGCCCTTCCTGATGTTCCAGGACGGCGTCGGCCCCGACGCGCTGGACTTCTATGTCTCGGTCTTTCCCGGCAGCGTGGTCGAGGAGGTCGAGCTCTACGGCCCCGCAGGCCCCGGGCCGCAGGGCACGATCAAGACCGCGCGCTTCACGATCGGCGGCCAGAGCGTGATGTGCAGCGACAGCTTCATCAAGCACGCCTTTTCCTTCACGCCGTCGTTCTCGTTCTTCGTCACCTGCGCCTCGCCGCAGGAGGTGGATCGCCTGGCCGGGGTGCTGGGCGAGGGCGGCGGGGTGCTGATGCCGCCGGGCAACTACGGTTTCAGCCCCTGGTTCGCCTGGGTGTCGGACCGGTTCGGCGTCTCCTGGCAGCTGAACGTCGGGGAAGATTGACGTCAGTTTCGAATTAGGACTATGTCGGTCGCGCGCCGCTTCCAGGCGCGGGAGACTTGAAGCACCGTGCCCAGCTACAGCGAACTGATCGACGCCCTGCGGATCGATGGCGAGACGGTGGTTGCGACCGTGGGCGACGACTGGAAGCAGGGCCGCACCACCTATGGCGGCCTGTCGGCGGCGCTGTGCCTGGAAGCCGCCGCCAGGCGCCTGCCGGAAGCCCCGCCGCTGCGCTCGGCCCAGTTCGCCTTCGTCGGACCCGCGGCGGGCGAGCTGTCGGCCAGGGTGGAGGTGCTGCGTCAGGGCAAGTCGGCGCTGTTCGCCAGCGTCGACCTGGCCGGGGAGGGCGGCCTGGCCACTCGCGGCGTGCTGACCTTCGGCGCCGGGCGAGCCTCCAAGCTCGATCACGTCGACCTGCCGCCGCCGACCGTTCCCGCGCCTGAAGCCTGCGAGCTGTTCATCCCCGAAGGGGCCGGTCCCGCCTTCGCCCGCCAGTTCGAGTTCCGATACGTGGCCGGGGGGCGTCCCTTGAGCGGCGGGCCGCCGGACTTCCTGGTGTGGATCCGCCACCGCGACCCTGCCGCCCGCTCGCTCGCCGCCATGGTCGCCCTGGCCGACGCCCTGCCGCCGCCGGCGCTTTCGGTGTTCGACCAGTTCGCGCCGATCTCGACCATGACCTGGTCGATGGACGTGCTGGGCGATGCGCCCGACGACGACGGCTGGCGCCTGATGAGCAGCCGCGCCGAAACGATCCGCGACGGCTATTCGGCCCAGGCCATGACCCTGTGGAGCCGGGACGGGACGCCGCTGATCGCCGCTCGCCAGACGGTGGCGGTGTTTCTCTGAAGCGGGTGTAGGCGAGCGGCGGGCATTGCCTCGCCCTGTCGACTGCGGCTAAGGAGAACGCCCGTTCGCGAACACGCGTCGGCGCGCCGGTTTAGCTCAGCGGTAGAGCAGCGGTTTTGTAAACCGAAGGTCGGGGGTTCAATCCCCTCAACCGGCACCAGCTTCCCTCGTTCGAATCCGTCCGATTGCTTGCCCCGGCGCCTGCGAAGGCGACGCCGCGCCGTCTTTCCACGCCCGCATCCGTTCGTTCACGGAGCATTGTTCGGGTAAGTCTTGTCTTACTTGCCGGCCATGTGCGCCAGATCCCTGCGCCGTCACTGCGGAATAAGATCATATATTGCTGTTATTCTTGTCTGGATTTCTCCAGTAAATGCAGCGTGCAAGCTGTGTCGTCCTTAGGCAACGTCCAGTTGTCGTGAAAAATTCAAGCAATAGCACTGGTTTTTTGTGGCCTTGGCGTAACGTCGCGGCGTAGGCAGCGCCCCTATAATTTATAGGGGATATGCCATGAACCATCGCCACACTTGGCTTGCTTTGTCGGTGAGCGGCCTTGCGCTGCTGGCCAGCGCGCCGGCCCTGGCCCAGCAGGCGCTGGCGGCCGACGCCACGATCACCGAAGAGATCGTCGTCACCGCCCAGCGCCGCAGCGAAAACATCCGCGACGTGCCGTTTGCCGTCACCGCCCTGGGCGGCAAGACCCTGGCCGCCGTCTCGGCCGGCGGCGGCGACGTGCTGTCGCTCTCGGCCCGCGTGCCCAGCCTGCAGATCGAAAGCTCCAACGGCCGCTACGCCCCGCGCTTCTACATCCGCGGCCTCGGCAACGTGGACTTCGACTTCAACGCCTCGCAGCCGGTGTCGGTCGTGCTCGACGACGTGGTGCTGGAAAACGTCTTCCTGAAGGGCTTCCCGCTGTTCGACGTCGAGCAGCTGGAAGTGCTGCGCGGCCCGCAGGGCACGCTGTTCGGCCGCAACACCCCGGCCGGCGTGGTCAAGATCGACACCGCCAAGCCCTCCGACAGCTTCGGCGGCTTCGGCTCGGTGGCCTATGGCAACCTGGGCGCGGTGCGCGCCGAGACCGGCGTGACCATTCCGGTCAACGACACCCTGTCGGTGCGCGTGGCGGGCCTGTGGAACCATCGCGACGACTGGGTCAACAACGCCTACAACCCCTCGTTCGCCGGCAGCGGCGACGACCTGGGCGGCTTCGACGACGTCGCAGCCCGCGTGCATGTGGCCTTCAAGCCGACCGAGCGCCTGTCGACCCTGCTGACCTTGCAGGCCCGCGACTACATCGGCACCGGCACGCTGAACCGCGCCAACGTGCTGACCAAGGGCTCCAACGAGCTGAACGGCAACTTCGATCGCGACACGGTCTATTACGACGGCGGCCGCAACAACCCGCAGAAGCAGCACACCACCTCGCAGAGCCTGCAGGCGGCCTACGACTTCGGCCCGGTCACCCTGACCGGCGTGGTCAGCGCCTATCAGGGCCGCTCGTCGGGCGACGGCGACATCGACGGCGGCGTGGCCTCGGCCGCGGCGACCGCGCCCTACAAGACGCCGTTCAATTCCGAGACCGGCACCCTGTCGAGCGACCTGGACCAGAAGACCATCGAAGTCCGCCTGGCCTCGAACGGCGACGGCCGCTTCGGCTGGCAGGTCGGCGCGTTCTTCTGGGACGAGCGCTTCAACCTCGTCTCGGGCACCTTCAACGGCACGGGCGGCCTGGCTCCGACCGTGATCGGCGACGTCGTCCAGCGCTCGGAATCCTGGTCGGTGTTCGGCCAGGCCAACTACAAGGTCACCGACGCCCTGAAGATCACCGGCGGCCTGCGCTACACCGAAGACAGCCGCGACTTCTCGGGCGACCGGATCATCCCGACCGGCAGCACCAGCACCGCCCGTCCGCTGTTCGACGTGCGCCGTTCGGTCGGCGACGAGCAGGTCAGCTGGGACCTGAGCGCGCTCTACGAGGTCAACGGCGACCTGAACGTCTTCGCCCGCGTGGCCAAGGGCTATCGTGGCCCGTCGCTCCAGGGGCGCATCACCTCGTCGGACCTGATCACGGCCGCCAATTCGGAAACCGTGATGTCGTACGAGGCGGGCCTGAAGTCTCGCCTGTGGGAAGGCCGCGCGCGCCTGAACGCCACGGCCTACTACTACGAGGTCTCCGACCCGCAGTTCACGGCCATCGGCGGCGAGGGCAACTTCAACCAGCTGATCAACGCCGACAAGGGCGTGGGCTACGGCCTCGAGATCGACGGCGACGTCTATCTGGGCGCCGGCTTCAGCCTGGCCGGCGGCTTCGCCTACAATCATACCGAGATCAAGGACAAGGACCTGCTGGTCGCCTTCTGCGGCGCCAACTGCACCGTCACCGATCCGATCGTGACCGTGGGGACGACGCGCCGCGCCAACATCGACGGCAACCCGTTCCCGCAGGCCCCGAAGTACACGGCCAACATCACGCTGAACTACGTGCATGGCCTGCGTAACGGGACCGAGCTCTTCGCCTCGACGGACTGGGTCCTGCAGAAGGACTTCAACCTGTTCCTCTACGAGTCGGTCGAGTTCGTGCAGGACACCAGCTTCGAGGGCGGCGCCCGCGCCGGCTGGCGTGATCCGGTCAAGGGCCTGGAGGCGGCGGTCTATGTCCGCAACCTGACCGACGAGGCCAATGTCATCGGCGCGATCGACTTCAACAACCTGACCGCCTTCGTCAACGAGCCGCGCACCTACGGGGTGCAGGTGACGAAGCGATTCTAGGACTGACGGTCCCGGCGGCGCTTTTCGAAGCGCCGCCGGTGATCCGGCATTGGTCCGGATCTGCGATTTCCGGCGCCCAGGACGCGCCGAAGCGGCGTCGTTCCGGCGGCCGATTCCCGCCCAGGCCGGCGGATGACTCGATTTTCCATCTCCTGTTCGATTGCTTCGCCGCCCGGCGCCTGCTTGCGGGGCAAGGGGAGGGGGCTTTCTTCGCCCATATGCGGCGGGCTTTTCGGGCGGTTTGCGAAGAAAATCGTCAAAGTGCGTTTCGACGTGCTTGACTCAAAAAGGGCTCCCGCATAAACACCGCCCTCCCGACGCGGCCCGCCGCTTCGGGGGCTCATTCGAAGCTCTCTTTTCTTTCCGAGGCGCTGAAGTCCATTCGGCGCCGCGGAGCGGTTCGGCCTCCCCGGAGGCGGAACGGTTCGGAAAAGAAAGTTGAAAATAGAGTTTGACAAAATGAGGCGCTGGTTTAAATAGCCGCCTCCGCCGACACCGGGCGCTAAACGGTGGGGCCGCTCCCCGGTTACGGAGGCGGCTTGGAGCTCCGGCTCTGGTCTTTGACATTGTTGATTTGGAAAGAG
>NZ_PJRS01000030.1 GCF_002858925.1 Caulobacter zeae
CAGGTCCGGCCCGCGGAACTCAGCGGTGCGCTGGAACGAGCCGTCCTTGTTCAAAACCACGCCCGGCGCGATCAGGGCGGCCCAGGGCAGGAAGTCGGCCAGACGCGCCGGCCGGCGACGATATTCCCGAAGATCGAGCACGGCTCAGACCTCCGGGTAGGCCGGAAGCCGGACGTGGCGTCGGCCGACGTCGAAGATCTGCGGATCGCTGCGGGCGGCCCAGACCGCCAGACCGTGCCCGACCAGCCAGACCGCGAGGCCCGCCACCCACAGCCGCAGGCCCACCCCCAGGGCCGCGGCCAGGGTGCCGTTGACCAGGGCGATCGCGCGCGGGGCGCCGGCCAGCAGCATCGGCTCGCAAAGCGCTCGGTGGACCGGCGCGGCGAACCTGTGTCCGCGATCGCCGGCCATCAGACCAGCGCCCCGCCGCCAAAGCTGAAGAAGGACAGGAAGAAGGAGCTGGCGGCGAAGGCGATCGACAGTCCGAAGACGATCTGGATCAGCTTGCGCGAGCCGCCGGAGGTCTCACCGAAGGCCAGGGTCAGGCCCGTGACGATGATGATGATCACCGCGACGATCTTGGCGACGGGACCTTCGATGGACTCCAGGATTCGCTGCAGCGGTTCTTCCCAGGGCATGGAGGAGCCGGCCGCCTTGGCGGACGAGGCGACCAGCAGGGCGGCGATGGTCAGGGGCGGAACGCCCCCGCGGCAGTCGAGCATGGAGCCGGCGAGCAGGCGTGCGCGCAGGCGCGAGGGTTCTCGCGTGAACATCGAGGCAATCTCCGGGGGGTTTTAGGGGCGGGTTCTCAGGCGGGGCTGAGCTGGTAGGCGCCGTCGGGGCTGAGCCCTTCCAGGCGCGCAAGGTCCGCCAGGCGGCGCTGTCGGCCCCGCCCCTGCAGGACCGCGATCAGGTCGATGGTCTCGGCGATCAGGCTGCGGGGCACCACGACCACCGCTTCCTGGATCAGTTGCTCCAGGCGCAGCAGCGCGCCCAGAGCCGTGCCCGCATGCAGGGTCCCCACCCCGCCGGGATGGCCGGTGCCCCAGGCCTTGATCAGGTCCAAGGCCTCGGCTCCGCGCACCTCGCCGATGATGATCCGGTCGGGGCGCAGCCGCAGCGACGAGCGCACCAGGTCTGAGAGGCTGGCCACGCCATCGCGCGTGCGCAGAGCTACCTGGTTTTCCGCAGCGCACTGCAGTTCGCGCAGATCCTCGGCGATGATCACCCGGTCGCCCGACGCGGCGACCTCGGCCAGCAGGGCGTTGACCAAGGTAGTCTTGCCGCTCGAGGTCGGACCCACCACCAGGATGTTGGCGCGGATGGCCACCGCGTCGCGCAGCACCCTGCCCTGCTCCTGGCTCATCACGCCGGCGCGGACGTAGTCGGCCAGGGTGAAGACCAGGCTGGCGGGCTTGCGGATGGAGAAGGTCGGCGCTGTGACCAGCGGCGGCAACAGGCCCTCGATGCGCTCGCCTGTCCCCGGCAGCTCGGCCGACAGTCGAGGCCGGCCGGCGTGAATCTCGGCCTCGACGTGGTGGGCGACCAGGCGAAGGATCCGCTCGGCGTCGGCCGGCCCGATCGACAGCTCCGCGTCGATCAGGCCCGCATCGAAGCGGTCGATCCAGACCCGTCCGTCGGGGTTGAGCATGACCTCGGCCACGCCCGGATCCTCCAGCCGCGCCAGCAGCAGCGGCCCCAACGCCGTACGCAGCATCTGGCGGCTGCGCTCGCGTCCGGTCTCTGTCTCGGAAAAGTCCACGGCGGATCCCCGTTGCTTACGGGGATGAATAAGAAGACCCCGCTTCGGGCAATCTCAACAGCCAAATCGATCCATCGTGCCGCAGCGTAGAAAGACAGGGAAACGGCGGTCTTCGGAAGAGTGGATGCCATGGTGCGCCAGTTGCTGACGTTGGCATCTCTCCAGCAAGCAGACGTTCAGCGCGCCGAGCGCACGGGCGAGATCGACCCATTGCGGACTTTCGCGATGGTCACCACGCGACGCGATCATTCGCGCGCCACCTGTTCCTTGATCCCAACGTGGCGTGCCCGTTCTAACGCAGGATTACCGGTGACTTGCTCCAGTGCCCACGGCCCCCTCGATCAATAGTCTGGCTGCTTCGCGGTTTGCCTCCGCCAGAAGAGGGTCGCGCGACGCTTGCGCCATGACGATGGAGCCTTGGATCAGCGACAGGATCTGGATCACGGCTCTTTCAGGCTTGGGCAAGGCCAAGGGCTCGACGAGTGAGGCGACAAGCTCGCGCAGGCCCTCGAAGTAGGCGGTGATGGTCGCCTGTACGTCCGGCGTGTCGGCCTCCGGTCCGAACTCGGCCAAGCCCTTCACAAACGGACAGCCGCGGAAGGCGGGCGAGCGGAAGGGTCCGTCCAGCGCGTCGAAGATCGCCAGTATGCGTTCCTGCGCAGTGAGCCCAGGTTGCTGGGTCGCGGTCTCAAGCATCTGAAACCACACGGCGCTCTTATGGCGCAGATAGGTCGCGACGAGGTTGGCCTTCGACGGAAAGTGTTTGTAGAACGTCATCTTGGCCACACCGCTTTCGGCGATGATGCGGTCGATCCCCACAGAATGGACACTGAACCGGTAGAACAGGTCCGACGCTGTTTTTAGGATCCGCTCTCGCGGGGCGAGGGCGTCGAGCGGCAGCACCTCCAGATCCGCAAATTCCACAACTTCGGCCATGCCTACCCTTCGCGCCTCAAAGCCACACCCCGCGGAACAGACTAGTCTGTATATTGCCTGTTTGCAAAGACAGACAGATCTGTCTATATCGCCTCGCGATATCCCTTGGATGGAAAGATGAGATCGATGAGCGGAAAAATTGTCGTTGTAACCGGCGCCAGCAGCGGGTTTGGGAAGCTGACGGTCCTCGAGCTTGCGCGGCGGGGGCATGTCGTGGTGGCGACCATGCGCGATATCGCTGGGAGAAACGCCCCCGTCCGCCGCGAGCTTATCGAGGCTGCGAAGGTTGAAGGGCATGTGCTGCAGGTTCTCGAAATGGATGTCGCCGACGAGGCGTCGGTCAATTCGACGATCGACCAGGTCATCAAACAGCATGGAAAGATCGACGTGCTGATCAACAACGCCGGCGTCATGCCCGTCGGGGTTACGGAAGCCTACACGGCCGCGGACGTCGAACGGCAATTCGCGGTCAATTTCTTCGGCGCCGCGCGCGCCGACCGCGCCGTTCTGCCGCACATGCGCGCCGCCGGCGGCGGGCTTCTCGTCCATGTCACGTCCCTGATGGGGCGTGTGGTTATTCCATTTTTCGGCGTCTATTCGGCGAGCAAGTTCGCACTCGAAGCGCTGGCCGAAGCCTATCGCTACGAGCTGTCGAGCTTTGGTATCGACTCGGTCATCGTCGAACCAGGGCCCTTCCCGAGCAATCTTCTGTCGTCCAGCCCGGAACCGTCCGACCAAGGCGTGCTCGCGGCCTACGGCGAGGTCGCGGCGATCCCAGGCCAGATCAAGGCGCATGGCAGCGACGGCGACGATCCGGCCAATCCGCCACGCCCCCAGCTGGTCGCCGACGCCATCGCCCGGCTGGTCGAGGCCACCGAACGTCGCCCATTGCGGACGGTCGTCATGCCTGAGGGCCTGGATTACGGCGTCGAGCGGTTGAACGGGGTCGTTGCCCCGATTCAAAACGGTCTCCTCAGCGCGATGGGCATGTCGCATCTGATCTGAGACAGCGGGGCGGCTGGCAGCCCGCGCCTGCCGCCCCATGCCCACACCAATTGCGGTGTCGCGCCAGCCATTGTGAATGGATGAACGCCATCTCGACGACGCGGATCAGGGCGGCGGGTTGAAGTGCGCGCCAAAGCTATTATCTAGAGCGCTAGATAATAGCGCACTAGGAACTGAACGTGACACGTCATAGCGCGGCAACCCAACTCTCCTTCGCGCTTCACAGCGCCGCCAACCGCATGGTTCGCCTGCACAAGCCGATCCTAGAGCCCCTGGAGCTCACCTTTCCCCAGTATCTCGTCGTCCTCGAGTTGCTGGACGGTGGGCCGCGCACCGTCGGCGCCCTGGGCGGCGCGTTGGACATGGACACCGGGACGATCACGCCTCTGGTCAAGCGCCTGGAAGCGGCGGGCCGGGTAACCCGCACCCGCGACACCCAAGATGAACGCCGGGTCATGGTCGATCTGACGCCAACCGGTCGCTCCCTCGACGCGGCGGTCCGTGGCGTCACCGAACAGATCAAAACGGCATGCGAGCTGACCGACGAGGGTCTCGAGGACCTTCGGCGCACCCTCGACGCCCTCGCGCTCGCGCCGCAAGGCCCGGCATGACCAGACAGATCATTCTGGGCATGCACCTGGGCAACGGCTACGGCGCGCTGCCCGGCGCGTGGCGCGCTCCTGGCGTCGATCCGACGAACTATGTGAGTTTCGACGCCAAGGTTCGGCACGGCCAAGCGGCCGAGCGCGGTAAGTTCCACTTCCTCTTCCTGCCAGACGGCCCAAGCCTGGTGGCCGACATCGAGAACGAGCCTCCGCACTTCAACCTCGATGTAATGCTCACCCTTGCGGCAGTGGCCCGAGAGACCGACCGCATCGGCCTGATCGCCACCGGTTCCACGACCTTCAACGCGCCCTACAACCTTGCCCGCCAATTCAAGGCTCTCGACCTGATGAGCCACGGGCGCGCGGGATGGAACGCCGTCACGTCAAGCGGTGAAGACGTCGCCGCCAACTATGGCGCGCGGCTCCCATCGAGCGCTGAGCGCTATGGGCGGGCGCATGAGACCATCCAGGTGGTGCAGGCCCTGTGGGGCAGCTGGGGAAGAGAGGCCTGGGTTCACGACCAAGCCACTGGCGCGTTCGCCAACGCCGATGAGATCGCGCCGATCAACCTGCGCGGTCAGTTCGTTGGCTCACGCGGACCGCTTTACATTCCTCCATCGGAACAGGGTCAGCCGGTCATCGTCCATGCGGGCGGAAGTCCCAACGGTCACGAATTGGCCGGCCGCTTCGCCAACGCCGTCATCGGGGCGGCGTTCAGCATCGAGGACGCCCGCGCGCAAAGAACCGCATTCCGCGACGCGGCCGAGCGCGCCGGACGTGACCCCGACGAGATCAAATACTTTCCCGGCCTGATGACCACGATCGCCTCCGATAGGCGCACGGCGCTGGATCGCCGGATCGCGCTGACACAGCGGACCTTCCCGCAGCGCGCGGCCTACCTGATGCAGATACTCGGCTTGCGCACCGAGGCCATCCGGCTCGACGAGCCTCTGTCAGCCGCACAGCTCGCCGCCGCACGTCCCTCTCCCCAGGACCCTCGCTCCGCTCACGCCCTGAAGATCGCCCGCGAAGGCTGGAGCCTAACCGATGTGCTGGCCCACGGGGTGATCGACTATCACCCGGTAATCGTCGGGCCCGCCATAGAGGCGGCCGATCACATGCAGGCCTGGTTCGAAGCCGGCGCCGCCGACGGCTTCTGGATCTCGCCCGACATCTACGATGATGGGATCGACGCCTTCGTCGATGGCGTCGTGCCGATTCTGCAGGAGCGCGGTCTTTTCCACCAGGACTACGCGGGCTCGACGCTTCGCGACCATCTCGGCGCGCCGGCCCAGTACGGCGTCGATCCGCGCGCAATGCGCTGAACTGAAATTCTCAACCTTGCGGAAGGAAACGCCATGAAGATCGGCATTATCGGAACGGGCAACATCGGCGGCGCGCTCGCCCGCAAGCTGGGCGCGGCGGGTCACCAGATTCGTGTCGCCAATTCGCGCGGCGTCGAAGGCGTGCGCGCCTTTGCCGAGGAGGTCGGCGCGACGCCTGTCGACATAAGAGGCGCCGTGAAAGGCGTGGACGCCCTCATCCTCTCTATCCCGTTTCCCGCCGTCGCCGGCCTGCCAAAGGACCTGTTCGACGACTTGCCTGAGGCGGCGCCAGTGATCGATACCGGCAACTACTACCCCGGCATGCGCGACCCCCAAATTTCCGAGATCGACGACGGGCTGGCGGAAAGCGTCTGGGTGTCACGTCAGATCGGTCGCCCGATCGTCAAGGCGTTCAACAACATTCTCGCCTATTCCCTCGCCGAGCTCGGCCGCCCCGCAGGCGCGAGCGACCGTCTGGCCATCGCCATGGCCGGTGACGATCCGAAGGCGAAGACCATCGTCGCAGGCCTGGTGAATGACGTGGGCTTCGATCCCGTCGATGCCGGCGCCCTAGCCGACTCCTGGCGCCAACAGCCATCGACGCCGGCCTACTGCTGCGATTGGAACGCGGAGGAGACGCGCGCCGCCTTGGCCTTGGCCCAACCCGGAGCGGCGCCGGCCAAGCGCGATGCGATGATGGAGGCGTATTCAAAGCTTGGAGCAAACCCCACCCACGCGGACATCGTGGCGTCGAACCGCGTTGCGAACGCTCCAAATTAGATGGAAGCAGAGGGGCTACGAGCTGTCTGGGTCGTCAGATCCAGGCTGCTTGCTCCTAGCTGACGCGCCCAACGTCCGCCCAAGGCTGCCAGGCTCCAGGTCAGCCTTCGGAGCCGGCGCCGCTATACCTAGCCGACCCATGTCGGACTTCTGGTGCGGTGCGACCGCGACCCACCCTCTACAGTCGGTCGCGGCGTCTGCTTCTTCGGCGTGGTCGCGCCAGGAGCTGACTTAGGCCCAGCTCCGGCAAGTGGACCTTGAAGTCGCCGTCGTCGCGGCAGAACCGATCTTCAAGGAGACTGCGTTGCGTCTTGCCTTCCACGTAAAGGCCAAGCATCGTCGCGCCATTCTTTGAGGTGGACCTGGGCATGACGGAAATCGCTGACGATATTGCGGCGATCGCCTCGATCGGTCTCGTTCCCAGAATCCTGCAGAACATATGTCGCCTAACCGGGATGGGGTACGCGGTCGTCTCTCGGGTCACGGCCGATCGTTGGGTCGCCTGCGCGGTGGCTGACGACATCAACTTTGGCTTGCCGGTTGGCGGCGAGTTGAAGGTCGAAACGACGCTTTGCAGCGAAGTTCGCGACCATCACCAATCAGTCGTGATCGACCACGTCGCGGCCGACCCGATCTATAGCAATCATCCCACACCTGCGATGTACGGACTGCAAAGCTACATTGCCGTCCCCATTTTCTGCCGCGGCGAGTTCTTTGGGACCCTGTGCGCAATCGATCCGGAGCCGGCCCCGCTGACGGATCGCGATGCGCAGGAGACCTTTGAGATCTTCGCGGAATTGATTGGTGAGAAGCTAGCGGATCAGCACCAGCTCGCGGTGAGCCAGGCGGCGCTGTCAGATGAACGAGCCGGCTCTGAACTCCGGGAACAGTTCATCGCCGTACTCGGCCACGACCTGCGCAACCCGTTGGCCGCCATCGAAGGTGGCGTGCGCCTGCTTCGCAAAGACCCGACCGGACCGAAGAGCGATTGGATCCTCGGACAGATGGAGACAAGCACCGCGCGAATGGCCGGCCTAATTTCCGACGTGATGGATTTTGCACGCGCACGTCTCGGCGGCGGCTTCAATGTCGATCTTTCTCTCGAAAGCGAAGTCGGGTCCGCACTTCTCGATGTCGTGTCTGCACTTCGGACAGCCCATCCCGAGCGCGTCGTCGAGGCTGACATCGATATTCCCACGCCGCTGCCGGCCGACCCCGCCCGGCTAGCTCAACTCCTTTCGAACCTTTTAGCCAACGCGTTGACCCACGGCGCCAGGGACGCGCCCGTTTCGGTCGAGGCGAAGACTGTGAACGGCGTGTTCGAACTGTCCGTGGCCAATCAAGGTCCGCAGATCCCTAGAAAGACGCTTACCCGTCTTTTCCAACCTTTTGAGCGGGCCGCGGCCAAGCCGACACAGCAAGGTCTAGGGCTTGGCCTTTACATCGCTTCAGAAATCGCGCGCGCCCATAAAGGGACCCTGACGGCCAGTTCGGATGCGAGCGAGACCCGATTTACTTCCGCATGCCGGTCGAGGATTAGCCACTTTTTATTGACGGAAGGCGTTTCGCCCAGGGATTGTGCACCTGCTTGTTAGAGGATATTTGCGCGCTCGTGGCCGACCCGCGCCATGTGTGGACGGCTCCCCGTTGGCAAGGGTGATCTGACGTTCTGCGAGGCTTGGTCGGTGCGGCCATGTGTTCGACCTGTTGGTGCGGTACGCATGACCGCTGGCCATAATGCCTTCCGCGAAGACGGGTCCCTACCAATTGCACGCGCTCGAGGCGCGATGGCGTGAGTGGGTTGTCCCGTCTTCCGGTATCGACCGGCTGTCGCATTACATCTGGTCCGCCCTTCCCAAGTTCGTTGGCCGCAGCGTGGCCCTGGACCTGTCTCTAAGCCGGCTGCGGCTCCCGATACCGCTCACCGCTGGTCATGATCGCCCAGATCATCCGAGCGTTCTTGTTGGCCAGCGCGACCGCCGCGACCTTCGGCGTTCGCCTCGCCAGTAGCTGCAGGAGCCACGGTCGACGCGTGCCATTGCGCTGGACGTATCGAACAACGGCCAGGGCGCCGACGACTAGCATCTGTCGCAGGTATCGATCGCCCTGCTTGGTGATGCCGCCAAGCCGCTCCTTTCCGCCGCTGGAGTTCTGTCGAGGAACCAGGCCTATCCAGGCCGCCAAGTTGCGGCCAGTCTTGAAGGCCGCCGGATCGGCCACGGCGGCGACCATGGCGCTGGCCAGCAGCGGCCCGACGCCGGGAATCTCCATCAGCCGGCGGCCGACCTCGGTTGCGCGAGCGCTGGTCCGGATTAGGCGATCGGTCTCCAGGATCTGCAGGTTCAGCAGGCGGATCTGATCGACCAGCATCGTGAGGCAAACGCGCGCCTCCCGCGGCACACGATCATCGGCGCTATCGAGGATCACCTCGACCAGCTTGCCGAGCCCTTCCCGGCCGATTGCTGCCGCCAGGCCGAACTCGGCCATGTGTCCGCGAATGGCGTTTGAGAATTGAGTGCGTTGGCGCGTCAGAGCCAGCCGTGTCCGATGCAAGACCATGACGCTCTGCTGATCAGGCGACTTCACCGGCACGAACCGCATCGTCGGCCGGGTCACCGCCTCACAAATGGCCTCAGCGTCGGCCATGTCGTTCTTCTGCCGCTTCAGATAGGCCTTCACGTAACTGGGCGGCATCAACCGCACCTCATGACCCAGGCCGATCAGCTCACGCGCCCAGTGGTGGGATGCGCCGCACGCCTCGATGCCGACGAGGCAAGGCTCCAGCTTGGCGAAGAACGACAACAGCCGCGCTCGCGGGAGCTTTTGCCGAATGACGACGGCGCCCTCCGCGTCGACCCCGTGCACCTGGAACACCGACTTGGCGATGTCCAAACCGATCGTGACAACCTGACCCATGGCTCTCCTCCAGGTCAAACCGGAAGCTAAGGCTTCCGGTGGGGTGGAGAGCCGTCCACAGCATCATTTGCGGACATTGCGTCGGCGCCAAGAACACGACGCTCCTGGGCCCGGCGCGCCAATAGCCGACTTTGGATCACCTCCGAGAACACGACTTCGGCGCTCAGGTGGCGCACGCGCCTCGGGCCGAGAGCATCCAATCGCGCCGCGCCAAACTTCCTCTGTAGATGTCATCAAATCAGCCGGTCGTTTCTCAGGCCCGATGCGATGCGGCAGATCGTCGCTAGAAATCTTCACGTTCGTGTCGGGGGTTTCCCGCATAGCGCGAAATCAGGTCAATATTCTCCATCATCAAATTCTCTGAACAGAAAATAGCTACCTTTAATTGAGAACAGGCAACCCAAATCGGGCTCGATTTTCTAAGACCGCGACAAATCACGCCTTCGAATTTTACCGTTCGTTGACCCCAGTTCGCTTCCTTTGCGCGAAAGCTTGACCTCGGAGGAAGCGCGGTGATTGGGTTACGCAATCGTTTGAATGGCAATCCGGCCCATACCTTGGCGGCGCTGGATCGTTCACTCGCCACGATCGAATTCGACCTGTCGGGCAAGATCCTGTCCGCCAACGCCAACTTCTGCGACGCCATGGGCTATGGGCTCTCCGAGATCGTCGGCAAGCACCACAGCCTATTCGTCGAGCCTGAGTATGCAGCGAGTCAAGACTACCGCGACTTCTGGTCCAAGCTCGGCCAAGGCGAGTTCGATGCGCGTGAATATCTGCGCATCGGCAAGGGCGGTCGCGAGGTCTGGATCCAGGCCTCCTACAATCCTGTCCGCAACGGCTCGGGCAAGGTTGAGCGCGTGGTGAAGGTCGCCACCGTAATCACGGACCAGAAGCTGCGTAACGCGGATTTTGAAGCCAAGCTCACCGCCATCAGCCGCGCTCAGGCGATCATCGAATTCTCCACCGACGGCTTGGTTCTGGACGCCAATCAGAACTTCCTCGACGCGCTGGGCTACAGCCTCTCGGAGATCAAAGGGCAACACCACCGGATGTTCGTCGACAAGACCTACGCCGGCTCGCCCGAATACGCTGACTTCTGGCGTAAGTTGAACGCGGGCGAATATGTCGCCGCCGAGTTTAAGCGTGTCGGCAAGGGCGGCCAGGAGGTCTGGATCCAGGCCTCTTACAACCCCGTGTTCGGGCCTAGGGGCCGCGTCGAGAAGATCGTGAAATTCGCCACGGTGGTGACCGGGCGGGTCGACGCCGTCAACCAGATCGCCGCCGCCCTTGAGCGCTTGGCGGCTAACGACCTGACCAGCCGGCTCGACCAGCCGATCGATCCGCAGTTCCAGAAACTGCGCGACGATCTCAACCGCGCCCTGGCCGCCCTCGACGAGACCATGAGTTCGGTGACCACGGCCACCGGCAGCGTCGGCGCTGGCGCCGACGAGATCTCTATAGCCTCGGACGACCTCTCCCGCCGCACCGAGCAACAGGCCGCCAGCCTCGAGGAGACCGCCGCCGCGCTCGACGAGATCACCGCCACGGTCAATCGCAGCGCTGAGGGCGCCCGGCAGGCTTCGGCAGCGGCATCCAGCGCCCGGGCAGACGCCGCTCGTTCGGGCGAGATCGTTGGCGACGCCGTGGCCGCCATGGGCGAGATAGAGAAGTCGTCGGGCCAGATCACCAGCATCATCGGCGTCATCGACGAAATCGCCTTCCAGACCAATCTGTTGGCTCTCAACGCTGGCGTCGAGGCCGCCCGCGCTGGGGAGGCTGGTCGCGGCTTCGCGGTTGTCGCCCAGGAAGTCCGCGCTCTGGCCCAACGCTCAGCCGAGGCGGCCAAGGAGATCAAGACCCTGATCGCCAATAGCGGCTCGCAGGTCGAACGCGGCGTGAAGCTGGTCGGCGAAACCGGCCGCGCGCTCGGCGAAATCGTCGAGAAGGTTGGCCAGATCGACGGCCTGATCTCCGAGATTGCCCAGTCTTCCAAGGAACAGGCGACCGGCCTCAACGAGGTCAATGTCGCGGTCAATCAGATGGATCAGGTCACCCAGCAAAATGCGGCCATGGTCGAGGAGGCCACCGCCGCGTCCGCCAGCCTGAAGTTCGAAGCAGGCGAGCTTCGCCAGATGGTCGGACGGTTCAGAATCAGCGCGGTCACGGCGACAAGCGCCGCGTCCAGCCCGCCTCGCGAGCGTCCCGGCGCGATCAAAAAGACGCGCCCAATGACCCGCGCCCCGATGCTGGTCCGGGGCTCAGCGGCGCCGACGCTCGATAGCTGGGAAGAGTTCTGAGTCAGGCCCACATTGGAGCGAGCGCATGACCGCTGACGAATCCACATTGCTGATGGGCGACTATCAGTCTGGCGTTACCGCGGCCCTGATCGGCATCCTCATCGCGCTGGGCGTGATGTCGCGAGAGGAGTTCGCCGGAGCGCTCGATCGTCTCGAGCACGCGCGACGATGGGCGCCTTCGCGGCCTGTTCCGGCCCCTGATCGACAACCTTCTCGTGCGACGATCGCCCCCAGCTCGTCATCGAGGCCTCGGTCGTCGTCCGACGCGCGCCATTTGCTGCCGTTGGCACGCCTCCAGGGAGGCGACATTCAGGCGCTGCCCCCAGACCGACCTATCAGCCTGGCTTGATCAAGAGGAAGGCACCGGCGAAGCAAATGGCCAGCGCTAAGCCGATCCAGAGCACCCGCATC